>CAWCLL010000001.1:0-64759 GCA_963796405.1 uncultured Actinomycetes bacterium
CGTGTCGGTTCTGATCAAGGGCGGAAGGATCATCACCGCCGCCGACGACTACGTCGGCGACGTCTTCGTCGAGGGGGAGCGGATCTCGATCGTCGGGGAGTCGCTCGACGTCGACGCGGACCGCGTGATCGACGCCGAGGGCCGGTACGTGCTTCCCGGCTGCGTCGATCCGCACACGCATCTGGACATGCCGTTCGGCGGCACGACGACGATCGACGACGTCACCTCCGGGCAGACGGCCGCGGCGTTCGGAGGCACGACGACGCACGTCGACTTCTGCATCCAGTCCCCCGGCCAGTCGTTTGCGGAGGCGCTCGACATCTGGCACGGCAAGCGCGAGGGCAAGCAGATCATCGACATGGGCTTCCACATCGCCGTCACGGATCTCCGCGAGGGCGGCTCGCTCGAGGAGCTCGCGCGGCTGCCGGAGCAGGGCGTGACCTCGTACAAGCTCTTCATGGCCTACAAGGGCGCGCTCATGGTCGACGACGAGACGCTCTTCAAGACGATGGAGGTCGCCGCCGAGACCGGCGCCTCGGTGATGGTGCACGCGGAGAACGGGGACGCGATCGACGTGCTCGTCAAGCAGGCGCTCGCCGCCGGGAACACCGCGCCGCACTGGCACGCGCTCACGCGGCCGCCGGAGCTCGAGGGCGAGGCGACGAACCGGGCGATCCAGCTCGCCCGCATCGCCGGCTGCCCGCTGTACGTCGTCCACGTCTCCTGCAAGGAGGCCGTCGACCCGATCGCGCGTGCCCGCGAGCAGGGCTGGGACGTCTGGGGCGAGACCTGCACGCAGTACTTCTTCGTCGACTACACGTTCCTCGAGCGGCCCGACTTCGAGGGCGCGAAGTACGTCTACACGCCGCCTCCGCGCGCGCAGGAGAACCAGGAGATCCTCTGGCACGCGGTCCGCTCGGACATCCTCTCGGTCGTCTCGACGGACCACTGCGCCTTCCTCTGGGACGGGCAGAAGTCCATGGGCAAGGACGACTTCTCGAAGATCCCGAACGGCGGGCCGGGGCTCGAGAACCGGCTGCACATGATCCACGAGTTCGGCGTCCGCACCGGGCGGATCTCGCTCAACCGGATGGTCGACCTGCTCGCGACGAACCCGGCGAAGCTCTTCGGCCTCTACCCGCGGAAGGGCACGATCGCCCCCGGCTCGGACGCCGACATCGTGATCTTCGATCCCGAGAAGCGGCACCTGATCACCGCCGCGGCGCAGCACTCGAAGGTCGACTACAACCTCTACGAAGGCACCGAGGTGACCGGGACGCCCGAGGTCGTGCTCCTGCGCGGGAGCGTCCTCGTCGAGAACGGCGATCTCGTCGCGGAGCCGGGAGTCGGTCAGTTCGTGGAGCGCGCCGCCTTCGGGCAGGAGCTCCTGCCGGCTCGGGCGCACTGATGACGCTCGTCGAGACCGATCCCAACCTCGGCGCGAGGATCGTCGAGGACGCGAAGGAGTACGTCCTCTACTCGTGGTCGGTGCAGGACAAGATCGACCCGATCGCGGTCGCCGGGGCGGAGGGCCGCTACTTCTGGGACTACGACGGGAAGCGCTACCTCGACTTCGCGTCGCAGCTCGTCAACGTCAACATCGGGCACCAGCACCCGAAGATCGTCGCGGCGATCAAGGAGCAGGCGGACCGGTTGTGCACGATCGGGCCGCCGATGGCGAACGAGTCGCGCTCGCAGCTCGGGCGCATGCTCGCGGAGATCGCGCCCGGCGACCTCAACATGTCGTTCTTCACGAACTCGGGCGCGGAGGCGAACGAGAACGCGATCAAGCTCGCGCGGCTGTACACCGGGCGGCACAAGATCGTCGCGCGCTACCGCTCGTACCACGGCGCCACGCACGGCGCGATCATCGCTCACGGGCGACCCGCGGCGCTGGCCGAACGAGCCTGGCATGGGCGGCGTCGTGCGCATGCTCGACCCGTACACGTACCGCTGCCCCGCGGGCCATCCGGATCCGTGCCCGGTCTGCACGGGCGCGCCGCATCTCGAAGAGATCCTCCAGTACGAGGGCCCGCAGACCGTGGCCGCCGTCTTCCTCGAGACGGTCACCGGGACGAACGGCATCATCCCGCCTCCCGACGGCTACCTGCAGTCGGTGCGGGAGGTCTGCGACCGCCACGGGATCCTGCTCGTCCTGGACGAGATCATGGCCGGGTTCGGGCGCACCGGCCGCTGGTTCGCGAGCGAGAACTGGGACGTCGTCCCCGACATCGTCACGGTCGCGAAGGGGATCAACTCCGGGTACGTGCCGCTCGGGGCGATGATCTTCCGCGAGCCGCTCGCCGACTGGGTGCGCGGGCAGTTCTTCCCCGGCGGGCTCACGTACGCCGGGCACCCGCTCGCGTGCGCGTCGGCGGTCGCGTCGATCGAGGCCTTCCGCGAGGAGGGCGTGATCGAGAACGCGGCCGAGGTGGGCGCGTACCTCGGTGAACGCCTTCGCGGGCTGGCGGCGGGCCACCCGTCGATCGGCGACGTCCGCGGGCTCGGCTGCTTCTGGGGCGTCGAGCTCGTGAAGAGCCGGGAGACGCGGGAGATGCTCGTGCCGTTCAACGCCTCGGGCGAGGCCGCGGCGCCGGTCGCGCGGCTCGCGAAGGCGGCGCTCGAGCGCGGCCTCTACCTCATGACGCACTGGAACGTGATCATGGTCGTGCCGCCGCTGACGATCACGCGCGACGAGGTGGACGAGGGCATCGCGATCCTCGACGAGGTGCTCGCGCTCGCCGACGAGCACGCCGAGGGCTAGCCGATCGCGGAGGTCGTCTTTCTCGTCGCGGTCCTCGCGGTTCCTTTGGCGCTCGGCGCGGTCACCGCGGTCCTCGGACGTCCCTGGTGGTGGGCGGCGCTCCTCGCGATCGCCGTCGTGCTCGTCGCCGCGATCGCTCCGGAGCCGGAGGAAGGCGAGTCGCGGCTCGTGGCCGGCGATCTCGTCTTCCTGCTCGTCGTCGCGCTGTTCGTGGCGGCGCTGACCTGGCTCGGCGCCTGGGTGACGCGGAAGCTGCGGCCTCGCCCTACGAGGTAAGGAAGCGCGCGACCGCAGCCGCCGTCTCGTCGAGCGCGTCCCAGAGCACCGTGTGCCCGCCGGGGACGACGACGACCTCGAGCAGGTCGCCGAGCGCAGCCTGGTGCGCCTCCAGCAGGTGGTCGTAGGGGAGGTACGACGTCTCGCCGAGCACGAGCAGCGTCGGGACGCGGACGCGCTCGAACGCGGGCGGGTCGGAGGCCATCTCGCCGTACGCGGCGACGACGGCCGACTGCGAGTAGCGGTAGCGGTAGAGGTTGTCCTCGCTCCAGACGAGGTGGCCCGTGAGCTCCTCCTCGACGAGCTCGCGCGGCGCGTGCTTGAGCTGGCTCTCGTCGAAGCGGCGGTCGATGCCCTCGGCGAAGGAGACGTACGTGCGCTCCTTGCGGGCGTTCTCGGCCGCGAACAACGCGATCGTCGGGAGCACGTGGATCGCGGGATCGAGGAGCACGAGCCGCGGGACGAGCTTCGGCGCGCGTGCGGCGAGCTCGAACGCGATCCGTCCTCCGAACGAGTGCCCGACGAGGAAGGCGGGCTCGGCGCCGACCGTCTCGACGACCGCGTCGACGTGCGCGGCGAGCGACCACGGCGGCTCGTACGGTGACGCGCCGTGGCCGAGGAGGTCGGGCGCGAGGACGTGGAAGCCGGGGAGCGCCTCGGCGAGCTTCGCGAAGTGCCGCCCGTGGCTCGTGATCCCGTGGAGGCAGACGACCCGCGGCGCGCCGGGCTCGCCCCACTCCTCGAGCGCGAGCCTCAACCGTCTGCGCGCAGCGTGTCGAGCGACTCGGGGACCATCTCCGTGCGGCGCTCGCCGGAGATCTTCACGAGCGACCAGATCACGGTTCCCTCCTTGTCGATCAGGAACGTCCCGCGGTGCGGCGCGCCGTTCTCGTCGTTGAAGACCCCGTACGCCTTCGCGGCGGCGCCGTGCGTCCAGAAGTCGGAGGCGAACGTGAACTCGGCGCCGATCTCCTCCTTCCACGCCTGCCGCGCCGGCGCGGGGTCGCAGGAGACGAAGACGATCTCCGTCTGGGCGTTCCGGAACGACTCGAGGTTCTCCTGGAGGTCGCGTGCCTCCTCCTCGCACACCGGGGTGAACGCGAACGGGTGGAAGACGAGCAGGACGTTCGAGCGGCCGCGGAAGTCCGAGAGCGCGACACGCTCGTCTCGGATCACCTCGAGGTCGAACTCGGGCGCCTTCTCACTCGTCGTCACCGCCATCAGTCGGGCGATAGTACCGGCGTCATTCCCGATCGAGGGCTTCGAGTCGCCCCGCGAACGAGCCGCCGCCGATGACGCGCTCGACCTGACCCGCGACGCGCTCTCGCAGCCCGCGATCCGAGGAGACGAGCCAGAGGCGATGCCCATCCTGCGCCTTCTCGCTCGCGTGCTTCGCGATCCAGTCGTCGGCGCTCTCGCTTCCCGTTCCGACGACGGTGACTCCTTCACGCTCTTCGGGAGCGCGCCCGTCGAACACGGCCACGACGCCAACGCCTTCCTGCTCGGCCCAGGCGCGAGTGAGCTCGACGAACCGGTCCGCGCGGATGTTCGGCCAGCGCGAGCGCATGACGTTCCGTGCGTCGACGAGGACGACCGGACGGGACGTCACGACTCGGGCTGCGTGCGCGGCGGCGGCTCCTCGGGCCGGTAGTACCGGCGCCCCTGAAGCTCCTCCGGGAGGTACGAGACCTCGAAGCCGGCGGGATCGTCGTGCGGGTAGAGGTAGCCGTCGCCGTGGCCGCGCTCCTTCGCCGCGCGCGTGTGGCCCGGTCGAGCGGAGCATCGGCGGCGGCCGCACGTTCCCGTGCTCGCGCACGTCTCGGCGCGCCTCCCAGATCGCGACCGCGGACGCGTTCGACTTCGGCGCGCGGGCGAGGTAGATCGCGGCCTGCGCGAGGTTGAGCTGCGCCTCCGGCAAGCCCGACGTGCTCGAGCGCCTGCGCTGCGGCGACTGCGACGACGAGCGCCTGCGGGTCGGCGTTGCCGACGTCCTCGGAGGCGAGGATGACCATGCGGCGCGCGACGAAGCGCGGGTCCTCGCCCGACTCCAGCATCGCCGCGAGGTAGTAGACGGCCGCGTCCGCATCGCCGCCCCGCATCGACTTGATGAACGCCGACGCGAAGTCGTAGTGCTGGTCGCCCTTGCGGTCGTACATGAGCGGGCGCTTGCGGGCGGCGTCGAGGACGTGCTCCTCGGAGATCGGGACGCCCTCGGCGCGTGCGGTGTCGCTCACGAGCTCGAGGATCTGGAGCGCCGCCCGCGCGTCGCCGCCCGCGCGGCTCGCGACGAGCGCCACGAGCGTGTCGTCGAGCTCGGCGTCGAGCGCGGCCGCACCGCGCTTGACCACGACGCCGATCTCCTCGTCCGAGAGCGCCTCCAGCTCGATCACCGTGCAGCGCGAGAGCAGCGCCGAGTTGACCTCGAAGTACGGGTTCTCGGTGGTCGCGCCGATGAGCGTCACGAGCCCGTCCTCGACCGCGTGCAGGACGGAGTCCTGCTGCGCCTTGTTGAAGCGGTGGATCTCGTCGATGAACAGGATCGTCCGCTGCCCGTTCCCGCCGAGGCGGTCGCGGGCGCGCGCGATCACCGCTCGCACGTCGTCGACGCGGGCCGAGACCGCCGAGAGCTCCTCGAAGATCGCGCCGGTGCGCTCGGCGACGATGCGCGCGATCGTCGTCTTCCCCGTGCCGGGCGGGCCGAAGAGGATCATCGACGGCGGGCGGTCCTGCTCGATCGCGAGCCGGAGCGCCGATCCCTCCCCGAGCACGTGCTGCTGGCCCACGAGGTCCTCGAGCGTGCGCGGCCGCAGCCGCACCGCCAGCGGCGCGGTCTCCGCGAGGCGGTCGGCGGCGGCTTCCGAGAAGAGGTCTCCCACGGCCCGAAGTATGCTCCGGGCATGGCCAGCCACGAGGCCGAGGACTACTCCCAGCCGATACTTTCGGGCAGCGCCGCGTCCGACTACGAGCGGTACCTGAACACCGAGGAGCTGCTCGCGCTCCAGAAAGGGCCGGACGAGTGGGTGCACCGCGACGAGCTGCTCTTCCAGGTCACGCACCAGGCCTCGGAGCTCTGGCTGAAGCTCTCCGCGAGCGATGCCGACGAGGCCGCTCGCCTGATCGAGGAGGGCGATCTGCGCGGCGCGCTCCGCCTCCTCGAGCGCGCGTCTCTCTGCATCCGCTTCGTCGTCTCGCAGCTCGACATGCTCGAGCGGATGTCGCCGTGGGAGTACCAGGAGATCCGCAAGGTGCTCGGCCACGGCTCGGGGTTCGACTCGCCGGGCTGGAACGAGCTGCGGCGGGTGCTGCCGCGACTGGGGCAGGGATTCCACGCCGCGCGGAGGGCCGCGGGCCTCTCGCTCGCGGAGCTCTACGTCCAGGGACGCGACCACGAGAACCTGTACCGGCTCGCCGAGGCGCTGCTCGAGCTGGACGAGCAGGCGCAGCTCTGGCGCCTGCGCCACTACCAGGTGGTCTCGCGCGTGATCGGCGACAAGGTCGTCGGCACGCAGGGCACGCCCGTCGAGCTGCTCGGCCGTCTCGTCACGAAGACGTCCTTCCCCGAGCTCTGGGAAGTCCGCAACGAGCTCACCGCGCTCTCCAAAGCGGAGCTCGAGTGACGCTTCGCGAGGAGGTCACCGCGCTCCTGCAGGAGCTGATCCGGCTCGACACCGTCAACCCGCCGGGGAACGAGACGCGTGCGGCCGAGGTCCTGCGCGACTACCTCGCGGCGAGCGGGATCGCCTGCGAGCTGTACGCGCGCGAGCCGCACCGCGCCAACCTCGTCGCGCGGATCGAGGGCGGAGACGGGCCCTCGCTCGCGTTCCTGAGCCACACCGACACGGTGCTCGCGGACGCGGCCGAGTGGGATCGCGACCCGTGGTCGGGCGACCTGGTCGAGGGCGAGGTGTGGGGGCGAGGCGCGCTCGACATGAAGGGACAGGTCGCGGCGTCGTGCGTTGCGTTCGCGTCGCTCGTGCGGGAGGGATTCAAGCCCTCGGGCGACCTCATCCTCATCGTCGTCGCGGACGAGGAGGTCGGCGGCCGCGACGGCTACGGCCTCGTGTGGCTCGCGGAGGCGCAGCCGGACGCGATCCGCTGCGACTACGCGATCAACGAAGGCGGGGGCGAGCGGCTGGTCCTCGGCGACAGCCCGATCTACCTCTGCGCGACCGCCGAGAAGATGTCCGCCCCGTTCACGCTGCGCGTGCACGGGCGCAGCGGGCATGCCTCGATGCCCGGGATCGCGGACAACGCGCTCGTCAAGGCGGCGCGCTACGTCGAGGCGCTGGGGACGTACGAGCCTCCGCGCAACCTGATCCCCGAGGCTCGCGGCTTCCTCGAGGCGGTGCTCGGCGAGGCGCCTCCGCTCGAGGAGGCCCTCGCGCGCGCCGGAGCGCTCGACCCGATGCTCCCCGCGCTCGTCGAGCCCCTGCTCTCCTTCACGCTCTCGCCGACGATGATCGACGCGTCGCACCAGCGCAATGTCATTCCCGCGCTGTGCGAGGTGGGGGTGGACTGCCGGCTGCTGCCGGAGCAGTCGCCCGTCGACGCCGAGCCCTTGATCCGCGCCGCGCTCGGCGCGGGCGAGTACGAGCTCGAATGGCAGGAGGCCGTCGGCGGCACGCGCTCCGATCTCTCGACGCCGCTCTGGGACGCCCTCGCGGAGTTCACCTCGGAGATCGAGCCGGGCGCGAAGCTCGCGCCGATCGCCTGTCCGGGGTTCACGGACAGCCACTACCTCCGCGAGGCGTTCGGGACCGTCGCGTACGGCTTCTTCCCGATCAAGGAGATGGATCCCGTGTTCGCGACGAAGCTCGTGCACTCCGCGAACGAGCGGATCGCGGTCGCCGATCTCGAGCTCGGCACGGAGATGCTGCGGGCGGCGGCGCGCTCGCTTCTCGGGTAGCGCGACGTTTCAGGCGTGCGGGGCCGCGGCGGCGTCGGCGACGACGAGCTGGTTCTCGTTTGCGATGCGCGCTGCGGGGATCGAGGCGTCACGGGCGAGGAGCTTCGCGAGCGCGTCACGCTTGCCGGCGCCCGTCACGAGCCAGACGATCTCCCTGGCGGCGTCGAGCGCCGGATACGTGAGCGTCATCCGCCGGCGGCCCTGGTACTCGCCCGTGACCGCGACCAGCCGGTCGGTGACCTCGAGCACCGGGTCACCGGGGAAGAGCGAGGCGGTGTGGCCGTCCTCGCCGAGGCCGAGATGGACGAGGTCGAGTGCCGGCGGAAGCTCGGCCGCGTAGCGTGCGGCGGCCGCCTCGAGGTCGTCCTCGTCGACCGGCATCGGCCGCAGGTCCGGCCGCGCCTCGCCCGGGAGCGCGGCGAGGAGCTCCGAGAGGTTGCGGTCCGGGTGCCCCGGCGGAGCGACCCGCTCGTCGACCTGGAAGATCGAGACGCGCTCCCACGGGACCTCCTCCTCCCAGAGCGCTCGAAGGAGTCGTGCGCCGCGGCTCACCGCGAGCGTGAGCCCGTCCTCGCGCTGTCGAGCGCGCTCGGCGACCAGAGCGGCGACTCGCCCGACGGCCGCCTCGGCGTCGGGCAGCACCTCGAGAGCGAGGGTCACTTCGGTTTCTCGAGGTGCCCGCCGAACGCCGCGCGCATCGCGGAGAGCAGCCGGTTGGCGAAGTCGGCCTCGTCGCGCGACGTGTAGCGGGAGTAGAGCGCGGTGGTGAGCACCGGCGCAGGCGTGCCCGTCTCGATCGCCGCGACGGACGTCCAGCGACCCTCGCCCGAGTCGGAGACTCGGCCTGCGAACTCGTCGAGGTCCGGGGACGCGACCAGCGCCGCGGCGGTGAGGTCCAGGAGCCACGACGACACGACGCTGCCGCGACGCCAGAGCTCCGCGATCGCTCGGAGATCGAACGTGTAGCGGTAGAGCTCGGGCATGGCGAGCGGCGCGGTCTCGGCGTCCCGTTCACGCTCCTCGAGCCCCGCGCCCGCGTGCTGGAGGATGCTGAACCCTTCCGCGAGGGCGGCCATGAGCCCGTACTCGATCCCGTTGTGGATCATCTTCACGAAGTGCCCGGCGCCGCTCGGTCCGCAATGGAGGTAGCCGTGCTCCTCAGGGGCGATCTCGTCCCTGCCCGGCGTTCGCGCGGCTGCGTCGACGCCCGGCGCGAGCGACGCGAAGATCGGCTCCAGCCGGTGGAACGCCTCGTCGTCCCCGCCGATCATCAGGCAGTACCCGCGCTCGAGCCCGAAGATCCCGCCGCTCGTCCCGCAGTCGAGGTAGTGGATCCCGCGGTCTTTGAGTGCCTCGGTCCGTCGGATGTCATCTGCGTAGTGCGTGTTGCCGCCGTCGATGATCGTGTCCCCTGTTTCGAGCAGCCCGCCGAGCTCGGACACGACGCTCTCGGTGACCGCGCCTGCGGGAACCATGACCCAGATCGCGCGTGGGGGCTCGAGCGCGGCGACGAGGTCGGCGAGCGACCCCGCTCCGTCGCCGCCCTCCGCCTGCAGGGCCTCGACCGGTCCCGGATGGCGGTTGTAGCCGACGACGCGGTGGCCGTCGCGCAGGAGTCGCCGCGCGATGTTCGCGCCCATCCTTCCCAGTCCGACGATCCCGAGCTGCAGCGGTGAGTCGGTTGCCACATCAGCTCCTTTCCGCGAGCATCGTGTCCGTGGCGCGCAGCGCGTACCCGGTCCGGCGGGAGGTTACGCCCTCGTGACCGAGCCGGCGGACGCCCTCGTCGTCTTCGGCATCACAGGCGACCTCGCGCGGAGGATGACGCTGCCCGCGCTCTACCGCCTGACCGAGCAGGAGATCCTCACGTGCTCGGTGCTCGCGGTCGGACGTCGGCCGCTGCGCGACGACGAGCTGGGCGAGCTCGCGCGGAAGGCGGTCGAGGACGCCGTCGACGATGCGGACGAGGGCGTGCTCGACGATCTGCTCTCGCGCCTCACGTACGTCGCCGGCGACGTCGATGACCCGGCGTTGTACGACCGGCTCCGCGCCGGGCTCGGCTCCGCGAAGTCGCCGGTCTTCTACCTCGCGATCCCGCCCGACTCGTTCCTCGAGGTCGCGGAGGGGCTCGCGGCGGCGGGTCTCGCCGAGAACGCGCGCCTCGTCGTGGAAAAGCCGTTCGGGACCGACCTCCACTCGGCCCGCGAGCTGAACGAGCGCCTGACGGCGATCTTCCCCGAGGACCGGCTGTTCCGGATCGACCACTTCCTGGGCAAGGAGCCGGTGCAGGACATCATCTACTTCCGCTTCGCGAACGCGCTCTTCGAGCCGGTCTGGAGCCGTGAGGACGTCGACTCGATCCAGATCACGCTCGCCGAGGACTTCGGCGTCGAGGGGCGCGGCTCGTTCTACGACGGCGTCGGCGCGATCCGCGACGTCGTCCAGAACCATCTCCTGCAGGTGCTCGCGCTCGCGGCGATGGAGCCGCCGTCGGGCGGCGACGACGCGATCCCGCGGCGGCGGCTCGACGTCTTCCGCTCGATGCCGGCGGCCGATCCCGAGCACGCCGTTCGCGGGCAGTACGACGGCTACCGCGAGATCGAGGGCGTGGAGCCGGGCTCCGACACGGAGACGTTCGTCGCGCTCCGGCTCGAGATCGAGAGCTGGCGCTGGGCCAACGTCCCGATCCTCGTCCGTGCAGGGAAGGCGCTCCCCGTGACCGGGACCGAGGTGGTCGTGCGCCTCCAGCGCGTGCCGCAGCTCCGCTGGGGCTCGTACCGCCTCGAGACGCCGGGCAGCGACGACATCGTCCTCCGCGTCGGCCGCAACTCCGGGGTCACGATCGGGATCCGCGCGAAGACGCCGGGGCGCGAGGTGTCGCAGCCCGTCTCGCTCGACCTGGACTTCGAGGAGGAGCTCGGCGAGCCGCCGGAGCCGTACGAGCGCCTGCTCGCGGACGCGCTCCGCGGCGACAGCACGCTCTTCCCGCGCTTCGAGGTCGTCGAGGAGACGTGGCGGATCGTGCAGCCGCTCCTCGACTCCCCGCCGCCCATCGAGACCTACGAGCGCGGGACGTGGGGGCCCGCGAGCGCCGAGCGGCTTGCCGCCGAGCACGGCGGCTGGCGCGAGCCCCAAGGCGAGGGCAACGTCGAGGGCTAGAGGCGCTCGACGGTCTCGCCGCGGCCGACGAGCACCTCGGAGACGAGCTGCGGGGGGAAGAGCCCGTGCTCGACGACTCCGGGCGTGGCCGCGAGGCGCGCAGCGAGCTCGGCCGGGTCTTCGACGGCGCCGTGCCAGTCGGCGATGACGCCGCCGTCCGGCGTGCGCGGCGCGTCGCGGACGCGTGCCTCCCCGAGCCGGGCGAGCGTCGCCGCGAGCCCGTACTCGAGGAGCTCGAGCGGGATGGGCGCCTGCACGACCTCGACGAGCTTGTCCGAGGAGACGATGACGACGAACCAGTCGGCCGCCGCCGCGACGACCTTCTCGCGCGTGTGCGCGCCGCCTCCGCCCTTGACGACCCAGCGGTCGCGGGCGACCTGGTCGGCGCCGTCGACGGCGAGATCGAGGCGAGGGAGGGCGCTCAGCCCCGCGAACGGCTCGACCTGGAGGCCCAGCGGCCCGCGCCGCCTGCTCCGTGGCCGGGGACGTCGCGACGCAGCGGAGCCCGAGGCCGCGCGCGGCGAGCGCCTCGACGAAGAGGGCAGCGGTGGAGCCGGTGCCGAGCCCGACGGTCATGCCGTCCTCGACGAGTGCGGCCGCCGCCTCGGCCGCCAGGCGTTTCTCGCGCTCGACGTCCACGCTCACGTGCGCGGACACTAACCCTCCCCGAGGACGCGTTCGTTTACCGTGCGTCGGCGATGACCTGGACGAACGGAGCACGCGCGGTCGAGGTCGAGCCGTCGATCTACGCGGCCGACTTCTCGCGTCTCGGCGACCAGCTCGGCGCGCTCGCGGAGGCGGGCGCGCGCGTCTTCCACTTCGACGCCGGCGACGGCCACTTCATCCCCGAGATCACGATCGGGCCGGTGGTCGCGGCGTCGCTCGCTCCGCTCGTCCACGCGCGGGGTGGGGTCCTCGACTGCCACCTCATGGTCGAGCGCCCGGAGCGCCACTTCGAGGCCGTGGCGCGCGCCGGAGGCGACAGCGTCACGTTCCACGTCGAGGCGGTCGAGGATCGGCTGCACGCGATCGCGCACGCCCGCGCGTTCGGGCTCGGCGTCGGCGTCGCGCTGAACCCGGAGACCGCGATCGACGAAGCGGTCGTCGGCCGCGGAGGGCGCCGATCTCGTGCTCTGCATGTCGATCCACCCGGGCTACTCCGGGCAGGCGTACATGCCGGAGGCGACCGAGCGAATCCGGGAGCTGCGGGAGGCCCTTCCTCCGCACGTGCGTCTCCAGGTCGACGGCGGGATCAACGGGGAGACGATCGGCGAGGCGCGCGGGGCCGGCGCCGACCTGCTCGTCGCCGGGAGCGCGGTCTTCTGGAACGACGATCCCGCCGCCGCCTACCGCGATCTCGTCCGCGCGGTCGGAGAGCCGGCACGTGCCTGAGACGCTTCGCGAGACCGCAGCCTGGCGCAGGCTCGAGTGGCACCAGGCCGAGATCGCGGGCGAGACGCTGCGCGAGCTCTTCGCGGGCGACCCCGGCCGCGGGGAGCGCCTGACCGCCGAGGCCGCCGGCCTCTACCTCGACTACTCGAAGAACCGGGTGACCGACGACACGCTCCAGCTGCTGCGCAAGCTCGCGGGCGAGCGCGGCCTCGAGGAGAAGCGCCGCGCGATGTTCCGCGGCGAGCGCGTGAACGTGTCCGAGGATCGGCCCGCCCTCCACGTCGCGCTGCGGATGCCGAGCTCGCGGTCGGTGTTCGTCGACGGCGAGGACGTCGTGAAGGACGTGCACGCGGAGCTCGACGCGCATGGCCGCGTTCGCCGAGGAGGTGCGGCGAGGGCCGATCCGCGCCGTCGTCAACATCGGGATCGGAGGGAGCGACCTCGGGCCGGCGATGGCATACGAGGCGCTCCGCTCGTACGCGGATCCGCGCTTGACCGTGCGCTTCGTCTCGAACGTCGACCCGGCCGACCTCGACGGCGCGCTCGCCGGCCTCGATCCCGCGGAGACTCTCTTCGTCGTCGTCTCGAAGACGTTCACGACGCTCGAGACGCTGGAGAACGCGCCGGCGGGCGCGCGCCTGGCTCGGAGACGGGAATGCCGCGAACCTCGTCGGCGTCGCCGTGAGCGCCGGAAGCAGGGAGCGCCCTCGAGATCCCGCCCGAGCGCATGTTCCGGATCTGGGACTGGGTCGGCGGGCGCACGTCGCTGTGGTCGGCAGTCGGCCTCTCGCTCATGGTCGCGATCGGCGAGCGGCACTTCCGCGAGCTTCTGGCGGGGGCGCACGCGATGGACGAGCACTTCCGGAGCGCGCCGCTCGGCGGGAACCTGCCCGCGATCTCGGGCCTGCTCGCGGTCTGGTACCGCAACTTCGGCGGCGCGCAGACGACCGCGGTCTTCCCGTACAGCCACGCGCTCCGGCTCCTGCCCGCGTACCTCCAGCAGCTCTGGATGGAGTCGAACGGGAACCAGGTCACGACCGCGGGCGAGCCGGTCGCGGCGGACACGGGCTCGATCCTGTGGGGCGGCGCCGGGACGAACGCGCAGCACGCGGTGTTCCAGCTGCTGCACCAGGGAACGACGCTCGTGCCCGTCGACCTGATCGGCTTCGCGCAACCCGCCGGCGGCTCGGCGGCGCAGCACGACTTGCTGGCCGCGAACCTGCTGGCGCAGGCTGAGGCGCTCGCGTTCGGCCGCACGGCCGAGGAGCTGCGCGAGGCGGGCGCGCCCGAGGAGACGATCCCGCACCGGGTGATGCCGGGGAACCGCCCTTCGACGACGATCCTCGCCGAGCGCCTCGACCCGGCGACCCTCGGCGCGCTGCTCGCGCTCTACGAGCACAGCGTCTTCACGCAGGCGGCCGTCTGGGACATCGACCCGTTCGACCAGTGGGGCGTCGAGCTCGGCAAGGAGCTCGCCGCGCGCATCGCGCCGGAGCTCGCGCCCGGCTGGAAGCACGAGCTGCTGCACGACTCCTCGACCAACGCGCTCGTTCGCCGCTACCGGGCGCTTCGAGATGGGCGCTAGCGAGTCGCTCGAGCTGCGGGAGCCCGCCGGCGCGTTCGGCCGGATCGAGGAGTGGCTGCGCGAGCGCGGGTTCTTCGAGCCGGGCGGCGAGGGACTGGTCGGCCGACCTCTTCCTCGGCTACGGGCTCTCGCAGGCGATCCGGCGGACGACGACGCCTGCGCCGCCGGAGCCGTGTCCCGCGCTTCCGCTGGCCGCGGTCGCCCTCGCGCTGCCGGACGAGGCCTCGCCCGGCGCCTTCTCGATCGGCGAGTGGCAGTCGAGCTGGAACGAGTCGGAGTACGCGGAGGCGGTCGAGGAGGTGCGCGACGCGATCGCGCGCGGCGACGTCTACCAGGTGAACCTCGTCCAGCACCTCTCCGCGCCCTTCGCCGGGGACCCGCGCGCGCTCGCTCGCGCGCTCGCGCCGCTGCGGCCTCGTCACGCGGAGCCGTTCGCCGGCGACGGCTGGGCCGTCGTCTCCGCGTCGCCCGAGCTGTTCCTCCAGCGGCAGGGCGACGTCATTCGGACGATGCCGATCAAGGGGACGCGCCCGCTCGGCGGCGGGCGCCGAGCTCCGGGGCTCGGAGAAGGACGCCGCCGAGCACGTGATGATCGTCGACCTCGAGCGGAACGACCTCTCGCGCGTGTCGCGCCCCGGAAGCGTGCGCTGGCCGGAGCTGATGGCGACGCGCCGGCTGGCGGGCGTCGAGCACATGGTCTCGACGGTCGAGGGGACGCTGCGGGAGGGAGCCGGGCTCGCGGAGATCCTCGAGGCGACCTTCCCCGGCGGCTCCGTGACGGGGGCGCCGAAGATCGCCGCGGTCGATCTCATCGCGGCGCTCGAGCCGGTGGGACGCGGCGCGTCGATGGGCGCGCTCGGACGCGTGTACGGGAACGGGGACTTCGACCTCGCGCTGACGATCCGGACGTTCGCGGTCGCGGACGGCCGCATCCACCTCTGGGTGGGGGGCGGCATCGTGTGGGACTCCGATCCGGAGGCCGAGATCGAGGAGTCGTGGACGAAGGCGCGGCCGCTGCTCGAGGCGATCGGCTCCCGCGTGCCGGTCGCGGCCGGGTCGCGGCGGTGAGCCTGCTCGCGCTCGCCGTCGCGGGCCGCGGGCTCGTCGATCCGGACGAGCCGGTCGTGCGCGCCGACGACGAGGCGCTCCTCCGCGGCCGCGCCGCCTTCGAGACGCTGCGCGTCTACCGCGGGACGCCGTTCCGGCTCGCGACGCATCTCGAACGCCTGGCCGCCTCGGCCGAGAGCATCGGCCTGCCGCCGCTCGAGAGCCGCGCGCTCGAGGAGCTCGTGCCGCTCGTGCTCTCGACGTGCCGGCGACGAGGACGCCGTGCTCCGGCTCGTCTGGACGGCCGGGCCGGCGGAAGGCCCCGCAGCCGGCCTCGCGCTGCTGAGCGAAGTGCCGGAGTGGATCGAGGAGACGCGCGCGCGCGGCGCTCGGGCCGTCTCGCTGCTCGGCGTGCGCGCGGCGGTGCCGTGGCTGCTTCCCGGGCGTCAAGTCGACGAGCTACGCGGTGAACATGGCGGCCGAGGCCGAGGCGAAGACGCGCGGCGCGGAGGAGGCCGTCTTCGTCGACGGGGACGGCGTCGTCCTCGAAGGCACGGTCACGAACGTCTGGTGGCGGAGCGGCGAGCTGCTGCGCACTCCCTCGCTCGAGCTCGGGATCCTCGCGGGCGTCACGCGCGCGGCGCTCCTCGAGCTCGCGCCCTCGTGCGGCTTCGAGGTGGAGGAGGGCGTCTACCGGCTCGACGAGCTGCTCGGCGCCGACGAAGCCTTCACGTCGTCGTCGATTCGCGAGGTCATGCCGCTCGCCGAGGTCGACGGGCGACCGCTCGGCCGGGGCCCCGCCGCCGATGCCTTGCAGCAGGCGCTGCGTGACCTCGCAGCTATCGTCTGACCGTGGCGCAAGACACCGTCCGCCTCGGCGGCATGGCACTCCAGAACGGCGTACTCGTCCACGGCCCGACGGCGTGGGCCGTTGCGGTTCGCGACGAGGAGGGCACGCTGCACGTCGCCTCCGGCAAGAAGCCGAGCCTCGCGCCGGCCGCGCGGGCGAAGTTCCCGGTGCTCCGCGGGCCGATCGCGCTCGCGGAAGCCTTCGCGCTGCTGCCGCTCGTGCGCCGGCGGCTTCCGCTCGTGCGCTTCCCGTTCGAGCGGCGCGCGGTGCTGGGCTCGATGGCCTTCTCCGCGCTCGTCGCGCGCCGTCTTCGCGGCTCGAAGCTGTCTCCCGGCGGGCGTGAGCTCGCCGCGGCCGCGGTGTCGCTCCTCCCGGCGGCGCTCGCGCTGCGCGGGCCGGGCCTCGCGGCGTACCACGGCGCCGAGCACGTCTCCATCGGGACGTACGAGAACGGCGGCGAGCGCGCGCCGAAGGAGCACCCGCGCTGCGGCTCGCAGCTGATCGCGCCGATGCTCGTCTCCTCGCTGGCCGCGAACGTCGCCGCCGCGCAGGTCCCGGCTGCCGCGCGCGGGGTGGCGCGGGTCGTCGGCACGACCGCCGCTATCGGCGTGTCGGTCGAGGCTTTCGCGTGGACGACGCGCAACCCCGAGCATCCGCTCGCGCGCGCTGCTCGCGCTGCCCGGGCTCGAGATCCAGCGCCGGTTCTCGACCGCGGAGCCGTCGGACGCCCAGGTCGAGGTCGCCGACGCCGCGCGCGACGCGTGCCTCGCGCTCGAGCACGACGCCTGAGTCGCGCGCGATGACGGCCTCGGCGCCGCGTCTGCCGAGCGGGCTCCTCGTCGATCTCTACCAGCTCACGATGGGCGAGAGCTACGTCGCCGAGGGTGCGGCCGAGCGAGAGGCGACCTTCTCTTTGTTCTTCCGGACGCTCCCTCCGGGCTGGGGATACGCGCTGGCCGCCGGGCTCGAGCAGGCGCTCGCGGTACCTCGAGGAGCTGCGCTTCGACGAGGACGACCTCGCGTATCTCGCGGAGACGGGGCTCGTTCGGCGAGCGCTTTCTCGAGCGCCTGCGGGCGTTCCGGTTCAGCGGCGACGGTGCGGGCGCTGCCCGAGGGGACGGCCGTGTTCCCGAACGAGCCGCTGCTCGAGCTCACCGCGCCGCTCGTCGAGGCGCAGGTCGTCGAGACGATGGTGCTGAACGAGATCCACCTCTGGACGCTCGTCGCGAGCAAGGCCGCGCGGTCGGTCGAGGCGGCGGGCGGACGGATGCTGGTCGACTTCGCGCTGCGCCGCGACGCACGGCGGCGAGGCGGGCCTGAAGGTCGCGCCCGCGGCGAGCTATGTGGCCGGGTTTCGACTCGACGAGCAACGTGCTGGCGGGGCGGCTGTACGGGATCCCGATCGCCGGCACGATGGCGCACTCGTACGTCGAGAGCTTCGACGACGAGCTCGAGGCCGTTCCGCGCGTTCGCGCGTGCGTATCCCGACGACTGCGTGCTGCTCGTCGACACGTACGACACGCTCGAGGGCGCACGGCGCGCTCGAGGTCGTGGGGCGCGAGCTGGCTGCGGGCGGTCATCGGCTGCGGGGCGTCCGGCTCGACTCCGGGAGATCTCGTCGAGCTGAGCCGGGGTGTGCGGGCGATCTTGGACGAGGCGGGGCTCGAGGACGCGATGGTGTTCGCGAGCGGAGGGCTCGACGAGCACGAGATCGCGCGGCTGCTGGCTGCGGGCGCGCCGATCGGCGGCTTCGGCGTGGGGACGAAGATCGGGCGTCTCGGCGGACGCGCCGTTCCTCGACCTGGCGTACAAGCTCGTCGAGCTCGACGGCCGGCCGGTGCTGAAGCTCTCCCCTGGCAAGGCGACGCTGCCGGGGCGGAAGCAGGTGTGGCGGGTCGCGGGCTACGACGTGCTCGGGCTCGCGGGGGGAGACAGCGACGGCGAGCCGCTGCTTCGGGAGGTCATGCGCGACGGTCGGTCGACGCTGGTCGGAGACCCTCGCGGAGATGCGCGAGCGGGCGAGGCGTGAGCGCGAGTCGCTTCCGGAGGCCGTCCGCGCGCTCGATCGCGGCTCCGTACGAGGTTCGCGTCGAGCCTGAGCTCGAGCGGCTGCGCGACGAGCTCACGAGACGGCAGCGGCCGCGATGACGCCGGGCCAGGTGGCGATCGGCTCGGTCGACCTGACGACGTGCGCTCCGGCCTCGGCGAAGCGCGCGAACGCCGCGTCCGCGTCCTCCGTGTAGTCGACCGCGCCGGGGACGACGACCGGCGACGAGCAGTCCTCGAGCAGGTAGAGCGCGCGGGGCGATCTCGGGCACGTCGGTCGAGGAGATCCTGGACCGTCCAGGCGACGCAGTGGCTCTTCGCCTGGCCCGCGACGAGCACGGCGTCGAAGCCGAGCGAGGTGCTCGACGAGCGCGGTGTTGCGGGCGCCGAGCGAGCTCGCCGCGGGCGCCGCGCTGCGACCTCGGGCCCGAGGACCGAGTAGTGCTCGGTCAGCGGGTGGCGCCCCTTGATCTCGAAGCGCGTCTGCGACGTGGCGCGCGATCGCGTGGAAGAAGAGCGCCTCCTCGACCGCGCTGACGAGCGCGTGCCCGATGCCGCCGAGCAGCGCGTGGAAGGGCCAGATCGTGAGGTCGTACTTCCCGCCCGCGGCGAGCGCGTCGACGTAGGCGCGCAGGTGCTCGTCGGCGCGGTCGAGCCCGAGCAGCCTTGGCGGCGGCGTGGTCGACGCGCCACTTCCGCGTCGCCACGTCCTCGGGGGTGACGAGCGTGTACGGGCTCGGGTGGGGGCCGTCGGTGTCGACGAGGAAGGGCGCGTGGAAGACCTGGAACGCCTGGTGCGTGTCGAGCGTGGCGACGATCTCGGTGATCGCGTGCAGGTTCCGGTAGAGGAACGCGCACAGGCGCCGGCTGTCGTCGAGCGCGCCTGTTCCCGAGCGGCCGGCGACGAAGAGCTCGAAGCCGGGCGTGCAGAACGTGTTCTGCGAGTCCACGAGCGAGGAGACAGACGCGGGTCGCGTCGTGCGCTGCGGGCTCGAGAGCATGCTCGGCCGCCCACGCGCTCGCGTCGGCGAAGCGCGCCTCGTAGTCGACGCGCCAGACCTCGGCGACTCGGCTCGAGGTCGACGTGCGGCGGGAGCGGCAGCTCGCGCGTCACGAGGGCAAGGCTAGAGAAACGCGCGCAGTTCAATGGGGCCACCCCGAACCACCACCCGCCGACAGCGTAACGAGGAAAAGCTCGCGTGTGGGTCACGGACCGTGCCGAGAATGTGCAACAGGTTCCGCTTGAGGCAGCGCGCCTCCTGCCGATACGGCGTTGGGGTGAGCGGACCTCGAGAACACGCTGCTCACGTGGCTTCCGATCATCTTCTTCGCGGTCGTCATCTGCCTGCTGCTGTACACGATCCGCTTCATGCCGCGCGCGAAGCCGGCGCCGGTCGTCAAGGGGTCGCAGGTCGAGGTCTCGTGGACGGACGTCGCGGGCCTGGACGAGGCGAAGCAGGAGCTGCACGAGGTCGTCGAGTTCCTGCGTGACCGGAAGCGCTTCGAGCGGCTCGGCGCGCGCGTCCCGCGCGGCATCCTCCTGCACGGCCCGCCCGGGACCGGGCAAGACGCTCCTCGCGAAGGCGGTCGCGAGCGCGTCGGGCGCGAACTTCTACTCGCAGAGCGCCTCGTCGTTCGTCGAGATGTTCGCCGGGCTCGGCGCCGCGCGGATCCGCAAGCTGTTCGAGGAGGCGCGCAAGAACGCACCCGCGATCGTCTTCATCGACGAGCTCGACGCCGTCGGCGCCGCGCGCGGCGGGCGGCGCGCATCCACGCGAGCACGACCAGACGCTGAACCAGCTCCTCGTCGAGCTCGACGGCTTCAGCGTCCGCGACGAGGTCGTCGTGATGGCGGCGTCGAACCGGCTCCAGGACCTCGACACCGCGCTCCTGCGCCCCGGGCGCTTCGACCGCCAGGTGCACGTGTCGCCGCCCGACGTGGCCGGGCGCGAGGCGATCCTCGAGGTGCACACGCGCTCGAAGCCGCTCGGCGCCGACGTCGACCTCGGGCAGATCGCGCGCCAGACGTCCGGGCTCACGGGCGCCGATCTCGCGAACCTCTGCAACGAGGCCGCGATCCTCGCCGGGCGCAGCGGGCGCGCAGTACATCCGCCAGCCGACTTCGAGGCGGCGATGGAGCGGATCGTCGCCGGCCTCCAGCAGCGCCGCGTCGTCACGGAGAAGGAGAAGCGCATCCTCGCGTACCACGAGGCCGGCCACGCGGTCATGTCGCACCTCGTCGGCGAGCTCTTCCCCGCGCAGAAGGCGACCATCGTCTCCCGCGGGCAGGCCCTCGGCTACACGCTGAACATGCCCGCCGAGGACCGCTACCTGCACACGCGCGAGGAGTTCGTCGACCTGATGATGGTGTTCCTCGCCGGCCGCGCGGCCGAGCAGTCGTCTTCGGGCGGATCACGAACGGCGCCGCGAACGACCTCGAGCGCGTCACGCAGATCGCGCGCTCGATGGTCTTCGAGTACGGCATGTCCGAGGTCGCCCCGTCGCGAACGATGCGCGCGGACAACTACGCGCTCTCCGAGGAGACGAAGCGCCTGCGCGACTCCGAGCAGGCGCGGCTCACCGACTACGCGTACGAGGAGGCGCAGCGGCTGCTCATGAAGCACCGCGCCTCGCTCGACCGCGTCGCCGAGGCGCTGCTCGAGAAGGAGACGCTCGACCGCGCGCGAGCTCGAGGCGCTGCTCGCGGACATCGAGGCCGGAGTCGCGCTCGTCCGAGACCGTCGGCACGGTCCGCGCGCTTCCGCTTCGCGACTGACCGGCCGCATCGCCGCGCGGATAGCATCGCCGCGTGCGCCTGCGCGGAGTCCACCACGTCGGCATCGCGGTCGCCGACCTCGAGCAGGCGATCGCGACCTGGGAGCGGCTCTTCGGCGCGCGCGTCGAGCATCGCGACTCGCTCGAGGCGCAGGGCGTCGACGCCGTGTCGCTGCTCGTCGGCGAGAGCCGGATCGAGCTCGTCGCGCCGACGGGCGAGGACACGCCGGTCGGGCGCTTCCTCGCCCGGCGCGGCCCGGGAATGCATCACGTCGCGCTCGAGGCGGCGGACGTCGACGAGGCGGTCGGGAGCTCGCGGCCGCGGGCGTGCACCTGATCGACGAGACGCCGCGGCGCGGGCTGTTCGGGCTCGAGGTCGCGTTCGTCCATCCCGACGCCGTGCACGGCGTCCTGACGGAGGTGGTGGCGAGTGGCTGACGAGTTACGTGCGGGTCGAGATCGGGCTCGACGGCGGGCAGATCCTGAGCGTGCTCGTGATCCGCGAAGAGCGCCGACGAGCTCGAGAAGGCGCTCGAAAGCGGCGACTCGGGCGCGCTCCCGCTCGACGCGCAGGACGGCAAGATCCGCCTCGTGCTCGCCGCGCGTCCTGTACGCGAAGCGCTTCGCGCGCGAGTCGCGGGTCGGCTTCGGCGACTGAGCGGCGTGCCGCTTCAGGTCGGCATCGTCGGCCTGCCGAACGCCGGCAAGACGACGCTCTTCAACGCGCTCACGCGCGCCGGCGCCGAGGTCACCGCGTACGCGTCGGTGGTCGAGAAGGCGAACGTCGGGATGGCGGTCATCCCGGACGACCGGCTCGACCGGCTGGCGGAGCTCGTCGGCTCGAAGAAGGTCACGCCGGCGGCGATCCGGGTCGTCGACGTGCCGGCGACGAGCGCCGACCTCCCGGGAGGGCTGCGGCAGGCGGACGCGCTGCTCGCGGTCGTGGACGGGTTCTCGGAGGACGCCGACCCGGCCGGCGACCTCGAGAGCCTGAAGCTCGAGATGGTCGTCGCCGACCGCGACCACGTCGAGCGGCGGCTGGAGAAGGTGCGCAAGGACGCGAAGTCCGGCGATCCGGCGCTGCGCAAGGAGCTCGCGGTCCTCGAGGACGTGCTCGCGCACCTCGAGGCGGGCGCGCCGCTCTCCGACTGGCCGCGCGGAGCTTCCCCGGACGCTCGAGCCGCTCACGACGATGCCGCTCCTCACGGTCGAGAACGGGCCCGGCGGGATCGACTGCAAGCTCGAGATGGAGCTCGCCGAGCTCGACCCGGAGGAGGCCGCCGAGTTCCGCGCCGGGCCCGTCCGCGCTCGACGAGATCGTCAGCCGGCTGAAGGACGCGCTCGGCCTGATCGCGTTCTACACCGTCGGCGACACCGAGGCGCGCGCGTGGACGCTGAAGCACGGCGAGACCGCGCTCGACGCGGCGGAGTCGGTCCACACGGACATCGCGCGCGGCTTCATCCGCGCCGAGGTCATCCGCTGGGACGACCTGCTCGAGTGCGGATCGCACGCCGAGGCGGCCCGCCGCGGGCTGCAGCGGCTCGAGGGCAAGACGTACGTCGTCGAGGACGGCGACGTCGTCAACGTCCGCTTCAACGTCTAGCCGGCGGCGACGAGGGCGGCGCCCGGCGAGGGCGACCACGCCGCCGACGCGCCGCGCGCTGCTCAGGCGCTCGGCGAGCACGATCCGCGCCAGCAGGACCGTCACGACGGGGTAGAGCGCGCTCAGCACGGCGACGATGCCGGCCGCGCCCTGCGTGCGTCGCGAACGCGACGAAGACGTTCGCGGCGGTGTCGAAGACGCCGATGCCGACGAGCAGGGGCAGGAGCGCGCGCGGAGGCCGGAGCGAGACGGACATGGCCAGCGACCGCGACGACCGCGATCGAGACCGAGGCCGTGCGCGCCGCGACGACCGCCCAGGGAGCGCTCTCGTCGGCCCCGGCGTCGAGCCCGACCACGAACAGGCCGAAGCCGAGCGCCGCGACGAGCGCGAGGCCGACTCCCGCTGCGAGCCGGCGGTCGCCGGCCGACGAAGGCTCGCGCGAGAGCGTCGACGATCCCGGTCAGGACGAGCGCGATGCCGAGCCCACTGGAGGGCGCTCGGGGTCGTGCCCTGCGCGGCGTCGGCTGCGAGCGGGACGAGCGGGCGAGGCGGCGGAGATCGGCGCCACGATGCCCATCGCGCCGACGGCCAGCCCGCGGTAGAGCGCGCCCAGGCCGACCAGGCCCGCGACGCCCGCGCCGGCGGCGGGAAGGAGCTCGACGACGCCGGGGAACGGATCGCCCGCGACCACGACCCAGAGCGCGATCCCGACCAGCCCGATCGCCTGCGAGACGGCGAGGACGACGAGCACCGGGAGCTTTCGCGAGGCGAGCCCGCCGAGGAAGTCGCCGACGCCCCACGAGAACGCGCCGCAGAGCGCGAGCAGCGCTGCCAACGTCGCCGTCTAGTCGCCGACGGGGCGCGTCGCGGCCTGGGCGTCGAGCTGGTTCGCGTGGTAGAGGACGGCGGCCTCGGCGGTGCGCGCCGCGGGGCGGTCGTGGTGGCACGCGACGGCGTGCAGGAGCTCCGCGAGCACGGCCGGGTCGAGATCGCGCGAGCGCTCCTCGATCAGGCGCAGCCCGAGGTGGACATGTCCGAGGAGCCGTCCTTCCTCGGTCTGGCGGAAGGCCGGGCCGCGCCCGAGCTCGCGTGTCCTGCCGACGTCGTGCAGGAGCGCGGCGGCGAGCAGGAGGTCGCGCGCGGAGCCGTTGATGGAGCTCGGCGGTCTCGCGGCAGAGCGTCGTCACGCCGACCGTGTGCTCGAGGAGCCCGCCCGCGTAGCCGTGATGCCCCTCCGCGCCGGCCGCCGGCAGGGCGCGAAGCGACGCGCGGATCTCGGCGTCGCCGAGGAACGAGCCGACGACGGCTGCGAGGCCGGGGTGCGCGATCTCCGCGGCGAGGAACTCGAGGAAGCCGTCGAGCTCGTCGGCATCGCGGCGGAGCCCGGGCGTCAGCGTCGCCGGGTCGGCGTCCTCCACGGTCTCGAGCGCCCGCACCTGCACCTGGAGCTTCCCGCCGAAGCTCTCGACGCGACCGAGGACGCGCACCGCGTCGCCCTCGGCGAAGCGCTGGTCGAGCAGCTCGACGTCGCTCCAGACCCGCGCCTCGATGCGACCGCTCGCGTCGGAGAGCTCGAGCGCGAGGTACGGCGCACCCGCTCGCGTCCGCCGCCGCTCCTTCTTCGCGACCGCGTACACGCCCTCGACGGTCCGGTCCTCGACGAGCTCGGCGATCGTGGCCATGTCCGGAGTCTAGGGCTGTGGAGAACCGGCACGCCTCGTCACACGTCCAGGGTCAGACGCTGCCGCAGCTGCCGCGCGACAGCGGGCTCACCGGCGATCGGGCCGCCGATTGGCACACATTCGGCACAGGCTCGGGGTCAGACGCTGCGCCTCGCCGGCTCGCGAGGACATGTGCGAGCGGCCACCAGTGGCGAGGTCGGCACGTCGCCTCAGAGCACGTTGGTACGCTCGCGCCGATGGCCGATCTGAAGCCGTTCCGCGCCGTCCGTTACTCCGGCGCGGCCGGCCCTGCGGCCGATCTCGTGGCCCCGCCCTACGACGCCGTATCGCCCGAGGACCGGGAGCGGCTCGTCTCCCGCAGCCCCTTCAACGTCCTCCACCTGACCCTGCCGGAGTCCGTGGAGGAGGCCGGGCGCCTCTACCGCGACTGGCTGGCAGAGCGGGATCCTCGAACGCGAGGACGAGCCCGCGGCCTGGCTGCTCGTCGAGGACTACGTCGGGCCGGACCGCGTCGCGCGGCAGCGGCGCGGCGTCGTCGTCTCGCTCGCGGTCGAGCCGCTACGAGACCGGACGCGTGCTCCCGCACGAGCGCACGCACGCGGCGGATCCGGGAAGACCGGCTTCGAGCTGCTGCGCACGATGCGAGCCCAGCCCGAGCCGATCTTCATGCTCCTCGACGGGCAGCTCGCACGTCGAGCCGCCCGAGCGCCCGCCCGAGCTGGAGGTCGACGGCACGCGGCTCTGGCGGATCGACGACTTCGACCCGGCGCCGCTCGAGTCGCAGGCGCTCCTCGTCGCCGACGGCCACCATCGCTACGAGAGCGCGCTCGAGCTCGATGCCGAGCTCGGCTCGGGAACCCGGATCATGGCGCTCGTCGTCTCGACCGGCGATCCCGGGCTGCACGTGTTCCCGACCCACCGGGTCTTCTCCGGCCGGCCCGATCTCGCCGACGGCGCGCGGAGACGCCGTACCCGAGCCTCGAGGACGCGCTCGCCGCGCTCGACGAGCGCCGCCACCGACCGCTCCGCGGCAGTCGCCTACCGGACGGCGGGCGCCGAGCTCGTCCGCGGCGAAGAGGGCGAGCTCGACGTCGAGCTCGTCGACCGCCACGGGCTGGAGGGCCTCTCGTACACGCCGGAGGCGGACGCGGCCGTCGCGGCCGTCGACCGCGGGGACGCCGACGTCGCGTTCCTCCTCCGCGAGCCGCGCGTCGAGGACGTCTTCGCGGTCGCGCGGCGCGGCGAGCGCATGCCGCCGAAGAGCACGTACTTCTTCCCGAAGCCGCTCTCGGGGCTGCTCTTCCACCCCGTCGAACCGGACCCGAGCCCTGACCGACTGGCTCGACGTCTGCCGGCTCTGCGTCGCGCGACATCCGCGGCGTGCTCGACCACGCTCCCGACGCGGGTCGAGCGCGAGCCCGTCCTCCGGCTCGGCCAGGGCGGCGACGACACGACCGCGATCGACGAGGCGGCCGAGCTCGCCGTCGTCGCGCGGCTGGTCGAGCTCGGCGAGGACTTCGTGCTCGTCTCGGAGGAGCTCGGCGAGCGCACGTTCGGCTCGGGCGGCCCGACGCGCGTCGTCGTCGACCCGGTCGACGGCTCCGTCAACGCGAAGCGCGGCATCCCGTTCTTCTCGTTCTCGCTCGCCGTCGCCGAGGGCGGCACGATGGACGACGTCGGCTTCGGCTACGTCTACGACTTCGGGACCGGCGAGGAGTGGACGGCCGAGCGCGGGCGCGGCGCGTTCCTCGACGGTGCGCCGCTCGAGGCGCCGCCGCCGAAGGACGAGGTCGAGATCCTCTCGTTCGAAGGGACGACGACGCAGGCGATCGCGGCGCGGATCGACGGCCTGCTCGGGCTCGCCGGCCGCATCCGGGTCATGGGCTCGCTCGCGCTCTCGCTCTGCCACCTCGCCGCGGGACGCGTCGACGCGGTCTGCTCGCTCAAGGAGGCGCGCTCGGTCGACATCGCCGCCGCCCAGCTGCTCGTGCGCGAGCGCGGTCTCGCGATCGAGCTCGTCGACGATCCGCCGTTCTCGGCGGCGCCGCTCGACCTCGTCACGCGCTCGCGCGTGGTCGCCGCGGGCTCCGACGAGCTCGTCGCCGCGGTCGCCGGGGCGCTGCGCCGCTAGCGCCAGACGACGTACGCCCACGCGCCGAGCGGCGGATCGATCGCCTTCCCGGTCGCGTTGCAGAGGCGGAAGAGGATGCGGCCCGGCGCTGGTTCGTGTTGAACACCGGCGTCACGGAGACGCCGACGGGGAGGTTCTGCGTCGGCAGGAGCAGCGCGCGGTCGTACGGCTTCACTCCGGCGACCGTCGTGCGGAGCGAGAGGCAGGAGTGCGGCGCCACCGACGGCGCGTCGATGCGCGCCTGACCGGAGAGAACGGCGGTGTCCGCGAGCCGAAGCGACTTGTCGAGGACGTCGGCCGACTCGATCGCGTCGGGCGCGAGCACCGGCGCGGGGAAGATGCCGGTGAGGTCGCCGCCTGCCGCGACGCCCTCGATCGTCCCCGGCGGCCCCTGCGGGCCGGCGGGGCCTCGCGGGATCTGGCCCGCCTTGAAGTCACGCACGAGCAGCGAGTGATCCTTGACCTCGGCCCCGGTCACGGACCCGTCGCGGAGGTGGGCCGCGCCGACCGAGTCCCGTGGCAGGACGACTCTCGCGACGGCCTGCTCCGCCGCCTCGCCGAGCGGTGTCACGCCGAGGAGCGCCACCGCGAGCGCGACCACGGACAGCACGAGCGAGAGCCGGGACATGTCCGGGCTTGATTCGGCATCCTCGACCAGCCTCCTCGCAGGTACGCTCGATCGCATGAGTCCGGATCGCGACGCGATCCTGAAGGCGCTCGAGCAGGTGATCGACCCCGAGCTCAAGCGCCCGGTCACCGACCTCGACATGGTCCGCGACGTCCTGGTCGAGGATGACGGCGCCGTCTCGGTCACGATCGCGCTGACCGTCGCCGGCTGCCCGCTGCGCCACTCGTTCGAGGAGCAGGTGGGGCGGTTCGTGGGCGAGGTGCCCGGGCGTGACGTCGGTCCGGCTCGGCTTCGACGTCATGACGCCGGAGGAGAAGACCGCGCTCGTGACGCGGCTGCGCGGCGGCCAGCCCGAGCGGACGATCTCGCTGTCACCCTCGACGCGCGTCGTCGCCGTCGCCTCGGGGAAGGGCGGCGTCGGCAAGTCCACGCTTACCGCGAACCTCGCGTACTCGCTCTCGACGCTCGGCGAGCGCGTCGGCGTCCTCGACGGCGACGTGTACGGGCACTCGATCCCGCACATGCTCGGCGTGCACCAGAAGCCGATCGCGGTCGACGACATGATCGTGCCGCCCGTGCGCGGCGAGCTGAAGCTCATGTCGATCGGGTTCTTCCTCGAGGAGAACGCGCCGATCATGTGGCGCGGCCCGATGCTGCACAAGGCGCTCGAGCAGTTCCTCTCGGACGTCCACTGGGGCGAGCTGGACACGCTGCTCGTGGACATGCCTCCGGGGACCGGCGACGTCGCGATGTCGCTCGGGCAGCTCCTGCCGCGCGCGGAGGCGCTCGTGGTCACGACTCCGCAGCCGGCGGCGCAGCAGGTGGCCGTGCGCGCGGCGCAGATGGCGCTCAAGACCGGGATGCGCGTCGTCGGCGCCGTCGAGAACATGACCTACCTCGTCGGAACCGGCCAGGAGCTCTTCGGCTCGGGCGGCGGGCAGGCGCTCGCGGACGAGATCGGCGTCCCGCTCCTCGCGCAGATCCCGCTCGACCCGGTCCTGCGCGAAGCCGCGGACGAGGGCACGACCGCGCTCGAGGTCGCACCGGAGTCGGAGGCCGCGCAGGCGATCCTCGCGCTGGCCGAGTCGCTCGCGGCGACGCGCGCGGGGACGATCCGCAAGCCGCTGACCGTGCTCTCGTAGACTCGCGCGCGTGCCAGGGGGCCGCGTTCTTCGACCTCGACCGGACGCTGCTCTCGCGCTCGAGCTCGCTCGCGCTCGCCGGGACGTTCCGCCGGCGCGGGCTCATCGGCAGGCGCCAGGTGCTGGCGGCCTTCGTCGCGCAGCTCGTCTTCGTCCGCTTCGGCGCCGGGCACTCGCGGGTCGGGCAGACGGCGCAGCGCGGCGTCGCGGTCCTCGCCGGGCTTCGGGTCGAGACGCTGCGGGAGATCGTGGACGAGGCGGTGGACGCGGTGCTGAAGCCGCTCGTCTACCGCGATGCGCTCGACCTCGCGACGGAGCATGCGGCGAAAGGCGAGCGCACGTTCATCGTCACCGGCGCCCTCGAGGACGTCGCGGAGGCGCTCGCGCGCGAGCTCGGCTTCGACGGCGCCGCGGGCTCGCGTGCCGAGGTGGCCGACGGCGTCTTCACCGGGCGCCTGGAGCGGCGGCTGTACGGCCCCGCGAAGGCCGACGCGCTTCTGGAGCTCGCCGCCGCGGAGGGCCTCGATCTCGCGACCTCGTACGCGTACTCGGACTCGCACTCGGACCTCGAGTTCCTCGAGGCGGTCGGGCACCCCGTCGCGGTGAACCCGGACCGGGAGCTGCGCAAGGTCGCGCTCGCGCGCGGCTGGCCCGTTCGGCAGTTCCGGGAGAAGGCCTTCGCGTGACGCCGGAGGAAGCGCGCGAGCGGCTGCGGGGGCTCGGGCTCGACGAGCGTGCCTCCGAGGTCCTCCTCGCCCACTTCGTGGACGCCGACCGGCGCGGCAAGCGCGGCCACGGCCTCTCCCGGGTCGAGTGGCTCGCGACGCAGGACTTCGACCCGGCGGCCAGGCCGCGCCGCGTCGTCACCGAGGAGGGCTTCGAGCGCTGGGACGGCGCCGGCGCGCTCGGCTACCTCGTCCTCGACGAGATCGTGACCGCGACGCTGGCCGCGCCGCCTCCGCACGCGCGCGTCGTCGTCGCCGAGCGCTGCTTCCCGACCGGGGTACTCGGCTACTGGGTGCGCCGGCTGGCCGAAGGCGGGCTCGTCGCGGCGCTGACCGCGACCTCGCCCCGCAGGCTTCCCCATCCCGAGGGCGGCCCGGCGCTGACCGGGACGAACCCGCTCGCGATCGCCGTCCCCGCGAGCGACGGAGACCCGGTCGTCGACGGACGTGTCCATGGGGGCGGTCACGCACGGCGACGTGCTCGCAGGAGAAGCGTCACCCGAGGAGCTCGTCCCGTTCGGCGGCGAGCAGGCCCACAAGGCGTTCGCGCTCGCCGTGGGCCTCGAGCTGCTCGTCGGCGCGCTCGCCGGGCCGGAACCGGGAGCCGTTCTCGTCGTCGCGAGGCCCGAGCACGATCCCGTGCCCGCGCTGCGCGAGCTCGCGGCCGGCCGCCGGCTCCCCGGCGACTAGCTCACGGGCGTCACGGGAGGGTCGCCGCGCTGCGACCGCGAGCAGGTTGTCGACGACGATCCGCGTCATCGCCTCCCGCGCCTGCCGCGTCGCGCTGCCGAGATGCGGCGTCAAGACGACGTTCTCGAGCCCGATGAGCTCCGCCGGCACGTTCGGCTCGTCGACGAAGACGTCGAGGCCGGCCCGGATGCGGCCCGAGACGAGCTCCGCGACCAGAGCGCCGCTCGTCGACGATCTCGCCGCGCGCGGTGTTGACGAGGCACGCGCCGTCGCGCAGCAGCGCGAGCCGGCGTGCGTCGAGCAGGCCGCGCGTCTCGGGCGACAGCGGCACGTGCAGCGTCACGAGGTCCGCCTCCGCGAGCAGCGCATCGAGCTCGCGGTACTCGCCGAGGTCCGTCTCGACCGGGCTCCGCCGCGTGTAGAGCACGCGCAGGTCGAAGCCCCGAGCGCGCCGCGCGACAGCGCTGCCGATGCCTCCGAGGCCGACGATGCCGAGCGTCGAGCCGGTGAACTCCTCCGCGACACGTCCTTCCGACCAGGACCCGGCCCAGCCGCCGGAGCGGACGAAGCGGTCGCCCTCGACGACCTGCCGGCGCGCGGCGAGGATGAGCCCGAATGCGAGATCGGCGACGGTGGAGTCGAGGACTCCGGGCGTGTTCGTCACGAGCACGCCGCGCTCGCGGCAGGCCTCCACGCCCACGCGGTCGTAGCCGACGCTGTAGTTCGCGACGACGCGCAGGCTCGGCAGGAGCTCGAGCGGCACCGGCTCGTTGGCGACCACGAGGCCCTCGACGTCGGGCCGCGGCGCGCGCAACTCGGCGAGCGGCAGCACCTCGACGTCCTCGAGCTCGTCGAACGCCGGGCCGGGATAGCGGCGGGTCGAGAGAACCTTCACGGGCGGGAGTTTCGCGCTTCCGTCATCCGGGCACTCCAGGACAGGTCATGATCCTCATGCGTGCACTCTTCGCACCCGCCGTCTGGCTCGTGATCGGAGTCGTCGTGGCCGCGATCTACGACTACTTCGACGAGCTCTCGACGGTGGGCCAGGTCCTGAGCGCGATCGCCGCGGTCGCCGTCTGGCCGATCCTGCTCTTCGGCTTCGACATCCAGATCAGTCGCTAGCGTCGCCGCCGGCGTGCTCGAGCAACGCCTCGGCGTCCGCGCGCGGCACCTCACGCGGGTCGGTGCTCCCGGGGTCGATGACGGCCACGTCCCAGTCTCCGTCGACGAAGAGCCGGAGGACGTCCGGGAACGGCACGCTGACCCAGGCCGAGCCCTGCGGGTAGATCTCGCGCAGCCCGTGCTCGCTCGTGAAGAGCGGGAGAACGTGGCGGTCGGCGTCGTCGTCGAGCGAGCGCACGGAGGTCGGGAGGTCGTGCTCGAGGGTCTGGCCGGTGGGAACCACCAGGCCGTGCTCGACGGTCGCGAGGATGAACTCCCGGTCCAGGAGGTCGAGCCCTTCCGGCGGCTTCTTCTGCTTCCGGAAGCGCACGCTAGCCCGTCTTTCTCCTGAGCCGTTCGAGCACGAACGGGTCGATCGCGTTCTCGCCGTCCACGCGCTCCTCGAGGTTCTCCTCGACCGGCCCAGTCCTCGAGCCGCTCGAAGCCGAGCCGCGCGAGGCGCTCGTCGATCTCCGCGCGGAGCGCGTCGTCCACCTCCAGCCAGCGGTCGCGCGGCGTCTCCACGAAGAGCTCGTGGTGGATGCCGACGAGGCGGCGGAGCTCCTCGAGCGGTCGCTCGTGGTCGTCCACGCGCAGGTCGACGAAGACGTCCGAGAGCCCCGCGTAGCCCTGCTCGGGCCCGACGACGAGGATCGCGGCCGACTGCTGCCCGCGGCGGTCTCCACCCGCCGCTTGCGCGGCGTCGAGGCAGTCGAGGAGCCGCTGCACGAGCGGCTTGCCGGCGGTTGCCTCGAAGGTGTCCGCGAGCCCGTCCACCGTCTCCGCGGAGACGAGGATGTTCCCCTGCGCCGCGTACCCGTCGCCGACGCGTCCGCCCGCCCACTCGTTGCACTCGTCGCCCGTGTAGCTCGCGCCGCGCCCCTGGCCGTCGACGACCCCGAGCTGGCGCTGGGCGCGGTGCTCGTCGGCCGCGGTCAGGCGCTCGACCACCTCGTCGGCGGGAACCCCTTCGCGGAGCAGCGCGAGCCCTTCGGGCCCGTACCGAGGGTTCGCCCACGACTGCGTCGCGACCGCGCCCACGAGCGGCTCGGCCCAGGGAACGATCGAGCCGACGCCGAGGAACTTCGACTGCACCGCGACGCCCCACTGCCGCGCCTCGAGGTCGCAGGCGCAGATCGAGTACGTCGAGACGAGCACGCGCCTACCCGTACGTGAGCTGCGGGAGATCGAGCTCGACCAGGGCGGGGTCGCGGACGAGGGCGCACGCGACCTCGCCGAGGGAGAGGGCCGCGTGCACCTCTTCCACTGTGGCCGCGCGCACGACGACCGGCGTCCCCCGCTCGTGCGCCGCGTGGATCGCCGCGAGGTCGGAGACGTCGTCGAGCACGAGCGCGCCCTCGAGGTCGACCGTCCCCTCGAGGACGATCTGGGGCACCTTCCGCCCCGTGGCCCCGAACCAGCGCTCGCGCATCAGAGCGTCAGTGTCTCACCCGGCTCGGGCGAGAGGATCTCGACACCGGTGGGCGCGAGCTCGCGCAGCTTGTCCGGCGTCCCGGTCAGGAGCGGGAACGTGCCGTAGTGACAGGGCACGCAGCGCACGACGCCGAGCAGCTCGAGCGCGACCGCGGCCTCGCGCGGCCCCATCGTGAAGTGGTCGCCGATCGGGATCACCGCGACGTTCGGCTCGTAGATGCGGCCGATCAGGGACATGTCCCCGAAGACGTTCGTGTCGCCGGCGAAGTAGAGCTTGAACCCGTCCTCGACCTCGACCACGAACCCGCAGGACTCGCCCGTGTACTGGAACACCCCGTCCGCGAAGACGCTCGACGAGTGGTTCCCGTGGGTCAGCGTGAGTGTCACGCCGGCGACCTGGATCGTGCCGCCCTTGTTCACCGCCTGCGTCGGGTCCATGGTGAGCCCCTGCGTCGAGAGCCAGCCGCGCAGCTCGACCTGCGCGATGACGGGGCACTCGAACTTCTGCCCGATCGCGATCGTGTCGCCGAGGTGGTCGTCGTGCCCGTGCGTCAGGAGGATCAGGTCGCAGCGCTCCGGCTCCAGCTCGGCCTCCGGGCACGTCGGGTTCCCGTTCAGGAACGGGTCGAGGTAGACGCGCTTCCCGCCGGGCGTGTCGAAGCGGAACGCCGAGTGCCCGAGCCAGGTCAGTTCGGTAGGCATGGCGGGAATCTAACCCTCAGAACGGCAGCGACGCCGCAGCGTCGGACGCGAGGTCGAGGATCGGCTGCGCTGCGAAGAACGAGCCGACCGTGACGACCAGCGATGCGGCAACACCGACCCCGAGCGCGTACTCCCGCGGCGGCGCTCCACCCGCCGGCGCGAGTCGCAGCTCGACGCCCGCGCGCATGTAGAGCCAGCGCACGACGTTCAGGTAGTACGCGAGCGAGAGCGCCGTCGCGGCGACTCCGACGAGCACGAGCCACCAGTCGCCCGCCTCGTACGCCGCCGAGAAGACGAACAGCTTCCCGAAGAAGCCGCCCGTGAGCGGGAAGCCGGCCATTCCGAGCATGAAGACCCAGAGCGCGATCCCGTAGAACGGCCGCTCCCAGCCGAGGCCCGCGAGGCTCTCGAGCCGGACGTCCGCGGCGAGCTCGCGCTCGCGGGCCGCGACGACCGCGAACGCGCCGACGGACATGGCCGCATAGGGCACGAGGTAGAAGAGCAGCGCCTCGAGCCCCCGCTCCGTCCCGGCCGCGACCGCGATCAGCATGAAGCCGGCGTGCGAGACGGACGAGTACGCGAGCAGGCGCTTCACGTCGCGCTGCGCGAGCGCCGCGAGGTTCCCCCAGGCGAGCGAGGCGCACGCGAGCACCGCGATCGCGATCGTCCAGATCTCGCTCTCGTCCGGGAACGCGGTGACGAGCACCCGGAACGTCACGACGAGCGCGGCCGTCTTCGTCGCGGCCGACATGAACGCCGTGATCGAGGTCGGAGAGCCCTGGTACACGTCCGGCGTCCACATGTGGAACGGCGCGGCGGAGACCTTGAACGCGAGGCCCGCGATGATCATCGCCAGGCCCGTGACGAGGAAGGCGTCGTCACCGGCCTCCGCGGCCGCGATCTCCGCGAAGCCGAGCTCTGCCGTCGCGCCGTAGACCAGTGCCGACCCGAAGAGCAGCACTGCGGAGCCGAAGCCGCCGACGATCACGTACTTGAGCCCGGCCTCGAGCGAGGTCGCGCGCTCGGTGTCGAAGGCGACGAGGACGTACAGGCAGAGCGAGAACCACTCGAGGCCGAGGAAGAGCGTCATCAGGTTCTCGGCCCCGACGAAGAACGTCATCCCCGCGCCCGCGGCGGCGAGGAGCGCGTAGTACTCCCCGTGGTCCTCGCGGCGCCGCTCGCTCCACGAGACGAACACGACGACCGCTCCCGTCACCGCGAGGAAGAGCTGCGCGAGCGCGGCCAGCTGGTCGCGGACCATCGACTCCGCGAGCAGCGCCTCCGGGGTCGCGCTCTGCTCGAAGACGACGCCCGCGCAGATCGCCGCCGCGACGAAGCCGGCGAAGGCCGCGGTCGCCGCGACCGCCTTGCGCATCCAGGCCGGCACGAGCACCGCGGCGAGGAGCGCGATCCCGCCTCCCGCGAGCAGCGCCAGCGTCGGCGAGAGCGCGAGCCAGTCGACGCTGGGCGTCTCGATCATCGATAGCCCTCGGTGACGACGCGGGCGGGCTCGTCGTCCTGGAACGAGCTCTGGCTGACGAGCGCCGGCCAGGCGGAGAGGACGGCGAGGCAGGCGACGAGCGGGAGCACGAGCGCGAGCTCACCGGGCCTCAGGTCGAGCGCCTCGTCGCGAACAGCCGGCCCCGGGCGCACGTGCAGCACGGCGGAGATGAGCCGCAGCACGTACATCGCCGCGAGCACGATCCCGAGCGCGATCACGGCCGCGTAGCCCCAGCCGTTCTCGTACGCGCCGGCCATGATCAGGAACTCCCCGGCGAACGTCGCGGAGCCGGGCACCGCGAGCGCGATCATCCCCGCGACGAGGAGCACGGTCGCGAGCACCGGCCGCCCGCGCGCCATGCCGCCCGAGCGCGTCGAGGTCGCCGGTCCCGCAGCGCCGCTCGACCATGCCGACGAGGAGGAACATGCTCGCCGAGATCAGCGCGTGCGCGATCGACTGGAGCACGGCGCCGTCGAGCGAGAGGTCGTTCAGCGCGAAGAGCCCCATCGTGATCAGGCCCATCTGCGCGAGCGACGAGTACGCGACGATCCCGCGCAGGTCCGGGGCCCGGAACGCGAGCAGCGACCCGTACACGAGGCCGGCGCCGGAGAGCACGAGCACGACTCCCGTCAGGTCCTCGACGGGCTCCGGGAACTTCGCGAGCACGATGACGAGGAAGCCGTAGACCGCGGTCTTCGAGACGATCGCCGAGAGCACGGCCGCGACCTCGACCGGCGCCTCGCGGTAGGTCAGCGGCAGCCAGCCGTGGAGCGGGAAGAGCGGCGCCTTCACCGCGAAAGCGACCGCGAAGCCGAGGAAGATCCAGACGTTGTCGCTCGTCTCCGAGTCCACGAGGCTGAACGTCCCCTGCGTCACGCCGAAGGCGACGACCGACGCGAGCATCAGGAGCGACCCGGCCATCGTGTAGACGACGAACGTCAGCGTGGCCGCGAGCCGCCGCTCTCCGCCCCAGACGCCGACGAGGACGTACAGCGGGATGAGCATCGCCTCGAACGCGACGTAGAAGAGCAGCAGGTCCTGCGCCGCGAACGTCGCGACGACCGCGCCCGTCAGCAGGAGCATGAGCGCGTGGTAGGCGCGCGGCCGGTCGCGGCCGACCCAGAACGCGTACCCGATCGCCGCCGCCGAGACGACGACCGCGGCTCCCGTCAGCCAGAGCGAGAAGCCGTAGAAGCCCACCGTGTACGAGATCCCGAGGCTCTCGACCCACTCCTCGGACGCGCCGAGCTGGAGCCCGCCGTCCTCGAAGTCGAAGCGCGCGGCGGTCACGATCCAGAGGCCGACCTCCATCAGCGCGACGAGGAACGCGAGCGCGGCGGTCGTCATGCGCGGCAGCGGGAGCGCGGCGACGAGGAGCCCGCCGGCGATCGGGAGCAGGATGAGCGCGGTCGTCAGCATCCGCTAGCGCACCGCCACGAAGACGACGACGAGGACGAAGACCGCCACGGCGAGCGCGAGCGCGTACGAGCGGAGGAGACCGGACTGGAGCCGCGCGACCTCGCCGCTCGCCTGGATCGTCCCGGACCCGATCTCGTCGAGCGAGCGCTCGATGACGGGCTCCTCGACGTTCCGCCGGAGGGCGTTCGAGACCGCCACCGCCGGGCGGTAGAAGAGCGCGTCGTAGAGCTCGTCGAAGTAGAACTTGTGCTCGAACGTGCGCCAGGCGTCCGGGTTCGTCACGAGCTGCCGGTCGCGCCGGAACGCGCGCCGGGCGAGCACGAAGCCGGTGAGCCCGAGCAGGACGGCGACCAGGCTGACGAGGTACTCCTCGCTCGTCGTGGGCTCGACGAGCGCCTCGCCGGTCTCCTCGACCCAGTGCGTGAACGGGTGCCAGACGCCGGGGATCGAGAGCAGCCCGCCGACGGTCGAGAGCACCGCGAGCGCGCCGACCGGGACGAGCATCGAGCGCGGCCCCTCGCCGTGGCCATTGGTTATGTGCGACGGCGCAGGCGCTTCTCCGCGCGGACCGTGGAAGACCGCGTAGTAGAGCCGGAACGAGTACGCGCCGGTCAGCAGCGCGCCGAGCAGCCCCGCGACGAGGAGCGTCCAGCCGAGGCCGCCTCCGAGCGCGAACGCCGACGCGAGGATCGCGTCCTTCGACCAGAAGCCCGCGAACGGCGGAATCCCGACGAGCGCGACCGTCCCGATCAGGAACGCGAGGTGCGTCCGCGGGAGCTCGGCCTTGAGGCCGCCCATCCGCCGGATGTCCTGCTCGTCCGCGAGGTGGTGGATGACGACGCCGGCGGCGAGGAAGAGCAGCGCCTTGAAGAAGGCGTGCGTCATGAGGTGGAAGATCGCGAACCCGTACGCGCCGATCCCCGCGCCGAGGAACATGTAGCCGATCTGCGACATCGTCGAGTACGCGATGACGCGCTTGATGTCCCACTGGACGAGCGCGACGAAGCCCGCGAGCAGGAGCGTCGCCGCGCCCAGGATCGCCGCGAGGTGCTGGATGTCGGGAGCGGCCTCGAAGATCGGGTGCGTTCGCACGAGCAGGTACACGCCCGCGGTCACCATCGTCGCCGCGTGGATCAGCGCGGAGACCGGCGTCGGGCCCTCCATCGCGTCCGGGAGCCACGTGTGCAGCGGCACCTGGGCCGACTTCGCGACCGCGCCGCCGAGCAGGCCGAGCGCGACGAGGTTCACCGTCGTCTCCGAGAGCCCGTCCGCCTGCTCGAACACGCCGAGCAGCTCGAGCGTCCCGGCTTCCCAGATCAGGAGCACCGCCGCGAGCGCGAACGTCGCGTCCCCGATCGCGTTCATGACGAAGGCCTTCTTCGCCGCCGCGACCGCCTCCGGCCGGTGGTGCCAGAAGCCGATGAGCAGGTACGACGCGAGCCCGACGAGCCCCCAGCCGACGAGCAGGAGCAGGAAGTTCCCCGCCTGCACGAGCAGGAGCATCGAGAAGACGAAGAGCGACATGTAGGCGAAGAAGCGACGCTCCTCGTCGTCGCCGGCCATGTAGCCCATCGAGTACCAGACGATGAGCCCGCCGACCCCGGAGACGATCAGCATCATCACGACCGAGAGCGGGTCGACGAGGATCTCGAAGCCGACCTCGAAGTCGCCCGCCGCGAGCCAGGTGTACGCGGTCGAGAGCTCCTCGCGGTCCTCGGCGTCGCGGGACCAGAGCCCGAACAGCGCGACGAGCGCGCCGCCGAACGCGACGAAGGTCGTCAGCGTCGAGATCCAGCCGGCGAGGCGGCGCGAGATCGCCTGCCCGGCGAGGGTGATCGTCAGCGCTCCCCCGAGCGGGGCGAGCAGGCAGATCCAGGCGCCGGCGATCACTTAACCGCGGAGCGCGCTCGCCTCGTCGACGTCGAGAGCCAGCCCGCGCCGCGCCATCGCGACGATGAGCCCGAGCCCGATCGCGACCTCGGACGCCGCGACCGCCATCACCGCGAGCGCGAAGATCTGCCCGTCGAGATCACCGTGCTGGCGGGCAAAGGCGATGAGCGTGAGGTTCGCCGCGTTCAGCATGATCTCGAGCGAGAGGAGGACGATCAGCGGGCTCCGCCGCAGCATCACGCCGAGCGCGCCGGTCCCGAACAGGAGCGCCGCGACGATCAGGTACCAGCCGACGCCGGGGCCGTCCATCAGGCGCGCTCCTTCTCGCGTGTCGTCCCGAGCACGACGCCGCCGACCGCCGCGACGAGCAGCACGATCGACGTGATCTCGAACGCGAGCAGGTGGTCGGTCAGGAAGAGCTCGCCGATCTCGGCGGGGCTGCCGAACGAGTCCGAGACCTCGGCCGAGTCCTTCAGGTTGTCGCCCCACGCGAGCCCGAGCACGACGACGATCTCGACGAGCAGCGCGACGGCGGCCACGACCGCGGCCGCGCGCAGGAGCGGCGGCCCGCCGGCCCACGGAGCATCGGCGCGGCCTCCGAGGTACGCGACGACGAAGAGGAACATGACCATGACCGCGCCGGCGTACACGAGCACCTGCGCGGCCGCGAGGAACTCCGCGGCGAGGAGCAGGTACAGCACCGCGAGCGAGGCGAGGTTCCCGATCAGCGAGATCGCGGAGTAGAACGGGTTCGTCATCGACACGACCGCGACCCCGGTCCCGAGGCACGCTCCCGCCGCGACGAACCAGACGACCCAGACGATGAAGTTGCCCACTATCTTCCTCCGCAGAGCAGAATCCGCTCGCGCGGATTCCGCTCGCTCAAGATCCCTAAAGGCGTCCGCTTCGCGGCCGCGGGGTCGGTGGTGACTCCGGCCATTCTCAGGAGCTCGTCTTGTAGGAGGGCTCGGGCGTGTCGAAGCGCGACGAGTCCGCGACCGGGACGCGCTTGATCGGCTCCGCGAGGAGCATGTCCTTCGTGTAGATGAGGTCGTCGCGCGAGTACTCGGCGATCTCGAACTCGTTCCCGAGCGTGATCGCGTCGAACGGGCACGCGAGCTCGCAGTAGCCGCAGAAGATGCAGCGGCTCATGTTGATCTCGTAGATCCGCGCGTAGCGCTCGCCCGGCGAGACGCGGTACTCGGGCGTGTTCTCGGCGGCCACGACGCGGATGCAGTCCGCCGGGCAGGCGGCGGCGCAGAGCGAGCAGCCGACGCATTTCTCCAGCCCGTTCTCGTGCTTCCAGAGCCGGTGCCGCCCGCGGAAGCGCGGGTACACCGGCCGCTTGTACTCGGGGTACTGCTGCGTGATCGGCCTCCGGAAGATCTGCCGGAACGTGACCCCGAAGCCCTTGAACGAGTCGAACGGCTGCGGGCTCACGCGCGCCCCTCCGCCGGCATCGGCTCCCGCCGGGCGGAGCCCGGCTCCGCCGCTGCCTCGACGCGCGTGACGACGCTCACAGCGCCACCACCAAGATCGCCGTGACCACGGCGTTGATCGTCGCCACGGGCAGGAGCACCTTCCACCCGAAGCGCATCAGCTGGTCGTAGCGGAGCCGCGGGAGCGTCGTCCGGATCCAGATGAAGACGTACAGCAGGATCAGGAGCTTGAGGATGAACCAGAGCGGCGCGACCCACGACGGCCCGTCCCAGTACGCCCCGTGCCAGCCGCCGAGGAAGAGCGTCACGCAGAGCCCCGAGAGCGTGATCAGGTTGATGTACTCGCTCATCGAGTAGAGCCCGAAGCGCATGCCGCCGTACTCCGTGTGGTAGCCGGCGACGAGCTCCTGCTCGGCCTCGGGCAGGTCGAACGGGGCCCGCGCGGTCTCGGCCGTGCCCGCGAACAGGAACACGACGAGGCCGACGAACTGCGGCACCGCGTACCACCAGGTCTGGTCCTGGGCCGCGACGATCTCGGTCAGCGACAGCGTCCCCGCCATGAGCACGACGCCGAGGACCGACAGTGCGAGCGAGACCTCGTACGAGACGAGCTGCGCGCACGTGCGCATCGACCCGAGGAGCGCGTACTTCGAGTCCGACGCCCAGCCGCCGAGGATGAAGCCGTACACGCCGATCGAGCCGACGGCGAAGATCAGGATGAGCGCGATGTCGAGGTCGGCGACCTGGCCCGGGATGTAGACGCCCGCAATCTCCCAGCCGGGGCCGAACGGGATCACCGAGAACGTCGTCAGCGCCGTGAAGGCCGCGAGGAACGGGCCGAGGAGGTAGAGGCGGTCGATCGCGGCCGTCGGCATGAAGCTCTCCTTGTGCAGGAGCTTGAGCAGGTCGGCGATCGGCTGCATGAGCCCGTACGGCCCCGCGCGGTTCGGCCCGTAGCGGAGCTGCATGCGCCCCATGACCTTGCGCTCGGCGAGCGTCAGGTACGCGAACGTGACCATGACGAGGTTGATGACGACGAACGCCTGGATCAGGCTCACGTACCACTCGACCTCCATCAGGCCTTCACCACCTCCACCGTCGCGTGCAGCTCGCCCGCGTGCTCGTCGGCGATGCGCGCGACACCCTCGAGCAGCTTCCGGCTGACGCGCGCCCGGAGCTCGACGGAGGTGCCGTTCGAGCGCACGAGCGACCTCGTCGCCGGCAGCGATGCCGCGCCGCGCTGCATCCTCCTGCGACAGCTCGACCTCGGGCGCAGGCCGCTGGAACGCGAGCTCGCGGACGCGCTCGACCGCGGGCCCCGACACGAGCGGCCGGTACCGGTGGAGCCGCAACTCGCCGACGAAGTGCTCACTGGTGGGGGCGGGGAGCGGGGCGGGCTCCGGCGTCGTCGCGGGCTCGGGCTCCTCGTAGGCGTGTCGCGCCGGAAGCGGCGCGTGCAGCCCGAGGTCGTCGAGCGTGACGTCGCTGAAGAGCTGCTCCGAGAGCTCGTCGAACAGCAGCGAGGCCTGCGGCGGCACCGCGACGCCGAAGCGGGCCGCGAGCTCCGAGATCCAGGCGAGCTCGTCCGGGCAGGGCGCGGGCACCGCGCGGCGCAGCCGCTGGAGGCGGCCTTCGAGGTTCAGCGAAGTGCCGTCCCGCTCGAGCGCTCCGGTCGCCGGCAGGATCAGATCGGCCCAGCCGCCGGCGAGCCCGTGGAACATCGTCACCACGAGCACGCGCTCGGACTCCTCTGCGAGCGCCCGGACGGCGGGATCGGCGGCCGCCTCGTCGCCCGAGACCACGAGCAGCGCGATCGGCTCCGGGCTCGCCTCGTCGGCGTCGGCTGCGACCGACCACGAGAGCGCCGCGCCGCGGCCGTTGGGCGTGCCGGGCAGGTGGAACGCGCCGCAGCCCGGCTTCCCCTCGAAGCCGAGGGCGTGCGCGAGCTCGGCGATGCGTGCGCCTCCGCCGCCGCCCGGCCCCGACCACACGAGCACGGCGCGCTCGGCCGCCCGCAGCCGCTGCCCGAGCTTGTTCCGACCGTCGGCGAGCTCGCGACAGAACGCCGCGGCGCCCGCCCGGCGCGACCTGCGTCGGCCCGATCGGCGAGCAGACGACGACGTCGGCCCCGCGCCGGCCGGCCTCGCGGATCCACAGCTCCACGATCGGCGCGCGCTCGACGACCTGATCGTCACCCACGACCACGACCAGCTCCGCGTCCGCGATCGCCGAGAGCGGCAGCCGGAAGGCATCGAGCGCGTCCGAGGTCGCCTCGGAGAGAACCGCCGAGTGCGCACCGACTCCGACGCGCAGCAGCCGCGCGAGCCCGTACGCGATCTCGTTCGTCTCCGAGCCCGAGAGCGCGGTCACGATCGCGCCCTCGGCTTCGCGCAGCATCTCCTCGGCGGCGTCGAGCGCCTCGTCCCAGGACACGTCCTTCAGCCCCTTCGCCCCGCGGCGGAGCGGCGCGACGATGCGGTCGTGCGCGCGCAGGTGCGGGTACGAGAACCGCCCCTTGTCGCAGAGCCAGCCGCGGTCGACCTCGGCGTGGTTGCGCGAGAGGATCCGCTTGACCTTGCCCTCGCGGATCGTCGCCGAGACGTTGCAGCCGACCGCGCAGCCGGTGCAGACGGTCGGCACGTTCTGGATCTCCCACGGCCGCGCGTCGAAGCGGTAGAGGCTCGAGGTGAGCGCGCCGACCGGGCAGAGCTCGATCACGTTCCCGGAGAAGACGGAGTTGTACGCCTCGTCCTCGAAGGTCGCGATCTCCGTGCGCGCGCCGCGGTTCCGCGCGATCAGGAGGCCGTCCTCGGCGACCTCCTCGGAGAAGCGCGTGCAGCGGTAGCAGAGGATGCAGCGCTCGCGGTCGAGCGCGATCAGCGGCGAGATCGGGATCGGCTTGTCGAAGGTGATCTTCGGGAAGGTCATGCGCGTCGCGCCAGGCCCGTAGCGGAAGGTGAGATCCTGGAGCGGGCACTCGCCGCCCTTGTCGCAGACCGGGCAGTCGAGCGGGTGGTTCACGAGGATGAACTCGAGCGTCGCCTCCTGGCCGTCCGCGGCCTTCGGCGAGGTCGCGGCGGTGCGGACGACCATCCCCTCGGACGCCGTCAGCGTGCAGCCCGCCTGGAGCTTCGGGATGCCCTCGATCTCGACGAGGCACATGCGGCACGCGCCGACCGGCGGGCCGAGCCGCGGCTCGTAGCAGAAGACCGGGATCTCGATCCCCGCCGCGAGCGCTGCCTCCACGAGGCCGGTGCCCGGGCGCCACGGAGACGGCGCGGTCGTCGACGGTGAGCGAGACGAGCTCAGGCATGGACGGTCTCCGCGGAGTGCGCGTGCTGGTCGACGGGAGCGAACGTCCCCTCGATCGAGCTCTCGCCGTGGAACGGGCATCCGCCGCCCGTGACGTGCTCCTCGAACTCGGCCCTGTATTTCCTCAGATAGCTCGAGACCGGGTACACCGCGAAGTCGCCGAGCGCGCACAGCGACTTCCCGAGCATCCGGTCGCAGACGTCGTCGAGGAGGTCGAGGTCGGTCGCCTCGCCCTCCCCCGCCTCGATCTTCGTCAGGAGCTGGACGAGCCAGCGCGTCCCGACGCGGCACGGGGTGCACTTCCCGCAGGACTCGTGCATGTAGAACTGCGCGGCCCGGAGCGCGAGCTGCACCATGCAGCAGCGATCGTCGATGACGATCAGCGCCGCGGAGCCGAAGAACGACCCGGCCGCGCCGATCGAGTCGTAGTCCATCGGCGTGTCGATCTCGGCGGGCGTGAGGATCGGCACCGAGGAGCCGCCGGGGATCACGCCCTTGAGCTCGCGGCCTCCCGGCACGCCGCCGGCGACGTCGTAGATCAGCTCGCGGATCGTCGTCCCGAGCGGGCGCTCGTAGTTCCCGGGCTGCGCGACGTTGCCGGAGATCGAATAGACGGCGGTGCCGGGCGCGGAGGCGACGCCGATCTTCGAGAACTCGGCCGCGCCGAGCTCGATCACCTTCGGCACGAGCGCGATCGTGCTCACGTTGTTGATCTGCGTGGGTGCGCCGTAGAGCCCGTTCACGGGCGGGAACGGGGGACGTGGGCGCGGCTGGCCGCGCTGGCCCTCGAGCGACTCGAGGAGCGCGGTCTCCTCGCCGCAGATGTACGCGCCCGCGCCGCGGTGCAGGACGATCGTGACGCCGCCGAGGAGCTCCGCCTTGCGCGCGTCCTCGAGCGCCGCGCGCATCACCTCGAACTCGTGCCCGTACTCGCCGCGGATGTAGATGAACACGGAGTCCGAGCCGATCCCGTGCGCGGTGATCAGGCAGCCCTCGATCAGGCGGTGCGGCGTGAAGCGCATCACGTCGCGGTCCTTGAACGCCCCGGGCTCCGACTCGTCGGCGTTCACGACGAGGTACGTCGGCTTGCCCGTGTCCTTCGCGAGCAGGGACGCCTTGCGTCCCATCGGGAACCCGGCGCCGCCGCGGCCGCGGAGCGTCGCCGCCGAGATCTCGTCGATCACGGCCTGCGGCTCGAGCGCGCGTGCTTTCTCGAGCGCGTCGTAGCCGCCCACCGCGCGGTACTCGTCGAGCTGCGTGAGGTCGTGGTCCTCGGTGCCGGCGGTGAGGAGGTTCGGGCTAGCCACGGAGCCTCTCGACGAGCTCCGGCACGCTCTCGGGGAGAACCGGCTCGTGGTAGACGTGGTCGACGACGACGACGGGCGCCCGCCCGCAGCCGCCGGCGCACTCGATCGCGCGCAGCGTGACCTCGCCGTCCTCCGTCGTCCCGCCCGGCTCGACCCCGAGCTCGCTCGCGAACGCGTCCAGGACCGCCTGCGCTCCGGCGAGCGCGCAGGAGAGGTTCGTGCACACCTCGACCATGTGCGCCCGACGGGCTCGAGGTGGTACATGTCGTAGAAGGACGCGATCGAGTGGCAGTAGGCGGGCGTCTCGTCGAGCGCGTCCGCGACCTCGCGCAGCGCGTCCGGCGAGAGCCAGCCGTGCTTCTCCTGCGCGAGCCGGAGCGCGTCCATGACCGCGGACCGCCGCCGCGGATACCGCTTCTGGAGCTTCTGCACCTCGGCGCGGAGGTCGGCGGCGCTCACCGGTCGGCGTCCCCCATGACGGGGTCGAGCGAGCCGGCGATCGCGATGAGGTCGGCGACCAGGCAGCCCTGGACCGTCGTCGCCGTCGCCTGCAGCGCCGCGAGGCTCGGCGCGCGGAACTTCACGCGCCACGGCCGCGGCCCGCCGTCCGAGACGAGGTAGCAGCCGTTCTCCCCGCGGGGCGACTCGATCACGACGTAGACCTCGCCCTCGGGCACGACGTAGCCCTCGGTGACGATCTTGAAGTGGTGGATCAGCGACTCCATCGACGTGTGGAGCTCGTGCCGCGGAGGGAGGACGATCTTCCGGTCGTCGACGACCCACGGCTCCCCTTCCGTCTCGTCGATCCGGTCGAGGCACTGGCGGACGATGCGCACGGACTCGCGCATCTCGTCCATGTGCACCTTGTAGCGGTCGTAGACGTCGCCGTTCGGGTACACGGGCACGTCGAACTCGACCTCGTCGTAGAAGAGGTACGGCATGGCCTTCCGCAGGTCCCAGTTCACGCCCGACGCGCGCAGCATCGGCCCCGACTGGCCGAGCGCGAGCGCGTCGTCGGCGGACAGGAGCCCGATGCCCTTCGTCCGCTCGAGCCAGATCGCGTTCCGGTCGAGGATCGCCTCGTACTCGTCGACCGAGCGCTCCATGCGCGGGAGGAACTTGCGCGCCTCCTCGGTGAAGCCGGGCGGGACGTCCTCGGCCAGCCCGCCGACCTGGAAGTAGCGCGTGTGCATCCGCGCGCCGCCGACCAGCTCGAAGAGGTCGAGGATCTCGTCGCGGTCGTCGAACGTGTACCAGATGAGCGAGATCGCCCCGAGCTCGAGGGCGGACGTGCCGAGCCAGATCAGGTGCGAGTGGATGCGGTTGAGCTCGGTGAGCGCCATTCGCGCCCAGGTCGCGCGGCGCGGGACCTCGACTCCGAGCAGCTTCTCGATCGCCAGGACGTACACGAGCTCGTTCGCCTGGAAGGCGAGGTAGTCGACGCGCGGCGCGTACGTGACCGACTTCCACCAGGTCTTGGCCTCCATGTTCTTCTCGAAGCCGGTGTGGAGGTAGCCGATGACGGCGCGGATTCCCGCGACTGTTTCCCCATCGAGATCGACGATCGAGCCGGAGCACGCCGTGGGTCGAGGGGTGGTTCGGCCCGAAGTTGATCGTGAGGATGTCGTCGGGGTCGTGCTTCTCCGTGTCGACCTCGAGGATCGTCGGCACCGGGCTCGGGATGCGCGTGCCCTCGTAGATGCGCTTGCTGGGGACGACGGCCATCCTCACTCCTCGTCCGAGAACCGCACCGGCTCGCCGCCGAGCGGGTAGTCCTTGCGCAGCGGATGGCCTTCCCAGTCCTCCGGCATGAGGATCCGCGTGAGGTTGCGCGTGGCCCTCGAACGGGATGCCCATCATGTCCCACGCCTCCCGCTCGAACCAGTCCGCGGCCGGCCAGGCCGGGAGGACGCTGGCGATGGCCTCGCCGTCGTCGAGCCAGACCTGCACGCGCACGCGGGCGGGCTCCTCGGAGACGCGGAGCAGGTGGTAGTTCACCGAGAACCGCTTCGGCCTCGGCTGCGGCGAGCGCGCGAGCCCCTGTGAGCCGGGCGAGTTCAGGTCGCGGCCGGAGGCGGTGCCGATGTAGCCCGCGATGCCGGACTCGCCCCAGCCGAGGTAGTCGGTGGGCGTGATGTCGGAGAGGAGGTTGAACCCGTGCTCGTCGCGGAGGGTCAGGCAGGCGTCGAGCAGGCGCGCGGGGTCGACGACGAGCGTCGTCTCCCCGAACGACTCCCGCGTCTCGACCACGCCGGGGACGTCGGCATAGCGTCACTCAGCGACTCCGCGGATCTCGTACGCGGGAGGCACGCCCGCGCGGATCTTCTCGTGCAGCCGGACGACGCCCTCCAGCAGCGCCTCGGGGCGCGGCGGGCAGCCGGGGACGTGCACGTCCACCGGGACGACCTTGTCGACGCCCTGGAGGATCGTGTAGTTGTTGAACATCCCGCCCGAGCTCGCGCAGGCGCCCATCGCGATCACCCACTTCGGCTCGAGCATCTGGTCGTAGACCTGGCGGAGCGGCGCGGCCATCTTGTGCGTGACGCGGCCGGAGACGATGAGCAGGTCGGCCTGGCGCGGCGACGAGCTGAAGCGCTCCATGCCGAAGCGGGAGATGTCGTAGCGCGAGGTGACGACCGCGATCATCTCCATCGCGCAGCACGCGAGGCCGAACGTGTCCGGCCACACCGAGCTCGACTGGGCCCACTTGATCGCCTTCTGGACGGTCGTCAGGAGCAGCGCGTCCTCGAGCTCCTCGACCTCCTGCTCGAAGACGCCGGGCCCGCGGCTCGGCCAGAGCACGCGCTCGGACTGGAGGCCCGCCTTCGCGAGCGGCCGGTCGCTGACGAGCGGGAGGTCCTTCTTCAGCGCCACTCGAGCGCCCCTTTCCGCCAGATGTACACGTACGCGACGCCGAGGATCGCGATGAACACGAGGAACTCGACGACGCCGAACCAGCCGAGCGCCTCGAGCTGCACGGCGAGCGGGTAGAGGAAGACGATCTCGATGTCGAAGAGGATGAACAGGATCGCGGTGAGGTAGAAGCCGACCGTGAAGCGGCGCTCGGGGCCGGGCGCGCCCTGCGACACGCCGGACTCGAACGGGATCATCTTCTGGCGGGTGCGGGCGACCGGCCGGCGCGGGAGGACGAACGAGAGCGCGATCATCGAAGCCGGGATCGCCGCCGCGAAGAGCGCGTAGATGAGAAACGGCAGCCAGTCGTCCAGCACGGGTGATACCCCCGCTCGAGCCTCGGTCCTCTGTCTCGCGTCGAAACCTAGCACCCTCCCTTCCGGCGCACGAAGGGATGCGAGTTTGCAGACAGAATGCGCGATACGAGTGTCACAAAGTCCGGTCTGGAACCGCCCACCCACTCCGCTACCATGAGCCCATGGCCATCGTCGAGCAGCCTGCCGACACCCTGATCACCCTGACCCCCGTCGCCGCGGCGAAGGTCAAGGAGCTGCTCGCGGAGGAGTCGGACGAGACCCTCGTCCTCAGGGTCGCGATCCAGGGCGGCGGTTGCTCCGGGTTCCAGTACGGGCTCGGCTTCGACACGATCGCCGACGGTGATGTCGAGCTCTCGCTCGAGGGCGTGCCCGTCGTCGTCGACCCGTTCAGCGCTCCGTACCTGAGCGGCACGACCATCGACTTCCTGAACACGATCCAGGAGTCCGGGTTCAAGATCGACAACCCGAACGCCGTCTCGTCGTGCGGCTGTGGCCACTCGTTCCAGGTCGCGGACGAGGAAGAGCTGCCCGAGGGAACGCACGTGGGCGGCTGCGGCTCCGGCTGCTCGCACTGAGCGCCACCAAGACGTAGGAGCCGGGCATGCCCGGCTCGCCGAATAGCATCGACCCGTGACCGATCGGGCTCTCCGCGTCGCCGTGGTCGGCTCCGGCCCGGCGGCCTTCTACGCGGCTGGGCACCTCCTCGCGAGCGAGGATCCGCCGACTGAGGTGGACATGATCGAGCGGCTGCCCACGCCGTGGGGGCTCGTGCGGCTGGGCGTGGCGCCCGACCATCCGCAGCTGAAGACGGTCTCGCGGGCGTTCGAGAAGATCGCCGCGCGACCCGGCTTCCGCTTCATCGGGAACGTCGAGGTCGGCCGCGACGTCTCGCAGGCGGAGCTCGCCGAACGGTACGACGCGGTGATCTATGCGGTCGGCTCGCAGACCGACCGACGGCTCGGGATCCCGGGCGAGGATCTTCCGGGATCGTGGGCCGCGACCGAGCTCGTCGCCTGGTACAACGGCCACCCGGACTTCCAGGAGCTCCGGTTCGACCTCTCGACGGAGCGCGCGGTCGTGGTCGGCAACGGGAACGTCGCGCTCGACGTCGCGCGCATGCTGGCTCTCACGCAGGAGGAGCTCGCGCCGACCGACACGACGGACGCGGCGATCGAGGCGATCGTCGGCTCGGGGATCCGCGAGGTCGTCGTTCTCGGGCGCCGCGGGCCGGTGCAGGCGGCGTGGACGTCCACCGAGCTCGGCGAGATGGGCGAGCTGGCTGGCGCGGACATCGTCGTCGACCCGGCCGAGCTCGAGCTGGATCCGGCGAGCGAGGCCGAGCTGGAGGGGGCGTCGAACCTCGTCCAGCGCAACTTCGAGATCTTGCGGGAGTTCGCCGGGCGCGTGCCGGAGGGGAAGCTGCGCAGCGTGCGGCTCCGATTTCGCGTCTCGCCGGTCGCGATCCTCGGCGAGGACCAGGTCGAGGGCGTCGAGATCGTGCGCAACCGCCTCGAGCCCGACGGCGCCGGGAGCGTGCGGGCGGTTGCGACCGAGGAGCGCGAGGTGATCCCGTGCGGGATCGTGTTCCGGAGCGTCGGCTACCGCGGCACGTCCCTTCCGGGCGTGCCGTTCGACGAGCAGAGCGGGACGGTCCCGAACGCGGCGGGCCGTGTCCTCGACGAGCAGGGCGAGCCGATCGGGGGGCTGTACGTCGCGGGGTGGATCAAGCGCGGGCCGACCGGGGTCATCGGCACGAACAAGAAGGACGCCGTCGAGACCGTCGAGCTCCTGCTCGAGGACGCGCGCGCCGGGGGCTGCCCGCGCCGGCGGCCGACGGGACCCTCGACCAGCTGCTCGCCGAGCGCGACGTGGAGGCGGTCCTGTACGCGGGCTGGGAGTCGATCGACGCGCGCGAGCGCTCGCTCGGCGAGCCGCAGGGCCGCCCGCGGATCAAGCTCTGCACGTGGGACGAGCTCCTCTCCGCCGCCAGGGCGCGCTCGTAAGCCCTGTGGACGAACTTCCATGCATTCGGCACACGTTCAGGGTCAGACGCTTCGCACGTCGACCGCATGCCTGAGCCGATTCCGGGCGCCCGGACGCGTCCGACGCGGACGGTCGCAGTGGAAGGATCGAAACTCACTCGGCGCACGTTCAGGGTCAGACGCCGGGGTTCGAAGTCGTCCGGATCGGACACGGCTAGACTCGCCGCGTGGCGAGGATGACCGAAGAAGAGGAGCTCTGGGGCGCCGAGACGCGCAAGGCCGTGGACAACTTCCCCGTCTCCGGTGAGCCGATCCCCGTCCCCGTGGCGCGGTGGCTGGGTCGGATCAAGGCCGCCGCCGCGCGCGCGAACGCCGAGCTCGGCCTCCTCGACGCCGACAAGGCGGAGCGGATCGCCGCCGCCGGCGACCGCATTGCCGCGGGCGAGCTCGACGACCAGTTCCCGATCGACGTCTTCCAGACCGGCTCCGGGACGAGCTCGAACATGAACGCGAACGAGGTCATCGCCGCTCTGGCCGGCGACGGCGTCCACGCGAACGACGACGTCAACATGGGCCAGTCCTCGAACGACGTCTTCCCATCCGCCGTGCATCTCGCGGCGCTCGACCAGCTCGCCAGCGACCTTCGGCCCGCACTCGAGACACTCGCCGCGTCGCTGGAGCGCAAGGCCGCCGAGTTCGACGACATCGTGAAGTCGGGGCGGACGCACATGATGGATGCCGTCCCCGTCACGCTCGGACAGGAGTTCGCGGGCTACGCGGCGCAGGTCCGGCAGGGGGTCGCGCGGCTCGACGATGCCATGCCGCGCCTCGGCCAGATCCCGCTCGGCGGCACCGCCACCGGGACCGGCCTGAACACGCACCCGGAGTTCGCGGCCCGCGTGCGCGTTCTCCTCGGAGAGCAGACCGGGCTCACCATCTCGGCACCACCGGATCCGTTCGAGGCGCAGTCCGCGAGAGACGCGCTCGTGGAGGCCTCGGGCGCGCTCAAAGTCGTGGCCGTATCGCTCACGAAGATCGCGAGCGACCTGCGGCTCATGGGCTCCGGCCCGCGCGCCGGGCTCGCCGAGGTCTTCCTCCCGGAGCTCCAGAAGGGGAGCTCGATCATGCCCGGGAAGGTCAACCCGGTCATCCCCGAGGTCGTCACCCAGGTCGCCGCGCAGGTGATCGGGAACGACACGGCCATCACGGTCGGAGGCATGAGCGGCCAGTTCGAGCTGAACGTCTACGTCCCGCTGATGGCGCGGAACCTCCTCCAGTCGATCGCGCTCCTCGCGAGCGCGAGCCGCCTGCTCGCCGAGAAGTGCGTCGACGGGGTCGAGGCGAACCGCGACCAGCTCGAGCGCTACGCGGAGCTGACGCTCTCGGCCGCGACCGCGCTCAACCCGTACATCGGGTACGACAAGGCTTACGAGATCGTCGCCGAGGCGGCCGCCTCGGGACGGTCGCTACGAGACGTCGCGCGGGAGGCGGGAGTCGACGAGGCGACCCTCGACAAGGCGCTCGACTACCGCGCGATGGCCAAGCCGCACGACTGACGCCAGCTTTCCGAGGGGAGAGGACGCCGCAGCGACCCCTCCCCTCGGACCTCCCCACCCCTGCTTGGGAAGCGCTGGGCGCCTCCCGTCCCCGAGCAGCCATGCGTCGTCGCGCGGCGTGCCGCGGCGAGTCGCTTTCGATATCGAGGACGACCACGATCGGAAAAGTGAGTGCCCGTACCCAGACTCCCTAATCCCCTCGTAGCTCCCGAACACTCTAGTCACGCATCGCCGGTGCGTGCAAGCGCGTTACCGGGTGGAGATCACCACGAGCTTGTCCGTACCCGACTCCGCGCCCCAGATCTCGCCGCGACGCCCGAGGATCTGCCGCACCTCGGCTCCCGCGCTCGGGAGACGAACGCGCGTGAAGCGCTGCGTGACGGGATCGAAACGGACGAGCGCGTTCGCCCCGAAGTCGCTGAGCCAGACCTTGTCCCGCTCGTCGACGTAGACGGCGTAGATCATCGGGTTCGCGCCCGGCACGCGCCACTCACGCCAGCGTTTGGCGCGCGGGTCGTACATCCCGACCTTGCCGGCGTTCCACTCGCTGATCCAGACGCGACCTCGCGAGTCCGACCACGCGCGGCGTGCGCCCTGCCCGGCGGTCGGCGGGCGGAGCACCGACGCCTTGCCCGTGCGGACGTCGATCCGGCCGAGATAGCTCCCCGCGAGCGAGGCGTAGTAGACGTCCCCGGAGGGCGTGGTCGTGATCCCGTACGGGCCCTCGCCGCGCGGCGCGCGAAAGACGCGCACCTTCCCGACCTTCGGATCGAGGCGGCCGTAGATGCCGCTCTGGCCGGTGAACCAGAGCACTCCGCGCTTGCCGAACGTCGCCGTGTTGAGATTCGCGTACCCGGTGCCCGCGGGCAACGGGAAGCGGCGGACCTTCCGCGTCCTCGGATCGACCCGCACGATCGCGTTGAGACCGCCGTCGGTGATCCACGGTGCGCCGTCGGGTCCGACGATGACGCCGTGCGGAGCCGAGCCCGCCCCGAGCGGCGTGAGCCTCGAGCGCCCCGTTTTCGGGTTCAGCCAGCCGAGCTCGCCGGTGTGCTGAGCCGTGTACCAGACGCCACCGTCGCGAGCCGGAGCGACGTCGTGCGGGTGCGTCCCGGCCGGGACGCGGAACTCTCGGACGCGGAGCTGAGCCTCTCCGCCCGCCGCCGCGCTGGCCGTGCCCACGACGACGAGCGCGACGGCTGCGAGGAGCGCATGGCGAAGCATGCGTCCGTCAGTACGCGACGGCCCCGCGCCCGGTTTCGGCGGCGTGGCGCTGCTCGTCCGCGCGGTAGGACGAGCGGACGAGCGGCCCCGAGAAGACCGAGCCGAATCCGAGTGCCTCGCCCTGCTCGCGGAACCAGCGGAACTCGTCGGGATGCACCCAGCGGTCGATGGTCGCGTGCTTCGGCGACGGCTGGAGGTACTGGCCGATCGTCACGACGTCGACGCCGTGCGCGCGCGAGATCGCGCATCGTGTCGACGACCTCGTCGTTCGTCTCGCCGAGCCCGACGATGATCCCCGACTTCGTCAGGACGCGGTAGTCGGCGACCTCCTTGACGCGCTGCAACAGCCACAGCGCCTTGTCGTAGCTCGCCTTCGCGCCGCGCATCCGCGCGTGCAGCCGGCGCACGGTCTCGATGTTGTGCCCGAAGACGTCCGGCCGCGAGTCGAGCACCGTCGCGAGCGCCTCCTCCTCGACGTCGAGGAAGTCGGGCGTGAGGATCTCGACCGTCGCACCCGGGAGCTTCCGCTGGAGCGCCCGGATCGTCGCGGCGTAGTGCCCGGCTCCGCGGTCCGGGATGTCGTCGCGGTCGACGGACGTGACGACGACGTGCGAGAGCCCCATCTGCGCCGCAGCCTGCGCGAGGCGCAACGGCTCGAGAGGGTCAGGCGGCGCGTCCGGCTTCCCCGAGGTGACGTAGCAGTAGCGGCAGGCACGGGTGCAGACGTCGCCGAGGATCTGGAACGTCGCCGTCCCGCGGCCCCAGCACTCGCCGATGTTCGGGCAGCGCGCCTCCTCGCAGATCGTGACGAGCTGACCCTCGCGCATGAGGCCCTTGACCTCGTGGTAGCGCGAGTTGACGCTCGGCGCGCGCACCTTCATCCACTCGGGCCGGCGCGGGCGCTCCGCTACGGGCAACGAACTCTGCATCGCCGGACTAGTCTAGAGACGGTGGTACCGGAGGCCCCTCTCGAGCGGAACGATGCGGGCGGGCTCTATCCCGCGGGCGAAGGCTGGTTCGTCCTCAACGCGCGCGAGGCGCAGTGGTTCGACTCGACGCCGCTCGGCCTGTACGCGCCGTTCGAGGGCGAGCACGCGAGGTTCGAGCAGGTCGGGATCAACATCAGCGTCCTCCGGCCCGAGGAGCCGATGTGCATGTACCACCGGGAAGGGGCGCAGGAGGACTTCCTCGTGCTCTCGGGCGAGTGCCTGCTCGTGATCGAAGGACAGGAGCGGAGTCTCAGAGCCTGGGACCTCGTCCACTGCCCGCCCGAGACCGAGCACGTGCTCGTGGGCGCGGGCGAGACGCCGTCCGTGGTCCTCTCGGTCGGCGCGCGGACAAAGGGCCGCAGTGTCGTGTATCCACGGAACGAGGTCGCTCGGCGTCACGGTGCCGGTGTCGAGAACGACACGAGCGACCCGGCCGTCGCCTATGCCAGGTACCCCAAGTCCGAGCTCATCCCCAGCCCGGCGGAGTTTCCCAGGTGAGCTAGCGGGCCGAAAGCGAGGTGTGGATCGGCTGGGCCCAGAGGCCCGCGCCGTCGTCCGCCGGGATCTCCTCGAGCTCGAGCCCGAAGACCTCCGCGATCGCGGCGATCGGCTGCCGGCCTGACCTCCTCGACCGACAGCGGGCGTGAGAGCTCCCGCGCCATCGTCGTGAACGAAGCGTCCTCGAGCCCGCAGGCGGTGATCCACTCGGTGAACGGCGCCGGGTCGAGGTCGACGTTGAGCGCGTACCCGTGCGTCGTCACCCAGCGGGAGACATGGACTCCGATCGACGCGATCTTGCGCGGGCCCTGCCCGTTCCCCGGCGGCATCCAGATCCCGGTCAGGCCCTCGTAGCGCGTCGCCTCGAGGTCGAATGCCGCGACGGTGCGGATCAGCGCCTCCTCGAGATCGCGCACGTAGCGCTTCACGTCCTTCCCGTGGTTCCCGAGGTCGAGGATCGGGTAGCAGACGAGCTGCCCGGGGCCGTGGAAGGTGGACTTGCCGCCGCGGTCGGTCTCGGCGATCTCGACCTCGGCGTTCTCCGGTACGTGGAGCTCGCGGTCGGTCTCGGTGCGCCGGCCCACGGTGATCACCGGCGGGTGCTCGAGGAAGATCACGGTCTCCGGGATCGCCCCCTGCGACACCGCGCCCGCGAGCGAGCGCTGAAGGCGAACGCCTCGGTGTACGGCACGAGGCCGAGGCTCATGAGGTAGGCGCCGCGCATCGGCTGAGCGTACTGGCTCAGGCCTCCGGCTCGGCGATCAGCGCGCGAGCGGCCTCCAGATCGGCCGCGCGCACGAGGATCTCGCGCGCGCCTCCGGCTGCCCAGCCGTCCAGCGCGCCTGCCGCGACGTCGGTCGGTCGCTGCAGGGACTCGATCCCCTCGGTCGCGAGCAACCCACGGATCAGCTCCGCTTCCGGCTCGCTTCCGACGATCGTCAGCCGGACGAGCTCGTGAGGTTCGCCGCTCATACCCGCTGTCCGAACATCCAGCGGTGACCTTCGAGATCCTCCGCGGTGTAGATCCGGAAGCCGATCCCCGGCTCCTCCGGCTCTCGCAGAATCGTGGCGCCCGCCGCGACCGCTCGGTCGTAGTGCGCGCCGATGTCGTCGACCTCGACGAAGTGCCCGTCGATGACCCACGGGTTGTCGTAGGAGCGCTTTGCGAGCTCGGAGGTCTCACGGAGCGTGCGCGGGCTTGCGTACGAAGCGGGTGTCGAGAGGTAGATGGTCGCGCCGTCGAGCTCGAGCTCCGCATGCCCGATCGTCCCGTCCGCTTCGTGGCGTGCGGACCGGTTCTCGACGAAGCCGAACGCGCGCTCCAGCCATTCGATCGCGGTCGCGGCGTCCTCGTAGCCCAGGAAGGGGACGATCCGCTGCGTCACGGCGCGCGCACCTCGTAGTGCTCCGCGCCGTCGGCCGGCAGAACTTCCCACGGCGCGAGCGAGCGGGTGAACGTGTGCGCCTCGATCGGGCCCTCGAAGGGCTCGTCGAGCGCGGAGAGCCGGACGCTCGTGAACTCGCTCTCGGGCCAGCCGCCGCCGAAGAGGTTCGTCCCGCAGCGCGAGCAGAAGCTCTTGATCGTGCCCTCGTCGGGCTCGTACGACGTGATCAGCTCGCGTCCCTCGAGGATGCGGACGTTCTCCGTCCGCGCTCGACCGCTCGCGGTGCCGCCGCCGCCCGAGATCTTCTTGCAGCTCGTGCAGTGGCAGGCCGTGACGCGAATGAACGGCACCGTCACCGCGAACCGGACGCCTCCACACCAGCAGGTCCCGGTCAGCTCGGCCATCGGGCGGCTAGTACGCCGCTTCGTCCCAGGACTCGAGCCGGGCTCGGAGGTCGCGGAGGAACATCCCCGCATAGGCGCCGTCGACGAGGCGGTGGTCGTACGTGAGCGTCAGGTTCATGATCGGCCGGATCCCGATCACGTCGTTTCCGAGCTCGTCCTGGATCACCCACGGCCGCTTCACGAGCGCGTACGTGCCGAGGATCGCGGACTGCGGCTGGTTGATGATCGGCGTCCCGTGGAAGGTGCCGAGGCCGCCGGGGTTCGTGATCGTGAACGTGCCGCCGTGCACGTCGTCGGGCATGAGCTTCTTCGTGCGGGCGCGCTCCGCGAGGTCCTGGATCGCGCGCGCGATGCCCTGGAGGTTCAGGTCCTGGGCGTTCCGGATGACCGGGACGATCAGGCCCTTGCCCTCTTCCAGGGCGACCGCGTTGCCGAGGTGAACGTACGGGCGCGTGACGATGCTCTGGCCGCGGATCTCCGCGTTGATCCACGGGTAGTGGAGGAGCGTGTCGACCGTCGCCCGGGCGATGAAGCCGAGGTACGTGAGGTTGACGCCGGCCTTCGCGAACTCGGGCTTCAGCTTCTGGCGCAGCGCGACGACGCGCGCGAAGTCGACCTCGATCGCGCTCGTGACGTGCGCGGCCGTGTCGACCGAGCGGCGCATGTGCTCCATGACGCCGCGGCGCATCGCGGTCATCGGCTCGAGCTGCTCGCCCGGCGCGAGCTCCGGCTCGGCCGCTGCCGTGCGGGTGCCGGCGCTGCTGCGGGAGCGGGCGCGGCTGCAGGAGCGGGAGCTGCGGGCGGCGCGGGCTCTGGAGGAGCCTCTGGCGGGGCCGCCGCGTCAGGAGTCGCGGCCGGCTGAGCGCCCGACTCGATGAACGCGAGGATGTCCTTCTTCGTCACGCGCCCTCCGGCGCCCGTGCCCGGCACGGACGAGGGATCGACGCCGTGCTCGGAGGCGATGCGCGCGACGACGGGAGAGACGAACGTCTTCCCGTTCCCGGCTGCCGCGGGGGCGACCGGGGCGGGAGGCGGAGGCGCAGCCGCCGGTTCGGGCGCGGACGTGGGAGGCTCGGCGGGTGCGGGCTCCGGCTCCGCCGCGGGCGGTGCCTCGGCCGGCGCCGAGCCGGCCGGGCCGATCATCGCGAGCACCGTCCCGACCTCGACCGTCTCGCCTTCGGGGACGAGGATCTGCGTGACCACGCCCTCGCCCGGGCTCGGAACCTCGGTGTCGACCTTGTCGGTGGAGATCTCGAGCAGCGGCTCGTCACGGGCGACCTGGTCGCCGGGCTGCTTGAGCCACTTCGTGATCGTGCCCTCGGAGACGGACACGCCCATCTGCGGCATCACGACCTCGGTCTGGGTTCCTGTGCTCACGTCTCCTCCTGGCTCAATACGCGGCCAACTCCCGCAACGCCTTCGCCACGTCCTCGGTCTGCGGGATGAATGCCTTCTCGAGCGGCGGCGAGAACGGGACGGGCGTGTCCGGCGCCGCGACGCGCATCACGGGCGCGTCGAGATCCTCGAACGCCTCCTCCGCGATCGTCGCGGCGATCTCCCCGCCGAAGCCGCCGGTCCGCGTGTCCTCGTGCAGCACGAGCACCTTCGACGTGCGGCGGACGCTCTCGAGCACCTTCTCCTTGTCCCAGGGGATGAGCGTGCGCAGGTCGAGCACCTCGGCCTCGAAGCCCTCACCCGCGAGCTGGTCGGCCGCCTCGGTCGCCGTGTGCACCATCGCCCCCCACGTGACGACGACCGCGTCGTCGCCCTCGCGGTGCACGTTCGCCTGTCCGAAGGGGACGGTGTAGCGCTCCTCCGGCACCTCGCCCTTGATCGCGCCGGTACAGGTGCTTGTGCTCGAAGTAGAGGACGGGGTTCGGGTCCTCGATCGCGGTCGCGAGCAGCCCCTTCGCGTCGTGCGGCGTCGCGGGGCACACGATCTTGAGCCCGGGGATGTGCGCGAACGAGCTCTCCGGGTTCTGCGAGTGGAACGGGCCGCCCGAGAACCCACCGCCGGACGGCAGCCGCACGACGATCGGCACGGGCGTCCGCCCGCGGAAGAACTGCTTCGACGCGACGGTGACGAGGTGGTCCCACGCGCAGGAGATGAAGTCGGCGAACTGCATCTCGGCGACCGGGCGCATGCCCATCAGCGCCGCGCCGGTCGCTCCGCCGACGATCGCGGTCTCCGAGAGCGGCGTGTCGATGACGCGCCACGGCCCGAACTCCTCCTGGAAGCCGAGCGTGACCTTGAACGCGCCGCCGTAGACGCCGACGTCCTCGCCGAGCACGAACACGCGCTGGTCGCGCCGCATCTCCTGGCGGAGGCCGTCGGAGATCGCCTGGATGTAGGTCAGCTCCGGCATGCAGGCTCACTTGTGGTGCGGCGTGTCGAGGTCCTCGGGCGACGCGAAGACGCCCGCGACGAGCGTGGAGGGATCCGGCAGCGGCGACTCGTCGGCCCGCGTGAGCGCGTCGTTCAGCACACGCTTGACCGACGCAGCGATCTCGTCCTCCTCCTCGTCCGTCAGCTCGGCGTGATCGCGGAGCCACGAGCGGAAGCGCTCGATCGGATCCTGCGCTGCCCACTGCTCGAACATCTCCTTCGGGACGTAGAACGCGTCGTCGTGGACCGCGTGGCCCTCCATGCGCAGGGTCAGGCACTCGACGAGCGTCGGGCCTCCGCCCTCGCGCGCCTTCTCGATCGCGGCCTTCGTCTCGCGGTAGACCGCGAGCATGTCGGTGCCGTCGACGACCACTCCGTCGAAGCCGTACGCGGCCGCGCGGTCGGCGATGTGCTCGACCGGGTACGAGAGGTACGTCGGCGTCGAGTACGCCCACTGGTTGTTGTCGCAGATAAAGACGATCGGCAGCTGCCGCACGCCGGCCATGTTCATCGCCTCGTGCGCGTCCCCGCGCGCCGCGGAGCCCTCGCCGAACCAGCCGACGGCCACACGCCGCTCGCCGCGGATCTTGAACGCGAGCGCCATGCCGGTCGCGACGGGCAGCATCGCCGGCAGGTGGCTGACCATCGGGTGCAGGCCCAGCTCCGGCATCGCCATGTGCACGTTCCCGTCGCGCCCGCGCGTCGGGCCGCCCTCGCGGCCCATGTACTGCGCGAAGATCCGCCACGGCTCGACGCCGCGGGAGATGTGCACGCCCATGTCGCGGTGGAGCGGCGTCCCGACGTCGTTCGGCCCGATCGCCGTGCCCACCCCGACTGCGGCCGCCTCGTTTCCGCGACCCGTGTAGAACGAGCCGGGGATCTTGCCCTGCTTGTAGAGGATGTGGCCGCGCTCCTCGATGCCGCGCGTGACCAGCATGTGGCGGTACATCGAGAGCAGGTCCTCGCGGTCGAGGCCGGCCTCCTTCACTTCCTGGAGCGAGCCAAGCGGCTCGGCTTCACGCACTGCCATCAGGTGGTCTCCAAAGTCGTGGCGCTCGGTCGGCCTCACTCTAACGACTGCGCCTGAAGCCCTCGGCCGAGGGCGAGGCCGGCTTCGCCCCTACGATTCGGACGTTGGCGAAGCCGAAGCGGAGCTGGATCCAGGAGGAGCGGCGGAAGACGCTCGGCGACTGGGTCGCGTTCTGCCTCGGCTGCGGCCACACGCAGCGGTACTTCCTCGAGGACGAGCCGGAGCTCTCGCCTGCGTGCCCGCAGTGCGGAGGCGAGCTGCGCCATCGCTGTCCGGCCTGCGACGCCCCGATCCCGTCGGCGTTCGCGGTCGCGTGCGAGGAGTGCGGCGCGGAGGTGCGGCCGCCAGAGCTCTTCGGGACGCACATCCGCAAACCAGGGCGGTAACCAGAGCATGTAGGCGCGAGGCATGCCTCGCGCGGGCGCCAGTGGCTCACCGCGGACCGGCATGCCCGGCCCTACGTCCTTACGAGGCGGTGATCTGCGAGAAGCGGATCACGGTCACGATGTCCTCCTCCGTGACCGTGCGGTTGTAGAGCTGCCCGAGGAAGCGGGCGAGCTCGTCCGCGCGCCGGACCTCCGGGTTGTCGTGCTCGATCTCGCGCGGGGACAGGTCGCGGAGCTGCTTGACGTCGACCTTGTCGATGACGGCGTCGAAGATCCGCTCCCGCTGCCCGTAGCGCGCGCCGCAGAGCACCGTCACGATCATCCCCTTGCGGTACTTCGGCGACTTGTCGCCGAGCCGGATGGTGGCGGTCTTCCGTCCGGTGCGGAGCTGGTCGGCGACGGTGGGGTTGTAGAAGTTGAGGGCGTAGCTCGGCACGCGCGGCCGCGCAACTATAGAACGTCCGTCTCGGCGCAGCGGTCTCGAGCGCGCGCTCGGCCATCTCGCGCTCGCCCTTGTAGGCGAGCAGGCGCGGCGCGTCGGCGAGCGGGAGCCAGCGCGCCTCGGCGACCTCGATCTCCATGCCCGGCGGGAGCTCGCCGATCCTCCCTCCGGCCACGCGCGCGAGGTAGAAGCTCACGACCTTGAAGACCCGCTCGCCCTCCCAGGTGTAGACGTAGCGGACGTCGCCGAGCTTCGTCGGCTCGCCGCCCCGGAGCCCGGTCTCCTCGAAGCCCTCGCGCACCGCGGTCTCGACGGGCGCCTCGCCCTCGTCGATGAGGCCCTTCGGGAGCGCCCAGATGCCCTCGCGCTTCCCCTGCGGACGGACGGCCGCGAGCCACCAGCGACCCCGCATCCGGCGGACGAGGACCGCGCCGGCGGAGAACTCCCGCCTCGTCACGACTTTGTAACAAGCTTCGTGCGTCACAGTCACCAGATCTCAGTCTGACAGACTCAATTCCGCTGGGCGAGAGGGTTGGAGAGTGCTATGGTCTACTGGCACTCAGCCAGTCGGAGTGCCAGACGTGTCACAAACTCGCAATTAGGAGGTTTTGCGCATGGATCTGCAGCCTCTGGGCGACCGCCTGATCGTTGAGGTCCTCGAAGAGGAGGAGATTACGGTCAGCGGCATCGTGCTTCCCGATACGGCGAAGGAGAAGCCGCAACGCGGCAAGGTCCTCGCCGTCGGCCCCGGTCCTCGTGACGAGGACGGGGAGTACATCAAGATGGACATCGAAGTAGGCGACGAGGTCATCTTCTCCAAGTACGGCGGGACGGAGATCAAGCTCGGCTCGGACGACGTCCTCATCCTGCGCGAGTCCGATGTGCTCGCGAAGGTCGTAAACACAGGCGGCAAGGGCAAGCGCAAGCTCGCCAGCGCCACCGCATAGCTCATTCCGCTTAGGAGGAAGAGATGGCTCACAAGGAGCTCAAGTTCAACGAGGAAGCACGCCGCTCGATCGAGCGCGGCGTCAACGTCCTCGCCGATGCGGTCAAGGTAACGCTTGGCCCGAAGGGACGATACGTCGTCCTGGACAAGAAGTTCGGCGCGCCGACGATCACGAACGACGGTGTCACGATCGCCCGAGAGATCGAGCTGGAGGACCCGTTCGAGAACCAGGGCGCCCAGCTGATGCGCGAGGCCGCGACGTCAACGGACGATGTCGCGGGCGACGGCACGACGACGGCGACGGTGCTCGCACAAGCGATCGTCCGCGAGGGCCTCAAGAACGTCGCGGCGGGCGCGAACCCGATGGGACTCAAGCGCGGCATCGAGAAGTCCGTGGACGCGGTCGTCGAGGATCTCAAGGCGCACTCGAAGGAGGTGTCGGGCAAGGAGGACATCGCCCGCGTCGGCACGGTCGTCTCGCGCGAGCGGGAGATCGGCGACGTGATCGCCGACGCGATCGAGAAGGTCGGCAAGGACGGCGTCGTGAACGTCGAGGAGGGTCAGACCTTCGGTCTCGAGCTCGAGTTCACCGAGGGCATGCAGTTCGACAAGGGTTACCTCTCGCCGTACATGATCACCGATCCCGAGCGCATGGAGGCCGTGCTCGAGGAGCCGTACGTGCTGATCGCGAACTCGAAGATCGGCGCGGTGAAGGACATCCTGCCGGTGCTCGAGCAGGTCATCCAGGCCGGCCGGCCGCTGCTCATCGTGGCGGAGGACGTCGAGGGCGAGTCGCTCGCGACGATCGTCGTCAACAAGCTCCGCGGCACCTTCACCGCGGTCGCGGTCAAGGCGCCGGGCTTCGGCGACCGCCGCAAGCGGATGCTCGAGGACATCGCCGTCGTCTCCGGCGGCGAGGTCATCACCGAGGAGCTGGGCCTCAAGCTCGAGAACACGAAGCTCTCGCAGCTCGGCAAGGCCCGCAAGATCGTCGTGGACAAGGACACGACCACGATCATCGACGGAGCGGGCGAGACCGACGCGATCAAGGGCCGCATCAAGCAGCTCAAGGCGGAGATCGAGAACACGGACTCCGACTTCGACCGCGAGAAGCTCCAGGAGCGCCTCGCGAAGCTGTCGGGCGGCGTCGCCGTCGTCAAGGTCGGTGCGGCCACCGAGGTCGAGATCAAGGAGAAGAAGCATCGCGTCGAGGACGCGCTCAAGGCCACCCGGGCCGCCCTCGAGGAGGGGATCGGGCCGGGCGGCGGCGTCGCGCTCATGGGCTCGGGCGCGGCGATCAAGCTCGACGACTTCGAGGGCGACGAGAAGACCGGTGCGCAGATCATCCTGCGCGCGCTCGAGGAGCCGCTGCGCCAGCTCGCGTACAACGCAGGCCTGGAGGGCTCCGTCGTCGTCAACCAGGTTCGAGCGGCCAAGAAGGGCGAGGGCCTGAACGTCGAGACCGGAGAGATCGAGGATCTCGTCAAGGCCGGGATCATCGACCCGACCATGGTCACGCGCTCGGCGCTCCAGAACGCTGCGTCGATCGCGAAGAACATCCTCACGACCGAGGCAGTGGTCGCGGAGATGCCGGACAAGCAGCCGGCGATGCCCGCGGGCATGCCCGGTGGCGGGATGGACTTCTAGACCGACTTCTGTCGGAGGTACGCGAAGGGCCGGCTCACGCCGGCCCTTCGTTCGTTCAGGGGCCGTGCAGGCCTAGAAGTTCGTGAACAGCAGGTGCCGGTTGGTCGTGTTCGAGGACGTGACGATGTTCTTCGTCGTCAGGTTGAAGAGCGTGTTCCGGACCGTCGCGGGCGACGCTCCGGGGTTGCCCTGGAGGTACTGCGCGGCAACGCCCGCCGTGTGCGGTGTCGCCATCGAGGTCCCGCTGATCGTCCTCGTCGCGGTGTTGCTCGTGTACCAGGCCGACGTGATGCTCACGCCGGGAGCGAACCAGTCGACGCAGTTCCCGTAGTTCGCCCAGGTCGCCTTCCGGTCGGTCGAGTCCGTGGCGCTGATCGTCATCGCCTCGGCGACGCGCGAGGGCGAGCCGTTGCAGGCGTTCACGGCCTGGCCGAAGATGTTCCCGTTGCCGGCTGCGACCGCGTAGCTGACGCCGTCCGCGATCGAGTTCCGAACCGCGTTGTCGAGCGCGGTCGACACGCCGCCGCCGAGGCTCATGTTCGCGACGGCCGGCTGCCCGGGCAGGTGGTTGCCCGTCACCCAGTCGACGCCCGCGATGACGCCGGACGTCGAGCCGCTCCCGTTGCAGTTGAGGACGCGGACGGCGACGAGCGTGACGCCCTTGGCGACTCCGTGGATCGAGCCGCCGACCGTTCCTGCGACGTGCGTCCCGTGCCCGTGGCAGTCGGCGGCGGGAAGCGCTCCGTCGACGGTGTCTCGCCCCTGCACCACGCGGCCGCCGAACTGCGAGTGGCTGGCGTGGATCCCCGTGTCGATGATGTACGCCTTCACGCCCGCGCCGGTCGCGGTGTACGTGAACGTGCCGGAGAGCGGCAGGTTGCGCTGGTCGATCCGGTCGATACCCCACGTCGCGCCCGTCTGGGTCACCGACGCCGTCACCGGCTTGTCGACCTCGACCGACGCGACCCGCGGGTCGTCGAGGAGCGCGCCGAGCTGACCCTTGGCGAGGGTGGCGGAGTAGCCCTTGAGCGCATTCGAGTAGACGTGCCCGACGTCGGCTCCGAAGCGCTGCGCGTGCGAGCTCGCGACGGGCGTGGCCTTCGCCGAGTCGTTCAAGACCACGATGAACGACTGGCGCTGCCCGCCGCTCTGGGCAGCGGAGGCAGGGGCGAGGAGCAGCGCGCAGACGGCCAGCGCCACTGCTGGGAGAACGAACGGTCTCATGAAAGTCCCTCCTGGGAGAGTGTCCGTGCCCGCCGAAGCGGGCGCCGCACTCCAAGCCCTCCCACGAACCCGCGATCTTCAAACATGACTTCGAAAGACGCCCTGCAAACGCGAAGGGCCGGCGCTGTGCCAGGTCGCGACAAGACGAGCGCGAGGAGGACCCCTTTAGGGATGTGTGTTTCGACGCAGGTGGCATCGCGAAGCGATGTCCACGATGCGTTCCGCGCGAAGGGGATCCGCACTAGCGGATCCCCTTCTTGCGCAAAAAGAGAGCGGCCGCTGGGACGGCCGCTCGAGGGGAAGAACTGGGAGGATGGGTTGACCGGGTTGTCGCGGATTACGCCCGTCCGTTCCTCCCCCGGAAGGGGGAAATCAGAACCCGTACCGCTGCTCTGCGAACGGATCCGCGTCGTTGTGGTAGCCGTAGCGCTCCCAGAACCCGGGCTGGTCGCTCGCCGTAAGCTCGATTCCGCGGAGCCACTTCGCGCTCTTCCAGAAGTACTTGCCGAAGATCACGAGCCGGAGCGGCCAGCCGTGCTCGGGGGTCAGCGGCTCCCCGTCGGCGTGCGTCGCGAGCAGCGAGAGCGGGTCGCGGAGCGAGGCGATCGGGACGTTCGCCGTGTAGCCCTGCTCGGAGTGCGCGACGACGAAGCGGGCCGACGGCTTCGGCTTCGCGAGCTCCTCGAGCGCGCTCCAGTGGACGCCCTCGAAGGTCACGTCGAAGCGGCTCCAGCGGGTCACGCAGTGGATGTCCTCGGTGATCTCGGTGCGCGGCAGGGCGTTGAATTCGTCCCAGCTCAGACGGAGCGGGCTCTCGACCTCGCCGGTGACCGCGAAGTCCCAGGTCGCGAGGTCGGTGTCCGGGATCGTGCCCGCGTGCAGGACGGGCCACTTCTCGGTCAGGTACTGGCCCGGCGGGAGGCGCGCGGGGTCGTACCCGGCCTCGATCACCTTCCGCTCGGCTCGGCCTCGGAACACGTTCCTACACTAGACGCATGGCCGTCACCGCAACTCGAGTGGCCTCTCGTCCTCGCGACTTCGTCGGCGTGCGCGGCCCGGACGCCGAGTCGTTCCTCCAGGCGCTCGTGACGAACGACGTCGAGGCGCTCGGGCCGGGTGAGGCGTGCGAGGCGCTGCTCCTCACCCCGAAGGCGCGCGTCGTCGCGCCGCTGACCGTCCTCCGCCGGGCCGCGGACGACTACCTCCTGCTCACGGAGGCCGGGCTCGGCGAGCGACTGCGCGCGACGCTCCTCCGCGCCCGCTTCGCCGCGAAGTGCGAGATCGAGCTCGAGGAGCACGACTCCGCGATCGTCCTCGGCGGCGCCGAGGGCATCCCCACGCGCGACTACGGCGTCGAGGCGGTCGAGGTGCTCGACGCCGGACTCGAGCCGACCCTCGACGAGGACGAGCTCGAGCTTCTGCGGATCAAGGCGGGCACGCCGCGCTACGGACGGGAGATCGACGACCGCGTGCTTCCGGCCGAGGCGGGCCTCGACGCGCGAGCGATCGACTTCGCGAAGGGGTGCTACGTCGGCCAGGAGCCGGTCGCGCGCCAGCACTACCGCGGTCGCGTGAACCGCTCGCTCCGAGTCCTCCGGCTCGAGGGCGCCGAGCTGCCCGAGTACGACGCCGAGCTCGTGCGCGAGGGCAAGGTCGTCGGCCGCGTCACGAGCGCCGCCCGCGACGGAGACGGCGTCGTCGCGCTCGGCTACGTGCGTGCAGAGGTTCCCGCCGACGCCGTCCTCGACCTCGGGGGCCGCTCCGCGAGGCAGCTAAGCTAGACCTCCCCGCGCCCGTAGCTCAGGGGATAGAGCGCTGCCCTGCGGAGGCAGAGGTCGCAAGTTCGAATCTTGCCGGGCGCA
>CAWCLL010000002.1:0-273961 GCA_963796405.1 uncultured Actinomycetes bacterium
CGGCTCGCCTGGCCGGCGACGCTCGCGAGGTTGACGATTCGCCCTCGCCGCGGTCGCGCAGGTACGCGCCGACGACGCGACAGCCGAGGTACGTTCCGCGGAGGTTCGTCGCGAGGACGTCGTCCCACTCCGTCGACCTCGATCTCCCAGAACGAGCGGAGCTCGGTGCGCGCGGCGTTGTTGACGACGGCGTGCACGTCGTCGCCGAGCGACTCGCGGACGTCTGCCAGCAGTCGTTCCCACGACGCGAGCTCCCGGATGTCGTGCGAGAAGGAGCCCGCGCCGTCCCCGAGCTCGGCGGCGACCCGCTTCGCGCCGTCACCGTCGATGTCGGCGAGCGCGACGCGGTACCCGTCGGCGTGCAGCCTCCGCGCGATCGCCTCGCCGAGCCCGCGCGCGGCGCCCGTCACGATCGCGGTGAGGCTCATGCGCACGATCCTGGCGCATGAGCGTGGAGGGGTGTGGGGAACCGGGAGGTTCCCCACGCTCTCAGGAAGAAGGGGGCAGCGGGGAAACATGGTTTCCTCCCGCCGAACGCGCGCCGGAGGCGCGCGTTGGTCATTCGACCTCGACGTGGATGCGCTGCTTCGCGTCCTTGAGGAAGCCGCCTGTCCGCTGCGCGCGTACCGCGAGGATCTCGGAGAGGATCGAGATCGCGGTCTCCTCGAGCGTGTCCGCGCCGATGTCGAGCCCGGACGGGCCCATGATCCGCTCGAGCGCCTCCTCGGAGACGCCGTTCTCGAGCAGGCGCTCTCGGCGGCGCTCCTGGTTTCGCCGCGAGCCCAGCGCGCCGATGTAGAACGCCTCGGTCTCGAGCGCGCCCTCGAGCGCCGGCTCGTCGAACTTGTCCTCGTGCGTGAGGACGACGATCGCGGTCTGGTGGTCGGGCTCGGCCCGCGCGAGTGCCTCCTCGGGCCAGAGCGACGAGCAGCTCGTCCGCCGACGGGATGCGCTCCGGCGGTCGCGAACTTCGCGCGCGCGTCGGCGACGATCGTCCTCCAGCCCAGGAGCTTCGCCGCGCGGCAGAGCGCCTCCGCGGTGTCCACGGCGCCGTACACGAAGAGGCGAGGCGGAGGCCCGTACCACTCCGCGAACACCTTCGTCCCGTCGTCGAGCGCCAGCACCGCGTTGCGTCCGCGCCCGGATCAGCTCGTCGAACTGCGCGGCGGCCTCGTCGGGGGCCTCTCCGACACGCTCGCCGGATTCGAGCACGAGGAGCTTGGACCCGAGGCCGTCGCCTTCGACGACGGTGAAGAGGATCCCGCGCTCGCCGGACGCGTGAAGGGCCGCGAGCCGCTCGACAGCGTCATCCGACCCGCTCGACGAAGACGTCGATCTCGCCGCCGCAGGGCAGGCCGACGCTCCAGGCGACGTCGTCCTCGATGCCGTACGAGAGCAGCTTCGGCTCGCCGGTCTCGAAGACTTCCTGCGCGCTCTCGTAGACGTCGCTCTCGACGCAGCCGCCGGAGACCGACCCGCACATCTTCCCGGACTCCGAGATCGCCAGGCTGGAGCCGAGCGGCCTCGGCGCGGAGCGGCGGGTTCCGACGACGGTTGCGACCACGACTTTCTCGCCGTCCTCGATCCAGGACTCGATGTCCGACAGGATCTCCTTCACGCTGCATGCCTCCTCTCGATGCCCGAGAGCACCGTCCCGAGCGCTTCCAGACTCTCGAGATTATTGCCGGGCAGGAATCGGTCGACGAACGGCAAGGCGGCGCGCATGCCGCCCGCGAGCGGCTCGTACTCCGGGCGTCCCTTCAGCGGGTTGACCCAGACGATCGCGTAGGCGACGCGTGACGAGCCTCGCCATCTCGCTCGCGAGGAGCGCCGGATCGTCGCGCTCCCACCCGTCCGAGACGATGACGACGACCGCCCCGCGCGTGAGCGCCACGCCAGCCGTGCGTGTCGTCGAGCTCTCGGAGCGAGGCGCCGATGCGCGTGCCGCTGCCCCAGTCGAGCGGCGCCAGCAGTCACGCGTGCGAGCGCCGCCTCGGGATCACGGATGCCGAGGTCGTGCGTCAGCCGCGCCAGGCGCGTGCCGAAGGCGAACGCCTCCACGCCTCCGCCGGTGCCGACGGCCGCGTGCAGGAAGAGCAGGATCGCGCGCGCGTACGCGCTCATCGAGCCGGAGACGTCGCAGAGGACCACGAGCTTGCGCGGGACGACCTTGCGCGCGCGCCGCGGACGCTCGACCGCGTCTCCGCCCGAGCGAAGCGAGCGGCGCACGAGCTGACGGACGTCGAGCCGGTCGCCGCGCGGGTCGGGAGTACGTCGGCGGGAGCGCCGCAGCGGGCGGGCGCGGGCGATCTCGGCGATCGCGCGCCGGGCGCGCTCCAGCTCGTCGGGCGTCATCTCGGCGAAGTCCTTGCGGCGCAGGACCTCGTGCGCGGACGCGCCGAGCTCCGCCTCGTCCTCGTCGACGGCGTCTCCGCTTTCGCCTGCGCGCAGCTCGACGGCGCCGGCGCCGACGCGGTGGCTCGTCCGGCGCCTCGGGCGACCGGCGCGACGGGCTCGCGCAGGAACCAGGTCGCGAACGCGCGGTCGAAGAGCTCGAGGTCGTCCCGTCGGGAGACGAGCGTCTGCCGCAGCGCGAAGTAGACGTCGTCCTGTCGCGTGAGGTCGACGGCTCCGAGCCCGCGGACCGCGTCGGCGACGCGACCAGGCCCCACCTCGAGGCCGGCCTCGCGCAGCACGCGCCCGAACGTGACGACGTGCCGGACGATCTCCGTGCCGGGCACCGATCAGCGCGAGGCGGCGGCCGCGCGCGCCTCGTCGACGAGCCCGGTCAGCGCCTCGTCCCGGACGGTCTCGACGTCCTCGCGGTTCTTGAGCACCGCCCCGAGCGTCTGCTCGACGACTTCCGCGTCGAGCTCCCGCCGGCCCGAGCGCCGCGAGCGCCTGCGCCCAGTCGATCGTCTCGGCCACACCCGGCGGCTTCGCGAGGTCGAGCTGCCGGAGGCCCTGCACGAATGCCGCCGCCTCGCGTGCCAGAGCGCTCCGGCACGCCCGGGACCCGGATCCGCACGATCTCGACCTCGCGCTCGAGCGACGGGTGGCCGATCCAGTGGAAGAGCGCGCGCCGCTTGAGCGCGTCGTGCAGCTCGCGCGTGCGGTTGGAGGTCAGCAGGACGACCGGCCTCCGGCGCGCCTCGATCGTCCCGATCTCGGGGATCGTGATCTGGAAGTCCGAGAGCACCTCGAGCAGGAACGCCTCGAACTCCTCGTCCGCGCGGTCGATCTCGTCGATGAGGAGCACGACCTGCTCGTCCGAGTCGATCGCCTCGAGCAGCGGCCGGCGGATGAGGAACTCCGGGCCCGAAGAGCTCGTCCTCGGACACGGTCCCCTCCTGCGCGGCGCGGATGTGGAGGAGCTGGCGCGGGTAGTTCCACTCGTAGACCGCGTGCGTGACGTCGAGCCCTTCGTAGCACTGGAGGCGAATCAGGCGCGCGCCAAGGGCTTTCGCGAGCGCCTTCCCCGCCTCGGTCTTCCCGACGCCGGCCTCGCCCTCGAGCAGGATCGGCTTCTCGAGCGAGAGCGCGAGGAAGAGCGCCGTCGCGAGCCCGCGGTCGGGCAGGTAGTCGGCCTCGCGGAGCGCCTCCGAGAGCTCGTCGATCGTGTCGAAGGTCACAGCCGGAGCGTACTCAGGTGCGCCACTTGACCGTGCAGCCGACCGGCGGGGTGTCGGCGATCGGCGGTGCCTCGCCCGCGAGCGCGGCTTCGATCGCGTCGCGGAGATAGTGCGTCGTGACCAGCGACTCCTCGCGGTCGTCGTCGACAGCGCCGTGGTAGACGAGGCCGGCGGTCGGCGTCGAAGACGAACGCCTCGGGCGTCCGCTCCGAGCCGAGCGCGCGGCCGATCTCCTGGCTCTCGTCGTACAGGTAGTCGAACACGTATCCCGCGCCGCGCGCATGCTCGACCATCGCGTCGAACGAGTCCGCCGGGTACGCCACGGCGTCGTTCGAGCTGATCGCGACGATCCGCACTCCGCGATCCGCGTACTCCCGCTGGAGGTCGTTGATCCGTCCCTCCCAGGCGATCACGTACGGGCAGTGGTTGCAGGACTGCACGAGGACGAGCACGGAGGCGCCGGCGTACTCCTCCAGGGTGTGGTTGCGGCCGTCGACGCCCGGCAGGTCGAACGTCGGCGCGGTCTCGATGACGCTCATGACAATGCCTCCTCGAGTTGCTGACGGGTGGGGACGGGTGACACGCGGCCGTCGGGAAGACGGTAGATGCGGCAGGACAGCGAAGGCGGCGCTTCCGCGCCTGACGGGTCGACGTCCCTGCCGTCGACGCGGATCGTCGGCGAGCCTGGAAAGGCAAGTGCGACCGCCTCGTCGTGCGTCCGTACCTCGCGCCACTCGACCGGCGACTCGACGCGACGCTCCGCGAGCACCTCGAGCAGCAGCGCCCTCGCCTCGGGGTGAGATGGGCAGTCCTCCCAGTAGAGGAACTCGATCCTCAACGTCCTGCAAACGTAGCGACACGAGGTCGAGCGGGACCCGCACCCCCTCGGTGCGGGTCCCGCGCCTCTCCCCCGTGAATCTCAGCCGACGTTGCGTACGAGTCGGCGCGCCGCATCGAGATGCAACCGCAGTCTCTGCCTGGCGGATCAATCGGTGGTAAGCGCTCCATGAGACCTCTCTCATGCTGGAACCCCTGCAATTGGGGTGTTCCGCACGGCCCGATCGAACGATTCATAGGTGTGCGGGGAGCGTGCGCTTGCCGCCCGCGCTTCCCCATCACCGCCAGCCTGACCCGCCGATGCCGCCTCTACACTCCCCGCCCAGCAGCCCCATGCCTCGCCGGCTCGCAATCGTGCTCGCTGTCCTCCTGCTCGCGCTCGTCGCCGCGTTGCCGGCGACCGCGACCCTCAAGGGCCCGTGCACCGCGGAGATCGGCGGCACGGACGCGGCGCCGCTCTTCGACGGCGCGCTCGACGACGCAATCAACGTCGACCGCAACGGCCTCCTCCCGGTCCGGATGAGCTCCGAGCGGCCTCTGAACCGGCTCAAGGTCGAGCTCGAGTTCGCGGGCGTCCGCTTCACCGTCCACGATCGCCCGACGAACGGCCGGACCTGGGCGAGCGAGGTACCGGTCGACGACTACGGCCTGTACGGCATGGGCATCTGGAAGGTCGTGGCGTCGAGCGAGGGCGAGGGGTTCGAGTGCGAGGCGACGGCCCTGATCGACGTCGAGGACGACCACGAGCTCGACCCGATCTCGACGATCGCGGGGCTCGGCGGGCTCGGGCTCGCACTCATCGGAGCCCTTGGGATCCTCGCCGTTTCCGCCCGCATCGGCAAGGCTCGATCGGCGCCCTTCTCGGGGATCCTGCTCGGCGTCCTTCTCGGCGCCGGCGTCTGCGTCCTGCTCCAGCAGTTCTCGGTCGTCTATCCGACGGTCGGAGTCGCGGGCGGACTGCTCGCGATCGGCGCCGCGGTCGGCCTGATGTTCAGCATGTTCGGGCTCCCGCTCCGCTCGAGCGACGCCCGCAACGAGAGTCGCTAGCCGGCGCCGGAGCAGGGCTACACTGCCCTGTCCCGGGCCGTTAGCTCAGCTGGTAGAGCAGGGGACTCTTAATCCCAAGGTCGAAGGTTCGAATCCTTCACGGCCCATTCCGCGGCGCGCGAGCCGCGTCCGGAGCCGCGAGCGGCGATTTGTCCGGGCGGTTCCGCGCGGTGCGACCTAGCTGCGCGCGCGTCGGTTGCTCGGATTTCCGATCGACCCGCGCCCCGGTGAGCTTGGATGCTCAGGCACCGATGCCGTCCGCCGCTCGTCCGACTCGTCTTCCGGCTCGCCGAGCGTCTCGCCGGGCGTCGGGTGAGACGAGCGGGTCGGGCTCTGCCACTCGGTCATGAGTCGAATCTCCCGCAGAGCCCCATCGTCGACCTGTCCCACCTGATCCGTCCGCTCGAGATCGTCTCCGGCACGCTGCTCCTCGCCGACTCGATGCCGTACATCCCCGCGGCGCCGTCGTCCTGGCGGTCGTGGATCCCAACGTCGGGAAGGATCAGAGGTCGCGATAAGTGACCAACCAGCGGCCGAGACCTCGTCGGCCCCGCAACGGCCTCCGTCATGGCGTGCGGTGCGGCCGGAGGGGTGGAGACGTTCGTGGAGCTCACCTCGCCGAACGTCATTCGCCGACCGCCGCGGAGTCGTTTCGGGCGCCCGACACCCTCTGTCCGGCGACCGCCGGGCTCGCCGCGGGGACGGCGATCGAGCAGCTCGGTGGCGCCGTTGGACCGAGTTCGCTCGCCGCGGTCGCCGTGGCCGAACCGGAGATCGAGCACGGCAAGACCAGCGCGAGGTGATCGACTTCAACCGATTCGGCAACGTCCAGTTGAACGGCGCCACGCGGAACTGGTCGCGGTGGGCGTCGAGGACCTTCGACGTTGACCGTGGAGGCCACGTCCGGAGGGACGGAGGCGCGGCGCGGCATCACGTACGCGGACTTCACGGCCGGCAATACGGTCTGATCTTCGATCCGCGCGGCTGGCTGACGATCGTGCGCGGGAATCCTGCGAGCCGCTCGAGGGGCTCGGTCTCGCCCTCGCCGCCCCGGTCTGGATCAGCAAGTCAGCGCGCGACGCGTGACGAGAGCGCGGACCGCGAGCGTGCGAGCCGCTCGCCAGGCGGACTCGTATTCACCGCCGCGGTAGTTCGGACGCCCCCAGAGACCGTGCCCGACGACGTCGAGCTCGTAGCGTCCGCCCGACTCGGTCAGCGAGGAAGCGACGGTCGACCGCACCTCGTCTGCGAACGCGTCGGGGTCGGCCAGACGCGACCGGGCGAAGCCGCTCATCGAGAGATGGCAGTCGCGATCTCGTCCAGGGTCGGTCGCCACGGCGCGGGCGGCGACACATGCTCGCCAACACGAACGAACAAGCCCCGGTTCTCGAGCTCCTCGACGGGATCGAGCTGAGCAAAGTCGCTGTTCCAGCTGTGACGGGCGTAGATCGGACGCAGCAGCTCCCTGACGTGCTCCTCTCGGAGCCATTCTCGATGCACGACCGCCAGCGGGCCCTCGTCCCCGAGCAAGTCCGCGAAGCGAGGCATTGCGCGCGTCCAGTCGAACCAATGCACGCTGTCGCCGGCAACCGCCAGAGCGTACGGGGGCTCGAGAGGCACATCCTCGATGGCGCCATCGCAGCCAGCTCACGTTGGCTGTGTTGCCGTCGATCACTCCGCGGGCTTCGGCAAGATCCGTGCGGAGACGTCGACGGCGTCGACTCGCTCGGAGTACGGGGCGATTCGCCGCGCGAGCTCGCCCGTCCCGAACCCGCGTCGATGACCGCTCCCCCCGCCGCGAGCCGAACGAGCTCGGCGATCGTCTCGGCAGGGTACGGGGGTCGCAAGTCATACGGGCGAACCACGTCGCCGTCACCGAAGACGGCGCCGTACGCATCGCTCCAGCCACGCGGCTTCGGCTCCACGGCCGAACGTGCGCTACCGCGCTAGCCCGGTGCAGCCGCGGAGCGCGCGCCACGACGCTGAGCTCGCTCGCTCCGCTCCGCGCCCGTCAGCGGCCGCGGGACGCCGTCGACGATCCGCGCCGGCACCCAGCGGTACGAGTCGATGCGGCGGCCGGTCGCGGTCACGAAGAGCACGCCCGTCTGCGTCGAGAGCTCGCTCGTCCCGTACCAGACGAAGTTCCCGAGGCCGTAGTCGACGAACGCCTTGCCCATGCGCCCGCCGCCGAGCAGGCGATGCGCGTGCCCGCCGACGACGACGTCAGCTCCCGCGCGCACCAGCGTCCGCGCGAGCGACCGCTGGTCGGAGGTCGGGCAGCCCTCGAGCTCGACGCCCCAGTGCAGGTAGACGACGACCGTGTCGGACGTCCGGCGCGCGCGCCGCACCTCCTGCACGAGCCGCGGCACGTTCTTCGCCGACGCGAGCCCCGGCTTCCCCGGGCCGGCGCTCCACGGCGAGATCAGATGGTCGTCGAGCACCTGCGTCGCCGCCGAGGATCGCGATCCGCTGCCCGCGCACCGTCTGCCGGTAGGGGCGTACGCGCGCTTGCCGTCGAGGCCGATCCCGATCACCGGGAACCGGTAGCGCTTCGCGGCCGCGAGCGAGTCGCGCAGGCCGGACTCGCCGTAGTCCATGCCGTGGTTGTTCGCCATCGACACGACGTCGAGCGAGCCGCCGCGGAGCGCCTCGAACGCGCTCGCCGGGGTGCGGAAGACGAACTGCTTCGCGGCCGCGGCTCCGCCGTTCGTCACCGCGGTCTCGAGGTTCGCGACCGCGATGTCAGCCCGGCCGAGCGTCGGGCGCGATCGGCGAGAGCACGGTCGACGGCGACTCGGCGAGCTTCGACGAGAGCACGCCCTCGAAGTGGACGTCGCCGCCGAACGCGAAGACGACCGGATTCCCGCTCCCGAGCGGCGAGCGCTGCGTCGAACGGGCGTGGTCGGCGCGTAGCTCGGCGACGGGCTCGACCGGCTCGCGGCCGGACAGAAACGCGGCGAGGACGACCACGACGACAGCCGCTCCCGGCACGAGAAACCGCGTCGCCCGCACCGGTCGAGGTTAGCGGCAAACCGCGCAACTCCTCCCTGACCACTCGTTCAGCGGCTTGGAGTAGTCTCGTTCCCGGTGCGCAAAGGCATCGTGCAGCTTGTCGCGATCGGGCTCGTGATCGCCGCCGCGCTCACGGCGGTGGCCGTCCTCTTCAAGTGGCTTCCGACCTCGGCGTCGGAGGAGTTCGACCGCATCCAGGCGATCTACTGGTTCGCGACGATCGTCTCGATCGTGATCTTCTCGCTCGTCGCGGCCGTCGTGGTCTTCTCGGTCTGGAAGTGGCGCGTCCCGGAGGACGACGACCGCGACGGGCCGCCGATCCACGGCCACACCGGGCTCGAGATCCTCTGGACGGCGGTGCCGGCCGTCCTCGTCACCGCGATCGGGATCGTCAGCGCCGTCGTGCTCGCCCGGAACGCCGACGAGGGCGACAACCCGCTCGAGGTGCAGGCGATCGGGCAGCAGTTCGCGTGGAAGTTCGTGTACGAGGGCGACGACGACAACCCGACGGGCGAGCTCGTGCTCCCGGTCGGGCGCTCGGCCCACTTCACGATGACTGCGGTCGACGTGATCCACTCGTTCTGGGTGCCGAACTTCGGCCAGAAGATGGACGCCGTCCCGGGAATCGAGACCGAGATCGTCGTGACGCCGGACCGGATGGGTGAGTACGAGGTCGTATGTGCGGAGCTCTGCGGGCTCGGGCACGCGACCATGCGTGCCAAGGCGCGCGTCGTCAGCGAGGCCGACTTCGAGGCCTGGCTCCAGGAGCTGCAGGCGTGACCACGACGCACCACGACACGCCGGCCGAGCACTATCCGCGCCACTTCGAGCCGCCGCCCGGCACGTTCCGGTCGACGCTCTTCGGCCCGAACCTCTTCCGCGGCCTCTGGATGGGCGCGCTCTTCTTCGGGCTCGGCGACGCTGCTCGTGTGCGGCCTGCGCTGGTGGTGGGGCTGGGATCCGATCTGGCACACGGAGGTCGTCCTCGCGGTCGCGGCCATGACCGCCGCGCCGATCGGGTTCCTCGCCGGAATCGGGTCGTTCGACTACTGGCTCCACTACGTCGTCGGCCGCCCGACCGAGCCCGAGGACCACTCGGGCCACGGCGCCCGCACGCTGGAAGGACTACTTCCGCGTCAACACCGACCACAAGGTCATCGGGGTCCAGTACCTCGTCACGACCTTCTTCTTCTTCACGGTCGGCGGCCTCATGGCGATGTTCTTCCGCGCCGAGCTCGCGCAAGCCGGGCCTCCAGTTCGTCGACTCGCAGACCTTCAACGGGCTCGTGTCGACGCACGCGACGCTGATGATCTTCCTCTTCATCATCCCGGCCTTCGCCGGCCTCGCGAACTTCGCGGTGCCGCTGATGCTCGGCGCGCCGGACATGGCGTTCCCGCGCCTGAACGCGCTCTCGTTCTGGCTGCTCCCGATCGCGGGAGTCATGTTCGTGGCGAGCTTCCTCGCGCCCGGCGGCGCGTTCGGCGCCGGCTGGACGGGCTACGCGCCGCTCGCCGAGGGCCAGCCGCTCGGCCAGACGTTCTTCAACATGGGCGTCCAGTGGGCCGGGGCGTCGTCGATCATGACCGCCCTCAACTTCCTGGTCACGATCATCACCATGCGCGCGCCGGGGATGACCTTCTGGCGCATGCCGCTCCTCGTCTGGGCGAACTTCACGACCTCGCTGCTCGTCGTCATCGCGACGCCGTTCATCGCCGGCTCGCAGTTCTTCGTGATGTTCGACCGGATCATGCACACCGACTTCTTCACGCCCGAAGGCGGCGGCTACGTGCTCGGCTACCAGCACATCTTCTGGTTCTACAGCCACCCGGCCGTCTACATCATGATGCTGCCCGGCTTCGGGATCGTCTCCGAGGTCATCGCGACGATGTCGCGGAAGCCGATCTTCGGCTACCGGCTGATGGCGCTGTCGCTGATCGGGATCCTCGTGCTCGGGTTCTCGGTGTGGGCGCACCACATGTTCGTCGCCGGGCATGGCCGACTGGCTGCGCGTCCCGATGATGATCACGACGCTGCTCATCGCCGTTCCGACGGGGATCAAGGTCTTCTCCTGGACCGCGACGCTCTGGCGCGGGCGCATCCACCTGAACACGCCGATGCTGTTCGCGCTCGGGCTTCGTGACGATGTTCGTGATCGGCGGCCTGTCCGGCATCTACCTCGGCTCGGTGCCGATCGACATCGCCGCCTCGGACACGTACTTCATCGTCGCCCACATCCACTACGTGCTCTTCGGCGGCTCGGTCTTCACGATCTTCGCGGGCGTCTACTACTGGTTCCCGAAGATGACCGGCCGCATGTACGACGAGCGGCTCGGGAAGCTCCACTTCTGGATGACGTTCGTCAGCTTCAACGCGACCTTCTTCCCGATGCACTACGTCGGCCTGCGGGGGATGCCGCGCCGCGTGTTCGACTACAAGGAGGCGTTCGGCGACCTGAACTTCTTCATCACGATCGCGTCGTTCGTCCTCGGCGTCTCGTTCATCGTCTTCGTCTACAACATCGTCACGAGCTGGACTGCGCGGCCCGATCGCGGAGTCGAACCCGTGGCGCGCGCACACGCTCGAGTGGCAGGTCACGTCGCCGCCGCCGATCTTCAACTTCGACGAGATCCCGCAGGTCGTCGCGGGCCCGTACGAGTACGGCGTGCCCGGAGCGCGGCACGCGGTGATGAGCCCGGCCGCGAAGGGCGTGAGGAGCCCGAGGAGGTGCACGCATGACGAGCGAGCCGACGCCGTCCGTCGTCCTCGTCGTCGCGAACGAGACGCTCACCGGCAGCGAGCTCGTCGACGCGGTCCGGCGCCGCGCCGAGCGAGGGCCGATCCGCGTGCTCGTCGTCGCGCCGGTGACCCAGCCGCAGCAGGGCTACGTCGTCTACCGGGACTCGCGGCGCGCGTCGGCCGGCCGGCGGCTCGACCGCACGCTCTCCGCGCTCCGCGAGGCGGGGATCCCCGCGCACGGCGGCGTCTTCGACGACGACCCGCTGACCGCGGTCAAGGACGTCCTCGCCTCCGAGGAGATCGACGAGATCGTCGTCTCGACGCACCCGGAGACGAAGTCCGGCTGGCTGCGCAAGAACCTCGCTCGAGGAGATCCGTCGCGTCGCCGGCGACCGCCCCGTCGAGCACATCGTCGTCGGACGGTCGCGTGCGCACGGTCGCCAACGTCCTCGTCGTCGCGAACGAGACCGTGCTCGGCGAGCCGCTGCTCGACCGGATCCGCGCGCGCGCGCACGAGGGGAACGCGAGCTTCCTCATCGTCTGCCCGCAGAGCGACCTGTCGCGCGCGGAGCATCCCGGAGGCCGAGCGGCGCCTGCGCGTCGCGCTCTCGACGCTGCGCGCGCGAGGGCATCGACGTCCACGGCCAGATCGCGCACCCCGATCCCGTTCACCGCGGCGATGCAGGCGGTCCACGACGAGCGGATCGACGAGATCATCGTCTCGACCTTCCCGGGCGAGCGCTCGGGCTGGCTCCGGCGCGATCTCGTCGGCCGCCTCCGCTCGGAGAGCGGCCTCCCCGTCGAGCACATCGTCTCGGAGCCGAGCCGCCGGTCGGAGGTGAGCCCGTGACCGCGCACGCCGAAGCCGCGCACCACGACGCACCACGGGCCGCCCGAGGCGAACCAGAGCTCGCGCGTCGACGCGCGCGTGCTCGGGATGTTCCTCTTCATCGCCTCGGAGGCGATGCTCTTCGGCTCGTTCTTCACGGCCTACTTCTTCGTCCGCGTCGTGAACCCGGGCGCGCCCGAGGCACTGGCCGCCGGAGCCGTTCCACTTCCCCGTCTTCGTCGCCGGCGTGAACACGGCGATCCTCGTCACCTCGAGCTTCACGATGCACTGGGCGCTCCAGTCGATCAAGCGCGGGAACCGGCCGGCGTTCCTCGCCGGGATGGTGCTGACCTTCCTCATGGGCCTCGCGTTCCTGCTCACGCAGGTCGTCGAGTACCTGAACGTCGGCTTCAACACCGGAGACGGCGCCTTCGCGTCGGTGTTCTTCGGGCTCACCGGCCTGCACGGCGCCCACGTCTGCGATCGGCCTCACGCTCCTCGGGATGGTCATCATCCGCGGCTTCCGCGGGCACTTCTCCCCGGAGCACCACCACGGCGTCGAGCTGCCGGGGATCTACTGGCACTTCGTCGACGTAATGTGGATCGTGGTCTACTCCGTCGTCTACCTCATCTGACGCCGCACGTGGAGAGCCCTTTCCGCAGCGAAGCCGCAGCGTTCAGGTTCCTCCTCATCTCGATCGGAGCCTTCGCGCTCATCGTGCTCGCGTCCTGGATCAACCCCTGGCTCGGGCTCCTCGTGTTCCTCGCGCTCACCGGAGCCGCGGTCTGGATCTACTTCCGCCAGCGCGGGCCCGCGCCTCCGCCCGAGCGGATCGAGCGCGTCGGCCCGGAGGACGAGCGCCGCGTGCTCGTGGTCGCGAACGAGACGGTCGGCGGCGAGGAGCTGATGAGCGCGATCGGCGAGATGGCGATCGAGGGCAAGACGCGCTTCTACGTCATCTGCCCGGCGCTCAACTCGCGGCTCAAGACGTGGGTCTCGGACGAGGATCCCGCGCGGGCCGCCGCCCAGGCGCGGCTCGACTCGGTGCTCTCGCGCCTCCAGTCCGTCGGGATCGAGGCGCGCGGCGAGATCGGCGACGTCGACCCGCTCGTCGCGGTCGAGGACGCCGTGCGGCTCTTCCGCCCGAGGAGATCGTCGTCTCGACGCATCCGGAGGGCCGCTCGAACTGGCTCGAGCGCGGGGTCGTGGACGCGCTCCGCGAGCGCTACGACCTGCCGGTCCGGCACGTCGTGGTCGACCTCGAGCGCGAGCCGTCGTAGGGGCGAGGCTTGCCTCGCCCTAGCCGCCGGCGGCCGTCGAGACGTACTCGGCGACGGCCTCGATCTGCGCGGGGTCGAGCGAGTCCTTGAACGAGGGCATCGCGCCCATCCCGTTCGTGACGCGATCCGTGACGAGCTCCTGCGACGGCATCGACTCGTCGAGGTTCGGCCCGACCGTCCCGTCCGTGCCCGCGTCGGCGAGCACGTGGCAGCCGCCGCAGGTCGGCGTGAAGATCGACTTGCCGTCCGTCGGCTGCTCCGGGGTGACACCGGTGCCGGCGACCGCGGCCACGTAGGCGGCGATGTCGCTGACGGCGCGATCCTGGTCGTCGACGCAGAAGGCGTCGCCCTCGACGTCGTCGCAGCTCGGAAGCGTCGTCGTCCGACCGCCGGCATCCCGGGCTGCCCGGTCGACGGTCTCCGTGATCGGATACCGGATCTGCCCCGCGACCACCTGCGCGAAGGTGTCGCTCGTCATCCCGTCGGCGCGCGCCTGCGCGAACGCGTCGTCGAGGTTCGGCCCGATCGTCGCCGGCGGTTCCCGCGTCGGCGAGCGCGTGGCAGGTGCCGCAGCGGTCGACGAAGAGCTCCTTGCCGGCGCCCTGGCTCCCCTCGCTCGTGTACCCGCCGGTGCCGCAACCCGCCGACGCGAGCGTCGCGACGGCCGCGCACGTCGACGGCAGCGAAAGAGGCGACCCTCACCCTCACCGCGGGCGAGTCTAACCGTGGGCGTGGACGGAGGCCTGCGAGCTGCTTCAGGATGCGACGCACCTCGATGCGCCGTCGGGTCGTCCGGAGCGATGCGGAGGAACGCCTTGTACGCCTTGATCGCCGTGGCGCTGTCGCCTGCGGTCGTGGCGGCGTCTGCGAGCTCCAGCTGGACGCTCGGATCCCTCGGGGTCGCGGCTGCGAGCTTCTGGTAGGTCGCGACCGCGCTCGCGGACGCCTGCTGCGCCTCCCCGAGAGCCGTCTGGACCGCGACCGAGAGCTCCTGGCTCACGGCGCTCGAGATCGGGTCCGCGTCGAGCGGCTTGCCGTCGATCAGGATCGAGCTCGCGACGGTGGCACCCGGGGCGATGTACGCCGCCCGGGCGTTCGCCTCGTTGGCGCGCGTCTGCGCCTCGTCGGACTTCGCGAGGTACAGCGCAGCGAGCTGGCGGAGCACGTCGGCGTTCTGGGGCCGGAGCTGGACGAAGCTCTCGAGCGCCTCGATCGCGCCGTCCGTGTTGAGGTCCGCCTGGTGAGCGTCGGCGAGCTCGCGGAACGCTTGCGCGTCGCGGGGATTCTCGGCGACGCGCTTCTCGGCCTCGTCCACGGAGGGCACCCCGTCTTGGGCGACGCCCTCGAGGACGTTGCCGAGACCGATTCCACCGGCGCCGACGCCGAACCCGACGAAGCCGATGGCGAACACGAGGGCCAGGAACAGGAACACCCACTTCGCCTGCCGCCGCAGGCGGGGGAAGAACATGGTGTCCTCGACTACGACGTCCTGCCGGCGGGCAGCAGGAGTCGTTCGCGCGCGCTGTGCGCTGCGTCGATCAGCTCGAGCCATCTCTTCCCTCCTTTCCTGTACCGCGGTTGGCCGGACACGAGAGTAGCGACGACGCGTTCGGGAGCGCCGCCGAGAACGGTCGCCGTAACGGGATCTTCCCATGGTACGAAAGGCGATCCGGCGAGCGAGAGAACGGTCAGGTCGGCTCGCTTGCCCGGGGTGAGCGAGCCGCGGTCGGCGTCCAGCCCGAGCGCGCGGGCGCCGCCCAGGGTCGCGAGCTCGAGCGCGTCGGCCGCCGTGAGCGCGTCGGGGCGCCTCTCGCGGGCGCGTGCGGTCGACGACGGCCGTCCGCATCTCGTCGAACATGTCGAACGACGGCGTCGAGGTGGGGCTGTCGGTGGCGATGCCGACCCTGACCCCGGCCTCGCGCAGCGCGGCCAGCGGTGCGACGCCGCAGCCGAGGTAGCGCGTTCGAGCGAGGGCAGTGCGCGACCGCCACGTCGTGTGAGGCGAGGAGCTCGATCTCCTCTTCATCGGCGTGAACGCAGTGGGCCGCGAGTACGTGCGGCCCGAGCAGCCCGTTCTCGGCGAGCGCCCGGATGCCCGTCGTGCCGAGCGGCGGCACGAGCCAGTCCGGCGAACGCTGCCCAGCTCCCGCTGCCGGAGCGGAGGTACTCGGTCTCGGCCTCGCTCTCCGCGAGGTGGGTCGCGATCGGGAGCCCGAGCTCTGCGCACGCGCGGTAGAGGTCGAGCGTGCACGTGTACGGCGCATGCGGCGAGATCCCGAGGCGCACGCTCGTCGGAGAGGGCGCCGGCGATCCGGTCGCGGATCGGCTCGAACCGCTCCTCGATCCCGACGGCCCATCCGTCCCGCGCCGAAGACCTCGAGGTAGACGACCGCGGACAGCCCGACGTCGGCGCAGGCCGTCGCCGCCGCCCCCGCGAAGCTGCAGTCCCCGACCGTCGTGACGCCCGAGCGCAGGCACTCGAAGGCGCCGAGGCGCGCGATCGCCTCCATGTCCTCGAGGTCGATCCGCTCCTTGCGCTCGATGTGGAGGGCGATCCAGGGCCCGAAGGAGAGCCCGTCGCCGAAGCCGGCGTACACCGCGTACTCGAGGTGCGTGTGGGCGTTCACGAAGCCGGGCAGGATGACCGCGTCCTCGTGGTGGTCTCCCGGTCCGAGCTCGTCGGCGGTGCCGACCGCGGCGATGAGCCCGTCCTCGATCGCGACCGCGCCGTCCCGGATCGGTTCGCCGTCGACCGGCACGACCCAGTCCGCGGAGAGGACCTTCACAGGCCCGCCTCGCGCGAGGTCGTCGTCCAGCGAGCGCTGCCAGCGCCTCTCGAGCAGGACCGCGAGCCAGATCGAGACCTCGAAGAGGAGCGACGAGCGGGATCAGCTCGAACGCGAGCGAGACCGGGTCGACGGTGGGCAGCAGCGCCGCGAAGACGAGCAGCACGACGAAGGCGATGCGGCGGTTCTGCCTGCAGCGTGTCCGTCGAGAGGACGACGGAGCCGCACGAGGCCGAGCACGAAGACGGGGAGCAGGAACGCGATCCCGCCGGCGAGGAGCATGAACGAGACGAACGAGTAGTAGTAGCTCGCGCGGATCTGGATGTCGTAGAGCTCCTCGTCGTACGACGTGAGGAAGTCGAGCGCCCGCGGCAGGACGACGTAGTACATGAAGAGGACGCCGCAGGCGAAGAGCGCCGTCCCGAAACCGACGAGGACGAGGACGACGCGCTGGAAGTGAGGCTCGACGGCGGGGGCGAGGAACGCCCATACCTGCCAGAGGACGACCGGCAGCGCGATCGCGAACGCGGCGATGAGGCTCACCTTGACCGAGGTCGTGAACGGCTCGGTGACGCCGAGCGTGACGAGCGCCCGGTCGTCCGGGAGCGGCCCGGTCAGCCACTCGATGATCCGCTCGTGGAACGCGAACGTGAGCGCGAACGCCGGCGCGAGCGCGAGCAGGCTGACGATGATCCGCGAGCGCAGCTCGTCCAGGTGCTCGACGAGGGTGGCCTCCTCACCGTGTCGGAGGCGGTGGGGGAGCCACCGTCGCACGCGGTTCCTCGTTCTAGCGGACGGTCTCCCGCTCCGCCTCGTCGGCCGGCTCGGCCTCGTGCGGCGCCGAGGCCGTCTCGGAGGGAGCGGACGGGAGCTCGGCGGGAGGCGTCGTGGTCGGCTCCTTGTCGAGCCCTGCCACCGAGTCCTTGAACTCACGCATGCCTCGGCCGAGCGAGCGCCCCATCTCCGGGAGGCGCTTCGCGCCGAACAGGAGCAGCACGACGAGGAGGATCAGGAGAAGCTCCCACCACTGGAGCGGCATGCGTCCACGATACCACCGGCCCCCCTCGGGAACGGTCCGGCTACGATGGCCGAGGCGGGCGGTCATTAGCGCCTGCTCACGGCTCAACCAAGCCCTTTTCACATGGCATTACTCGAGATCAAGAACCTTCACGTTGCGCTGGAAGGCGGCCCCGAGATCGTCAAGGGGGTCGACCTCTCCGTGGACCTCGACCAGAAGCACGCGATCATGGGCCCGAACGGCTCGGGGAAGTCCACGCTCGCGTACGCGGTCATGGGCCATCCTGCGTACGAGATCACCGAGGGGAAGATCCTCTTCGACGGCGAGGACGTGACCGAGCTCGGCGCCGACGAGCGCGCGCAGCGCGGCCTCTTCCTCGCGTTCCAGTACCCGCACGCGATCCCGGGGGTCACCGTGACGAGCTTCCTGCGGAGCGCGATCAACGCGATCCGCAAGGCGAAGGCGGGCGAGGACGATCCGATCCCGATCCCCGAGTTCCGCGATGCGCTGCTCTCCGCGATGGAGGAGCTGAAGGTTCCCAGGGAGCTCGCGTCCCGCTACTTGAACGACGGGTTCTCGGGCGGAGAGCGGAAGCGCGTCGAGATCCTCCAGATGGCGCTGCTGAAGCCGCAGATCGCGGTGCTCGACGAGACCGACTCCGGTCTCGACATCGACGCCCTCCGCATCGTCGCGAACGGCGTCAACGCGCTCGTCGGCCCCGAGACCGGGGCGCTCCTGATCACGCACTATCAGCGCATACTGAACTACGTCGACGCCCGACTTCGTGCACGTCTTCGTGGACGGCCGCATCGTCGCCGAAGGCGGCCCCGAGCTGGCGCATAAACTCGAGGCGGAGGGCTACGAGGCTTTCTCGCACCAACGGCAACGGCAGAGGTGGTGACTGCATGAGCACGCACGAGACCGAGGTCGTCCGCGGGATCCGCTCGGACTACGAGTACGGCTGGGCGGACTCCGAGAAGGACTACTTCTTCAAGTCGTCGCGCGGGCTCTCGCACGAGCTGATCGACGCGATCTCGGACCACAAGTCCGAGCCCGACTGGATGCGGCAAGTTCCGGCACAAGTCGCTCGACTACTTCCTCGCGCGGCCGATGCCGAGCTGGGGCGCCGACCTCTCGGGGATCGACTTCGACAACATCTTCTACTACATCAAGCCGACCGAGAAGCAGGCGGAGTCCTGGGAGGACCTGCCCGCCGACATCAAGGACACGTGGGACAAGCTCGGCATCCCGGAGGCGGAGAAGAAGTACCTCGCGGGCGTCGGGGCGCAGTACGAGTCCGAGGTCGTCTACCACAAGCTCCAGGAGGACCTGACGAAGCAAGGGCGTGCTCTTCCTCGACATGGACTCGGGGCTCCGCGAGCACGAGGAGCTCGTCAAGCAGTACTTCGGGACGATCATCCCGCAGAACGACAACAAGTTCGCGGCGCTGAACTCCGCCGTGTGGTCGGGCGGGTCGTTCATCTACGTGCCGCCGGGCGTGAAGATCGAGATGCCGCTCCAGGCCTACTTCCGCATCAACGCGGAGAACATGGGCCAGTTCGAGCGCACGCTGATCATCGTCGACGAGGACGCCTACGTGCACTACGTCGAGGGCTGCACCGCGCCGATCTACTCGTCCGACTCGCTGCACTCGGCGGTCGTCGAGATCATCGTCAAGAAGGGCGGCCGGCACCGGTACACGACGATCCAGAACTGGTCGAACAACGTGTACAACCTCGTGACGAAGCGGGCCGTCGCCTACGAGGGCGCGACGATGGAGTGGGTCGACGGGAACCTCGGCTCGAAGGTCACGATGAAGTACCCGGCGGTCTGGCTCATGGGCGAGGGCGCGCACGGCGAGGTGCTCTCGATCGCCTTCGGCGGCAAGGGGCAGCACCAGGACGCGGGCGGCAAGGTCGTCCACGTCGCGCCGCGCACGACGTCGGTCATCACCTCGAAGTCGATCTCGAAGGACGGCGGCCGCGCCGGCTACCGCGGGCTGCTGCAGGTCGCGAAGGGCGCCGTCGGCTCGAAGTCGAAGGTCGTCTGCGACGCGCTCATCCTCGACGACGAGTCCCGCAGCGACACCTACCCGTACATCCAGGTGGACGAGAACGAGGTCGACCTCGGCCACGAGGCCACCGTCTCGAAGATCGGCGAGGAGCAGCTCTTCTATCTCATGTCGCGCGGGCTCTCCGAGGCGGAGGCGAGCGCGATGATCGTCTCCGGCTTCGTCGAGCCGATCACGAAGGAGCTCCCGCTCGAGTACGCGGTCGAGATGAACCGCCTCATCCAGCTGCAGATGGAAGGCTCGGTTGGGTAGCACGATCTCGAAGGTCGACACGGTCGGCATCCCGACGCAGGGGGACTTCGAGCGCTCGCGGGAGTTCTACGTCGAGACCCTCGGCCTCCGGCCCGACGAGAACGCGTGGAACGAGTTCTGGATCGGCGAGACGTGCTTCGCGATCTGGTAGCCCACGCAGGTCGGGATGGAGTTCCACCCGCATGAAGAACAGCCTCGCGCTCCTGCACGTCGACGACGTCGCCGCGGCGCGGGCCGAGCTCGAAGCGAAGGGAGTCGAGTTCATCGGCGAGACGTGGGACACCGGCGTCTGCCACATGGCCGAACGTTCAATGACCCGGACGGCAACGAGCTCGCGCTGCACAAGCGGTACGCGCCCTACGAGCGAGACGGTCATCCGGCATGATCGAGGCACAGCGCGTCGACTTCATCGCCGTCCCGACACGAGACCGCGCACCGCGCCGAGCAGTTCTACGGCGAGACGCTCGGGCTCGAGCGCAACCCGAACTCGACGGACACGTGGGTCGAGTTCGAGACCGGGAACCTGACGCTCGCCCTCGTCGACCCGGAGAAGTCCGCCGGACAGCCGTTCGCGCCGCTGCCGTTCGCGGCCATCGTGCTGCGCGTCGACGGACGTCGACAGAGGCGAAGGCGAAGCTCGAGGGCGAGGGTATCGAGTTCCTGGGCGAGACCTTCGACTCCGGCGTCTGCACGGCGCTGCGTTCAAGGACCCCGACGGCAACGGCCTCATGATCCATCACCGCTACGCGCCCTACTCCGACGGTTCGCTGCCGTGATCGGCGTCGAGCGCATCGACTACATCCGCGTCCCGGTGACGGACATGGACGAGGCCAACCGCTTCTACGGCGAGCGTGCTCGGCCTCGAGCGGAATCCGAACTCGCCCAGCGAGGACTGGGTCGAGTACGAGGCTCGGCAACGGCACGCTTGCGGTCATGACTCCGCACACGCACGACTACGAGTTCACGGCGCTGCCGCCGGCGACGATCGCGTTGCGCGTCTCGCGATGTCGAGGAGGCGAAGGCGAAGCTCGAGGCCGCGGGTCTCGAGGTCGGCGAGATGTGGGACTCCGGCAAGTGCAAGGGCGTGGGAGTCAGCGATCCCGCCGGCAACCGCATCCTCCTCCACCGCCGCTACGCGCCGTACCCCGACGGCTCGACTCCTTGATGCAGGTCGAGCGCGTCGACTTCGTGTCGTTCCTGACGCAGGACATCCCGCGGGCCAAGCGCTTCTACGCGGAGACGCTCGGCCTCCCGATCGAGTCCGAGGGCGACAGCGACATGGAGTTCACGCTGGGCCAGGTGACGCTCGACATCTTCGACCCCTCGAGCGTCGGTCAGCCGTTCGCGCCGAGCCTCGCCGGGTTCGCGCTGCGCGTCCCGGACGTCGCGGCCACGCGCGCCGAGCTCGAGGCGAAGGGCGTCGAGTTCGACGGCGAGACGATGGACACGGGCGTGTGCCACATGGCGTTCTTCAAGGACCCGGACGGGAACGCGCTCATGCTGCACCGCCGCTACGCGCCGTTCGACGACGGAAGGCAGCCCTGATGCAGGTCGAGCAGGTGGACTTCGTCTCGGTGCCGACGCGCGATACGACGCGCGCCGTCGCGTGGTATCGCGACGTGCTCGGGCTGCCCGAGAGCGAGTTCGCCGAGGGAGAGGTCGAGACGCCGAACGTGACGCTCGGGTTCTGGGTTCCCGAGGAGCAGGGCGAGCCGTTCGTCCCGAACGAGAACGGCGTCGGACTGCGCGTCGCCGACTGTCGCGCGGCCGTCGAGGAAGTGCGTGCAGCCGGCGGAGAGGTCATGGGCATCGAGGACTCCGGGGTCTGCCACATGGGCTTCGTCAAGGATCCGGACGGCAACGTCCTCATCCTCCACCGGCGCTACGCGCCGAAGGTGCGCCGTGGCCAGGACTGAGGCGCTCGAGCGCTACCGGGCGATTCCGCTGCCGACGACGAAGGACGAGCACTGGCGCTTCACGGACCTCAAGGGCTTCGACCCCGACGCGTGGACGGCGAACGGGGCGGCGGAGATCGCCGCGCCCCCGTCGCTCGTCGACGTCGACGTCTCGGGAGTCGCGTACGTCGGCGAGGGAGGCATCGAGATCGAGCGCGCTCCCGAGGGGATCCGCTTCGAGCCGCTGCCCGAGGACCACGAGCTCCTGTACTCGCTCGTCGGCTTCGACGAGAAGTTCGCCGCCCACAACGCCGCGCTCTGGAAGCACGGCCTGCTCGTGCACGTTCCGCGCGGCGTCGTCCTCGAGCAGCCGCTCTACGTGCGCATCGCGAACTCGGCCGAGGGCGGCTCGCTCTTCTGGCGTCTGCTGATCGTCGCGGAGCCGGAGAGCCGCTTCGCAGTGATCGAGGAGTACGCTTCCTCCTCCGCCGGAGCTCTCGTCGTACTCGAACGCCGCGGTCGAGATCGTGGTCAAGGACGCGGCCAAGGTCGAGTACGTCTCCGTGCAGAACTACTCGCTGAAGACCTGGCACTTCGCCTCCCACCACGCGCGCGTCGAGCGCGACGCCGAGCTCGACTGGGTCACCGGCGGCTTCGGCTCCGCGAAGGGCAAGGTGCGGATCCAGAACGACCTCGCCGGGCCCGGAGCGACGTCGCGAGTCACCGGCGCGTACTTCGCCGACGGCACGCAGCACCTCGACTACGACACGTTCCAGGAGCACATCGCGCCGTCGACGACCTCGGACTTCGCGTTCAAGGGCGCGCTCCGCGACACGGCGCGCACGGTCTGGCGCGGGATGATCCGCGTCGAGGAAGGCGCGCAGAAGACGAACGCCTACCAGGAGAACCGCAACCTCCTGCTCTCGAAGACCGCGCACGCGGACTCGATCCCCGGTCTCGAGATCATGGCCAACGACGTCCGCTGCACGCACGGCGCGACGCTCGGCCAGGTCGACCGCGACCAGCTCTTCTACCTGATGACCCGCGGCCTGTCCCGCCCGGAGGCCGAGCGCCTAATCGTTCGTGGGTTCTTCCAGGACGTCCTCGACCGCGTGGAGCTGGAACCGGTCCGGGACGCTCTCGCCGCCGCTCTCGAGGCTCGCATCCCCCAGGCGTAGGCGCAGCGCCTCGACGGTCTCTTCGAGAGCCGCGATGCGCGCCTCGAGCTCTGCGACGCGGTCGTCGCCTCCTTCCGCCGCCGCCTCCGCGGCCGGAGCCGCTTCGCTCGTGGTCTCGACCCTCGAGCACGAGCTGGTAGCGGATCCTCCTTCTGCCCCGGGCGCCTCGGCAGGCGCTCGACCAGCTCGCGCTCGATGAGCCCCTCCAGCACTCCGTCGACCTCGGGGAGCGACGCGAACGGGTGCAGGCGCTCCGTCCGCTGCTTCAGCTCGCCCGGTGTCTGCGCTCCGCGGAGCATGAGCACCGCGATCACGCCCAGCTCGGCGTGCGAGACGCCGAGGGCCTCGTCGAGGAGGTGCCGGTACTTGACGACGCGGCTCCCGCGGACCGCTTGCGAGCCGCGCCCAGCCCTTCCGGGAGAGCCGTGCGAGCCCGGTCCGGATCGTCTCGTCGTCGTACGAGACGACCGGGTCGCGGTTCGTCGACTGGTTGCACGCGAGCCGAAGCGCGTTCAGCGTCAGGGGGTACACGTCGGGTGTCGTCCGCTGCTTCTCGACGAGGCAGCCGAGGATCCGGATCTCGACGGCGTCTGCGTCCATGTACCTGACGGTAGACGCTACGCTCGCAGGATGAAAGCCACACTTCAGCTCACGGACGAGGAGTGGCGCGCGCGCCTGACGCCCGAGCAGCACGCCGTCCTCCGCCAGAAGGGAACCGAGCGCGCCTTCACCGGCGCCTACTGGGACGAGCACGCTCCCGGGGTCTACCGCTGCGCCGGCTGCGGGGCCGAGCTCTTCCGCTCGGACGCGAAGTTCGACTCGGGCACGGGGTGGCCGAGCTTCGTCGAGCCGGCCGCGCTCGAAAGCGTGCGCACGGAGGTGGACACGAGCCACGGCATGACCCGCACCGAGGTCGTCTGCGCGGCCTGCGACGGCCACCTCGGGCATGTGTTCGACGACGGGCCGGAGCCGACCGGCAAGCGCTTCTGCATCAACTCGTGCGCGCTCGACCTCGACCGAACCTAGCCGTGACCGGATGTTGCCGAGCGGGCGCGTGCGAGGAGATCTTCACGCGCCGGTTCGCGCGGCGAAGCCTGGAGAACCTCCGGCGTAAGGGCCTCGGCAAGCTCGAGCAGCGGCATGGTCGCGCTCGCCTCGGAGCCGGGGCTCGACGGCACGCGCGTGCTGGAGATCGGCGGCGGCATCGGCGCGCTCCAGGCCGAGCTGTTGGGTGCCGGTGCAGAGCAGGGCGAGGTCGTGGAGCTCGTCGCCGCCTTCGAGCCGTACGCGCGGGAGCTCGCGCTCGAGCGAGGTCTCGAGGAGCGGACCTCGTTCCGCGTCGCCGACGTGCTCGAGGAGCCCGAAGCCGTCCCGCCCGCCGACGTCGTGCTGATGAACCGGGTCGTCTGCTGCTCTCCGGACGGTGTCGACCTCGCCCGCCGCGCGGCTGCGCTCGCGCGCCGGTCCCTCGTCTTCAGCTTTCCCCGCGACGTCTTCTGGGTGCGCGGGGTAGTCCGCCTCGTGAACGCGGGTTTTGCCATCTTCGGCCGCTCGTTCCGGCTCTTCGTCCACCCGCGGGCTGCGCTCGTGGCGGCCGCGGAGGCCGAGGGGCTGCGCCTCTCGGGCGGCGGGCACGGGGTCGCGTGGGAGTTCGCGGCGTTCGACCGGACGTGAGCGAGCTCGGCCTCTTCCCGCTGCCGCTCGTGCTGCTGCCGACCGAGCAGGTGCCGCTCCACATCTTCGAGGAGCGGTACCAGGAGCTGATCTCCGAGTGCCTCGACACGGACTCGGAGTTCGGGCTCGTGTACGCCGACGACGACGGCATCCGCGAGGTCGGCACGCGCGCGGCCGTGGTCGAGGTCCTGACGCGCTTCGACGACGGCCGGCTGAACATCGTGGTCGAGGGCGGAGAGCGCTTCAGGCTCGGGGAGCTGACGAGCGGCAGGAGCTTCCAGACCGGGGCCGTGGCTCCGATGGTCGATGCCGACGACCCGGCCGGGCAGGTCTCGGTCGAGCGCGCGCGCGAGCTCTTCGGGCGCCTGCGCGAGCTGACGGGCAGCGACGTCGAGATTCCGGACGCCACGGATCCCCAGCTGTCGTTCGCGCTCGCCTCGCGGGTCGAGCTCGCGGCGGAGGTGAAGCTCGAGCTGCTCGTGGAGGTCTCGGAGCGGATCCGGCTCGAGCGTGTCTGCGAGCTCCTCGAGGGCGCGGCGGTGACCGTGCAACGCAGGCGCCACGCGGCCGAGCGAGCGGCCACGAACGGCCGAGTCGACTTCGAGTGAGTCGACTGCTCAGGGGTACGATGCGGCCATGGCCGTAACTGCCGACCGGAAGCTCGACGCGCACCGCCTGCGGGCGGACTTTCCGATCTTCGAGCAGACCTTCTACGGCAAGCCACTGGCTTTCCTGGACTCCGCGGCGAGCTCGCAGAAGCCCCGCCAGATGCTCGAGGCGATGAACGAGTTCTACGAGACCTCGTACGCGAACGTGCATCGCGGTGTCTACGCGCTCGCCGAGCGCGCGACCGAGGGGCTCGAGCTGGCGCGCGAGAAGGTGCGCGGCCTCCTCAACGCGCCTTCGGCGCGCGAGGTGATCTTCGTCCGGAACGCGACCGAGGGGATCAACCTCGTCGCCTACGCCTGGGGGCTGAACAACCTCGGGCCGGGCGATCTCGTCGTCGTCAGCGAGCTCGAGCACCACTCGAACTTCGTGCCCTGGCAGTACATCGCGCACCGGACCGGCGCCGGCTTCCGGATGATCCCGCTCGACGACCACGGCGAGCTCCGGCTCGACCAGCTCGACGCGATCGCGGCGCGACGGCTCCGTGAAGGTCGTGGCGACGGGCGTCGTCTCGAACTCGCTCGGCACGATGAACCCCGTCGACCGGCTCGCCGCCTGGGCGCACGAGCACGGCGCGATCATGGTCGCGGACGCGGCCCAGTCCGCGCCCCACATGAAGATGGACGTCCAGGCGCTCGGCTGCGACTTCGTCGCCGTGTCGGCGCACAAGATGTGCGGGCCGAGCGGAGTGGGCGCGCTCTGGGGGAAGGCGGAGCTGCTCGAGACGATGGAGCCGTTCCTGACCGGAGGCCACATGATCCGCGCGGTCGGCGACGACGCGACGACGTGGGGCGACCTCCCGCACAAGTTCGAGGCCGGCACCGCGCCGATGGCCGAGGCGGTCGGCTTCGGCGCAGCGATCGACTACCTGACCGAGATCGGCTTCGACGCGATCGAGCAGTACGAGCACGAGCTCGCGGCGTACGCGCTCGAGCGCCTCGCCGACCTTCCCTGGGTGACCTCGTACGGCCCGCCGGCCGACCGCCGCGCGGGGATCGTGTCCTTCAACGTCGAGGGAGTCCACCCGCACGACGTCGCGCAGGTGCTCGACTTCGAAGGAGTCGCGATCCGCGCCGGCCACCACTGCTGCCAGCCGCTCATGCGCAAGCTCGGCGTCGCCGCGACGAACCGCGCGAGCTTCTACGTGTACACGATCCCGGACGAGATCGACCGCCTCGTGGAGGGGCTGCACAAGGTCAAGAAAGCGTTCGGCTAGTGGGCGAGTTCGAGCAGCTCTATCGCGAGGTGATCCTCGACCACTACAAGAGCCCGCGGAACCACGGGCTGCTCGAGCCCGCGGATGCGCGGGCGGAGGGCCAGAACCCGCTCTGCGGGGACGAGATCACGGTGACGGTCAGGCTCGACGCCGACGACCGGATCGAGGAGGTCGGCTTCGACGGACGCGGCTGCGCGATCAGCCAGGCGGCGACGTCGATGCTCACCGACCTCGTCAAGGGCAGGACGGCGCGGCGAGGTCGCGGCCATGCCGAAGGACGAGCTGCTGGACGAGCTCGGGATTCCGCTGACGCCGGTGCGGCTGAAGTGCGCGATCCTCGGGCTCGGTGTCCTCAAGCTCGCGCTGCACAAGGCGAAGGGCACGCCGCTCCCGGAGGAGTGGGGCACGGCCGCGCGCGACCTGGTGCTCGAGTAGCGATGAAGATCCTCCACCGACATCGCGGCCGCGAAGCGGCCGCCTTCAGGGGTGTTGCGCGACCGGAATCCGCGCTAGCGGATTGTGGTCTTGCGCACTAGCGAGCATGGCGGAGATCGAGGTCGCCGCGGTGGACGAGCTTCCGCCGGGGTCGATGCGACTCGTCCCGGCAGGCTGCGGACGTGATCGGGGTCTACAACTGCGCGGGCAAGCTGTACGCGATCGAGGATCGCTGCTCGCACGACGACGGCCCGCTGTGCGAGGGCGACTGGGAGCCCGAGGCGTGTGTCGTCGTCTGCCCGCGGCACGGCTCGCGCTTCGACCTCCAGACCGGGATCCCGATGTCGTTGCCCGCGTTCGAGTCGGTGCGGACGTTCCCGGTCTCGGTGCGGGACGGCATGATCGTCGTGGAGGTTGACGAGTAGTGCTCGACGACGCCGTCCGCACGGTGCTCGCGCGGCTCGAGGAGGAGGATCGCGCCGAGCGCGAGGCCGGAGTCCCCGCGAAGCAGCGCTCCCGCCAGGTCGAGCCGACGACCGGCCGCTTCCTGTTCACGCTCGCGGCCTCGCAGGCCGGCATCGAGGTGCTCGAGGTCGGCGGCTCGCGCGGCTACTCGTCGATCTGGCTCGGTGCGGGAGCGCGCGTGCTCGGCGGCCGCCTCGTCTCGCTCGAGCACGATCCGGAGAAGTGCGCCGCGTGGCGTGCGAACGTCGCCGGCGCGGGCCTCGAGGAGTGGGCCGAGCTCGTCGAGGGGGACGCCTTCGAGACGCTCGCGAGCGACGGAGGACGTCTTCGACCTCGTCTTCCTCGACGCTGAGAAGGACGACTACGAGGCGCTCTTCGCGCTGATCCGGCCGCTGCTCGAGCCAGGCGGGCTCGTGGTCGCCGACAACGTCCTCTCGCACGCCGATCCGCTCGCCGCGTACTCGGCAGCGCGCCAGGCCGATCCCACGCTCGCGAGCGTCACGGTCCCGCTCGACCGCGGCCTCGAGGTCACGGTCGCGCTCACCGAGATCGCCCGCCCTCCATCCGCCTGAAGTGCGTATGCTCTGGATACCGCGGAAAGGAGGTGGTCCGGCTTGAGCGATGACTGTACGGGCAGCGGAGGTACCAGCGGGTAGAGGTGTGCCCCCGGGACCACCGGGAAACGCCTAGCCAGCGTAGGGGGCTCGCGATTCGCGCCGCACGTCAGCTCGTTTTCGAGCGCGCGTGCCGGAAGCGCCTCTACTAATTCCACGCTGGTCACCGTCAAACAACGAAGGGCCGCGCGAGCGGCCCTTCGTCGTTTCGTCACGCCGCGAGCGCGGGCTGCGCCTCGGCGACGAGGTGCGCGAGGTGGTCGCGCAGGCGCTCGGCGACGAGCGGGTCGATTAGGCGTCCCGACTCGTCGAACACCGTGCTTCCCCGGGAGACCGGGAGCTCTCCGTGGATCACCCTCGCGCCGGAGATCCCCAGCACCTTGCGGAGATCCTGCTGCGCCCAGATCGCGCCGTACTGCCCGGTCGTGACTCCCGCGACCGCGACCGTCTTGTTCTGGAGCGAGCTCCCGCGGTGACGTGCCGACGCCCAGTCGATCGCGTTCTTGAGCACTCCGGGGATCGAGCCGTTGTACTCCGGGGTCACGATCAGGAGCGCGTCCGCCGACTCGATGCGCGTCCGCAGGTCGACGACGGAGTCGGGCGTCGGCAGGTGGCCTTCGTCGAGATCCTGGTCGTAGTGCGGCAGCGACCCGAGGCCCTCGTAGAGCTCGACCTCGACGCCCGGGGAAGCAAGCTCGCGGGCAGCGCGGGCGAGAGCCGTGTTGAACGACTCCGCCCGCAGGCTGCCGGAGATGGCCAGGATCTTCACGTCAGTCCGCCTTCACTGCCGCGAACGTCGCCTTGAGCGTCACCTCGTCCGGAAGCAGGAAGCTGCCTCCGGGAAGCGGCATGTTCCAGGTGAGCCCGAAGTCGGTGCGATCCACGGTGCCGGCGAGCTCGAGCCCGATCCGGTCGTCTCCCGAAGGGGTCGGTCCCCGATCCGAGGTAGCGGCCGACGCAGCTCGATCGGCTTCGTAACGCCCTTGATCGTGAGCTCGCCCTCGACGACGAGGTCGTCCCCGCGGCTCTCGATCGCGGTGGATACGAACCGGAGCTCGGGGTGGCGCTCCGTGTCGAAGAAGTCGGGCGACTGGAGATGGCCGTCACGCGTCTCGTCGAACGTCGTGATGCTGGTGGCGTCGACGCTCCCCTCCAGTCTCGGCTGCTCCCCGCCCACGATCGTGCCCGAGAAGCCGGGGATGCGCCCCTTCACCGTCACGCAGCCCGAGCTTCTTGACCTCGAACTCGAGCGCGGACCAGACGGGGTCGATGGCCCAGGTCCCGCTGGGGATCTCGGTGATCGGGCTGTGTGCGACGATGGACATGGCTCCTCCTTGTGTGCTTTACTATTGCGAACGCAAGCAACTGTAGCGGAGAAAGCATGCCTAGTCAAGTATTGAGTCAACAATCATTGGGAGCACAAGCGTTCATCTCGCTGCTGCGGGCGCATGCGGCCGTGACGCGGCAGCTGAACGCCCAGCTCAACGCGGATCACGGGCTCACGATCACGGACTTCGAGGTGCTGATCCGGCTCGCACGAGCGCCGGACCAGCGCATGCGGCGGGTCGATCTCGCGCAGGAGGTTCTCCTGACCGCGTCGGGGATCACGCGGCTCCTCGACGGTCTCGAGAAGGACGGGTTCGTCGCGCGGGACACGTGCGACTCGGACCGGCGCGTCGTCTACGCGGTCCTCACCGACGACGGGCTCGCGAAGCTGCGCGAGGCGGCTGCGACGCACTTCGGCCAGGTCGAGGAGCTCTTCGGCGGCCGCTACGACGAGCGCGAGCTCACCGAGCTCGAGTCGCTCCTCACCCGCCTCGGCGGCGAGGATCCCGGGCACCTGCGAGCTGCCCGAGTAGCGCTTCAGTCGCGCTCGAAGTTCTGCCAGTACCGGCTCGGCGTCGGGCCGCGCTGGCCCTGGTACTTCGAGCCGATGCCCTTGGAGCCGTAGGGCCGCTCCGCCGGCTCGGAGAGCTGCACGAACGAGATCTGCCCGATCTTCATCTCCGGGTAGATCGTGATCGGGAGGTTCGCGACGTTCGAGAGCTCGAGCGTCACGTGCCCGTCCCAGCCCGGGTCGATGAAGCCGGCGGTCGAGTGGATGAGCAGCCCGAGGCGGCCCAAAGACGACTTCCCTTCCAATCGGGCCACGAGATCGTCGGGCAGGGTGACGCGTTCGAGCGTCGAGCCGAGGACGAATTCGCCCGGATGCAGGATGAACGCCTCGTCGCCGGCCTCCACGAGCTCGGTCAGCTCCTCCTGCTCGGTCTTGACGTCGATGTACGGGTAGCGCGAGTTGCGGAAGACGCGGAAGTAGCGGTCGACGCGGACGTCGAGGCTCGACGGCTGCATGAGGGCGTCGTCGTAGGGGTCGATGCCGATCCGGCCCTCCTCGAGCAGCCGCCGGATGGTTCGGTCGGAGAGAACCACGCGGCGATTCTACGAGCCGCGCCCGCCGCGCCAGCTTGTGACAATCTGTCACGAACTTCGTTCCGCACCGGCGTTCCGGAGGGCGACGCTGCGATAGGGTCTCCCCCGCGGTGTCGATGCTGTTCCCACCCATCGACCCGAACGAGCAGTTCCGACAGCGTCGCGCCGCGGTTCGCCGCAGACAGCGACAGAGGCGTGCAGCGCTCATCGGACTCTCTGCTCGTCGGGGTCGCGCTTGCAGGGCTCGGCGCCCAGTTCGTGGGGGGCGGGGAGGACAAGCCCTCAGCGGCCGCGCCAGGCGCCCGCCCAGTCGTCGCCTCGGCCGTACGGCCGCTTCCCGTCGAGATCCGCGGCGTGCACGTCACGATGGGGCTCGCGTCGCTCCCGGGCAAGCTCGAGGAGTACGTCTCGCTCGAGGACGAGGGCCTGACGGCGATCGAGCTCGACGTCAAGGACGAGGACGGTCAGGTGGGGTTCGCGGCCGGCTCGCTGCGCCTGGCGAACGCGGTCGGCGCGACGCGGAGCTACTACAAGCCGCGCGAGGCCGCGAAGCTCGTCCACGACGAGGGCCTCTACCTCATCGGGCGCGTCGTCGTCTTCGAGGACCCGGTGCTGGCGCACGCCCGTCCGGACCTGGCCGTGCGCAGGAGCGACGGGTCGGTCTGGGAGGACGCGGCCGGGCTCGCCTGGACGAACCCGTACGACAAGCGCGTCTGGGACTACAACATCGCGATCGCCGCGGCCGCCGCGAAGAGCGGCTTCGACGAGATCATGTTCGACTACGTCCGCTTCCCGTCGGACGGCGACGTGCAGAGCGCCGTCTACGGCAAGCGCGCCGGCCGCGCGAAGAACGACGCGGTCCCGGCGTTCCTCGCGTACGCGTCCAAGAAGCTCGAGCCCCTCGGCGTGCGCGTGTCCGCCGCGCTGTTCGGGCTCTCCGCTTCGCGTGACATGGGCATCGGGCAGATCCCGCGGAAGATCTCGAAGCACGTGCACGCGATCTACGCGATGACGTACCCGTCGCTCTTCGGAGCGGGCGAGCTCGGGCTCGCGGATCCGAGCGCAGCTCGCCCGGGGCCACGGTCTCGCGGGCGCTCGGGCGCTTCAATCGCGCGCTCGAGGGACGGCGCACGCATGCTCGTGCCGTGGGTGCAGGACTTCAGCTTCTCGACGCCGTACGGCAAGGACGAGGTCCGGGCGCAGATCTACGCGGCGCGGATCGCGGGCGCCAAGGGCTACCTGCTCTGGAACGCACAGGGCGTGTACACGCCCGGCACGCTGACGGCGCCGTAGACGCGTTCAGGGCGCGAGCCGCGTCCGCGTCCAGCCGGTCGCGGTGCGCGCGTACGCGATGCGGTCGTGCAGCCGGTCGTCGCGATGCGTCCAGAACTCGAAGCTCGTGGGGACGACCCTGAAGCCGCCCCAGAAGTCGGGCAGCGGAACATCGTCGTCCGCGAACCGCTCCTCGGCCGCGGCGTAGAGCGCGTCGAGCTCATCTCGGCCTGCGAGCGGCTGCGACTGCGGCGAGGCCCAGGCCGCGTGCCGGCTCGCCGGCGGGCGGCTCTCCCAGTACGCATCGACTTCCTCGCGCGCGACCTCCTCGACGTCGCCCTCGGCGCGCACCTGCCGGCCCAGCTCCCACCAGTGGAACACGACTGCCGCGTGCGGGTTCTCGGCCAGCTCGCGCCCCTTCCGCGAGTCCCGGTTCGTGAAGAAGACGAGCCCGCGCTCGTCCAGGCCACGCAGGAGGACGACGCGCGCGGACGGGCGGCCCGTGGGGCTCGCTGTCGCGACGACCATCGCGTCCGGTTGCGGCGATACGTCGGCCGCGTCCTCGAGCCACGCGCGGAGCGCGGCGACGGGATCCGGATCGAGGTCGGGGAGATCCACCGCGCGGAGGATGCCGTACGGCCTCGTGAGTACGCTGCGAGCATGGCGGCGACCCGTGTGATCGAGCTGCGGACCGAGATCCCGGGGCCGCGGTCGCGGGAGATTCTCGAGCGCGAGCAGCGGGCGGTCGCGGGGCCGCTCATCGTGCACGCGCCGGTGGTCGCGGCCGAGGCGCGCGGCTCGACGATCACGGACGTCGACGGCAACACGCTCATCGACTTCGTCGGCGGCGTGGGGGTCATGAACGTCGGCCACGGCCATCCGGCGGTCGTGCGGGCGATCCAGGAGCAGGCGGAGCGGTTCGTCCACACCGACTTCACCGTCGTGGCGTACGAGCTCTACGTCGAGCTCGCGGAGCGGCTCGGCGCGCTCGTCCCGATCTCGGGCGAGACGCGCGCCGCGTTCTTCAACGCGGGCACCGAGGCGGTCGAGAACGCCGTGAAGCTCGCCCGTCTCCACACCGGCAGGCACGCGGTGATCGCCTTCGAGGGCGCGTTCCACGGGCGGACGCTGCTCGCGCTGACGATGACGTCGAAGACGCATCCGTACAAGACGGGCCTCGGACCGTTCGCGCCGGAGGTGTACCGGGCGCCGTACCCGAACGCGTACCGCGGCCCCGACGCGGAGCGGGCACTGGCGTCGCTCGAGCGGATGTTCGTGTCGCACGTCCCGAGCGAGCACGTCGCGGCCATCGTCTTCGAGCCCCAGCAGGGCGAGGGCGGGTTCCTGCCTGCGCCCGCCGAGTTCGTCGAGGGGCTGCGCAGGATCTGCGACGAGCACGGGATCGTCCTCGTCGCGGACGAGGTGCAGACCGGCTTCGGCCGCACCGGCCGCATGTTCGCGATGGAGCACTTCGGGGTCGAGGCCGACCTGATGACGGTCGCGAAGTCGATTGCCGGAGGGCTTCCGCTCTCGGGCGTCGTGGGGCGCGCCGCGATCATGGACGGCGCCCACCGGGGAGCGATCGGAGGGACGTACATCGGCAACCCCGTCGCGCTGGCCGCGGCCGCCGCGGTGCTGGACGTCTTCGAGGAGGAGCAGCTCGTCGAGCGGGCCGGCACGCTCGGCGACGTGCTCCGCTCGCGCATGCTCGAGTGGCAGGAGCGCTGGCCGCGGATCGGGGACGTCCGCGGCCTCGGCGCGATGCTCGCGATCGAGCTCGTTCACGATCCGGCGACGAAGGCGCCCGCCCCGGAGCTCGCCGAGGCGGTCATCGACGAGGCGCTCGGGCGCGGGCTCCTCCTGCTCAAGGCGGGCGTCCACGGGAACTGCATCCGCGTGCTCTGCCCGCTGACGATCTCGGAGGCCGAGCTCGGCGAGGGGCTCGACGTCTGGGAGGAGGCGCTCGCCTCCGTCCTCGGCGCCTGAGGGCAGGCTAGCCTCGCCCTAGAACAGGAGCTTCGACCGCCGCTCGTGGCGCTCGAGCGCGAGCTCGACGAGCCGGTCGAGCAGCTCGGCGTAGGGGATCCCTGACGCCTCGAACAGCTTCGCGTACACGCTGGTGGCCGTGAAGCCCGGGATCGTGTTGATCTCGTTCACGACGACTTCGCCGCTCGGCCGGACGAAGAGATCGACGCGCGCCATGCCCTCGCACTCGGTCGCGACGAAGGCTTCGACCGCGATCGTTCGCACTCGCTCGGTCTCCTCCGCGGAGATCCGCGCCGGGACGATGAGGTCCATGCCGCCCTCGTCGTACTTCGCCGAGTAGTCGTACCACTCGGCGTGCGCGTCGATCTCGCCGACGACGGACGCGATCGGGTCGCGGTTGCCGAGGACGCCGCACTCGACCTCGACCCCGTCCAGCAGCTCTTCGATCAGCACCTTGTCGTCGTGGCGCCGGGCGAGTGCGACGGCGGCGTCGAGCTCCTCCTCGTCGTGCGCCTTCGAGATGCCGACCGAGGATCCGAGCCGCGCGGGCTTCACGAAGACGGGATACGGGAACGGGTGCTCCGGCGGGTCGCCGTCGCGGAGGGTCACGTTGCGCGCGACGGGAATCCCGCGATCCCGCAGCACGGCCTTGAAGAGGTCCTTGTCCATGCACAGGGCCGACGCCGCGACCCCCGCGCCGACGTAGGGGATGCCGGCGAGCTCGAGGAGGCCCTGCACCGTCCCGTCCTCGCCGAAGGGCCCGTGCAGGACCGGGAGCGCGACGTCGATCCGACTCAGAGCCTCCGCCGGAGCCGAGTCGGCCGACCACTGGAGGCGTTTCGACGCTGGTCCCGTCAGTGAGCTCCGGGCAGCGCTGAGGCTGTCCGAGGGTTGCCTAGCTGCCAGCGGCCGGTTCGCCCGATCTCGATCGTCGTCGCCTCGTAGCGGTCGGGGTCGAGGGCTTCGAGCACCGAGCGCGCCGACGCGACGGAGATGTCGTGCTCGCTCGAGCGCCCGCCCGCGATCACGGCGACGCGTATCCGCTGCGTCACGGCGTCGTCGTGGTCTCCGTGATCGTCTCTTCGACGAAACGCCACACGAAGAGCGTCACGAGCGTGTTCGGCGCAGCCTGCACGGTGCCCGCCGGATCCTGGGAGCTCACGATCCCGTCCAGCGACGGGTCGCTCGTGTCCTCGAGCGACTCGCGCACCCGGAAGCCGGCGTTCTCGAGAGTCGCCCTGGCGACGGTGACGTCCTGGCCCGTGACGTCGGGAATCGCGGCGGTCGACGGGCCTCTGGAGACCGAGAGCGTCACCGTCGTCCCCTTCGAGCTCTCGGCGCCGCCGTTCGGGTCCTGGTCGACGACGATGCCCTTGGCGAGGTCGGACGCGACATCGGCTCGGTTGACGCTGAAGCCGGCGCTCTGGAGCTCGGACGAGGCCTGGTCGAAGGGCAAGCCGATGACATTGGGCACGCTGACCGGCCGCGGCCCGGTCGACACGTTGATCTGCACGCGCGTGCCCTCGATCACCACGGTGCCCGCGCTCGGCGACTGCTTGGTGACGGTCCCCGCCTCCCGGTCGGAGTTGACCTCGACCACCTGCGCGTCGAGACCGGCCTGGGTCAGCTCCGCCACGGCGCTGTCGCGGGTCTGGCCGACGACGCTCGGGATCTCGACCTCGGGTTTGCCGGAGGACACGTCGATCTGGACGCGTGTCTCGTCCTCGACGCGCGTGCCCTCGGTCGGGTTCTGCGCGAAGACGAAACCCTCCTCCACGTCGGAGTTGGGGACGCGCCGGACGCGCGGGACGAGGCCTTCGTCGGTGATGAGGTTGACCGCCTGCGCCTGCTGGAGCCCGACGACGAACGGGACGGCCACCGGCCTCGCGTCCTCGAGCTGGTTCGAGATCGTGTCCCAGAGCAGGAAGCCGATGATGAGCAGCGCCAGCGCCGCGCCTGCGCCCGCGAGCCACGGCCAGAGCGGGCGCCGTCGCGGGCGGGTCGGGTCGAAGTCCGTCGGCTCGGCCGCGGTCAGCCGCGGGCGGCGCGCCACAGGTCGCCGCGGTCGGCGCGTCGGTGCCGAGGACCATCGTCGCGGCCTCCGCCGTCTCCACCGGGACGTGGCCGCCGTGCGCGACGGTCTCGAGGTCGGCGTCCATCGCGGCCGACGTCTGGTAGCGCTCCTTGGGCTCCTTGGAGAGGGCGCGGAGGACGACGAGGTCGAGGTCCTCCGGAATCTCCGGACGGAGGTCGGACGGCGGCGCGCGGCGGCTCGGCGATGTGCTTCATCGCGATCTCGACGGGCGTCTCGCCCGAGAACGGCACCCGCGCCGTGAGCAGCTCGTAGAGGACGATGCCGGTCGAGTAGAGATCGGACGACTGGTCGACCGGCGCGCCGCGCGCCTGCTCGGGCGAGAGGTACTGCGCCGTGCCGATGATCGCGCCCTCCTCCGTCATCTGGCTGGCGCCGGCGCGCGCGATGCCGAAGTCCGTGACCTTGACGACGCCCTCCGGGTCGACGATCACGTTGTGCGGCTTGATGTCCCGGTGGATGACGCCGTTTCGGTGCGCGTAGCGGAGCGCGGAGAGGATCTGGCGCGTGTACGCGATCGCGACCGGGATCGGGCACGGGCCGCGGCTCCGGATCAGCTCCTTGAGCGTGCGCCCCTCGACGCACTCCATGACGATGAAGTACGAGCCGTCCGCTTCGCCGCGGTCGAAGATGGCGACGATGTTCGGGTGCGAGAGGCCGGCCGCGTGGGTCGCCTCCCGGCGGAAGCGCTCGACGAACTGCTCGTCGTTCGCGTATCGCTGGTGAAGGATCTTGATCGCGACGCGGCGCCCCAGCTCCTGGTCCTCTGCGAGGTAGACGTCGGCCATGCCGCCGCCGCCGAGCTTCCGCGTGATGCGGTAGCGCCCTGCGAAGAGCGTGCCGGTGAGTGTGTGCTGGGTCGCCATGTTTGCCTAGAGGTTAGGGATTCTCCCTTTACGGCAGGATTGCCTGCATGACCGCGCGCGCGATCGGCGCCGCCGTCGAGCCGCCGGTCCCGGATTGGTTCTGGAGGACGACCGCGATCGCGAGCTCCGCGGGCGAGCTCTCGTCGCGGGAGGCGAAGGCGATGAACCACGTCGTGTTCGCGCCCGGGAATGCCCGTCTCGCCGGTCCCGGTCTTGCCGCCGACCGACCAGCCGGGGATCTGCGCGGCGGTGCCCGTGCCGCTCGAGACGCCGAGCCGCATCATCCCCGCGACCGCGTTCGCCGTGGAAGCGCTCACGGCCTGGCGGACGAGCGCAGGTCGCTGACGCAGGACGACGCTCCCCTTCGGGCTGACGATCCTGCTCACGACTTGAGGCTCATAGAGCTTTCCGCCCACACCGATAGCGCCCGCGACCATCGCCATCTGCAGCGGGGTCACGAGCATCCGTTCCTGGCCGAACGCCATGCGGCCCGCGTCGACGTCCGGGTTCTGTCTCGGATAGTAGAGACGGCCGTTGTCGTACAGCCCGCTCGGCCGCCGCTCGTCGGCCGGGCGTCTCGAGCGGCGGCAGCTCGTAGAACCCGAAGTTCCTCGCCGTGTCGAGGATGCGCTTCGCGCCGAGCGCCTTGCCGATGTTGCAGAACACGGAGTTGACGGAGTTCGCGAGGGCGCTCACGAGGTCGAGCTGCCCGAACGGGCTGCTCGTGTCGAAGTTGTTCACGCGCTTGCCGTAGACGATGCAGTAGCCCGGGTCGTCGAACGACGACGCGGGCGCTGAACTTGCGCGACTCGAGGGCGGCCGCGGCGGTGACGACCTTGAAGGTCGAGCCGGGCACGAAGAGCCCGGCGCTCGCGCGGTTGAGGAGCGGCGCCGGCGAGCGGCAGTTCCCGCCGATCTGCTCGATCTTGTCGAACTGGGTCTCCGCGAGGTTCGGGTCGAAGCTCGGGGACGAGGCCATGACCTTGACCTTTCCCGTTCGCGGGTCGAGCGCGACGACCGCGCCGCACTGTCTTCCGAGCTGCTGCGAGCGCGACCTGCTGGGCGTCGAGGTCGAGCGTCGTGTGGACGTCGTTGCCCTTGACCGGCTTCCCGCGCAGCTCGTCCAGCGCCTTGTCCACGAGAGCGGAGAGGTTCGCCGTCGACGACGTGAGGTAGTCGTTGAGCGAGCGCTCGAGCCCGGTCCGCGACCGTCCGACCGTGTTGTAGCCGACGACATGGGCCGTGAGCGGGCCGCGCGGGTAGCGGCGGAAGTAGAGCGTCCTGCCGTCGACCTTGCGCGGCTTGTTGCGCGCGAGCTGGCGCCGCGGCTGCCCCGAGAGGATGAGCCCGCGGTCGATGGCGATCTCGGCCACGCGCTTGATCGCGTTGTCCTGGCGATCCGAGAGGCCGGCGGACGCCCACGTCGTCCAGTACGTCGTCATGACGACGAGCACGCCGACGAGGACGAGCGCGACATACGTGACGCGGACGATCTGCTTGTTCACGTCCGGCTCAGGGCATTCGCCCGGTTGGAGACGAGGAGGAGCAAGGCGAGGAGAACGAAGTTCGCGACGATGCTCGTTCCGCCGTACGAGACGAACGGGAGCGTGATCCCGGTCAACGGCACGATGCGGAGGATCCCGCCGACGATCACGAACGTCTGCAGCGCGAAGCCGAACGTCAGCCCGGCCGCGAGCAGCTTCGAGAACCCGTCCTGCGCACGGAGCGCGACCCGCATGCCGCGCGCGACGAAGACCATGTAGACGAGGAGGAGCGCGGCTGCGCCGATGAGCCCGAGCTCCTGCGTGATCGCGGAGAAGATGAAGTCCGTCCGGAGGGCCGGGATGAGCTCCGCGCCGTCCGGCGCAACGAAGATGCCCTCGCCGAGGCCGGTGCCGCCGTAGCCGCCGTTCCCGATCGAGTACAGGCTCCTCACGAGCTGAAACGAGTCGCAGTCCTGCCGGAGCATCATCTCGCCGTTCTGGGCACAGAACTCGGGCTCGTCCGTCCAGGGGCTGAGCCAGATCGTCACGCGCGTCTGCACGCGGTCGATCGCGGTGTACAGGAACGCGGCGCCGCCGACGAAGAGCGCGAGCCCGGCGCCGACGTACAGCGCCTTGCCGGTCGCGACGTAGAGCATCGCGAGGAAGATCCCGAAGTTGAGGAGCGCGCTTCCGAGGTCGTTCGTCTGGACGATGACGAGCATCGCGGCGCCCCAGATCGCGAAGAGCGGCCCGAAGTCCTTGAGCCTCCCCTGCGCCAGCGCCTCGCGCTTCTCGCGCAGGTAGCCGGCGAGGAAGAGGATGAGGCAGATCTTCGCGAGCTCGCCGGGCTGGAACTGGAGCGGGCCGAGGTCCACCCACAGCCGCGCCTCGCCCACGCGCTCGCCGATGATCGGGAACGACGGGAGCACGAGCAGCACGACGGCGGCGACGCCGAACAGGTAGCGGTACGACTCGAGGACGCGGTAGTCGTGGCGGAGCACGATCAGGGTGCCCGCGAACGCGGCCACGCCGATGAGCACCCACAGCGCCTGCCGGCCTCCCGTCGGATCGAGCCGGTAGTTCAGGACGAGGCCGAAGGCGGTGAGGACCGCGGCGAGCGGGAGCAGGGCGCCGTCCGCGTACGGGACCGTCCGGCGCACGACGATGTGCGCCGCGACGTACAGGGCGAGGAACAGGAGCCCGTACGTGAACACGCTCGGCGACACCTGCGACGAGCGGGCGATCGTCACGGTCGCGAGCGCGGTACCCGCGATCAGCGAGGCGACGACGAGCCCGAAGAGCTCCCGGTTGCGGGCGGTCACCGTGCGGTCGCGAGGTAGAGAGCGACGACGCCGACCGCGAGGACGACGGCGATGAGCGCGAGCGCGCTCCAGCGGCCGCCCTTGCCGGCGCCGAATCGAGAGTGCGGCTGCGTGGGCTCCTCGTCGGTCTCCGGCTCGCCCGCGCCGTCGAGCGTCGTCTCGGTGCGGACGGCGGTGGTGGGAACGTCCTCGAGCGTGACGCCGTCCGGCGAGTCGGCCGCCTCGAGCAGCTCGAACAGCACGACGGTGATGTTGTCCTCGCCGCCGTGGTCGTTGGCCGCTGCCACGAGCGCCTCCGCGGCCCGTACGGGATCGCGGCCCGCGGCCTCGATGGCTGCACCCATCTCGTCGTCTCCGACCATGACCGGCAGCCCGTCGGAGCAGATCAGGAACAGGTCGCCGTGCTCGGCCTGGACCGTGAAAGCGTCGACCTCGACGGAAGGCTCCGTCCCGAGGGCCCGCGTGATCGCGGAGCGCTGCGGGTGGCGCTCGGCCTCCTCCGGAGTCAGGACGCCGCTCTGCACGAGCTCCGCGACGAGGGAGTGGTCGGTCGTGATCTGCTCGAGCCGGCCGTCACGCAAGAGATACGCGCGCGAGTCGCCGACGTGCCCGATGCCGACGGTCCCGTTCGGGGCGTCGACGAGCGCGACGGTGACGGTCGTTCCCATGCCCGCGGTCGCCGGATCGTTGAGCGAGCGCTCCCAGATGCGCCGGTTGGCCTCGGTGATGAGCGCGACGACGCCCTCCTCGCCGTGCGTCTCGCTGCCCGCCTCCTCGAGTGCCGCGGCGGCGAGACCGGCCGCGACCTCGCCTCCGCGGGCGCCCCCCATGCCGTCGGCGACGGCGAAGAGCGGGGGCTCGCAGATGAACGCGTCCTCGTTCCGGAGCCGCCGCCGGCCCGGATCCGTGATGCCCGCCGCGCGTCCGATGCGCATCGCCGTCGTCATGGCTCGAACCGGAGCTCGGTCTCGCCGATGCGGAGCACGTCGCCCGGCTTCAGCCGCTCCGCGGCGATCCGTCCGCCGTTGACGAAGGTCCCGTTCGTGGAGCCGAGGTCCTCGACCCAGACCCCGTCCGTCCGCGGGTCGATGCGCGCGTGCCGGGCGGACGCGAACTCGTCGTCGTGGAGCGGGATGCCGTTGTCGGCCTCTCTCCCGACGACGCTCGTCGACGTGAGCTCGATCTTGCTGCCCGCCTTCAGGTCGGGGCCTTCGAGGACGACGAAGCGCGCGGTCGCCTTCTCGTCCACGCCGTACTCGGCGCGCGCCCTCGCCGCCTCGGCCGCGCCCAGGATGATGCTCTCCTGCGGCGCCTCGCCGATGTCTCGCGTCGCCGAGCGCACGATGTAGAGGATGAAGGCGTAGAGGAGCACGAGGAAGGCGATCTTGAGTATCAGGAGCGTCTCGTCCGTCGCGAGCGCGAACTCCGGCGTCGGGATTGTCACGGAAGCGAGCGCCCGAAGCTGATCTCGGTCGAGCCCAGGGTGACCACGTCACCGTCCCGCAGGCGCTCGCGCTCGACCTGCTTCCCGTTGACGAGGGTTCCGTTGGTCGATCCGAGATCGACGATCCAGTACGTGGCGCCCTCCTGGCGGAGCTCGGCATGGCGGCGGGAGACGTTGAGGTCGGAGACGTGGATGTCGCAGGTTCGCGAGCGCCCGAGCACGACCCGCGGCGACGTGACCTCCTGCTTGCGGCCGGCGATCGTCAGGGTGACGATCTCCTGCTCGGCCGGGGCCGGCGGTGCGTCGTCGTCGGCTTCCGGAGCGGGAACGGGCGCGCGGTAGATCATCGTCTGCCCGGCGGGCTGGTCGAGCGGCAGCTCGGGGAGCGCCTCGCCCGACGGCACGTCGGCGTCCGCGGAGACGAGACGGGTCGCGATCCCGAACTCGCCGACGGCGAGGTCCGCGTCCGTGGTCACGAGCACGTCCGGCGCGGTGAGGAGCGCGTACCGCTCGCGGCGCGCGTGCTCGGCCAGGTACTCCTCGAGCTCGCCCACGAGCGACTCCTCGTACCCCGCGAGCTGCTGCCGGTCGGGCGGGGAGAGATAGATCGTGTACTCGTTCGGCACGTACACGCGCGAGACGGAGACGGTGCGGTGGTCGTCCATCTCCTTCGCGAGCTTGCGCGCCAGCTCGATGGGCTGGACGTGCGTCCGGAACGCGCGGCCGAAGACGCCCTCGAACAAACCCTCGATCTTGGATTCGATCGTGCGAAACACGCTCATCGGTGGCTTCCCACCCGGGTTGAGTCTACCCGCGTGCTCCCGCCGCAACGGCGCCCGCAACGCCCCACGCAAGCGCGACGAGGAGCACGGAGACGACCCCGGCTCCCGCTGCGACGACGCCCGCGAGCAGCACCGCTCCGACCGCGAGCACGCCGTAGCGCGAGCGGCGGCGGGCCAGCGGCAGGATCGCGGCGGCTGCTCCGGCGACGGCGGCTGCCGCGGGCACGAGCGGTGCGCCGAGGAGCGCCCCGTAGAGGGCGGCGCCGACCTCGACCGGCGAGTCGACCGGCGTGATCCGCAAGGGATCCGCGGGCTCGCCCGCGGGCGGAAGGCCTTCCTTCGCGACTCCGGCCGTGAGCGCCGCGGCGAGGACCGCGAGCGCAGCCTGCGCCGCGCGCCGTCGCGATGCCGCGTGCGGGCTGGACGACCAGCGGGACGAGCGCGAGGAGACCGACGGGCGCGAGGAGCGGTCCCGACACGAACAGCAGCCCGTAGCGCGCGTCGCGCCACGCCACGGCGAGCCACGCGAGCGCGAAGGCTCCGTAGAGGGCGGCGGCGCCCTGCGAGACGTTTCCGATGGGAAAGACGGGCGCGGCGAGGGCGACCGCGAGCCCCAGGCGCGGATCGAACCAGGCCGCGAGCCCCGCGCCGAGGGCGATCGCGACGACGAGCGCCGCCGGCCAGAAGGGGAGCAGCGTCGCTCCTAGAGCGGCCGTCGATGACGGCCAGGCCGACTGGCAGAGCGCGCTTCGGCCACTCCGGGCGCGTCCGCGGGCGGGTACTGGGAGCGCCGCGCGGCCGGGCCGTCCTCTTGGCCGGAGCGGAGCGAAGGGCGGAACGGAGCTCCGAGGCGAACGCCGAGGCACGCGGGCGGTTGTCGGGATCGAGCGACAGCGCGCCGTCGACCGCCGCGAGCAGCCGGCGTGGCAGGTCCCGGCGCTCGCTGCCGAGAGGCGGGGCGCCCGCCTCGATGGCCGTGGCGACCTCCTGCAGCGGAAGCCCCCAGAAGGGATGCCGTCCCGCAAGCGCCTCCCAGACGACGACGCCGACCGACCAGACGTCGCTCTCCGCCTGAGCCTCGGCGCCTGCGAGCCGCTCGGGCGCGATGTACGCGAGCGTTCCGGGGACGTCTCCGACGTTCGTGAGCGTGTCGGCGCCGTCGAACTGCGCGAGGCCGAAGTCGAGCAGGCGGGTCGCGACCTCGTCCCGGTGCTCGAGCAGGATGTTCGACGGCTTGACGTCGCGGTGCACGATCCCCATGCGGTGCGCGTGGGCCAGCGCGTCCAGCACCTGGGCCGCGATCTCGACGGCGTCGGCGTCGCCGACCTCGTCCATCCGCATCGCCTCGCGCAGCGTGCGCCCGGCGACGTACTCGTACGCGATGTAGACGTGGCCGGAGTCGTGGCCGACGTCGTACGCGCGCACGCAGCGGTCGTGGCGCAGACGGCGCGCGGCGAGCGCCTCGCGCTCCGCGCGCGCGGCCGCCTTCCCTTCGCGCGTGATGATCTTCAGCGCGACGTCGAGCCCCGTCTGCTCGTCGCACGCGAGCCAGACCGAGCCGGAGCCCCCGCTTCCGAGCGGGCGGACCGGCCGGTAGCGGCCGAGGACGAGCTCTCGGGTGGAGGGAATCGCGAGGGACGACACCGGTGCGGCCCTCTTGGCCCTTTCCGGCCGTTTCCCTCCTCTGTCGCTCCTGTGCCTCGTCTAGAGTGGCCGCAGGGACGGGTGGTCTGATGACGACGCATGACGACGACATCCTCGATTTCGACTTCTTCGGCGAGGACGAGCCGCCGTCGTGGGAGGAGCCGGCCGAGCAGCCTCCCGGGCCGCCGCGCGGGCGGCCGCCCCGTGGGCCCCGGCAGCGTCTCCGCCCGCCCGGGAACCTCACCCCGCTCCTGCGGCTGGTCGCGCTCATCGCGCTCGCGATCCTCATCGTGGTGCTGCTCGCCGTCTGGGTCGAAGGCTGTGCCTCGGATCGCAAGCGGGAGTCCTACACCGACTACACGACCGAGATCGGCGAGGTCGGCAATGCATCGGCCCGCCTCGGACAGCAGCTCGCGACGACCCTGACCACTCCGGCGCTCAAGCTCGAGGATCTCGACGCGAAGCTCGGCGGCTACGTGCAGACCGCCGAAGCCCAGGTCGAGCGCGCGGAGGGCATCAACGCGCCCGGGGCGCTGCACCGGGCCCACGAAGGTTCGGTCGAGGCGCTGATCTTCCGCGCGAACGGCCTGCAGGGGCTGAAGGTCGCGTTCCAGGAGACGGCTTCCGTCACCGATGCCACCGCGGCCGGCCGTCAGCTGTCGACGCAGATGTCGAGGCTGCTGGCCAGCGACGTCATCTGGGCAGACTCCTTCAAGGCACGCGCCGAGTCGGTCGCCGAGTCGGAGGAGGTCGTGGGCCTCGAGGTGCCCGCCTCCGAGTTCGTCACCGCGGACGAGGTCACGACGCCGGAAGCACTGGCCGCGATCTGGCAGCGGATCCAGGGCGCATCCGACGGCGGGACGCCCACCGGGCTCCACGGAAGCGGGATCTCCTACGTGAAGGTGCTTCCGAGCGAGCAGCTCCTGTCCGCGGACACGGAGACGACGATCCAGGTGACCGAAGACCTCGCGTTCGAGGTCGGCGTCGAGGACACGGGCGACAGCCAGGAGGTCCGGATCAAGGTCACGCTGACGATCCCGAAGCAGCCCGACCCGATCGTGAAGACCGAGACGATCCCGCTCATCGACCCGGGCGAGACGATCCCGGTCACGTTCCAGATCGGCGCCCTCGTGCCGTTCGGCGAGCAGATCTCGGTGAAGGTGGACGTCGATCCCGTCGCGGGGGAGACGAACGCGGCCAACAACACGGCCGAGTACCCGGTCATCTTCTCGCTTTGACGGCCTCTCTCGCGGTGGCTCTGGCGGCCTGCGCGGCGGCGCTGCTGGCCCTCGTCGGAGTCGTCGTCCTGGCGAGGCGGCTCTCCAAGATCGAGGCCGGCCAGAGGGTCGTCCTCGCGAGCGGGCACCGCGACCTCCTCGAGTTCGCGGTCGCGCTCCAGGGCCGGATCGACGACCTCCACCGGGTCGTGGACGAGGTCGCGACGGGGCTCTCCCGCGTCGACCGCCGCGTGGACGGCGCCGTGACGAACGTCGCGGTCGTGCGCTACGACGCGTACGAGGGGACCGGCGGGCAGCAGTCGGCCTCGGTCGCGCTGCTCGACGCGACCCGCACGGGCACCGTCGTCTCCGCGATCCAGGGTCGCGACTACGCGCGGATCTACGTCAAGGATCTCGACCGCGGACGGTCGTCGGTCGCGCTGTCGCCCGAGGAGCAGGAGGCGGTCGAGCGGGCTATGGTCGCTAGGTAAGCCGAGGGCGAGGCAGGCCTCAGCCCTACGACCCGATCCGAGGTATCACCCTCAGGGGCTGGCTGAGCCCGCCCCGCCTGCCGGCTACGCGGCCGCTGCGGTTTTCTCGAGCCCCGGGAGGTACGTGCGCCAGACGTCCGGGATGTGCTCCGCGGTCAGGCGGATGAAGAGGACCGGCGTCGGTGGGCGCGGAGTCGTCCGCAGCGTCATGCTGATCTCCTCCAGCAGGCGGTCGCCCTTGCGGTGGTTGCACGGCGCGCACGAGGCGACGACGTTCTCCCACACCGACGTTCCGCCGCGCGACCGCGGCACGACGTGGTCGAGCGTGAGCCGGTTCGAGCCCGACCCGCAGTAGGCGCACTGCCAGCCGTCTCTCGCGAAGAGGACGCGCCTGGAGATCCTCCGCGTCACGCCTCTCGGCACGCGGACGTACGTCTTCAGGCGGATCACGTTCGGTCGTGCGAAGTTGGTGGTCGCCGACCGCATCGGCCGGTCGTGGTGCTCGAGGATCTCCGCCTTGCCCTTCCACACGAGCACGTGCGCGCGGCGTAGCGAGCAGACGTTCAGAGGCTCGTAGCTTGCGTTCAGGACGAGTACCCGCTCCACCGCGCGCGCAGCGTAGCAGCCGATTTCCCCTGCACGGGCGCACCGCGAGGCAGCCTCCTACGCATAACTCGCAGACTTTCTGCATAATACGCCCCATGGCCACAGCAGCAGTCGTCGGCGCCTCGGGCTATGCGGGGCAGGAGACTCTCGACCGGGTGCTCTCGCACTCCGGCCTCGAGCTGTACGCGCTCGGGTCGGACACGCTCGCGGGGCAGCCCGCGAACGCGCTCGACCCGCGTCTCGGCCGCAACGGCTGGAGCCGGATCCCGCGCTTCATCACGAACGACGCCGCTCTCGAGAGCGGTGCCGACGTCGTCTTCCTGTGCCTGTCGCACGAGCAGGCGGCGTCCGCCGAGGCGCCGCAGCGGAGCGTCGTCGTCGACCTCTCCGGCGCGCACCGCTTCGTCGACCCGGCGGTCTACGACGGCTGGTACGGCTTCCGGCATCCGAAGCCGGAGCAGCTCGGATCGTGGTCGTACGGGCTCCCCGAGGTGAGCCCGCCGGCGGGGCGCCTGGTCGCGAACCCGGGCTGCTACGCGACCGCCGCTCTGCTCGCACTGTGGCCGATCCGCGAGGAGATCGAGGCGCAGGGTGTCGTCGTGGACGCGAAGTCGGGGACGACGGGAGCGGGCCGGTCGCTGACCGCGAGCTCGCACGCCGGCACCGTGCTCGAGAACGTCTCGCCGTACCGCGTCGGCGCCCACCAGCACGCGCCCGAGATCGCCTCGCTCCTCGGCTTCCCGGTCGCGTTCGTCCCGCACCTGCTCCCGATCCGCCGAGGCCTGATCGCCACGTGCTACGTGCGCTCGACCGGCGCCGATCTGCGGGCGCTGCTCGAGGAGCACTACGCGGAGAGCCATGTCGTCTCGGTGCTGCCCGAGGGCGTCGTTCCCGAGCTCGGCCGGGTCCAGCAGACCGACGGCGCCGAGATCGGCATCTTCGAGGACCGGCTCACCGGCTCGACCGTGATCGTCTGTGCGATCGACAACCTCGGCAAGGGTGCTGCCGGCCAGGCGATCCAGAACGTCAACCTGCTCTTCGGCTTCGCCGAGACCGCCGGGCTGCGGCTTTCCGGGGTGCTCGTCTGATGTCCGTGACCGCGGCGCAGGGTTTTCACGCCAGCGGCGTCTCGGCCGGCATCCGCAAGTCCTCTCCCGATCTCGCGCTCGTCCGGTCGGTGCCCCGCGCGGTCGGCGGGGCGGTGTGGACGACGAACCGCGTCCAGGCGGCGCCGGTCGAGGTCTCGCGCCGCCACCTCGAGCTGGCCGAGCCGCAGGCCGTCGTGATCAACTCCGGTATCGCGAACGCGGCGACGGGCGCGGCCGGGATCGTGGACGCGCAGCTGACGGCCGCCGAGGTCGCACGCCACCTCGGGCTCGTGCCCGAGGAGGTCGTGGTGCTCTCGACGGGCGTGATCGGCGTTCCGCTCCCGATGGAGAAGGTGCTCGCCGGGGTCGAAGACGCCGCCGGGGCGCTCGACGCGGGCGGCAGTGCGGCGGCCGCGCAGGCGATCCTGACGACCGACAACGGGCCGAAGCAGGCCGTCACCGCTGCCGAAGGCTTCACCGTCGGAGGGATGGCGAAAGGCGCGGGGATGATCCATCCGCGCCTGGCGACGATGCTCGCGGTCGTGACCACGGACTACCCGCTCGAGCCGGGCGAGCCGGTCGAGCTCCTGCGGACAGCCGTCGACGCGAGCTTCAACCGGATCTCGGTGGACGGCGAGTGCTCGACGAACGACGCGGTCGTGCTGCTCGCGAACGGCGCGAGCGGAATCGCTCGCGATTCGGTTAGGGACAGCGAGTTCGCCGCTGCGCTGAACGACGTGTGCGCGAGCCTCGCCCGCCAGATCGTCGAGGACGGCGAGGGCGCGACCGTGCTCCTCGAGATCCGGGTCGCCAGCGCGTCCTCGGAAGAGGAAGCGCTGGCGGTCGCGCGCAGGATCGCGACGTCGCCGCTCGTCAAGACGGCGGCGTTCGGGCGCGACCCGAACTGGGGCCGCGTGCTCGCCGCCGCCGGCTCCGCACCGTGGAACGGCGGCTTCGCGCGCCTCGATCCCGAGCGGCTGAGCGTCGCCTTCGACGGGACGAAGGTCTTCGAGCAGGGCGCGCCCACCGGCGCCACACCTGCACTCGGAGGAGCAGCCGTGGCGATCGATCTCGACCTCGGGCTCGGCGACGGATCCGCCGCCTACCTCGCGTCCGACCTCACGTACGATTACGTGAAACTGAACGCGGAGTACACGACGTGAGCCGGATCGTCGTCAAGGTCGGCGGGCGGGTCGCGGAAGTGTCGGCAGTCCACGTTCTCGAGCACGTGCAGGCAGGCAACGAGGTCGTGGTCGTCCACGGCGCCGGACCTCAGATCAGTGCCGAGCTTGCCCGCAGGGGGATCCGTGCCGAGTTCGTGAACGGCCGCCGCGTTACGAGTCCAGCGGCCGCCGCCGTTGTGCGAGAGTCGCTGGTCGCCGTCGGGGCCGAGCTTGCCGCCGCACTCGGCCCCGCGGCGCTTCCCCTCGTCGGCGACGAGATCGGCCTGCGAGCCCGCCCGCTGCCGGAGCTCGGGCTCGTCGGCGAGCCGCTCCCGATCTCTCCGCCTGCAGTCGAGCGGGCGCTCAACGAGGGCCGGATCCCGGTCGTCTCGCCGATCGCCGAAGGTCCGCTGAACGTGAACGCCGACGAGGCCGCGAGCGCGCTCGCGATCGGGCTCGGCGCGGAGCGCATCGTCTTCCTGACGGATGTGCCGGGCGTCTACGTCGAGGGGGCGCTCGCAGAGCGCATCGAGGCCGTCCACGCGGACCGGTTGCTCGCCGAGGGCGCGTTCGAGGGCGGGATCGTGCCGAAGCTGCTGGCCGGCGTGCGCGCCGCGAAGCTCGGCCTCCGTGTCGAGATCGGCGTGACCGAGGTTCTTGCGTGAGCGTTCCCGCGTCCGGGTTGGAGCGGCTGCTCCCGACGTATGCACGGGCCGACCTCGAGCTCGTCCGCGGCGAGGGCACGCGTGTCTGGGACGCCGACGGCCGCGCGTACCTCGACTTCGGAGGCGGGATCGCGGTCGTCGGCCTCGGCCACTGCCACCCGGCGCCGCTCGCGGCCGCGAACGCGCAGCTCGAGCGCCTCTGGCACGCGTCGAACCTCTACCGGACCGAGCCTGCGGAGAGGCTCGCGTCGCTTCTCTCCGAGCGCTTCGGCGGTGCGCAGGCGTTCTTCTGCAACTCCGGCGCGGAGGCGATCGAGGCCGCGCTCAAGTACGCGCGCAAGGCGACCGGGAAGCCGGGGATCGTGGCGCTCGAGGGGTCGTTCCACGGTCGCACGCTCGGCGCGCTCTCGGCGACCGGGCAGCCCGGAAAGCGCGCGGCGTTCGAGCCGCTCGTCCCCGGCGTGAGCTTCGTGCCGCCGAACGACGTCGACGCCTTGGAGGAGGCAGTCGGTGACGACACGGCGCTCGTCCTCCTCGAGCCGATCCTCGGCGAGGGCGGAGTCGTCCCGCTCGATTCCGGCTTCGTCGCGGCCGCAGCCGACCTCGACGTCCTCCTCTGCTTCGACGAGATCCAGACAGGCGTCGGGCGCACGGGGTCGTTCTTCGCACACGAGCAGCTCGGCGTGGGCCCGGACCTCGTGACGATGGCGAAGGCGCTCGCGAACGGGCTGCCGATCGGGGCGCTGCTCGTGGCGGACGAGTCGGCGGGCGCCTTCGTCCCCGGCGACCACGGCTCGACGTTCGGCGGCAACCCCGTCGTGTGCGCGGCCGCCTGTGCCGTCGTGGACGCGATCGACGAGGAGCTGCTCGCGAACGTCGTCGAGCAGGGAACCGCGCTTGCCGCCGGCCTCCGGGAGCTTCCCGGAGTGCTCGAGGTGCGCGGTTGGGGCCTCCTGCTCGGCGCTGTCGTCGAAGGCCCGGCCGGGACGGTCGTGGACGCGTGCCGCGACCGCGGCCTGCTCGTGCTCAGCGCGGGCGACGACGTGGTCCGGCTCGCGCCGCCGCTCGTCGTCGACGCGGAGGACGTTGCGGAAGCGTTGGGAATCCTCGCGGACGTGCTTGGAGCGTCTGCATAAAGTGCTAGTTTTCTGCATTCTATGAACCGCCGCGAACGACAGTCCGCCATCCTCGAGCTCGTCCGCGACCGGGCGCTCTCGACGCAGGCCGAGGTCGCCGCCGCGCTGAAGGAGGCCGGGTTCGACGTCGTGCAGACGACCGTCTCGCGCGACATCGCCGACCTCGGCCTCGTCAAGGTGCGCGCGCCGAGCGGACGCCTCGTCTACGCGCCGCCCGGGACGACCGACACCGACCGCCTGCGGGCGCTCGCCGCCGCGATGCGCCGGTACGCGATCGGCATGGAGGCGGCCGGCAGCATGGTCGTCCTCACGACGCCGTCGGGCTACGCGAACGCGCTCGCGCAGGCGATCGACGAGGCGGGCCACCCGGGGATCGCGGGGACGCTCGCAGGCGACAACACGATCCTCGTGGTCGCGCGCGACGGCACTCCGGCCGCCGTTCTGCGCGAGGAGCTGGCCGGGCACGTACTGGAAGGAGCCGCATGAGCAAGACCGCCGTCGTCGCCTACTCGGGAGGGCTCGACACGAGCTGCATCCTCGCGTGGCTCAAGGAGGACTGGTACGGGTTCGACGAGGTGCTCGCCGTCCTCGTCGACGTCGGACAGGAGTTCGACCTCGAGGAGTCGATCGTGCGCGCGAACGCCGCGGGCGCCGACGACGTGCTTCTCGTCGACCGCAAGGACGCGTTCGCGGACGAGCAGTGCGCCCGGGCGATCGTCACGAACGCGCTCTACGAGGGCAAGTACCCGCTCGTCTCCGCGCTCTCGCGACCGGTCATCGCGCAGGCCGTCGCCGAGATCGCGCTCGAGTCGGGCGCCGAGGCGGTCGTCCACGGCTGCACGGGCAAGGGGAACGACCAGCTCCGCTTCGAGCTCGCCTTCAAGGCGCACTACCCGGGAGTCAAGGTCATCGCCCCGCTCCGCGATCGCATCTGGACGCGCGACGAGGAGATCGAGTACGCGCTCGGCAAGGGCATCCCGATCACGCACACGGCGGCGTCGCCGTACTCGATCGACGAGAACCTCTTCGGCCGCGCGATCGAGGCCGGCGTGCTCGAGGACCCGTGGAACGCGCCGCCGGAGGAGCCGTACGCGCTCACCTCCGATCCCGCCTCCGCGCCCGCGCCCGAGGAGATCGTCGTCGGCTTCGAGCGGGGAATCCCGGTCTCGCTCGACGGCGAGGAGCTTCCGCTCGCGGAGCTGATCGCCCGCGCGAACCGGCTCGCCGGCGCGTACGGGATCGGGCGGCTCGACATGATCGAGAACCGCGCGGTCGGCATCAAGAGCCGCGAGGTGTACGAGGCCCCGGGCGCGATCGCGCTCATCGCCGCGCACTCCGCGCTCGAGGACGTCGTCCTCACGAAGGACGAGGCACGCCTGAAGCGGCCGCTCGAGCAGCGCTGGACCGAGCTCGTGTACGAGGGACGCTGGTTCAGCCCCGCGCGCGAGGCGATCGACGCGTTCGTCGACTCGACGCAGCAGCTCGTCACCGGCGACGTGCGGCTGGAGCTGCGGCCGAACGCCGCCGTCGTGACCGGGCGGCGCTCCCCGCACCTCCTCTACTCGACCGAGCTCGCCTCGTACGGGACCGGGGAGACCTTCCCGCACGACGCGGCCGAGGGCTTCATCAAGATCTCCTCGCTCGAGACCGAGCTGCACGCGGCTCGCGCACGCGCCAGAATCGAGGCGTGACCACCTGGAAGGGGCGGGTCGAGGGGGCTCTCGACCCGGACGTGTGGGAGTTCCTGCGCGCGGACGACGCGGAGCTCCTGCCGTACGACTGCGAGGCCTCGCGCGAGCACGCGGAGCGGTTGCACGCTGCCGGGCTCCTGACGGCGGAGGAGCTCGACGAGGTCGAGGGCCGCCTGGCCGAGATCGCGCACGATCCGGACGGCTATCTCGAGTCGGACGAGGACGTGCACAGCGCGATCGAGCGGCTGCTCGGCGACGTCGGGCGGAAGATCCACGCCGGCCGCTCGCGGAACGACCAGGTCGTCGCGGCGCTCGGCTGTACGTGCTCGACGCGTGCGCCGAGGCGCGGGAGGGGATCGACGCGCTCGCGCTCGTCTGCCTCTCCTTCGCCGAGTCCGAGGCCGAGACGGTCATGCCCGGCTACACGCATCTCCAGCGCGCGCAGCCGGTGACGCTCGGCCACCACCTGCTCGCGTGGGTGGAGATGCTCGACCGCGACCGGACCCGCTTCGCGCTCGCCGCCGAGGCCGCGTCCGCGAGCCCGCTCGGCGCCGGGGCGCTGGCCGGCTCGACGCTCGACCTCCCGCCGCCGGCCGGCCAGATGCGGAACTCGATCGACGCCGTGGCCGACCGCGACTTCGCGCTCGACTACCTCTACGCCGCGGCCGTCCTCTTCACGCATCTCTCCCGGATCGGCGAGGAGATCGCGCTCTGGGCGACCTCCGAGTTCGGCTTCGTGCGGCTGCCCGAGAGCGCGTCGACGGGCTCGTCGATGATGCCGCAGAAGCTGAACCCCGACGTCGCCGAGCTCGTGCGTATTTCGGGTGAGCGAAGCGGCCTTCCTGGCCGGCTTCCTGGCCGCGCGGATGGAGCAGCAGCGCCCCGGTCGCGATGCGGTCGGTGTCGTCGCCGGTTACCCCATTCCGGCCGTCCAGGACTTCGTGATCGGCTTCCGCGCCGGCGCGCGACGCGCGTCGCGACTGGTCCGAGTCTTCGCGACTATTCGTACGACTTCCTCGATGCCTCGCGGTGCGGGGCTATCGCCCGGCGTCAGATCGCAACGGGGCGGGAGTCCTCTTCAACGTGGCGGGTGCCTGCGGATTGGGGACCTCGACGCGGCCCGGGATCGGGGCGCCTGGGGGATCGGCGTCGACGCGGACCAGTCCTTCCTCGGGCCGCACATCCTGACGAGCGTCCTCAAGGACTTCGAAGCCGCCTTCGTCGCGTTGTTCCGCCGGCTGAAGGCCGGCCGTCTTCCTGCCGGCACACGGTGCTGACCCAGGTCAAGGAGCCGTCGGTCTCGGCAAGATCAGCCGCCGGGTTCCCGGGCCGCTTCGCGCCGAGCTCGAGCGACTCGAGCGCCGGATCGCCAGCGGCGCGATCCATGTCCCCGGCGCATTTCCGGATCCGCGATGACATCACGGGCGATCCTCGTTCTCGGCACGGCTCTCACGCTCCTCGCGCTGACGACTGCGGCCGCTCCGGCTGCGTCCGAGCAATCGCGCCCCCGAGTGGTGCTCGTCACGGAGGTCGGCTGCGGAGAGGCGTTCGAGCGCATCGTTTGCGGCGGGTTCCAGCGCGCTCTGCGTAGCACCGGGCTCACGGGACGAATCGTCACGCCCGCTCCGCGTCAGGATCGTGTGGAGACCCTCGAGCTGATCGCGAGTCAGCGCTACGACCTCGTGACCGTCTTCGGATACGGCTACTACCAAGTGCTCGGTGAGGCCGCCCGACGCCAACGCGCGGCACGCTTCGCGCTGATGGACGCACGCGCGGAAGCGTGGCCGGGGTCCCACGCAACGTGCAGGGCGTCATCTTTCGGACGAGCGAGGCCGCGTTCTGGCGGGCTGGCTCGCTCGCGGATGGCGGGCAGCGGCCGGGGAAGGACGTCGTCGGAGTCGTCGGCGGCCTCGAGCTTCGCTCGGTGCAGGACTTCGTGGTCGCTTTCGAGCCGGCGCGCGTCGCGCCGGTGCGCGGGTCCTGATCGGCTACTCGCACGACTTCGACGACCCGACGAAGTGCGCGGCGGTTGCCCGACGCCAGATCGCACAGGGGGCCGGGGCGGTGTACAACGTCGCAGGCGCCTGTGGGCTCGGCACGCTAGCTGCCGCGCGGAAGGCGGGATCTGGGGAATCGGCGTGGACGCCGATCAGTCCTTTCTCGGCCCGCACATCCTTACGAGCGTGCTCAAGCACTACGACGCCGGGTTCGTATCGCTGCTACGGCGTGTGAAGACCGGACGCATCCGAACCGGCGGCGACACCGTCCTCACGCTTCGTGAGGGCGCGGTCGGGCTGGGCAAGATCAGCCGCCGGGTACCCGCGCCGCTTCGAGCGGAGCTCGAACGGCTCGAGCGCCGGATCGCGAGCGGCGCGTTGCGGGTCCCGGGCGCGTATCGCGATCCCGATGACGACTCGGTCTCACGCACTCGCGCTAACCGTTCTCGGGGTAGCCCTCGCGCTCGTCGTGCTGGCGATCGTGATCGCGCCGTCGGCGTCCGGACAGCCCCGCGCCCGAGTCGTGCTCGTCACGGGGTTCTGCGACTCGGGGAACCTCATCTGCCGACCGTTCACGAGAGCCGTGCGCCGCTCCGGAGTCGGTGGCCGAATCGTCTCGCCCGACTCTCGCGAGGACCCTGATGCAACGCTGTCGTTGCTCGCCCGGCAGGGCTATGAGCCATCGCCGTGGACCCGTTCTGGGGCGAGACGCTCGCGCGCGTCGCGCCGAAGTTCCCGAAGCAGCGATTCGCGATCGTCGACGTCCCGCTCTCCTATCTCGGTCGTCCCCGGAACGTCCAGTCGATCATCGCCGGGTGCACGAGGCGTCCTATCTCGCAGGCTGGCTTGCCACGCGGATGGAACAGCGCCGACCGGGTCGGGACGTCGTCGGCGTCGTCGGCGGCGCGAGGGTTCCGCCTGTCGAAGACTCGTCGTCGGCTTCCGGGCCGGTGCCCGGGCGGCTTCGCCAAAGGTGCGCGTCCTCACGGGCTACGCGAACGACTTCGGGACCCGACGAGGTGCGAGGCAATCGCGCGCCGTCAGACGCACGCGGTGCGGGCGTCGTCCTCCACGTGGCGAATCGCTGCGGCTTGGGAGCGCTTCGGGCGGCGAAGCGCGCCGGCGTGTGGGGGATCGGCGTCGACTCGGACCAGTCCTCCCTCGGGCCGCACATCCTCACGAGCGTCGTGAAGAAGTACGACGCCGTCATGCTGACGCTGCTCCGGCAGGTGCGCGACGGCCGAATCCGTGCGGGCGTCACGACCGAGGTGTCGCTCCGCGGCAACGGCGCGGGCCTCGGTCGCATCAGTCCTGGCCGAGCTCGGGCGGGAAGGCGGGAACGGTGCTCGGGAGGCTCACGGGCCTGCTGGCGGACGCTGAAGCGACGGCTGCCGAAGGCGGCAGCGACCCGCTCGCGTGCGCGACCGTGACGGCTGCAGGAGCTCGTCCACAAGGGTACGCCGGACCGCGACGTCCAGGAGGAGGCGCGCGAAGGTCCAGGAGGAGGTCCAAGACCCGTCTTCGCCACCCGCCGCGACGTGCGGCTCGCTCTGCGTGCGCTGGGCGTGCTCGTGAGCGGGCTCGCGGTCGACCGCGACCGGCTCGCGAAGGCGGCGGCCGACCCGCTGCTCTTCGCGACCGACGCGGCCGAGGCGCTCGTCCGCAAGGGAACGCCGTTCCGCGACGCCCACGAGGAGGTCGCGGCGAAGGTCCGGGACGGAGCCTTCCGGAAGCCGCGTACGCCGCGTGAGTGCGGCCGGGCTGGTCGAGGCTCGCCGGTCGATCGCGACCGGCTCGCGAAGGCGGCAGCCGACCCGCTGCTCTTCGCGACCGATGCGGCCGAGGCGCTCGTCCGCAAGGGAACGCCGTTCCGCGACGCCCACGAGGAGGTCGCGGCGAAGGTCCGGGACGGAGCCTTCCGGAAGCCGCGGACCGCGGCGAAGCGCCCGACGCCGGGCCCGGGCGGCATCCACGAGGCGCTCGCGGAGGCGCGGCGCCGCTTCGCCGACAACCTCTGACGCCGCGTCACCTCGGCGCCCTGCGGCCGCGCGAAGCCGGCCGCCTTTAGGTCCTTTGCTCTACCGCGCGACCGGATCCGCACAGATGAGCAGCGCGTCCCGCACGCGGCGCTGGAAGTCGGCGATGAGCTGCTCGCTCTCGGCCATCAGCCGGCCCTGCGGCACCAGCCCCGAGTCGAGCCCGCGCTGCACCGACTCGACGAGCGCCGTGTCCTCCTCGGCGACCTGCGCGTCCCAGGCCATGAGCTCCTCGATCTCCGCAGCCGGCGCGCCGGGCTCGAAGAAGTAGTCGGTGACCTCGATCGTCCGCGCGGGGCCGTCGGGGAGCCACCGCTCGAGCGCGATGTTCGGGAGCCCGGGCGCGATGTTGACCGTCGTCGCGGGGAAGAGGAAGTGGTACTGCGCCTGCGAGACGTCGGCGCGCGGCGTGTACGCCGCCTTCCCGTTGCCGGAGAGCGCCGATGCGCGCACCGGCCCGACCTGGCTCGAGAACGTCGGGTGCACGCGCAGCCGGTACGAGTCCGGGCTCACGTCGACGACCTTGCTGAAGCCGGGGTGCGCGGTCGGGCAGTGGTAGCACTCGAGGAAGTTCTCGATCGCGACCTTCCAGTTCGACGCGACCGGCCACTCGTGGTGCGAGTGGAAGCGAAGCGCGTCGAGGTCGAGGCCGCTCTCGGCAACGAGCGCCGGCAGCTCGCCGAGCGTCTCCTCGAGCGGCTCGGCCGCGGGGTCGGGATTGGCGAAGACGAAGGGGCCCCAGACGCCCACCGAGACCGGGAGCAGCGAGAGGCCCGCTCGGGTCGAAGCCGGGCTCGCGCTCGGCGCGCGGCGCGCGGCGGAGCGACCCGTCGAGGTCGTACGTCCAGGCGTGGTACGGGCACTGGAGCGTCTCGCGGCAGCCCGGTGCCGTCGACGACGAGGTGGCCGCGATGGCGGCAGACGTTGACGAACCCGCGCAGCGTCCCGTCCTGGCCGCGGACGATCGCGACGGGCACGTGCCCGATCTGCGACGCGAAGAAGCTCCCGGGCTCGGAGACCCATTCCGCCGGCCCGGCGTACGTCCACGCCCGCGCGAACACCTGCTCCCGCTCGAGCGCGTACACGCCCGGGTCCGAGTACCAGCTCGCGGGAAGCGTCCAGCCCTCCTCGAGGGGCCGCTCGGGGGCGTCGACCGCTGTGCGCCTTGATTCCTGACACTACTGTCAGTCAGGATACTCGGGCTCCCCCGAAAGGAACAACCTGCCGCCGCCCGAAGCCCCGACTCGCTCGACCTCCAACCGCGTCGACGACATCCTCCGCGCAGCCTGCCGCGTGGTCGTGACGCAGGGCGCGCACGCGCTCCGCATCGGGAACGTCGCGCTCGAGGCCGGCGTGTCGCGCACGCTCGTCCACTACTACTTCACGACGCGGCAGGAGCTGCTGCGGGCGACCTTCGCGTACTCCGAGGACCGGCGCGTCGAGGCGCTCGAGGCGGAGCTCGCCGGGCTCGCGACCGGGCTCGAGCGCGCCGAGCGGGCGCTCGACCGGACGCTCGATCCCGCGCTCGAGGAGGTGCCCGCGCTCTGGAACGAGGTCTGGTCGAGCGTGCGGGACGACGACGACCTGCGGCCGCTCGTCCAGCAGGCCTATCGCGCGTGGGCCGAGCGCATCGTCGAGCTGCTCGAAGAGGGACGCGCCGACGGCTCCGTGCCGCGCGCGGTCGATCCCGAGGCGGCCGGCTGGAGGCTCGCCGCCGCCGCCGACGGGCTCGACTCGATCCAGTACCTCGGCCTGCTCGACCGCGAAGCCGCGCTCGGGCTCCTCCGGTCGTGCGTCGACCGGGAGCTCAGCCCGTGAACGAGCGCTCGCAGGCCGTGACGCTCGACCGCCTCACCAAGCGCTTCGACGACGTCGCAGCCGTGGACGACGTCTCGCTCGAGGTGCGGAGCGGCGAGTTCTTCTCGCTCCTCGGCCCGTCCGGGTGCGGCAAGACGACGAGCCTGCGCATGATCGCGGGCTTCGAGCGGCCCGACGCGGGGCGCATCCTCATCGGCGACGCCGACGTGACCGAGACGCCGCCGCACCGGCGGCCGGTGAACACGGTCTTCCAGAGCTACGCGCTCTTCCCGCACCTGACCGTGGAGGAGAACGTCGCGTTCGGGCTCCGGTTCACGAGCGTGCCGAAGGACGAGGGCCGCCGGCGGGTCGGCGAGATCCTCGAGGTCGTCTCGCTCGGCGGCTTCGAGCGGCGCCGTCCGCACCAGCTCTCGGGCGGACAGCAGCAGCGGGTGGCGCTCGCGCGGGCGCTCGTCCTCTCACCCTCGGTGCTCCTCCTCGACGAGCCGCTCGGGGCGCTCGACGCGAAGCTCCGGCGCGGCCTGCAGGTCGAGCTCAAGGGCCTCCAGCGCGACGTCGGGATCACCTTCCTGTACGTGACGCACGACCAGGAGGAGGCGCTGACCATGTCCGACCGGCTCGCGGTCATGCACGGCGGCCGGATCCAGCAGCTCGGGACGGCGCGCGAGGTCTACGAGGAGCCCGCGACCGCGTTCGTCGCGGACTTCCTCGGGGTCTCGAACCTCATGACCGGCACGGCCGACGGCGCGGGGACGGTGACCGTCGACGGCGTCGCCGCTCGAGGCCCGCGCCGGGGACACGCGCGCCGCCGGCGAGGTGCGGGTCACGATCCGCCCCGAGCGCGTGGAGCTCGAGGCGGACGGTGTCGGCGGGGCCGAGCCGCCTGCGCTGCACCGTGCGCGAGCTCGTCTACCTCGGCTCGACGACGCAGGTCTTCGTCCTCACCGAGAGCGGGGCGTCGCTCCAGGCGCTCCTCGCGAACACCGGGCAGCCGCTTCCGTACGCGCGCGGCGACTCGGTCGTCGCGCACCTGCCGCCGGACGCGCTGCGCGCGCTGCCGGCGGAGGGCTCGGCCTCGTGACCGACGTCGTCGTGCTCGGAGCCGGTCTCGCCGGTCTCGCGGCCGCGCGCGATCTCGCCGCGGGCGGCGCCGACGTGCTGGTGCTCGAGGCACGCGAGCGGGTCGGCGGGCGCGTGGAGCAGGTCTCGGTGGACGGCGAGCGCCCGGTGCAGCTCGGCGGCGAGCTCGTCGGGCGCGCGCACACGGAGTACCTCGGCCTCGTCGAGGAGCTCGGGCTCACGCTGACGACGACGTACACCGCGGTCGAGGGCGCGACCACGTACGACCTCGTCGACGGCCTGCTCCGCTCCGAGGACGGGTTCCCGTTCGCGAGCGGGGAGGAGCGCGAGGACTTCGAGCGCGTCGAGCGGCTGTTCGGCGCGCTGGCCGCGACGGTCGACCCGGACGACCCGTGGTCGCATCCGGACGCGACCCGGCTGGACGACGCCTCCGTGGCGGGCTGGCTGCGCTCCGTGGACGCGCTGCCGTCGACCCTGCGGGCGATCGAGGCCGGTGCGCTCGCGCTCGCCGCGGGGTCGAGCGAGCGCACGTCGTTCCTGTCGGAGCTGCGCAAGGCCGCGGCCGTGGGCGACACGGGCTTCTACTCCTACGACCTCTGGGAGTCGCTCCAGGTCGCGGAGGGGAGCGCCGAGGTCGCGCTGCGCATGGGTGCGGAGCTCGGCGAGCGCGTTCGGCTCGGCGCGGTCGTCGCCGCGGTGGAGGTGAGCCCGCAGGGGTGTCGCGTCACGCTCGCGTCCGGCGAGGAGGTGCGCGCGGAGGCCGTCGTCTGCGCCCTCCCGGTCAGCGTCCTGCACGGGATCGACATCGAGGGCATCTCCGTCGCCCGGCTCGAGTCGCTGCGCGCGCAGCGCCACGCACAGGCGGCCAAGGTGGTCACGACCTACGACCGTTCGGTCTGGGAGGACTTCGGCGCGAACGGGCTCTCCGAGGGCGAGCACCTGCTCACGTCGACGTGGCCGCAGCGGCCGGGAGTCCTCTCCGGGCTCGTCGCTCCGGAGCGGCTCGCCTGGCTCGTCGCGACGGCCGAGGAGGAGCGTGCGGAGGTGCTCCACGCACGAGCTCGCACGCATGTACGGGCCGGAGGCCGGAGTGCCGCAGCACACGTTCCTGCGGCTCTGGGGCGTCGACCCGTACACGCTCGGGTACGCGACGCACTGGTGGCCGGGCGACGTCCTGCACGTCGGGCCGCTGCACGGGACGCACGACCCGCCGTTCTACGTCTGCGGCTCCGACCAGTGGGTCGCGGGCTACATGGAGGGCGCGGTGCGGACCGGCCGCGCGGCCGCGCGCGCGGCGCTCGGACAGGAGTCGTGGGCGACCGTCTGATCGAGGCGGACGTCGCCGTCGTCGGTGCCGGGCGCTGCTGGGCTCGCGGCGGCGTCGCGCCTCGTCGCCGAGGGTCGCGAGGTCGTCGTCCTCGAAGCGCGCGACCGCGTCGGCGGCCGGCTCTGGAACACCGAGATCGGCGGCGAGGCGAACGAGCTCGGCGGCGAGTGGGTCGCGCCGTACCACGCGCGGCTGCACGAGCTCCTGTCCGAGCTCGGGATCGAGCTCTTTCCCGCCTACCGTGACGGCGACGACGTGTACGTCGACGAGGCGGGCCGCGCGCACCGGCACGCGGGCGGTGAGAGCGGGCTCTCGTACGCGTCCGAGCGCGCGCTCGAGGAGGCCGACGCGAAGCTCGACGCGCTCGCGAAGGAGCTCGACCCGGAGGCGCCGTGGGAGCACCCTCGCGCGCGCGAGCTCGACACGATCACGTTCGACGAGTGGCTGCGCGCGGAGGTCCGCGACGAGGAGGCGCGCGAGAACCTCGCGTCCTATCTCGCGGACGGCTTCATGACGAAGCCCGCGCACGCGTTCTCGCTGCTCCAGGGGCTGTGGGCGATCGCGGGAGCGGGCGGAACGTACGAGCTGTTCGCGGCGGAGCAGTGCCTCGCGTACCGCGTCGTCGGCGGGTCGCAGCTCATTCCGCTGAAGCTCGCGGAGCGGCTCGGGGAGCGCGTGCGTGCTCGAGGCGCCGGTGCGCGCGATTCGCCGGTCGGGCGAGGGCGTCGAGATCGACGCGGACTCCGTCACGGTGCGCGCTCGTGCCGCGATCGTCGCGATCCCGCCGAACCTCACCGGCGCGATCACGTTCGAGCCGGCGCTCCCGGCGTGGCGAATGCGGCTCCAGCAGGCGATCTCGCAGGGGAGCGTGACGAAGTACCTCGCGGTCTACGAGGAGCCGTTCTGGCGCGCGGACGGGCTCTCCGGCGAGGGCTTCGCGCCGTACCAGCTCGTCCGCGAGCTGTACGACAACTCGCCGCCCTCGGGCGCGGTCGGCGTCCTGTGCACGTTCCTTCCCGGCGAGCAGGCGGACGAGGTCGCGCGGCTGAGCGACGGCACGCGGCGCGCGGCCGTCCTCGACGGCATGGCGAGCTTCGTCGGGCACCGCGCGCTCGAGGCGACGGATTTCATCGAGACGGACTGGACCGCGGAGGAGTGGACGCGCGGCGCCTACGCCGCGACCTTCGGCATCGGCGGCCTCACCCGCTTCGGCCCCGACCTGCGCCGCCCCGTCGGCCCGATCCACTGGGCGTGCTCCGACATCGCCGGCCGCGGGCACATGCACGTGGAGGGCGCCGTCCGTGCTCGAGCTAGTCGCCGGCGGAGGCGGCTCTCGGCGCAGAAGCCGGCGTCGCGGAAGCTCGCGGCCGCGCTGCGGTTCTGACGGGGAAGCGGCGGTGACCCTCGGAGCTAAGGGCAAGGGGATGGTGGCAGGCGACCTAGTAAACACCGCGTAACGGATACAGGCGCTGGCGGAGCTCGGGACCGTGCTCGTCGGAGAGACGACGCGCAGGGCGTCGGAGGCCTCGATCGGTTAGCGAGGCAGGCCGCCACGAGTTGAAGGGGCAGGGCGAGCCAGTGACGGTGTGGCAGGCGCTCGAGTCGACTGCGGGACGCGGGGGAGGCCTCAAGTCGGACACGCTCGAGCCACCGTTCGTCGGCCGCGAGCGACGAGCTCCGTCTCGCTGAAGGAGCTCTTCCATGCGAGCGCGGAGCGAGCACAAGGCGCACCTCGTCTCGATCGTCGGCATCGCGGGCATCGGGAAGTAGCGCCTTGCCTGGGAGTTCCAGAAGTAACTCGACGGGGTAGGCGCAAAAGACTCACTGGCATCGAGGGACGGTGACTCGCGTACGGAGAGGGCGTAGCGTTCTGGGCGCTGGCAGAGATGGTGAGGAATGCGGGCAGAGATCGCGGAGGGCGAGGAGGCCGAGATCTCGCCCGGGCGAAGCTCGGGCCACGCTCGAGCGCTACGTCGACGACGTCGGACGAGCGAGACGTGGATCGAGCCGAGGCTCGCGCAGCTGCTCGCGCTCGACGGAGGCGATGCGGGAACGAGCATCGGACCTCTTCGCGGGCTGGCGGCTACTTCTTCGAACGACTCGCATAGCACGATCTCGTCGTCCTCGTGTTCGAGGACATGCAGTGGGCGGACGCGCAGTTGCTCGAGTTCCTCGAGTACCTGCTCGACTGGGCGCGCAGTCACGCGCTTTTCGTAGTCGCGCTCGCGCGGCCGGAGCTCGGCGACGCGGCATCCGCAGTGGGCGAGACGGAACGCGGAACGCGACGACGCTCTCGCTCGAGCCGCTCCCGGCAGACGCAGGAGCGTAGAGGTCGTGAACGCCGGTGTACGGTTTGAGAGCCCTCGCGAGAAGTTTTGGGCGGTGAGCGCCGCCGCCGACTTCACTGGGAGCTGATGTACTTAGCCGATGGCGATATAAGATAGAGGTTGGTGAGGTCAGGGAGATCTAGAGGAGGTCCGGACGGATGAGCGTCCAGGTGGGTAGGTCGGAACGAATATACAGGATCGTGGACGCACGATCGAGGCTGTTCCGCAGACGGACCAAGTGTGTTTCGCTACGGCTGGAGGCGATCGGGAGCGTAAGGGGTTTGCGGACGCGGGCCCGTTACTAGAACGGCTCGGACGCGTCGGAGCTGAAGGTGCGAGTCGCCGCTGAGCAGGCTAGCGACCCGCTTCCGCGAACTCCTCGACTCCGCTCCCCGTCTGGCCGCGCGTCGCGCGCACGGCTCGCCAGACGAGGAAGAGCACGAGCGCGATCACGATCGTGATCGCCAGCGTCAGCGTCGCGAGCGCGTTCAGCGCCGGCGTCGGCGCGGTGCGGCCGGTCGAGTAGATCCGCACGGGAACGGTGTCCGTGTTCGTCCCCGACGAGAGGAACTGGCTGATCACGAAGTCGTCCATCGAGATCGCGAAGACGACGATCGCGCTCGCGACGATCGCCGGGACGAGCAGCGGCAGCAGCGCGAGCCGCACCGCCTGCAGTGCGGACGCGCCGAGGTCACGCGCGGCCTCCTCGTACTCGGGCCCGATCGATAACAGCCGCCCCCGCACGATGATGAGGACGAAGACGAGCGAGAACGTGATGTGCCCGATCGCCTGCGCCGGCGTGCCGAGCTCGACGAACTTCAGCAGGTGCGTGAAGACGAGGAGGAACGCGGTGCCCATGACGATCTCGGGCGTGACGAGGGTCGCGAGCGAGACTCCGCGAGCCGTGCCCGAGCCCCGTCCGCGCCAGCGCGTCAGCCCGATCGCGAGCGCGACCCCCAGCGGCACCGTGACGAGCACCGCGATCGCGGCCAGCCGCAGGCTCTGGAAGAGCGCCGCGCGCAGGTCGGGGTCGTTCCAGACGGAGAGATCGGGATCGTCGAAGTACCACCGCAGCGACCACCCCTGCGCAGTCGAGCGCGAGCGGCCCTCGTTGAACGAGAACCGGATCGCGATGAGGATCGGGACGATCGACCAGATCAGGTAGAGCACGGTGAAGAGGAGCAGGAAGCGCGGCTTGCCCCACGGGTTCGCCCACCACTCGCCGAAGCGGGTCCGCGTCCGTGCCCGAGGCACCGGCGGTGCGGCCTGCTCGAGCGTCGTCATGCGCCCATCCGCCGCTGCGCCCGCGCGGTCGCGAACAGGTAGTAGGCCATGAAGACCGTGAGGAACAGCATCAGGCAGACCACGAGCCCGGCCCCGACCGGGATCTGCTGGCCGCCGAGGACGTAGAGGTGGATCTGGTTGCCGATCATGCTCGTGGTCGGCGACTGCGAGAGCAGGTCGGTCGTGTAGTAGTCGCCGAACATCGGGAGCGCGATGATCACGATGCTCGCGAGGATCGCCGGCTTCGAGAGCGGCAGCGTCACGAGCCGGAAGGTCTGGAACGGGCTCGCCCCGAGGTCGCGCGCCGCCTCGAGCAGGCTCCGGTCGACGCGGTCGAGGAAGGCGTAGAGCGGCAGGATCATGAACGGCACGTAGCCGTAGACGAGCCCGAGGATCACCGACGACGCCCGCCCGTCGAGCCAGTTCCGCGGCGCGTCGAGGATCCCGACCCACACGAGCACGTCGTTCACCCAGCCGTCGTCCTGGAGCAGGTTGATCCAGGCGAGCATCCGCATCAGGTAGCTGATGAAGAAGGGAGCTATGAGCCCGGCGAGGAGCAGCCCCTTCCAGCGGCCGCCGTAGCGCGCGACGTAGTACGCGACCGGGTACGCGATGAGGAGCGAGAGCGCGGTCGCGATGACGACGTACACGAGCGTCCGCAGGAAGACCGTCTGGAACGCGGCCCCGCTCGTGAACAGGCCGTCGAGGACGAACTCGAACGAGGCCGTGCTCCAGTAGAGCGGGTTCCACTCCGGCGTCGGGCTCAGGAAGAGCGGGTCGACCGTGCCGAACGCGACGGCGAGGATCGCGTACAGCGGCAGCAGGAAGAAGAGGCAGAGCCAGGCGACGCCGGGAAGCGCCAGCCCCGCCCAGACGGCGTTGCCCTTCGTGCCCGCTACGCGGGTCGCTCGGGCTCGGGGTCAGACACCCGCCTTGAACTCGGCCCAGGCGTTCTGCCACGCAACCTGGCCGTCCGGCGGACAACTCCGTCAGGAAGTAGCCGGTGTCGAAGTCGCTCTCGCGGACGATCGCGGTCTTCAGGTTCGTGGGGACGACGCCATCCTTGACCAGCCGGTCGGGATCGAGCTCGGTCAGCGGCGGCTGGTAGCCGACGAAGTTCGCGAAGTTGTCGTACCCGTGCTTCACGTCGAGGAGGTAGTTGATGAAGTGATGCGCGAGGACGGGGTTCTTCGCCGACTTCGGGATCGCCATCAGGTCGTTGCCGATCGTCCCCTTGCCGTCCTCCGGGAACCAGAAGCCGAGCGCTTCGGGCCCCAGTCCCTCGGGCAGGTACCACTGCGCCGAGATCGCGCTCCCCGACCAGGTCTGGTGCACCCACGCTCGGCCCTCAGGGAGGTTCGTGTAGTCGTCGGTCGAGAGCTTCACGTTGACCGCGGGGATCAGCGACTTGAGCTCCTCCTTCGCATGCTCGATGTGCGCGGGGTCCTCCGTGTTGATGTCCTCGATCCCGTTCTTCAGGAGCATGTGCCCGGCCGCGTCGCGGCTGTCGTCGAGGAGGTACGTCTTGCCGCGGTTCGCCTCGTCCCAGTAGATCTCGTACGGGTTGTCGAGGTCGAGCGGGGTCGTCTGCAGCTTGTCCGTGCGATACCCGATGCCCGTCGTCCACATCAGGTACGGAGCCGTGTACAGCGAGCCCTTGTCGTACCACGGGTCCTGCACCGAGGGCCAGGCGTTGGCGAGGTTCGGCAGGTAGTCGTGGTTCAGCGGCTGGAGGACCTTGCCCACGACCAGGCGGCCGAGGCGGTCCGGCACCGGGATGAAGACGTCGTAGTCGACGGCGCCGGACGAGATCTTCGAGATCGCCTCGTCCATCGTGACGAAGTACGTCTCCTCGACCTTGACGCCGTACTCCTTCGCGAAGTCCTTCTTGATCCGCGGCCACAGGTAGCCGTTCCAGTTGTAGATCCGGAGCGTGCCGCTCTCGGGCTCGAGGCCGGACGCGATCGCCGGGTTGTCGTCGAAGAGCTGCCACGTGACCGGGTTGTCCGGGCGCGCGAGCGTGAGCTCGGCGGTCTCGCCGTTCGAGCCGCCGCCGCAGGCCGAGAGCAGCGTCCCCATGCTCGACAGCGCGAGCGCACCCGCAGCGGACCTCCCGAGGAACTCCCGCCTCCCGTAACGCGACTCTCGCGGATGCAACGTCATCGCCTCTCGGCGAGTGAACCAGAGTCGGCGAGCGCGGTCAATCGGAGACGACGATCAGCGCGTCGACCGCGAGCGTGCCGTCCGGGCCGGTGACGAGCGGGTTGACGTCGATCGCCTCGATCTCCGGGTGGGCGAGCGCGAGGTCTCCGACGGCGACCAGCGTGCGCGCGATGACGTCGTCCGGGTCGTCGAGACCGGCTTCGGCGACGAGCTCCCGGGCGTCTTCGAGGCCGATCGGCGCGACCGAGAGGACGACGCTGTCCAGCTGCTCGACCTCAGCGCCGCCCCGCCCGACGGCGAGCACCGGGCCGAAGTCCGGGTCGCGAGTCATCCCGCAGAGGGCCTCGGCGCCGGCGGCGACCTGCTTCGCCACGAGCACGGGCCCGCCCAGGCGGCGCGCGGCCGCTAAGGCCGCCTCCGGCGTCGCGACGTCGAGGACGACGCCGCCTTCCCGGCTCTTGTGCGCGGGCCCGTCGAGCTTCACGACGACGGGCGGGCCGAGCTCGTATGCGGCCGCCTCCGCCTCGCCCGGATACACCGCGCGACGACGCGGGGCGAACGGCACGCCGTAGCGTTCGAGCGCGAGCGCCGACTCGTGCTCCGGCACCACGCCCGGCTCGAGCAGGTCGCGCACGCTCGGGCCTCTCGCGGTCTCGGGCGGAGGCCGCCACGGGCGGAGGCCGATCACGTGCGCGAGCGCGCGCATCGAGTTGCGCGGGCCGCGGAGGAGCGGGAGGTCGAGCTCGCGCGCGAGCTCCTGGAAGCGGGGCGGCGGGTCGGCGCTGTGCACGGTCGTCGCGGCGGCGAAGAGGTCGTGCTCGCGCGGCGAGCCGGGCGAGCGCGCGCAAGGTGAGCTCGCACCACTCCTCGTTCGTCTCGTCGCGGAACTGGGAGAGGTCGGCCTGCCCGAGGAGGACGTCGAACGCGCCGGACTCGGCCATGAGCTCGAGCGAGCGCGGGTAGACGACGCTCTCGTCCGCGACCGCCCAGGCGTCGAGCGGGTTCCCCGGCGCGAGGTAGTTCGGGAACTCGGCCTGTGAGGCGCGTCGCGAGGTCCTCCGGCAGCGGCTCGAACGGGATGCCCGCCGCGTCGGCCTGGTCGGCGAGCAGCGCGCCCTCGCCGCCGGACTCCGAGATCGCCGCGATCCGGCGCCCGCGCGGGCGGCGGTTCCGGCCCAGGATCTCGAGCGTCTCCACGAGCTCGTGGAAGTCCTCGACCTCGATCGCGCCGTAGCGGCGCAGCACCGCCGAGAACGCGCGGCCGGAGCCGACGAGCGCGCCCGTGTGCGTGAGCGCCGCGCGGGCGCCGGCCTCGGAGCGGCCGACCTTCAGGCACGCGACCGGCTTTCCCGCCTCCGCGCACTCCCGGAGCGCCTCGACGAACGCGTGCCGGCCGGCGGACCGTCTCGAGGAAGAGCCCGACGGCGCGCGTCCCCTCGTCCTCGGCGAAGAACGAGAGGTAGTCGGCCGCGTCCGTGACCGCCTCCGCTCCCGAGGACACGATGCAGCGGAAGCCGACCCGGCCGCCGAGCGAGAGGAACGCGTCCGCGATCGAGCCCGACTGGCAGAGGACGGCGACGTGGCCCGGGGCAGTCGTCGTGGGGGCGCGGCCGATCCAGGCCGCCGGCCCGTCCGGCGCGAACGTGCCCATGCAGTTCGGGCCGAGGAGCGCCGCGCCGAGCTCGCGCGCACGGGCGGCGAGCCGCTCGGTCGTCGGGGCGGCCGCGACGCCGGCTTCGGCCCCGACGCCCGGGACGACGAACGCGCGCACGCCTGCCGCCGCCGCCTCCTCGAACGCGTCCTCGACGCGGATGTGGTTCACGAGCAGGAATGCGGCCTCCGGCTGCTCGGGGAGCTCCGCGAAGCTCGGGTAGCAGCGAAGGCCCGCGACCTCGTCGCGGTTCGGGTTCACGCCCCACGCGCGGACGCCGCTGCGGACGACGGTCTCGACGGCGTCGACGTTCCGCGGGGAGGCGCCGACGACGGCGAGCGAGCGGGGGAAGAGGAGCGCACGCACGTCGGACACGGGCGCGCATTCTCTCCGTAGAGTCGAGCGGTGGCGCACGAGAAGCAGGTCGAGATCCGCTGGCGCGACGTCGACGCGTACCTGCACGTGAACAACGCCGTCTACGCGACGTACCTCGAGGAGTGCCGCGACGAGTGGGTCGAGCGCGCGCTCGGCGACGCCGGCGATCCCTGGGACTTCGTGCTCGCGCGCGTGGCGATCGACTTCCGGCGCGAGCTCCGGCTCGAGGACGAGGAGGTCGTCGTCTCGTGCCGGCTCGAGCGCATGGGCAACTCGAGCTTCACGCTGCGCGAGGAGGTCCGCACGCGCGACGGTGAGCTCTCCGCCGAGTCCGAGGCCGTCCTCGTCGCCCGCGACCGTGATACCGGCCGCTCGCGTCCGCTGACCGAGGCCGAGCGCGCGGCCTTCGAAGGCGCCGACTCCGGAGTAGGCTCCCGCGCGATGGTCGTCCCCGAGCTGCCCTCGGACATCCGCGCGCTCAAGGAGGCCGTCGGCGCGTTCGTCGAGGCCGAGGTCTACCCGCTCGAGGAGCGCATCGCCGCCCGCGGCTCGATCGACTGGGGCGAGGTGGACGAGCTGCGGAGGAAGGCGCGCGCGGCCGGGTTCTCGATGCTGAACATGCCGGCGGAGGTCGGCGGCCGCGACCTCTCGATGCTCGGCCAGGTCGCGCTCGAGGAGGAGTCGGGGAAGGCGACGAACGGGCTCGGCTTCGCCGTCGTCGACCGCGGCCCGCGCGAGCTGTACGAGATTGCGACCCCGGAGCAGAACGAGCGCTACGTCATGCCCGTGCTGCGCGGCGAGTACCGCGAGGCGTGGGCGCTCACCGAGCCTGGCGCAGGGTCGGATCTCTCCGGGCTGCAGGCGACGGCCGTGCGCGACGGCGACGAGTGGGTGCTGAACGGCGAGAAGTGGTTCGTGACGAGCGAGGGGCCGCCGGGCGTCTACATCGTGCTCGCGGTTGCGGAGGGCGAGCAGACGCTCTTCCTCGTCGATCCGGACGCGCCCGGGCTCGAGATCCGGCGCACGCCGGGCTTCCTCCACGATCCGTACCTCGATCACCACCCGGAGATCGTCTTCTCGGACTGCCGCGTGCCGGAGGCGAACCGCGTGCCCGCGAGCGGCGACGAGGGCGCGAAGGAGTGGATCCTCGTCGAGCGGCTCTTCATCGCGGCGCGCTGCTGCGGCGCGGCGCTGCGGCTCGTCGACCTGACCGCGGACTGGGCGCAGGAGCGCGAGGCGTTCGGCTCGCCGATCGCCGAGTACCAGGGCATCTCGTTCCCGCTCGCCGACTCGCTCACCGAGCTGCACGCGGCGCGGCTCCTGACGTACCACGCGGCGCACGCGTTCGACACGCTCGCGGACCGGCGAGTCGTGCACGGGAAGGTCTCGATGGCGAAGCTCTACGCATCGGAGATGGCGGGCCGCGTGGCGGACCGGGCCGTGCAGGCGCTCGGCGGCCGCGGGTACATGACCGAGAGCCCGGCCGCGCGCTTCTTCCGCGAGCTCCGCGTCGACCGCATCTGGGAGGGCACGAGCGAGATCCAGCGCTCGATCCTCTCCCGCGGCGTCTTCAAGCGCGGCGCCGCCCCGTACCTCGGCTGGGAGTGACGCGGCTGGGGTCAGCTTCAGCTTGACCCCGGTCGAGGTTCTCGCCGTGCAACCCAAGATCGAGGTCAGGCTGAAGCCTGACCCCAGCGTGTGACACCGGAGCGCTCGGCGGCGTAACGCAGGCGACACCGAACCCGGAGGTACTCCATGAAACGCCTGCTCCTCGCCGTCGCCGCCCTCTTCTCCCTCGTCGCCCTCGCCGGCGCCGTCGGCCTGCCCGACCTCGCCGGTGCTCAGGACGCTCCCGAGGCGACCGACTCGATCACGGTGAGCGGGCTGGGCACGGTCAAGTCCGTCCCCGACGAGGCGCAGATGTCGTTCGGCGTCGAGACGCGCGGCGCGACCGCCAAGGCCGCCGTCGCCGCGAACGCCGACGCGATGCGCCGGATCGTCAACGCCCTGCGCCAGGCGGGTGGCCGCGAGCTTGCGACCGAGTGGGTCAGCGTCTACCCGATCTCGAACGGCGAGAACGGCGCGATCACCGAGTACTCCGCCTCGAACAGCGTCTCCGCCGTGTCCGACACCGCGGGCGCCGCCGGGCTGATCGACGCCGCCACGGGCGCCGGGGCGAACCAGGTCTCCGGCCCCGGCCTGAGCTCGAGCAACACCGAGGCGCTCTACCGCCAGGCGCTGGCGAAGGCGGTCGACGAGGCGCGGGCGCGCGCTCAGGTGCTCGCGAAGGCCGCCGGCCGCTCGCTCGGCGAGATCACCTCGATCGTCGAGGGCTCCGCCATCCTCGCCGGAGCCGTACTACGCCGAGCGCGCCGCGCTCGACCGTGCAACGCCGATCGTCCCCGGCACGCAGGAGACGACCGCGACGATCAGCGTCACCTTCTAGCTCCGCTAGCCGAGACGCGGGGATCGGGCCTTCGGGCTCGATCCCCTCCGCGCGGAGGTCGACGTTCCGCGACGGGCGTGCGAGGCTTCCGCGCATGGCCGAGCAGGGGGTCGTGACGATCATGCACGCGGACGTCGAGGGCTCGACGGAGCTCACGACGCGGCTGGGCGACGAGGTCGGCCGGCAGACCCTCGAGGGGACGAAGCGGATCGTCCGCGAGCGGGCGGAGACGTTCGGCGGACGTCAGATCGACGCCGTCGGCGACGCGATGATGTTCACGTTCACGTCCACGCGGCAGGCGATCGCCGGCGCGATCGCCGTGCAGCAGGCACTTGCAGCGGAGGAGCGCGAACGGCCCGAAGGGACGTTGAGGGTCCGGCTCGGTCTGAACGTCGGTGAAGTGCTCGAGCGGGACGGACACCCATTCGGCGCCGCTGTCAACGCGGGCGCACGCGTGATGTCGAAGGCGTCGGGCGGCCAGATCTTCGCCTCGGAGATGGTCGTGCGCCTGGCGGGGACGATGCCCGGCATCTCCTTCCGCGACCGCGGCCGGCACTCGTTCAAGGGATTCGACGAGCGCTGGCGGCTGTACGAGGTGGAGTGGGAGCGGCCCGCTCCGCCGCCGCGGCCTTCCCGCCGGCGGCTGCGCGAGACCGTAGCGCCGCCCCGCCGGCTCGGCATCGCCTTCGCCACGGCGGCCGCCCTCGCTGCCGCCGCGGTCGTCGCTGCGCTCCTCCTGCGTCCGGGACGACGCCACGCCGATCGCCGTGACTGCGAATTCGGTCGCGGTCGTGAACCCCGCGACGAATCGCGTCGAGGACGCCGTCGAGGGCGTGATCCGGCCCGGCCCGGTGGCGTGGGGCGCGGGCTCCATCTGGGTTGGCAGCCTCGAAGACCGGACGCTGGTGCGCATCGACCCGGACACGAAGCAGATCCTCAAGACGATCCCACTCCCTGGAACGCCCGACGGGATCGCTGCGGGCGATGATGCCGTCTGGGTCGTCCACGGCCGTCTGGGAACCCTGACGCGCGTCGATCCCACCTTCGATCGCGGCACGGTCGTCGAGACCGTCACTCTCGCAGGCAGGTCGATCACCTACGCAACGGGCGGCGTCGCGGTCGAGCCGCGAGCCGTATGGGCGGTCTACGGGGACGCGACGCTGGCTCGGCTCGATCCCGCGACGAACCGGCGGAGCGGATCCGTCCTCGTCGGGGTCGGCCCGACCTCGGTCGTCGTGGCCTTCGACTCGGTGTGGGTCTCGAACTCCGGCGAGTCGAGCGTCGAGCGCTTCAGCCCCGCGACCTTCCAGGAAGGCCCGGTCGACGAGCTCACCGTGGGCGGATCACCAACGGGCCTGACGGCTGGCGAGGGCGCGATCTGGGTCGCGAGCCCGGACAGCGACCTCGTCACGAGGATCGACCCGAGCCGCGTTGCAACATCGGCGCTCCCCATTGCGGTCGGCGGCCGCCCGACCGCGACCGCTGTCGGAGCAGGCGCGGTCTGGGTGGCGGAGAGCGGCGGCCTCACGCTATCCCGCATCGATCCGGCGACGAACGAGGTGACCGAGACGATCCCGATCGGGAACCCGCCGTCGGGGATTGCGGTCGGCGCGGGGCTCGTCTGGGTAGGGGTTCAGGCCCCGTAGGACGTCTATTCGTCCAAGCAGACCGTCGTGAGATCGAGGATCGGCCGAAGGGTGATGCACCCGACGCGATCGGACACGAGCGTCGCCTCGCCGATGACGCTGAGCGCCGCGAGCGGCGCGGCGTCCCGCGCGAGGCGGACGTCGAGCGTCCCGTACGCCTGGGCGCGCTGGCGGCTTTGGAGTTGGCGCGCAGCCTGCTTCATCTCACGGCGGTACACGCTCGAGTTGAAGCGCGTCACCGTCGGGCCGTCGATCGTCGGCACCTGGAGCAGCAGGTTGATGTAGGCGAACGGATCGGCCACGCCCGGCGCCCAGAGCATGAGCGCGATGTCCCACGGCTCACCCCGCGCCGCGAGCCTGTCGAAGTAGGCCGCGCTGGCGATGTGGAGAGGCACCGGCCGCACCTCCACGTCGAGGCCGATCTTCGCCAGCTGCTGCTTCACGAGCTGCGCGGTCTGCATCGGCAGCGGGAAGTCCGGCGCGTAGAACACCGCTTTGGCTCCCCCCAGGCGCCCGCGCGCGAGCGTTCTCGCGCGCTGCAAGTCGGGCCCCCGGAGCGGATAGATCGTGGCGTCCCTGAATCCGGGCACCACGAACGGCAGGTACTGGTCGGTGGGCTGGCTCACGATCCCGACCGCCGGCGGTCGCCTGCAGCGCCTGACGGTCGAGCGCGAAGTTGATCGCCCTGCGGAGCCCGGGGTTCTTCCGGAAGAGCGGACGCGAGGAGTTGAAAGCGAGCATTCGTATGGTCAGTCCGGGCTTGACGAAGAACCTCGTCCTGTTGACACCGTGCTTCTCCACGAGGCCGAGCGAGGGATCCATGAAGACGCCCGCGATCGTGTGGCCCCAGTCGGCCTCGTTGCGGTCGATGCGCCGGAGCATCTCGGTGGGTGAGGGGGCGCGGAGGTCGACGTCGAAGCCGTCGAGGTGGCGCTGCCGCTTCCCGCCGTAGAAGGGGTTCCTCCGGATCACGACACGCTCGCCGGGGCGGTACTCGACTGCGTAGTAGGGGCCCGCCGAGTCGAACGCGCCGACGCCCTCCGGAGTGGAGGGGAGGCCGGGCGGCACCGCGCAGAAGAACGGCAGCGTCGTCCGCTTGACGAAGTCCGGGGCCGGGCTCGTGAACCGCACGACGAGCGTGTTCCCGCGCGCCACGACGCCCTTCGCCGTCTTCTTCCGGCCCGCCAGCACGTCGGCTGCGCCGACGATGTCCTGCGTGAACATCGCACCGGGCGAGCGGACACCGGGCGCCAGGGTGCGGTTGATCGCGTGCGCGAACGCGTTCGCCCGGACCGGCGACCCGTCGCTGAAGCGGAATCCCTTCCGCAGGCGGAACGTGAACCGCCTGAAGTCGTCGCGCGATCCTCGGGTAGCCGACCGCGACCTCGGGCACGACCTCGAACGCTTTCGGTGGCCGCCGGTCGGGGTAGGTCATGAGTCGCGCGCACATCGTGTCGAGCAGCGCCCACCCTGGCGGCGTGTAGGACAGCGCCGGGTCGATGTAGTCGAGGCCCGATTGGGGCGCGAGGCTGATGCGGAAGATGCCTCCGGACTGCCCGCCCGACGTCGAGCCGGCCTGGACAAAGACTCCGCCTGCGACGAGCAACGCGAGCAGCGATACGGGTAATCGGCGACCCCGCCCCATGGTCTGCCTCCTTCTCCTCGGATCCGCCCGCGCAGATTAGTGCTTTCTGTCTCGACATACCAGACGCGCCGAGAGCCGCCCGCTCTTCCCACGGACGGGAGATCATGCACGCGTGTCCGCCTCTCCCGAACGCGCGGTTCGCGTCTCGACGCTCGAGCTCTTCTTCGATCTCGTCTTCGTCTTCACGATCACGCAGCTGACCGGCGTGCTCGTCGACGGCGGCGACGCGGCGTCCGTGGCGCAGGTCGTCGTCATGTTCCTGCTGATCTGGTGGATGTACGACGCCTACGCCTGGCTCACGAACGCGATCGCGACCGACCGCGTCCGCTTCCGTCTGCTCCTGCTCGGCGGGATGGGCGGCTTCCTCGTCATCGCGCTCGCAGTTCCCGAGGCGTTCGAGGGAAGCGGGCTGGCGTTCGCCCTGCCCGTACATCGCCGTCGTGTTCCTGCACGCGGGCATGTACGCGAAGGGGACCTCGATGTCGGAGGTCGCCGCGATCCTCCGGATCGTGCCGTTCAACATCGCCGCGGTCGCGCTCGTGCTCCTCGGCGGCGCGCTCGGGGGCGACGCGCAGTGGGCGATCTGGACCGCCACGGCGCTTCTGCTCTGGGTGACGCCTTGGCTCAGGGGCGTCGAGGGCTTCGTCGTCACTCCCGCCCACTTCGTCGAGCGGCACGGGCTCGTCGTCATCGTCGCGCTCGGGGAGTCCGTCGTCGTCATCGGCGTCGGTGCCGCCGGCCTGGCGCTCGACCTCAGCCTCGCGCTCGTCGCGCTCCTCTCGCTCGCGCTCAGCGCGTCGCTGTGGTGGCTGTACTTCTCGGACGAGGGCGCGGTCGAGCAGGCGCTGAACGACGCGCCGCCCGAGCGGCGCCCGCGGATGGCGCTGGTCGGGTACGGGTACTGGCACTTCGGGCTCCTCCTCGGCGTCATCGCCGTCGCCGCCGGCCTGAAGAAGGCGGTCGGTGCGCCCGCGGACGAGCTCGACGTGTGGATCGCGTGCGAGCTGGCCGTGGGCGTGGCGCTCTTCGTCGCCTGCGACGTCGGGTTCCGGCGTGCGCTCGGGATCCCGCGGGGCGGGGCCCGGCTGGTCGCCGCGGCGGTCGCGCTCGCGACGATCCCGCTCGGCACCGAGCTCGACGGGAAGACGCAGATCGCGGCGCTCGCCGCGATCGTCGTGCGCGCGCTGCTCGTCGAAGGCCGGAGGGGCCGAGCCCGTGAGCCCGGCCCCGTCGCGTCCGGTGGAGCTAGCAGTCGTAGTAGAGGGCGAACTCGGCCGGATGCGGCCGCAGGCGCACAGCGTCGATCTCGTTCTCGCGCTTCCACGCGATCCAGGTCTCGACGAGCTCCTTCGAGAACACGTCGCCGGCGAGCAGGAACTCGTGGTCGGCCTCGAGCGCGTCGAGCGCCTCGGCGAGCGAGCCCGGAACCTGCGGCACGTCGCCGTCGGCGTCCTCGAAGAGGTCGTAGTCGGCCGGCGCGCCCGGGTCGAGACCGCGCTCGATCCCGTCGAGGCCCGCCATGAGCATCGCCGAGAACGCGAGGTACGGGTTCGCCGCCGAGTCGGGCGGCCGGAACTCGATCCGCTTCGCCTTCGCCGACTCCGAGTACATCGGGATGCGGATGCACGCCGAGCGGTTCCGCTGCGAGTAGACGAGGTTGACCGGCGCCTCGAAGCCCGGGACGAGCCGCCGGTACGAGTTCGTCGTCGGCGCGCAGAAGGCGAGCAGCGCCGGCGCGTGCGCGAGCAGGCCGCCGACGTACGCGCGCCCGAGCTGCGAGAGCCCCGCGTAGCCCGACTTGTCGGCCATCAGCGGCGTCCCCTGCTTCCAGAGCGACTGATGCGTGTGCATCCCGGAGCCGTTGTCGCCGTAGATCGGCTTCGGCATGAAGGTGACGCTCTTCCCGTGCGCGCGGGCGACGTTCTTGACGACGTACTTGTAGGTCATGACCTGATCGGCCATGCGCGTGAGCGAGGTGAAGCGGAGGTCGATCTCGCACTGGCCGCCGGAGGCGACCTCGTGGTGGTGGAACTCGCACGGGATCCCGATCCGCTCGAGCGTCAGCACCATCTCGGTGCGGAGGTCGTGGAGCGTGTCCGACGGCGCCGCCGGGAAGTAGCCCTCCTTCGGCCGCGCGGTGTAGCCGAGGCCCGGCTTGCCGGAGTTCCAGTACCCCTCGGCCGAGTCGACGGAGTAGTGCGCGCGGTTCGGGCCTGAGTCGTAGTGCACCTCGTCGAAGACGAAGAACTCGCACTCGGGGCCGAAGTACGCGGTGTCGGCGATCCCGCTCGCGCGCAGGTGCTCCTCGGCCCGGCGGGCGACGCCGCGCGGGTCCTTCAGGTACGGCTCGCGCGTGATCGGGTCGGCGATCTCGCAGACGAGCGACAGCGTCGGCGCCTCGGTCGCGGGGTCGAGGATCGCGGAGGAGGGGTCGGGCATGAGCAGCATGTCCGAGTCCTGGATCGCCTGCCAGCCGCGGATCGACGAGCCGTCGAAGCCGAGCCCGTCGTCGAACGCGCTCTCGTCGAAGGCCCTGATCGGCAGCGAGACGTGCTGCCACGTCCCGAGCAGGTCGCAGAACTTCAGGTCGACCATCGCCGCGCGCGTCTCCGTCGCCCAGTCGAGCGCGTCGCGCGCGTCCGGCAGCGTCTCGCCGCCGTTTCGCAGGTAGTGCAGCCTCTCCTCGATCTCGGACATCCGTCCCGCCTCCTCTCGCTCGGACCAACAAAAAGACCCCGGGTCTCCAGAGAGTCCCGAGGCCACGTCGCCTCGGCCGAGCCTTCCGCGGCCCGACCTGCGCTCACCTTAGCCAGCGCCGCGGACGGAGGCAAGCGTGCCGCCGAGGCTGCTGGTACGGTGTCCGAGTTCTGCTCGCAGCCGCGAGCGAAGTCGCCGAGGGAGGTCGCGCATGGACGAGATCGACGCAAACGCGATCCCAAGTGACGGGCCCGGCCCGGTTCTCGGCGCGCAAGATCCTTAGGTTGACCGCGTCCGGTCGCGTGGCTATCCTCCGCGACTTGATGCTGCTCCGCCGTAGCTGAGTCACCGGTTGTCGAGGCCCTTCTCACGGGCCCGGCAGTTGCTTGCACGTCTCTCGCTACGCAGTTCTTCGAAGGAGCAGCACATGACGGAGATTCAAGAGGCAGTACCGATGGAGGGCGTCCGCGACGTTTCGTCGCCACCTGCCATCGCCGTGCGCGAGCTCGGCAAGGTGTTCACGCGCCGCGATCGCAAGAGCAAGCGGCGCTTCGGCAAGCCGAGGCGTACCCGGGTCGCCCTCGACGGAGTCACGTTCACGCTCGAGCGGGGCGAGACGGTCGCGATCCTGGGCCAGAACGGCTCCGGGAAGTCGACGCTCGTTCGCCTCCTGTCCACGTTGCTCTTGCCTGATGGCGGCGAGGCCGAGATCTTCGGGCACGACGTCGTAGTCCGAGCACCGCGCGGTGCGCCGGCTCGTCAACCGCGTGTCGGTCGAGGCGTCGTTCTTCAAGAAGATGTCGGCGGCCGAGAACCTGAGCTACGCGGCGCGCTACTACGGCATGACCTCGGGGCAGACGCGCGACAAGATCCCGGCGATCCTGACGCGCGTCGGGTTCCCGTCCGACCGGCGCGACGAGTCGATGGAGAACCTCTCGCGCGGGATGCAGCAGAAGGTCGCGCTCGCGCGGGCGCTGCTCACCTCGCCGGTCGTGCTCCTGCTCGACGAGCCGACGACCGGGCTCGACCCGCGCTCGAAGCTCGAGGTGCAGGACTTCATCCGCGAGATCCGCAGCTCGCACGACTCGACGATCCTCCTCTGCACGCACGACCTCGCGGAGGCCGAGGCGCTGGCGGAGCGGGTCGGGATCCTCGACCGCGGCCGCCTGCTCTGCCTCGAGCCGGCGGACCAGATCAAGCGGCGCTACGGGGCGTCCACGCTCGAGGAGGCCTTCTTCGCGGCCACCGGGCGGGAGTTCGAGGCCGAAGGGACGAGGACGAGGACGACGGGAGGTGTGCTGATGCGTAGGCTCGACAGCATCCAGGAGCGAAGCGCTGGCTTCCGCGCATGAGAGCCATGTACGCGACGATGCGTGCGGAGCTCGTCGGGGCGGGCGGCGTGGTCGAGCGCAACGCCTACCTGACGAAGCGCTACATCTGGTGGGACCTCGCGTGGTTCGCGTGGACGGTCGCGAACACGCTCACGATCGTCTTCATCGCCAAGGGCATCGAGGCGTCCGGCGGCTCGCTCGACGTGAACGAGACGATGACGACGCTGCTCATCGGCGCCGTCGTGTGGGCGTACCTCGGGATCCTCTTCATGTTCCTCATGGAGACGGTCGCGTGGGAGCGGTGGGAGGGGACGATCGAGTACACGTTCATGGCTCCGCTCTCGCGCGCGATGCACCTCGCGGGTCAGGGCCTGTTCGCGATCCTCTACGGGCTCGTGCGGGCGGCGTTCCTGTTCGTCGTGTGCGCGTTCGTGTTCTTCGATCTCTCGATGCCGAACGCGAACTACTTCGCGGCGTTCGTCGTCCTGCTCGTCGCCTCGGTCTCGTTCATCGGGATCGGGATGATGATGTCGGTGCTCCCGCTGATCTCGCCCGAGAAGGGGACACAGCTCGGGTTCGTCGCGCAGGGAACGCTGCTCGTGGTCTCCGGCGTCTACTACCCGGTCGAGGTGCTGCCCGAGTGGATGCAGGCGATCGCGACGCTGTCGCCGGCGACGTACGCGCTCGACGGGATCAGAGAGGCGATCATGGAGGGCCAGGGCCTGACGCGCGATGTGGGACGAGATCTGGCCGCTGCATCGTCATCGGCGTCGTCTCGATCCCGGTCGGCCTCTGGACCTTCAGCCGCGGCGAGCAGTACGCGAAGAAGCACGGGAAGCTGAAGAGGTCCGGATGACGGAGCCGGCGGTCCACGTCGCCGACCTCCGCAAGTTCTTCGACGTCCCCGAGCGGGACGCCGGCCTGCAGCGCGGCCACGAAGAGCCTCGTCCGCCGGAAGACGCGCGAGGTGAAGGCGGTCGACGGGATCTCGTTCGACATCGCGCCGGGCGAGATCGTCGGCTTCCTCGGCCCGAACGGCGCCGGCAAGACGACGACGCTGAAGATGCTGTCCGGGCTGCTCTACGTCACGAGCGGCGAGGCGCGCGTGCTCGGCCACGTCCCCTCGAAGCGCGAGCGCGAGTTCCTGCGGCGGATCGCGCTCGTCATGGGGAACCGGAACCAGCTCCAGTGGGACCTGCCCGCGCTCGACTCCTTCGAGCTCAACCGCTCGATCTACCAGATCCCGCGCGAGGACTTCCTCTCGATGCGCGACGAGCTGATCGAGCTGCTCGAGATCGGCGACCTCGTGCAGAAGCCCGTCCGGAACCTCTCGCTCGGCGAGCGCATGAAGGTCGAGATCGTCGGGTCGCTCCTGCACCGGCCGCAGGTGCTCTTCCTCGACGAGCCGACGATCGGGCTCGACGTCACGATGCAGAAGCGGATCCGCGAGTTCATCGCCGCGTACCGGCAGCGCCACGAGGCGACGGTGATGCTGACGAGCCACTACATGGCCGACGTCGAGGCGCTCTGCGAGCGCGTCATCGTCATCCACCACGGGAGGATCCTCTTCGACGGCGACCTCGCCGCGCTCTCGAACACGGTCGCCGCCTGGAAGACGATCGTGGTCGCGCTCGAGGACGGCGCCGGCGACCTCTCGGCGTACGGGGAGGTGATCCACCGCGACGGCGACCTCGTCACGCTCCGCATCCCGAAGGCCGACACCGCGCGCGTGACCGCCCGCCTGCTCGCCGAGCAGGAGGTGCTCGACCTGAACGTCGAGGACCCGCCGATCGAGGACGTGATCGAGCTCGTGTTCGCGCAGGAAGCGGGCGCTTGAGCACGATTCCCGCCGCTGCGAGGAGCCAGGCCGCCTCCGCTCGCTCGTCGACTTCTACCTGACGGCGATGCGGACGGAGATGCAGGCGCAGTTCCAGTACCGGGCCGCGACCTACATGTACCTCTTCGGGATGGTGGCCGAGCCGGTCATCTACCTCGTCGTCTGGACGACGATCGCGGACCAGTCGGGAGGAACGGCCGGCGGGCTCACGTCCGGCGAGTTCGCGGCCTACTACATCGTCTGGACGCTCGTCCGGACGATGAACATCGTCTTCACGCCGTACGGCTGGGAGTGGCGGATCCGCGAAGGGCAGCTCTCCGGCGCAGCTCCTGCGCCCGCTCCATCCCATCCACTACGACATCGCCCAGTTCGCCGGCGGGAAGATCCCGTGGCTCTTCTACTACCTCCCGATCGCGGTCGTGCTCACGCTCGTCTTCGACCCGACCTTCGGCGTGCGTCCGGTCGAGATCGCGGTCTTCGCCGTTGCGATCTGGGGCGCGTACCTGATCCGGACGTTCAACCAGTCGGCGCTCGGGCTCGTCTGCTTCTGGACGACGCGCGTCGGGGCGCTCTTCTCGTTCTACATCCTGCTCGAGCTCCTGCTCTCCGGACGGCTCGTCCCGCTCACGCTCATGCCCGACTGGGCGCAGACCCTCGCCTGGCTCCTGCCCTTCCGGTGGACGTTCTACTTCCCGATCGAGGCGCTCGTCGGCGATCTCTCGAACGCGCAGCTGCTCGGCGGGCTCGCGATGCAGGTCTTCTGGACGCTCGTCGGGATCGCCATCTTCTCGCTCGTCTGGCGGTACGCGGTCCGGCGCTACACGGCGGTGGGGAACTGAGATGACCACGCTCCGCGTCGCGCTGCTCCATCTCCGCGTCGGGCTGATGAACGACCTCCAGTACCGGGTCAACTTCGCGCTCCAGATCCTCCAGTCCGTCATGGCCGTCACGGTCGGGCTCGTCGTCTTCCAGCTCGTCTTCTCCCACACGACCGAGCTCAACGGGTGGACGCACTCGGAGCTCCTCGCGATCCTCGGCGTCCAGGCCGTGATGGCCGGCGTCATCCACTCCGTGATCCAGCCGAACATGATGCGGCTGACCGAGGAGGTGCGCGAGGGGAAGCTCGACCACGCGCTGACGAAGCCCGTCGACGCGCAGATGCTCGTCAGCGTGCGCGAGGTCCAGCTCTGGCAGGCCGTGGACATCGTCACGGGCGCCGTGATCATCGCGGTCGCGCTCGCGAAGCTCGGCGGCGACCTGGGCGTCCTCGACGCGCTCGGGTTCGCGGTCGCGCTCGCGCTCGGCGCGGTCCTCCTCTACTGCTTCTGGCTCGTCCTCGCGACCGGCTCGTTCTGGGTGATCCGGATGTGGTTCCTGCCCGAGCTCTTCGAGGGGATCTTCCAGACCGGCCGCTTGCCGGTCGGCATCTACCCGGACTGGCTGCGCTTCTGGATCACGTTCCTCGTGCCGATCGCGTTCGCGATCACGGTCCCGGCCGAGGCGGTCACGTCGCGGCTCGACGTGCAGACGCTCGCGTTCGCGGCGCTGTTCACGGTCGTCGGCCTTCGCGCTCTCGCGCTGGTTCTGGCGCTTCGGCCTCACGCGAACTACACCGGCGCCTCGGCGTAGTCGTCGTTGCTAGAGTGCCGCGGTCTTTGGGGCGACGTTGCCTCGGGCGGCTCGTCCGTCCGGGGCTTTTTCCATTTCAAGGAGGAGTTTCATGGCACGACCGAGGACGCAGACGCCCAGGAAGGGCTCGCGGAGCACGATGGTGAAGAGCAAGGATCGCGCGACCTCGTCGCTGGCGGCCCGGCGCGCGGTGCTGAAGCGGATCAGGGACGAGAGCGTCGAGCACGTCCTCTTCTGGTTCACCGATCTCGAAGGGCACCTGAAGTCCTTCGCGATCACGCCGTCCGAGATGCAGGAGGCGCTGAACGACGGGATGGGCTTCGACGGCTCGTCGATCACGGGCTTCAACGCGATCGAGGAGTCGGACATGGTCGCGATCCCCGACCCGGCGAGCTTCCAGCTCATGCCGCGGCCGCTCGACGAGCACGGCCAGGCGATCGGGGCGAAGGTCGCGCGGATGATCTGCGACGTCGTCACGCCCGACGGCGAGCCGTACGAGGGCGACCCGCGCTACGCGCTGCGCAGCGCGCTCGAGCGCATGAAGAGCATGGGCTTCGACGCCTTCAACGTCGGGCCCGAGCTCGAGTACTTCGTGTTCGAGGACGACAAGGGCACGGAGACGATCGACGAGGGCGGCTACTTCGCGATGACCGCGCTGGACGCCGCGACCGAGATGCGGAACGACACGATCGCCGCGCTCGAGTCGGTCGGGATCCCGATCGAGTACCACCACCACGAGGTCGGCCCCTCGCAGCACGAGATCGACATGCGCTACGCGGACGCGCTCTCGATGGCCGACCACACGATGACCTACCGCCTGATCGTCAAGGAGGTCGCCGCCTGGCACGGCTACTACGCGACCTTCATGCCGAAGCCGCTCTTCGGCGAGAACGGCTCGGGGATGCACACGCACATGTCGCTCTTCAAGGGCGGGCGGAACCAGTTCTTCGACCGGCGCGACGAGTACCACCTCTCGAAGAACGCGAAGGCCTTCATCGCCGGGCTGCTCGTGCACGCGCGCGAGATGTCGCGCGGTGCTCGCGCAGTGGGTGAACTCGTACAAGCGCCTCGTGCCGGGGTACGAGGCCCCGGTCTACGTCGCCTGGTCGCAGCGGAACCGCTCCGCCCTGATCAGGATCCCGCTCTACAAGCCGGGCTCCGAGCAGGCGACGCGTGCCGAGATCCGCTGCCCGGACCCCGCCTGCAACCCGTACCTCGCGTTCGCGGCGCTCCTCCACGCCGGGCTCGACGGCATCGAGCAGGGCTACGAGCTACCCGACCCGATGGAGCGGAACCTGTACCGGCTGTCGGCGCGGGAACGGCGCGAGCAGGGGATCACCGCGCTTCCGGAGTCGCTCGGCGAGGCGATCGACGAGCTCGGCGAGTCCGACCTCATGCGCCGCGCGCTCGGCGAGCACATCTTCCCGCGCTACGTCGAGCTCAAGCGCCAGGAGTGGGACGAGTACCGCGTCCAGGTCACCGAGTGGGAGAAGGAGAAGTACCTGGCCGCGCTGTGAGCTCCACCGGTCGAGAACGACCACGGGCTCCTCAAAACGGGAGCCCGCGATCGGCCGTCAGATACAAGGCTCGGCACTCGCCTGGGGCCGTGCCTTGCAGCGTGCATCATCCGGGATTTCGCGGGCCGCTGCAAGGGTTCCTCGTTGCGTCCGTTCGACCGATCCTCCCCTTGCGCCGGCTCGTAGGGGCGAGGCTTGCCTCGCCCTCGTCCTAGTGCCGGCGCGCTCTAGTCGGGCTTGCCGGCCATCGCCCACGCCGCAATGACGAAGCCGGCAAGCAGCACGAGGGAGAGGACCAGCGTCGCCTTGAGCAGCCCCTGGCCGCCACCGCCGGGAAGGCGGCGGACGCCGATGCCGCCGGTGATCAGCGCTGCGACGAACAGCACCGCACCTCCCTCGGCCACGATGAAGCCGATCGTCGTCCACGCCGAGTCGATGGGGCTCTCGTCGAGCCCTTCCTTCGAGTAGATCCAATGGGCAGCCGCCCACATGAGCACGTAACTCGGCAGGCCTACCACCAGCAGCGTCCAGTAGCCGAGCCGCAGCATCCGTGCGTCGCCCCGGGCGAACCCGAGCGACGCCGCCGCGGTGAGCGTCGCCCCCACGAGCACCGTCGCGCCGAGGACGTGCAGGAAGAGCGGGAAGTTCCAGTCGTCCGGGCGGATCGATGGCGAGCCAGCGCCGGTCATGCGCCCGGCTTCCAGATCATCACGACGAGGAGCGCCAGCAAGATGAGCGACGAGACGGCGTGCAGAACGACCCCGCGCTGCGTCCGGTTGAGCGCGAGGAGCTCGGCGTTCGGCCCGGTCTGGCCCGCCGACGACAGCTCGCGGGCCTTCAGCAGCGGCTTCATGTACTCGGCCCCGGTGCGCGAGCCGACGGCGGCGGCCGCGAACCAGAGGACGATCGCCGCGATGATCCAGCCGTCCCACAGGTCGTAGCCGCCGTACGAGAGCGCGAGGAAGATCCCGAGCAGCAGCGTTCCGCCGGCTCCGACTCCGACCGCGATGTTCCCGATCTTCGCGACCGGCTCCATGCGCAGCGTCGCGTCGGGCGTGTCGACGTTCCGCCCGGCGACGATGAGCACCCAGAAGAGCACGATTCCGCCGACGAATGCGAAAGCGCTCAGAACGTGCAGCGCGAGGGCCCACTCGTCCAGGCTCACGCAGCGATCCTTACACACGGGCCGCAGCCGCCGCGACAATGAGCCGCGTGGACTCGACCGCTCGCCATCTGCGCCTGCTCACCGACACGATCGCCGCGGTCAACTCCTCGCTCGACCTCCAGGAGGTGCTCGAGCTCGTCGCCCGCAACGTCGCGGACGCGCTCGGCACGGACGCCTGCTTCGTCTACCTCTACGACGAACGGGCGAGCGAGCTCGTCCTGCGCGCGACGCACGGCAGCCGGGTCGAGGAGATGACGCGGACGCCGCGCATGCGTCCCGGCGAGGGCATCACGGGCGTCGCCGCCGCCGAGCGCGCGCCGGTGATGATCCCGTCGCAGGCGCACCTCGACCCGCGCTTCAAGCTCTTCCCGAACCTCCCCGAGGACGAGTACGAGTCGATCCTCGCCGTGCCGATCCTCGCGCGGGACACGCTCGAGGGCGCGCTCAACGTCCGCACGCGCGAGCCGCGCGAGTTCACCGAGGCCGAGATCGAGCTCCTCGTCGCGATCGCGTCGCAGGTGGCGCAGACGATCGAGCACGCGAAGCTCTACGCGGCCGCCCAGCGCCGCGTCGTCGAGCTCGAGGCGCTCGCGCGCATCTCGGAGGCGGTCTCGGAGTCGCTGTACCTCGAGGAGTCGCTCGAGGCGATCGTGAAGACGACGATGGAGTCGCTCCACGCGACCGGCGCCGCGCTCGTGCTCGAGGACGGCAAGATCGCATGGCCGGAGGGACGGCCGGGGGCCTACGCCGAGCGGATGCCGCTGCGCTGGAAGCGCCGCCAGATCGGCGAGCTCGTCTGCGACCGCGACACGCCGTTCTCGGACGACGATCGCGCGCTGCTCGAGGCCATCGCCCACCACGCGGCGGTCGCGCTCGAGCACGGCCGCGCGGTCATGCGCGGCGTCCTCGCGCAAGAGATCCACCACCGCGTCAAGAACAACCTCCAGTCCGTCGCGTCGCTCCTGCGCGTGCAGGCGCGGGCGGAGAACGTCGATCCGCGGAAGGCGCTCTCCGACTCGGTCAACCGGATCCTCGCGATCGCGGCGGTGCACGAGGTGCTGACCGAGCACCGCGAGGACGACGTCGACCTCGGCGAGCTCGTCGACCGGCTGCGCGCGATGCTCGTCCAGGGTCTCGTCTCAGGGAAGGAGGTGACCGCCGAGCTCGCACCCGTCTCTCTGGCGGGACAGCAGGCAACAGCGCTCGCGCTCGTCTTCACCGAGCTCTTCCAGAACGCGCTCCAGCACGGCGGCGGCCACGTCTCGATCGCGCTCGCCCAGCGAAAGGGACACGGGAACGGCGAGGTCGTGCTCACGATCGCCGACGACGGAGGGGGGATCCAGGGCGAGGGCTCGGGAACCGGGCTCTCGATCGTGCGCGCGCTCGTCCGGGACGAGCTCGGCGGCGAGATCGACCTCGTGAACGACGGCGGCCTGCGCGCCGAGGTGGTGTTCCCCGCGTGACGCGCGTGCTCGTGGCCGAGGACGAGACGATCATCCGCCTCGACCTCAAAGGGCATGCTCGAGAGCGCCGGCTTCGAGGTCTGCGCGGAGGCGCGCGACGGTGAGGAGGCGGTCGAGCTCGCGCGCGAGACGGAGCCCGACGTCGCGCTCCTCGACGTGAAGATGCCGCGGCTCGACGGGATCGAGGCGGCGAGGCGGATCCTCGACGAGCGGCCGATCCCGATCGTGATGGTGACCGCGTACGGGGAACGAGAGATCGTCGCGCGTGCGGTCGAGGCGGGCGTCTTCGGCTACCTCGTGAAGCCGTTCCGCGAGACCGATCTCCTGCCCGCGATCGAGACTGCGCGGGCGCGCCACGAGGAGCTCAGCGCCCTGCGCGAGGAGGCCGCGTCGCTCGCGGATGCGCTCGACGCGCGCAAGAAGATCGAGCGCGCGAAGGGGATCCTCATGGACCGGGAGGGGCTCACCGAGCAGGAGGCTTTCGCGCGGCTTCGCAAGGCGAGCCAGATCTCCGGGCGGCCGCTGAAGATCGTCGCGGAGGCGCTGATCGCGACGCTCGGAGGCCTGACCCGCGCCAGCTTCAGGTGGCGAGCAGGCGCTCGTCCTCGCGGCGGCGGTAGAAACGCCGGCCGAGCCACGCCGCGAGCGCGACCAGCGCGAACGGCGCCGCCACGATCGCGATCGCGAGCGCGACCACGCCTTCCCAGACGAGGACGTTCAGCGCTTCGTCGAGCGTCCGCTCGAGCCGTGACGGCACCGCGACCGCGCCTGCGTCCGGCGTCGTGACCGTGAGCTGCACGGTCGCCATCCGCGCTTCCGCGTTCGTCGCGGAGATCCCGCCTCGGAGCTGGCGGAGCTCGGCCTGGAGCGCCCGCAAGCGGTTCTGGAGCTGCGCGCGCCGCACGGGATCGAGCGAGTCCGACTCGAGCTGCGCCCGGACGGTCGCGATCTGCGCCTCGACGGCGCGCTTCCGGGCCTGGAGCTGGTCGAGCGACTGCTGGAGGTCGTCGATCCGGATCTGCTGCGTCACGATCCGCCCGAGCGCCGAGAGCTGCACGATCGCCTCCTGCACGCGCCCGACCGGGACGCGCACCGTCAGCGCGGCGTTCCCCTCCTCGCCGGTCACGACCGACGCGCTGACGACGTGGCCGCCGAGCCGGCGGGTAAGGTCGAGCGCCTCCTGGGCCGCGCGGGAGACCTCCTCGGAGTTCGCGACCTCGACCGTGAGCGTCGCGCTGACACGCTGCGCGCGGCCCGCGGTCGGGCCGATCGCGCTGCGGTCGAGGGCCGAGGGAGCCGCCGTCTTCGACCCCGGGCGTGGCCTCGGGCACGACCGTCTCCCCGAGGTTGTCCTGGGTCTGGCGAAAGGCCTCGGTCGTGCCGTCCGAGCGGGAGAGCCCGACGGCGCCGGCGCTCACGAGCGCGAGCGCGACGACCGCCGGCACGGCGACGAGCGCGACCCGGCGCACGGGGAGCTGAAAGCGCGCCCAGACCGGTACTCGCGAGGGCTGCTCGCGGGCGATCTCCCGGACGCGCGCGCGGAGCGCGACCGGTGCGGAGGGGCGGGCTGCCCGGAGCTCGTTGATCAGGTCAGGCGACGACGTCATGGTCTCTCATCCTCTCTTCGAGCTTCGCGAGCGCGCGATGGAGTCGCGTGGAGACGGCGGTGGGGGTGATTCCGAGCAGGCGCGCGACCTCGTCGCCCTCGAGGTCGAGGACGATCCGGAGCGCGACGACCTCGCGCTCTCCCGCGGTCAGCGCCGCGAGCGCTTCCTCGAGCTCTGCCGAGAAGCCCTCGCCGAAGGCCGGCTCGCGTCCCTCGCGGGGCTCGCCGGCCTCGGCGCGCTCCTCGCGGCGGCGGCGTCGCTGATCGGCCCGGAACCAGTCGAGCGCGGTCGAGCGGGCGATCGCGAGGAGCCACGCGCGCGCGGTCCCGCGCCCGGGGTCGAAGCGGCGCCACTTGCGCAGCGCGGTCTCGAAGGTCTCGCTCGTCAGGTCTTCTGCGAGCGCCCAGTTCTTGGTCATGTACAGCAGGTAGCCGTAGACGTCGTCCAGGAGCTCCTCCGCGACGGCGGCGAAGGAGGGCGCGACGGCGTGGCCGGTCCGGGGCGCGTCGAGGGTCACGGCATGCACGCTCCTACTACGCCGCCGCGGCGCACGATGTCACCGGGATCAGGGCGACGAAGAGCGGGCATCGTCGAACAGCGCCTCCCAGCGTTCGAGGAGCTTCTGGAGCTCGTCGCGCCCGGCGCGGTGCGCGGCGAGGACGTCCATGTTCGCCCAGTCGTCGGCGAGCTTCCCTTCCAGCTCCGAGACGCGAGCCTCGACGGCCGCGATCTCCGCCTCGAGCAACTCGAGCTCGGAGGGCTCTTTGCTCTTCGGGGGAGCCTTGCGCGGCGCCTTGGCGACCGGCGGCCGCGCATCCTCGATCGGCGGCTTCGGCGCAGCTGCGGCCTCTCTTGTCGGCCCAGCCGCCGTCGTACGAGCGCAGCGTGCGCTCCTCCACCGCGACGATCCGGTCGGGCACGGCGTCGAGGAGCGCGCGGTCGTGCGAGACGATGAGCACCGTCCCGGGGAACGCCTCGAGCGCGGCCTCGAGCGCCTCGCGGCTCTCCAGGTCGAGGTGGTTCGTCGGCTCGTCGAGGACGAGGAAGTTCGCGCCCGACGCGACGAGGAGCGCGAGCGAGAGACGACGTCGCTCGCCGCCCGAGAGGGCCGTCACGGCGCGCTCGTGGGTGTCCCAGCCGGAGAAGAGGAAGCGGCCGAGCAGCGACTGGGCCTGCGGTCGCGTCAGCCCCGTGGCCGCGACGGCGGCATCGAGGACCGACCCCTTCGTCGGAAGCTCCTGCGTGTGCTGCGAGAAGTACGCGGGGACGACACCGTGACCGAGCTCCGCCTTGCCGCCGTCCAGCGGCCGCTGTCCGAGCAGCGCCTCGAGCAGCGTCGTCTTCCCCGACCCGTTGGGGCCGACGAGCGCCACCTTCTCGCCGCGCTCGACGACGAGCTCCGCGCTCTCGAGCAGCCTCTTGTCGCCGGCGGACAGCACGATCCCGTCCCCTTCGACGACGATCCGGCCCGGTCCGCGGCGGCGAGAGGAAGTCGAAGCCGAGCGTGCGCCGCTTCGTCGTTAGCGAGGCGAGCTCCTCGCGCGCGGCGCCTCGCTCCTGCTCGAGCCGGCCGATCTGCGTCAGCTTCGCCTGGGCCTGCTTGGCCTTCGACTTCTTGTACCGGAAGCGCGCGACGAAACGCTCGAGCCGGACGATGTCCTCGGAGACGCGATCCGCGGTCTTCTCGGCCGCCGCCGCCCGCGCCGCCTTCTCGCGCCGCCAGGCGTGCCAGGGCCCGGCGAAGTAGTGGACGCCGCCGGGGGCGAGGTCGAGCACCGCCGTCGTGACGGCCTCGAGGAACCAGCGGTCGTGCGCGACGAGGACGACCGCCGCATTGAGCGTCGCGAGCTCGTCCTCGAGCCACTCGAGGTTCTCGACGTCGAGGTGGTTCGTCGGCTCGTCGAGCAGCAGCAGGTCGGGGTCGACCGCGAGCGCGCGCGCAAGGGAGGCGCGGGTCAGCTCGCCGCCGGAGAAGGTCGACAGCTGCCGGTCGAGGTCCTCGTCGCGGAAGCCGAGGCCGCGCAGCGTCCTCGCGGCTCGCTCGCGCCAACCCCAGCCGCCCGCGTGCTCGAGCTTCCCCTGCGCGTCCGCGTAGCGACGCAGGGTTCGCTCGTCGTGCGCGCCGTCGGCCATCTCGCGCTCGAGCCGCCCGAGCTCCTCCTCGAGCGCGAGCAGGTCCTTCGCTCCCGAGACGGCGTACTCGCGCAGCGTGAGGTCGAGCTCGCGCGGCGGGCGCTGGTCGTGGAGCGCGACGCGCGTGCCCTTGGCGAACGCCAGCTCGCCGCCCTGGAGCGAGACCTCGCCCGCGATCGCGCGGAGCAGCGTCGTCTTGCCGGCCCCGTTCGCGCCCGCGAGCGACAGGCGGTCGCGCTTTCCGACCGCGAACGACACCCCCTCGAAGAGGGGGTCGCCGGAGAACTCCTTGCGCAAGCTGGATGCGATCAGAACGGACATTTCACCTGCGTTTTCTGACGTCTGTTGACCACAGGCTTGCGGCCGACCGACGAGTTGACGCGTTCGGGGGAGGAACACGTTACGGGTGGAGCGAACGATGCACGAACGCGGGGAGCCTGACTGCGGCTCTCGTAATCGAGATCGGGCAACAAAGGAGGCACCACAAATCATGCATCGCTTCCTCACCCTGGCGGTTTCCGTGGGCCTGTTCGCAACTCTCGCCGTCGGCCTCACGGCCGCGAGCGGCCCGGGGAGACCTGGGCGCTGACCGCGTACGCGATCTGCGCGACGGCTCCGTAGGCGCTAGCGCGTAGCTCCGGCTGACGGGACGCCCACGAGCGAGCGAGCGGCGGCGGCGATGTGCTCGGCATCGATCCCCGCTGCGGCGAGCAGCTCCTCGGGCGTCCCGGAGCCGGGCATTCCCCGGACCGCCAGCAGCGCGACGCGCGGCCGCTCGTCCGCGTCTGCGAACGCGGCCAGCACGGCCTCGCCGAGCCCTCCCTCCGGCCAGTGGTCCTCGACGGTGACGAGCCTGCCCTGCGTCGCCTCGGCCGCGGCGTGCAGCGTCGCCGTGTCGAGCGGCTTGATCGAGTAGAGATCGATCACGCGCGCCGCGATGCCCTCGCGCGCGAGCGCGTCCGCCGCGTCGAGCGCCTCGAACACGGTGATGCCGGCGGCGACGATCGCGACGTCGTCGTCATCCGAGGAGCGCAGCACGCGGCTGCCCCCGATCTCGAAGTCCTCGTCGGGGCCGTACAGCACGCGCGTCGCGGGCCGCAGGGTCCGGAGGTACGAGATGCCCTCGGTGTCGGCGAGCGCCGTCACGAGCCTCGCCGTCTGGTTGCCGTCGCACGGGTGCAGGACGACGCTTCCGTGGATCGCGCGGAACGCCGCGATGTCCTCGAGCCCCATCTGCGACGGGCCGTCCTCTCCGATCGAGACCCCGGCGTGCGAGCCGCAGAGGACGAGCCGCGCGCGGCTCACTGCCGCCATGCGGGCGAAGTCGTACGCGCGCGTGAAGAAGGCCGCGAACGTCGACGCGAACGGCTTCCAGCCGACGATCTGGAGGCCGACCGCCGCGGCCAGCATCTGCTGCTCGGCGATGTACATCTCGAAGTACCGGTCCGGGTGCTCCTGCGCGAAGATCTCGGCGAAGGTCGAGTTCGACACCTCGCCGTCGAGGACGACGATGTCGCCGCGCGCGGTGCCGAGCGCTGCGAGCGCCTCGCCGTACGCCTTGCGCGTCGCGACCTCGCTTCCCATCTCGTACGCGGGAAGCTCGAGCTCACCGGTCGCGAACCGGTACGGATCGCCGGGCTCCGGCTTCGCGACCTCGATGCGGATGTCGCGGAGGCCGCCGAGCTCCTCGATCGCGGTCTCCGGCTCCTCGATCGGCTTCCCGTGCAGCCCGTTCTTGTCCGCGACCGCCGCGACGCCGTGCCCCTTCTCCGTGCGCGCGATGACGGCGGTGGGCTGGCCGGACGTCTCGAGCGCCTCGGCGAACGCGCTGTCGATCGCCTCGACGTCGTGCCCGTCGACGACGATCGCGTGCCAGCCGAACGCGCGAGCGCGGTCGACGTAGGTCTTCGTGTCCCAGCCGACCATCGTCTCGCCGCGCTGGCCGAGCCGGTTCACGTCGAGGATCGCGGTCAGGTTGTCGAGCGAGTAGTGCGCGGCGTGCTCGAACGCCTCCCAGATCGAGCCCTCGGCGAGCTCGCTGTCCCCGCACAGCACCCAGGTGCGGGCGGGCAGCCGGTCGAGGTACTTCGCCGCGAGCGCGGTCCCGACTCCGATCGGCAGGCCCTGCCCGAGCGACCCCGTCGCGACGTCGACCCAGGGCAGGACCGGGGTCGGATGCCCTTCGAGGCGGCTTCCGTGCTTCCGGTACGTGAGCAGCTCCTCGTCGGAGACGACTCCCGCTGCCTTGTAGATCGCGTACAGGAGCGTCGACGCATGTCCCTTGGAGAAGATCAGTCGGTCATTAGCTGCGCTCTTCGGGGTGTCGAAGTCGTAGCGCAGGTACCCGTCGACGAGCACTGCCATGAGGTCGGCGGCGGACATCGCGGAGGTCGGGTGCCCCGACTTCGCCGCCGCAGCCATCCGCACCGAATCGACCCGAAGCTGCTGTCCGAGCTCCTTCCGCCGGGCGGCCGCTTCCCCCATGCGGCCATCCTACGTGGGCGCCTACGGGCTCCCGCGCGCTACGGTAGGCACATGGCGCGAAGCCGCCTCCACGAGCTCTCGGCCCACGGCGTCAGCGTGTGGATGGACTCGCTCTCGCGCGAGATGCTCGAGACGGGAGAGCTCGCGCGGCTGATCGAGGAGGACGCGGTCGTCGGCGTCACCTCGAACCCGACGATCTTCGAGAAGGCCCTTTCGACGGGCGGCTGGTACGACGACCAGCTGCGCGACGTGCTCGAGCGGCACGACGACACGAAGGAGGTCTTCATCGAGCTCGCCGTCCGGGACGTCCAGCAGGCCTGCGATCTTCTGCGCCCCGCCTGGGAGCGCACGCAGGGGATCGACGGCCGCGTCTCGATCGAGGTCGATCCCGACCTCGCCTACGACCGCGATGCCTCGTTCGACGAGGCGATCCGGCTCCACGAGCTCGTCGACCGGGCGAACGCCTACGTGAAGATCCCGGGCACCGAGCCGGGGCTCGGCGCGATCGAGGACTGCATCGCCGCCGGCCGCTCGATCAACGTGACGCTCATCTTCTCCCTCGACCGCCACGCCGCGGTCGTCGAGGCGTACATCCGCGGCCTCGAGCGTCTCGCCGCGGACGGTGGCGATCTCTCGCAGGCGATCTCCGTCGCGAGCTTCTTCGTCTCGCGCGTCGACACCGAAGCCGACCGGCGCCTGGAGGAGCTGGGGCGCACCGACCTCCAGGGCAAGCTCGCGGTCGCGAACGCGAAGCTCGCCTACCAGCACTACCTCACGACCTTTGCCGGCGAGCGCTGGGAGCGGCTGGCTGCGGCGGGAGCTCGCCCGCAGCGGTGCCTGTGGGCCTCGACCTCGACGAAGAACCCCGCGTACCGCGACGTCCTCTACGTCGAGGAGCTCATCGGTCCGGACACGGTGAACACGATGCCGGCCGAGACGATCGTGGCGTTCCAGGATCACGGCGAGGTGCGGGACACGCTCATGGAGGGGATCGGCGAGGCGACCCAGCTCTTCGACGACCTCGCGGCGGCCGGCGTCGACTACGACGACGTCGTCGAGACGCTCGAGCGGGAGGGCGTCGAGAAGTTCTCGGACTCGTTCCGGCAGCTCCTCGCCGGGATCGACGAGCGCCGGGCGGCGCTCGTCTCCTGATCCTCGAGCCGTAGCCCTACCTCCAGGTCGCCCGGGCGGTGCAGACCTCGCCGGACGGGCTGACTGCGCGCCCGCGGATGACCTCGGCTCCGGCGCCGTTCCGCGCGAGCGCTCTCGCCTCGAACGAGCCGCTCGGCGGCCGCGTCGTCCGGGCGAGGCGGGCGAAGCGGTTGCCGTTCCGGCTGAGCGAGACCGTCCAGCGCACGCCGTTGCGGTTCTGGTCGACCTCGAACTCGACCTCGATCCGGCCGTTCTCCTCGCTCAGCTTGAGCTTCGACGTGGTCGCCCCCGTGCACTTCCCGGCGACGCGCACGTCGCCGTCCTTCGCGTTCGCCGTCGGTGCGAGCAGGACGGCTGCGAAGGCCACGAGCGCCGCGCACACGAGTGTGGTTCGTTTCATCGCTTCTCTCCTCTCAGGGTCGCTCGCTTCCTTCTACCCGGGAGCGGCGCCGGGATCGCGAGGCGCTGCCGAATCCTTGCCCGCACCTGACCGAACCTTGGAGTGGCACAAGACATATGTAATTTGCATATACTGCTCCCGTGCACCGCCGGAGACACCGCCTCCGCTCCCGCAACCGCCGCCGGCTCCCGGACGGGAGCTGGGAGGTGCGCGCCAGGGTGGAGCGTCTCGGCGAGCCCGCGCTGCTGCTCCTCCTCGACGCCGGCCCGACGCACGGGTACGAGCTCCTCGAACGGCTCCCGCCACTCATCGGCGAGGACCGCGTCGACGTGGGGAACGTGTACCGCGCGCTGCGCGGGCTCGAGGAGGAAGGCCTCGTCGTCTCGGAGTGGCAGGCCGAGCTGCCGGGACCGGCGAAGCGCACGTACACGCTGACCGCCGACGGCTCGGCCGTCCTCACTGCATGGCGTGAGTCACTTGCCCGGCTCCACGAGAGCCTGTCTCCGTTTCTCGACGACTCTCAGGAAGGGAGGTGACCTATGTGCCATGAACGCAGACATCGCCGAAAGCGGACCGGACGCGCTCCGAACCGAGAGCAGCTCCTGCAGGCGCTCGAGGAGCGCCAGAGGGATCTCGAGCAGGAGATCGCGGACCTCCACGACGTCATCAAGCGGCTCCGCGACGAGGGCGTGACCCCGTCGCCCGAGCCGGCGCCGTCGATCTAGCTCCTAGCCCGCGGCGAGCGCGGCGAGCAGCTCGTCGTGGAGGAGCCCGTTCGAGGAGACGGCGCTGCGGCCGTCGATCCGCGAGACCCCGGCGAGGTCCGAGAAGCGCCCGCCGGCCTCCTCGACGATCACCTGCACGGCGGCGAGGTCCCACTCCTTGACGCCGACCGCGTCCACGGCGCCGTCGACGGCTCCCTCGGCCACGAGCATGTGCGCCCAGAAGTCGCCGAAGCCGCGCGCGTGCCAGGCGCGGCCGGCGAGCGTCGGAATGGGGTTCTCGTAGGCGAAGCTCACGACCGCGTCCTCGACTCGGGAGACCGACGACACGCCGATCCGGTCGCCGTTCGCGAAGGCCCCGCGTCCCTGCTCGGCCCACCATCTCCGTCCCAGCGCCGGCGCCGACACGACGCCCATCTTCATCACGCCCGACTCCTCGACCGCAACGAGCGTCGCCCACACCGGGATGCCGCGCGCGTAGTTGCGGGTGCCGTCGATGGGGTCGACGATCCAGCGCCGCTCGCCGTGGCCGGTCGTTCCCTCCTCCTCGCCGAGGACGGCGTCGTCCGGCCGCGCGTCGGCCAGGATGGCCCGGATCTCGGCCTCGACCGCCCGGTCGGCCTCGGTCACCGGCGTCAGGTCCGCCTTGGTCTCGAACGCGAGGCCCGGCTTGAAGCGGCCGAGCGAGATCGCGTCCGCCGTGTCGGCGAGCCGCAATCCGAGCTCGAGGTCGGTGGTCACTAGTCGAGCTGGATGTAGAGCAGCGCCACGAGCACCGTGCCCAGGAACAACAGCCAGAAGAGGCCGAAGAGCGCCCAGCCGAAGCGGTTGCTCCTGCTCGCGAGGTCGTCGTCCGTCACGTGAGCAGGGGGTCGACGGCCGCGGCCGCAAAGAGGAGAGCGAGGTAGAGCAGCGAGTAGTGGAAGAGGAGCTGCGCGCGTGCGCGCGAGAGGTCGCGGCGCAGGAGCCATGCGAGCGCGAGCAGCACGGCTCCGAGCCCGACGGCCGCGACCGTGTACACGGGCCCGAGCCAGAGCCCGACGACGACCGTGAACGCGACCAGGCCGATCGAGTAGAGCAGGATCTGCCGCGCCGTCTCGCGATCCCCCCGAACGACCGGAAGCATCGGGATCCCCGCGGCCGCGTACGCGTTCTTGATCATCAGCGCGAGCGCCCAGAAGTGCGGAGGCGTCCAGAGGAACACGATGAGGAAGAGCCAGAGCGCGGGCAGCGCGAGGCTGCCGGTGGCCGCCGCGTAGCCGACGAGCGGCGGGACCGCGCCGGCAGCGCCGCCGATGACGATGTTCTGCGGCGTCGAGCGCTTGAGCCACCGCGTGTACACGACGACGTAGAACGCGTTGCCGACGAGCGCGAGCAGCGCCGTGAGGACGTTCACGGTCGACGCGAGCAGCGCGAACGAGAGCGCCGAGAGGACGATCCCGAACTCGAGCGCCTGGGCGACCGAGACCCGGCCCGACGCGACGGGACGCCCGCGCGTCCGCGCGCCCATGAGCCGGTCGATGTCGCGGTCGAGCACGTGGTTGAGCGCCGAGGCGCCGCCGCACGCGAGCGCGAGCCCGACCATGGTCAAGCACGAAGAGGTCGAGCGCCGGCACGCCCTGCGCGCCGACGAACATCCCGCCCGCGCCCGTGACGAGCAGCAGCGACATGATCCGGGGCTTCGTCAGCGTCAGGTAGTCGCGGGCCGAGGCGAGCGGCGTCGCGTGGCCGCGGAAGACGGAGACGACCACGACGAGGGAAGCGCCGAGCGCGACCGCGGCCGCTCCCACGTGCAGCGCGACCGCCCACGCCGCGCTCGAGCTCCAGGCGACGACGCCGCCGAGCGCGACCGCGGCCAGCAGCAATCCGAGGGCGAGGAGCGCGCGCCCGAAGAGGTGCGGGTACGCGTAGCGCGTGATGATCACGACGGCGACGAGGAACGGCAGCGCGATCGCGGCGATCCCCCAGTGCGTCGTGCCGAGCTCGAGGACCGCGCTCGCGACGATCAGCGAGACCGCGAGCGCGGCGGCGACGGTCATCAGCCGCAGCAGCAGCCCCGTCGCCGGGCGGTCAGAAGAGCGATCGCATTCCACGTTCTTCACGCAGCCTCCGTCTGAGATCGTAGAGCGGCCTGCGCGCTCGTGACGTAGGGGACCTCGTCGAAGTTGTGCGCCGGCGGCGGCGAGGTCGTGTACCACTCGAGCGTGTCCGCCTGCCACGGGTCGTTGCCCACGCGCGGCCCGCGTCGCGCCTTCACGCACGTTCCAGAAGAAGAACAGGAACCCGACGCCCATGACCCACGAGCCGATCGTCGAGGTGAGGTTCAGGGCCTCCCACCCCTCGTTCCTGTACGTGTAGATCCTCCGCGGCATCCCCTCCAGCCCGAGGAAGTGCTGCGGGAAGAACGTGACGTTGAAGCCGACGAACATGAACCAGAAGTGCCACTTCCCGAGGGTCTCGCCGAGCATGCGCCCGAACATCTTCGGCCACCAGTAGTAGAGCCCGGCGAAGATCCCGAACACGACGCCGCCGAGGATCGTGTAGTGGAAGTGGGCGACGACGAAGTACGTGTCGTGCACCTGCCAGTCGATCGGGAACGCCGCCAGGTAGATCCCGGAGAGCCCGCCGACGACGAAGATCGAGATGAAGCCGAGCGCGAACAGCATCGGCGTGTCGAGGCTCAGGTTCCCGCGCCAGAGGGTCGCGAGCCAGTTGAAGATCTTCACGCCCGTCGGGACGGCGATGACCATCGACGCGACCATGAAGAAGATGTTCAGCGAGTTCGGCATCCCCACCGTGAACAGGTGGTGCGCCCAGACGAGCATCGAGAAGAAGCCGATCGCGACGGTCGAGAACGCGACCGCCTTGTAGCCGAAGATCGGCTTCCGCGCGAAGACCGGCAGCACCTCCGAGACGATCCCCATGGCCGGCAGCACCATCACGTACACCTCGGGGTGGCCGAAGAACCAGAACGCGTGCTGGTAGAGCACGGGCGAGCCGCCCTCCGAGGCGGTGAAGAAGTTCGTCTGCACGTCGATGCCCGCGAACGAGATGCCGCGGTCGAGCAGGAGCAGCGTCAGCCCCGCGGAGAGCACCGGGAGCACGGCCAGCAGCAGCCACGAGAAGACGTAGATCGACCAGACGAAGAGCGGCATGCGCGTCCACGTCATCCCGCGCGCACGCAGGTTGTGGATCGTCACGAGGAAGTTGATCGCGCCCACGAGCGACGAGACCGAGAGGATGTGGAGCGAGAGGATCCAGAGGTCCTGGCCGTTCCCGGGCGCCGTGGTCGAGAGCGGCGGATACCCGGTCCAGCCCGACTTCGCCGCGCCTCCGTCTGCGAAGAAGGAGAGCATGAGGACGACGCCGCCGAGGGCGAAGAGCCAGTAGGAGAGCGCGTTCAGGCGCGGGAACGCGACGTCGCGCGCGCCGATCATCAGCGGCACGAGGTAGTTCCCGAAGCCGGCCAGGATCGGGACGACGACGAGGAAGACCATCGCCGTGCCGTGGATGGTGACGAGCTCGTTGTAGCGGTCGGCGCCCACGACGCCGCCGTTCGCCTGCATGAGCTGGAGGCGCATGACGATCGCCATGAGCCCGGCGAGGACGAAGAAGAGCAGCGAGGTCCCGATGTAGAGGATCCCGATCCGCTTGTGGTCGGTCGTGACCAGCCAGCTCGCGTACTTGCCGCGCTGCCACGCCGGGGTGGTTTCCGCTCTAACCGCCACTCGGCGGGTTCTCCTGGAGGTACGTCGTCAAGGCCGTCATCTGCTCGTCGCTCCAGCCGGAGCCGACGGCGGGCATCTCGCGGCGGCCGTTGCGGACGACGTTCTCGATCGCCTCGGGGTCCTCGAGGACGACGGAGCCGGCGAGGCGCGGCCCGATGCCGCCCTCTCCGTCGGGGCCGTGGCACTTCGCGCACACGCCCGCCCAGAGCTCCTCGCCGAGCTCGGACGTGCCCGCCGTCTGCTCCGTGCTGCGCTCCTCGAGCCAGGCCGCGAACTCGGCTGCGGGCAGGACCTCGACCTCCGCGAGCATCTTCGCGTGCTCCACCCCGCAGAGCTCGGCGCACTGGCCGGTGAAGATCCCCGTCCGGGTGGGCTCGAACCACGTCGTGTTGACCGTGCCCGGGATCGCGTCGATCTTCCCGCCGAGCGCGGGGATCCACCACGAGTGGATGACGTCGTCCTCCTCCGCGGTCACCTCGAGCTCGACCGGGATGCCCTCCGGCGCGCGCAGCCGGTCGATCGCGATGACGCCGTTCGGATACTCGTACTGCCAGTAGAACTGCCGCCCCGTCACCTGTACCTCGAGCCGGTCCTCGCCACCCGCTCCGGCGGACGGCGTGTCCGTGATCCCCGGGAGCTCGACGAGCACGAAGACCGCGATCGCGAACAGGACGACCACCGGCGCGAAGGTCCAGATGAGCTCGAGCCGCGTCGAGCCGTGGATCTGGACGCCGTCCTCGAAGCGGTCGCGGCGCTGCCGGCGGTACCTCCAGATGAAGAGGACGAGCGCCGCCTCGACGAGCACGAAGATCGCGACGACGAAGATCGAGACGAACAGCCAGCTGTCGCGGATCCCTTCGGCGTTCGGCGAAGCCGGGTCGACGGGCGTGAACTGGGCGAGTGCGGCCGGCGCGGCGAAGGCGGCGAAGGCCGAGACGACCGCGAAGACGAGGCAGAGCTCCCAACGGACCAGAGAGCGAGGCCGTCTGGATGCGTTGGAGCGTCGCGATGCAGCGTCCTCGGTCGCCCCCATGCGTCCAGCATGGGGACTCCCTGCGTCCTTGCCTCGCGGCGTCCATCGCACCCAGACGGCGTGTCTCCGGCCCGTTGGGAGCTCCCTGCGCACCGGCTGCCATTCTATGAACGTGTCCGAGCCGGCGTCCCGGAGAACACGCGTCCGCCTGCCGTCCGACGTCGTGCGCCCGTTCGAGGTCTACGTGAACGGCGTCCCGCAGGAGGAGGGCACCGACTTCCGGATCGAGGGCCGCACGCTCGTCTTCGACCGCGAGCTCAAGACGGAGGGAAAGCTCGGCTTCTGGCGTTGGCTCTCGATGTGGGTCGGCGTCGCCGGCACGTATCGCCAGAACGACTCGGTGGACGTCGTCTACCAGAGCGACGGGCAGCGGGTCGTCGCGACGAAGCTCCCGCTCGAGCCGCTGTGAGCGCACGGGATGTCGTGACGCGCGCCGCTAGTGTTCGACGGTGGAGGCGCAGAACGGGATCGAGGTCGAAGGGCTGGTCCGGGAGTACCGGAAAGGGCCGCGCGCCGTCGACGGGATCGACATCACCGTCGCGCCCGGCGAGATCTACGGCTTCCTCGGGCCGAACGGCGCGGGCAAGTCGACGACCGTCCACGTCCTGACGACGCTGCTGCCGCCGACCGCCGGCACGGCGCGGGTCGGCGGCTTCGACGTCGTGAAGGAAGGCCCGAAGGTGCGGTCGCTGATCGGAGTCGCGCTCCAGGAGGCCGCGCTCGATCCGCTCCTGACCGGCCGCGACCACCTGCGGCTCCAGGCGACGCTCCAGGGGGTCCCCAAGAAGAAGCGGAAGGTGCACGCGGACGAGCTCCTCACTCGGGTCGGGCTCGCCGACGCGGGCGACCGCAAGGTCCAGGGATATTCGGGCGGCATGAAGCGGCGCCTCGACCTGGCGCTCGCCCTCGTCCACCTGCCGCGGATCCTCTTCCTCGACGAGCCGACGACGGGGCTCGACCCGCAGAGCCGCACATCGATGTGGGAGGAGGTTGCACGGCTGCGGCGGGAGGAGGGCGTCACCGTCTTCCTGACGACGCAGTACCTCGAGGAGGCCGACGTCCTCGCCGACCGCGTCGGGATCATCGACGAGGGGAAGATCGTCGCCGAGGGCACGCCCGCCGCCTTGAAGGCCGAGATCGGCCGACCGAGCGTCCACGCGATCCCGCACGACGAGAAGGACCGGCCGAAGATCGCCTCGTTCCTCGCGCAGTTCGGGGAGCCGCTGGCGTCGACCCGGGACGTGGCGGTCCGGCTGCGCGACGGCCTCGGGCTCACCGACATCGTGCGCGCGGTCGACGCGAACGGCGTCGAGATCGTCGATCTCGAGCTGCGCGCGCCGACGCTCGACGACGTCTTCCTCGCGAAGACCGGCCGGACGCTCGAGGGCGCGCAGGAGGAGGCCGAGGTCGAGCAGCAGGGGCACCGCGGGTGAGCACCGCCTGGCCGCAGGTCGGCGCCATCGCCCATCGCTCGATCGTCCGCACGGCGCGCCAGCCGGCGAGCTTCATCCCGCCGCTGCTGTTCCCGGTCCTGCTCATGACCGTGAACGCGGCGGGGCTGGACTCGACGACCGATCTCCCCGGCTTCCCGACGGAGTCGTTCCTCGCGTTCGCGCTCGCCGTCCCGTTCATCCAGGGCGCGCTCTTCTCGACCATCAACGCCGGCTCCGACCTCGCGCGCGACGTCCAGACCGGCTTCGTCAACCGACTCGCGCTCACCGCGCTCCGCGACTGGGCGCTGCTCGTCGGGCAGCTCTCGGGGATCGTCGTGCTCGGCGTCGTCCAGGCGATCTTCTACCTCGCAGTCGGCATCGCGGCGGGGGTCGAGATCGAGACCGGGCCTGCCGGGGTCGCGGTGTTGCTCGTCTACGCGGTCGTCGTCTCGCTCGCGTTCGGCGCGCTCGGCTCGTGGCTCGCGTTCCGGACCGGCTCGGGCGAGGCGATCCAGGCGCTCTTCCCGGTCCTGTTCGTCTTCCTGTTCATCTCGTCGATGAACGCGCCGCGCGACCTGATCGGCGTCGAGTGGTTCCGGATCGCGGCGACGCTGAACCCGGTCTCGTACATGATCGAGTGCGTCCGCAGCCTCATCATCGAGGGCTGGGACGCGCAGGCGCTCGTGCTCGGTTTCGGGTTCACGATCGCCCTCGGGATCGTCTCCTTCGCGCTCGCGACGCGCGCACTCAGGACGAGGATGACGCGCACATGAGGAGCTGGTGGAACGTGGTGTCGGGAGTCGCCTGGCGGACGCTCAAGAACGCGCTCACGAACCCACAGATCTTCATCCCGACGTTGGCCTTCCCGCTTTTCTTCTTCACCGCCTTCGCCGGGGGCCTCTCGCAGGTCGCGAACGTCCCCGGGTTCGACTTCGCGCCCGGGTACACGGCGTTCCAGTTCGTGTTCGTCCTGCTCCAGTCGGCGGCGTTCAGCGGCGTGTTCACGGGGTTCGGCGTCGCGCGGGACTTCGAGGGCGGGTTCGCGAAGCGGCTGCTGCTCGCGGCGCCCCACCGGAGCGGCATCGTGTTCGGATACGGGCTCGCCGCGCTCCTCCGTTGGGCGGTCGTCGCGGTCGTCATGACGATCGTCGCGTTCGCCGTCGGGATGAACGTCGCCGGCGGCCCCGTCGACCTCGTCGGCCTCTACGTCCTCGCGGTGCTCGTGAACTTCTGCGGGTTCTTCTGGTCGGGCGGGATCGCGATGCGCTTCCGGACGATCCAGGCCGGGCCGCTCATGCAGATGCCGGTCTTCCTCGTCCTCTTCTTCGCGCCGGTCTACGTCCCGCTCGAGCTGCTGGAAGGGTGGATCGAGGACGTCGCGTCGGTGAATCCGCTGACGTACTTCCTCGAGACCGGCCGCGGCTTCGTCGCCGGCGACGCGCCGCACGTCCTCGGCGCGTTCGCGCTCGCGATCGGCCTGGGCGTCGCGTTCTGGACGTGGGCGCTCTTCGGCCTCCGCAAGGCGGAAGCTGCGGGCGCCTGAGGGCGAGGCAAGGGTTGGGCGCAGGGTCGGACATGACGTTGGGCTCGACGAATCTCATCGGACGCCCAGCAGGCCCTCTTGAGACTTCTCTCTGCGAATATCAGCCGTGGTGGCAACCCTCCAGGACGCACGGGTCGCGCTCCTCGCGCGCTTGATCGACCACGCTCCCCTGTTCCCGCCGGCGTCCCTGGCTCTTCCGGAGGCTCTCGCCGAGGATGCGCGCGCGTCCGAGAGCGCCGCGTCGTTCATGCTCGGCCGCTTCGTCTGCCCCGCCTCGCGGCTCGCGGAGCTGCCCGACGTGGGCCGCGGCGTCAGCGTCGTGCTCGACGACGGCCCGTTCGAGCGCGCGGCGCGCGTCGAGGCGGTCGAGGCGAAGCTGCCCGTGGACCTCGGTCGGCTCCGCGAGCTCGCGCGGGAGGTCTACGTCGAGGCGCCGCTCGACCACGAGCTCGATGCGCTGCTCGACGAGCTCGAAGCGCGCGGTCTGGGCGCGAAGGTGCGCTGCGGCGGCGCGTCGGTCCCGGACGAGGCCGCGCTCGGGAGCTTCGTGCGCGCGTGCGGCGAGCGCGGGATCCCGTTCAAGGCGACCGCCGGACTGCACCACGCCGTCCGCCGGGAGGGCGAGCACGGCTTCCTGAACCTCCTCGCTGCGGCGGTGTTCGGGGAGGAGGAGGACGCGCTCGCCGAGGCCGATCCGGAGGCGTTCTCGCTCGACTCCGAGAGCTTCTCGTGGGGCGAGCGGCGCGCGTTCGCCCCCGAGCTCGCGCAGGCGCGGAGCGAGCGGCTGCGCTCGATCGGGAGCTGCTCGTTCGCCGAGCCCGTCGAGGAGCTCGAGCAGCTGGGCGTGCTGCCGCTGTGAACGGCGCCGTCGGATTCGGCGTGTTCTCGGACGCGGGCGGGCCGCCCCGCGTGGGGCTCCGCGTCGGCGAGGGCGTCCTCGACCTCGCGGCGAACGGGCTGGGGGCCGCCTTCGAGGCCCCGCGGCTGAACGACTTCCTCGCGCTCGGCCGCCGCACGTGGGAGGACGTCATCGGTCGTGCGGCCGAGCTCGTCGAGGCCGGCGCCGATCTCCTGCCGCTCGAGGACGTCACCCCGCAGCTGCCGTTCGAGGTCGCCGACTACGTGGACTTCTACTCCTCGCTCGAGCACGCGTCGAACCTCGGCCGCCTCTTTCGTCCGGACGCCGATCCGCTGCTCCCGAACTGGCGGCATCTTCCCGTCGGGTACCACGGCCGGGCCGGGACGGTCGTCGTCAGCGGGACCCCGGTCGTGCGGCCCTGCGGTCAGGCGAAGGGCCCGGAGGACGCCGAGCCACGCTTCGGGCCGAGCCGGCGGCTCGATATCGAGCTGGAGCTCGGGTTCGTGGTCGGGGTAGGGAGCACGCTCGGCGAGCCAGTCCCGGTGTCGGCATTCCGCGACCACGTCTTCGGCGTCGTCCTCGTCAACGACTGGAGCGCCCGCGACATCCAGGCCTGGGAGTACCAGCCGCTCGGTCCCTTCCTCGGGAAGTCGTTCGCGACGTCGATCTCGGCCTGGGTGACGCCGCTCGCGCTGCTCGAGGACCGGCTCGTCGACGCCCCCGCGCAGGATCCCGAGCCGCTGCCGTATCTCACCGACTCTGGCCAGTCGGCGCTGGATATCGAGCTCGAGGTCGAGATCGCGAGGCTCGGTCGTCTCGCGGACGAACGCCGGAGGGCTCTACTGGACGATGCCCCAGCAGCTCGCGCACGCGACCGTCAACGGTGCGTCGGTTCGCACCGGCGATCTGTTCGCGTCCGGGACGATCTCCGGTCCCGAGCACGGAAGCGAAGGCTCGCTCATCGAGCTGACCTCGAACGGCGCGCATCCGATCCGGCTCGGGGACGGCAGCGAGCGGGGCTTCCTCGAGGACGGGGACGAGGTCGTGCTCCGCGGCCGCGCGGGCGACGTCGAGCTCGGCGAGGTCCGCGGGACGATCTTTCCCGCACCCTGCTGATCAGACGGGCGGGAAGCGCCCGGCGCGGTACACCTGGCCCTCGAGCCGGCGGCCGAGCAGGCTCTCGAGCCACTGCGACACCTCCACCAGCGCGGCAAGGTCGACACCCGTCTCGACCCCCTCGCCGTCGAGGAGATAGACGAGGTCCTCGGTCGCGATGTTCCCGGTCGCGTTCGGCGCGAACGGGCAGCCGCCCAGGCCGCCGACCGACGCGTCCAGGATCGTTGCGCCCGCCTGGAGCGCCGCGAGCGCGTTCGCGTAGCCCGTGCTGCGTGTGTTGTGGAAGTGCCCACCGACAGTGACGCCGAGGCCCGCCGCCTGCGAGACGAGATTCGTCACCTGTCTCGGCACCGCGACGCCGATCGTGTCCGCGAGGAGGAGTGCGTCCGGAGAGGCCGCGGCGATCTTTCGGGCGAGCTCGAGCACGCGCGCCTCGCCCACCGGTCCCTCGAACGGGCAGCCGAAAGCGACGCTGATCGTGATCGCCGACCGGATCCCGTCCGCCCGCGCCCGCTCGACGATGCGGGTCGCCGCGTCGGCGGACTCCGCGACGGACGCGTTCTGGTTCCGTTGGTTGAACGACTCCGTCGCCCCGAACGCGAAGCGCACCTCGTCGAGGCCCGACGCGACGAGCCGGCCGTAGCCCTGCTCGTTCAGGGCGAGCCCCGCGTACACGACGCCGTCGACTCGTTCGATCCCCGCGACGACCTCCTCCGCTGCGCCCATCTGCGGAACCCGCCGTGGGTCGACGAAGCTCGCGGCCTCGACGACGGGAAGCCCTGCACTGGCAAGCCGGTTCACCAGCTCGGCCCGCACCTCCGGCGCGAGGACGTCCGGCTCGTTCTGGAGACCGTCGCGCGGGCCGACCTCGACGAGCGTGATCAGAGCTCGCTCGTCTTTGCCGCCAGCTCGCGGTCGCGATCGGTGATCCCGCCGGCCGTGTGCGTCCACCAGCGGAGCGTCACCTTGTTGTAGTGGATCGCGATGTCGGGGTGATGGTTCTCCGCCTCGGCGAGCTCTCCGACTCGGTTCACGAACGCGAGCGCTGCGCGGAAGTCGTCGAACGAGAAGGTGCGCTCGAGTGCGCTGTCGACCTCGTCCCACCCATCCGGTTCGGCCACCGGCCCAGTATCTACGATCGAGCGCTGACGATGACGGTCTCCACCGAGAACACGATCGCACGCCCCCTCGAGGGCTCGAGGGTGGACGTCCCCGCGCGCGAGCTCGCGGTCGCAGTCCTCTTCGGGCCGCTGGCGAACCTCGTCGCCGGCGCGCTGCTTCCGCTGCGCGTGCCGCCGTCCGCGGTCGTGCTCGCGAATGTGGGCGCCGGTCTCCTCGCGGCGCTCGCGGTCGGCCTCGAGGCGCTCGTCGTCGCGGACCTTCTCCTCCAGCTCAAGACCGTCCTCGACAACGCCGACGGCCGGCTCGCCCGGGCGTCCGGCCGCGTGAGCATCCTCGGCCGCCATCTCGACACCGAGGCCGACTTCGTCGTCAACGCGGCGCTCTTCGCGGCGCTCGGCGCGCTGACGGGCGAGCCGTTGCTCGCGCTCGCGGCGTTCGTCACGCTCACGCTGGTGCTCAGCGTCGACTTCAACCTCGTGGAGCTCTACCGGGAGACGCACCTCGAGCCTTCGCCGCCGCCTCCCGCCTCCGGGAGCCCGCTCGAGCGAGCGCTCGTGCGCATCTACGGGTTCGTCTTCGCGCCCCAGGACCGGCTCGTGAGAGCGGTCTCGGGCCGCAGGCTCGAGCGGCTGCTCCGCGGCGAGCACGATCCGGCCTGGCGGCGAGAGGCGACGCGCGCCTACCACGACCGCGGTTCGCTCGTGGTGCTCGCGAATCTCGGGCTCTCGACCCAGCTCCTCGCGCTCGGCGTGTGTCTCCTCCTCGGCGTCCCGACGCTCTACCTCGGGCTCGCGCTCGCCCAGGTCCTCGTGCTTCCGCTCCTCCAGATCAGGCGCGAGCGGCTCGCGCGGCAGGCTCTGCGCCGGTGAGCCGCGGCGGAGCCCTCGTCACCGGCTCGGCGAAGGGCATCGGCCGCACGATCGTGCTCGCGCTCGCGCGCGACGGCTACGACGTCGCGATCCACTACCTGACGTCGGGCGAGGAGGCCGAGCGAACGCGCGCGGAGGCCGAGGCGAGCGGCGTTCGTGCCGTCGCGCTTACGGCCGACGTGACCGATCGCGTCGCTGCGACCGCGCTCGTCGAGGAGGCACACCGAGAGCTCGGCGCGCTCCGCGTGCTCGTGAACAACGTCGGGAACTACGTCCACACGCCACTCGACGAGCTGACCTTCGAGGAGTGGGACGACGTCCTCGCGACGAACCTCGAGGCGACGTTCGCGACCTGCCGCGCGGTGGTCCCGCTGCTGCGGTCGGCCGGCGGCGGCCGGATCGTGAACCTCGGCTACGCGGGAGCGCAGAACCTCGTCGCGCGGCCGAACATCGCGGCCTACGCCATCGCCAAGACCGGTGTGACGATCCTGACGAAGGCGATCGCGCGCGCGGAGGCTGCGAACGGCATCACCGCGAACGTCGTCGCGCCGGGCGTGATCGAGAGCTCGAGGACGAAGCCGCTGGGCGAGATCCCGATGGGCCGCCCGGGCTCCGTGGACGAGGTCGCGGCCGCTGTCTGCTACTTCGCCTCGCCTGAGGCCGAGTACGTCACCGGCCAGGTGCTCGAAGTCGCCGGCGGCTGGAACCTCTGACCTACGCGGCGCCGCGCAGCGTGACCCGCTGCCCGTTCATCGAGGCCGCCCCGTCCGAGACGACGTAGGCGATCGCCTCCGCGATCTCCTCCGCCGGCGTGAAGGTGGAGAAGTCCTTCTCCGGGCTCTCCTCGCGCATCGCGGGCGTGACGATCGCGCCCACGACGACGACGTTGGCCGTGGCTCCGGAGCCGCGGAAGCGGTCGGCCAGCGCGAGCGTCCACGCCTCCGCGGCGGCCTTCGCGGCCGCGTAGGCGGCGTTCTTGTGCGTCGGCGCCTGCGCCTGGCCGCTGGAAACGATCACGAACCGACCCCGCCCACTCGCGAGGAGATGCGGCGCGAACGCCTGCGTCGCGTTCTGGACGGTCGTGACCAGGAGGTCGTGCAGGAAGGTCCAGTCCTCGGCGGGCGAGTCCTCGATCGCGCTTCCGCCCCGCCAGCCTCCGACGAGATGCACGAGCGCATCGACTCGGCCGTGGCGGTCGACGAGCTCGCCGGCCCAGGCCCGGGTCGCGGCGGCATCGAGCAGGTCGACGACGTCGACGTCCGCGCCGCTCGTCTCCGCCGCCAGCGCGTCGAGGCTCTCGCGGTGGCGTCCGCAGAGGCAGAGGCGCGCTCCTGTCGCGTCGAGCCGCTGGACGACGAGCGGGCCGAGGCTTCCGGCTGCGCCGGCGATTGCGATGACCCGCTGCCCCTCTTGCACGAGGCCTGACGCTACCACCCTCGCCCCGAACCTCCCGCGCCAGCTAGGCTACCGGGCGAAAACCAGGACGAGTACCGGTGGCATGCGCTTCCCTACCCGTTCGACAAAAGGGTGAGGGGAGGTGTTTCTATGGCAACTGGAACCGTCAAGTGGTTCAACGATGCGAAGGGCTACGGCTTTATCACGCCCGACGAAGGTGGTAAGGACCTGTTCGTCCACCACTCGAACATCGAGGGCTCCGGCTTCAAGTCGCTGAGCGAGAACGCTCGCGTCGAGTTCGAGGCCCGCGAGGGCGCGAAGGGCCCGGAGGCAATCAACGTGCAGTCCGTCTAGGGCTGCCGAGGCAGGCGCGCGGTTCCCGGTGTCGAACACCGGGGCCGCGCGCTCATGTTTCACGGCGAAGGGAACGCATGGCTCGAGAGGAAAAGGTCGAGGTCGAAGGAGAGGTGCTCGAGGCACTGGGCGGCGGCATGTTCCGCGTCTCCCTCGAGAGCGGCCACGAGCTGATCGCGTACACCGCCGGCAAGATGCGCCGCTACCGCATCCGCATGGCCCCGGGAGACCGCATCAACGTCCAGGTCTCCGCGTACGACCTCACCCGCGGCCGCATCGTCTATCGCCACAAGTAGTCGCTGAGGCCGCTCCTCAGCGCGGAGGGCAGCGCTCGGTTCCCTCGCACCGGCGGAGGATCTTGATCCGGGGAGCCGAGGTGGCCCCGTTCGGCCACGTGAGCTGCAGGAGGACCGAGGCGGCGCTGTTCGAGTATCTGAGCTCGCGCATCGCGCGCTGCGGGTTCGCGCGATGGACGAGGACGTAGCGACCAGCCGGAAGCCCGGTCACGTTCAGCTGCTGGCCGTGGAAGAACGCCGGGTAGCGGTCGATGTAGCCGACGGACGTTCCCTGCGTCACACGCCGCGCCCCCGGCTTCCCCGCTCCGCAGTCGCCGACGAACCGGGGCGGGCCGGCGCTGGCGACCTTCGGGGACACCCGGCCCCAGCGGTCCAACAGGCAGAACCCGGTCTTGCGGTCGCGGACCACGACGGCAAGGTCGCTGGCGCGCTGCAACTCATAGGTGACGAACGACTGCAGGTGCCAGTGATGGTGAGGTGTGTGCAGCTCGTAGTGCAGGCGGCCGACCTCGCGCACGACTCGGGCCGTGCCGTCGCGATGCTCGACGACCTGATCCGCCCTCATGGACCGCCCTTCGCGCACGCCCCGAATCACGAGCGGCCCGAGGCCGTGATTCTCAGTCGAGGAGGCGAAGCCGAGCCCGAACCTGCGGCCCAGCCTGGAGGACGACGAGCCCCGCGGGCGCGCGCTGGTCGAGGTCGGGGAGCTGCTCGTCGGATCGCGGCACGAGCGAACGGTCCGTCTCGGCCCAGTCCGGGTCGGCGAGACCGTCCGTGCTCTCCACTTGACGGGCCTTCGCGCCGTCGGCTCTGACGATCCAGATCGACGAGCGCCCCGCGGCCGCGCGCTCGAACGCGATGTGGCGGCCGCTCGGCGACCAGTCGGGCCGTGAATCCCAGGCGCCGCCTCGCGTCAGCCTCTCCATGACTCCGACCGAGGGGTTGAGCAGCCAGAGGTCGGAGCCCCCGGCGAGCTCGCGGGAGAACACGAGGCGCGTTCCATCTGGCGACCAGGCGGGCGCCCAAATTCGTCCGGGGCCCTGCGTCAGCGGCTCCGGCGTGCCGCCGCCCGCCGCGACCGTCCAGAGCTGACGCCTGCCGGAGCGGTTCGTGGAGAACGCGATCCGCGCTCCGTCGGGTGACCACGCAGGATCGCCGTCGTCGCCGGCTCCTCCGACGAGCCGTCGCTTGCTCGAGCCGTCGGTACGCATGACGAAGAGGTCGGCCGCTCCCGGCAGGCCGCTCTGCCAGACGATGCTGCGACCGTCGGGCGACCACGCGGGCCTGAGGTCGGCCGCTCGCCGGTTGCGGGTCAGTCGCTGCGCGTCGCCCGTGCGCGAGTCCGCGACGTAGATCTCCGGATTCCCGTCGCGCTCGGAGACGAACGCGACCCGAAGCCGGTCCGGCGAGACGGCCGCGTCGGTGTCGTCCGCGTGGAGCGCGGAGAGCTCGACGCTCCACGTGCCGTCGGCGAGGACGGCTGCCGTCCCGGTCGCGCCGGTGGCGACGATGGCGGGGAGCGGCGGCTCGGCGGCCCTCTGTGCAGCCGCCGTTCCTCCGCCGAGCAGCAGCAAGGCCGCCAGGACGGCCGCTATCGAGTATCCCGAGCACCGAGTCATGGGGACGGCGGTCATAACGCGGCCGTGACCGCGGAGGCTACCTCCGCGGGGCGGCGGATGGGTACTACGCGGGGAGCTCGCTCGGCACCAGCGGCAGCTCGAACACGCGCTCGTCGCGCGCGACGGTGAAGACGCTCCGCAAGCCGATTCGCTCGGCGACCATGAGCCGCTGGAGGTCGCTCATGCCGTGGATCGGCTCGCCGTCGAGAGCGATGAGGAGGTCGCCGGCTTGCAGTCCAGCGCGGGCTGCGGGGCCGTCGCTCACGACCTCGCTCACCTCCACGCAATCGTCTCGTGCGAGCTCGCGCGCAAGCCGTGGTGGAAGCGGGCGCTCGCCTGCGCCGATGCCGAGGTACGCCCTGCGAAACCGTCCCTCCGTCATCAGCGCCGCGACGATCTGGCGCGTCGCTGCGTTGATTGGAACGGCCAAGCCGAGACCGATCCCGGCGATGGCGGTGTTGATTCCGACCACCCGGCCGCGGCTGTCGGCGAGCGCGCCGCCGGAGTTGCCGGGATTCAGAGCCGCATCCGTCTGGATGACGTTGTCGACGATTCGCACCGCCGAGCCCGACCGCGTCGGCAGCGAGCGGCCGAGGGCGGAGACCACGCCCGCCGTGACCGAGCCCGCGAATCCGTGCGGATTCCCGATCGCGACCACGAGCTGGCCGACGCGGAGCCGCTCGGCGTCCCCGAGCTCGGCCGGGACGAGATCGCCGCCGTTCGCGCGCAGCACCGCGAGGTCGGACAGCGGGTCGGCTCCGACGACCTCGACGTCCAGGTTGCGACCGTCGGCGAACGACGCCTGCCCGCGCGAGTCGGAGCGCGCGACGACGTGAGCGGAGGTCAGCAGGAACCCGTCCGGCGAGACCACGACGCCGCTCCCGCCGCCGTCGAGCACGCGCTGGCCGCGGGCCCGCCGAGAGACGCGGAGGTTCGCCACGGACGGCGTGAGTCGCTCGGCGACCGAGATGACCGCCTGCGAGTAGGCGTCGAGCGCCTCCGCCTCGCTCGGCTCGCCGGGCGCGCGCCCATCCTGTTCGGACTCGACGTGCGCATCGATGAAGACCAGCTCCGCCATCTCCGGTCAAGGTACCGATGGAGGTACAGCTGGCCGCCGCGGCGAAGTGCCCCCGGCCGGAATCGAACCAGCACGGTCAGCGGAAGGGATGCCCGGTGGCGCGGGCGATTGCCCGGGCCAGTGGGCCCCGCTCGGCGGCGGCGAGCCACGGCGCTTGTTCCTCCGCCGGCCAGGCGTAACACGGCGTTCCGTCGCTGAGAAGCGTCGTGATCCGCGGCTCGTCGAGGGCGTCGGCGGCGAACCCGTAGAGCTCGGTCAGCTCGGACGGGATCAGGCCGTAGTCGATGATCTGCGCGAGCCGCCCGTGCGCGGCGAGCAGGTCTTCCATCGACCATCCGTGGGGCGGATAGGGATCCGGGAACTGGTTGTGCAGATCGACGAAGAGGCCGATTGATCGCCTCCTCGGATCCCCCAGGAAGCGTCCCAGGACTCGGCGAGGCGACATCGGTCCGCGGTGCTGTCCTGCACCGCCTCGATCCTTGCCGCGGCCGTCCGCGCGGCCCGCCCAGCCTCCATGCGACCGTATATATCGTCGCCGGCAGGCCGCGTCGTTGATTAGCGCAGCTGACGAACCTCGTACGCGGATACGGGACGGCCGAACCCCTTGAGCTCGAGCTCGCCGGCAGGAGTTGTCTCGACGGTGTCCTCCACGGCGGCGAAAACTCGCTGGCCGATCAGGATCTGGCCTCCGTCAGCCAGGGTGCTCAGTCGTGAGGCGAGATTCGCCACCGGCCCGAGTGCGCCGTAGTCGTAGCGCCCTTCGAAGCCGATCCGACCGAGTGTCGCGTAGCCGGCTTCGATTCCGATTCCGAGCCCTAGCTCCGTTCCTCGCCTTCGCCACGCCTTCGCCAGCTCCGCGAAACGCTTGTGCGCCGCAAGCGCGAAGCGAACCGCCTCGAGTTCGTGGTCTGCTACCGGGAGAGGATCGTTGAAGAACACCATCACGCCGTCGCCCGCGAAGTGCTGGAGCGTCCCCCGTGTGCGGGGATCAGCGTGCCGAGCGCGCCGTGGTACTCGCGCAGCACGTCAAACAGCTCCTCCGGCGCCGCTGTCTCGGCGAAGGCCGTGAAGCCGCGGAGATCGCAGAAGAGACACGAGACGTAGGCGCGGTGTCCAGCGAGGAGCTGCTCGCCGTCGTCGCTGGAGATGAGTTCCGCAACCTGCGGGGAGACGAATCGCGCCAGCTCCGTGCGCTGCCGCTCGACCGCCTCGATCAGGCGAGCGTTCGCGATCGCGATCGCCGCCTGGTCGGCGAAGGTCTGCACGAGCGCGATGTGCTCGCCGCTGAACGGTTGTGGCTCCTGGCGAACCATCGCGACGGCGCCGATCAGCTCGTCCTCGACGATCACCGGCACAGCGAGCATCGACCGATAAGGTCGCGGGCCGGGGTACGTGTACTCCGGATCCTTCTCGATATCGGGGATGTGCACCGGTTGCCGCGTGACAGCCGCGCGCCCGGCCGCCGTCGTCCGGTCGAGCGCGTGCGCATGCTGATTGTCGTACTCGACGGCTACCGGGAGGCCGCCCGTGCGCGCGGCCGAGCGGAGGAGCCCGTCCTCGAGGAGGTAGAGCGCACCCTCATCGGCCTGGCACAACCGCTGGCAGGCCTCGACCACCTCGTCGACAACCGGCTGTAGGCCACTCGAGCGGGCGACGGCGCGAAGAACGCCGCTGATCGCTCGCTGCTGCTCCCGCAGGTCCTCGAGCTGACGAGCTAGCTCTGGGCTGTCGGCGGCCACGCCGGCCATTCGCGCAGCTTAGGTCGTGATACGTGATACCGCTGCTGCTGCTCCGCTGACGGCGTGTCAGGAGCCCGTGTCCGTGCCGGCGCGGTCGAGCTCGAGCTCGCGGAGCTCGATTCGGCGAATCTTTCCGGTAAGCGTCTTCGGCAGCTCCGGTACGAATTCGACACGGCGCGGGTACGCGTAGGCGGAGAGGCGTTCGCGGACGTGGGACTTGATCTCGTCGGCTAGCGCCTCCGACGGCTCGTATCCGCCTGTTAGGACGATGAATGCCTTCACGACGTTGCCCCGAAGCTCGTCGGGCGACGCGACGACTGCTGCCTCGCGAACGGCGGCATGCTCGAGGCAGGCCGACTCGACCTCGAACGGGCCGATCCGGTAACCCGCCGCGATGATCACGTCGTCGGCGCGTCCGACGTACCAGACGTAGCCGTCCTCGTCCTGGACGGCGGCGTCCTTGGTGTGGAACCACTCACCGCCGAAGGTCTCCACGCTCGCTTGGTCGTTACGCCAGTAACCGAGCGGATAGTGCGGGTTCGAGCGGGCGCGCAGACAGATCTCGCCGCGCTCCCCCTGCCCCACGGGCTGCTCTTCCTCGTCGAGGAGCTGCACGTCCCAGCCCGGCATCGGCTTGCCCATCGAGCCCTCACGCACCTCGAGAAACGGGTAGTTCGCGACGAGTGGGTACGACTCCGTCAGGCCGTAGTAGTCGAGCACGGTCACGCCGTACTGCTCGCGAAACCAGCGGATTGCCTCCGGATTGAGCGGCTCTCCAGCCGAGCACACGCGGCGGAACACCTGCGGGTAGCGCGTCCCTGCGTCCTCGATCGCCATCATCGAGCGCATCGCCGTTGGCGTGGTGAACACGTTCGTCACGGAGTGCCGGCTCAAGAAGTCGAGCTGTTTGTGCGGGTCGAAGCCGCCCTCGCGGCGGTAGACACACTGCAGTGCGCCCAGCCGCCAAGGGCCGAGCAGCGGTGCGATCCCCGCGGCCCAGGCCCACTCGCCCATCCCGTGGAAGCGCTCGCCCTCCTCGACCTCGTGGCAGTACCGGAACTCCTCGTGGCCGAGGATGTAGCGGTGCGCGTGGACGATCCCCTTCGCGAGCCCGGTCGTCCCCGACGTGTAATAGAGCTGCGCAGGGTCGTCGGCCGCGGTGTCGGCGCACACGAAGTCCGTCGGGGCCGTCGCCAGCGTCTCCGGCTCGAGCACGAGCGTGTCCGGCGCCCACGGTCGGTCGAAGCGCGGCGCATTGCCGGGGTCGGTGACGAGCAGCTTCGCCTCGGAGTCCGAGAGCCGATGTTCGATTCCATCGTCGCCGTACAGCAAGGACATCGAGAGCAGAATTGCGCCGAGCTTCCAGACTGCGAAGAAGGTTGCAGCGGCCTCTGGCGTGGGCGGTAGGACGACCGCGACCCGGTCGCCCTGCGTGACACCGCGTGCGGCGAGCGTGTGCGCGGCCTGGTTCGACAGATCCTGAGCTCGCCCCACTCGAGCTCTCGGGTCGAGCCGTCGAAGCTCTCCCAAACCATCGCCGGCTTTTCACGCGCGTGCTTGTCGCAGACGTCGGCTGCGATGTTGTACCGCGCCGGCACCTCCCAGCGATGAGCTGCGCAGATCTCGTCGTAGCTCGTCGACGTCATCGCGAACGATTCACCCTAACCATGTCTAGCGCTCGCTCGGTCCCGGCCGAGGCGCGACGGCTTACCGAAGCTCACCTTTTATGACGTTGGCCATTCGTAATGGACGCGGCTCGCGCCGACCGGACTCGACCCGGTCGGAGTACAGAGACAGTCGGGCCATGGTCGATCATCGATCGCCAAAGCGGATGTAGCCGACGTTCTGGAGTGGGTCCGCTTTCGACTACCAGGTCGGCGCCGCGCACCACGCATCGAGCCGGACAACCGCCTGCGCAAGCTCGAGGCCCGAGATCGCATGGGGCTTCGCGTGTTCCACGACCGGAACGCGGCGCGCGGGGTCACGGCCCGCAAGTGCCATCAGGACGTATGCGATCGGCAGCGAATGCGTGACGACGAGGATTTCCCGCTCTGGCCTCTCGACGACCCTCCGGAACCCGTCCGCGTAGCGCGCGACAAGCGTATGTCTTCGCTCGCCGCCGCCGGGAGGCTCTGCCGCCGAGTCGTTCGCGAGCGCCCAGGCGAGGTAGGCGTCGAGTGGGCCGCCCTCGTAGCGGCCGTAGAGTGGATCGTTGAGCTCAGGGAGAACGATCCGTGGAACTTCTCTCTCCGCGAGCGTGATCTCCGCGGTCTGGCGCGTCCGCTCGAGCTCGGACGTCACGCAGAGGTCGATGCCCTCGTTAGCGAGGTCCTCCGCGAGGGCTCGTGCTTGCGCCTCGCCGCGCTCGCTCAACGGGCAGCGGACGTCCACCCTTCCCGTCGCGAGCCCTCGGGCACTGAAGACACTCTCCGCGTGGCGGACCAGAAGCGCTCGCTCCATGGCTGCCGTCCTTACATCAGCGCACGTCGGCTGCGACCAGCAGGTCGCCGCCGGCCTGGTGCACGGACCGGTTCGTCAGTCGGACGCTCTCCGCGACGTGTGCGACACCGAGGTCGCCGACGGCGTCGATGCCGGTCCCCATAATGGTCGGCGCGATCCCGACGACGAGGCGGTCGACGAGCTTCTCGGCGAAGAACGAGGTGATCACTCGTGCCCCGCCCTCGACGAGAAGAGAACCAACGCCGAGTCCTCGAAGCGTCTGGAGCGCGCTCGCGAGGTCGACCCCGCGCGGGCCGGCGTTGACGACGTGAACGCCTACGGAGCGTGCGCGAAGGGCGGCGCGACGCTCCTCGGTCGACTGCTGGGTCGTAACCACGACAGTCCCAGCCCGGTCATCCAGGACGCGTGCTGTCGACGGCAGGCGCAAGGTCGAGTCGAGCACGACGCGAAGTGGCGAGGGTCCGGGAACCATGCGCACCGTCAACTGGGGATCGTCGATGATGGCCGTGCCGACGCCGACGAGCACGGCGTCGCACGCCGCGCGAAGGCCGTGCGAGATCCGCCGCTCCGCCTCGCTGGAGATCCACTTGGCCTCGCCTCGCCGCGTTGCGATGCGCCCGTCGATCGTCTGTGCGTACTTGAGCACGACATATGGCCGCCACGACGGCGCCGCCGGACGCCCGAGCAGCGGGGCAACGTCGATCGCGTCGCCGATCGGATCGCCGTCTAGTGGAGCGCCGGCGGGCGCGACGTGCCCGAGCCGCGCCTCCTTGGCACGGAGATACTCAGCGTTTCGTATGTGCGGCGACGTCTGAAGCGGGACGGTCTGCTCGACGTCGATTCCGGCACGCGTGAGCGCCTCCACCTTGCTCGGGTTGTTCGTGAGGAGCCGCACAGAATGGACACCGAGGAGGCCGAGACAGCGCGCGGCTGCGTCGTAGCTGCGTGCGTCCGGGGGAAAGCCGAGGTGGACGTTGGCGTCGATCGTATCCGCGCCGTCCTCCTGAAGCATGTAGGCGCGCAGCTTGTTGACCAGCCCGATCCCGCGTCCCTCGTGGTCGGTTGCATAGACGAGGACGCCGCGCCCTTCCGCGGCGATCTCGCGCGCGGCCTCTCGAAGCTGGGTGCCGCAATCGCAGCGAAGCGACCCGAGTGCGTCACCGGTTAGGCACTCCGAGTGGAGCCGGGTCAGGACCGCGCGTCCGTCGCCGATCTCGCCGCGCACGAGCGCGAGGTAGACCGCGCCCGAAGCGAACTCGAACGCACGTAGCTCGAACTCGCCGGAAGTGGTGGCGAGTGGGAGCGTCGCGACCTCGCGAGGGGACACTCGCCGATACTTTAGTGGCGTGCGGGCGGCTCATGCGAACGGGGGGCGGGCGGAAGCGGTTCGCTTCGTCGCGCCGTATGTGGTTGAACTAGCCGAGGTCGCTGTCCCGAGGAATCGAGCAGGAGAGGTTCTCGTCCGCGCGGAGTTCTCGGGCATAAGCGGCGGTACGGAGATGCTGGCGTATCGGGGCGAGCTCGACCCAAGCTTGCCGCGTGACGAAACGCTTGGCGCTCTCGCGGGCAGTTTCGACTACCCCTTCACGTACGGCTACAGCGTCGTCGGGACGGTCGAGGCCTCACGGAGCGATGTGAGGGAGGGCGAGCGTGTCTTCGCGTTTCACCCGCACCAGAGTCGCTTCGTCGTCTCGGCCACCGATGTCGTGCGCATCGGCGCGACCGACCCGCGCTCCGCGACGCTCTTCCCGCTCGTGGAGACAGCGCTGCAGATCTCGCTCGACGCCGGCATTCGCTACCGCGAGGTTGTGGCCGTCCTGGGGCTCGGCCCGGTCGGAATCCTCACCGGCATCCTTCTCCTGAGGAGCGGCGCAACCGTAGTGGGGAGCGATCCGAAGCCTTGGCGCCGCGAAACCGCCGAGATGTGCGGACTCGAGGCGGTGGAACCCGAGGCGCTTGGCGTTGCGGTCCGGACCGCGACGCGGGGGCGTGGCGCGGACGTCATCGTCGAGGCGACGGGGAATCCGGAAGCGCTCGGCGAGAGCCTGGGGCTCCTCTCGACAGAAGGCATCGCAATCGTCGCGTCCTGGTACGGGGAGAAGCCGGTAACGCTCCCACTCGGGGCCGAGTTCCACCGCCGTCGTCTCGAGATTCGAAGCAGCCAGGTCTCGACGATTGGCAGTCGGGCCATCCGGTGGGACCGGCTCCGGAGGATCGAGGTGACACAGGCACTGCTCGCGGAGCTTCCACTCGCAGCCCTCGCCTCGCACACCCTGCCCTTGGAGCGCGCGCCGGAGGCTTACGCGGCGCTCGACCGCGGCGACGACGGCGTCGTCCACGTCGCCCTCGCCTACTCATGACCAGCGGGTTCGAAGTCGGTGCGTCGGCAGACCTGCGCGCCTTGCACCGGATTCCGTGGCTCCCGCCTCCCGAGGGCGATCTCCACGAACACGAGTACCGGGTGGAGGTCGTCATCGAGCGCGCGACCCTCGACGGACGAGGGATGGTCATCGACCTGGATGTCGTCGAGGCGGCTCTCCGAGATGCCGTCGCCGCCATCGAGGGCAATGACCTCGACTCGATTCGTCCGCCGGAGGCGGAGGCGGTCACGGTGGAGATCCTCGCCCGCTGGTTCCATCAGCGGCTCGCGGATGCAATTGCGGCCGCTGGCGGCGAGGCGCTGACGGTGCGCGTCTGGGAGTCGCCGACGGCGTTCGGCGGCTACCGCGCTGGGGTGCCAACGAGCTCTGAGTGACGGGCGATTGATCCGGACCCGGGTCGAAGGGCGTCTGAACGACATGAACCACGCTCATCTCGTTCTCCCACTGATCACGCTAGGCGATCCCGGCCGCCTGAGCGGGGGCTACCTGTACCACCTGCGGATGGCGGAGGCCGCGCGCGCGCACTCGGCGCGAATCCCGTTCCTCTCATTCCCCGAGTGGCCGTTCCCGCTCGCCGCTCTTCGCGGCGCGGCGGTGCTTCGTCAGTGCGAGAAGCTCGGGGCGAACGCCCTCCTGCTCGACTCGATCGCTGCTGCGTTTGCGGGTCCGGCCCTGGCTCTGCGCCGTCGTGGCGTCCCTGTGATCGCCGTCCTGCACCAGCCGCCCGGTGGGATCGATCACGGCGCCGTTCGCGAGAGGGTGCAGGCGCCGCTCGATCGGCTCGCCCTGCGCCGAGCCGACCTCCTGATCGCGGCAAGTGATCACCTCGCCAGGCAATTCGTCGAGGGGGGTTTCCCGCGCTCGCGGATTCGAGTCGTCCCCCCGGGACGGGACGTAGCGCCTCCTCCAGCAGGTCCTCCCCCGGACCTTCGCAAAGGGCGGCGAGCCGCGTTCCTTACCGTCGCCAACTGGCTGCCGCAGAAAGGGATCCTCGAGCTTCTCGAGGCGTTCGCGCGACTCCCGGACGACGCGGGGACGCTCCACCTCGCCGGCGACGATGCGGCCGATACACGCTACGCGGCACGTGTGCGGTCTCGTCTCGCGCTGACCGACCTCACCAGCCGCGTGATCGTCCATGGTCCGCTCACGCTCGAGGAGGTCGCGACTCTCTACCGAGCAGCCGACGTCTTCGTGCTTCCGGCTTCTCGCGAGTCGTACGGGACGGTCTGGGGCGAGGCGATGGCTTTCGGCCTCCCTGTCGTCGGCTGGCATGCTGGCAACCTCCCGCACCTGGCGGAGGATCGCCGCGAAGGACTCCTCGTGGAGCCAGGCGACATTGACGCTCTCTCGAAGGCACTGCTAGAGCTCGTACTCGAAGGCGACGTGAGGGCGCGGCTCGGGGCGGCGGCGAAGCGCCGCGCCCTCTCACGGCCAACGTGGGATGCCTCGTCGGCGCTCTTCTTCGAGGCAATCAGGGAAGTGGTCGAACGCGGAGCGACCAGATGATGCGCGGCATCGATCGTGTCGGAGCGCGCTACCTCGAAGAGGACGCACGGTCATCAGCATTCTCGATGCCGAGCGAGCGGCACTCGCCGACTCGCTCAAGATCGCGCGGTTTGCGAGAGGCCGCTGTTCGGTCCGGGACCACGCCGATCGCCGCGCCCACCTCGGTCGCGAGCTCGACCAGGTCGACGGCGGCTGCGCTCTGCGCGCGATCCCGGTGCCGCACGATCGCGATGAGCCGAGGTGGAGCTCGACCTCGAGAGCCAACCCCATGTCGGTCTTGGGCGGAAGTTGCCACACACTCGTCCGAACAAAAAAGCCTGCTCAGAAGAGCGCTTCCGCGCAAACAGCGGGATGCCCCCGGCCGGAATCGAACCAGCGCACGCGGTTTAGGAAACCGCTGCTCTATCCACTGAGCTACGGGGGCGCTTTGGCTGAGCGGAGCCACTCTAGCGCCAGCCGGTTCAGCCGCTGTCACACCGGCGGGGTGTCGGCGGTCAATGTCCTAGAGGCGGAATCCAGGCGACGGATCTCGCGTTACTTCAAAAAGTGAAGCAATGGTGAAGCGACCGTGAATTCGAGGTGTAGCGAGGGGACACGTGAGTTCGATCTCGGCACAAGTGACGCTTCCGGCTCGGCGCGCGCTGCCCTGGCGCGCGACGTCCCGCCACGTCGTTCTCGTCGCGAACGGGAGCGCGAGCGGGCTCGGGCGCTCTGACGCCGTTCTCGGGGCGGCCGCCCGCGCGCTCGGCCGCCACGGCGTGCGCGTCGAGACTCGGGTGACGGAGAGCGTCGCCGAGCTCGCGGCTGCGTGGCCCGAGTTCGGCGATCGCCGCGTCGTCCTCCTGGGAGGGGACGGAACGCTCCATGCGGCCGCCAACCTGCCGTTCGTCCCGCCCGAGCTCGCGCTTCTCCCCGCCGGGCGGGCGAACAACGTCGCGCGGGCGCTCGGCATCCCCCTCGACGTCCGCGCGGCGGCCGAGCTCGCGGCCACCGGCAGCGCGAGCCCGATCGACCTCGTCTCGGCGACGAGCGCGACGCAGAGCTACCTCGCGGTCGAGGGGGTCAGCGTCGGGCTCCACGCCGTTGCGAGAGCGAGCTACCGGGCACCGAACTCGGCCGACATCCGGGCGGCCGTCCGCTCCGGGCTCGAGGCTGCGCGCGGCTTCGACGGCATCTCGGTCTGCATCTCGAGCGACGGGCAAACCGAGCTGCTCGGCGTCGGCCAGCTCTTCGTCGCGAACCTCTCGCTCTACGCGTTCGGCCTCAGGGTCGCGCCGGACGCCCGGCCGGACGATCGCCTGCTCGACGTCGTCGCGCTGCCGTGGGAAGGACGCGCGCGGATCGTCCCGATGATCGCCCACCTGCGTCGCGGCACGCATCTCAGCCGGCCGGGCGCGCGGACGTGGACGGCAGAGCGCGTCCGCATTTCGACCCTCGGCCAGTCGCCGGTCATCGCGGACACGACGAACCTCGGCACGGGGCCGGTGACGCTCGAGGTCGTGCCGGACGCCCTCGCGCTTGGTGAGGCCATGAGCGCCGATCGCCGGACAGCCTCGACCTGGACGCGCGCCCGCGCGTGCGCCGCCAGGGCCTCTACCTGGCCGCCTTCGCCGCCGCTGCCGTCGGCGCCGGGCACCGGGCGGGCCGTCACCACCACGTACCTGCCCGTGCTCCTCGACCGGATCGAGAGCTCGCCGGGCCTGATCGGGCTCGTGATGCTCGTGAACGCCGGCGCCGGGCTCTCCGTCCCGCTCGTCGTCGGGTACTGGAGCGACCGGCGCCGCTCGCGGGGAGCCGGAGCGAGGCTGCCGTTCGTCCTCGGCGGGAGCGTCGTCGCCGCCGGCGGCCTGGCGGCCGTCGCGCTCGGGGCATCGTCCTCGTACCTGGCGCTCGCGGTCTTCGGCGCCACGGTCTACGTCGGCCTCAACGCCATCACCACGGCCCACCGGGCGCTCGTCGCCGAGCTCTTCGTCCCCGGGCGGCGCGCACGCGCCACGAGCGCCCAGGAGATCGCCCTCCTGGCCGGGTCGATGCTCGGCCTCGTGGCCGGCGGCCTCCTGACGGAGATCGCCCTGTGGGCGCCGTTCGCGGCCGCGGCGGTGCTGCTGCCGCTGCTCGTCCTTCCGACTCTCGCACGGGTCACCGAGCCGAAGGTCGCCGCCGCCGAGACGGTCGAACGCGCGCATCCCGTCCGCTTCTACCGCCAGGCCGCGGCGAGGCCGGACGTCCGCGCGCTGCTCCTCGCCGAGATCCTCTGGGTTCTCGCGTACGCCGCGCTGCCCACGTTCTTCGTCCTCTACGCCCAGCACGTGCTCGGCCTCGAGACCGCGGTCGCGGCGGTCGGGCTGGCGGCGTTCGGGCTCGTCACGGCAGCGTTCACGGTCGCTTCGGGCCGCATCCGCAACCCGGAGCAGCTCGGGCCTGCCCTCTTCCTCGGCGTCGCGCTCCTCGGAGCGGGCCTGCTCGCCGTCTCGTTGACGACGAGCCTCGAGCTCGTCGCGCCGGGGCTGATCGCGGCCGCGGCCGGATTCGGCATCGTCTCGACGACCGGCTACCCCGTGCTCGCGTCGATCATTCCCCCCGGCGAGGCCGGCGGCTACACGGCGCTCTTCTTCTCGGTGCGCGCGATCGGGTCGACGATCGCGCTCCCGACGGCCGGCGGGCTCATCGCGCTGACGGAGAGCTACCGCGCGGTCTTCGTCCTCGGCGGCGCCTCGGCGCTCCTCGCGCTCGTCCCGCTCGCGCGGTTCGTGACTCGCTGGCCGGCGCGGCTGCGGGCGCCGAGCACCCGTTGGCTCGTCCGCTGGGCGGGCTCGCTGGCCGGGCTCTACGTGACCGTGCTCGTGGCGGGGCTGGTCGTCGCCACGACCGCGCTGCAACGACCTCGACAAGACGCTCTTCCGAGCCGTGAACGGGTTCGGGCCCGGGCCGGAGCCGCTGTTCGAGCTCCTCGAGGAGCCCGTGCGCAACTACCTCCTGCTCGTGTCGGTCCCGATCGCGGCCGCGCTGCTCGCCAGCCCGCGCAGGATCCCCGGCGTCCTCGCGCTCGAGATCGCGGCCGGCACGCTCGCGGTCGGCCTGCTCGAGGCCGTGTACGCGCTGTACGACCGGCCGCGGCCGTCCGAGGTCTTCGACAACGCCGAGGTCGTCCTCGCGTACGGCCACGACTGGGCCCGCATCGAGGCGTTCCCGAGCGGGCACATGGCCGTGATCACCGCCCTCGCGGCGACCGCCTGGTTCGCCTTCCCGAGGCTGCGCTACCCGCTCCTCGCGTACGTCGCGCTGAACGCGGTCACGCGCGTCCTCTTCGGCGCGCACTTCCCGCTCGACGTCGTCGCGGGCATCGCGCTCGGGTACGGAAGCGCCCTGGCGACGCGGGCGCTCTTCACGCAGACCGGCCTGGTGTCCGCACGCAGGCTCGAGCCGGCACGGGAGGGCTGCTGATGGCGCTGCGCCGCGAGGACGTCTGGGCGATCATGCCGGCCCACGGCGAGGTGCCCGAGCGCGGGCTGGTCGCGGAGGCCATGCGTCACGTCGCCGGGCTCGTCCTCGTCGACGACGGCTCGGGAGAGCCCGTCGCGCGCGAGCTCGAAGGGCTCGCCGCCGAGCTCGGGCTGACGCTCGTGCGCTTGCCGGAGCGCGGTGGCAAGGGTGCCGCCCTGCGGGCCGGTCTCGCCGCCGTCCGCGAGCTCGCGCCGGAAGCCGTGGCGGTGCTGACGATCGACGCGGACGGGCAGCATCCGGCCGAGGCGATCCCGGCCTTCCTCGCCGCGGGGGAGACCGCCGAGCTCGTGATCGGGGACCGCTTCGACGATCTCCGCTCCATGCCGTGGTCCAGGCGCCTCGCGAACCGCGCGAGCCGCCGCCTGCTGGAGCTGAGCACGGGCCACCCGGTTCGCGACACCCAGTGCGGCATGCGGCTGCTGCGCGGACGCGCGCTCGAGCTGGCGCTGGACGGGGACGGCTACGAGGCCGAGACGCGGCACCTGAAGGCCGCGCTGACGAGCGGCGTCGAGGTCGCCTGGGTCGCTATCCCCGCGATCTACGGAGACGAGCAGAGCTCGTTCCGCGCGCTTCGCGACTCCGGGCGCGTTCTTGCAGCGCTCCTGCGGCCAGCCGGACCACCCGCACCGTCGCCCAGCCGATCGCAACGCCGAACAGGCCTCCCACGATCACGTCCGACCAGTAGTGCACGCCGAGATACACCCGCGACAGCGCCACGAGAGTCGCCAGCAGGAGCACCGGCACCCTGAGCCGCGGATAGACGATTGCCACCGCCGTCGCCGCGGCGAACGCGGTCGCGGCATGCCCGGACGGGAACGAGGTCGAATCCGGGATGGAGATGAGCGGTTGGATCGACGACTCCGCGACCGGCGGCCGCGCGCGGTCGGTGATCTCCTTGAGCAGCGCGACCGAGAGGGCTGCCGCGCCGGCGGCGATGCTCGCCGACAGCGCGCAGACGCGGGTACAGCGTCGCCGGGCGTCGCCGACGGCTCCGAACGCGGCGATGAGCGGCCACTTCACCCACCACGCGGACGCCATGACGAACAGGACCGTCAACGGCTCCCAGCGGAGAGTGTGGGTCGCCTCGATGGCGAGGTTGTCGAGCTCGGCGAGGTAGTGGAGCACGGTCGGCCTCCGATGGTAGCTCGCGTGACCGAGGTGGCTACTCAGGCGGTCGCGCGCGAGCGGCCCTGGAGCCCGAGCGCACGCGTGGCCAGGTACCGAGCCCAGATGAGGTCGCGCCGCCGTCGAACCGGTTAAGAACCCGCTGAGCCGCCCAAGGGCGCGGCGGTTGCGCCGATCCCGGACGGTACGATCCCGGCATGGCTTTCATACTCGCGTTCATCGTCCCGATGGTGATCGGCTTCTGGGCCCAGCACCGAGTGAAGAGCACGTTCGCCAAGAACCTCCAGGTCCCCGCATCCCACGGGATGTCGGGCGCCCAGGTCGCTCGGCGGATTCTCGACTCGAACGGGCTCCAGGAGGTTCCGATCGAGGAGACCCCCGGGACTCTCTCGGACCACTACGACCCGCGTAGCCGCTCGGTGCACCTCTCTCCCGAGGTGTTCCACGGCCGCTCGCATCTCGTCGACCGCCGTCGGCGCGCACGAGGTGGGCCACGCGATCCAGCACGCGCAGGCCTACGCGTTCTTCCGCTTCCGGAGCGCGATGTTCCCCGCGGTCTCGTTCGCATCGAACATCTGGTTCCTCTTCCTCCTCGGCGGTTTCTTCCTCCAGATCACCGGCTTCGTCATCTTCGCGATCGCGCTCTACTCGATCGCGGTGCTGTTCCAGATCGTGACGTTGCCCGTGGAGTTCGACGCGTCGAACCGCGCGAACCGCCAGCTGAGCGACCTCGGGCTCGTCCCCGCAAGCGAGGCGGGCGGCGTGAAGAGCGTCCTCAAGGCGGCGGCGTGGACGTACGTCGCGGGCGCCCTGGCGGCGGTCGCGGTGCTGCTCTACTTCCTCTCCGCGTTCGCGAACCGCTAACGAGGACTGCGGTCAAACGAAGCCGGGCCCTTGCGGCCCGGCTTCGCCTCACCTCTCGCGCGGCATCCAGCTGAACCAGCGGAGCGCGATCGCCAGCCCGGCGATGCCCCACGCGCAGACGAGCGCGAGCGAGGTCGGGTCGGCGAAGAGCGACTCGCCGTCGAGGTAGACGCCGTTCACGACGTCGAGGTAGTACCCGAGCGGGAGCACGTCGCCGATCGCCTGGAGGAACTCCGGGTAGTCGTCCGTCGGCCCGAAGGAGCCGGAGAGGAACGCCATCGGGAGCACGATCACGTTGACGACGGCCGCGACGCCTTCGGCCGAGCGGATGAGCGCCGCCGCGCCGACGCCGAGGCCGGCGAAGCAGAGGCAGCCGAGGACGACCACGCCGGCGAACCCGAGCGCGTTCTCCGGCATGCTCGCGCCGAACGCGAACTTGCCGAGCAGGAGCAGCGCGACCGCGTCGAGGGCGAAGACGACGAGCGTCGACAGCAGGACCGCGGCGAGGTAGACGGGAGCCGGGAGCGGGGTCGAGCGCACCCGTTTCAGGAAGCCCGCCTCGCGACGCCCGACGAGGATGATCGCGAGCCCGGCGAACGCGATGTTCGCGGCGCCGTACCCGAGGAGGCCGGCGAGCAGGAGGTCGGCGCCCGGCTCGCCGTCGAGGTCGCCCGAGTACACGGAGGCGAGCAGCGCGTACAGGAGCAACGGGAAGATGAAGATGAAGATCGCCGCCTCCTTGCTGCGCCAGAAGGTGCGCTGCTCGTAGCGGAGCTGGTGGAGGAGCATGCTCCGTCACGAGTCACCTCCGTCGCCGTCGACGAGATCGAGGTAGACGTCCTCGAGCGTCGGCCGCCGCACTTCGAGCCCGACGAGCTCCTCTCCGGCCGCGAGCGCGCCGGCGGTCAGCTCGTGGAGCACGCGGGTCGGCTCCTCGGTCTCGAGCACGACCGGCTCGCCGTCGCGCAGGTACCGGATCTCCGTCGCGCGGGCCGCGCCGATCAGCTCGCCGGGCGTCCCGCTCGCGACGATCTGCCCCTCCCTGATCACGGCCACGCGGTCGGCCAGCTGCTGCGCCTCGTCGAGGTAGTGCGTCGTCAGGAGGATCGTCTTGCCGAGCGAGCGCAGCGACCGGATCATCTCCCACGCCGAGCGGCGCGCCACCGGGTCGAAGCCGGTCGTCGGCTCGTCGAGGAAGACGAGGTCGGGATCGCCGACGAGCGCGACCCCGAGGTCGAGCCGGCGCTTCTGCCCTCCCGAGAGGGTCTTCACGCGCGCGTCGGCCTTCTCCCCGAGCCCGACGAGCGCGACGATCTCGTCGACGTCGCGCGGCTCCGCGTAGTAGCCCGCGAACATCCGGTGGACCTCCCGCACGGTCAGGTAGGGGTTGAACTCGGAGTGCTGGAGGACGACTCCGATCCGCTCCCGGAGCGCGCGCGGCGCGTCGGCCGGGTCGTGGCCGAGGACGGACACCTCGCCGCCGTCGCGGCGCCGGTACCCCTCGAGGATCTCGACCGTCGTCGTCTTGCCTGCGCCGTTCGGGCCGAGGAGCCCGAAGACCTCTCCCTCGGCGACCTCGAAGCTCACTCCGCGGAGCGCCTCGACGCCCTTGTAGGACTTCCGCAGGTCGCGCGCCACGATTGCACTGGACATATCTGACCGATACATTACAATCTATCAGGCAGATATGTCAAGGCAGATGTCAAGACTGAGCGCAACAGCGCGCGTCATCCTCGGGCTCCTCAAGTGGGAGCCGCGCACGGGGTACGACGTCAAGCGCGTCACCGACTACTCGACCCGCTTCTTCTGGGGCGCGAGCTACGGGCAGATCTACCCGGAGCTCCGCTCGCTCGAACGCGCGGGGCTGGTCGTCGCACGGGACGAGCCGCGCGGACGCCGACCGCGGTACGTGTACGAGCTGACGCCCGACGGCGAGCGGGCGCTCATGGGCTGGCTGCGCGGGACCGAGGACGCGTACGAGGTGCGCGACGAGGGCCTGCTCCGGCTGTTCTTCGGCGAGTTCCTGTCCCGCGAGGAGCTGCTCGAGCTCGTCCGGCGCCGGCGGCGCTGGTTCGCGGACGCCGGCGAGCACTTCCTGACCATCGCCGCCGAGCTCGGCCCCATGGACGACCCCAGCGGCGAGGTGCTGCGCTACGGCATCGACCTCATGGCGTGGAACACGGCCTGGTGGTCCGACCTCGAGCGCCGGCTCCTGGAGACGAGCCCGGCTCAACCCGACGCCTGATCCTCCAGCTCGAGCTCCGCCACGCCTCCGGTCGGAAAGCCCGGGTCGTCGCCCGTCAGCGCGATCGCGATCTCCGAGCAGTCGGGCTGGTGCCCGACCGCCGCGACCGTCGAGTCGACGCCGTCGGAGCGTCGCCTCGGAGCAGCTCGAGCGTCGCTCCCGGCGCGAGGCGCTCGTCGATCCTCAGCTCGGCCGAGGTCGCCTCCGCGATCGCCTCGGCCGTCTCGCGGGCGCGAAGCAGCGGGCTCGTGACGACGAGCTCGGGTGGCGTCGGGTGAGCCGCGAGCCGCTCTCCGAGGGCGTGCGCCTCCTCGCGCCCACGCGCGGAGAGGGGCCGCAGCTCGTCCGGGTCGCCAGGGTCGGAGTGCGCGTGGCGCACGAGGAAGACGAGCATCGCGGCGAGGATAACGGAGTCGTTCGCGCCGTCCGGTGGCAGTAGGGTGACGACGTGGCGGGCTTTCGCTACGTGGTCGTCGACGTCTTCACCGACCGCGCGCTCCAGGGAAACCAGCTCGCCGTGTTCACGGACGCGCGCGCCCTCGACGCCGAGACGATGCAGGCGCTCACGCTCGAGATCGGGTTCTCGGAGACGACCTTCGTCCTCCCCGCCGAGGCGGGCGGCCATGCGCGGGTCCGCATCTTCAACCCGCGCCACGAGATGCCCTTCGCGGGGCACCCGATCCTGGGGACCGCGTACGTGCTCGGAGTGCCGCTCCAGCTCGGCGCGATCGCGCTCGAGACCGGGGCCGGAGTCGTGACCGTCGAGCTCGAGCGTGACGACTCCGGACGCATCGTCTTCGGGCGCATGGAGCAGCCCCTGCCCGAGGTGCGGCCCGTGGCGGAGACGGAGGCGCTCTTCGCGGCGCTCGGGGTCTCCGGGTCGGAGCTCCCGGTGCTGCTGTACGACAACGGCGCGACCCACATCTTCGTCACGCTCGAGAGCGAGGACGCGGTCGCGGCGCTCGTCCCGGACCTGAAGGCGATCGCGGCCTTCGAGGTCACCGGCGTGAACTGCATCGCGGGCGGCGGGAGCCGCTGGAAGAACCGGATGTTCTGGCCGCTCGGCGAGGACGCGGCGACGGGCTCGGCCGCAGGGCCGCTCGCCGTCCACGTCTGCCGGCATGCGGGCGTCCCGTGGGGCGAGTGGATCGAGATCGCGCAGGGCGCCGAGATCGGACGGCCGTCGACGCTCTTCGCACGCGCGGACTCCCGAGAGGACGAGGTCGTCCGGGTCTACGTAGGTGGCAGCGCGGTCGTCGTCGCGCGCGGCGAGTTCCGCCTGGCGCCGGAGCGGACGCCGGCATGACCGACGGCGATCTCGTCCAGGCGTACGGCGAGCGGTATCGCTCGCTCCGGCAGCAGGTCGAGGAGGCGATCGAGCCGCTCGCGACCTCCCTCGACGGGCGCCACTTCACGTGCCAGCTCTCGCCGCACGACGTGACGCTGCGCACGGGCGGGTACGTCGTCGTCGAGCACGAGGGCTCGGACCGGCTCGGCCAGCTGCTCGAGCTGGAGCTCGAGCACATCGACGGGCCGGAGATCGGTGCGGCGGCCGAGGCGGACGCGCAGATCACGACTGCGCTGAGGCTCCGGATCGTTCGCGGTCGCGGAGCGATCCGGAGCGGCGACGGGTCGTCGTTCCACGACGGCCTCCTGCGCCCGGCACGGCCGGAAGAGGTGGGCGCGTGGCTGGCGACGATCCGCCCGGACCGGGCGGCGCTCGAGGTCGGCGAGCTGCAGCTGTCCGCGGGTGTTCCGTTCGCGCTCGACGCCAGCGGCTTCAACCGGCATACGTTCCTGTGCGGCCAGTCCGGGTCCGGCAAGACGTACTCGCTCGGGGTGATGCTCGAGCGGCTTCTGCTCGAGACGAGCCTGCGCATCGTCGTTCTCGATCCGAACTCCGACTTCGTCCGGCTCGGGGATGCGCGCCCGGGCGCGGACGGGGATCTCGCGCGGCGGTACGCCTCCAGCGCCGAGGTCGTCGTACGCCGGGCGGCCGACCGAGGCGCGGACCGCCTGTCACTGCGGTTCCCCGACCTCGACCCTCGCGTGCAGGCGGCAGCGCTCCGGCTCGACCCGGTCGCGGACCGCGAGGAGTACGCGGAGCTCGTCGCGCTCCTCGAGGCCTGGAACCAGACGCCTGACACGACGCTCCCCGATCTGCTCGCGGCCGGTGGTACCGAAGCGAAGGCACTGGCGCTGCGGCTGCGGAACCTCGGGCTCGAAAGGTGGCAGGTCTGGTCGCGCGACGATCCCGGCTCGGTGGTGGACGACGTGACGGCTCGCTCCGCGCGGTGCCTCGTCGTCGACCTCGGGTCGCTGAGGACGCTGGAGGAGAAGGCGATCGTGTCGGAGGCGGTGCTCGGGACCCTGTGGCGCAACCGCGCCGACCGCGAGCCGACGCTCGTCGTCGTCGACGAGGCGCACAACGTCTGCCCGAGCCGTCCACGCGATCCGATCACGGCCATCGCGACGGAGCACGCGGAGCGGATCGCCGCCGAAGGGCGCAAGTTCGGGCTCTACCTGCTCGTCTCGACCCAGCGTCCGCAGAAGGTCGACGAGCAGGTGCTCTCGCAGTGCGACAACCTCGTCCTCATGCGGATGAACTCGCTGTCCGACCTCGCCTACGTCGGAGAGCTCTTCTCGTTCGTGCCGTCCGCCTTGCTCGCAGAGGCGACCGACTTCGGGCTCGGCGAGGCGCTCGTCGGCGGCCAGATCGCGTCGCACCCGGCGCTGATCCGCTTCGGCGCCCGCGTGAGCGAAGAGGGCGGATCCGACGTCCCGGCCGACTGGGCGAAACGCTCCTAGGCCGGCGCCGCGAGAATCTCCGCGGTCAGCTCGCCGGCGGCACGCATCGCTTCCACCGGCTCGGCGTCCTGCGCGCGAGCGTGGAGGTAGGCCGCGCAGAACGAGTCGCCTGCACCCGTCGGGTCGACGACTTCGGCCACCGGCACGCTGCGCCAGGCGCTCGACCTCGGAGCCCGTGACGAGCAGGGAGCCGTCCGAGCCGAGCGTCAGCACGACCTCGGGCACGCCGAGCGCGCGCAGCCGGTCGGGCTCGAGCCCGCCGGCGAGGATCCGCGCCTCGTCCTCGTTCAGCTTCAGCACGTCGAGCGTCCGGAAGATCGCCGGGTCGACGTCGGCGTCGCGTTCGAGCGGGCCGACCTGCGCACGGCGCACGAGACCCTGGCCGTCCAGCAGCAGGCGACGCCCTTCCGACAGCGCCTCGAGCGTCGGCCGCTCGAAGTCGCGGCGAAGGAGCGCGCCCACGTGCACCCAGGTCGCGTCCCCGAGAGCGTCGCCCGCCCAGCCCGTCACGTCGTCGGGCGTCCACGGGTCGCCGACCGCGGTCACCTCCATCACGCGGTGTTCGCCCTCGTAGTGGAACGCGAAGGCGGTCGTGCGCGAGCCGGGGCGATGCGTGACCGGCAGGCCGAAGCTCTCGAGCGGCGGCACGAGCTCCGAGACGTCGGCCGCGCCGCAGCGGGTCACGACGCGGGCGCTCGGCGCCGACGCGGGCTGAGCGCGCGTGCCGCGTAGTAGACGGCTCCGCCCGGCCGCGCGGGCGCACCCGAGACGGCGTCGCTGCACAGGCTCCCGATGACGGCGACCGCCGTCATGCGCCGAGGGGCGGGCGGGCGATGCGCCTCCCGACGACCGCGACGGCTCCGGCGATCAGGAACGACGCGAGGAAGCTCGGCACGGTGGCGCCGATGCCCCACTCGGGCGGATCGAGGTTCGCGACGAGGTCGACCCACCAGCTCGGCCCCGTCGGATACAGCCACTGGTAGAGGGCGAAGCCCGCGATCCACGCAGCGACGAGCCCGGGCCGCCACGCGGGCGCGTCGAAGACGTCGTCCGCCGAGTAGCGGCCTCCCGCCGCGAGCCAGTCGGCGAGCAGCACCGCGAAGAGCGGAACGAACACCGATCCGAGCAGCAGCAGGAAGCTCTGGTAGCTCACGAGGTCGATCACGAGCGCGCCTCCGACCGCCGCGGCCATGACGAGCGCGATCAGCAACGGCTGCGGCGCGCGCGGGGCGAGGTTCTGGAGCGAGACCGCGGACGAGTACGCGTTCGCGAAGGCCTCGTCCGTCTCCGACACGAGGAGGGCGAAGAGCGCGACGATCGCCGCGAGCCCTCCGGCGACGACCGCGGCGGGAAGCGCAGCGGGGTCGCTCAGGTCGCGCGAGAGGACGAGGACGACTCCGAGCGCGAGGAGCCACGCGTCCGGGACGAAGTAGCCGATGCCGGTACCGAGACCGCCCGCGCGCCGGCTCGTCGAGAAGCGCGTGTAGTCGGCCGAGAGGGGGATCCACGAGACCGTGATCGCGACCACGATGTCCGCGCCCTGCCAGACCGAGATGCCGCCGGTGCCAGGCGTGTCCCAGAGCGCGCCGAGGTCGGCTCCGTCGATCGCCCACCACGTCAGGTAGACGACCGCGATCGGAACGGCCCACACCGCGATGCGACGGACGAAGCGCCGCACGAACCCGATCGGCCCGAGAAGGGCGAGCACGAGCGCGAAGGCGCCGAAGACGAGCGTCCAGAGCCACTGCGCGCGGAACCCGAAGAGCTCGTCCGAGAGCGCGGCGGCCGCTGTCGCGATGATGAGCAGCTCGAAGATCGTCCAGCCGAGACCCTGGAGCACGTTGATCCCGGTCGGGAGGTACGAGCCGCGGCGGCCGAGCGGCGCGCGCATGAGCACCATCCCCGGCACGCGCGCGTCGGTTCCGATCGCGCCGGCGACGCCGAGCATGAGGTTTCCGATGATGCAGCCGAGCACGATCGCGAGCAGCGCGTCCGGAAGCGACAGCGCGGGGACGAGCAACGCGCCCGCGACGACGACGAGGAGCGAGACGCCGAGGTTGCCCCAGAGCAGGCCGGTGTCGAGCGGCCCGAGCACGCGCAGCCGCTCCGGGACGGGGTCGATCCCCCAGCTCCCCTCGATGGGCCCGCGCACGGCCATTGGCGCGAGCGTATCGGGGCGTGGAGAATGAGGCCGTGATCCCGCGCTACTTCATCGTCGCGGAGCGCGATCACGAGCTCCAGAACCCGATCTCCGCAGACAAGCTGCTGCTCCTCGGCGAGCGGATCCGGCTGGGGCCCGAGACGCGCGTCCTCGACATCGCTTCCGGGCGCGGCGGCCCAGCGGTCCTGCTCGCTCGAGAGTTCGGCTGCTCGATCGACGGGATCGAGATCGCCCCCGAGTTCCACGCCGTCTCGGTCGAGCGCGCGGAGGCAGCCGGGCTCGGCGAGCGCTTGTCGTTCCGGCTGGGCGACGCCTCGAAGGAGAAGCTCCCGGCCGAGAGCTACGACGTCGCGATGTGCCTCGGTGCGAGCTTCGTCTGGGGCGGGCTCGCCGGGACGCTCGACGCGCTCGAGCCGGCGGTGCGGGCGGGCGGGCACGTCGTCGTCGGCGAGCCGTTCTGGCGCCGGCTGCCGCTACCGGAGGACTACGCGGACCGGAACGAGCCCTTCACGACGCTCGAGGGCACGGTCGAGATCATCGAGTCGGGAGCGCTCCGGGTCGTCTCGATCATCGCCTCCTCCGACGACGACTGGGACCGCTACGACACCCTCCACTGGCGAGCGGTCGAGGAGTGGCTCGCGGAGAACGGCGACGACCCGGACGCTCCGGACATCCGCTCCCGCCACGAGCGCTACAAGCAGACCTACCTGCGCTACGGCCGCGACTACCTCGGCTGGGCGCTCTTCGTCGGCTGGAAGAGACCGGGATAGCGCGATGGCCCATCCCGACATCCCCGCCGAGCAGGCCTATCTCGATCACGCGTACGAGAGCCTCGAGCGCATGCGCCAGGCACTCCTGCGCACGGTCGACGCCGCGCGGGGTCGGCGCCGACGGGGCCGACATCGCCGTCGACAGCACGTACGCCTGGGTGAACCGCCGCCTCGAGGCGTACGAGCGGGCCGAGCAGATCCTGTGCTTCGGCCGCATCGACGTCGACTCGGTGGAGGACTCCCTCTACGTCGGCCGTCGCTGGGTGCAGGACGACGACGGGATGCTCGTCGTCAACTGGCAGGCGCCAGCCGCGCGGCCCTTCTACACCGCGACGCCGGCCGAGCCGCACGGGGTCACGCTCCGGCGCCGCTTCCGTCTCAAAGGCCGAACGCTCACCGGCATCAGCGACGAGGCGCTCGACGGCTCGCTCGAGGATGCGGCGTCCGCGGTCGACGACTTCCTGCTCGAGGAGCTCGAGCGCGCCCGCGATGCGCGCATGCGGGACATCGTCGCAACCATCCAGGCCGACCAGTACGGCCTCATCGCGCGCGAGCCGGAGCCGCCGCTCGTCATCCAGGGCGGGCCGGGCACGGGGAAGACCGCGGTCGGGCTCCACCGCGCCTCGTACCTCCTCTTCTCGCACCGCGCCGCGCTCCGCCGCATCCTCGTGGTCGGCCCGAACCCGGTCTTCATGGACTACGTCTCGCACGTCCTGCCCTCGCTCGGGGAGGACGCGGTCGACCAGCGCGCCGTGGCAGAGCTCGTCGAGGACACCGAGGTGACCCTCTCGGACCCACCCGACGTCGAGCGGCTGAAAGCCGACGTGCGGATGGCCGAGGTCGTTCGCCGCGCGGTCGAGCTCCGCTCGCAGGGCGAGCCCCGGGAGCTCGTCGTCCGCATGGAGGGCCTCTTCGTCGGCGTGCGCGAGCGCGAGGTCGCAGAGCTGCTCGAGGCCGCGCGCTCGGAGCTCGGGCTCACGGCCGCCGCGCGCGAGCGGTTCCGGATGGACGTCCTCCGCCGCTTCTACGCCGACTACGGCGCGAAGCTGGGCGGCCTCGCCGTGCGCGCGTTCGACGAGGTCGAGAAGTCGCTGCGCAAGGACGGGCTGCTGAACGGGTTCATGGACGCGGTCTGGCCCGCCCCGCGCCCGGAGCGGCTCGTCCGCCAGCTCCTGGCGACGCGTGAGCGCCTCGCCGAGGCCGCGGACGGGATCCTCGACGAGGACGAGCAGCGGCTGCTCCGGCGCGCGCGAAGCGGCTGGAGCGCAGCGGATCTTCCGCTCATCGACGAGGCCCGCACGCTGCTCCACGGTGCACCGGCCCGGTACGGCCACGTGATCGTGGACGAGGCGCAGGACCTGACGCCGATGCAGCTGCGGATGATCGCGCGGCGGGCCGTCGGCGCCTTCACCATCCTCGGGGACGTCGCGCAGGCCACGGGGCCCGTGCCGTACGCGCAGTGGAACGAGGTGCTCTCGCAGCTTCCCGGCGGGGCGCACGCGGAGGTCGAGGAGCTCCGCCACGCCTACCGCGTGCCGCGCGAGATCATGGCGCTCGCGCTCCCGCTGCTCGAGCACATCGCACCGGATGTCGAGCCACCGGTCGCCTACAGGACCGGCGGGGAGCCGCCGCGCATCGTCTCGGCCGAGTCGCCCCTCGACGCGGCGTACGCGGAAGCCGGGCGGCTGGCCGAGGCCGAGGGGCTGCTCGCGGTGATCGCGCCGCTCTCGCTCCGCGGCGACGCAGAGGCGGCTCCGGGCTCCCTCTTCGACGACACGCGGCTGTCCGTCCTCACGCCGCGCGAGGCGAAGGGCATGGAGTTCGACCACGTGATCGTCGTCGAGCCCGCGCTCGTCGTCGAGGAGGCGGTGGGCGGCTACGCGCAGGGCCTGCGCGAGCTGTACGTCGCGCTCACGCGGCCGACGACGACGCTCGTCATCGTCCACTCGCGGCCGCTGCCGGCCGAGCTCGCGCTCGGCCAGGTCGCGGAGCTGACATCTGGCGCGCACAGCGCTCGCGCACCATGGAGTGTGGACGCGCGCTTCGACGACCGAGACGTCGAGCGACGCTGAGCGGGAGTCTGCGACATGAAGGTCCGAGTCCTCGCTCGCAGATCGACCGATGGACGTCCGAGCAAGTCCGAGCTTCCCAATCCGAGGGCGATGACGAAGAGGAAGAGGACGAAGAAGCTCGCCGGACGAGGTGTGCCTCGCCACCTGAGTTCTAGGCAGCAGCACGACCGCTCGCAGCGAAAGCTCGCCGAGCGGATCGCCTACTACGAGGCGCGGATCGCTGCTCGCGAGCGCGGCGAGGACCCGGACGCCGCGACGGCGAGTCAGTCGCCGAGCAGCCGCCGCAGCACGAACGGGAAGGATTCCGCCGTGGCGGAGGTACTCCCGCTCGCGCGGCGTGTCGAGCCGGACGGTCGCCCGGAACTCCGTGTCGTCGGCGCGCACCGTGACCTCGCTCGCCTCGCCGTTCTCCACGCCCGTGATCGAGAACTCCTCGCGGCCGGTGAGCCCGAGCGACTCGAGGCTCTCGCCGGGCAGGAACTGCAGCGGGAGGACGCCCATCATCAGCAGGTTCGAGCGGTGGATCCGCTCGTAGCTCTCCGCGATGACCGCGCGCACGCCGAGGAGCTTGGGGCCCTTGGCAGCCCAGTCGCGTGACGAGCCGGACCCGTACTCCTTGCCGGCGAGCACGACGAGCGGGACGCCCTCGCCGCGGTAGCGCTCGGCGACCTCGTAGATCGTCCCCTCCTCGCCCGACGGCAGGTGCACCGTCCACGTGCCCTCCGACCCGGGGACGAGGAGATTCCGGAGGCGCACGTTCGCGAAGGTCCCGCGCACCATGACCTCGTGGTTCCCGCGCCGGGAGCCGTAGGAGTTGAAGTCCTTCCGCTCGACGCCGTGCTCGATCAGGTAGCGGCCCGGCGGGCGCGTCCGGCTTGATCGAGCCGGCAGGCGAGATGTGGTCGGTCGTCACCGAGTCGCCGATCGACACGAGGCAGCGGGCGCCGACCACGTCCTCGACCGCGCCCGGCTCGACCGGCATGCCGTCGAAATAGGGCGGGCGGCGCACGTAGGTGGAGGCGGGGTCCCAGGCGAAGAGCTCGCCTTCCGGCACGGGCAGGTTGCGCCACGTCTCGTCGCCCGTGAAGACGTCCGCGTACGTCTCCCGGAACATGTCCTCGCCGATCGAGCCGGCGACGGTCTCGCGGACCTCCTCGGGCGTCGGCCAGAGGTCCGACAGGAACACGTCCTCGCCGTCCGAGCCCACGCCGATCGGCTCGGTCACGAGGTCGATGTCCATCCTCCCGGCGAGCGCGTACGCGACGACGAGCGGGGGCGACGCGAGGTAGTTCGCCTTCACCTCGCCGTGGATGCGGGCCTCGAAGTTGCGGTTCCCGGAGAGGACGGCGCAGACGACGAGGTCGCTCTCGGCGATCCCCTTCGAGATCGGCTCCGGGAGCGGCCCCGAGTTCCCGATGCAGGTCGTGCAGCCGTAGCCGACCGTGTGGAACCCGAGCTCCTCGAGGTAGGGCGTGAGCCCGGCCTTCTCGTAGTACTGCGTGACGACCTTCGAGCCGGGCGCGAGGCTCGACTTCACCCACGGCTTGCGCTCGAGCCCGCGCTCGACGGCCTTCTTGGCCAGGAGCCCCGCGCCGACCATGACGGCCGGGTTGGACGTGTTCGTGCAGGACGTGATCGCCGCGATCACGACCGAGCCGTGGTCGAGCTCGAACGTCTCGCCGTCGAGGGTCACCTTGCCGCGCGGGGCGTTCCGCGAGCACGAGCCGGCGGCGCGACCGAGACGACCGCGCCCTTCTCGGCCGGAGATGCTGCCAGGGCGCGGTGTCCGAGGGCGGATCGCTGGCGGGGAAGGACTCGGCCATGGCCTCGTCGTGCGCGTTCCCGTAGTCGACGCCGAAGGTCGGGAGCGCGTCCAGGAACGCCTGCTTCGCCTCGCGGAGCGGCACTCTGTCCTGCGGACGTCTCGGGCCCGCCAGAGAAGGCTCGACGGTCGAGAGGTCGAGCTCGACGACCTGCGAGTACGTCGGCGGCTCGTCGGGGTCGTGCCAGAGGCCGTTCTCCTTGCAGTACGCCTCGACGAGCGCGATCCGCTCGTCCGGCCGCCCGGTCAGCTGCAGGTAGCGGATCGTCTCGGCGTCCACCGGGAAGAAGCCGCACGTCGCCCCGTACTCCGGGGACATGTTCCCGATCGTCGCCCGGTCCGCCAGCGGGAGCCCGTCGAGGCCGTGGCCGTAGTACTCGACGAACTTCCCGACGACTCCGGTCTCGCGCAGGATCTGCGTCACGGTGAGGACGAGGTCGGTCGCGGTCGCGCCCTCGGGGAGCGCGCCCATCAGCTTGAAGCCGACCACCTGCGGCACGAGCATCGAGATCGCCTCGCCGAGCATCGCCGCCTCGGCCTCGATCCCGCCGACGCCCCAGCCGAGGACGCCGAGCCCGTTGATCATCGTCGTGTGCGAGTCGGTGCCGACGAGCGTGTCCGGGAACGCGACGCCGTCGCGGTCGTCGACGACGCGCGCGAGGAACTCGAGGTTGACCTGGTGCACGATCCCGGTCGAGGGCGGGACGACCTTGAAGTTGTCGAACCCGCTCTGACCCCAGCGCAGGAACGCGTAGCGCTCGCGGTTGCGCTCGAACTCGAGCTCCGCGTTGCGCACGATCGCGAGCCGGGTCGCGAACTCGTCGACCTGCACCGAGTGGTCGATCACGAGCTCGACCGGCAGCTGGGGGTTGATCTTCGCCGGGTCGCCGCCGAGGTCCGCCATCGCGTTCCGCATGCCGGCGAGGTCCACGACCGCCGGGACTCCGGTGAAGTCCTGGAGCAGCACCCGCCCGGGCATGAACGAGATCTCCTGCGACGGCTCCGCGGACGCGACCCAGCCCGCGACGGCCTCGACGTCGGCCGCCGTGACGGTCGCGCCGTCCTCGTGGCGGAGGACGTTCTCGAGCAGGATCCGCAGCGTGTACGGGAGCCGGTAGACGTCGAAGCGCTCCTGCAGCGGCTCGAGCCGGAAGATCTCGTGCTCGGCGCCGCCCACCGAGAGCGTGCTCCGTGCGCCGAAGCTGTCCGGATGCGCCATGTCCCTCGATTCAAGCAGCTTCGTGCGTCCCAGCCGCTCGATGCCACGCTCGGTCAAGGATGCCTCGCGCGGGTCGAAGTGCCGCGCGACGGCGCTCGCATACGGCCCGCCGACGCGGACGGCGTACTTCGCGAAGCCCTCGTCGCGTACCGGCTGGAGGTCTTCGGTGTACGGATCGAGGACGTGCTGTTGCCCGACCTTCTTCGCCGAGTTGAAGAATGCGATGCCGACGCCGACCGAGACCTCGAGCAGGCTCCGCTGCTCGCGGTCGGCCTCGTGCACGAGCGCGGAATAGACGGCCTCGAGCTCCCGCGGGGTCGGGAGGCCGGAGGCGTCGTCGCGCAGGTCGGCGAGCGACCGCTTGAGCGCCTCGAGCTCGAGCGGCGGGATGTCGATGAGGCGCGCGCTCGTCCCGCTCGCGCCTTCGAGGGCCGCGAGGAGCTCGTCGACGGAGCCGAGCTCCGCTTCGGGGGCGATCACACCTGCGTCCTTCAGCTCGCCGACGAGCGCGTCGAGGTAGATGCGGGTGCCGCGCGTGACGTCCGCGGCCGCGGCCAGGAGCCAGAGCGGCGAGAACCCGAACGCGAAGATCGAGCCGAGCTCGACGACGTTGCCGGCGCCCTTGCGCACGAGGAGCTTCTTCGGTGAGGGCTCGACCTCGCCGGCGACCTCCTCCTTCGGCCGCTCGACGCCTCCGACGAGCTCGACCGTGATCCGGAGGAGGTTCTTCGCGGTCGCCTCGTACAGCCGCGAGCGGCGTACGAGTCGCGGGAGCAACAGCTCTGCGCTCTCGTGGATCGTCCCGCCCGCCGCTGCCCCGACCGCGCGCAGAAGGCGCTCGGGAAGCGAGACGAGATACCGGGCCACCCGGCGCATGCCTACTCGTTCTCGAACGCGGCGTCGGCCGCCTTCGCGCCGACCGCGATCCCGCCGGCGAGGGCGACGCCGTCGATCGTCAGCGTCGGTGCGTCGGGGTCCTCCGGTTCGGGCACGTCGACTGCGACGCCCCCACCGAGGGCCGTGGCGTTCGACTCGACCCGCCAGCCCGTCGGCACGCGGATCGCGATCCCGCCGAACAGCGAGCTGGCCGAGATTCGGGCGCCTGGGGCGAGCGTCGCCTCGCGCAGGTCGAGCGCGATGCCGCCGTACCACGAGAGCGCCGAGCCGCCGCGGAACGCCGTCGCGCGGCTCTTCAGCGCGATGCCGTCGAAGATCGCGACCAGCGCGAGCTCGTCGCTCTCCTCGTCGCCGCGCGAGGGAAGAACCCGCTTCATCAGCGCGGCGGCGCCCATGAACCCGGCGAACGCGCCGGTGATCAGGAGCAGGAGGCCGCGGAAGAGCCGCATCGGAGCCGAGCCTAGCGGGCGGTAGCATGGCCGCGATGGAGGCAGAGGCGATCCGCGTCATCCTCGAGCAGGCGTTCCCGGCCGCCGGCGAGATCGCCGTCGAGGACAGGACCGGCACCGGCGACCACTTCCAGGTCACCGTGGCGAGCGCCGACTTCGACGGCCTGTCGCTCCTCGACCAGCATCGCCGGGTCAACGACGCCCTCGCCGGCCCGCTCGGCGACGGGTCCATCCACGAGCTCAGGATCAAGACGAAAGGGGCGGCATGAAGACACTGAACGAGCAGATCTCCGAGGTGATCGCGAAGGAGCCGGTGACGCTCTTCATGAAGGGCACGCCGGAGATGGTCATGTGCGGGAACTCGCAGCGTGCGCTGATCGCGCTCCGGACCGTGGGCGCGCCGGTCACGACCGTGGACATCCTCCCCGACCCGCGCATCCGCCAGGAGCTGCAGGCGATCTCGGGCTGGCCGACGATCCCGCAGGTCTTCGTCAAGGGTGAGCTGATCGGCGGCGCCGACATCACCGAGGAGCTCCTCGCGTCGGGCGAGCTCCAGCAGAAGATCGACGACGCGCTCGGGGCCGAGCGCGCGCAGGACGTCAGGGCCGTCGCGCTCGAGCTCGCCTGAGCCGCGTCGGCTCGGCTCAGCGACCCTGACGGAGGTCGCGGATCTTCGGGTCGACGTCCCGCGGGTCGATGAAGGGGTCGTTCGCCATCTGCGCGCGCGCCGCTCGCTCGCCCAAACCGTCCATCTCGAAGGTCTCTGACGAGAAGACCTGCTCGCGCCCGCAGCGGCGGCACTCGAGGAGCACCACGCCGTCCTGCTCGTCGGCCGACGGCCCCCAGCGATGCCCCGTGACGATGCAGATGAGCCCTTTGGCGTTCACGCGTCCTCCGGAAGGATAGGCGCCGACGACGGTCGCCTACGCCGCGCCGATGCGTTGGGCGAGCTCGCGCGAGATCGCATGGTCGCCGCTCTCGGTGCGCACGGTGACCGGCCCGCCGAACGGCGCCTGCGACACGACCTCGACGTCCGAGCCCGGCAGCAGGCCGAGCTCGTCGAGGTAGCGCAGGAGCTCGGGGTTCCCGTCCGGCACGCGTGAGACCGCGGCCCGGCTCTCCGGGCGGAACGTCGAGCAGCGTTCCGCCGCGCGCGGCAGCCGCCACCCGGAGCTCGCGGTCCGGGATCGGGTCACCGTGCGGGTCGTGCGTCGGGAACCCGAGCTCGGCGTCGATCTTCGCCTCGAGCTCCTCGGAGAGCGCGTGCTCGAGGAGCTCGGCCTCCGCGTGCACGTCGGCGAGCGAGAGCCCGAGGCGGTCGACGAGGTAGCGCTCGAGCAGGCGGTGGTGCCTGAGCACCTCCAGCGCCCCGCGCCGGCCCGCGTCCGTCAGCACGACTCCGCGGTAGGGAGCCCGCTCGACGAGCTCGAGCTCCGCGAGGCGCTTCGTCATCGCCGTCACCGACGGGGCGCTGACGCCCATGCGCGCCGCCAGAGCGGACGTCGTCACGCGCTCGCCCTCGGTCTCGAGCGCGTAGATCGCCTTCAGGTAGTCCTGGACGGCGATCGTGAGATCTGCGGCCTGGGTTCCCATCGCGAGAGCTCTTAGGTTACACTGCACTTCGGATTTAGCTATGTCTAAAATCTCGCGCAGGAAGCTCCTCGTCACAGCCGCCCCGCTGGCGGCTGTGCCGCTCGTGGGGAAGCTCGCGTTCGACGGCAATGCCGAGGCCGGCGGTCACGACCACTCGAGCCACTCGCACGCGCGTTCTCCCGCGAGCCATCTCCCCGAGCGCAGCGGGCACGCCGCCATGATCGGCACGGAGGTGCCCGCGGTCGGCGGGCCGGGAGACCTGGACGCGCTCCTCTACCCGCCGCTCGCCCGACCGCACAGGCCGGGTCGCGTGCGCCGGTACACGCTCACCGCGGAGGACAAGGACATCGAGATCGCCCCCGGGATCACCTTCCCCGCCTGGACGTACAACGGCACCGTCCCGGGCCCGGTGATCCGCGCGACGGAGGGCGACCGGCTTCGCGTCGAGTTCGCGAACGCCGGATCGCATCCGCACACGATCCACTTCCACGGGATCCACCCCGCGAACATGGACGGCGTCTTCGAGGTGATCGGGCCCGGAGGGAGCTTCACGTACGACTTCGAGGCGCGGCCTGCCGGTTTCCACCTCTACCACTGCCACGCGACGCCGCTGAAGAAGCACATCCACCGCGGCCTCTACGGCGCCTTCATCATCGACCCGAAGGAGCCGCGCCCGCCGGCGCAGGAGCTCGTCATGGTGATGAACGGCTACGACACCGACGCCGACGGCGGGAACAACTTCTACACGGTCAACGGGCGCTCGTTCTACTACGCGAAGTACCCGATCCGGGTCCGGCGGTCGCAGCTCGTGCGGATCTACCTCGCGAACCTCACCGAGTTCGACCTCATCAACTCGTTCCACCTGCACGGCGACTTCTTCCGGTACCAGCCGACGGGCACGGGCGACAACTGGGAGTACACCGACACGGTGATGCAGTGCCAGGGCCAGCGCGGCGTGATCGAGATCCAGTTCGCGAACACCGGCCGGTTCATGTTCCACGCGCACCAGTCCGAGTTCGCCGAGCTCGGCTGGATGGGCTTCTTCGAGGTGGTCGAGTAGTGGAGGCCGGCTCGGCAGCGGCCCGCGGGCGGATGGGGTGGCGGCTGTGGGCGGTGCTGCCGGTGCTGCTGCTCGCGATCGCCGTCGGCGCCGTGGTCTCGAGCGGCTCCTCGCTCGCCGACCTCATCGGGACGAACCCGCCGCCGGCGGACGAGTTCGACATCCGCCGCGTCGAGTTCTCGCCGGGCGAGATCAGGATCCTCGTCCGGAATCCCCAACCGGAAGACCTCACGATCGCGAACGTGAACGTGGACGATGCGATCGTCCCGTACTCCGTCGACGGCCCGACGACCCTCGGCCGCCTCCGCTCGAGCACGATCGTCGTCCCGTTCGACTGGGTCGAGGAGGACCCGATCACGGTCGGCGTGACGAGCTCGACCGGGATCGAGACCGTGGAGGAGATCCCGGCCGCGCTCGAGACGCCGACGCCGTCGGTCGACGGCTTCCTCGGCTACGCGCTCGTCGGCACGCTCGTGGGGATCCTCCCCGTGGCACTCGGCCTCCTGTGGCTGCCGGCGCTCCGGCACGCGAGCCCGGCGTGGCTCGCGGCGTTCATGGCCTTCACCGCCGGCCTGCTCGCGTTCCTCGGCGTCGAGGCGCTGAGCGAGGCCTTCGAGCTCCAGGCTCTCCTCCCGTCCGGTCTCGGAGGAAGCGGGCTCGTCCTGCTCGGCGTCGCGCTGAGCTTCCTCGGGATGACCGCGCTCGCGAGCCGGCTCAGCGGAGGCGGGACGGCGACCGGCCTCGCGCTCGCGCTCCTCATCGCGATCGGGATCGGCGTCCACAACTTCGGAGAGGGGCTTGCGATCGGGGCCTCGTTCGCGCTCGGCGAGCTCCAGCTCGGGACCTTCCTGATCGTCGGGTTCATGATCCACAACGTCACCGAGGGGCTCGGGATCGCGACGCCCATCGCGAAGACCAGCGTCAGGGTGCTCGTCCTCGCGGGGCTCGTGCTCGTCGCCGGCGCGCCCACGATCCTCGGCACGTGGATCGGCGGCTACTCCTCGAGCGACGTCCTCGGCGCGCTCTTCTTCGCGATCGCCGCAGGCGCCGCCTTCCAGGTGGTCGTCGAGGTGGGGCGGTACGTGGCGCGGACCGCGCCCGGCGGGCTCCGCTCCGGGTACGCGATCGGCGGCTTCGTCGCGGGCGTCGCCGCGATGTACGCCACGGGGATCCTCGCGGCCTGATCCCCCCGCAGACCCACAACGGGCACTTAACCGGCTCTTACCCGGCGTTCATGCCGGGCTGTCTATAAGGGACTGGCATGTCGGTTCTCCGCTCCGCCCGCCCGTATCTCGCGCTCGTCGCTGCCGCCGCCCTCGGCGGCGGACTTGCGGTAGGAGCCGTCGCGCTCATCGGCGGGCTCGACGCCGGGACGACCGTCGTCACCCAGACCGAGCCGTCGCCGACGACCGAGGCCGCGCCGCCGCCGACGAGCGGGATGACCGTGGGCGAGATCTACGACCGCGCCGCCCCCGGAGTCGTCCAGATCGCCTCGAGCCCCAACATCTCCGGGACCACGACTGCGCTCGGCTCCGGCTTCGTCGTCGACAAGGCGGGCCACATCGTGACCAACTTCCACGTCGTCGACGGCGCGGGGCAGATCCGCGTCAGCTTCTCGAACCGCGACACGGTCGAGGCCGAGCTCGTCGGAACCGACCCGTCGACGGACCTCGCGGTCGTGCGCGTCGACGCGAACGCGAGCGCGCTCACCCCTCTCCCCCTCGGCAACTCCGACCAGGTGCGCGTGGGCGATCCCGTCGTCGCGATCGGGAACCCGTTCGGGCTCGACCGCACGGCGACCGCCGGAATCGTGAGCGCCCTCCAGCGGCTGATCACGGCTCCGAATCAGTTCACGATCGACCACGTGATCCAGACCGATGCGCCGATCAACCGCGGCAACTCGGGCGGGCCGCTGCTCAACACGCGCGGCCAGGTCATCGGAGTGAACACGCAGATCGAGACGGGCGGCGTCTCGGCCGGGAACGTCGGGATCGGCTTCTCAGTCCCGTCGAACACGGTCAAGGACGTCCTCGCGCAGCTGCTCCAGACCGGACGGGTCGACCATGCGTATCTCGGGATCGGCGGGCAGGCCGTGAACCCGGACCTCGCCGAGCAGTACAACCTTCCCGTCAAGGCGGGCGTCCTCGTCGAGGAGGTCCACTCGGAGAGCGGCGCCTCGACGGCGGGCCTCCAGGGCGGCGAGACCCGTGTCGTCGCGGCCGGCGAGACCTACATCCTCGGGGGCGACATCATCATCGCGCTCGACGGCACGAAGACCGATTCCATCCAGCAGCTTCGCGACGCGATCGCCGCGCACAAGCCCGGCGACAAGGTCGAGGTGTCGATCTACCGCGACGCGGCCAAGACGAGCGTGACTGTCACGCTCGGGCGACAGCCAGCTTCCCCCCAGGGGTAGTCGCCACAAGGAGTCTCGGACTCGTCCGAGACACGTCGGTAGGGGCCCGAACGCCTGCCCGGGCCCCTGCCGACGTTTTCGTGGGGGAACCCATGGTTCCCCCACGCACCCCCTCCTTTCGTCTTGGGCTGGGAGGGCGCTGCGTCACGCCTCCCGGCCGGCAAAGCCGGCCTCCGGCTCGGTCGTCGCGTCTGTTCCGGACGAAATGGCACTTGGCGGGTCGAGGGCCCGCGGCTAGCGCGCGAAGAGCTCCGCGCCGGCGGCGAGCTCGGCTTCGGTGAGGCGATAGCCGCGCTCGATCAACGCGCGCTTGCGCTCGTCGGGCCAGGGCTCGTCGCCGCGGAAGGTGGGGTCGAGGCCGTCTTCTCCCGGCGTCGCGCGCACGACGAGGCTCGGGACGTGACGATCGTGCCGGAACGGGAACCGCGCTGACGCGAAGATGCTCTCGAGCTCCGCTCGGAGGCGCTCCCGCTGCCTGCGGGGCGCGGACGCGCACGCTGCCGCGATCACGTCCTCGCGCAGCCGGTGGAGCTCCGCGACGGACGTCTCCCGCTCGTCGGCGAGGCGCTCCTCGAGGACGGTGTTGCGCGCGATCGCGACGCGCATGAGCCTGATGATCAGCTCGGCGTAGTGCGCCGGCTCCCCGCGCGCGACCCGCTCCTCGGCGAGCCGCACCTCGGCGAGCAGCGCACGCACCGGCGGCACCGCTCGGAAGCGCTCGAGCCGCTCCCGCATGCGCTCGAGGAAGGCGACGTCCGTCGGCGGGTAGTTCGCGATGTACCGGAACCCGACGATCGCCGCGACCTCGGGGTTGCGGTAGGCGTGCTCGAGCGGAAAGTTGCGGACCCAGCCGCCGTCCGTCGCGATGACGCCGTCGACCGAGACCGGCAGCACGAGCCCGCTCACGGCGGCGGACGCAAGAAGCGCGCGACCCATGTTCTCCGGGCTCGCCGACCTGGAGGAGTAGGCGAGCTCGAAGTGGCGGGTCCCGTCGCCCTCCGCGTGCACCGAGACGTCCGTCGCGAAGACGACGAGCTCGATCTCGGACTCGGCGAGCGCGGTGCCGAGCTCGAGGGCGTCGCCGATCCTCGCGGCGATCGTCGCCGGGAGCGTGTAGTCGTGCAGCCCGCCGGGAAACTGCCAGACGCGGCGTGGCCGGAACACCTCCTCCGGCTTGAGCCCGAGCACGAACTCCTCGAGGTCGTCGAGCCGGTCGAGCGCCGCCATCGTCCCGGAGAGCGCGCCCGCCGACGTCCCGTAGATCCAGCCGACACGCGGCCAGAGCTCGCTCTCGCGGAGCCGCCGGAGGAAGCCGAGCTGGAGCAGGACGCCGTTGATCCCGCCTCCCGAGAGCACGAGAGCGACGTCGCGTCGGATCGGATCGGGCACGTGGCTATTGTGGCCACTGTGGAAGGAGAGCTCCGGCGCGGATCCGCGGTGCTGACCGACATCGGGCTCGAGTCCGGCGAGGAGATCTGGCGCGACGACGAGGACGACCACAGCGGCTGGTTCTGCGTGAGCACCGATCCCTTTCCGTGCCCCGCCGAGAGCTGCACCTTCGTCGCGGACTTCATGACCGCCGCGCACCTCGTCCTCGTCTGGGAGGGGCGCGACGACCCGAACCTCCTGTGGCACGCGCAGCGCGCGAAGGAGGTGGGGCGGAACCCACGGATCGTGGAGTACGAGCCGAGCTTCGGCCCGAGCGCCTCGTACTACGCGTGGGAGGCTGCCGGTCGTCCCGTCCACGGCGTGCAGGGGGCGCGGCGGTAGCATCGGTCTCATGCCGACCGTGACGGAGACGGTGCGGGTCGACGGGATTCGCTGCGAGAACTGCGTCGGCCGGCTGGCGGCGGCCCTCCAGGGCCACGCCGGCCTCGAGGCCGCGAACGCGAACCTCGTCGGCGACGTGACGCTCGCGTGGGACGACGCACACACCTCGCGAGCCGAGATCCTCGCGCTGCTCTCGCGTGCCGGTTTCCGCGAGCAGACGGCCGATCGGGAATAGCGCGTTTCGGAGCCTCGTTGCAGCCTCGCGTAACAGAACCCCCAAGGCAACGGTACGGTAGGCCGGTGAGTGAGCCCGAGCCCGCGACCGAAGCGCGACGGATCGCGGCCGAAGCCCGCGACCGCGCTCGCTTCGAGGACGAGGCGCTCGGACTCGCCGACCAGGTCTACCGGGTAGCGCGCCGGCTCGTCGGCTCGCGCGAGGAGGCAGAGGACCTGGTGCAAGAGGCGTACGCGAGAGCATTCCGGAGCTGGCGCTCCTTCACACCCGGGACGAACATGCGCGCCTGGCTCCTGCGCATCCTCACGAACCTCAACGTCGACCGCGGGCGCCGCATCCAGCGCACGCCGCAGACCCAGCCGCTCGAGGAAGGCGACTACTTCCTCGCGAACAAGCTCGCCTCGGCCGGCGGCGAGGAGGTGCTCGAGCAGGATCAGGTCGTCGAGCGCATGTCGCAAGATTCCGTCGTGAAGGCTCTCGCGGAGATCCAACCCCAGTTCCGGGATGTCGTGGTCCTCGTCGACATCGGCGACTTCACCTACGCCGACGCCGCGCAGATCCTGGACATCCCGATCGGTACCGTGATGTCGCGACTGCACAGGGGTCGTCGCGCGCTCAAGCAGAAGCTCGCGGAGGAAGCGTTGACATGACACACGATCCGTGCGGCAAGTGCGAGGAGATCCTCCAGGACTTCCTCGACCGGACGCTCACCAACGACGAGTGGGCCGAGGCCGAGTCGCATCTCGCGGGCTGCGACTACTGCCGGCGGCGTTACCGCTTCGAGGAGACGCTGCGGCGCTACGTGAAGACGAGCGCGATCGAGCGGATGCCGCCAGGGCTCATGGCGAAGCTCGAAGAGCTGCGCGGCCTCGACGCCACGGCTTAAGCCTGCTGCAGGTCTTCCGGCGTGTCGACGTCGCCGGGCGGCGTCAGGTCGTCGCAGGGGACGAGGCGGACCGGGCGGTCGCGTAGGCCCTCGTCCGGGATGTCGCGCCAGTCGGCGCGGCCGAGGACGAGCGGATGGCCGCGGCTTCCGTCGTAGGAGGCTGCGACGAGTCCTCCGCTCGCGCGCCACGCCGTGAGCACGCGCTCGACGGCTTCCGGGTCCAGGGTCGGGCCGTCGGCGAGGACGACGACGGCCGCCTCGGTCTCGTCGCCGAGCGCCGCCAGCCCGCAGCGGAGCGATGCGCCCGGGCCGCGCTCCCACTCGGGGCAGGGGACGACGCGGACGCCGGTTGGCGGCTCGAGCACGTACGCGCCCTCGACGACGACGATCTCGTCGACGGGAGCGCGGCCGAGGCGTTCGAGCACTGCGGGGAGGAGGAGCCGCTGCTTGGGGGCGCCGAACCGCGACGCCTCGCCGGCGGCGAGGACGACCGCGGCCACGCGAGCCATTACGTCTCGGAGACGGTGACGGTCCGGACGAGCACGGTCATGCTCGGCGGTCCGTCGCCGACGCCGAGGGCGCCGATCTTGTCGACGGTCTCCATCCCCTCGGTCACCTCGCCCGCGATCGCGTACTCCGGCGGCAGGCCCGTGTCGGCGGCGGTCACGACGAAGAACTGGCTGCCCGCGGCTCCCACGGGATCGGCACCGGACTTCGCCATCGCGAAGACGCCTCTGACGTAGCCCGCGTTCTGGGGCGGGGGATCGACTGTCTGGTACCCGGGCCCCCCGCCGCCGCTCTGGGTCGGGTCGCCGCCCTGGATGACGAAGTCCGGGACGACGCGATGGAAGATCGTGTCGTCGAAGTAGCCGTCTCCGGCGAGCGCGACGAGCGAGGCGGAGGTCTTCGGCGCCGACTCGGGGTCGAGCGTGACCGTGAACGACCCGCAGCTGGTCTCGAACACGAGCGCGAAGGTGGTGCCGGTGTCGAGCGGCTCGGTCGGGGCTTCGCGCGTCTCCGGCGGACGTGCCTCGGGCGCTTCCACGCTCTCGCAGTCCCCGTTCCCCGATGCGGCGGGCTCGCCGTCGTCATCGCTGCCGCAGCCGGCCGCGACCAGCATGAGGAGCGCGAGAGCGAGGACGAGGGCACGCATGGCGTGCGATCCTACCGACGCGTGACGACCGTGACGCGCTGTGAGTGGGCCGCGGGCAGCTCTCCCGAGATGCTCGCGTACCACGACGAGGAGTGGGGAGTGCCGAGCCACGACGACCGGCACCTGTTCGAGCTGCTCACGCTCGAGGGAGCGCAGGCGGGTCTCTCGTGGTCGACCATCCTGCGCAAGCGCGAGGGCTACCGGGTCGCGTTCGCCGGGTTCGATCCGGCCGAGGTCGCCCGCTTCGGGCCGAAGGACGTCGAGCGGCTGCTCGCGGACCCGGGGATCGTGCGCAACCGGCTCAAGGTCGAGTCCACGATCGCGAACGCCGCGCGCGTCCTCGAGGTACAGGACGAGCTCGGAAGCTTCGACGCCTATCTCTGGGCATTCGTCGACGGCCAGCCGATCGTCGGCGGCTGGCGCTCGCTCTCGGAGCTGCCGACGGAGACACCGCTCTCGAAGACGATCTCGAAGGACCTGAAGAAGCGCGGCTTCCGCTTCGTCGGCCCGACGATCGTGCACGCGTTCACGCAGGCCGTCGGGATGGCCGACGACCACACGGTCGACTGCTTCCGCTACTCGGGGTAGGTCTACGCGCTCGTCGTGACTGCGATCAGGTCGGCGAGGTTCACGAGCTGGATCGCTGTCCGCATCGCCGACACGCGCTCGTCGCCGGGCTCGAGCTTGCCGCCCTCCTGCCAGAGCTGGTCGGCGGTCGCGAGGAGCTCCTCGATCCGCTCGGACGCCTCCACGTGCCCGTCGCGGTCGCGCGCGGCGTTGACCGCGAGCCCGAGCGCGCCGATCGCATCGCGCTGGCGCGTCCAGAGCATCGGCACGGACATCGAGATGTACTGGTGGATGCGGGCGAAGGTCAGCGGCTGGGAGAAGGACGATCCACCCGTCGGCGCCGTCAGCTCCGGCAGGTCGTCGCCCGCCGCGATCCGCAGTGCCGTTCCTCCGAGCATGCCGCGCAGCTGGCCGTCGTCGAAGCCGGAGACCTTCGCCGCGCGCGTAGAGGCGAGGAGCGAGTTGGGCTGGCGTCCGTACGGGTAGTCGGACGCGTACACGACCTGCTCCGGCGGGACCTGCCGAAAGAGGTCGAGCAGGTCGAGCGTGCTCCAGACCGACGTGTCGAAGAAGACGCCCGGGATGCCGCCGAGGCGTCCGGCCAGCCCGGCCATGTCCGCGATGCCCGCATGCGCGACGATCAGGCGGACGCCTTCGTTCCGCTTCACGAGCGCCTCGAGATCCTCCGCGATCGGCGGGAGCCCCCGGCCGCCGTGGATGAGGATCGGCACTCCGCGCTCGTTCGCGAGCGCGAAGATCGGCTGCAGCCGCTCGTCGTCGAGCGCGAAAGCCTGCGCGCGCGGGTGGAGCTTGATCCCTCGCGCTCCGCGGTCGAGCGCGCGCACTGCCTCCTCGAGCGGGCGCTGCGTCAGGTCGAGCCGGACGAACGGGATGAGCTTGCCGCCGGACCGCTCGGCGTGCGCGAGCGTCCGGTCGTTCGGCACGCAGAAGGCGGGCTCGCGGTCGGGCTCGTCGAGGCAGAAGACGAACGCGCCCTCGAAGCCGTAGCGGTCGAGCACGCGATCGAGCTCCTCGTAGCGGCCGTGCATCCCGTCGATGTCGTCGCCCAGGTGCGTGTGGGCGTCGAAGAGGCGCACGCCCTCCGGGAGCTCGGCGCGGACAGCGGCGTCGTACGTGTCGACGAGCGCTCGGGCCCGCTCGAACGACGTCATGCGCCGTCCTCGAGCGCGGCCCAGACCCGCGGCGGCGTCATCGGCAGCTCGTGGATGCGCACGCCGACAGCGGCCGCGACGGCGTTCGCGATCGCCGGGGCGACGGCGACCACCGGCGCCTCGCCGATGCCCTTCGCGCCGTACGGCCCGTCGGGCGCGGGCACCTCGACGATGAGCGTGTCGATCTCCGGAACGCGCTCCGCGACCGGAATCGCGTACGTGAGGAACGACCCGGTGACGAGGCGGCCTTCCTCGTCGTGGGCGAGCTCCTCGAACAGCGCCCAGCCGATTCCCTGTGTCGCGCCGCCACGCATCTGACCCTCGACGAGCGCCGGGTTGAGCGCGCGGCCGACGTCCTGCGCGATGACATGCCGGAGCAGCTCGACCTCGCCGGTCTCGCGATCGACCCGTACGTGCGAGAGATGGGCGGCGACGGACGGGGCGCCCACGGTCTGCGCGGAGCCGCCGTGGCCTTCGATCGGCTCGTGGCGGCCGCCGAAGCGGAGCGTCTTGCGGGCGATCTCCTCGACGGTGATGGAGCGGTCCGGGGATCCCACGGCGCGCACCACGCCGTCAACGACCTCGAGGTCGTCGGGCGAGATCTCGAGCTCCTCGGACGCGGCGGTGAGGAGCTTCCGGCGCGCGGCCTCGGCGGCGCGGAGAACCGCGGTGCCGACGGTGTACGTGATCTTCGAGCCTCCGCTCGCCCCCGCGTACGGGCCGCTCGCGGTGTCCGCCTGCACCACACGCACGCTGTCGGGAGACAGGCCGAACGCCTCCGCAGCGATCGTCGCGAACCCGGTGTTGACCCCGCTCATGTCGACAGCCGACGTGACCACGGTCAGCGTCCCGTCCGGGTCGACGCGGCAGACGGCGGCCGCGGGCTCGTTGCCTCCGGGCCAGTAGCCGGCGGCGATGCCGATGCCTTCGTCGTCCGGCAGCGACCCCCGCTCCGCCCAGAGCGGATGCTCGCGCAGGCGTTCCAGGACCTCCACCGCCCCGATCGTCGGGAACGGGTTCCCGCTGACCCCGATGTCGCCCTCGACGACCGCGTTCTTCAGGCGGAGCTCGAACGGGTCGAGGTCGAGCTTCTGCGGCGAGCTCGTCGAGGAGGGACTCGAGCGCGAAGGCCGCCGTCGGCGCGCCGGGGGCGCGGTACGCGCCGAAGGTGAAGCGATTCGTCTGCACGCCGTAGCCGCGGATGTCGCGGGCCTCCCAGCGGTACGGCCCGACGACGAGCGCGGAGCTGATCCCCTCGACTCCCCAGCCCGCGTTCGACCCGCGGTCGACGATCATGCGCGCCTCGATCGCGGTCAGCGTGCCGTCCTTGCGGGCGCCGATCTTCAGGCGGGTCACCTGCGCGGAGGCGGGGTTCGTCGCCTGGAAGTCCTCGTCGCGCGTGAGTGCCAGGCGCACCGGTCGCCGGAGCGCGAGCGCGGCGCCCGCGACGAGCGGCTCCATGAGCGCGAACTTCCCTCCGAACGCGCCTCCGAGCGGCTCGGCGACGACTCTGATCCGTTCCAGCGGAAGCCCGAACGCGCGCGCGAGCTCGTTCCGCGTGACGAACGAGCCCTGCGTCGAGGTCGAGACGACGAGCGTGCCCGACGGCTCCAGCCAGGCGGTCGCGACCTGCGGCTCGATGTACGCCTGGTAGACCCACGGCGTCCGGAACGTCCCCTCGACGACGGCGTCGCTCGAAGCGAGGGCGGCGGCCGCGTCGCCCTCCTTCCGCGTGATCGTGTCGAGGACGTTCCCCGAGAGGTCTTCCTCCTCGTCCTCGCTGCCCTTGTCGACGCCGGCGTGGATGGACTCGAGGTCGCCGCCGGCCTCGTCGTCCTCGGCCGTGCGCGCGAGCGGCGCTCCGGGCGTCATCGCCTGCTCCACGTCGACGACCGCGTCCAGGGTCTCGTACGTCACGGACACCAGCTCGACGGCGTCCTCCGCCGCGGCTGCGCTCTCGGCGACGACGATCGCCACCGGCTGCCCCGCGAAGACGACCTCCCGGCGGGCGAGCGGCTCCGCCGTCCGGTCGACGCCGCCCGCCTCGATCGGCAGGTCGGCGGCGGTCAGGACAGCGACGACCTCCGGCTCCGCGAGCGCCTTGTCCTTGTCGACGCCGGTTACCAGGGCGTGCGCCACGTCGGCGAGGACGAGCCGCGCGTGCAGGAGGCCGTGGACATGTCCGTCCGCCGCGAACCGCGTCGCGCCGGTGACCTTGTCGGGCGCGTCGAGCCGCGGGCGCGCGACGCCGATCACGCTCTCGCTCACGAGGCCTCCTCCGCCCGGCGTCGAGCCAGCTCGAGCGCACGGCGCACGACGACACCGGCCACCTGGCGCTTGTACCCCTCCGGCGCGAACCGGTCCCCGTACATCTCGACTCCCTGGAGGCTACCGTCCTCGGGCACGAGAGTCGCGCGGGCTCCGACTCCGGTGAGCGCGACCGTGCTCTTCCCATCGGGACCGACGAGTGCTGCGGCTCCGGCGAGGGCGAATCCGGAGGCGGGGTGCTCGACCGAGACGTACGCCGAGCCGGACCCGGGCGGCGGGACCGGGACGACGACGGCCACGATCAGCTCTCGCTCCCCGAGCGCGGTCGTGAACGGCGTCCGGAAGAAGTCGGCGGCCGGGAGCGAGCGTGCGCCTTCCGGCGAGCGGAGCTCGAGCCGGGCGTCGAGCGCGAGGACGACCGCGGGCAGGTCGGAGGCAGGGTCGGCGTGCGCGAGGCTTCCTCCTACGGTTCCGCGATTGCGGACCTGGAGGTCGCCGATCCCGGCTGCGCACTCGGCGAGGGCCACGAGCCCGGGCGCCTCGACCTCGGGCGCCGAGACGAGCGCGTCCCAGGTCGCGAGCGCTCCGATCCGGAGCTCGTCGCCGGCGAGCTCGATGCCATCGAGCTCGAGCGCGCCGAGGTCGACGAGGAGCGACGGTCGCGCGATCCGCAGCTTCAGCATGGGCAGGAGCGACTGCCCGCCCGCGAGCGCCCGCGCCTCCGGCTCGGCCAGCGCCTCGAACGCGTCCTCGAGCGAGGTCGCGCGGTGGTAGCCGACGGCGGCCGGGATCACGTCGTCAGCTCACCCGCCGCCGCGCGCACCGACTCGACGACGGTCTGGTACCCGGTGCAGCGGCAGTAGTTGCCGCGGAGCGAGCGCCGGATCGTCTCGTCGTCGGGGTCGGGATCGCGCGAGAGGAGGTCGAGCGAGGTCAGGATCATCCCCGGCGTGCAGAAGCCGCACTGGAGGCCGTGGTGCTCGACGAATGCCTTCTGGATCGGGTGCAACTCCCCATCCGCGGGCAAGCCCTTCGATCGTCGTCACCTCGGCGCCTTCGGCCTGGAGCGCGAGCATCGTGCAGCTCTTGACCGCCCGCCCGTCGACGAGCACGGTGCACGCCCCGCACTGGCTCGTGTCGCAGCCGACGTGGGCGCCCGTGAGGCCGAGGCCGTCGCGGAGCGCGTTCACGAGGAGCGTGCGACCTTCGACCTCGAGCGAGCGCGGCTCGCCGTTGACGACGAGCGTCAGTCGGTCAGGCACCAGCGGGGAGGGCGGAGACCTTTTCGCGCAGGTACGCGAGGTACGGCTCGGGGTCGATCGTCGGTGAGCCGGTGAGGCGCTCGATCGTCTCCTTCGGCGTGAGCTTGCGGCCGAGCGAGTAGAGGTTCTCGGTGAGCCAGGCCGAGAGGGGCTCGAGCTCGCCGGCCTCCATCTGCGCGTCGAGGTCCGGGAGCGCGTCGCGCACGACCGACCAGAGCTGCAGCGAGATGACGTTGCCGAGCGCGTACGTCGGGAAGTAGCCGATGGCGCCGTTCGACCAGTGCGTGTCCTGGAGGACGCCGTTCGTGTCGTCGGGCACGTCCACACCGAGCAGGTCCTGCATGGCCGCGTTCCACGCCTCCGGAAGGTCCTTCGCGGCGAGGCTCCCCTCGACCAGCCGCTGCTCGAGCTCGAAGCGGAGGATGATGTGGAGGCTGTACGTCGTCTCGTCCGCCTCGACGCGGATGAGCCCGGGCTCGGCGCGGTGGACCCCCGCGAGGAACGCGTCCAGGGAGACGTCGCCGAGCTGATCCGGGAAGGTCGCCTGGAGCGGCTCGTACCAGTGCGACCAGAACGGCCGGCTGCGCCCGACGAGGTTCTCCCACGTCCGGCTCTGCGACTCGTTGATCCCGAACGACGGCGCGTTCGCGAGCGGCGTGCGCTGGAGCGAGGAGGCGATGCCGTGCGCGTACTGGCCGTGGCCCGCCTCGTGCATCGTCGACCACAGCGCGTCGAGTCCCGTGGGCTTGTAGCGCGTCGTCATGCGCACGTCGCGCGTGGAGAACGAGGTGCAGAACGGATGCACGGTCGGGTCGAGCCGCCAGGAGCCGTTCTCGAAGCCGAGCGTCTCGAGGAGTCGTGTCGCGAACTCGCGCTGCTTGTCGGGATCGAACGGCACGTCCAGGAACGACGCGTCCACGTTCGGCGCCTCCTTCACGAGCTCCGAGAGCACCGGCTTGACCGTGTCGAAGATCTCGGCGACCTCGGTCGTCGTCATGTGCCGCTCGAAGTCGTCGAGCAACGGCGTGTACGGGGAGTCGTCCCATTCGAAGCAATCGCCGTAGCGCTTCCGGAGCTCGATGTTCTTCTCGAGCGCCGGGAGGAAGGCGGCGAAGTCGTTGTTCCGGCGCGCCTCGGCCCAGATGTGGTGGCCGTGCGAGCCCGCGCGGAGCATCTCGGCCCGGAGCTCGGCGGGGACGCGGCGCTGCTTCTCCCAGTCCTTGCGCGTCACGCGGATGAGGCTCGCGTCGTCCGTGTAGGTGTCGCGCCCACACAGGTTGTGAACGGTTGAGGGTGTGATCCGGCCCTCCTTCCAGGCTGTGCGTCTGCCACAGACGTCGGCCGAAAGGAGAGCCGGATGCACGTTCACCGTAACGCCAAGCTCGGACTCGCCGGGCGCCGCGAGCTGTCTCGCGATCGCGGCGGGAGCTCGATCGGGGGCGGCGGCGGCTTCAACTTCTCGCCTGCGACCGCGCATCGTTGGTGGAGCCGCTGGCGCGCAGGCGAGCGCGCGCCGAGCGGCGAAGCCTCGCTTGTCTGCTCGACGCTCGAGCCGGCCCGGCGCAGCCGCGGCGGCTCGCTCCCGAGGCGGAGCAGGCGATCTGCGAGTGCCGGCGCAAGACCGGCTGGGGACCCAGGCTCGTGGCGGTCGCGACCGGCTTCTGCCACTCGACGGTGTGGAAGGTGCTCCACCGCTTCGGGCTCTCGCGACCCGCGCGGCCGCCGCGAGAGCCGGCCAACCGCTACGAGTGGCCCTGCCCCGGCGATCTCCTGCACGTCGACTGCTCCCGCTACGTCCGCTACCTCGAGCCGGGGCATCGCGTGACCGGCGAGCGCTCGACGACGGCCGCAGCGTCGACGCGCGCGCACAGGCGTCGACGACGTGCACGCGGTCGTCGACGACCACTCGCGGCTCGCCTACGCGGAGATCCACGCCGACGAGCGCTCGCACGACCGGCGTCGGCTTCCTCGAGCGCGCGCTCGCCTTCTACGCCGAGCACGGCATCCACACCAAGCGGGTGATGACCGACAACGCCTTCACCTACATCAGAAGCCGCGCCCTGCGCGAACTGCTCGCCCGCAACGGCATCAAACACGTCACCACCAAGCCGTACCGGCCGCGCACGAACGGCAAGGTCGAACGCTTCCACCAGACGATGGCCCGCGAATGGGCATACGGGCTCGTCTACCGCTCACACCACGACCGCGCCGCCGCCCTGCCACACTGGCTCCACCACTACAACACGGCACGACCGCACAGCTCCTCGGAGGACCAGCCACCGATCAGCCGCGTTCACAACGTCTGTGGGTAGGACATGTAGGGACACGGGAGTGCCCCTGGGGGACGTTGGGGCTTTTCGGCGCCCGCGCCACGCTGGCCGCCGAGAGCTGGCTCGGTGCCCGCCGGATAGGATCGTCGCCGATGTCGGCGATCCTCATCATCGGCGACACGGTGCGGAGCCCCGAGCTGCGCCACGAGGTGCCGCTCGCGATTCCCGATCCGTTCGTCTACGCCGAGCTCGACGGCCGCCGCATCGTCGTCGTCAGCGCGATGGAGGCGATGCGGCTCGAGGGGATCGGCGGGCTCGAGGTGCGGCCGACCGAGGACTTCGGCGCGGACGCGATCCGCAGGAGCGGGCTCGAGCCGCACGAGGCCGCGCGCCGGCTCACCGTGCAGACCGTCCAGGGTCTCGGAATCGAGAGCGCGACCGTGCCCCGCGGGTTCCCGCTCGGATTCGCGGACGCCCTGCGTGAGGCCGGCATCGAGCTCCGCGTCGACCAGAAGCTCTTCGACGACCGCAGGCGCCGGAAGACCGGTCACGAGCTCGCGGGGATCCGGCGCGCGCAGCGGGCGGCCGAGGCGGGCGTCGCGACCGCGCGCGATCTTCTCTCCAGGGCCGAGCGCTCGAACGGCGGCCTCTCGGTCGACGGCAAGCCGCTGACGTGCGAGCTCTTGAAGGAGCACATCCAGGCCACGTTTCTCGCGCACGGCGCGCTGGCCGACGAGATGATCGTCTCCCACGGCCCGCAGACCGCGATCGGGCACGACATGGGCTCGGGGCCGATCTCGGCCGACGACGTCGTCCTGCTCGATCTCTTCCCGGTCGATCTCGAGTCGGCCTGCTTCGCGGACATCACGCGGACGTTCGTGGTCGGCGACTTCTCGGACGAGATCCGCGAGTGGCACGCGCTCTGTCGCGAGGCCATGGAGCTCGCGATCGCCGAAGTGCGCCCCGGCGCCGACGGAGGCGCGATCCACCGTCTCGTGTCGGAGCTCTTCGCCGAGCGGGGCTTCCCGACGCAGCTGACGAAGGCCGAGGGCGAGGTGCTCCGCGACGGCTTCTACCACGGTCTCGGCCACGGGGTCGGGCTCGAGGTGCACGAGCCGCCCGGGCTCGGGATGCTCGGTCAGGAGCTCGTCGCAGGCGACGTGATCACCATCGAGCCCGGGCTCTACCGGCACGGGTTCGGCGGCGTGCGGGTCGAGGATCTCCTGCTCGTGACGGACGACGGCTACGAGCGGCTGACGGATTGCCCGTACGACCTGGAGGTCTCGTGAGCGACACCGCCATCGACACCCTGCTCTCGGAGGAGCGGACGTACCCGCCGCCGCGCGACTTCGCGCGCCACGCGAACGCTCGCGAAGCGATCTACGACACGCCGTTCGAGGTCTTCTGGGATCACGAGGGCCGCGAGCGGGTGACGTGGTTCGAGCCGTTCACGTCCGCTGCTCGAGTGGGAGCCGCCGTACGCGAAGTGGTATCTCGACGGCAAGGTCAACGTCGCCTACAACTGCCTCGACCGGCACGTGCAGGCGGGGCTCGGGGACCGGGTCGCGTACTACTACGAGGGCGAGCCGGTCGGCGAGCGCGCTCCGATCACGTACGCGCAGCTGCTCGACGAGGTCGTGAAGGCCGCGAACGGCCTGCGCGCGCTCGGCGTCGGCAAGGGCACCCCGGTCGGGATCTACATGGGCATGGGGCCGGGGCTTCCGGTCGCGATGCTCGCGTGCGCGCGTCTCGGTGCGCCGTTCACGGTCGTCTTCGGCGGCTTCTCCGCCGAGGCGCTCGCGGACCGGCTGAACGACATGCGGTGCGAGATCCTCCTCACCCAGGACGAGAGCTACCGGCGCGGGCAGATCGTGCCGCTGAAGAGGAACGCCGACGAGGCGCTCGCGTCGGCGCCCGGCGTGCGGCGCGTCGTCGTCGGGCAGCGGACACGCGCGGAGGTCCCGATGGTCGCCGGGCGCGATCTCACCTGGAACGAGCTGATCGAGGGTCGGTCACCGGACCCGGCGACGTGCCCGTGCGAGCCGATGGACTCCGAGGACCTCCTCTATCTCCTGTACACGAGCGGTACGACCGCGAAGCCGAAGGGAATCGCGCACACGACCGGCGGCTACCTCGTCGGCGTGGCGACGACGCACCACTACGTCTTCGACCTGAAGCCGGACGACGATGTGTTCTGGTGCGCGGCCGACATCGGCTGGGTCACGGGGCACAGCTACATCGTGTTCGGGCCGCTCTGCAACGGCGCGACGAGCGTGCTCTACGAGGGGACGCCCGACTATCCGGACAAGGATCGCTGGTGGGAGATCATCGAGCGCTACAAGGTCACGATCCTGTACACGGCGCCGACCGCCATCCGGGCGCACATGAAGTGGGGGCCGGAGTTCGCCGCTCGACGCGACCTCTCGTCGTTGCGGCTCCTCGGGACCGTGGGCGAGCCGATCAACCCGGAGGCGTGGGTCTGGTACCGCGAGCACATCGGGGGCGGCAAGACGCCCGTCGTCGACACGTGGTGGCAGACGGAGACGGGGATGATCCTCATCACGCCGCTTCCGGGAGTCACGACGCTGAAGCCCGGGTCGGCGACGAAGCCGTTCCCGGGCGTGGACGCGGCCGTGGTGGACGATCACGGGAACGAGGTCGGGCCAGGCGGAGGCGGCTACCTCGTGCTGCGGCGGCCGTGGCCGGCGATGACGCGCGGGATCTTCGGCGACGACGCGCGCTTCCGCGCGACCTACTGGGAACGGTTCCCGGGGATGTACTTCGCGGGGGACGGCGCGCGGGTCGACGAGGACGGCGACTTCTGGCTCCTCGGCCGGGTGGACGACGTCATGAACGTGTCCGGGCACCGGATCTCGACGATCGAAGTCGAGTCCGCGCTCGTCGACCATCCGAGCGTGGCCGAGGCGGCGGTGTGCGGGCGAGCGGACGCGCTGACGGGGCAGGCGATCGTCGCGTTCGTGACTCTGAAGGGCGGGGAGGAGGCCTCCGTCGAGCGGCTCGAGGAGCTTCGGAATCACGTCGCGACGAAGATCGGGCCGATCGCGAAGCCGGCCAACATCGTCTTCACGCCCGAGCTTCCGAAGACCCGCTCCGGGAAGATCATGCGGCGGTTGCTGCGCGACGTGGCGGAGGACCGTCCCTTGGGGGACACGACGACGCTCGCCGACCCGGCGGTCGTCGCCGAGATCGCCGACCGCGCCGCAGCTCAGCCGACCGAGGAGTAGCTCGCGCGGCTTAGGCGGCGTGCAGCCCGTAGCGGCTGTACGACCACGGCCAGTCGTCCGCTCTCTCGCACAAGCCGGCCTTGACCGGATTCAGGAGCACGTACGCGCAGCGCCTCACGGAGGTACTCCTCGCTCTCGATCGACCCGTGCTGAGAACCGGCTCGCGAAGACGTGTCCGAAGCGACCGTGGCGGCGGTTGAAGTGGGTCGCATACCGCAGTTGACGCAACTGAAGCCCGGACGAGAGCTGCTCATTGCGTCGATCTCGACGACGAGGTGGTAGTGCGTGCTCATCACGCACAGCGCGTGACAGGTCCACTCGTGACGATCGCAGGCACGGCGCGCACATAGCTCGAGGAACGCCGTTCGGTCGCTCGCGTCGCAGAAGAGCGGCTTCGTGCGATCGACGCCGCGGGCGGAGACGTGAAAGAAGCCGTCGGAAAGAGTTCAGCGGGGAACTCTGGCCACTGTGCTCGACCGTAGCCGCAGAAGCGCCGCGAGCTGCTCGGCCTGTGGACGAGTTGGCATCGTCTTGTGCGCTGTTGCAGGGCCAGGCCCTGCAACAGAACTTGCGCTGCACCGCCGTCGCACGGCCTCAGGCGCGAGCGGCTCGCCTACTCCGGCCGGTACGTCCCGAAGCTCCAGAGGTTGCCCTCGGGATCGCGGAACGAGGTACTCGCGCGAGCCGTAGTCCGTGTCGTGGGGCTCCATGACGATCTCGGCGCCCGCCGCCACCGCCCGCTCGTAGTGCGCGTCGACGCCGTCGTCGACGATCGAGTAGATGCCCTGCGTCGCGGCGCCGAGCTCCTTCACCGTCTTCATCCCCATCGGGTTCGGCCCGGCCGAGCCCAGCATGATCCGGCCGTCGCCGAAGCGCATCTCCGCGTGGACGATCGTGCCGTTCTCACCCTCGTGCACCGCGGTGCTCTCGAACCCGAACGCCTTGGTGAGCCAGTCGAGCGCCGCCCGAGCGTCCTCGTACCGCATGAAGGGAATGACGTTCATCTCAGCTCCTCTCGTCGTCGTTCGCGACGAGCGTAGAGGGCGCGAGCGCGCCCGGGTCTTGTACGAATGTGACCGGTCTACGCGCGCCCGAGGACGCCGCCGCCGGGGATCAAGCGCGACGCGAACTCGCGCGGGGTCGTCCCGGCGAACTCGCGGAACTCCCTGGTCATGTGCGCCTGGTCGAAGTACGCACACTCCTGGGCGAGCTCGACGAGTGGGAGCCGGTGCATGCGTCCGAGCAGGTCGACTGCTCGGCTGAAGCGGATGATCCGCGCGGCCGTCTTCGGGCCGACGCCGATGTGCTCGCGAAAGCCGTGGAGCAGGTGGCGCCGGCTGCGCCCGACCGTCTCGGCGAGCATGCTCACGTCGGGCCGCGCCGTTCGTGCGCTCGAGGGCATGCCAGGCCCAGCTGATCTCCGGCGCCGGCTGACGCGCGCCGTCGAGGCGCGACCCGATGACGTCATCGAGCAGCTCGAAGCGCGAGCTCCAGGTCGTGCGTCCTCGAGACGCTCGGCCAGGTTGCGGTCTCGTCCCAGCAAGTCCTCCAGGTCGACGACCCGGTTCGAGAGCTCATGCATCGGAACACCGAAGAAGAGGTGCGCTCCGATCGGCGTGAAGTCGACCTGGACGCACGTCGCCGCGCCTTCCGCCTCGACGAAGGTCGAGCGCTCGTAGATGCCGGCCACGAAGCTGTCTCGATCTCCGGCGGGCCCGATGCGCTGTCGGCGATCTTTCCAGCGCGCTCCGAAGTTGACGATGAGCGGGACCCGGACCGACGGCACCTCCTGCCGGAGGACCGGAGCCGGCGCCGCCGTTTCCACGTATCCCTGGTAGCCGTGGACGAGCCCGCGCAAGCGTCGGCTCGGGCCGTGCGAGGACGAGCTCCCACCTCTCCGTGCTCGGAGTCCTCGTGCAGGACTCGCGTGAAGAGCTCGTCCACGGTTGCAGGCTAACCCGCGGCGACCGCCTGCTCGAAACGCGCGGACCGTGCGCGCGACGTCGTCGTCGCTCGTCCGCCAGTTCGAGACCGAGATGCGGATCGCCGAGCGGCCGTCCCAGGTCGTCCCGCTCATCCACGCCTCGCCGCTCGCCTGCACGTGCGCGAGGACGGCATCCGTCGTCTCGTCGTCCGCGAAGCGGAAGAGCACCTGGTTGAGAACGACGTCGTTCAGGATCTCGCACCCGTCGAGCCGCGCGAGCTCCTCGGAGAAGCGCCGCGCATGGCGGCAGCAGCGCTCGACGAGCTCGGCGACGCCGGAACGCCCGAGCGAGCGGAGCGCGGCGTACACGGTCAGCCCGCGCGCCGGCGGGAGAACTCGGGCGTCCAGTCCATCGCGTCCCAGGCCGCGCCCGCCTCGTCGGCGACGAGGTACTCGGCCGTCATCGCCATCGCCGCCCGGTGTGGGGCGGGATCCTTGACGAACGCGAGCCCGCAGTCGTACGGGACGTTGAGCCACTTGTGTGCGTCCGTCGCCCAGGAGTCCGCTCGCTCGACGCCGGCGACGAGCTGCCGGAGCTCGGGAGACGCCGCCGCCCAGAGCCCGAACGCGCCGTCGACGTGGACCCAGGCGCCGGACCCGCCGAGCGCGTCTGCGATCTCGCCGACCGGGTCGATGCTGCCCGTGTTCACCTCGCCGACCTGGGTGCAGACGATCGCGGGGCCGTCGTGGCCTTCGAGCGCCGCCGCAACGGCTCCCGCCGACGTGCGCCCCTGGTCGTCGACGTCCGCGGAGACGACCGTGTCCCGACCGAGCCCGAGCAGCCGCAGCGCGCGGTCGACCGTCACGTGACGCTTGCCGCCGACGACGATCCGGATCGGCGGCGAGCCCGCGAGGCCGCGGTTCTCGACGTCCCAGCCGGCGCGCTCCAGGACCTCGTGGCGGGCGGCGGCGAGGCAGGTCACGTGGGCCATCTGGCAGCCGGTGACGAAGGCGAACGACGAGCGCGGCGGCAGCCCGAGGAGCTCGACGAGCCAGTGCCCGGCGATCTCCTCCGCGACCGCCGCGGCGGGACCTCCGACGACGAGCCCGGAGTTCTGGTCCCAGGTGCTCGTCAGCCAGTCGGCCGCGAGCGCCGCCGGCAGCGCGCCGCCGATGACGAAGCCGAAGTAGCGCCCGCTCGGAATCGCGACGACGCCGGGCTCGCTCGCGGCCGCGAACGCCTCGATCACGTCCAGCGGATCGACCGGGTCATCCGGCAGCTCGCCGCCGAGAGCCACGCGCAGCTCCTCGACCGACGCCGGCGGCCAGACCGGCCGCTCGTCGAGCGTCTCGAGGAAGTGCGGCGGCGATCTCGGCCGTGCGCCCCAACAGCTCGCGCTCGCTCACCGCAGCGAGTCTACGTACGTGCCTCGACCCCGTTACTCGACGAGCGCCGTAAAGGCCTGCTGTCGCGCAATGTCGCTCGGTGCCGACCATGGTCGAAGCCGTCGCCGTTGATCTCGACCTCGAATGCCGTAGATCGTCCCGACGAGCTGCGGCGTCCCGACGGAGCTGTCGTGGTTGTTGATCTTCACACGGCCGCACGGGTTGAAGAGGATCCCAGCCCACTTGTAGTTGGTGCCGTCGAGGTTCATGTCGACCGCCGGCGAGGGTGAGCACGGCGGGTACGGCGGTTTGTCCGGCGGGGTGAAGCTGCCGAGGGTGAACGGCCCGTCGTCGCTCGAGTTCGTGTTGCTGTTCGGCACCGTGAACAGAAGCATGTCGAACGCGTAAGGCGTGTACTCCTGCCCGTTGCCCCCGATCTGGATCAAGGGCGCGAGAGCGGTGATCTCGCCCTTGTGGTCGTTGCCGTTGATCTTGAACGACCCGGTCGCGCAGTACGTGCCGGTGGGGACGATCGTCCCCAGGTCGGTGGGGTTCGCGGCCAGCGGGACGTCGGGCTCTCCGCTGATCTTGAGGTGCGTCGCAGTGACCTCGATGTGCTCGCCCTTGTACTGGCAGCGGCCGGGCCCCGAACCCTCGGGCAGGTACCAGCCGAAGTCGGCCGGTGTGGACCAGTCGGGCCACGCCAGACGCGCACCGTTGTCGGGGAGCCAGCCCCCGTCGTCGTACTCGGCGCCGGCCGTCGTGGGTGACGGCCCGGGCGGATCCACGTGCGGCGTGCAGCCGGGATTCGCGATCGATCCGCTCGTGGCCGTGAACTGCAACGGTGGGCTCGCGGACTTGATGTCGTACTGGCCGTTCGAGTGCAGGTGACCGGTGACGTCGACGTCCTTGCCGTTCACGAGCAGGCCTTTCGAGCAGTCGGTGCTCCCCGCGAAGATCGCGAGCTTCGACTGCCCCGTGAGCCTTTCGGCGACCGCGCGGCGCTCGACGTCGACCGAGCCGAGCCCGACGAATCGTCCGAAGAACGTGCGCAACGCGCATCCGGACGGTCGCCTCGACCAGGTTCGGGTCGCCCTGCGTACGGCGAGCGGAGCCGCGTGCTGAGGTGGCAGCGGCTCGGGATCGGAGCCCGACTGGTCGGGAAGGTTGACGAGCACGTAGTCGCCCTGACCGGGCTCCACGAGGCAGTCGCCGATGTCCGCATACGTCTTCGGAAGCTCCTGCGCCGCCGCGAGCGCGCACGCGTCCGCGGCGATCTGGGTCTTCTTGCCCATGACCCACCAGTAGCCGACGTCGATCGCGATCGCGCAGCAAACGAGCAGCAGCGGCAGGAAGAGCGCGAAGAGCACGAGGATGTTCCCACGCTCCCGCGAGGCACGTGACCCCTCGTCGCCCCAGCGACCCAGAGAGGGTCCTCTCCCCCACAGCCCGACCTCCCTCGATCGGAGGATAGAGCTGAGCGCGGGTGCCGAGGCTATGCAAGGAGCTACGCGAGCAGCTTCTCGAACCGCTCGGGATCGTCGAACGGTCCGACGACCGCGAGGTACAGGCGCTTCCCCTCGAACAGGTCGCGCGCGACCCGCTGGACGTCCTCGACCGTCACCGCGTCGAGTTGTCGCAGAAGCTCGTCCGGATCCTCGATCTCGCCTTCGAGGACCTCGCGCCGCAGTCCGTACTGGATCGTGCCCTGCGGGCTCTCGAGCCGGAGGACGAAGCGGCCCTTCGCGTAGCCGCGTGCCTTCTCGAGCTCCTCCGCGGGGACCGGATCGGCGGCGATCTCACGCAGCTGCTCGAGGATGGTCGTGATCGCCTCGTCCACGCGAGACACGTCCACTCCGGCCCCCGTGTACACCGTTCCCGTGTCCGTGTAGGACGAGCCGGCGGCGTGCACGTAGTACGCGAGGCCGCGCTTCTCGCGCACCTCCGTGAACAGCCGCGACGACATCCCGCCGCCGAGGACGACCGACAGGAGCTGGAGCGCGTACCGGTCGGGGTGGCCGATCGGATAGCCGCGAACGCCGAGGATCAGGTGCGCCTGCTCCGACTGCTTCGAGTGCAGCATCACGGGTGAGCCGTCGGGCGGGATCGTGACCGCGTCCGGCACGCCGGTCGGCTCCGCCGCGATGCCGCCGAGGAGCTCCTCGAGGCGCTCGTTCAGGCCGTCGCCGACGCGACCTCCGATCCCGACCACGATCCGCTCCGGCCGGTACCACGCGTCGAGATAGGACGTGAACGTCTCGCGGGTCGTGCCCTCGATCGTCTCCTTCGTCCCGAGGATGTCCCAGCCGAGCGGCTGGTCGTCGTAGAGGAGCCGGTCGTAGACCGAGCCGATGTAGCGCTGCGGCGTGTCGAGGTACACGTTCATCTCCTCGAGGATCACGCCTTTCTCCTTCTCGATCTCCGTCTCGTCGAAGCGCGAGTTCAGGAGCATGTCGGTGAGCACGTCGAGCGCCGTGTCACGCGTCTCCGCGCCGCAGCGCACGTAGTAGCCCGTGATCTCCTTGCCGGTGAACGCGTTGAACTCGCCGCCGATCGCGTCGATCTCCGTCGAGATCGTCCGCGCCGTCGGCCGGCGTTCGGTTCCCTTGAAGAACATGTGCTCCGCGAAGTGCGCGATGCCCTTCGACTCGGGCGTCTCGTAGCGCGAGCCCGCCGCGAGCACGACGAGGCACGTGACCGAGCCGACCTGCGGCATCGACGCCGTGACGACCCGGACGCCGTTCCCGAGCGTCGACTTCGCGAAGACGGACATTGCGCGATGGTATAGACAGGCTCCGTGCCCGGACAATTGACCCGAAAGGCCATCTCCCTTCAGCCCGAGTGGCTCCGGCAGGTGCCCGAGCGCGTCGGCGAGCGCCGGCTGCCCGAGGGCGCGCGCGTCCTCTTCACGGGCTGCGGGACCTCGTACCACGCTGCGCTCGCGTCCGGACCGGCGGCGCAGGCGCTCGAGCTCGTGCTCGGTAACGCGCCCGAGGCGGACGTGCTCGTCGCGATCAGCCACGAGGGCGGGACGCGGCTGACCCTCGAGGCGGTGGAGAGCTTCGCCGGCGAGACCTGGCTCGTCACGGGCGCGCCCGAGAGCGCGCTCGCGAAGGCGGTCGACCACGTCGTCGTCGCGACTCCCGGGATCGAGGAGAGCTACTGCCACACCGTCAGCTACACGTGCGCGGTCGCGGCGGGCCGCGCACTGCGCGGCGAGGACGTGAGCGGCCTGGCGGATGCGGTCGAGGCCGAGCTCGGCGCCCCGGCGCTCGGGGTGTCGGATCACGACCGCCTCGCCGTCGTGGGAGCCGGGCGCGACGTGTCCACGGTTCTCGAGGCGGCGCTCAAGCTGCGCGAGGGAGCTCACGTCGCGACGGAGATGCACCACACGGAGCAGCTGCTCCACGGCCACCTCGCGGCGATCGACGCGTCGGTTCGCTGCTTCGTGCTTCAGGGCGAGGGACGGGCCGCGGAGCGCGCGCTCGACGTGATGCGGGCGCTCGGCGAGCTCGGCTGCGAGGCGACGCTCGTCCCCACGAGCCATCCCGTCGTCGACATCGTCCGCTTCCAGCGGCTCACGGTCGACCTCGCGGACGCGCGCGGCATCGACCCGGACCGGATCCGCTTCGACGAGGAGCCCTGGGACCGGGCCCGGAAGTCCTACGACTGACGGTCCTCGAGCCGGTACACGAAGCGCAGCGCCTGCCGGCTTGCTGGCGTCGGGCAGGTTGAAGGTTTCGGCCACGTGGAGTAGCTTGGAGTGGACGAAATCGACGAGTCTTGGGGGCGGCTCGTGAGAGCCGAAGTCGGGAGGCCTCTGCGGCTTTGCCGCCGGCCGGTGCGGCCGGTTGGACGAGGTGCGGCTCGGGCGCGGCAGTCGCGCCGGCTCGTCCTCGCGGTCGCGTTTCTGGCAGTCGCCACGATCGGCGGCTGGGAGATGCGGACGTGAGCGCGCGGCGGCTCGCGGTGCTCGTCGCCCTTGCTTCGACGGTCGCGCTCTCGATCCCGAGCTCGGCGGCACCGGTGACCCCGGCGGTACCGCCGCCGACCTGCTCGCCTGCACCGGTCGACTGCACCGAATGGCACACCGCGAACGTCACCGCGACCTGGCCGACCGCTCCGCCGGGCGTGACGCCTCTCGGTTGTGAGAGCGAGACGATCACCACCGACACCGACGGATTTCTCGTCTCGTGTAGCTGGTGGACCCAGTCGGGCGGGACCACGTCCAGGGAGGTTCCCGTCCGCCGGGACGCGACCGCGCCGTCCGTCACCGCGAGCCCGAGCCGGGCTCCCGACAGCAACGGCTGGTTCAACCACGGGCTCGGCATCGACTTCGCGGGCAGTGACGGCACCTCGGGGCTCGCCGGCTGCACCGGCGACCGGAACTACACCGGGCCGGACTCCGGCTCGGTCACGATCACCGGCAGCTGCACGGACGTCGCCGGCAACACGAGGGGCGCGTCCTTGACCCTCAAGTACGACGCGACGGCTCCGTCCGCGAGCGGGAGCGCGAGCAGGGGACCCGACAGCAACGGCTGGTACAACCATGGAGTCGGCGTCGCCTTCTCGGGCAGTGACGGGCTCTCCGGGCCCGTCGCCTGCACCGGCGGTCGGAACTACACCGGGCCCGACTCCGGCTCGGTCACGATCAACGGCAGCTGCACCGACCAGGCGGGGAACCCGGCAGGCGCTGCCGTGAGCTTCAAGTACGACGCGACGGCTCCGTCCGCGAGCGGGAGCGCGAGCCGAGGGCCGGACAGCAACGGCTGGTACAACCACGGCCTCTCCGTCGCCTTCGCGGGCAGTGACGGGCTCTCCGGGCCGGTTGCCTGCACCGGCGGCCGGAACTACACCGGGCCCGACTCGGCCTCCGTCACCGTCAACGGCAGCTGCACCGACCAGGCCGGCAATCCGGCAGGCGCTTCCGTGAGCTTCAAGTACGACGCGACGGATCCGTCCGCAGGCGGCAGCCCGAGCCGGGCTCCCGACAGCAACGGCTGGTTCAACCACGGGCTCGGCATCGACTTCGCGGGCAGTGACGGCACCTCGGGGCTCGCCGGCTGCACCGGCGACCGGAACTACTCCGGGCCGGACTCCGGCTCGGTCACGATCCCCGGCAGCTGCACCGACTTCGCCGGCAACACGAGGGGCGCGTCCTTGACCCTCAAGTACGACGCGACGGCTCCGTCCGCGAGCGGGAGCGCGAGCAGAGGGCCCGACAGCAACGGCTGGTACAACCATGGCGTCGGCGTCGCCTTCGCGGGCAGTGACGGGCTCTCCGGGCCCGTCGCCTGCACCGGCGGTCGGAACTACACCGGGCCCGACTCGGCCTCCGTCACGGTCAACGGCAGCTGCACCGACCAGGCCGGGAACCCGGCAGGCGCTGCCGTGAGCTTCAAGTACGACGCGACGGCTCCGTCCGCGAGCGGGAGCGCGAGCCGAGGGCCGGACAGCAACGGCTGGTACAACCACGGCCTCTCCGTCGCCTTCGCGGGCAGTGACGGGCTGTCCGGGCCCGTCGCTTGCACCGGCGGCCGGAGCTACACGGGGCCGGACTCGGCCTCCGTCACGGTCAGCGGCAGCTGCACCGACCAGGCCGGCAATCCGGCAGGCGCTTCCGTGAGCTTCAAGTACGACGCGACCGCTCCGGACGTCGAAGGGAGGCCGAGCCGAGCACCCGACAGCAACGGTTGGTACAACCACGGGCTCACGATCGACTTCGTCGATGCCGACGGGCTGTCGTCGCCCGCGGGGTGCATCGGCGGCCGGAGCTACGCGGGGCCCGACTCCGCCTCGGTGACGATAGACGGCAGCTGCACCGACGTCGCCGGCAATATCGGAAGCGCGCCCTTCACCTTCCGGTACGACGCGACGCCGCCGTCAGCCGCCGCCCGCCTCACGCGGGAGCCGGACAGCAACGGCTGGTACAACCACGGGCTCACGATCGACGTCTCGGGCGATGACGGGCTGTCCGGGCTCGCCGGCTGCACCGCCGATCGTGACTACACCGGGCCGGACTCCGGCGCGGTCACGATCAACGGCAACTGCACTGATGTCGCCGGCAACCCGAGCGGGGCTTCCGTGAGCTTCAAGTACGACTCGACGCCGCCGGACGTCGAGGCGAGGCCCGACCGCAAGCCGAACGCGAAGGGTTGGTACAACCGCGAGGTTCACGTGACCTTCGTCGGCACGGACGCGGCCTCGGGCGTCGAGTCGTGTACGCCGGCGGCGACCTACGACGGCCCCGACGCAAAGCAGGCCGCCGTCTCCGGCACCTGCCGCGACCGGGCCGCGAACGTCAGCGGCCAGGCGCGGTTCCAGCTGAAGTACGACACGACAGAGCCGGAGCTCACGCGCCTGCGCCACGCGAAGCTCCGCGGCAGGGACATCCTCGTGCGGTGGGCCTCGGACGACGCGAGCACGTTCGTCGTCGTACGCCGGCCGGGACGCGAGGGCGCACGCTCCTCGCTGCTGTACACCGGCTCGGGGCACCGCCTGGTCGATCGCGAAGTGACCGCGGGCGTCAAGTACCGGTACACGGTCACGGCTGCGGACGAGGCCGGCAACTCGACGGCGAAGGTCCTGGTCGTCCGAAGCGAGTCGAAAGCGAAGCGCAAGCGGAGCACCGCCGCGGCGCGCCCGACACTCACGCAACCCGCGCAGGGAGCGCGCGTCTCGGCTCCCCCGCTCCTCGACTGGGAGGCTGTCCCGGAGGCGACGTACTACAACGTCCAGCTCTTCCGCGACGGCAAGAAGGTCCTCACGGCCTGGCCGGCGGCCACCTCGCTCCGGCTCGAGCGCTCGTGGAGGTTCGGCGGCCAGACGCAGCGTCTGGAGCCGGGCCGCTATCGCTGGTACGTCTGGCCGGGCTTCGGGAAACGCGCCGCGAGCACGTACGGGAAGGTGCTCGGCTCGCGCACGTTCGTCGTCACCCGCGGCTGACGCGCGTCCTCGCGCGGCCATGCCAGGCAGCCAGGAGCTCGGCCTCGCGCTCGGGAGCGAGGCTGGCCTCGGTCGTCCCCGGCGACTCGTCGAGCGCGCCGCGGACGGTCTCCTCGAGCGGCCGGGCGCTGAGTCCGGCGGCGAGTGCGCGGCTGACGTCGACGCGGTCGATGTACGCGTACTCCTCGCCCGCGAGCCAGAGGGGAAGCTCCCGCCACTGGCCGACCTCGTGCTCGAGCAGGAACTCCTCGCTGACCCACGTGAACGTCCCGTCGCTTCCGGACACGGCCGAGCAGGCCGCGAGCAGCTCTCCGAGGGACACGACCGGGCCCGTCGCGTTGAACGCGCCCGCGTGACGCCGCTCGCAGAGCTCGACCATCCACTCGCCGAGGTCGCGTGCGTCGACGAACTGCGTAGGGCGCTCGGCCGGCCCCGGCGCGAGAATCTCGCCGCCGCGCGCGACCCGGTGCGGCCAGTACGAGAAGCGGGCGGTCGGGTCGTGCGGCCCGACGATGAGGCCCGGGCGGACGACGAGCGCGCGCTTGCCGAAGACGTCGCGGGCGGCCTCCTCGCAGAGCGCCTTCAGCGCGCCGTAGTTCGAGTAGTCCTCCGTCATCCGGTCCGCGGGGCGGTCGCCGATCGCCTCGAGCTCGCTCTCCTCGTCGATCGGCCGGCTGAAGTCGTCGTAGACGGAGATGCTCGAGACGAAGCAGTAGTGCGCCCGAGTCTGCGAGCGCCTCCGCGGAGGCTCGGACCTGTTGTGGGAGGAAGCCGCTGGTGTCGATCACCGCGTCCCACTGCCGTCCCGCGAGTGCGGCGAGGTCGCCTCCGCGATCCCCGCGCAGCTTCTCGACCTCCGGGTACAGCTCGGGGTTGGTCTGCCCACGGTTGAAGAACGTGAGCTCGTGGCCGCGCTCGAGCGCGGTGTCTGCTACCGCGCGGCCGAGGAACTGCGCGCCGCCGAGGAGCAGGAGCTTCACGCGAGCTCGGCGAGCGCTGCGATCAGGCGATCGACCTCCTGCTCGGTGTTGTAGTGGACGAGCCCAGCCCGCACCGCGCCGTCGGGGAGGCCGAGGTGGCGCATCGTCTCGAGCGCGTAGTAGTCGCCGTACCACACGGCGAGATCGCGCTCGGCGAGTCGCGTCGCAACGTCGTCGGGCGTCCGACCCGGCAGGTTGAAGCAGAAGGTCGGAACACGTCCGGCCATCGTCGGCGGGCCGTAGAGCTCGATCCCGGCCGGAAGCCCGGCGAGGAACCGCTCGCCGAGCGCGTGCTCGTGGTCGTGGATCGCGTCCCAGGTGAGCGAGTCGAGGTAGTCCACGGCGGCCACGAACCCGGCCAGCAGCTCGTGTTGAAGCGTGCCGAGCTCGAACCGGCGCCCGACCGGCTCGTCGGCTGCCGGCCGCACCTTGTACGGACGCCACGACCGGAGCAGCTCGTCCTTCCCGAACGCGAGCCCGAGATGCGGCCCGTAGAACTTGTACGGCGAGCAGATGAGCACGTCCACGTCCCAGGCGGCGACATCGATCGGGCCGTGCTGCGCGTGGTGGACCGCGTCGGCCCAGGCGAGTGCTCCGGCCTCGTGCGCGAGGTCGACGATCCGGCGGACGTCCAGCGCCGTGCCGACCGAGTTGGCGGCGACCGGGAAAGCGACGACGCGCGTCCGTTCCGAGACGAGCCCGGCGAGGTGGTCGTAGTCGAGCTCGAGCTCCTCCGTAAGCCCGGCGTGACGGACGACGACGCCGAGGTCGTGCGCGAGCTCGAGCCAGGGCGCGACGTTGGCGTCGTGGTCGAGCTTCGTGACGACGATCTCGTCTCCCGCGCGCAGCGTCCGCGCGAGCGAGCGGGTGAGCAGGAAGTTGAGCGCCGTCATGCTCGGGCCGAAGGCGACCTCCTCTGCCGAGCAGCCGAGGAACGACGCCGCGCGCTCCCGCGCGGTCGCGACGAGCGCGTTCGTGCGCAGCGATGTCTCGTACGGCGCATCGACGTTCGCGTTCGACTCGCGCAGGTAGCGCGCGATCGCGTCGATCACCTCGTCGGGACACTGCGTCCCGCCGGGCGCGTCGAAGAACGCGAGCGGGCGATCGAGCGCGGAGAAGCGGGCGCGGACGGCGCGAACGTCGAGCGCCGTCGTGCTCACAGGATCTCCTCGCCGTTCACGATCCACCGGTGCCGCGGCCTCGCGGTGAGCGAGTTCGAGACGAAGCAGCCGTGCTCGGCCTTCGCGACCAGTTCGGCAACCGTCGCCGCATCGGGCGCCGGCGTGATGCTGACCTCGAGCGTCGTGTCGATCGTGACGAAAGCGTGCAGTCCGTCGCCGCGCTTCGTCACGGTGCCGTGCGCCTTCCCGGTGCCTTCCGACTCGCGCTCGGCGCGCCGTGCCGCGTAGTCCATGCTCGAGAGGGTGCAGCGCACGAGGCCGGCGAGCACGAAGTGCTCCGGCCACCACTCGTCCTCCTTCGGGATCGGGCTCCCTCCGAGCGCGCTCCGCGCGTCGCCGGCCGCGTCGACCGTGACGTCGAAGTGGAGCACGCGGGGGCGCGTCGGCACCGCCTGAGCCTACCCCCGCCGTCCGGGCGCTGGCCTAGCCTCCGAGTGCATGCAGGAGCGGCTCCGGAGGCTCAGCGAGGCGGAGTGCTACGAACGCTGCTACGGGTGGCGGTGGGCCGACGACTCCGTGAAGGTGCTGCGCCGGGAGCCCGATCCGCGCGACGACCCGTCCGAGGTGGGAGAGCGCCTGCGACGCCTGCTCGAGCTCCGGCTCGACGTGCGCGAAGCCGACGCCGCCTAGCCAAGCAGTTCACAGGCAGGATCCGGACGTGGCCGTTCGTGCCGTCGTCTTCGACCTCTGGAACACGCTCGCGCGCTGGCCGGACGACCTGTCGCGCGACTTCCGCGAGCGCTGGTCGCAGCGGATCGCGCGGTCGCTCGAGGACATCGACGGCGCGTGGTACGCGTCCGGCGCCTGGGAGCAGCGGGAGACCGGGCCGATCGCGGTCGCGTTGCGGACGGTCCACGAATCGCTGGGCGTGGAGGCGGACATCGACGAGCTCGTCTCCTGGCGCGTCGCTCTCGCCCGGCAAGCCGTCGTTCCGGACGAAGGGGTCGTCGCCACCCTCTCGGAGCTACGCCGCCGCGGCGTGCGCACGGCGGTCCTCTCGAACTGCACCGAGGAGGTCGCGCTCGTCTGGCAGGGCTCGCGCTTCGCAGGGCGCTTCGACGTGGAGGTCTTCTCGGCGACCGCCGGGTGCATGAAGCCGGATCCACGGATCTACGAGCTCGCCCTGCGACAGCTGGGCGTCGCCGCGGCGGAGGCGCTTGTTCGTCGGTGACGGCGCCAACGACGAGCTCGCCGGCGCGACACGTGCAGGGATGACCGCTGTCCTGATTCACCCGGAAGGCGAGGAGCCTCGGTGGGACGGGCTCGCGAGTTGGACCGGGCTGCGCATCACGGCGATCCCGCAGGTACTCGAGCTCGTCTCGTGACGCAGGCGTTCGAGAGCGCGGTCCCGGACTACCTCGGGCCCGAGTCGCGTGTCGTCTTCTGCGGGATCAACCCTGGGCACTGGAGCGCGCGCGCGAAGGCGCCGTTCGCGAACCCTCGCAACGACTTCTGGCGGCTCCTGCACGCGACCGGCTTCACGCCGCGCCTGCTCGAGCCGCACGAGGCCGCGGAGCTGCTGCCGCTCGGCCTGGGGCTGACGAACGCGGCCGGGCGAACGACGCGCGGCTCGGGCGACCTGCGCCGGGCGGACTTCGCCGGCGCCGCCGAGCGGCTCGAGGAGATCGCGGGCACGATCGGCCCCGAGGTCATCGCCTTCGTCGGGAAGACGGCCTACACCGGTGTCTTCGGCGAGAAGTGCGAGCTCGGGCTCCAGGAGCGGCGGCTCGGCGAGACGGCGCTCTTCGTCCTGCCCTCGACGTCGCCGGCCAACGCAGCCGTCCCGTGGGAGGAACGGCTGCGCTGGTTCCGTGCGCTGCGAGAGCTCTCCAGCTAGCCGAGCCCGCGCTCGTAGGCGCCGAGGACCTGGCCCCAGCCCTTGTCGTAGTTCGACCGCTTCTCCTCGGCGTCCTCGGCGATCGTCTCCCAGCCGCGGTGCTCGAGCTCGACCCGGGTGCCCGGCCCCTCCGGGAGGAAGCGAACCTCGACCTCGGTCGGGATCGCCTCGCGCTCGAGGATGTTCCACGCGAGCACGAGCCGCTCCGGCGGCTCCCAGCTGACGACCGTCGCCCACTGGCTCCGTTCGCCCGCGGCCGTGAGCTCGTAGACCGCGCCGCCTTCGCGCTCCTCGAAGACGACCTCCCGCACCTCTTCGCCGCCGACCGAGTGCGTGGCCATCGGCCACCAGCTCGTCGCCTCCGCGGTGAAGACGCGGAACGCCTCCTCCACCGGGCAGTCCACCGTCACGACCTTCCGTACGGCCTCGATGACCAGAGCATCGCTCATGGCGTCTCTCCTTTCCTCTCGGCCGCCGCCTTGAAGCGGGCGAGAGCCTCGTCCCAGAACGCGTCGACCCACGTGCGCAGCGCGACGACACCGTCGGCGTCGAGCTCGTACAGGTTTCGCGTGCCGTTCGGCCGGTGGGTCACGAGCCCGGCGGTCTCGAGCACGCGGAGGTGCTGCGAGACGGCCGGCCTGCTGACCGGCAGCTCGGCCGCGAGCTCTCCGACGGAGCGCGGCCCCGCCTGCAGGAGCTCGAACACGCGTCGCCGGGTGGGGTCCCCGAGCGCGTCCAGAGGGTGATCGTTAGCCTTCACTTACCGTAAGTTACCACTTACGGAGTAGTCGTGTCAACCCGTGAAGCGGTTCGTGATCGGCGTGCGGCGGTCGCGGCCGAATGCCTTCGGCCGCAGCTTGACTCCGGGCGGCGCCTGCCGGCGCTTGTACTCGGCGCGATCGACGAGCGCCAGCGCGCGCTCGACGACGCCCGCGTCGAACTCCTCGAGCAGCTCCTCGCGCGAGCGGTCGAGCTCGACGTACGCCTCGAGCACCGGGTCGAGCCGCTCGTACGGCGGGAGCGAGTCCTCGTCCAGCTGGTCGGGCCGGAGCTCGGCGCTCGGCGGGCGCTCGATCGTCGTCTCGGGGACGAGCTCGCGCCCGGCCCGCTCGTTCACGTGCCGCGCGAGCCTGAACACGTCGGTCTTGAACACGTCCTTCAGGAGCGCGAACCCGCCGACCATGTCCCCGTAGAGCGTGGCGTACCCCACCGCCAGCTCGGACTTGTTCCCGGTCGAGACCACGAGCCAGCCGTACGTGTTCGAGAGCGTCATCAGGAGCACGCCGCGAATGCGCGCCTGCAGGTTCTCGGCCGCGAGCCCCTCCGGGCCGCCGCCGGTCGGCTCGCGCAGCACCTCGTGGAACGCCTCGACCACGGTCTCGATCGGGATCTCCCGGAAGTGCGCGCCGAGGTTCTCCGCGAGCCGGGCAGCGTCCGTGCGCGTGCCCTCGGACGAGAACTGCGACGGCATCGAAACGCAGTGCACGCGCTCGGCGCCCAGCGCGTCGACGCACAGCGCGGCGGTGACGGCCGAGTCGATGCCGCCGGAGACGCCGACGACGACGTCGGAGAACCCGTTCTTCTCCACGTAGTCGCGGAGCCCGAGCGTGAGCGCGAGGCGCATCTGCTCGAGCTCGGGCTCGAAGGGGACGGCCGTCGGGCCGGGCGGTCCGCTCCCGCTCCGCAGGCGCCGGCAGCTCGACGAGCTCGACCGTCGGCATGGTCTCCCGCGAGCGGTCGAGCTCGCGGCGCCGCGCGTCGCGCAGCCTCCTCCCGATCGCGAGCTCCGGCTCGACGTCGACGACGAGCAAGTGCTCCTCGAAGCCCGGCGCGCGCGCCACCACCTCGCCGGCGTCGTCGAGTACGACCGAGTGCCCGTCGAAGACGAGCTCGTCCTGGCCTCCGACGAGGTTGCAGAACGCGAGGTACGCGCTCGTGTCGCGCGCGCGGGTGACGAGCATCTCCTCGCGCTCCTCGGCCTTGCCGACGTGGAACGGCGACGCGGACAGGTTCACGACGAGCTGCGCGCCCGCGAGCGCGAGGTCGGTCGCCGGCGGGCCCGGCTGCCAGACGTCCTCGCAGATCGTCGGCCCGATGTGGACGTCCCCGAGCCGGAGCAGGAGCAGGTCGCGACCCTCGGCGAAGTACCGGTGCTCGTCGAAGACGCCGTAGTTCGGGAGGAAGTGCTTCCGGTAGACGGCCTGGACGCGGCCGTCCGCGCAGACCGCGCACGCGTTCGCGAGGTCGCGGTCGAACCACGGCGTCCCGACGAGCGCGACGATGCCCTCGCTCGCCCGCGCGATCTCCTCGACCGCGTCGTGCGCCGCGCGGACGAATCCGGGACGGAGCAGGAGGTCTTCGGGCGGGTAGCCGGTGACGGCGAGCTCCGGGAAGACGACGAGATCGGCGCCGGCAGCCTTGGCTTCGGACAGCCTGTCGAGAATTACGGTGCGGTTGCCGTCGAGGTCGCCGACTACTGCGTTCAGCTGCGCGAGCGCGAGTCTCAAGGTTTTCGCCTCACAGTCACAAACCTAGTCTAACTAGAGTCTCCGCCGATGGAGATCGTCTTCGAGCGGAGGTATCGCGGCCCGCAGACGTCCGCGAACGGAGGCTACGCCGCCGGCAGTCTTGCGTCCGTCGTCGATGCGCCGGAGGTCGAGGTCACGCTCCGCCTCCCGCCGCCGCTCGAGCGGCCGCTCGCTCGTCCAGCGCGACGGAGCGGGCTCGACCGTGCTCCTCGACGGCGACGCGGTCGTCGCGGAGGCGAAGGCGGCGCCCGTGGACGTGGACGCGCCCGAGCCGGTGTCGCTCGCCGAGGCCGCGGCTGCGAGCGAGCGGAGCTCCACGTGGTGGCCGGACGAGTTCCGCGAGTGCTTCGTCTGTGGAGCTTCGGGAGGAGCACGACGGCCTCGGCATCCGCGTCGGCCCCGTCGAGTCGCGCCCCGGGCTGCACGCCGCTCCGTGGACGGCGACCGAGGTCGCGACGCCGGTCGTCTGGGCGGCCATCGACTGTCCCGGCGCGTACGCGGTCGGCGCCGAGGGGCGGGGAGAGGTCGTGCTCGGGCGCATGACCGCCCGGATCGAGCGGAGCCCTGAGGACGGCGAGCAGTGCGTCGTCGTGTCGTGGCCGCTCGAGGAGGACGGCCGCAAGCTCTTCGCCGGCACTGCGCTCTTCGCCGCCGACGGCGAGCTGCTCGCGATCGCGCGCCAGACCTGGATCGTCCCACGGTCGTCGTAGGGGCGAGGCATGCCCCGGCCCACGGGAGCCGGTGGCATCCGAGTGCGAGGCAAGGGTCGCACCTACGAATGCAGATCGCCTACCGCGGCGTAAGCGCGACGCAGCAGCCCGCCGTCGTCGTCGTAGGCCGGGAAGAAGTCGGCCAGGACGTCCTTCTCGATCCCCGCGCGCGTGCGGATCGCGAGCGACTGCCCCAGCTTCCGCACGCCCCACTCCCGGACGACGTCGATCGGCGACGTGTCCGACAGCGCGAGCGCCTCGGCGACGTCCCGCCCGATGAGATCCGCGTCCCGGTACCCGGTCAGCTCGAACACGCCGCGCCCGGCGGCGAGAACGCGCGTGTCCCGGTCGCACACGACGAATCCGGTCTCCGGGGCCGGGTAGTAGTCCTCGAGCAGCTCGAAGAGGAACCCGAACCCGCACTCGCGGCACTGGACGGCCTGCTCGGAGAAGCCCTCGCGACCGTCCGAGTCGAGGGAGCGGCGCTTGCAGTTCGGGCAGATGAAGTACGGCACCGCGCGCAGGGTAGTCAGCGCCGGAGCCGGATCGCGTTGAGATCGTCTTCAGCGATCTCGTCCGCGCGCGCGATCAGATCCTCGATGTCGTCGTGCTCGGCGTGGAGGTAGCGACCCGCGAGCGCGTCCGCGCGTCCCGAAGCGAGCACCCGCACCAACCGCGGCGCCAGCTCCGGCGGCGTCCACGGCGCGTCGTCCCCGAAGCGCTCGGTCATGTCCGTCCGCACGAGGCCGGGGGCGATGAGGAAGACGAAGACGCCGAGCGGGCGGAGCGCTGCCGCGAGCGTCTCCGTGAAGCGACCGAGCGCCGCCTTGCTCGCCCCGTACGCCTGCTCCGTCGAGATGGTCGCGTTCGTCGGGGGCAGGTACGAGCCGCCGCTGCCGAGGTTGACGATGCGCCCGCCTCCGCGCTCGACCATGCGCGAGCCGACGGTCTGCGTGCACAGGAACGGGCCGAGGACGTTGACCTCGAACACATGCCACCACTCCTCCGGCGTGACCTCGAAGAACGGCTTGCGCGGCCCGCCGATCCCTGCGTTGTTCACGAGCAGGTCGATCGGCCCGAGCTCGCTCTCCGTGCGCTCGACCCACGTCTCGACGTCCTCCTGCCGCGACGCGTCGCCGGGGAGCGCGAGCCCGCCGATCTCGGAGGCGACGGCCTCGATCGTCTCACGGGTCCTCCCGCTCACCGCGACGCGCATGCCGGCATCCGCGAGCTCGCGCGCGATCGACGCGCCGATCCCGCGCCCGCCGCCGGTCACGAGCGCGACGCCCTCGAGTGAGTCAGACGGCATTCGCGATCTCCTCCAGCGACTCGGGGTTCTCGAGCGTCGAGAGATCCCCGGGATCCCGGCCGAGCGCCTTCGCGCGGACGGCCCGGCGCACGATCTTCGCGCTGCGGGTCTTCGGGAGCGCGGACACGAAGAGCACGCGCTCCGGCTTGAACGCCTTCCCGAGCTCGTCGGTCACGGCGAGCGCGACCTCGTCCGGGCTCGCGTCCGCACCCGGCCGCGTCACGCAGAAGAGCCACACGACCTCGCCCTTGACCTCGTGCGGGACCCCGATCGCCGCGGCCTCGGCGATCGCGGGGTGGTTCACCGCCGCCGACTCGAGCTCCGCCGGGCCGATGCGCTTGCCCGCGATGTTCAGCGTGTCGTCGGAGCGGCCGTGCAGGAACCAGTAGCCGTCCTCGTCGATCGAGGCCCAGTCGCCGTGCGTCCAGACGCCGGGGAAGCGGCGCCAATACGTGTCGAGGTAGCGCTCCGGATCGCCCCAGATCCCGCGCGTCATCCCCGGCCAGGCGCGCTTGCACACGAGCTCCCCGACCTCGCCGCGCAGCGGCCGGCCCTCGTCGTCGAAGACGTCCATGTCCTGCCCGAGCGCGGGGAAGCCGAGCGAGCACGGCTTCGTCGGCGCCATGAGCGACACGGAGAGGAAGCACGCGCCCACCTCGGTTCCGCCCGAGATGTTCACGATCGGGATCCGTCCCGAGCCGCACACGTGCTCGTTCAGCCAGTCGTACGGGCCGCGGTTCCAGGGCTCGCCGGTCGTCGTCACGGCGCGCAGCGACGAGAGGTCGGCCTCCGGCTCCCCGTGCGGGATGAGCGCGCGGACGAGCGTCGGCGAGACGCCGAGCATCGTCACGCGCTCCGACTCGACCGCCTTCCAGATGCGGTCCGGCGGCCAGTCCGGCGCTCCTTCGAGATAGACGACCGCCGCGCCGGTCGCGCCCGCGCCGACGACGGTCCACGGCCCCATGATCCAGCCCATGTCGGTCGCGAACAGCACGCGGTCGCCCGGCTCGCAGGTCGGCCTGGTACGCGGCCTCGCGCGCGATCGAGAGCAGGAAAGCGCCCTGGACGTGGAGCGCGCCCTTCGGCCGGCCGGTAGTCCCCGAGGTGTAGGCGAGGAGGTACGGAGCCTCGCTCTCGACCTCGAGCGGCGCGAGCTCGCCGGCCGTGTCGGCGACGAGCTCGTCCCAGTCGTGGTCGCGCCCGGCCCGCATCGGCGCCGCGACGCCGAGCCGGTTCCAGACGACGACATGCTCGACGGACGGCGTCTCCGCGAGCGCCGTGTCCGCGATCTCCTTCAGCGGCACCGTTGCGCCCCGGCGGAGCGTGGCATCCGCGGTCACGAGCACCTTCGCGCCTGCGTCCGCGAGCCGGGCGGCGATCGCCGGCGCGGCGAAGCCGGAGAAGATCGGCACCTGGATCGCGCCGATGTGCGCGCACGCGTGCGAGGCGATCGCAGCGTGCGGAGACATCGGCAGGTACATCCCGACCGCATCGCCCGCGCCGACTCCGAGACCGGCGAGCGCCTCCGCGAAGCGCGTCACCTCGCGCGAGAGCTCGCTCCAGCCGAGCGCGCTGCGCGTCCCGTCCTCGGCGAGCCAGACGGCGGCCTCCTCGTCGGGCCGCTCGCTGGCCCAGCGGTGGACGCAGGCGGTCGCGAGGTTGAGCCGGGCGCCCCGGAACCAGGTCGTCCACTCGATCCCGCGCGAGTCGTCGAGGACCGCATCCCAGTCGCGGGAGAGCGGGAGCTCGAGGTCGTCGCGAACCGCCCGCCAGAACCGGTCGGGCTCCTCGATCGAGACCCGGTGGAGCGCCGCGTAGTCGTCGCAGCCGAGCAGCCGGGCGAGACGGACGACGTTCGCGGCCTCGAGCTGCTCGCGCGTCGGCGTCCAGGCGAAGTTAGTGTCTGCTAGGTTAGTGGGCACTAGTCTTGAGCGAGGCGCGCCTCGCCCCACGTTCTCGGGAGGAGAATGGTATTCGCGCGAACTGCAGTACGACACGCAGTCGACTTCACACCTCGACGATCCCGCCTCTCGGGCACCCCATGAAGGGGTCTGCTTTCGCGCGACCGGAATCCGCGCTAGCGGATTCCGGTCTTGTGCACTAATGCGCGCTCGGATCTTCGCAGAGGAGACACGGAAGTGGTTCACGCTGGCCGCGGTCTCCTTCGGCCTGTTCATGATCATGCTCGACAACACGGTCGTGAACGTGGCGCTGCCCGCGATCCAGGACGACCTCGGCGCCGACCTCTCCGAGCTCCAGTGGGTCGTGGCCGGCTACGCGCTGACGTTCGCTGCGCTCATGCTGATCGGCGGGAAGGTCGCGGACGCGTACGGACGCCGGCTGATCTTCGTCGTCGGCATCGCGATCTTCACGACCGCCTCGCTCTGGTGCGGCCTCGCCGACTCGAGCGACGAGCTGATCGCCGCGCGCGTGCTCCAGGGAGTGGGCGCCGCGCTGATGAACCCGGCGACGCTGTCGATCATCGCGGCGACGTTCCCACGGCACCAGCGCGGGATGGCGATCGGCATCTGGGCGGGCGTCTCGGCGCTCGCGCTCGCGATCGGCCCGCTCGTCGGCGGGCTGCTCACCGAGCACGCGCACTGGAGCTGGATCTTCTTCGTCAACGTCCCCGTCGGGATCCTCGCGATCGTCGCGAGCTTCCTCTTCATCGACGAGTCGCGCGACCAGACGCACGAGCGCCTCGACATTCCCGGGCTCGCGACGTCCGCGATCGGGCTCTTCGCGCTCACCTACGCGCTGATCGAGGCGAACACGTACGGCTGGGGCTCCCCGCGAATTCTCGGCGCCTTCGCGGTCGCCGCGGTCGCGCTCGTCGGGCTTCGTCCTGCTCGAGCGGCACCAGCGTGCTCCGATGCTCCCGCTCGGGCTGTTCCGGAACCCGACCTACACGGGCGCGAACCTCGTGATCCTGCTCGTCGCGCTCGCGATGTTCGGGATCTTCTTCTTCCTGTCGCTGTACATGCAGCGCGTCCTCGGCTACTCGGCCGTCCAGACGGGAGCGGCGTTCCTGCCGATGACGATCCTCATCATCCTCGTCGCGCCGATCGCCGGGAAGATGAGCGACCGCGTCGGCTCGCGCGGGCTCATGACCGCGGGCATGGCCCTGATCGCGATTCAGCTCCTCTACTTCTCGCGGCTCGGGCTGGACTCGACCTTCTGGGATCTCCTCCCGGCGTTCCTCGTCGGCGGCGTCGGCATGTCGCTGACGATGACCCCGAGCGCCGCGGCTGCGACGCGGAACGTTCCCGTCGACAAGGCCGGCGTCGGCTCGGCCGTGCTGAACGCGTCGCGGCAGGTCGGGGGCTCGCTCGGCATCGCGATCATGGGCGCGATCGTGGCGTACCAGGCCGGGGGCCGGAGGACGCCCGAGGCGTTCATCGACGGCTTCCAGAGCGCGCTCCTCGTCGCCGCCGTGATCGCGATCGCCGGCGCGGTCGTGGCCTTCGTGCTCGTGCGGCCCCACGAGGGTGCCGGTCGTGCGCCGAGCGACACCGTGACGGAGCCCGTCGCATGACTGCCGCCACCGGAACGCGCCTGCCGGCGGCGGAGCGCAGGCTCGCGATCGTCGAGGCGGCGCTTCGGGTCTTCTCCGAAGGGAGCTACGCCGGCGCGACGACGGCGCAGATCGCCCGCGAGGCGGGCGTCTCGGAGCCGATCCTGTACCGCCACTTCGCCTCGAAGCGCGACCTGTACTTCGCGTGCCTGGACGAGGCCTGGCACCGAATTCGAGCGCGGATCGACGAGAAGTTCCACGAGCTCGGCGCGGACGAAGGGTGGCGCGCGATCGGGCCGGCGACGATGCGCGAGGTGAAGGTCGTCGTGCCGAGCCTGTGGATGCAGGCGATCACCGAGGCCGGCCAGGACCCCGAGATCCGCCGGCACGTGCGCGGCCACATGCGGGAGGTGCACGACTACTTCGCGGACGTCCTCCGCCGCGTGCAGGCCGAGGGTGGCATCCATCCCGATCGGGACCCGGACGCCGAGGCGTGGATCTTCGTCGCGGGCACGCTCCTCGTCTCCGTCGCCGACCGCCTCGGCGGCCCGCTCGGCGACGCCGACTTCGAGGCGATCAAGTCCGAGCGCCAAAGGTGGCTTCGAGGGACGCCGACTGACCGGGCAGGCGAGGGCGAGGCAAGCCCCTCGCCCCCTACGAGTCCTAGAACCGAGCTCGAGTCGTCGGCACGTCCGAAGGCCGAAGGGCGATTCACTCGCCCGTAGGCCTGTCCCAGCGTCGACTCGTGACCACTTGCAAGGGAGGGGGGCCCGCGGGGGGAACCGTAGGTTCCACCCGCGAACCGAAAACGCCCCCGGCTGCGGCTCCGGGGGCGTTTTCCGTTCGAGGCGACCCCTTTCCGGGGCGACGAGCCCGGAGAATCCGTGGCTCTGCGGCCCAGCCACGCTCTCCTCACGCTCGCCGGCGGATCCGGCGGTGACGCCTAGCGCATCCGACCTGGCGTCAGTCGGTGCGGTATGGGCCTGACTATAGGAGCCATGTCCGAAAAAGTCAAGTAGCTAGGTCAAGTGATTTCCGGTAGGGTTACTTGACTCGGCACGGCGGTTGCCGACATCCCCCGAGCGGGGGAGCGCTATCCAGCCGGATCCCGGGTTCACTCCGAACGGGCCATGACTGACAGCGCCACGACCTCCGCGACCGGCCGAGCACCCGCATCCCGCCTGGGAGCGCGCGTTCGCGCGCTTCGCGTCTCGGCGGGGCTCACGCAGTCCCAGCTCGCCGGCGACCGGTTCTCGAAGGAGTACATCAGCCAGATCGAACGGGGGAAGACGCGCCCGACGCCGGCGACGATCGAGTGGCTCGCGGAGCAGCTCGGGGTCGATCCGACCTACATCTCGTCAGGCGTCTCCGCGGAGGAGCGGACGAAGGTCGAGGCGGCACTCGCCCGGGCGGAGGCACTGTCCGAGGCGCACCAGCACGAGGAGGCGGTCGAGGCCTTCCGCGAGGCGCGCGCGAGCGTCGAGGGCACGCACGCCCGGTCGCTCGAGCTGCGCCGGCTCACGGGTGAGGCGTGGTCGCTCGGCCAGCTCGGCGACGTCAGCGGCTCGATCGAGCTCCTCCAGGCCGCCCGCTCGCTCGCCGAGCACCCGGAGTTCTCGGATGTCGACCGCGCGGACATTCTGTTCCGGCTCGGAGTCGCCCGCTGGCAGCTCGCGAGCATCAGCACGTCGATCGCGCTCTTCGACGAGGCGCTCGAGCTCGCCGAGCGCTCCGGGCTCCCGTGCGACCTGCTGCGCGCCGACATCCTCGGCTGGCGCTCGCGTTCTCACCGTCGCCAGCGCGACTACGTCGCCGCGCGCGAGGACGTCGAGCGCGCGCTCGAGCTCGCCGAAGGGACTGGGCGACCGGCGCGCGATCGCGAACACGTACTTCCAGGCTTCTCTCATCGCACAGAGGCAGGGGCACTACGTCCTCTCGCGCAACTACGCGCAGCGGGCGAAGGAGCTGTACCAGGAGCTGAACGACGAGCGAAACGTCGGCCGGCTCCTGCTCATGTTCGGCGGCCTCACGCTCATGCTCGGGGACGAGGAGCGTGCGGTCGAGCACCTGAAGGCGTCGTACTCGCGGGCGTTGGATGCCGACGCGCCGACGGACGCCGCGCAGGCGCTCGAAGGAATCGCCCGGGTGCACCTGAACCGGGGCGAGTACGACCAGGCAGACGAGCTCGCGCGCCAGGCGCTCGAGTTGCTGCAGGGTCGGGAGGACTACCTCCACGAGGTCAGCCCGTCGCAGCTCGTACTGGGACGAGCGCTTCTCGAGCGCGGGCGACTGGATGAGGCGGAAGAGTGCTTCCGGGCGGCTGATGCGGCTGCAGAGCAGATCGAGTCTCTCAGCCACCGGACGGAGGCGTGGGTTGCACTGGGGGATCTCGCGGCGCGTCGTGGCGACGAACGCGAGGCCTCGCGTCTCTACCGGAACGCCGCCGAGGCGCTCCAGGAAATCCGCTTCTAAGAGAGGAGGTCGCCGTGAAGCCGAGACTGCTGCTGCTGGTTCGTGAATCTGGCGTTGCTGGCCGCGTGGCTCGGACGCTTCGGGATCAACTCCTGGCCCGAAGGTCACTAGAAACACCACGGCTAGACTCGGGCGCATGCGCCCTGCTGCGGTATTGACCGTGCTGTTGTCGCTCTTCCTCGCCGGCTGTGGCGGCTCGGGCGAGGACACGGTCGCAGACCCGGAGGGGGATCAGACGCTCGAGGAGCTCTGGCGTCAGCCTGGCGAAGACGTGGCCGTGGTGGCGGGAACCGCCAATCACGAGCCCGGCGAGGTTCGCGTCTCGTTCCTCGTGACCGATCGCGAGGGTCGGGTCGCGCTGCTGCCGACGGCCCGCGTCTGGGTCGCGAAGGAGCTCGAGGCGAAGCCCTTCCTCGAATCGACCGCCAAGCTCGAACGCATCGGAGTTCCGGGTGGAGCGGAGGCGGATGCGACGCACATCTACGTGGCGCGCGTCCGTCTCCCGGACCCGGGGACGTACTGGCTCCTCGCCGAGCCGGAGGGCGGCCCCAAGATCCAGGCGCTCGGGAACGTCGTCGTCTCCGCGGAGGATCCGGAGCCCGGCCCCGGCGATCCCGCCCCGGCCTCCGAGACGCCGACGATCGCGTCGACCGGAGGCGACTTCTCGAAGCTCACGACGCGGACGCCTCCCGACGAGCTGCTGCTCGAGCACTCGGTCGCGGACTCTCTCCGCGACGGCGTTCCCTTCGTCGTCGTGTTCTCGACGCCGAAGTTCTGCACGAGCCGCACGTGCGGCCCTGTCGTCGACGTCGTCGAGGACGTCGCGAAGCGCTACGAGGGCGAGGACGTGCGCTTCATCCACGTCGAGGTGTACGAGAACAACGACCCCGCCCAGGGCTTCAACCAGTTCATGCAGGAGTGGAGCCTCGAGACCGAGCCGTGGACGTTCGTCGTCGGCGCCGACGGCAAGATCGTCGAGCGCTTCGAGGGCGCGGTCTCGGTGCTCGAGCTCGAAGAGGCGATCGAGGGGCTCGAGACCGGCTGACGCCTCAGACGACGTCGCCGAGGCGTTCGATCACGACTTGCGGCACGCGGGCCTTCGGGCTCAGGCGCAGGATCGCGCGGACGAGCTCGGCGATGTCCTCGGGCTGGATCTGCTCCTCGGCCGGCAGCCCGGTCCACTCGGTCATCTTGGTCGCGACGAACGCGGGGCAGATCGCCGTCGCGCGGACGCCGTGCTCGGCCTCCTCGCGGTTCAGCGAGTGCGTGAAGGAGATGAGCGCGGCCTTCGTCGCGCCGTAGACGGCCAGGCCGGGCGTCGGGATCGTGCCCGCGATCGACGCGAGGTTGACGATGTGGCCCTGGGTGGCGCGGAGGAGCGGAAGCGCCTCGCGCGTCACGACGAGTGACGCCTGGAGATTGACGTTCAGCTGAAGCGCGATCGCCTTCGTCGCCTGCTCGCCGAAGGAGCCGCCGATCCCGATGCCCGCGGAGTTCACGAGCACGTCCATCCCGCCGAAGCGCTCCGCGTGCGCGCGACGACGCGAACGCACTCGTCGGGGTCGGCGAGATTCGCCGCGACGGCTTCCGCGCCGAGCTCCTGCGCGGCCTCCTCGAGCGGCTCGGGGCGGCGCGCCGCGAGCGTCAGCTCGTGGCCTTCGTCCCGCAGCATGCGGGCGAGCGCGAGCCCGATGCCCGCGGAGCCCCCCGTGACGAGCGCCGACTTCACCGGCGGGAGTCTAAGGCCGGCGTCCTGACAACCAGTCGACTTCACACCCCGAAGAGGTGAGCTGTTCGGGCACCCCATGAAGGGGTCTGCTTGTCGCGCGAGCAGGATCGCCGCTCGGCGATCCGGCTCCTGCGCAAAGAAGAGGCTGCGGCCGCCGCGGGGAGCGGCGGCCGCTGGGGTGGTGCTGGGGGAGAGAGGAAGGGGGAGACTCTCCGCGCGCTCTCTTCCACGTCCCGGGGCCGTGTCCTTCCGCCTACGCTTCCGGCGTGGAGACCGTTCCGCTCACGTCGCTCGCCCGCGCGGGCGGCTGCGCGGCGAAGTACGCGGCCGGGAGGCTCGAGGAAGTGCTCGGCGGGCTCGTTCCCGCCGATGCGGAGAATCTGCTCGTCGGGCTCGACCCGGCCGACGACGCCGCGGTCTACCGGCTCGACGACGAGCGAGCGCTCGTCTTCACGGTCGACTTCTTCCCGCCCCTCGTCGACGACCCGCGCACGTTCGGCGCGATCGCGGCGACGAACGCGCTGAACGACGTCTTCGCGATGGGCGGGACGCCGTTGCTCGCGCTCTCCGTGGCCGCGTTCCCGGAGGAGCTGCCGACCGAGGTCCTGGGCGAGGTCCTCGCGGGCGCGGACGAGCGCGTGCGCGCGTCCGGCGCGATCCTCGCCGGCGGGCACACGATCCGCGACACCGAGCCCAAGTACGGGCTCGCCGTCGTCGGGACGGTGCATCCGGAGGCCCTCTGGCCGAAGGCGGGCGCGAAGGCGGGCGACGCGCTGTTCCTTACGAAGCCGCTCGGCACCGGCATCGTCCTCCAGGCGGTGCGGGACGGCGTGGCGCCTCCGGGCGCGCTCGACGCGGCGATCGCGTCCATGGTCGAGCTCAACCGGGCGGCCGCGGACGCGGTTCGGCCCTTCCAGCCGAACGCGGTCACCGACGTGACCGGCTTCGGCCTCCTCGGCCACGCGCACGAGCTCGCGTCACGGAGCGGCATCCGTGTCGTGCTCGAAGCGGAGTCGCTGCCGGCGCTTCCCGCGGCGCTCGAGCTCGCCGAGCAGGGCGTGCGGACGGGCGGTGACACGGCGGAACCGCGACTTCGCCGGACCGCACGTCGAGAGCAGCGCCGTGCCCGCGCTCGAGGCGCTCGCGTACGACCCGCAGACGGCCGGAGGCCTGCTGATCTCGCTGCCCGCGGAGCGGGCCGCGGTGCTCGAGGCGACGTTCTCGGGCGCCGACCTTGCCATCTCGCGGATCGGCGCGGTGGAGGAGGGCGCGGGGGTCGTGCTCCGCTAGTGGCCACCGTGCTCCCGCGCGTGCGGACGCTCTCGCCGTCCGCGTTCCTCAAGCTCTCGGTCGCGTCGTGTGCAGCGCTCTTCCTCGTCGTCACCTCGGGTGCGTTCGTCCGGCTCACGGGCTCCGGGCTCGGCTGTGAGAACTGGCCCCGGTGCGGGGACAAGCCGTATCCCGAGCAGGGCTTCCATGCCTTCGTCGAGTTCGGAAACCGGCTCGTGGCGGTCGCCGGGCTCGTCCTCGTCCTCCTGACGTGGCTCGGGTCGCTGCGGGTCGTCGGGCTTCCGCGCGGCGTCCGGCTGGCCGCGCTCGCTGCGTTTCTCGTGACGCTCGCGCAGGTCCCGATGGGGGCGATCACGATCGCCGTCGATCTGCACCCGCTCGCGGTCATGACGCACTTCCTGCTCGCGCTCGTCGTCGTCGCGCTCGCGGTCGTCGTCGCGCTCGAGGCGTGGAGCCACCTCGGCGGGCTTGCGGATCCGGCGGGGCCGTCTTGGCTGCGCGCGCTCGTGACCTGGCTAGGGCTTCCCGCCTGCGCCGCGCTCGTCGTGACGGGAGCGGTTGCGACGGCGTCGGGTCCGCACCCGGGCGCCGACGAGGACGTGAAGCGCCTCGGTCTCGAGATCGCGGACACCGTCTACGTCCACGTCCGGGTCGCGGCGGCGTTCGGCATCGGCGTCCTCTTCATCGGCTGGTTCCTCGTCCGGATGCGCGACCGATATCCGGGCCTCGTCGTGCTCTGGGGCGGGCTGGTCGCTGCACTCGTGGCACAGGCGGTCGTGGGCGAGGTGCAGTACCGGAGCGCGCTTCCCTGGGGTCTCGTGCTCGTACACGTGTTCCTGGCAGCTGCGATCTGGGCGCTGGCCGTGGCCCTCGCGTACGCCCTGTGGCGGCCGCCTGGCCCGCTAGCCCGGCAGTAAGCTCCGCCCATGGGTCGGGAGTTGCGGATCTACGAACGCCCTACGCTCGAGCGCCCTGTCCTGATCGCGGCCTTTCGCGGGTGGAACGACGGCGGCCAGGCGGCGACGCTCGCCGCCGGGTACCTCGCCCGGCTCTGGGGCGCGCACAAGTTCGCGGACATCGATCCGGAGCTCTTCGTCGACTTCCAGGCGACGCGCCCGCACGTCTCGCTCGACGAGGGCCACACGCGGAAGATCGAGTGGCCCGAGAACGTCTTCTACCGCGCGCGGATCCCCGGCACGAACCGCGACGCGGTGCTCCTGGTCGGGGTCGAGCCGAACTACCGCTGGCGCACGTTCAGCGAGCTGATCTCGGATCTCGCGCGCGACCTCGGCGTCGAGCTCACCGTCACGCTCGGCGCGCTCCTCGCCGACGTGCCGCACACGCGTCCTGCGCCGGTCACGGGCGCCGCGACCGATCCGAAGCTCGTCGACGAGCTCGGGCTTCAACTCTCGCGCTACGAAGGGCCGACCGGGATCGTCGGGATCCTCGGCGACGCGTGCCGGCGCGCGGGGATCCCCGCCGTGAGCCTCTGGGCCGCCGTGCCGCACTACGTCTCCCTCGCGCCGAGCCCGCGGGCCGCCCGCGCCCTCTGCGACCGGCTGGGCACGCTGTTCGGGGTCGCGATCGACGTCGGAGAGCTCGCCGAGGCCGAGGCGAGCTACGTCGAGCAGGTCTCCGAGGCGGTCGCGAGCGACGCGGACACCGCCTCGTACGTCGAGGAGCTCGAGCAGCGGGCGGACTCGCTCGACTGGCTCGAGGAGTCGGGCGAGCTGCCGTCGGGTGAGGCGCTCGCCGACGAGATCGGCCGCTTCCTCCGCGAGCGCGACGCCAACGGCGGCATTAGCTAGGCGGCGTCTTCGGCCGGTGCGGCGTCCGGTGCGATCGGCACCGGCTCGGCTGCTTTCGCTCCCGACGCCTCCGGCGTCTTCCCGTCCGTCGCGCCGTCGGCCGCGGCTTGCGGCTGACTCTTGCGCTTGCGCCGGCGGCGGCGTGACTTGCGCGCGGTGAGCTTCGGAGCCGGGAGGTTGTCGGCGAGCGCGTTCGCGATCTCGCCGATCGCGCCGAGCTCCTCGCGGGCCTTGTCGAGCGCGTTGTTCGCGCGCGGCGTGTAGCCGTCGGCGGAGGCGAGCAGCGCCGCGCCGACTCCGAGCGGCATCGACATCGCGACCGTCACGAGCCGGTTGACGTTCTCCTCGTGCCGGTGGCCGCGCGAGTTCGCGACCGCGCCGAGGAGGCGCTTCGCCTCCGGGAACTCCGTCGAGACGCGCCGATCCTGCACCTTCCGCGTCGCGCGCGCGAGGCGCCACGTCCAGCGCGCGAGGATCTGTTCCGGCGCCGCGGCCTTGTCTTCGCCGATCGCGCGGAGCAGGACGCGGACACCCGAGGAGCGGTCTTTCTCCCACGTCGGCGCCTGCGTGACGAGAGTCACGAGATCGTCGAAGTCCGCGCGCTCGACGGGCGTCGCAACACGATCGAGGAGCGCGGTGATCCGGAGCCGGCGGTTCGGGTTCTCGGCGGCGCAGGTCGAGAGGAACTGCTCGAGCGCGCCCTTGCTCGCGCGGCCCTCCGTGAACTTGCGGCGCGAAGTCGGCGCGCTGGTCGAAGCGGATCTGCCGGCCGGCGATCGTGGCCCAGAACCGCTGCTCGTCCTCGTCGAGGTACTTCGGGTCGATCCGCTGCCACTCGCGCTGGATGACGGCGAGGCGCCGGGCGACGTCCGGAGTGACCGGGACGAGCCACGGCACCGGCGAGAGCTTGCGGCGCGCGCGGCGCTGCTGGCGGCGGCGCGGCGCGGGCGTGACGCGCGCTCCCTCGCGGTAGAAGTCGGCGGCGAGCAGGGCGTGGAGCGAGACGACGCGCTCGTTGTGGGTCGACGCCTTCGGGACGAAGTCGACGACGATGCCCGCCTCCTTGCGCGCGTGGATGCGCATGATCCGGCCGATCCGCTGCTGGTACACGCGGCGCGAGGCCGTCGGCGCCAGGTGCATGCAGACGGTCGCGCGGGGCGAGTTCCAGCCCTCGGCGAGGAGCTGGGCGTTGACGAGCACGTTGATCTCGCCGCGCTCGTACGCCGCGAGCGTCTCGGCGAGGCGAGCGGGCGGAGTGCGTCCCGAGACGGCCTCGGCCTTGAGCCCGGCCGCGCGGAACTCCTGCGCGAGGTTGTACGCGTGGTCGACTCCGGCGGCGTAGACGATCCCGGGCGTCGAGCCGAAGCGGTCGCGGTAGAGGCTGGCGGCGGCCTGGTTCAGTGCCTCGTGGTCGAGGGCTGCGGCGAGGGCGCGCTCCTCGAAGTCACCGCCGACGATCGGGACCGAGTTGATCGCGGCCGCCGGCGGGACGCGCATGCAGCGGAGCGGCGCGATCAGGCCGCGCCGGGCCGCGTCGCCGAGCGGGAGGTCGTCGACCGAGGCGGGGAAGACGTCCGAGACCTGCTTCGCGATCAGCTGCTCCGTCGCGGTCATGCCGATGAAGAGCGGCTCGTGGAATGCGCGGATCGCCCCGCTCGTCTTCTCGCCGAGCGCCGTGTGCGCCTCGTCGCAGAGCACGAGGTGGTACGTCTCGCGGTCGAGCTCCGACCCGTGGCGCGCGAACCAGGCGTAGGTCTGGATCGTGATCGGGTTGTCGCTCGGCGCGCGCTGGCCCTTGAGGACCGCCTCGGCGAACCGGTCGCCGTAGCCCTCCGTGGTCAGGTCGCGCGTGAACTGGGTGACGAGCAGCCGGCGGTGCGTGAGGATGAGGACGCCGAGTCGGCGCGCGGCTTCGACGAATCCCGCGGCTGCGATGGTCTTCCCGGAAGCGGTCGGGTGCCGGAAGCGGTAGCGGCGCACGGCTCCCGGGTCGGCCCCATGGAAGGAGGGCTCGAGCGCGGCCTCGTCGATGAACCCCGCGTCGAAGTCGTCCTCCGCCTCCTCGTCGAGCTCGGGATCGGCGACGGCGCCGTTGCCCTGGCCGTTCCCGTTTCCGTTCTCCTCCGCCGAGCGCTGCGTCGACGCGATCAGCTCTGCGAGCATGCCCGCGAGGGCGTCGACCTGGTGACGGCGGAGCTCGGTCCCGGTCGCGGTGCGAACCGGATTCTCGGTCAGGACACGCTCGAGCCCCAGCATGAGCCCGTAGCGCACCTTCCAGCGGGACGACGGCGCGGTCAGCCCGGCGGCCATCTCCTCGAGCGCGTGGCCGAGTGCCGCACGGCGGGCGGTGCCCGGTGCGAGGGCGACCTCGGGCTCCTCGCCCGGAGCCAGGAACGGCTCGCCGGACCACGCCTCCGCGCGAGCAGCTGCCGCGGCCAGGTCCTCTGGTGTGTCCGACGTCAGGGTCGGGGTAGTCGTTGCTTCGTGCATGCGCGCAGCACCTAGTGCCGTGCCGCTCCTTCCGAAGAGTTGACGCTCGCCTAGTGCCCGGCGAGCGGTACCGTCAGAGCATACCTCAGCCGGCGGTCACGAAACCGTCAACCATGTGCCGGATGTCGCGAGTTGAGGCCGGGGAGCTTGCCGCTTCGCGTTCAGGCGTGAACGCGCGCGCCGAGCTCGGCCAGCGGGCGCCCGACGACGCGCTGCGAGACGCCGATCTGGTCGAGGTGCTTCGTGATCCCGCCGAGCCAGAACGGGAAGCCGGCGCCGAGGATGAGGCACGTGTCGATGTCGGCGGCCTCGGCCACGACGCCTTCCTCGAGAATGTGGCGCGCCTCGTCCGCGAGCGCCTCGAGCACGGCCTGGTGGATCTCGTCGACGGTGCGCGGGGCGTGCTCGACGACGACCGGCTCGCCTCCTTCGGCCAGGCTCTCGAGGGTCGCCGAGAGCGGGTAGCGGTCGGGCCACGCCTCGTGGAGCGTGTGCCGCACGTGGTTCGCGACCTTGGGCCCGACGAGCTGGAGGAGCACGGACGGCGCCATCGGCAGGCCGAGCCGGAGAACGGCCTCGTCGGTCTCGTCGACCGTGTTGCCGTGGTCGAGGGCCGCCGTCACGACGGAGCCCTGCCGGCCGAGCAGGCGGTTCACGACGAAGGCGGGCGCGTCGCTGACGAGGACGCCGGTCTTGCGGAGCTTCTTCGTGACCGCCGCACGCCGTCGCGAGGGACGCGTCGTCCGTCTCCGGCGTGCGCACGAGCTCGACGAGCGGGAGCACCGCGACGGGGTTGAAGAAGTGCATCCCGACGACGCGCTCCGGGTGCTCGAGCTCGGACCCCATCTCGGTGACGGAGAGCGAGGACGTGTTCGTCGCGAGGATGCACTCCGGGGAGACGACCTTCTCGAGCTCCGCGAAGACCTCCTTCTTCACCGACATCTCCTCGAACACCGCCTCCAGCACGAGGTCGCAGCCCGCGAAGACGTCCCAGCCTGTGCCGCCGGTGACGAGCGAGCCGAGGAAGCGCGCCTTGCCCTCGCCGAGCCGGCCCCGGCGGACGAGGTCGCCCAGCTCGTCCTGAATCCACGAGATCGCCTCGTCCACCTGCTCCTGCGTCAGGTCGCGGAGGACGACCGGGACCTCGAGCCGGCGGAGCACGAGCAGCGCGAGCTGCCGCGCCATCAGCCCGGCGCCGACGATGCCGACGCGCTGCACGCGGCGCGGCTCGGCCTCGGGGATCCCGACTCCCCGCTTCGCGCGCCGCTCGACGAGGTTGAACGCGTAGACCGAGGCCTGCGCGGCGGGGCCGGGCAGGAGCTCCGCGAGCGCGTCCTCCTCGGCGCGGTAGCCCTCTTCGAGCGTCCACGTCGCCGCGCCTTCGATCAGGTCGAGCGCGCGGTACGGCGCGGGAGTCGCTCCGTGCACCTGGCCGTCGAGACGCGCGCGGGCCTTGCGGACGACCTCGGCCGCGTCCGAGAGGTCGGCGGCCGGGCGGCGCTTGCCCGCGCCTTCCTCGATCTTCTCGAGCAGCAGCGCCAGCGACTCGTCGAGGAACTCGACCGGCTCGTAGAGCGCGTCCGCGAAGCCGGCCTCGAACGCCTGCTGCGCGTTCAGCATCCGGTTCTGGCGGAGCGGGTTCTCGACGACGAACTTCACCGCCTGCTCCGCCCCGACGAGCTGCGGGACGAGCTGCGTGCCGCCCCAGCCCGGGATCAGGCCGAGGAGCACCTCGGGGCAGGCGAAGTGCCGGACGTCGGAGGAGATCGTGCGGTAGTCGCAGTGGAGCGCGATCTCGACCCCGCCGCCGAGCGCGGCGCCGTTGATCGCGGCGAGCGTGACGAACGGAAGGTCGCGGATGCGGCCGAAGAGCTCGTGCCCGGCCACGCCACCTTCGCGGGCGCGCTCCGGCGTGATCTCGCCGAACTCGCCGATGTCCGCGCCGACCGCGAAGACGAACGGCTTTCCCGTGAGCAGAAGCCCGCGCCAGTCGCGGGTCCGGAGCTGGCCGAGGGTCTCCTCGAGCGAGCGCAACGCTTCTTCGCCGAACGTGTTCGGCTTCCGCCAGTCCTCGCCGTTGTCCATGGTCACGAGCGCGACCGGGCCGGCGCGCGTCTCGATCCGCTGGAGCTTGAACTGCGTCGGCGCGTTAGCCATTGTCTATGTGCCTGCTCTGGTCGTTCTCCCAGAGGATTGCTGCGCCCATGCCGAGGCCGATGCAGAGCGCCGTCAGTCCGTAGCGGACATCGGGTCGCTCGCGGAATCCGCGCGCGAGCTGCGCCATGAGCCGGACTCCGGTCGCGGCGAGCGGGTGGCCGCAGGCGATCGCGCCGCCGTAGGGATTCAGCCGCGGGTCGTCCGGGGCGACGCCGACGCCGTCGCACCACGTGAGCACCTGCACCGCGAAGGGCTCGTTGAGCTCGAAGAGGCCGACGTCGTCGATCGAGATCCCGGTCTGCGCGAGGACCTTCTCCGTCGCCGGGACGGGACCGAGGCCCATGAGCTCGGGCTCGACTCCGGCGTAGGCGAAGCCGGCGAGGCGCATCTTCGGGCGGAGCCCCAAGTCCGCGGCAGCCTCCTCGGAGGTGATGAGCGCCGCCGTCGCGCCGTCGGTGAGCCCGGCCGAGTTGCCCGCGGTCACGCGTCCGCCGGCGCGGAACGGCGTCCGCAGCTCGGCGAGCCCTTCCATCGTCGTCTCGGGTCGCAGGAACTCGTCCCGCGCGGCCACCTTCCAGCCCTCGTCCGGTGAAGACGGACATGGGGACGACGATCTCGTCCATGACGCCTTCGTCCCACGCCTTCGCGGCCTTCTGCTGCGACGAGACGGCGAACGTGTCCGCGGCTTCCTTCGTGAGCTGGGGAAACGCGTCGTGGAGGTTCTCCGCCGTCTGGCCCATGACCGCGGCCGACTCGTCGACGATCCGCTCCGAGACGAAGCGCGGGTTGAAGTCGACGTCCTCGCCCATCGGGTGGTGGCCCATGTGCTCGACGCCGCCGACGAGGACGACGTCGGCCGCGCCCATGGCGATCTCGCCCGCGCCGGCCGTCGTGGCGGTGAGCGCGCCCGCGCACATGCGGTCGACCGCGAATCCAGGAACCGTCTTCGGAAGCCCCGCGAGGAGCGCGACGTCGCGGCCGAGCGTCAGCCCCTGGTCGCCGACCTGCGCAGTCGCGGCGAACACGACGTCGTCGATCCGCTCCGGCGGGAGCTCGGGGTTGCGGCGCAGGAGCTCGCGCACGACCTTGACGCCCATGTCGTCGGCGCGCGTCTTCCAGAACATCCCGCCCTCGCCCGCGCGGCCGAACGCGGTGCGAACGCCGTCGACGTAGACGACCTCTTTCAGCGTGCGTGCCATCGGCTGGGACGATACTTCGTGGGTGGCGAGCGACTGGGAGGAACGCGCGGAGCGCGCGGCGGCGCGTCACGACGACGGCGCGGCCAGGCTTCCCGAGACCCCGGACGAGCGGCAGCGCCAGCTCACGCGGATGGGGAACGCGGCGTGGGCGGCCGGGCTCTCACTGCTGATGGCGGGCCGGCGCGAGGCCGCGGACGAGTGGCTCGTTCGGGCGGCCGAGCGGTACCTGGAGAGCTGGCCGGATGCGCCGCCCGGAAGCTGGGGCAGGCCGATCGGCGCCATGAAGTCGCGGCTGATCGCAGGCGATCTCGATGGCGCACGGGCGGACGCGCGCTGGGCGCTCGACGCGGGAGCGGCGGCGTCGGAGAGCCCGATCGGACGGTACGCAGCCGCGCTCGCCTCGCTCGTGCTCGGGCGGGACGCGGATGCGGCTGCCCTCGCGGCGACGCTCCGGGGAGACGACTTCCCGGGCGCCGTCGCCGACTCGGTCGCGGCGCTCGCAGCCGGCGACTCGCCGGGCTACGAGACCGCGATCCGCGCGCTCGTCGCCGACTTCGAGGCGCGCGACGAGTTCCTCGAGGACACGCCGGTGGCCGACACCGTGCTCGCGCTCCAGGTTCTGGCGCAGGAGCGCGGGCTGGACGTCGAGCTCCGCTCGCCGCTGCTTCCGCCGTGAGCGACAATCCGCCGGTGCTGCCCGAGACCCGCTACGCGCGCAGCGGAGACATCTCGATCGCGTACCAGGTGATGGGCGACGGCCCGTTCGACCTCGTGCACGTCCCGCCCTTCGCGTCGCACGTCGAGCTCGCTTGGCAGGTGCCGGGCATGGCCACGTTCAATCGGCGACCTCGCGTCGTTCTCGCGCCTGATCCGCTTCGACAAGCGCGGCCAAGGCATGTCCGATCCGGTGAGCGGCGCGGCCACGCTCGAGACCCGCATGGACGACGTCCGCGCGGTGATGGACGCGGTCGGATCGGAGCGCGCGGCCCTGCTCGGCGCATCCGAGGGCGGGCCGATGAGCGTCTTCTTCGCCGCCACGTATCCCGATCGCGTGTGGGCGCTCGTCTCGTCGGCTCGTATGCGCGCGTGCTCTGGGCGCCGGATTACCCCTCCGGGAGCCGTGAGGAGGAGTACCGGGAGTACGTCGAGCGGATCGCGCGCGAGTGGGGCACGTCGGAGTACTGCGGCACGGGTCGCTGCGAGACCTGGCGCCGAGCGCGGACGACGAGGGCTAGCGAGCGCTCGCGACGCTGCTCCGCCAGAGCGCGAGCCCGGGCTCGGCCGGCGGCGTACGCACGGATGAACATGGAGATCGACGTGCGTCACGTCCTGGTCCTGCGATCCGCGTCCCGACGCTTGTCCTGTACCGCAGCGGGGACAGCGCTGAACATGGTCGGCGGCTCCCGCGTACCTCGCCGAGCACATCCCTGGCGCGAGGCTCGTCGAGCTGCCGGGCGTCAGACCACGCGATCATCGCCGGCGATCCCGAGCCGCCGCTCCGGGAGATCGAGTCGTTCCTGGCCGAGGTCTGGGAGGAGCGGGCGTGGGAGGAGGCCGAGCACGAGCGCGTGCTCGCGACCGTGCTCTTCACGGACATCGTGGGATCGACCGCGAAGGCCGCGGAGCTCGGTGACTCGGGTTGGCGAGAGCTGATCCAGGCGCACCACGGGCTCATCCGCCGCCAGCTCGTCCGCTTCCGCGGCACCGAGATCGACACTGCCGGAGACGGGTTCTTCGCCTCGTTCGACGGGCCGGCACGAGCGATTCGGTGCGCGCACGCGATCACGCAGGGCGTTCGCGACCTCGGCATCGAGATTCGCGCCGGGCTCCACACGGGCGAGTGCGAGCGGATCGACCGCAAGGTCGGCGGGATCGCGGTCTCGATCGGCGCGCGCGTCGCCGCGCAGGCGGGGCCGAGCGAGGTGCTCGTCTCGAGCACGGTGAAGGATCTCGTGGCGGGCTCCGGGATCGAGTTCAGCGATCGCGGTACGGCGGAGCTGAAGGGCGTGCCGGGCGAGTGGCGCCTGTTCGCGGTCGAAGGGCTCGCGGGGTAGCTACCGAGGGCGAGGCAAGCCTCGCCCCTACTTCTCGGACGCGAGCTCCCGCGCGCGCACCATCGCCGCCTGGATCGCGTTCAGGAACGCGGCGCGAACTCCCGCGATCTCGAGCTCCCTGATCGCGGCGATCGTCGTTCCGCCGGGAGAGGTGACCATCTCGCGGAGCTCGACCGGGTGCATCTTCTCGTCGCGGAGCTGCTTCCCGGTCCCGAGCATCGTCTGCACGACGAGCTGCGTCGAGATCTCGCGCGAGAGCCCGAGCAGGATCCCTGCCTCGATCATCGCCTCGGCGAGCAGCGCGAAGTACGCAGGCCCGGAGCCGGAGACCGCGGTGACGGCGTCGAGCGCGCTCTCCGGAACGCGGACGACGCTGCCGAGGTGCGAGAGCGCCTCCTCCGCGAGGTCGAGGTGCTCGTCCCCCGCGTGCGCGCCCGCCGAGAGCCCGGCGATGCCTTCGTGGACGGTCGCGGGCGTGTTCGGCATCGCGCGGACGACCGGCACGCCCGGCGACAGCCGGCTCTCGATGCGGGAGGTCTGGATCGCGGCCGCGACCGAGAGCACGGTCTGCTCCGGCGCGATCAGGCCGCCGATCTCTCCGAGCAGCCCCTCGATGTCCTGCGGCTTCACCGCGATGACGACGAGCGAGGCGCCGGCGGCGGCGTCGTGATTCGAGAGCGTCGCCGCGATCCCGTAGCGCTCGCGGAGCTCCTCGACGCGCTCGGCACGGCGCGAGGTCGCGGCGATCTCCGCGGGTGTCCGCCACTCCGACGAGAGCAGCCCGGAGATGAGCGCCTCGCCGATGCGGCCGGCGCCGAGGATGGCGATCTTCCGCTGGTCGGCCATCGTCGGAGTGTAAGTCGCTGTTGGCCGAGGTGGGACTACGCCGCCGCGCGGTGCCTCGCGCGAACGAGACGCGCGTGATCGATGCTCGCTCCAGGGATGAGACCCCGCTTGAAGCCGGTGAGCAGGAAGACGCTCGCGAGGCCCTGCCACTCGCCGTACGGCTCGAGGAGGTCCCTGCGTCTCGGCGAGCTCCGGCCAGCGGCCGTGGAGCGAGGCGTAGAGCTTGACGAGGCCGAGGTCGCCCTCGATCCCGGCGTCGTAGCGGCCGAGGCCCTGGAGCGAGATGACCCCGACGCTCCACGGCCCGATGCCCCGCTCGCGGCCGAGCCGCGCCAGAGCCGTGTCCGGCGAGCGCTTGAGGCGCTCGAGCTCGACCGTTCGCGTCAGCCGGGTCAGCGTCGCCGCGCGCTTCGCGACGAGGCCGCAGCGGCAGAGCTCCGCCGGCGAGAGCCGCCGGAGTGCTTCCTGGGTCGGCGGGTCGGCGCCGCAGGCCCGGATGACCGACCGCTCCAGGCGGCGCGCGTGGCTTCCTTGCACGAGCTGCCCGCAGACCGCCTTCAGCACCGCATGGGCGACCGTCGCGGTCCGGCGGGTCCGCATCCCGCGGAGCGTCCGGACCGAAGGGCCGAGGACGGGATCCCGCGCGAATCTCCGGTGGAACTCGCTCGTGTCGTCGTCGAGCGCGAGGGCGAATCGCGCCTCGGCGACGGCCGGCTCGCACGACGCCCGGACGACGACGACTCCGTCCGGACGCTGCAGCGCAGACGCCCAGCGTCCTTCGGGCAGCCTCCGCTGCCAGAGATCGCCGCGGGTCGTCAGCCTGAGCGAGTAGAGGCCGCGCGGAGTGACGACGGCCTCGACCACGCGGCCAGACTAACCGCGCGGCCAGCCGGTGGGGACGCGCTCCATACTTCCGCCGATGCGCCTCGCCGACGCGATCTCGCTGCGCTCCCGCAGGCGCAAGCTGGAGCTCTTCCTGGACGAGCTTCGGCCGAGCGCGGAGACGACCGTGCTCGACGTCGGCGCCGACCCGCTCGCGTTCGGCGAGGGCGACGGCTGCACGACCCTGAACTTCTTCGAGGAGCACTACCCGTGGCCGGAGCGGATCACGGCACTCGGGCTGCACGACGGCGTCGGGTTCCGCGCGCGCTACCCGCACATCCCGTACGTGCAGGGCGACGCCTGCGCCTTGCCCTTCCCCGACGGAGCCTTCGACATCGTGTACTCGAACGCGGTGATCGAGCACGTCGGCGGTCCCGAACGGCAGCGGCTGCTCGTGTCGGAGGCGCTCCGCGTCGGCCGCCGCGTGTTCGTCGCGACGCCGAACCGCCGGTTCCCGATCGAGGTGCACACGCGGCTGCCGCTCGTGCACTGGCTCCCCGACCGCGCCTCGCACCGCGTGTACGACGCAGTGGGGAAGGGGTTCGCGAAGGAGATCGACCTCCTCTCCGCGCGCGAGCTCGAGGCGCTCTTCCCCGGCCGGGTCCGCGTCGTGAACCTCGGGCTCACGCTGGTGGCCATTGTCGACTGAGCGGCTCGCGCGGTTCGCGCTCGCCGCGCTGCTCGTCGGGCTCGCGCTCCACAACGCGCTCCTCGCGCAGCTCTGGGAGCTCGGCGTTCGCGGCGGAACGCTGGACGCCGTCGCCGCCTGGAAGGAGGCGCTGCTCCTCGTCGCGCTCGTCGTCGTCGCCGTGAAGGTGCGCGGTCGTGGGGGCGCCGTGACGACGGACGTGCTCGCGGTGAGCTACACGCTCGTCGTCGTCCTGTACGCGGTGATCCCGCAGGACTGGCTCGGCGGCGAGGCGACGACGCGCGGGGAGCTCCTCGCGCTCAGGCACCACCTCCTGCCGGTCGCCGGCTACGCGCTCGGCCGGCTGACGGCCGTCTGGTGGAGCGACCGGAGCCGCGTCGGAGCGATCATCGCGCTCGTCGCGGCCGGGGTCGCGGTCGTCGGTCTCGTCGACCTGGCGCTCGTCGAGCTCCAGGCCTGGCGCGAGTCCGGCGTTCCCGGCTGGTACCGCGAGCAGCTCGGACTGGACTACGAGGGCCTGTCCGGGCTTCCCGAGAACTGGGTCCACGACCCGAGCGGCGAGGACGGCCCGCTGCGGCGCCTCGTCTCGACCTTCCTCTCCCCGAACGCGAGCGCGTACGCGTTCGTCGTCGGCCTCGTCTTCGTCGTCAGCCGGCCGTTCCGGTGGTGGTGGGCGCTCGTCGGCTTGCTCCTGTACGCGGGGCTTCTCTACACCCATGCGCTCGTGGCGGTCGTCGCGCTCGCCCTCGGGCTCGTCGTGCTGACGGTCGCGCAGCGCCGGTGGGCGCCGGCGATCGTCGCGATCGCCTCCGTGGTGGTCGCGGCGGGGTTCTTCGCGGCGTACCCGACGATCGGCCCCGCGACGAGCTACACGGAGGAGGAGCTCGAGTACCTGCGCGAGACCCCGACGCGCGACCCGCGCACGAGCTCCGACCCGTTCACGTCCCCGGAGACCTCGGCGGCAACTCGCGCGCGGGAGCTACGCGACGGTGTCGAGGCCGTGCTCGAGCATCCGCAGGGATACGGCCTCGGGAACGCGGGGAGCATCGCGCAGCGCGCCGGCGAGCAGCTCGGCGCGGGTGAGTCGACGTACACCGAGCTCGGGATCGACACCGGGATCGTGGGCGCCGTCGCGTTCGTGCTCTGGAGCCTCGCCTGCTGCTCGCTTTGCTGCGGCGCGAGCCGTGGGTGGGAGCCGCGTTCGCGACGGTGCTCTTGCTCGGGCTCTGGACGAACGTCGTCGGCGTGCACTGGCTCGCGGTGGGCGTGTGGGCCGCGGCCGGGATCGCGGTCTCGCCTCGCCCTCCCGATACGGTTGAGTCGTGAGCACGCTCGATCCGCGCGTCGACATCGGTCACGTCCACCTGAAGGTCGCGGATCTCGACCGCGCGCTCGGCTTCTGGCGCGACGTGCTCGGGTTCGACGAGCAGGCGCGGATCGGCGACCAGGCCGCGTTCCTCTCGGCCGGCGGCTACCACCATCACATCGGGCTCAACACCTGGGAGTCGCAGGGCGGCTCGCCGCCGCCGCCCGGCACGACCGGCCTGTACCACGTCGCCGTTCGCTTTCCCGACCGGAAGACGCTCGCGGAGACCGTGCGCCGGGTCGTCGAGGCCGGTATCCCGCTCGGCGGCGCCTCTGACCACGGGGTCAGCGAGGCGATCTACCTGCGCGATCCGGACGGCAACGGCGTGGAGCTCTACCGCGACCGGCCGCGCGAGGAGTGGCCGATGACGCCCGACGGGACGCAGGTCGCGATGTTCACGCGTCCGCTGGATCTCGAGGCACTGCTCGCCGAGTCGTAGCGGGAGCGATTCGGTTCCCCCGTCTGTCTGGGCGGGTCCGGTTCAGCTATACCTCGGACATCGCCAAGGCCAAGCCAGTCGAGCAGCTCGAGCGGGTCGTGATCCGCTTCGCCGGCGACTCCGGCGACGGGATGCAGCTGACCGGCGACCGGTTCACGAGCGAGACCGCGGTCTTCGGGAACGACCTCGCGACGCTGCCGGACTTCCCCGCAGAGATCCGCGCGCCCGCCGGCTCGCTGCCGGGCGTCTCCGGCTTCCAGGTCCACTTCGCCGACCACGACATCCTCACGCCTGGCGACCAGCCGAGCGTCCTCGTCGCGATGAACCCGGCTGCGCTCAAGGTCAACATCGGCGACCTGGCCAAGGGCGGCACGGCCATCGTCAACACCGACGCCTTCACCGAGCGCAACCTCCAGAAGGCCGGCTACGAGGCCAACCCGCTCGAGGACGGGTCGCTTAGCGGCTTCCACGTGCACGAGGTCGCGCTGTCCTCGATGACTGATCGAGGCTCTCAAAGAGGTCGAGGGGATCACCTCCCGCGAGGCCGAGCGCTCGAAGAACTTCTTCGCGCTCGGGCTCATGTCGTGGCTCTACCACCGCCCGCTCGAGGGCACGCTCGCGTTCATCGAGACGAAGTTCGCGAAGCGGCCGGAGATCGCCGAGGCGAACACGCGGGCGTTTCGCGCCGGCTGGAACTACGGCGAGACGTCGGAGGACTTCGCGGTCTCGTACGAGGTCGCGCCCGCGCAGCTCGCGCCGGGGACGTATCGCCAGGTCTCGGGGAACACGGCGCTCACATACGGTCTCATCGCGGCGAGCAAGCTCTCGGGGCTGCCGTTGTTCCTCGGCGCCTACCCGATCACGCCGGCGTCCGACGTCCTCGAGCAGCTCGCGCAGATGAAGCACTTCGGCGTGCGAACGTTCCAGGCGGAGGACGAGATCGCGGCCTCGGGCGCGGCGCTCGGCGCGGCGTTCGGCGGAGTCGCTCGGCGTGACGACCTCGGCCGGGCCGGGCATCGTGCTCAAGTCGGAGACGGTCGGGCTCGCGGTGACGCTCGAGCTGCCGCTCCTGATCGTGGACGTCCAGCGCGCAGGCCCCTCGACGGGAATGCCGACGAAGCCGGAGCAGGCCGACCTGCTCATGGTCATGTTCGGGCGGAACTCGGAGTCGCCGATTCCGGTCGTGGCCGCGTCGACGCCGGCGGGCTGTTTTCACGCAGCGATCGAGGCCGCGCGCATCGCGATCAAGTACCGGACGCCCGTCTTCCTGCTCTCGGACGCGTACCTCGCGAACGGATCGGAGCCGTGGCTCATCCCCGACGTGGGCGCGCTCGCCGACATCTCGACCGAGTTCGCGACCGAGCCGAACGACGGACGAGACGTTCCTCCCGTACCGGCGCGACGCCGAGACGCTCGCGCGCCCGTGGGCGATCCCGGGGACGCCCGGTCTCGAGCACCGCATCGGCGGGCTCGAGAAGCAGGACGAGACCGGCAACGTCTCCTACGACCCCGAGAACCACGACCTCATGACGCGGCTCCGCGCCGCCAAGGTCGCGGGGATCGCCGCTGACATCCCCGAGCTCGAGGTCGACGATCCCGAGGGCGCGGACACGCTCGTGCTCGGCTGGGGCTCGACCTACGGCGCGATCGGAGCGGCAGCGCGTCGCGTACGGGCGGAGGGCCGAAGCGTCGCGACGGCGCACCTCCATCACCTGAACCCGTTTCCGCGGAACACGGGCGAGGTCGTGCGGCGCTACGAGAAGGTCCTCATCCCCGAGATGAACCTCGGGCAGCTCCGGATGCTGATCCGCGCCGAGTACCTCGTGGACGCGGCCGGCTACAACAAGGTCCGCGGCCGGCCGTTCAGCGCGGCCGAGCTCGCGGACGCGATGACGGCGATGATCGACTCATGACCCGAGATGACGGCAACGGCAACGGCGATCTCGTGCAGCTGACCGCGAAGGACTTCAAGTCCGACCAGGAAGTCCGCTGGTGCCCGGGCTGCGGGGACTACGCGATCCTGAACGTCATCCAGGGCTTCATGCCGGAGCTCGGGCTCACGCGCGAGCGGATCGTGTTCGTGTCGGGGATCGGCTGCGCGGCGCGCTTCCCGTACTACATGCAGACGTACGGGATGCACTCGATCCACGGCCGCGCTCCCGCGATCGCGACCGGGCTGGCCGTGTCCCGGCCGGACCTGTCCGTGTGGGTCGTGACGGGCGACGGCGACGCGCTCTCGATCGGCGGGAACCACCTGATCCACTCGCTCCGCCGGAACGTGAACCTGAAGATCCTCGTCTTCAACAACCGCATCTACGGGCTGACGAAGGGGCAGTACTCGCCGACCTCGGAGCTCGGCAAGGTGACGAAGTCGACGCCGATGGGGTCGCTCGACTACCCGTTCAACCCGCTCTCGATCGCGATCGGCGCGGAGGCGTCGTTCGTCGCGCGTGCGATCGACACGGACAAGAAGGGCCTGACGGAGGTGCTCGGCGCGGCCGCGCGCCACCGCGGATCGGCGTTCGTCGAGATCCTCCAGAACTGCAACATCTACAACGACGGCGCGTTCGACTACGTCCGCGACGACAAGGACAACCGCATCTACCTCGAGAGCGGCGCGCCGATTCGCTTCGGGGCGGAGGGGGAGAAGGGCGTCGTGCAGGACGCGGACGGGTCCGCGCGCGTGGTTGACGGGACGGAGGCGGAGGACGGCTCGCTCCTCGTGCACGATGCGGGCCAACGCGAGCCGAGCCTCGCGTTCGCGCTCTCGCGGATCACGTACGAGACGGACGGGGCCGTGCCGCTCGGGGTCTTCCGGAGCGTCGAGCGGCCGGTGTACGACGACCTCATGAGCGCGCAGCTCGACGCGGCGCGCGAGAAGGCCGGCGAGGGCGACCTCGAGGCGCTGCTCCACTCGGGCGACACCTGGACCGTCGGCGTAGCGGGCGCAGCCGCCCCTGCGAGGTGGCGGGCAGCCTCGCCCTCCCGGTGCGGTCTCGAGGAGGAAGCGGACGATCCGGTCCGCGATCTCCTCGCCCTTCTCCTCCTGGAGGAAGTGACCCGCGCCCTCGATGATCTCCGCAGGGCCGGCGCCGGGGATCCGTGACGCCATGCGCTCGGCGGCCCGCGTCGAGAACACCGGGTCGGAGTCGGAGAAGAGGACGAGCGTCGGCTTCTCCCACTGCTCGAGACCTGCGCGCACCTCGAGCATCTTCGCCGCGTTCGGGTGCTCCAGCTCGGTGGGCACGAGCTCCGGGAACGCGACGACGCCCGCCTTCGACTCGGGCGTCGGGAACGGCGCGTTGTACGCCTCCACGACCTCGTCGGCCAGCTCGTTCACGGACGAGATGCGGATCAGCTGGCCGGGGATCGAGCTCCGACCCGACGCGCCGCACGAAGTCGCGGAACCGGAGCCACTCCTCGGACGGCGCGCGCCCGGCGCCGATCCCGGTGTTCAGGATCACGAGCCGCTCGACCCGATCCGGCCGCTCGACGGCGAGCCGGAGGCCGATCGGGCCGCCCCAGTCGTGCACGACCACGGTCGTCTCGGAGAGGTCGAGCTCGTCGACGAGCCGCTCGATCGAGTTGTAGTGCAGGTTGTACGAGTAGTCCTCGACGCGCGTCGGCTTGTCCGAGCGGCCGAACCCGTAGTAGTCGGGCGCGATCACGCGACCCACCGCGGCGAGCGGCGGGATCAGCTTCCGGTACAGGAACGCCCAGGTCGGCTCGCCGTGGAGCAGGAGGATCGGCGCGCCCTCGCCCTCGTCGACGAAGTGCATCCGCAGCCCGTACTGCTCGAAGTAGTGCGGCGCGAAGTCGTAGCCGGGGAGGTTCTCGAACCGCTCGTCGGGCGTGCGGTAGGCCTCCATCGCGCGGGATCCTAAGGCGCGTGAGCCGGAGGGCCTGCTCGCCGAACGCGGGCGCCCGCGCTCGGCGCACGCTCGCGACGCCGATCGTGACGAGCGCCGTCGTGCCCGCGACCGCGAACGCGAGCGGCGTGCCTCCGAGCTCGGCGAGCCAGCCCGCCATCAGCCCGCCGATCGGCGCGAGCCCGACGAACGCGAACAGGAAGAGCGCGACGAGCCGCCCGCGCAGGCGGTCCGGCGAGCCGAGCTGGACGAGCGCGTTGGCGTTCGCCGTGAAGAGCGTGAACGACACGCCGATCGCGAAGAGGAGGACTCCCGCGAGCACCGCGTTCTCGACCGGGGCGAGCGCCAGCGCGAAGACGCCGAAGCCGGCGGCGCCGGCGGCGAACAGCCGCCAGCTCGCGCTGCGGAACGATCGCCGTCGTAAGGGCGCCGGCGAGCGCCCCGAGCCCGAACGACGCCGAGAGGAAGCCGAAGCCCTCCGGCCCGACCTCGATCGTGTCCGCAGCCAGCAGCGGCACGAGCACGTGGAAGTTGAAGCCGACGGTGCCGACGATCGCGACGACGGCGAGCACCGAGCGCAGCAACGGATCGTGCAGCGCGAACGAGAACGCCTCTCTCGTCCCGGCGAGGAAGCGCGCGGACGGGTCGCGCTCGACCGGGTGCAGCTCGCTCTGGCGCAGGCACGCGAGCGCGATCAGCACCGCGAGAAAGCTGAAGGTGTTGATGACGAAGCAGATCCCCGTGCCCGCGGTGGCGATGACGAGACCGGCGATCGCCGGGCCGATGACGCGCGACGCGTTGAAGAGCCCGGCGTTCAGCGCGACGGCGTTCGGCAGCGAGTGGCGCCCGACCATCTGGAACGTCAGCGACTGCCGTCCGGGCGCGTCGAACGCCAGCGCGACTCCGCCGAGCGCGGCCAGGACGTAGACGATCGGAAGCGTGGCCGTGTCGGTCAGGGTCACGACGGCCAGGGCGATCGAGACGAGCATCGCCGAGCCCTGCGTGGCCATGACGAGGCGACGCGTGTCGAAGCGGTCGGCGAGAACCCCTGCGGCGAAGCCGAAGATCGTGAAGGGCAGGAAGCGCCAGAACGCGAGCGCGCCGACGGCGAGCGGCGAGCCCGAGAGCTCGAGCACGAGCCACGCGAGCGCGACGTTCTGCATCCACGTGCCCGCGAGCGACACGAGCTGCCCCGCGAAGAAGATGCGGTAGTTGCGATGGCGGCGCAGGCTCCTGAACGTGCGCGTGCGGAGTGCGATGGCGAGCGTGCTCAGGGTCTCTCTCCGAGGAGTCTGCGGAGTGCTGGCATGGCGGCCGCGAGCGCGTCGAGCTCGGGTCCCTCGAGCTCGGCCAGGCGTCCGGCGAGCCAGGTCGTGCGGCGCGCGCGGATCCGGCGCAGGAGCTTCACGCCCTCGTCCGTCAGCTCGAGCCCGACCCGGCGGCGATCCGTCGTCGACCGTACGCGCTGGAGCAGACCCGCGCGCTCGAGCCGGTCGACATTGCCGGACAGGGCAGGCGGTGAGATCCCCTCCTCGGCTGCGAGCTCGGCGAGCGACAGGCCGGGATTGCGCTTCACGAGCCAGAGCAAGGTCGCCTGCCGAGCTGTGATGCCGAGCTGCTCGGTCTCCTTCCTGAGCTCGCGCGCGAGCCGCAGGAGCACGGGGCGGAGCTCGTCCGCAACGAGCTCGGGGGTAAGCGTAACCTCGCTAACCATTAACGAGGCTAAGGGTATCTGAACGTGACCGGCGCTAGGCCGGGCGAGGCTCGCCGAGGTCTTCCGGCGTCGCGACCTGCTGCTCCTCGTCCGGCTCTCCGCCGAGCTCGGGCTTGTCGAACATCAGCAGGTAGCCGACGACCACGGCGAGGACCACGAGCGGGATCGTCGCCGGCGCCGCGAAGGCCGCTACGAGGAGCACGACGAAGATCGGGAGCCGCATGAGCGCGACGGCCGCGCCGGCCATCCCGCACCCGACGGAGACCGCGAGCGGGATCGACTCGAAGACGGAGGTCGCGGCGAAGCCGAGGGTCGCGCCGATGAAGAGCACCGGGAAGATGCGACCTCCGCGGAAGCCGCACTCGAGCGACACCGAAAAGGCGAGGATCTTTCCGGCGAAGATGAGCAGCAACGCGCCGAAGCCGTACGCCTCCGGATCGGCGAGCAGCACCTCGAGCTCGTGCTCTCCGGAGAAGAGCGTCTCCTCTCCGGCCACGAGCGCGATCAGTCCGATCGCGAGCCCGCCGAGCGTCGCCTTCGCCACCGTGCTCTCGACCGGCCGGAAAGCCCGCCCGACCACACGGAACACCGCAATGACGAGGAGACCGGCGAGCGCGCCTGCTGCACCGATTGCGAGCGCCTCGGCTACGTGCGCGAACGCGACGCCGCCGTAGGCCGGGAGCTCGAGGGTGAGCAGGGGGCCGTCGAGGATCGCCTCGAACGTCAGCAGCCCCACGGCCGACGCGACGAGGATCGGGACGAGGAACACGTACAGGTTGTGGCCGGTCCGCTTCGTGATCTCGAGCGTCATGGTCGCGGGCGCCAGCGGCGAGCCGAGCAGCCCCGAGAGCAACGAGCCGACGCCGGACATCCCGAAGAGGGTCTCCAAGTCCGCTCGGCTCGTGCGCCGCGCCAGGATGCCGCCGACGGCCATCGCAACGGCGAGCAGCGCCGCCTCGGGGCCCAGGCTCGCACCTGCGACGAGCGAGACGAGGCTCACGAGCACCATCCCGACCGCATGGCTCGTCGGCACCGAGCCGATCCCGACCCCGTGCCCCTCGGCCGGGCCGGGGCCGCCGTTCCCGGGGACGATGCCGAGCAGGAGCCCGACCGCGAGCCCGCCGAGGGTCGTCACCACGATCGCGTACCACGGATGCGGTTCGACGCCGAGCGCCTCCGGCAGCTCCTCCCAGACGACGTCCTTGAGCGCCGAGTACGCGCCGAGGAATGCGAGCGTGGCGAGCGCGAGCACGACCGCGATGCCGCCCGCCGCAAGGACGAGCAGGAGGTACGTCTTCGTTCGCAGGTGGGTCGCGCCCGCCTCCACCGGCGCGACCCTACAGCGTGGTCAGCGCGAGGTCGTGGCGACCTTGGGCAGGGCCTCGAGCTTGTAGCCGACGCCGTAGCGCGTGTGGATGAACGTGTGCGTCGGCGCCTTGCGGTCGATCTTCTCGCGGAGCTTCCGGACGAACACGTCGACCGTCCGGTCGCGGTGCGTCGCCCGCCGTCCCCAGACGCGCTGGAGGAGCTCGTCGCGCGTGAGCACTCGCCCCTGCTCGCGGGCGAGCGTGTAGACGAGTCGGAACTCGGTCGGGGTCAGCTCGGCGCTGTCGCCGTCCACGAACGCCTGCACGTTGTCCGGGTCGAGCCGGAGCTCCTCGATCTCGATCGCCTCACCGCGCCGCGGCTCGGCCTCGCTCACGCCGCGGCGGGCAGCAGCCCGCACGCGCGCGGTGAGCTCCTTCAGCGAGAACGGCTTCACGAGGTAGTCGTCGGCGCCGATCTCGAGCGCGTGCACGCGGTCGTGCTCCGTCCCGCGGGCCGAGACGACGACGATCGGGGTGCCGATGCCCTCCGACCGCGCCTGCTCGATGACGCGCCAGCCGTCGATCCCGGGGAGCATCAGGTCGAGCACGCAGACGTCGGGTCGCTCGTAGCGGAGCCGGGCGAGCCCGGTCTCCCCGTTCGCGACGCCGACCGCGTCGAACCCGGCGGACTCGAGGTGGCGAGCGATCCCGCGAGCGATCACGTCGTCGTCCTCGATGATCAAGACCTTCGCCATCTGGCCACAAGATAGTCGCGGCCCCCGGAGTTGCCCGGGGGCCGCGGGGTGGTTACGAGCTGGTGAGCGGGTGGTGAACGAGAGTACCGAGCGCTTCAGCCTCCCAGCTGGACGTCGGCCTCGATGTCGGCCTCGGCGTTCTCACCCTCCTGCTGGTCGGCGGTGAGGACGTCGACGAGGTAGACGCGCTCGCAGCCGACGAGGACGGTCATGCGCCGCTCGGAGCGGAGCACGAACGCCCGGTCGCGACCGATGCCGCAGTCGAGGAGGTCGCGCTGCCCGTCGGGAGCAAGCGCGTGCAGCTGGTCGGGGCCGGGCCCGCCGAAGACGAGGTCCGCGCCCCAGCCTCCGAAGAGCGAGTCTGCAGCGCGATTGCCCCACACGATGTCGTCGCCGCGGTTGCCGGACGCGCGATCGCGGCCGTGCCCGCCGGCGACCCAGTCCGAGTCGGAGCCGCCGCGCAGGCGGTCACCGCCGAACCCGCCGGCGACCATGTCGTTCCCACGACCGCCGTAGGCGGCGTCGTGGCCGTGCCCGGCGCGGGCCGCGTCGTTCCCCTCACCGAGGCGAACGTCGTCGTCACCGGCACCGGCGTAGACGATGTCGCTTCCGGCGAAGGCGCTGATCTGGTCGGCGTCGGGCGTGCCGCGCAGCAGGTCGTCGCCGGGCGTGCCGAGGATCACGGCGGCCGAGGCGACTGCGGCGAGCGCGAGCGCCCCGACGGCGGTGGCGGCGAACGCGAGTCTCTTGACGTACATGAGTCACTCCTTGGTAGGGGACGTCATGCATTGACCGAGATGTGAGTTTGGGCGCCGTGATGCGCGCGAAAGCATTGGGCAAACCTTGTGTTAGAAGGGTGTGAGTGGACGCCGAGGCGATTCGTGGCCGCATGCTCGTCGAGGAGAGCCGGGAGGCCGTCCTCGTGCTCGACGACGCCGACCGGGTCCTGTTCGCGAGTCACCGGGCGCGCCAGAGCATCGAGGGGATCCGCGAAGGAGACCAGCTGCCGCCCGATCTCCTGACCGGCGAGCGAGGCGTGATCCCGTTCGTCGTGCCGTACGAGGTGGACGGGCGCCGCGAGCGCCTCGTCTACCTCTCGCGCGAGGGCGACCTGGCCGCCTACGAGGAGCTCCGGTCCGGCTTCACGGCGGCCGTCTCGCACGAGCTGCGAACGCCGCTCGCCCGCCTGCTCACCCTGCTCGAGACGGCGCTGCTGCCCGGGGAGGACATGCGGCCGCTGGTGGAGCAGTCGATGGCCGAGGTCGTGCAGATCACCGAGCTCATCGACGAGGTCCTCTTCCTGAGCGAGCTCGAGTCGGGCGCGCGCGTCGTGTCGCTCGGCCCGACGCCGGTCGCGCCGGTGCTCGAGGACGCGCTTCGCGAGCTCCGCGAGCGCGCCGCGCGGGCCGGCGTCGCGCTCGAGCTCGACTGCGAGCCCGATATCGAGCTCGCGATCCGGCCGCGCATGCTTCGCGTCCTCGCCCGCAACCTGGCCGAGAACGCGATCCGCTACGCAGGCCCGGACTCGACGTTCACGCTCGCGGTCGAGCGCGGCGCCGACGGAGGTGTCGTGCTCTCGGGGCGCGACGACGGCGTCGGTGTCGCCGAAGCCGAGGTCCCGCGGCTCTTCGAGCGCTTCTTCCGTGCCGACGCGGCCCGCGCGTCGCGCGGGACGGGGCTCGGCCTCGCGATCGTGAAGCACGTCGTCACGCAGGCGGATGGCACCGTCGAGGCGCGCGGAGGGTACGGGCGCGGGCTCGAGATTCGCTGTTCTTTCCCATAGGCGCTCCGCTGCAGTCACAATGGGGCCGGGTGGTGGGATTGGCGAGAATCGCGGGAGGCGGATGTCTGCTCTTGGCAGTCGGCGATCGCGCTTGCCGCGTCGGGCTGCGGCGGTGGAGGCTCCGGAGCGCGACCAGCAGTCCGTCGTCGTGGACGGGTCGAGCACCGTCGGGCCCTTCATGCAGCGGGCGGCGGTCGAGTTCCAGCTGAGGCGCCCCGCCGCCGACGTCGACGTGGAGATCTCGAGGACGAGCCAGGGCTTCGAGCGCTTCTGCGCCGGCGACATCGAGATCGCGAACGCGTCCCGCCCGATCGACGAGGACGAGGCCGCGGCGTGCGCAGAGGAGGACATCGACTACCTCGAGCTCCAGGTCGCGAACGACGCGATCACGATCGCCGTCCACAAGCCGATCCTCTTCGACTGGGTCACGTGCCTGACGGTGGAGCAGCTGCGGCAGATCTGGCGGCCCGACTCGCAGGTCGCGAACTGGAACGAGGTCGACCCGTCCTTCCCGGACGTCCCGCTCCGGCTCTACGGCAGGGAGGAGGGATCGGGCACGTTCGGCTACTTCACGTTCGTCATCAACGGCGAGCGGGGCGCGAGCCGCACCGACTACGCCGCGACGGACGACGACAACGACACCGTCGAGGGCGTCGCGGACGACAAGGGCGCGCTCGGCTACTTCGGCTTCTCGTACTACCAGGCGAACCAGGCCCGCCTGAACGCCCTCGCGGTCGACGGCGGCCAGGGTTGCGTCGCGCCGTCGATCGAGACCGTGCAGAACGGGACGTACAAGCCTCTTTCCCGCCCGCTCTACGTCTACGTGCAGACGCAGGCTCTCCGCGAGAGCAGGGCACTGCGCCAGTTCGTGCGCTTCATGCTGCAAAACCAGGAGCTGATCGCGACCCGGGCGCTCTTCGTCCCGCTCAGCGACGAGCAGCGCGCGGCGCAGCTGGCGAAGCTCGCCGAAGCGACCGGCTGAGCCTCACGGCTCGCCTGCGTTTACCGGAATACTCCCCACATGTTCACCATTCGGCGCCCCGGAGGTACGGGGCCGCTCAGAGAGACTGGCGGCATGACCAAGCCACTCATCACATTTGCCGCGACCGTAGCGGCGCTCGCGTTGGTCGCAGCCGGCTGCGGAGGCGACGAGAGCGGGAGCGGTGCGATCACCGCCGACGGCTCGAGCACCGTGGGGCCGTTCGTGACGACGGCCGCGCAGGGCTTCAAGGAAGCGGACGGACGTCAACGTCACCGTCGGCATCTCCGGCACCGGCGGCGGGTTCGAGCGATTTTGCGTCGGTGAGACCGACCTCTCGAACGCCTCGCGACAGATCGACGAGGAAGAGGTCGCGATCTGCGAGGAGAACGGCGTCGAGTACGTCGAGTTCCGCGTCGCGACCGACGCCCTCACGAACGTCGTCAACACGCAGAACGACTGGATCACCTGCATCACGACCGATCAGCTGAACGCGATCTGGAAGCCGGGCTCGAAGGTCAAGAACTGGAACCAGGTCGACGACTCGTTCCCCGACGTCCCGATCTCCCTGTACGGGCCTGGGACCGACTCCGGGACCTTCGACTACTTCACGGACGCGATCAACGGCGAGGAGGGTGCGAGCCGCACCGACTATTCGCCGACCGAGAACGACAACGTCATCGTCCAGGGCGTCTCCGGCGACCGGGGCGGCCTCGGCTACTTCGGCTTCTCGTACTACGAGCAGAACCAGAGCACGCTGAAGGCGCTCGAGGTCGACGGCGGGTCCGGGTGCGTCGCACCGAGCGTCGAGACGGCTCAGAACGACACGTACACGCCGCTCTCGAGGCCGCTGTTCGTGTACGTCAAGCAGAGCTCGTTCGACGACAACGAGGACGTGCGGAACTTCGTGCAGTACATGCTCGACAACAACGACTCGATCGCCACCGACGCGTTGTTCGTCCCGCTGAGCGAGGAACAGGTCGCCGAGGAGCTCACGAAGTTCGAGGACGCCACCGCCTGATGGCACCTCCGGCCGTCGTCGCCGAGCAGCCGGTCCCGGCTGCGCTGCCGAAGAAGAGGATCCGCTGGGGCGAGCAGCTCGTCCACCTGATCCTCTTCCTCGCGGCGGCGATCTCGGTCCTGACGACCGTCGGGATCGTCGTCTCGCTGGTCTTGCCGGCCTTCGACTTCTTCCGCGAGGTCAGCGTGCGGGAGTTCCTGACCGGGAGGACGTGGGCGCCGTTGTTCCTCGAGGCGCACTTCGGAGTGCTGCCGCTCGTGGTCGGCACGTTCATGATCTCGTTCTGGTCGGCACTCGTGGCGTTCCCGCTCGGGCTCGGGGTCGCGATCTACCTCAGCGAGTACGCGAATCAGCGGGTCGCCGGCGTCCTCAAGCCGATCCTCGAGATCCTGGCCGCGATCCCGACCGTCGTCCTCGGGTACTTCGCGCTCACGTTCGTGACGCCGGGGCTGCGGGACCTCGGGATCCAGGTCGAGATCTTCAACGCGCTCGCGGCGAGCCTCGTGCTCGGGGTGATGCTGATCCCGACGATCGCGTCGCTCTCCGAGGACGCCATGAACGCCGTGCCGAACGACCTTCGCGACGGCGGCTACGCCCTCGGAGCCGACAAGCTCCAGGTGTCGACGCGGATCGTCGTGCCCGGCGGCGATCTCCGGGATCATCGCGTCGTTCGTCCTCGCCTTCTCGCGGGCGGTCGGCGAGACGATGATCGTGCTGCTCGCAGCCGGGCAGCTCGCCCAGATCACGTTCGACCCGCGGGAGACGATCGAGACCATGACGGCGTTCATCGGGGCAACGGGCAACGGTGACGTGCCGACGGGCTCGATCGAGTACAAGACGATCTTCGCGGTCGGGCTGACGCTGTTCGTGATCACGCTCGTCATGAACCTGATCTCGATCAGGCTCGTGCGGAAGTACCGCGAGGTGTACGAGTGACGAGCCTCGCGCAGGCAGAGTCGCCGCGCCGCGGGCGCGCCTGGAAGAACGGGCTCTTCAAGGCCGCGATGCTCTTCTCGATGTTCGTGGCGTTCGGGACGCTCGCCCTCCTGCTGGCGGACACGATCATCACGGGCTGGCCGGCGATCGAGTGGAAGCTCTTCCAGGATCCGCCGTCGACGCTTCCCGAGGAGGCCGGCGCGCGGCCTGCGATCCTCGCGACGCTCTATCTGGGCATCCTCGTGCTCCTCCTGTCGGTGCCGATCGGCGTCTTCACGGCGATCTACCTGGAGGAGTACGCGGACCGGACGCGCTGGTGGAACCGGCTGATCGAGGTCAACATCCAGAACCTCGCCGCGGTGCCGTCGATCGTCTACGGGATCCTCGGGCTCGCGTTCATCGTCCGCGGCATCGGGATCGGGCGGGTCGTCTTCGCGGGAGCGCTCATCCTCACGCTCGTCGTGCTCCCGACCGTCGTCGTCGCCTCGCGAGAGGCGATCCGAGCCGTGCCCGACTCGATCCGGCAGGGCGCCTTCGCGCTCGGTGCGACGAAGTGGCAGGTGGTCTGGCGCCAGGTGCTTCCGGCCGCGATTCCGGGCATCGCGACCGGCTCGATCCTCGCGCTGTCGCGGGCCGTGGGCGAGACCGCTCCGCTGATCATGGTGGGCGCGATCACGTACGTCGCGTTCGACCCGGAGCTCTTCGGCGCGTACACGGCGCTGCCCGTGCAGATCTACAACTGGACGGCACAGTCCGACCCAGACTTCCAGACGCTCGCCGCCGCGGGGGCGATCGTGCTCCTCGTGATCGTCCTCAGCATGAACGCCGTGGCAATCTTCGTCCGCAACCGCTATCGGAAACGGTGGTAGCAATCAATGACTCAGATGGAGACCCAGCCCCACATCGACAGCTCCCGTATCGCCGAGGTGGCGCGAGTCGTCGACCGCGCGGAGATCGAGGGCCGCGAGAAGGTGTTCTCGGTGACGGACCTCGCCGTCTCGTACAGCGGCAAGGTCGCGCTCCAGGACGTCGACCTCGACGTCCACCGGAACACGGTCACGGCGTTCATCGGGCCGTCGGGGTGCGGGAAGAGCACGTTCATCCGCTGCTTCAACCGGATGAACGACCTCATCCCCGGTGCGAAGGTCGAGGGCAGGGTGCTGTATCACGGCGAGGATCTCTACAGCCGGGACGTCGACCCGGTCGAGATCCGGCGCCGGATCGGGATGGTCTTCCAGAAGCCGAACCCGTTCCCGAAGTCGATCTACGACAACATCGCGTTCGGGCCGCGAGTCCTCGGCATGAAGGGCTCGCTGGACGACCGCGTCGAAGGGGCGCTCCGACAGGCCGCGCTCTGGGACGAGGTGAAGGGCCGGCTGAAGGACAGCGCGCTCGGCCTCTCGGGCGGCCAGCAGCAGCGCCTCTGCATCGCGCGGGCGCTCGCCGTCGAGCCGGACGTGATCCTCATGGACGAGCCCGCGTCCGCCCTCGACCCGATCTCGACGACGCGGATCGAGGACTTGATGCACGACCTGAAGCGCCGGTACACGATCGTGATCGTCACCCACAACATGCAGCAGGCGGCGCGGGTGGCCGACATGACGGCGTTCTTCAGCGTCATCGTGGACGACGAGGGCGCTGCACGCCGTGGCATCCTCGTCGAGTACGACGCTACGACCAAGATCTTCACCACCCCGTCCGACAAGCGGACGGAGGACTACGTGACAGGACGGTTCGGATGAGAATCGAGCTACAGGCTGAGCTGGACAGTCTCGAGGCCGGATTCCAGGAGACGGGCGAGATCGTGCTGCGGTCGATCCGCGGCGCCGTCGACGCCCTGCGCACCCAGGACGTCGAGCTCTGCGACGAGGTGATTGCGTTCGACGACGAGGTCGACGAGCGCTACCTCGCGCTCGAGAAGCAGGTCGAGATGACGCTCGCGCGGCAGACGCCGGTTGCGAGCGACCTCCGCCTCGTGCTCGCGGTGCTCCACTCCGCGCTCCATCTCGAGCGGGTCGGCGATCAGTGCGTCACGATCGCGAAGCTCACGAAGCTCTCGAGCCACCTCGGGACGAAGCACGCCGTCGTCGAGAGCCTCGTGGACATGGGCGAGCGCTGCGCGGAGATGGTCAAGGTCTCGCTCACGGCGTTCTCGGAGCGGGACGTGGTAGCGGCGCGAGGCCTGCATCAGCTCGACGAGCTCGTCGACAACGCGAACCGGCAGGTGTTCCATGAGGTGCTCGGGTACGTGAACGACGCCGAGGCGCTCGAGTGGGGCATGCGGCAGATCACGGTCGCGCGCTGCTTCGAGCGGATCGGCGACAACGCCGTCGACATCGGCGAGCAGACCGCGTTCATCGTGACCGGAGAGTTCGCGGAGTTCACGGACGCCTCGCACGACCCGCGCCCGCTCGTCTAAAGACGCGTTCACCACAAAGCGGCCAGACCTTCACGTCTTCTCGCCCCACCTCGAACGCACCCGCGGCGACGATCGCGGCGGCAGGGCAAATTCGAGAGAGGAGTTGGGCACACGATGAAGCTTTCAGTGGGGCGTCGCCGTGCCGTCGCGGTCGCTGTAGGGATCGGCGCCTGTCTGGTGTTCTCGTCCCTCGCGGCGGGCTCGGGCTCGTTCGTGAACCCGAAGTTCAACCTGAAGAAGCATCGGAGGGTCGATCTCGGCCGACGGATCGTCGACGGTCGGTCCGTACACGACGGCCGGGGCGGAGCTGTTCCGCCGCGCCGGAGCGAAGACGAAGGTCACCGTCGGCATCTCCGGCACCGGTGGCGGCTTCCAGCGCTTCTGCAGGGGGGAGATCGACATCTCGGATGCCTCGCGGCCCATGCGCCAGGCCGAGGCGACGTCATGCCAGAACAACGGCGTCGTGCCGTGGAAGTCGTTCACCGTCGCGAACGACGCGCTGACGGTCGTGGTCAACCAGCAGAACACGTGGGCGCGCTGCCTGTCGGTCGCCGAGCTCAAGAAGATCTGGGAGCCGGGCTCGAAGGTGAACAACTGGAAGGACGTTCGCGCGGGCTTCCCGGATGTGCCGCTGAAGCTGTTCGGCCCGGGTACCGACTCGGGGACGTTCGAGTACTTCACCGAGGCGATCAACGGCAGGGCGCGAGCCAGTCGTACCGACTACCAGGCGTCCGAGAACGACAACGTGCTCGTGCAGGGCGTCTCCGGCGAGCAGGGTGGGATGGGCTACTTCGGCTACTCCTACTACACGGAGAACCGCAACCGGCTCAACGCCATCCAGATCCGGAACCCGCAGACCGACGCCTGCATCACGCCGGGCGTGGCGAGCGTGCACAACAAGACCTACAGGCCGCTGTCGAGACCGCTCTTCATCTACGTGAAGGGGACCTCGTTCAAGCGGAAGAACATCCAGGCGTTCATCGACTTCATCTTCGACAACGAGGTGAAGATCGCGACCCGGGCTCGGTTCGTCCCGCTCACGAAGGCGCAGTTGAAGCGGGCGAGGAATGGCTTCCACGCGCAGGTCCAGAAGGCAAGACAAGGCTAGGGCCTCACTCCGAGCGAGTGCCTGTCAAGAGGGGCGGCCGACCGGCCGCCCCTCTCTTTGCGCAAGACCGAAACCCGCTAGCGCGGATTTCGATCGCGCGGAGGCAAGACCCCTTCATGGGGAGCCCGAACTCGCTCTCGCCGGGGTGTGAAGTCGACTGCTGGGCAAAACCCCTCGAATCAACCATCTAGGCTCCGTGCTGGTGCGCGAGAACGTCGAGCGAGAGCTGAAGCTCGTCCCGCGCGAGGGGTTCAAGCTCCCTCCGCTCGGGCGTGAGCTGCCGCCGCGCGCGTTCTCCTCCACCTACTTCGACACCTCCGACCTGCGGCTTGCGCGCCGCGGCGTCACGTTCCGGCATCGCGTCGAGGAGGGAACGCGGCTGTGGCAGCTCAAGCTGCCGCGCGGCGCCTCGCGGATCGAGCTCGAGGAGCCTGGCCCGCCGGCCCGGCCGCCGAAGGAGCTCGTCGGGCTGCTCGCCGCCCATCTGCGCGGCCGGGAGCTCGTGCGGGTCGCGCGGCTGCGCACGCGCCGGCAGCGGATGCGGGCCGACGGCGCGGAGATCGTCGACGACTCCGTGGCCGTCCTCGACGGCCAGCGGGTGACCGCTCGCTTCCGCGAGATCGAGGTCGAGCTCCTCGACGGGGACGAGGAGGCGCTCCGCCGCCTCGAGCGAGCCCTCCGCGACGCGGGCGCGGAAACGGGCGCGTTCACGCCGAAGCTCTTTCGCGCGCTGGACCTGACGTATCCCGCCGAGGAAGCGGCGCCGGACGCCGGGGCGCCTCCGGGCGAGGTGCTCCGGGCCGCGCTCGCCGCGCAGTACGAGCGCCTGCTGGCGCACGATCCGGGCACCCGGCTCGGAACCGACCCCGAGGACCTGCATCAGATGCGCGTGGCGACGCGGCGCGCGCGCGCCTTTCTCCGCGCGGCGCGGCCGCTGCTCGACCGCGACTGGGCTGCCGGGCTGCGGGACGAGCTCGGCTGGCTCGGCTCGGCGCTCGGGCCGGCGCGCGACCTCGACGTCCTCCTCGAGCACATGCGCGCCGACCTCGACGAGCTCGGCGCTGCCGCGGACGGGCTCGGCGGGCTCCTCGAGGCGCTCGAGCGCGAGCACGAGGCCGCTCGGGAGGCGGCGGTCGCCGCGCTCTCGGACGAGCGCTACTTCGCGCTCCTCGACCGTCTGGACGCGGTCGAGCCGCAGCTCGTTGACTCGAGCGCGACACTCGGGAGCCTCTGGCGCGACGAGCTCCGCCGCGCCAAGCGCGCGTTCGAGGACCTCGGGCCGAAGTCGGGCGACGACGAGCTGCACGCCGCGCGGATCAAGGTCAAGCGCGCGCGCTACGCCGCAGAGCTGGCGGCCCCGGAGCTCGGAGACGACGGCGAGAAGTTCGTGAACGCCGCGAAGAAGCTCCAGGACGTCCTCGGCGAGCACCAGGACGCCGCCGTCGCCGAGGAGCGCATCTCCGAGTTGGGCGGGTGACGACGCGGCCCGAGTCGCCGCCGCCGAGCCGGTTCTCCAGCGACAGCGCAACCGGCGCCGGAAGGCGCGCTCGGAGTGGCCCGCGGCCTGGAAGTCGCTCCGGCGCCGCGCGCGTCAAGGTCAACGCTTGATCCGCGCCGCCGGCGGGCTGGTCGTCCGGGACGGCGAGGACGGCGAGCGCGAGGTGCTGGTCGTGCACCGTCCGCGGTACGACGACTGGACGTTTCCGAAGGGCAAGGCCTGGAAGGACGAGTCCGACGAGGACTGCGCGCTGCGCGAGGTGGAGGAGGAGACCGGGCTCGTCTGCAAGCTGGACGACGAGCTTCCGGCCACGGAGTACCTGGACGGATCGGGGAGACCGAAGCGCGTTCGCTACTGGCTGATGCGGCCGGCAGGCGGCCGGCTCGAGTTCCGCCACGAGGTCGACGACGGGCGCTGGGTGTCGCCCGATGAGGCGCGACGGCTTCTGAGCTACGACCGCGATCGTGGGCTCCTCGACAGCCTCTGACCAGGCCCCTTGACAAGGACGTGCGCGAGGCTCCAGAATCCCGCTCCCTGGGTGGGAGAGCGAGCATGCTGCTACTGAGACACGCGAGCGCGGGAGAGCGCCGGCCGTCGGCGACTCTCGATCGCGCGCGCCGTCTCGACCGGCTCGGCCGAGCGGACGCACGTGAGCTGCCCGAGGCGCTCGCGGCGCACGCGATCGACCGCGTCGTCTCGAGCCCGCACGCTCGCTGCGTCGAGACCGTCGAGGCGCTCGCGCGGAGTCGCAACCTGCGCGTCGAGCTTCGGGACGAGCTGCTTCCGGACGCGCCGCTCGCGGACATCGTGGCGCTCCTCGACGAGCTGCCGGACTCGGCGCTCGTCTGCACGCATCGCGAGGTGATCGAGCGGCTCGCCGACGGCGAGCTCACGTGCGAGAAGGGCGCGACGTGGGTGCTCGAGCGCGGCGCCGAAGGCTACGAGCCGGTCGCGTACCTCCCGCCGCCGTCGGTCGCGCTGCGGACGCCGCAGCGGGCCGGGATCGTCGCCTAGGCCGCGCCTTCGCGAGTCGTCCCGCCGACCGCGATTGCGGATCTCCCGGGCGGTCAGCGTCTGACCCCGAACGTGTGCCGGTTTCGTGCCGATGTAGGTGTGGCGGCGTTCGTTTGTGTAGCTGAATCCAGCCTCTTCAAGCCACATGTCGGTGGTTGTGACGGGTTGCGTCTGACCCTGGACGTGTGCCGAGAGCGTGCCGATCTGTCCACAGAGCCAGCCGCGACGGCCCGATGCCCGGAGTTCTACGTCTCGGCTGCCGCGCGGCGGATCAGGACGTACGCGAACGCGCCTAGTACGGCGCCGACGAACGGCGATGTCAGGTAGATCCAGAGCGCGTCGAGCTCTCCGGAGACGAGTGCCGGGCCGAGCGAGCGCGCGGGGTTGAGCGACGCACCCGAGACGGGCCCGCCGGCGAGGGACGCCATCGCGATCGTCCCGCCGACGGCGATGCCGGCCGTCACGGGCGCCTCCGGCCGGTCGCCGGTCGCGACCGCCGCGATGACGAAGAGCAGGAAGAACGTGAGCACGAGCTCCCAGACGAACGCCTCGCCATCGGAGCCCGAGGGCTGCGTCGCGCCGAGGTCGGCGACGTCGCCGAGGGTCGCGCGGAGGAGAACGGCTGCGGCGAGCGCGCCGGCGACCTGCGCGAGCCAGTAGCCGGGCACGCGCCGCCCGGGCAGCTCGCGGACGAGCCAGAGCGCGAGGGTCACCGCGGGGTTGAAGTGGCCGCCGGAGATCGGGCCGACCGCGTACACCATCACCGCGATCACGAGCCCGAAGGCGAGCGAGACTCCGACCTGGCCGAGCCCACCGCCCTCCGCGTCGACCATGATCGCGCCGCAGCCGACGAAGACGAGCGCGAACGTCCCGACGAGCTCGGCTGCCAGCCGAGCCGCCTCCGGGCGGGAATAGGTCAATCGACGAGGAGCTCGTCGACGAGTCGCCGGACGCGCTCGTCGATCTCGTCGCGGATCCGGCGGACCGTCGCGAGATCCTGCTCGGCGGGATCGTCGAGCACCCAGTCCTCGTACCACTTGCCGGGGTAGATCGGGCACGCGTCGCCGCAGCCCATCGTGATCACGACGTCCGCTGCGCGCACGACCTCGTCGGTGAGCGGCTTCGGGAACTCCTCGCCCATGTCGACGCCGAGCTCCTCCAGCGCCTCCACGACCACGGGGTTCACGTCCTCCGCGGGCGCGCTGCCCGCGGTCCGGACGTGGATCCTGCCCTCCGAGCGCAGCTTCACGAGGCCCGCCGCCATCTGGCTCCGGCCCGCATTCTGGACGCAGACGAAGAGGACCTCCGGCTGCTCCTTCGTGATCGCGCCGTCGGCCTGGCCGAGCGCCTTGAGCCGCTCGCGCGCGAACCGGTGCGCGAGGACGGGGACGAACGTGTTGACCTTCGACTCGCCGAGGAGGTCGACCGACTCCGAGATGTACCGCTCGATCGTCTCGCGCGAGAAGACTCCGGCGAACTCGTCGACGAGCCGGTCGGCCATCTGCCTGATGTGGTGCTGCGTGACGGAGTCGAGCGTGGGCACGCGCGGAATCCTTGCAAGCCGTGGCGTGTCCAGGCGGTAACGAAGTGGTGACGGCGCTAGGCGACTGCGGCTTCGTGCCGGGCGAGCGAGAGCGCGGCGCCCTCGCGCAGGCCGCCGCGACCGACCTCGAAGTCCGATCCGAGACGCCGCGCGAGCTCCGCGAGCACGAGCGTCCCGCCGAGGAGCGTGTGCGCGCGGTCCTTCGTGATGCCGTGCGGGTCCGTCACCGTCCGGGCGGGAGCGCGGGAGAGCGTCTCGGCGAGCTGCTCGAGCTCGGCCACGCCGTACCGGCGGCCGACGATGCGCCCGATCGCGCGCGCGGTTCCGCCGACGGCGAGCGTCACGTCGGGACGCGGGGGCTCGAAGTCGGCGACGAGCTCGCGGATCCGGTCCCGGGCGGCAGCGATCTTCTCGGGCGCGGGCGGGTCTCCGCCGAGCAGCTCGCGGGTGACACGCAGCGCGCCTCCGTCCACGGAGCGGATCCACGCGGGCCCGAGCGTGGGCGTCCCGACCGCGACCTCGAAGGAGCCTCCGCCGAGGTCGAGCACGGCGATGACCTCGGGCACGAGCTCCAGGCGGCCGACCGCGCCCTCCCAGGCGAGCCGGCCCTCGTCCTCGCCCGTGAGCTGGACGACCGGCGCCCGCGTGCGCTCGGCGACGATGCGCCGGAGCTCGTCTCCGTTCGCAGCTTGTCGTCCGGGCGCGGTCACGATCGTCTCGATGCGCTCGGCGCCCGCCTTGCGCGCGATGCGGGCGAACCGGCGCGCGACCTCGCCGGCCTCCTCGAGCTTCTTCCCGCCGATCCGGCCGAACGCGTGCACGTCGTGGCCGAGCCGGAGGTAGTGGCGCTCGCGGCGGAGCTGCTCGACGCCGCCGCGCTCGCCCACGTCTGCGACGAGGAGGCGGGCGGTGTTCGAGCCGATGTCGATGATCCCGACGATCACGCGCCTGATTCTTACCCTGGGATCGGTCGTCTCAGTCGACACGCCGTGCCCGGGCGCTGCGTTTGGCGCGGGCGCGCGCCCGGCGCATCATCTTCTCGTGGTGCGAATGCGGCTTGTCCCGCGGAGTCGTGCGCGTCCATTCGCCGTCCGGGCCGAGCAGCCAGGCGTTCGTGTCGTCGGCGAGCGCGCTGTCGAGGATCGTGTGCACCTCCTGCCGGATGCGCGCGTTCTCGACGGGCACGAGGACCTCGATCCGGTGGTCGAGGTTCCGCTGCATGAGGTCCGGGCTGCCGATGAAGGTCGTTGCCTTCTCGCCCGCCTCGAACTCGTAGATCCGGCTGTGCTCGAGCAGGCGGCCGACGAGCGAGCGGACGCGGATGTTCTCGGAGAGCCCTTCCACCTGCGGCCTCAGAGCACACGTCGTCCGGGCGATGACGTCGATCTGCGCTCCCGCCTGGGAAGCCGCGTACAGCTCGTCGACGATCCCGGGATCGACGAGGTGGTTGACCTTGAGGCGGATGCGTGCGGTCTCTCCCGCGGCCGCGGCCGCTGCGACCGCGCGGATCTCCTCGACGAGCCCGCTGCGGAGCGTGAACGGCGCCACGAGCAGCTTCCGGAACCGGCGCGGCCGGCCGAACCCGGTGATGAAGTTGAAGAGGTCGGCGACGTCGGCGGCGATGTCCTCGTCCGCGGTGAAGATCCCGAAGTCCTCGTACAGCCGCGCCGTGGCCGCGTGGTAGTTGCCGGTGCCGATGTGCGCGTACCGCCGCAGGACGTCGCCCTCGCGCCGCACGATCAGCGTCATCTTGGCGTGGATCTTCATGTCGGGGAAGCCGTAGACGACGTGGACTCCCGCCTGCTCGAGAGCGCGTGACCACTCGATGTTCCTGCGCTCGTCGAAGCGGGCCTTGAGCTCGACGAGGCACACGGACTGCTTGCCGTCCTCGGCGCATTGGATGAGCGATCCGACGAGCGCGCTGTCGTCGCTCGTCCGGTACACGGCGGTCTTCATGGCAATGACGTTCGGGTCCTGGACCGCCGCCTGCGCGAAGACCTCGAAGCTCGCGCGGAACGACTCGTACGGCTGGTGGACGCCGATGTCGCCGCGGCGGATCTCGTCGAAGATCCGAGGCAGGTCGCTCTGCGCGCCGGCGAGACGTGGCGGCACGACCGGGATCCACGGCTCGTCCTTCAGGTCGGGCCGGTCGATCGACGTGAGCTCCATCAGGTCGGCGAGGTCGAGCGGGCTCTCGATCCGGTAGACCTGGTTCTCCTCGGCCCCGAGCCCGCCTACCAGCCGCTCGAGCATCTCGGCCGAGGCCGAAGAGCTCACCTCGACCCGCACGATGTCGCCGAAGCGCCGCTTGAGGAGCTGCGTCTCCACGGCCTCGAGCAGGTCGTCGGCGTCGTCCGAGACCTCGAAGTCGGCGTCCCTCGACACGCGGAAGGCTGCGCGCTCGACGATCGTCGCGCCGGGGAAGAGGGACGGCAGGAAGTGCGAGATGACCTGCTCGAGGGGCACGTAGAGGCCGCGGCCGCCGATCTCGAGCAAGCGCGGGAGCCCCTCCGGGATCTTCACGCGCGCGAACCGCTCCTCGCCGGTCTGCGGGTCGGCCACGAAAACGGCGAGCGAGAGCGACAGGCCCGAGATGTACGGGAACGGCTGCCCGGGCCCGACCGCGAGCGGTGTCAGCACGGGGTAGATCTCGCGCTGGTAGTGGCGCTCGAGGTGCTTCAGCTCTTCCTCGTCGCAGTCCTCGATGCCGCCGATGACGATGCCCTCTGCGGCGAGCGCGGGCTTGAGGTCGCGCTTCCAGGTCTTCGACTGGCGCGGTGAGCAGGTCGAGGACGCGCTCGCGGATCAGGCCGAGAGCCTGCTGCGGCGTGAGCCCGTCCGCGGAGAGCATCGCGAGGCCGGACTCGGCCTGGCCGAGCAGCCCGGCGACCCGGACCTGGAAGAACTCGTCGAGGTTGGCTGCGAAGATCGCGCAGAACTTCACGCGCTCCAGGAGCGGGACGGACTCGTCTCCGGCGAGCTCGAGGACGCGCGAGTGGAAGTCGAGGAGCGAGAGCTCCCGGTTGAGGAGGCGACCTGCAGGCTCGCTGCGGACTCGTGTGGCCAAGACGACATCATCTATCGGCACGCGACCGCGTGGGGTTACTTTCCGGTGAACGGATCGAGTTACGCCAGAGCCTCGACCACGAGCGCCTGGAAGTGCGCGACGAGCTTCTCCGACTCCGGCAGCAGGCGGCCTTCCTCGACGAGGCCGCTGCGGACACCTTGCTGGACGCGCTCGACGAGGCGCGTGTCCTCCGCGCCGACCTCCGCGTCGAAGGCGAGCATCTCCTCGATCCAGTCCTCCGGCGCGTCGGGCGCGACGAAGTAGTCGAGGTGGCGGTACGTGCGCTCGGGAGCGAGCGGGACGATCGGCCCGATCGAGAAGTTCGGGCGGCCGGGCATGACGTTGATGACGGTGTTCGGGAACAGGAAGTGGAACTGGCCGCGCTCGACCTCTCCCGTCAGGTCGTAGCCGCCCCGAGGCTCCGGCCTCGGCGGCCCGTGCTGCGACATGACCCAGGTGCTCGTCTGGAGCAGGTACGCGTCGGGGGAGACGTCGACCACGGCCGAGAAGCCCGGGTGTGCAGTCGGGCAGTGGTAGCACTCGAGGAAGTTCTCCGAGCTGATCTTCCAGTTCGCCTGGAGCTCGGACTCCGCGCGCTGGAGGAAGCGCAGCCCGTCGAGGTCGACCCCGGCCGCGGCCACGCGCTCGGGAATGTCCTCGAGGTAGTCGGCGAGCGGCGCTGCGTCGGGGTCCGGGTTCACGAACACGAGCGGGCCCCAGGTCTCCAGCCGGAGTTGGACGAGGCCGAGCTCATCGGTCTCGATCCCGCCCTCGCGGTTCGCTCTCGGCGCGGTGATGAGGCGCCCGTCCAGCCCGTACGTCCACGCGTGGTACGGGCACTGCAGCGTCGACCTCTTTCCTGAGCTGTCGCAGAGAACATGGCCGCGGTGCCGGCAGACGTTGACGAAGGCGCGGAGCGTGTCCTCCTCGTCGCGCACGAGCACGACGGGGACGTCGCCTACGCGCGTCGCGCTGAAGGAGCCGGGCTCGGCGACCTCGTCGGCGCGGCCGGCGTACTGCCAGAAGCGCCGGAAGATCCGCTCCTGCTCGAGCTGGAGCACCGTCGGATCGCTGTACCAGCTCCACGGAAGCGTGCGCGTGCCGCCGATCGTCGCCACGGGCCGACTCTAGCGACCGCCTGTGGAGCGATCGTCACAGTCATTGTCGCTGTTGCAGGGCCAGGCCCTGCAACAGAACACTCACACGGGTCAGGCCGCGAGCTCGCCGCGCTCGGCGTCCAGCCGCACGAGGTACACGGGACGCGGCGAGCGCAGGTACTCGACGACGGCCGCCTCGTCGTGGAGGCTCGGCAGCAGCGTCTTCCAGCCGCCGAGGTGCTCCGGACGATGGAAGTCGCCCGTCGCGACCGCCGGCAGGCGCGCGTCCGCGACCCAGCCGAAGAGCCGCTCCCGGTTGAAGAGCTCGAACCGGTGCGCGAGCGCGCGCAGCGCGGTATCGGACGAGAAGCGTCTCGTCAGGCGCGGTCGGGCCACGGACGCGCCGTCCATCTGAAACGGGTGCGCCGCGACGATCGCGGCGCCGGCCTGGGCGGCCGTCCTCATTGCCTCCGCGATCCCGTGGTCGACGGAGACGAAGCTCCGGAGCCCGATCGCGACCGCATGTGCCGCCTGGACCGGCTCCTCGTCGTTGAAGGTCAGCTCGAGCCCCGGGATCACGAGCATCCCGTACGTGCGCCAGGCCCGTGCAGCCTCGCGCTCGACCTCGGCGAGATACGCCGGCCAGGAGCGCTCGTCGACGCAGCCGGCGCCGTCGTTCGCACACCAGGGGTCGTTCTCGCGGACCACGTGGTCGGTGACGCAGAGCACGTCGAAGCCGTTCCGGCCGTGCAGGTCGACGAGCTCGGCGACATCGAGCGCGCCGTCGCTCCACGTCGTGTGGGCGTGCAACTCGCAGAGCAGCGGTCCGAGGCTTCGGCGCATCGCACCCATCGTGCGTAGACAGCGGGCCGGGCGTGGGGGTAGAAGTGGTTGATTTCCAGGGAGAAAGATGCTGTGCGTACCGAAGCGCCGAGAGGGGTATGCTCGCTCCAGTGCGGTCCCTCGTCGACGCTGCGGAGAAGCGGCTCCAGCCGCTGGACCTCGCCTGCAACACGGCCTGGTGGGACGCGAACGTCGACGCGAGCGACGAGAACGAGCAGCGTCGCGTCGAGGCCGAGCTCGCCTACTCGGATGCGCTCGCCGATCGCGAGCTCTTCGCGGGGATCGAAGACGCGCGCCGCGGCGACGCCAACGGCGACCCGCGCTCGGCGCGGAGCCTCGAGCTGCTGCACGCGCTGACGCTCCCGCACCAGATTCCCGACTCCCTCCGCTCCCGCATCGTCGAGCTCGAGGCCTCGGTCGACGCGCGCTTCGCCCGCCACCGGGCGGTCGTCGGCGGGCAGGAGGTCGACGACAACGAGATCAAGCGGCTCCTCCGCGAGAGCGACGACCCCGGCGAGCGGCGCGAGGCGTGGGAGGCCTCGAAGACGGTCGGCGCCGCGGTGGCGGACGACGTCCGCGAGCTCGCGCGACTCCGGAACGAGGCGGCGCGCACCCTCGGGCAGCGCGACTGGTTCGCGCTCTCGCTCTCGGTCGGCGAGCTCGACGAGGCGAAGCTCCTGACGACGCTCGCGGAGGCCGACCGCGTCACGCGAGAGCTCCTTCGCCCGCTGGAAGGGCGCGCTCGACGATCGACTCGCCCAGCGGTTCGGGTGCGCCGTCACCGAGCTTCGTCCCTGGCACTACGCCGACCCGTTCTTCCAGGAGACGCCCGCGGAGGGCGGGGTCGATCTCGACCCCCTGTTCGCCGGGAAGGACATCGTCGCGCTCGCCCGCCGGACGTTCGACGGGATCGGGCTCGAAGTCGGGCCGATCCTGGAGCGGAGCGACCTCTACCCGCGCCCCGGCAAGTGCCAGCACGCGTTCTGCATCGACGTCGACCGCGGCGGCGACACGCGCGTGCTCGCGAACGTCACGGACAACCGCGACTGGGCGGACACGATGCTCCACGAGCTCGGGCACGGCGTCTACAACCTCGGGTTCGACGCCGAGCTGCCCTGGCTGCAGCGCGACACGCACCTCGTCACGACGGAGGCCTCGGCGATCCTCTTCGGCTCGCTCGCCAGCGATCGCGAATGGCTCGAGCGCGTGCTCGGGCTCGACGCCGCGGAGGCCCGCGAGCTCGAAGCCCGGCTCCGCGCCGCCCGGGCGGCCGAGCTCCTCGTCTTCACGCGCTGGGTGCTCGTGATGACCGGCTTCGAGCGGATCCTCTACGGCGACCCGGACACCGATCTCGACACGGCGTGGTGGGAGCTCGTCTCGCGCCACCAGCTCGTCACGCCGCCCGACGGGCGCGCGGCGCCGGACTGGGCGGCGAAGATCCACATCGCCGTCGCGCCGGTCTACTACCACAACTACCTCTACGGGGCGATCGTCGCCTCGCAGCTCCGGGACGTGCTCGTCGACACCGTCGGCGGGCTGGTGGACCGGCCCGAGGCCGGGAGCGCTCTCGGGGCGCGCCTGTTCGCTCCGGGCGCATCCGTGCGCTGGGACCGGTTGGTGGAGCATGCAACCGGCAGGCGGCTCACCGTCGACTCGCTCGCTCGCGAGGTCGCTGCTGCCTGAGGCCGGGAATCTCTTCCGCCTGCCGGACACGCTGCCCGCGGAGGAGCTCGTCGAGCGTCTTGCCGGCGGAGAGGGCGCCCTCGTCGAGCGGATCGTCTCGACGGGCCAGGCGACGCCGCCGGGCGAGTGGCTCGCCGGCGAGCGGGACGAGTGGGTGGCGCTCCTTCAGGGCGAGGCGGAGCTGTCGTTCGCGGACGGGTCGCGCACGCGGCTCGAGCCCGGCGACTACGTCCTGATCCGCGCCGGCGAGCGCCATCGCGTCGAGCGGACGAGCTCCGAGCCGCCTTGCGTCTGGCTCGCGGTCCAGCTGACGCGCCTGACCGCTGCTACGGGCGCGAGGGCGAGCGCTCGCCCCTACGGGAAGCGCCGCGGTCCCGGCCGGTCCGGGACGAGCCGGCCGAGCAGTTTCCGGTGCCGCGCGACGATCTCGTAGGCGCCGTCGAGCATCCGGTCGGGCACGCGCGCGAGCAGCTCGCCCACGGGCCGCGTGAGGCGCAGCGCTCCGAGCAGCTCGACGCCGCCCGTTCCGTGCCCCGCGAGCGCTCCGTCCGGGGAGACGAGGTGCCAGGTCTCGAACCGCTCGTCCTCGGGAAGCGGAGCGAGCAGCGGTTCGGCCTCGCTGTCGTCCAGCGGCAGGAACGCGAGCTCGTGCCGGCGGTCGAGTGCCGCGACGGCACGCGCCGCGAAGCGGCAGAAGCGTCAGCCGGCGTCGTAGAGGAGCACCGGCCGGCGGAGCGGCTCGGTCACCGCGTCTCCTCGAAGCCTTCGAGCACCGCGAGCACGAGCCCGCCGAGCGTGTCGAGGTCGTAGCCCCCTTCCTGCACGAGGACGGTCGGCAGCTCGAGAGACCCGAGCCGGCGGCCGGCTTCGCGGAAGCCGTCCTCGGTCACCTCGAGCGGCGAGTTCGGATCGCCGGCCGCGGCATCGACCCCGAGCGGCACGACGAGCGCCTCGCTCGCGTGTGCCCGAGCAGCGTCGACGAGGAGGTCGATCGCGGCCAGCCACTCGCGGTCGCCCGAGCCCGGAGGCAGCGGGAGGTTCAGGTTCGCGCCCACGCCGGCTCCCGCACCGCGCTCGTCCGCGAACCCGAGGAAGTGCGGGAACCAGCCCGCTCCCGGGTCGACGTGCACGGAGCCCGTGAAGACGTCGTCGCGTTCCCAGAAGATCGCCTGCGCGCCGTTCCCGTGGTGGGCGTCGACGTCGAGCATCGCGACGCGCGCAACGCCCTGCTCGCGCAGGCGCTCGGCCGCGACCGCCGAGTTGTTCAGGTAGCACGAGCCGCCGTAGGCCGAGCGGGTGACGTGGTGGCCCGGCGGTCGGCAGCAGGCGTAGGCGGCCGTCGGCGCCTGCGAGCACGAGGTCGGCCGCCGTCAGCGCCGCGTCGACGGCCGCGCGCGCGGCTTCCCACGTTCCCGGCCCGATCGGCGTCAGCGTGTCGAACGCGTACGTGCCCGTCCGCGCCGCCGGCGACGCGGGCACGTGCGCCTCGACGCCGGCGAGGAAACCGGCCGTCGGGAAGATGTACGCGGTCACGAGCTCCTGCCCTGGATCCTCGTGCAGGCCGGCTGCGGTCCACGCCTCCCGCGCGCCCGCGAGGAACTCCACGAGCGCGGGGTCGTGCACCGCGAGGAGCGTCTCGTCGCCGTGCGGCTCGGCCGCGACCACGCCCGCTCCTGCCGCCTCGAGTGTCTCGCGGATCCGGTCGGCGCGCGCGGGCAGCTCGTCCGTCGGGATCGGGACGCCGACCCACGTCCCGACCTCCGGGTCGTGCAGCGCGTGCGCGTCCGCCCAGACGACCGGGAGCGAGAGCGCCATCAGGATTCGGGGGCGAGGTACGCGGCGGACGGGCTGCCGGCCGGGGTGAAGACGCCCACGACCGTCAGTCGCGCGGTCGCCCGCGTTCTCGAGGATGTGCACCTGACGAGGCCGCAGGCGGATCGCCGATCCGGGCCCGAGCTCCTGGACCCCGTCCTCCAGATGGAGGCGCGCCGGCCCCTCCGGCACCCAGACGATCTCGTCGTAGAGATGGAAGTGCCACGGCGCGCGGCCGGGCGGGACGAAGCCGGCGAACAGCGTCGCCCGCGTCGAGCCGTTCTCGGGGCCGAAGAGCAGGCGGTAGGAGCGGGCTCCGGTCGCGCGCTCGGAGCCGGCGACCGCGCGCGCAACGACCTCGCGCGGCCCGAGCGGAGCGTGGCGATCCGTCTCCGGCCCCACGGTCGCGCGCACGAATGAAAGCTCCCCGGCGATCACCGCTTCCTCGCCCGCGCGCACGAGAGCGGCATCACCCGCGCCCAGCCCGTGCCCCACGCCGTCGAGCGTCAGCGTGCCCGACCCGGAGACGACGTAGAGCAGCGCGTCGCGGTCGGCGTCGGCGAGCGTGAGCTCGCTCTCGAGCTCGAGCAGCGACAACGCCAGCGCGGAACCCGGAACCGCCGGTACCAGCTCGATCTCGGTCATCGCGCCAGCCTAGTGAGGGTTCGCCCGCGCGCGACCCGGGTACGTTCCAGGCATGCGTTTCCGCAAGGGCGCTCGGCTGGACCAGTCGCAAGTCGAGGACCTGCGCGGCCGGCGCGTCGGGGGCGCTCCGATGGCGCTCGGAGGCGGCGGGATCGTGACCCTCGTCATCGTCCTCGCGATCGTCCTGCTCGGCGGCAACCCGCTCGGGGAGGGCGGGCTCGGGGGACTGACCGACCTCGAGGGCCAGAGCGCCGGCACCGACCCGCCCGCAGCGACGCTCGAGCACTGCCAGACGGGTGAGGACGCGAACCAGCAAGAGGACTGCCGGATCCTCGCGGTCGTGAACAGCGTGCAGGTCTACTGGGAGGGGGCGCTTCGCAACTACGAGCCGGCGCGCACGCGGTTCTTCGACGGCGCCGTCTCGACCGCGTGCGGCAACGCGACGTCCGCGGTCGGCCCGTTCTACTGCCCGCGCGACCGGTACGTCTACATCGACCTCGGCTTCTTCGACCAGCTCGAGTCCCAGTTCGGGGGCTCGTCCGGCCCGCTCGCGCAGGCGTACGTCATCGCGCACGAGTACGGCCACCACGTCCAGAACCTGACCGGGGTGCTCCAGCGTGCCGACAACCAGGATCTCGGGCCCCAGGGCGACGCCGTGCGCGTCGAGCTCCAGGCCGACTGCTACGCGGGGCTGTGGGTGGCGAATGCAGTCCGCACGGGGCTCATCGAGGAGATCACGCGTGCCGACGTCCAGGACGCGCTGACCTCGGCCGCCGCGATCGGCGACGATCGGATCCAGGAGCAGACGCAGGGGCAGGTGTCTCCGGAGACGTGGACGCACGGGTCCTCCGACCAGCGCCAGAGCTGGTTCGTCCGCGGGATCGAAGGCGGGAGCCCTCGCTCCTGCGACACCTTCACGGGGCGCGTCTAGCCCGGCGCCGCCCGAGCTCTCCTGCGCGACACCACGAGATAGGCGACGAGGCCCACGAGGCCGGCCGCGAGGAGCGCGCCCGCGAGCGAGCCGCCGCGAAAGGCCGGCGCCTCGACGTCGAGGATGCGGTCTCCGGCATGGGCCGCATTCCCGCGGCCGACGACGATACTGAGCGTCATCAGGTTCGGCAGCGCCAGCACGGTCGCGACCACGAGCGCGATCACGAGCGCGCGCCACGTCCGGCGCCAGCGGAAGACCGCCGCAAGCACGAGCAGCGGAGCGAGCGTGAAGACGAACCCGTAGAAGAGCCCGACGAAGGTCCCGGTGACGATGCTCCCGTCGACCTGCTCGCCGATCCGCTGCGCCCACCAGCGCGGGATCGTGGAGACGGCGATGAGCCCGGTGAGGAGGACGACGCCGAGCACGATCGCCGCGACGATGAGGCGGCGCGACCAGTTCGGATCGGCGGTCGCCGTCGTGCTCACGCCTGGAGTATCCCACCGGCCCCGCGGCCGGAAACGGTGCGCTCCTAGTCGTCGTCCTCGTCGTCGTCGCCGCCGCCGAGCGAGTCGATCGCGTAGATCGTCGTCGTCCCGCTGATCTCGTTCGCGACCGCGAGGAGCGGCTCGTCCGTCGGGCTGTCCTTCTCCGAGATGAACGCCAGCCCCTCCGGCCCGAGGTCGCCGGCGGCGCTCGTCGTGACCGCCTGCGTGAAGTCGCGGTTGTTCACGTACTGGACGAACTCGGGCGAGCGGGGCCGCGAGACGTCGTACACGACGACGCCGCCCGGACGCTCGAGCGCGACGAACGCGTACCAGCGCCCGTCGACCTTCCCGAGCTCGATCTCCTCGGGCTCGGGGCCCTTGTCGTCGCTCCGGTTGTCGAGCGTGTTGTTCGTGTTGCTGGCGTTGAAGCGGACGCCCGGAGTCGAGGCCGTGATCTGCTCCAGGTCGTCGCCGCTGTCGAAGACGACCTTGCCCGACGTGCTCCAGACGGTGAACGAACGCGCGCCGTAGGACTGGAGGACGTCGATCAGGCCGTCGCCGTCCGTGTCGCCGCCGGCGAGCCCGGGCACCGTCGTGACGTTCAGGCGTGCCACACCGGCCGGAAGCGCCCCCTCGAGCGCCGCGCTCGCAGCGCGTGCCGCCTCCGTCTCCGTGCCCGGCCCCTTGATCCCCTCCCATTCGCGCACGTCTCCCTCGTTCGCGGTCAGCAGGAAGGTCTTCCCGTCCCGCCGCAGCGCCGCGATCGCGTCCGGCATGTACATCCCGCGCACGTTCCGGGGTGCGATGTCCACGGTCGCGTCGTTGTCGGTGGCATCGAGGCCGTTCCCGGCGAGCGAATGGTCCTTCGTCCCGAGCGCGCGGATCGACTCGACCTTCGCCTTCTTCACGTCCACCTTCGCGATCGCGTTCGCCTCCTGCAGCGTCACCCACGCCGTCCGCGAGTCGTGCGACACCGCGACGTACTCCGGCTCGAGGTCCTGCGCCACGGTGGCCCCGGGCCCGAAGATCCGGACTCCCGCCTGCTGGAGCCCGGAAAGCTGTCCGTTGAACGAGGCGAAGCCGGCGGTCCGGACGGTCGCCTTGGCGACGCCCTTCCGCATGTCGAGCACGCTGACCGAGCCCTCCGGGTCGACCGAGTCCGCAAGCCCGTAGCTCGTCGGCTCGCCCTCGTTCGCGACGAGGAGCCAGTCGCCGTTCGGCGTGAAGACGGCCATGTCCGGGGTCGCGCCGAGCGCGATCGGCGCCCGCAGCAGCGTCCCCGCGGCGTTGAAGAACGCGAGGGTTCCGGCCCGGGTGGGATCGTCGTCCCGTTCGCGAGGATCGCCGTGGACACGACGGCGACGACGCCCTTCGAGACCGCGACGCTGTTCGGAGACCCGAACGTCGAGACGTCGAGCTCGCCGACCTCGGCCGGCGCCGAGGGGTCTTCGATGTCGAGGACGTCGACGACGTTCGCCGCGCCGTTGACGACGAACAGGCGCTCGGACCTCGGATCGTAGGCGGCGATCTCCGCGGCCCCCTGATCGAACACGTCCGGTCCCGCCGAGTACGTCCCGAGCTTCGACAGCGCGATGCTGCGCGCGCCGTCCTCGTCGTCGTCCGCGGTCGCGAGCCCCACGAACAGTGAACCGGCCGCAACGGCAGCCGTCGCGAGCACGATCGTCAGCCTCCAGCGTCTCATTCCACCTCTCCCCGTCGTCGGTTCGCCGGCCTCGCGGCGATCCTACGGCGGGGGTCGTCGACCGTTGTCTCGGAGAAGTGGAGAAGCGGTGACGAAGTGGTCTGGACGCGCTGAGCCGGCGGGCGGCGCGCGCAACACGCGCGTGCTGCGCCTGCTGTACAACATCGCGGCGCATGGGTGACGTCTTCTCCACGATCTTCTGGCTGGGCCTCCTCGGCGTCGTCCTGTGGGTCGCGGTCGGCTGGCTGAGGAGGCTCGTGCGGTGGGGGCGGCACCAGTACGCGCTCGAGTCGGGCACCCACCCTGGAACCCCCGGCGCCGACCTCGCGGTCGCGGGAGGCGAGGCGCTCGACGACAAGGCACGAGAGGTGCTGGGCGCCGCCAGCGCGAGGATGCGAGAGAAGTTCGGAGACCAGTGGATGCTCGACGATCGCCGGACGCTGCAGCGCGACGGGACGTTCACGAATCTCGTCGGCCAGGTGCGGGGCCTCGACCTCCCGACCGAGGTGCTCGTCTCGCTCGCCGGGGGCTACGACGCCTGGCTCGCGCGCGTCGTCCTGCCCGTGCTCGCGGAGCGGGACGACATCCCCGACCGCTGGCTGCTGATGGCGATCCGGCGGCTCGAGGCAGCGTCCTACGACCTCGCGGGGATGTACCTGCTCTCGCTCGAGAAGGCGCCCGGCGAGGTGATCGGAAACGTGCTCGCGAAGGCGGAAGACGTGCGCGCGGACGATCTCGCGGCCCTGATCTCGGCACGCGTCCGGTCCGGGCGCGAGACCGTCGACGCGGACCTCATGCGCCGCCACGTCCCGCTGGCGGGCGCGGAGACGATCCAGACCCTGCTCGAGTCGTACGAGCTTCCCGAGAGCGCGCGGGCGAGCTTCGCGCAGTGGCTCGAGAACGCCCTCGACTTCGGCGAGGTGGGGCGGTTCGTCAAGCTCCGGACGCGGCCGTTCAGCGACGGCCAGGTGCTCGTCGAAGGCCGCCGGGCCGACGTTGCGGACGAGATCCTCGCCTCGCTCCAGGAGCATCCGCCGCGGTCGGTGCTCCTCGTCGGCGAGCACGGCGTGGGCAAGTCGGCGCTCGTCGACGCCGCGCTCGATCGCCTGCCCGACGGGTGGATCGTCTTCGAGGCCGGCGCCGCCCAGATCAACGCGGACGCCATGTACGTGGGGCAGCTCGAGGGCCGGATCGAGGATCTCGTGCAGCGCCTCCACGGCAAGCCCGCGATCTGGATCTTCCCCGCGTTCGAGGAGGCGCTCTATGCCGGGACGTACCGGGAGCATCCGACCGGGATGCTCGACCTGCTGCTTCCGCACATCGAGGCCGGGACGATCCGGCTCGTCGCCGAGATCACGCCGCAGAACTACGAGCTGCTGGCGGCGAAGCGGCCGCGCGTGCAGTCGGCGCTCCGCGGGCTGCGGCTGCGGGTTCCGACGGAAGCCGAGACGGTCGAGATCCTCGCGCACGCCCTCGAGCACGACGACGCGGACGTCTCGACCGACGAGCTGGTGCTGCGGGAGGTGTACGAGCTCGCGCAGCAGTTCCTGCCAGGGATCGCCCAGCCGGGCGGGTCGATGAGCCTGCTCGAGGCGACGGTCGACGCCGCGGTCGAGCGGGAGGCGACGACGTTCGACGCCGGCGACGTGCTCGCGTCGCTGGCCGCGCTCTCGGGGCTGCCGCTCGCCCTGCTCGACCCCAACCGCCCGCTCGACCTCGAGGCGGTCCGCGCGTTCTTCGGCAAGCGCGTCCTCGGCCAGGACGAGGCGGTGGGGGTGATCGTCGATCGAATCGCGCTCGTCAAGGCGGGGCTGACGGATCCCACGCGGCCGCTCGGCGTCTTCCTCTTCGTCGGCCCGACCGGGACCGGGAAGACCGAGCTCGCGAAGTCGCTCGCGGAGTTCATGTTCGGGTCCGTCAGACCGGCTCGTCCGCCTCGACATGAGCGAGTTCCAGACTCCCGACTCGCTCGACCGCCTGCTCAGCGACACGAGCGTCGACCCGACGGGCGCCGCGCTGATCGCATCGGTGCGCAAGGACCCGTTCTCGGTGATCCTGCTCGACGAGTTCGAGAAGGCCGCGCCGCCGATCTGGGATCTCTTCCTCCAGGTGTTCGACGACGGCCGCCTCACCGACCGGACCGGCCGCACGACGGACTTCCGCCGCTGCCTCGTGATCCTCACCTCCAACGTCGGCTCGGCGCTGCAGTCGGGGCCCGCGCTCGGGTTCTCGCCGGACGCGACCGGCTTCCAGGCGTCCGACGTCCAGCGCGCGATCGAGCGGCACTTCCGGCCGGAGTTCCTGAACCGGATCGACAAGATCCTCACGTTCCGGCCGTTCGGGCGGGAGCAGATGCGGGCGCTGCTCGAGAAGGAGCTGGACGAGGTCGTCCGGCGCCGCGGGATCCGCGGGAAGCCGTGGGCGCTCGAGGTCGACGAGTCCGCGGTCGACCTTGCTGCTCGAGGCCGGCTTCAGCCCGACGCTCGGCGCGCGGCCGCTCAAGCGCGCCGTCGAGGCGCATTCTCCTGACGCCGCTCGCGCGGACGATCGTGGACGCGCAGGTGCCCGAGGGCGATCAGTTCCTGTTCGTCACGGCGCCGCGGGGGAAGGTCGAAGTCCGGTTCGTCGACCCGGACGCGGACGATACGACCGAACCGGTCGCCGCCGAGCGCGAGCCCGCCCGCGACCTCGATCTCCGCTCGCTCGCGCTCACGCCGCGGGCGACGGCCGCCGTCGCGGACTTCCTCCTCGACGAGCTTCCGGCGGGTGCAGGTCGCCGTCGAGCGGGAGGTCGAGGGACGCAAGGACGCCGGGCTGGAGGAGATGTCGCGCCCGGGCTTCTGGGACGACGAGGCCCGCTTCGAGGTCCTGGCCGACATCGAGTATCTCGACCGGCTCGAGGCGGCGTTCGGGACGGCCGAGCGGCTCGGCGCCCGCCTGCGCGCGCAGGCCGCTCGCGGCGGCCAGGTCTCGACCGAGCTCGTCGGGCTCCTGGCCGGCCGCCTGTACGTCCTCGACGCGGCGCTGACGGGCCTGGCCGAGAGCGCGCCGCGCGAGCTCTACCTCCGCGTGCGGCCGGTGGGCGGGACGGACGAGCAGTCGGCGGAGTTCGTGCGCACGCTCTGCGAGATGTACGGCGCGTGGGCCGCGGCGCGCGGGATGCGCTTCGGGCTCCTCGACGGCGGGCGTCGTCGACGTCGCGCACGTGAGCGGCCTCGGCGCGGGCGCGATCCTCGAGCACGAGGCCGGGCTCCACGTTCTGGAGCTCGTCGGGCCCGAGACTCCGGAGGGCGACCGGCCCGTCGACCGCGTGGTCGTCTCGGTCGAGCTCGCATCACGGGAAGCCGGAGCCGCAGGTCGCGGCGAGGACGTCGTCGTCGAGGAGCTCTTCCGGGACGGCGTGGGGTCGACCGAGATCGTCAGGCGTTACCGCCCCGGCGCGTCGCCGCTCGTGCGCGACGCGGTGCGCGGCTATCGCACGGGCCGCCTCGACCGCGTGCTGGCCGGCGACTTCGACCTGTTCTAGACCTTCGGCTGCCAGAGTGCGATCTGCGCGCCGGCGGGGACGGCGACGATGCTCCGCCAGCCGACCGGGCCCTCTCGCGGCTCGAGCAGGACCGTCGCCCCGAGCAGCCGCGCGCGCTCGGTCGCCTCGACGAGGTCGGGGACCTCGACGTACGGGAGCCACAGCGAGCTCTCGCGCTCGTGCTCGACGATGCCGCCTTCGAGCCCGTCGCCCAGGTTCAGCGAGAGGTACGAGCAGGGCCCGACCTCGACCGTCTCCGCGAGCCACCCGAACAGCCGCGTGTAGAAGGCGGACGCGCGGGCGAGATTGCCGGTCTGGAGCTCCAGGTGGACGACGGGATCGACGGACGGCGGCCTGCATGCCTGCTTCGTTCGACCGGCGGAGCGCGCAGAACTCATCGGAGCCGATGAGTTTCCGCGCCGTCGGAGGTCTACCCTGGTGACGATGGCCTCGATCTCGACAGGCTCGATCCAGGAGCGCGAGCTGCTCGACGCAGCGCGCGCGGGCGACGAGACCGCGTTCGCGCGCATCGTCGAGGAGCACCGCGCCGAGCTCCAGGCGCACTGCTACCGGATGCTCGGCTCGCTGCACGACGCCGAGGACGCGCTCCAGGAGACGTTGCTGCGCGCCTGGCGCGGGCTGCCCGACTTCGGCGGCCGGAGCTCGCTGCGCACCTGGCTCTACCGGATCGCGACCAACACCTCCCTCGACGCGATCGCGCGGCGGCCGAAGCGCGTGCTCCCGGTCGACTACGGCCCGATGGGTACCGGCCTGAACGACGACGTCGGAAAGCCGCTCACCGAATCGGTGTGGATCGAGCCGTACCCGGACGAGGCGCTCGGGACGGCGGAGGGATACGCCTCGCCCGAGGCCCGCTACGAGCAGCGCGAGGCCGTCGAGCTCGCCTTCATCGCGGCGCTCCAGCTCCTGCCGGCGACGCAGCGCGCGGTCCTCATCCTCCGCGAGGTGCTCGGCTTCTCCGCCAAGGAGGTGTCGGAGTCACTGGACACGACGGTCGCGTCGGTGAACAGCGCGCTCCAGCGCGCCCGCAAGACCGTCGAGGAGCGGCTCCCCGACCGCAGCCAGCAGGAGACGCTCCGCCTGCTCGGGGACGAGCGCGTGCGCGAGCTCGTCGAGTCGTACATCGCTGCCTGGTCGGCCGGCGACGTCGAGGCCGTCAAGGCGCTTCTCGCCGAGGACGCCGTCTTCTCGATGCCGCCGTGGTCGATGTGGTGGCGCGGTCGCGACACGATCGCAGGGTTCGTCGAGCACGCCGCGGAGGCCTGTGCCAAGTCGCGCACAGTCCCAATTCACGTCAACGGACAGCCCGCCGTGGCCTACTACGCCGAGGAGGCCGAGACCGGCCGCCACTTGCCGATGGCGGTTGACGTCCTCACGCTCGAGGGTTCGGTGATCAAGGAGATCACGGCGTTCATCACGCCCGAGATCTTCCCGCGCCTCGGCCTTCCGGCAGAGCTCTAGGCAGCGGATCTCGCCGGGAGCACCGGCAGGTCGTAGTAGCGGCGGACGCTCGAGCCGATCCGGGAGACGTCGGTCCCGTAGACGTGGATCGAGATCGCGGTCCGGTCGCCGACGTTGCGGACGCGATGGATGTCGCCCGGCGGCGCGAACCCGCTGACCTCGCCCGTGCGGCTGGCGGAGCCTCCCACCTCGACGAGGCACTCCCGCTCCTCGTCGAGCTCGAAGAGCTCTTCGTACTCGGTTCCCTCGATCATGCCGAAGACGCACCAGGTCACGTGGTCGTGGATGCGGCGTCATCTGGCCCGGGCGCCAGACGAGGGCGACGATCGAGAACGCCCCATCGGGCTCCGTGTGGAGGACGTGGCTCCGGTAGCCGTCGGGGTCGCCGGCCCGCTGCTCCGCGGTGAGCACGTCGGGCGAGGGGAGATGCAGCTCGAGCTCATCCGCGACGAGCCGCGCAGTCTCGTGCCAGTCGGCGTGCCTGCTCACCGCAGCCGAACGGCGCTCGACGAGCTCGTCGAGCCCGATCTGCGTGCCCGTGGACATGTCTGTGTAGACGGAGCGCTCGCGCTGAACTCATCGCGCGATCGAGGCTCCGCGGCTCGGCGCCGCTCCGCATCCAGCTCTGCCAGAGCTGCGCGTAGAAGCCGCCGCGCGCGACGAGCTCCTCGTGCGTGCCGAGCTCGACGAGCGTCCCGTCGCTGAGCACCGCGACCCGGTCCGCACGCGCGGCGGTCGAGAGCCGGTGCGCGATCGTGATCACGGTCCGCCCCTGCGCGACGACCGAGAGCGCGCGCTCGACGGCCCGCTCCGTTCCGGGATCGACCGACGACGTGGCCTCGTCGAGGACGATCACGGACGGGTCCACGAGCAGCACGCGGGCAAGCGAGACGAGCTGCCGCTCACCCGCCGACAGGCGCACCCCGCGCGAGCGGACGTCGGTGTCGAGCCCGTCCGGCAGACGCTCGAAACGCGAGAGCGCGCCGATCGAGCTCAAGGCGTCGCGCACCTGCTCGCCGCTCGCGTCCGGCTGCGCGAGTCGCACGTTGTCGGCGATCGAGCCGCTGAAGAGGTGGCCCTCTTGCGGCACGAAGACGATGCGGTCCCGTAGCGACTCGTACGACGCCGTCCGCAGGTCGATCTCGCCGAACGCGATCGCTCCGCCCAGCGGGTCGTACTTCCGTGTCAGCAGCTTCGCGAACGTCGATTTCCCGGCGCCGGTGGGACCGACGAGCGCGACACGCTCGCCCGGCGAGATCGCCATCGCCACGTCGTTCAGCACGAGCCGCCCCTCGTCGTACGCGAAGGCGACCTCGTCGGCCGCGTGGTCGCCGTGCTCCGGCAGCGAGCGCGGCTCCTCGTGCTCGGGCACCGAGACGGGCGTCTCGAGCACGCCGACGATCTTCTTCAGCGCAGCCTGGCCGGAGCGGAGCTCGCTGAACCACTCCGCGAGTCGCGCGAGCGGCTCGAACAGCGAGGCGACGTAGAGGACGAACGCCGACACGGTGCCGATGGTCACCTCGCCTCGGTCGTAGAGCACCGCGCCGCCGACCAGCACCCCGGCGAGCGCGATCGCCTGCGCCAGCGCGATCAGCGGGAAGAAGCCGATGTTGACGTACGAGGCGTGCTTGTACGCGTCGATCTGCTCCTGGCTCCGCACGTCGTAGCCCGCGAACGCGTCCCGCTCGCGGCGGAACGCCTGGATCACGCGCACCCCGGCGAAGCGCTCCTGGAGTGCGGCCAGCGTGTCGCCCACGCTGTCGCGGATCGCGAGGTAGGCCGGCTCCGAGCGCCGGTGGTAGATCGCCCAGGCGACGATCACGATCGGTAGCGAGACGATCGCGAACAGGAGCAGCTTCGGAGCGAGCACGACGAGGACGACGAGCGTGACGACGAGCAGGATCAGGTTCGTCACGATCTCGGGCAGCGCCTGCCGCACGAAGGTCGTCAGCGCCTGGATGTCCGCCGTCAGCCGGGAGACGAGGACGCCCGCGCGCTCGCCCTCGAAGTACGGGAGCGAGAGCTGCTGCAGCCGGTCGTAGGTCGCCGTCCGCAGGTCGGCGAGGAACCCTTCGCCGACGCGCGCCGTGTACAGGACGATGAACCGCTGGAGCAGCGGACGGACGATCGCGAGCGCGATGAACGCGATCGCGACCTGCTCGAGCACGTTCTCGTCCCGTCCCTCCAGTCCGTCGTCGATCGCGTACCTGATCAGCAGCGGGGCGGCGATCGTCGCGGCGGTCGCGAGCAGGACTGCTACGCCGACTGCCGCGAGCATCGGCATGCGCGGCTTGAGGAGCGGCCAGACGTGCTCTCTCACGCGACCGCCTCCTCGTCGAGCGCCAGGAGCGCGCGGTAGCGAGGCGATCGCGCGAGCAGCTCTCCGTGCGTTCCCTCCTCGACGACGCGGCCGTCCTCGAGGACGACGACGCGCTCGGCGAGCGCGATCGTCGCCGGCCGATGCGCGATCACGATCGTGGTTCGGCCCTGCATCACGTCCCCGAGCGCAGCACGGATCTCGTGCTCCTTCGTCGCGTCGACGGACGAGGTCGCGTCGTCGAGGACCAGCACGTCCGGGTCGGCGACGACCGCGCGGGCGATCGCGATCCGCTGCCGCTGTCCGCCGGAGAGCGAGTAGCCGCGCTCGCCGAGCAGCGTGTCGTAGCCGCGCGGCAGCTCCTCGATGAACTCGTGAGCGCCCGCGGCGCGCGCAGCGGCCTCGATCTCGGCGTCGCTCGCGTCCTCGTTCCCGAACGCGATGTTCGCGCGCACCGTGTCCGTGAAGAGGTAGGTCTCGTCGCTCACGAGCGCGATCGCCTTACGCAGCTGCTCGAGTGGGAGCTCGCGCACGTCGATGCCGTCGAGCAGGACGGCTCCGGCCTGCACGTCGTAGAAGCGCGCGAGCAGCGCGGCGACCGTGCTCTTGCCGCTGCTCGTCCCGCCGACGAGCGCAACCGAGGCACCGGCCTCGACGTGGAGGTCGAAGCCGTCGAGGACGGGCGAGCGCTCGTCGTAGCCGAAGCGCACGTCGACGAAGGTGACCTCGGCGCCGTGCGGCGCTGTGTCGAGCGAGCGCGGCTCGAGCGGGTCGACGACGGTGGGCTCCTCCTCGGTCGCCTCCACGATCCGCTCCGCCGCCGCGAGTGCATTCTGGAGCGTCGAGATCCGCTGCCCGAGCACGCGCAGCGGCCAGACGAGGATGACGACGTACGCGTTGAACGCGACGAACTCGCCGATGGAGAGCTGTCCGTCGAGGACGCGCTGCCCGCCGAACCAGAGCACGAGCACCTGCACGAGCGCCGGGACGAGCTCCAGCGCCGGGAGGAACACGCCGTCGACGGCTGCGACGTCGAGGGCGCGGCGACGCACGCGCTCGCTTGCGTCCAGGAACCTGTTCGAGAGCGCCGCGCTCGCACCGAGCCCCTTCACGACGCGGATGCCCGCCACCGTCTCCTCGACGAGCGAGCTCGTGTGCCCGAGCTCCTCCTGGAAGAGCTTCGTCCGCGTCGAGTAGCGGCGCGCGTAGCGCCAGAAGCCGACGACGAGGATCGGCAGCGGCGCGAGGATCAGCAGAGCGAGCGTCCAGTCGAGCACGAGGAGCACGATCGAGACGCCGACGACGGTGACGAGATAGCCGAAGGTGTGGCCGCTCGCGTCGAGCACCCGGCTCACGACCTCGGCGTCGGCCGCCGAGCGGCTCATCAGCTCGCCGGGCGGGAAGCGGTCGTGGAAGCGCGCGTCGAGCCGGAGGGCCTGGAGCAGGACGGCGTCGCGCACGTGCGCGAGCCCGCGCGCGCGGTTGCGCATCGCGAAGATGTGGCGGCCCGCGCCGGCGACCGACTCGACGAGGCCGAACACGACGACGGTCGCGGCCCAGAGGTACACGGCGCTCCGGTCGCCCTCGTCGATCGCGTCGATCGCCTGCGCGGCGAAGACCGGCGTCAGGATCGCCGCGCCCTGCCACGAGAGGCCGGAGAGGATCGCGAGCCCGATCCCGCGCCGCTCGCGGACGAGCAGGCTCCAGATGAACCTCCACGCGGCGCGCCTCCGATCTGGCACGACCGCGCTCACACCCGAAAACCTACTGATGGAAGGTGTAGGGGCCGGGCATGCCCGGCCCGCGGGTGCCGGTCGCGCACGCGCGCGAGGCATGCCTCGCGCCTACACCTCTAGGTCGCGCCGACGTAGTCGCGAAGCCAGCGAAGGCGCTCGTCGAGCATCGGCCCGAGCTCGGGGCGGCGGGGAAGCGCGGTGAGCATCGACGTGAACACCCAGGCCGCGTACACGGGCACCAACGTCTCGAGCAGCTCGGAGTCGTGCTCGCCGTAAGCCGCGAGCGCCTCGCGCGAGGAAGGGTTCCCGTGCGTCAGGTCGTGCAGAGCGAGGGCGGCGAGGTCGTACTCCCGCGGTCCCCGGCAGGCCGTCTCGAAGTCGTGCCAGAGCGGCCCGTCCGCGGACGCGAGGCAGTTCCAGAGGTGAGCGTCGCCGTGGAGCGCCTGGCCGTCGAGAGCGGGGCGGCGGGACATGATCTCGCGCAGGAGCTCGACGTCCTCCGAGCTCTCGAGCGAGTCCAGCATCTCGCGCACGTCCTCGGGATGGGCCGCCGCGGGCAACGGGCCGTCGTAGTCCGCCAGCGCCTCGTGGATCGCGCGCAGCCCGCGACCGGCGGCGCGCGCGTCGACCTCCCCGCTCGACTCGACGAAGCGCCAGAACGCGACCACGTGCCCGTCCTGCTCGTGCGGGCCGGGATCGAGCTCGTCGGAGGGCGGCACGACCGGGGCACCGCGCGCCGCGGCGTGCGACGCGACCTCGAGCTCCCGCACGACGTCGTCCGGGCTCGGCCCTCCGGGCCAGTCGAGGCTCGTCGAGACGCGCGCGACGACGGGAGCCGGCGCGAGATGCACGAGGACGTGCCACGCGTCCCGCAGCACGACGGGCTCCTCGCACCGCACGCCGTGCGCCCGCGCGACGGCGAGGGCGGCGCGGACCGCGCTCTCGAGTCTCCGCCTTCACGACGCACCTATTCTCGGTCTGTGGCGACCACGGTGCAGGCGTACCGCCAGGTCGAGGAGCTGCTCGCCGCCGAGCGCTGCGTGATCCTCGACGGCGGCGTCGCGACCGAGCTCCAGCGTCTCCGTCCGCTCCGGGGCGAGCCCGGCCCCGATCCCGAGCTTTGGGGTACCTGGGCACTGGGCCGTGCCCCGCAGGCCGTGCGCGAGGTGCACTCCCGCTACGTGGCCGCCGGCTGCCACGTGATCACGACCGACACCTGGTCGATCCTGTCCGCGCCGGAGATCGAGGAGAGCGCGCGGCTCGGCGTCGGGCTCGCGCGGCAGGCGATCGAGGCCGAGGGACGTGCGGACGAGTGCGCGGTCGCGTTCGCGATCTCCGAGGAGGTCGAATCACCCGAGCGGGCGGGCTCGCTCGATCGCCTCCTGCGGACGCTCGAGGACGAGCCGCCGGATCTCGTCCTGCTCGAGACGCTGACCTCTCGTTCGCGACCCCGAGACGTTCCGGCCGTCGAGCGCGTGCTCGAGACGGGGCTTCCGGTCTGGCTCTCGTTCCGCCGCTGCCGGCACGGCGTGTGCGGGGTGTTCGGGCAGCACTGGGGCCCGCCCGAGGGCGACCTGTTCGGCCGCGCCGCGCGCCGGTTCGAGGAGCTGGGCGTCGGCGCGCTCCTCGTCAACTGCCTGCCCGTCGACCACGTGCCCGGGATGCTCTCCTGGCTCCGCGACTTCACGGGGCTCCCGCTCGGCGTCTATCCCAACCTCGGCCATCTCGCGGGCCCGCTCTGGCGCTTCGACGAGGAGATCGACCCCGAGCGGTACGCCGAGCTCGCCCTCGGGTGGCGGGCCGAAGGCGCGCAGATCGTCGGGGGTTGCTGCGGCACGACGCCGGCGCACATCGCCGCCGCCGCGGAGGCGCTCGCGGACACGAAGCCCGGTCGCGAACGACCTCCGGTCGCGGTTCCCCGCGACGAGATCGACGAGACGCCGGTCCGAGCGTGGGTGGACGACCGCGGCCGCCCGCTCTACCCGCTGCCCTTCCCCGAGCTCGTCGTCGATCCCGGCGTCTTCGTCCCCACTCAGGGCAGCTTCCTCGTCTGGAAGCACCTCTTCGAGACCGGGATCGGAGAGGGCGCGAGCTGCCTCGACGTCGGCTGCGGCTGCGGGATCCTCGCCGTCCAGCTCGGGCTCAACGGCGCCGCGAGCGTGCACGCGATCGACATCGACCCTCGCGCCGTCGCGAACACGCTCGCGAACGCGTCCCGGAACGGCGTCGCGGAGCGCGTCACCGGCGACACCGCCGACCTCTTCGACTGGGAGCCAGAGCGGAGCTTCGACGTCGTCGTCGCGAGCCTGTACCAGCTCCCGGTCGATCCCTTCGCGGAGCCGACCGGCCACCGCCCGCTCGACTACTGGGGGCGGACGCTCCTCGACCACTTCCTCCGCCTGCTCCCGAAGCTCTCGTACCCGGCGGCAAGGCGTACGTGATGCAGCTCTCGATCATCGGGCAGGCCGCTACGGAGCGGCTGCTCGCGGCGGCCGGACTCGAGGCGCGCGTCGTCGAGTTCAGCTTCTTCCCGTTCGGCCCGCTGTTCGAGCAGAGCCGCGAGCAGATCGAGCGCGTGGAGCAGCTCTCGGACGCCTACCACGTCGCCGTCGGCGACGAGGACGTGATGGTCGCGTACCTGCTCGAGGTCACGCGTGCTGGACAGACGACCGGTGGATGACGAGAATCCCGTCCGAGAGTCCACGATGCCGGCGGCGCGGCCGTCGGTGTGAGGGCGAGGTGATGCGGATGGCCAGAGCGCGTTGTTCCGAAGTCGGCTGAGACCGGCTTTCCGCACCCACCGAAAAGGAGACTCACGTGAACGAATCGGCTTCGCCCGAGCCGGTCGTCGCCTTCGTGCAGACGGACGACGACCTGGCCGCGATGATCGAGGTCCGGACCCTCGCCGACCCGGACCTGCCTACGCCGCGGCTCGACAACCTTCGAAACAACCTCGCCGGCAATCCCGAGCTCGCGTACGTCGTCGCGCGCGTCGCGGGGTCGGCGGTCGGCTGCGGGTTCGTCGACGTCTCGCACGACACCGTCGCCCGCGCGCACGTCCTCGTCGTTCCCGCTGCGCGTCGGCGTGGCGTGGGGACGGCACTGCTCGCGGCCGTCTCGGAGCGCGCTCGAGCGAGCGGACTGGCTGAGCTCGAGGGCGAGATCAGAGCGATCGACGAGGAGTCGCTCCGGTTCTTCGAGCGCCGCGGCTTCGAGAGGGTCGGCGGCGAGGAGGCTGTCGTGCTCGACCTCGCGGATGCCGACGCTCTCGTCCTCGAGCCGCCGCCCGGTATCCGCATCGTCTCGCGCGCGGAGCTGCCCGACGTCGTCGAGGGCATGTACGAGGTGGCGCGGGAGGCCGAGCCCGACATTCCGGGCGAGGACTCGGTCCGGCCGTTCGACGTCTGGCGTTCGACCGAGATCGACCGCCCGAGCCTGCGACCCGAGCTCACGTTCGTCGCGCTCGCGGGGGACGAGGTCGTCGGCTACGCGATCCTGGACACACTCGGCGGCGAGCTCTGGCACCGCCTGACGGGGGTCAAGCGCGCCTGGCGGGGGCGCGGGATCGCGACGGCGCTGAAGCGCGCGCAGATCGAGGCCGCGAGGCAGAGTGGCTTGACGAGGCTCGTCACGGCGAACGAGGAGCGCAACATGGCGATGAGGAGCATCAACGAAGCGCTCGGGTATCGACCCGAGCCCCGTCTGAGCACGGTCGTGGTCCGGGGCCCGGTCCGGCTGCTTTGAAACGATCTGGTGAACACGACAAAAGGTGGCGGGAACCAGCGTTAGGGTCGACTCGTGCGTTTCGTTCTCGAGTCTGGTCGCAAGGTCGCCGTCCACCTCACGTGAGCGCGCTCAACGGAGCCGCTGACGAGCGCTTCGTGGTCGTCTGCCACTGCGCTCCGGGAGCCGGCGGCTTCGACCCCGATCCCGACGAGACGCGGGCGCGGAACGTGTCACTTCTCTCGGTCGACCGGCCGGGCTACGGGCGCTCGGATCCCGTCTCCCGCGGCCGCGTCGCGACCGTCGGATCGGCGGCGGACGACATCGCGGCCGTGCTCGACTGCCTGGACGTCGAGCGGGTCGGCGTCGTCGGCTGGTCTGCGGGCGGGCGCGTCGCGCTGGCTCTCGCCGCGCGTCACCCGGAGCGTGTCGATCGAGCCGTCGTGGTCGCGACACCGGCGCCCGACGAGGACATCCCCTGGATCGACGCCGACCAGCGCACCGAGCTCGAGCGACTGCGCGAACTGGCCCCACACGAGGCACAGGCCGAGCTCGGCCGGCACCTCGACTCCTTCGAGCCGACGAGCCCGTTCTACGGTGACGCCGCGTGGCTGCTCGCCGCGTTGACCTCCGACGAGCCGACGCTCCGCCGTGACGGCGTCCGCGCGCGACTCCAGGAGCTTCTGCGAGACGCCTTCGCCCAGGGGCCAACCGGTCTCGCGGCCGACATCGCCGCCCGCTCCCTCCAGCCGTGGGGCTTCGAGCCGGAGGAAGTCCAGGCCAAGACGCTCCTGCTCTACGGATCGCGCGATCCGCTTGCCGCGCCGCGACACGGGCGCTGGTGGAAGGAGCGGTTGCCCGAACGCGCGCCTCGAGGTCGCTCCCGGCGAGGGCCACCTGCTGTTCATCCCGGCGTGGCCACGCATCCTCTCGCACCTCGCGCCGGGCCGCAGGCGGCTCCGCGCCGTGGCCGCCTAGCGATATCCGGTCGGGTCCGCCGGCTTGCCGGCGTCCTGCACCTCGACGAGGTAGCGCCAGCAGTCGGGCTGCGAGCCGTCGACGTCGGTGAAGCCGTACTCGCGCGCCAGCTCGCCGGAGGAGAACGAGCCCTTGTTGCGGCGCTGCAGGTCCGGATCGGCGGCGAGCGCGGCGACGGCACGGCCGACGAACCGCGGGCTCTCGGAGATCGCGGCGAAGTGCGGATTGACCTTCGCGCCGTCGCGCCAGTTCTCCTCGGTGACGCCGAAGTGCTCGAGCATCATCTCCGAGCGCAGCCAGCCCGGCGTCAGCGCGACGGCCGTGCATCCGTGCGGCGCCAGCTCCTCGCCCTGCGCGAAGGCGAGCCTGAGGACGGCCCACTTGGCGAGGTCGTAGAACGCCGTGAGCCGGTAGCGCGTCTCGTTGTACTCGCGGGTGCCGTCGGTCATCTCGACGACGAGCCCGCCCGGCCGGCGGATCAGGAGCGGGAGCGCGAAGTGGCTCGTGATCAGGTGCGTGTCGATCGCGAGGTGCAGCAGCCGCAGGCCGTTCGCGAGGTCGTGCTCCCAGAGCGGGGAGGACCACTCGAAGAGCAGCTCGCCGCCCCAGATGTCGTTGACGAGCACGTCGAGGCGGCCCTGCTCTTCCTCGATGCGCGCAACGAGCGCCTCGACCTGCCCCGCATCGAGGTGGTCGACCGCGATCGCGATCCCGGTGCCGCCGGCCGCCGTCACGAGCTCGGCGGTCTCCTCGATCGTCTCGGGCCGGTCGTACTCCGACCGTTGCTCACCGGTCGTGCGGCCGGTGCAGTAGACGGTCGCCCCGGCCTCTCCGAGCGCGACCGCCGTGCCGCGCCCGGCCCCGCGCGTCGCGCCGGCGACGAGCGCGACTTTGCCCGCGAGCGGCTTGCCCTCGTCGGAGCTCACCCTGGATCCTGCCGACGAGGGTGGGCCCGCCGCGTAGCAACCGCGGCGAGCCCATCTGCCCGCGACTAGCGAACGCGGAACGCGCCGTTCATGTCGTCCGAGTGCGGCGTGCACACGAACGCGTACTTGCCCGGCCGCAGCTTCAAGGTCACCGTCTTCTTGCCCGTGAAGCCGATGCTGGTGAGCTGCTTCCGCAGGCCCGGGCCCGAGACGTAGAAGTTGTGCTCGTCGGAGCGGTCGGTGATCGTGACCTGGTACGTGCCGCGGTTGACCATCGACAGCTTCTTGCCCGCGGACGTCTTCAGCGAGATCGTCTCGCTCGGCCCGACGAAGCCCTTCAGCTTCGACGGCGCCGCGCTCGCCGTCGACCACGTCGCGAGCGCCAGCGCGGCCATGAGGCTTGCGACGAATGCGGTGCCGAGCGTCAGCTTCCTGAGTTGCCATGCGTGAGTCCCCCTTCGGAGGTCGCTTGCGGTGAGTCGCGCACCGTAGGGACCGCCGTTCCAGCCGCTCCCCTCCCGGCGCCCAGCACTCGGCGCGGAAGGGGTAAAGAGATGGAAGGCGCGCTGGACGAGGCTGCGGCGAACGTAACCTGGGTAACGATCCAGCGTGAGAAGGCGCATCCTGCTCATCGAGGACGAGGAGTCGATCTCGGAGCCGCTCGAGCGCGCGCTCGGCCGGGAAGGGTTCGACGTCTCGGTGGCGGCGACCGCGGCCGAGGGCCGCGAGCGCTTCCGTGACGACCGCCCCGACCTGGTCCTCCTCGACGTGATGCTCCCCGACGGCGACGGGCGCGACCTCCTCCGCGAGATCCGGGGCCTGTCGCGGACGCCGGTCGTGATGCTCACCGCCCGCGGGGAGGAGCTCGAGCGCGTGCTGGGGCTCGAGCTGGGCGCCGACGACTACGTCACGAAGCCGTTCAGCTCCGCCGAGCTCGCCGCGCGCGTGCGGGCCGTTCTGCGTCGCGCCGAGGCGCCGCCGGCCGATGCCGAGAGCGCGGTGCTCGAGGCCGGCGACGTCCGCATGGAGCTCGAGCGCCACGAGGCGAGCCTCGGCGGGAAGCCGCTCGAGCTGACCGTGAAGGAGTACGAGCTCCTGCGCATGCTGCTCGAGCACGCGGGCCGCGTCGTCACGCGCGAGCAGCTGATCCGCGAGGTGTGGGACACGAGCTGGTTCGGCTCGACGAAGACGCTCGACGTGCACGTGAGCGCGCTGCGGCGCAAGCTCGGCGACGATCCGGCAGACCCGCGGTACATCCGCACGGTGCGCGGGGTGGGCTTCCGCTTCGCGTCCGCCGACGAGCTGGCTCGTAGCCATGACCTTCCGCACCCGGCTCGTCCTCGCGGCGTTCTACGTCCTGACCGCGGTCGTGCTCGCGCTCGTGATCCCGCTCGCGCTGACCGTCGAGCGGCGCGCCGAGTCGGACTTCCGGTCGGCCGTCCTCGGGGATGCGGCGATCCTCGCCGCGCGCGTCGCCGACTTCGTGCCGCAGCCGCGTCGCGTCGAGGCTCTCGTCGAGGAGAGCGCCGACGATCCGACGAGGCGGATCGTGGTCGTCGACGCGCAGGGGCGGGTGGTGGCCGACAGCCAGGGCGCCGTGCAGCCGGGGACGCAGTTCGCGACCGACGCCCGACCGGAGCTCCAGGCCGCGCTCTTCCGCGGCCTGATCGACACGCGGAAGCGCGCCAGCGAGACCGTCGGCGACGAGCTCCTGCTCGTGACCGTCCCTGTCGTGGATCGCGGGCGCGTCGCCGGAGCCGTGCGCGTCTCGGCGAGCACCGAGGACATCGCGGAGGGCGTCCGCGAGAGCTGGCTCCGCCTCGCCGCGCTCGGCGTCGCCGTGATCGCGGCCGGGCTCGTGCTCGCGTGGCTCGTCGCGCTGCCGCTCTCGCGGCAGATCCGGAAGCTCTCGGATGCGTCCACGCGGCTCGGCCGCGGCGAGCTGGACGCGAGGGCGCCCGAGGAAGGCCCGCAGGAGCTCGAGGCGCTCGCGCGCTCGTTCAACCGCATGGCCGACTCGCTCGGCGGGAACATCGAGGCGCAGCGCGAGTTCGTCGCGAACGCGTCGCACCAGCTGCGAACGCCGCTCACGGGCATGCGCCTCCGGCTGGAGGCGATCCGCGAGGAAGGTGGCTTCGCGGCGGAGCAGGCCGAGAAGGCCGAGGCCGATCTCGAGCGACTGAGCGCGATCGTGGACGACCTGCTCGCGCTCGCCGGCGCGTCGTCGCGCGACGCGACCGCCGTGCAGGTGGATCTCGCGGAGCTCGCCCGGGACGCGGCGGCGCGCTGGCGTCCGGCCGCCGAGGCGGCGGGTACGCGCGTCGAGCTCGGGACGCAGGGTCGTCCGGTCGCGTGGGCCGACCGCGGAGGATCTCTCCCACGCCCTCGACAACCTCGTCGACAACGCGATCCGGTACTCGCCCGAGGGCTCGGAGGTGCGGATCGAGGCGCTGGGACGGGACGGTTCGGGAGTCCTGCTCGTTTCCGACACCGGGCCCGGCATCCCGCCCGAGGAGCGCGCGCGTGTCTTCGAGCGCTTCTACCGCGGGACGACGGGGCGCCAGGCGGGGCCGGGCTCGGGTCTCGGGCTCCCGATCGTCGCCGCGCTCGTCGAGCGCTGGGGCGGAGAGGTCCGCCTCCTCGACGGCCCCGGAACCCGCATCGAAGCGGCGTTCAGGGCGCCGCCTACCGAACCTTGACCATCGCCTTGCCCGGGCCTGGACAGCGCCTCGCTACGGTGGCCGCATGAGACGTGCAGCCCTCTTCGCAGCCGCCGCGATCGGGCTCGGCTTCCCCGCCGGCCTCGGCCTCGCGGTCTACATGGCTTCCGGAAGCTCGCTCGCGCCGCCTCCGGCGAGCGCGCGCGTGCCGACCGGGACGATCGCCGAGCCGAGCCTGCCGCCCCTCCGACGGACACGACGACGACCGACGAGGCACCACGACGAGACGAGACGACCACGACCGACGAGACCACGACCGACGAGACGACCACGACCGACGAGACGACGACCGACGAGACGACGACCGACGGCGACACGACGACGACCGAGACCGACGAGGACTCCTCGGGCAAGGGCAGGGGCCGAGGACGCGGCCGAAACCGCGGCCACGGCGGCGACGACTGAGCGCCGAACCGCAGCGACGTCCAGCCGCGAATCACGTCGGAACACAAGTCCTTCCGACACGAGGAGCCTCTCCATGCGCTTCATTCCGACCAAGCTGCACGCGCCGCTCGACTACATCGTCGGCGTCGCGCTCATCGCGGCGCCGTGGATCTTCCAGTTCTCGGAGCACACGGCCGCGACCGTGATCCCGATCGTGCTCGGCATCGGGCTCATCGCCTACAGCCTGCTCACCGACTACGAGCTCGGCGTGTGGCGCCTCTTCCCGATGAGCGTCCACAACCTGATCGACATCGCCGCGGGCACCCTCCTCGCGGCGTCCCCGTGGATCTTCGGCTTCGCCGACGAGTCCGCGAACGTCTGGGTCCCGCATGTGGTCGTCGGCCTCGCCGCGATCTTCCTCGGCCTCACGACGAAGCAGCAGGGCGGGTACAGCTACCGCCGGAGCGGCGCGGACACGACTCCGACTGCGACGGGGTAACGGGCTCCTAGCGCCGCCGAGCCCGGTCGACGCTCGACGTGTCGCGCGCGTAGCGCTGGATCATGTTCACGGCCGCCTGGGCGACGCGGCCGAGCGCAGTCCGGCTGACGTTGGAGAGGTTGTCGCAGGGCTGGTGGTAGCAGGCGTCGTACGGTTGTCCGGCGCGGCCGCCGAAGGCTTCGGCGTGCTCGTCGGACTTCCGGCCGCTCGCGCCCGTGAAGAGCCCGCCGACCGGGATGCCGACCCGGTCGAAGGGCGCATGATCGGAGCTTCCGCCGAGCGCGGTCTCCCGATGCGTGATCCGCCGCGAGACGAAGTACGACCTGAAGCGACGCTCGATGACGGCGGAGCCCGCCCTGCCGCTACGCGGCTTGGGCGCTCGAGCCGTCGCCGTCGTAGACGAAGAGGCCGAAGTTGCGCGAGCCGACCATGTCGAAGTTGAGGTAGAGCGCATGCCGCCGGCGCGCCGTCCGTGAGAGCTTCTCGACGTAGTGGCGCGAGCCGAGGAGCCCGATCTCCTCGGCGCCCCACCAGACGAAGCGAAGCCGGTTCCGCGGCTGCACGGCGGCCAGCCGCTCGGCGATCTCGAGGATCACGGCCGAGCCGCTTCCGTTGTCGTTGATCCCGGGCCCGCGGCTGACGCTGTCGAGGTGCGCCCCGACGACGACGAGGTGCTCAGGCTTCCGGCGCGGCTCTCGGCGATGACGTTCCGCGTCCGCCGGCGCTCCACGAGGACGTCGGTCGCCAGCTCGACCGTCACTCCGGTCGGGCCGCTGCCGACGCCGTTCCGAAGCGCATCTCCGACCGCGAAGGTCGCGCTGAGAGCGGGAATTCCCACCTGCGGCGGGGCCAGCGTCGCGGGGATGAGCTCTTGCCGGCCGGGATTTCCCTCGTTGAACACGATGGCCGCGCTCGCTCCGGCCGCGACGGCGTTCGCCACCTTCACCCGGAACGTGCAGGTGCCGCGCTGGAGCAGCGCGACGGCTCCTTGCGGGAACGTCGCGAAGTCGGACGCCTGGCAGCCGCTCGTCGACGCGTCCGGTCTCGGGCTCGGAACGACGAGGTCGACCGCGGCGACGGGTGCCTCGACCCGGCCGCTTCCCGAGTAGAGGAACGTCGCGTGGTCGCGTTCGGCGCGGTAGCTCGTACCGCCGGCGGTCGCGACGCGCAGCACCGGCGGCGAGCGGTCGGTCACGAAGGGGAAGGAGAACTCCTGGAGGCGGACGCGGTATCCCGCGGAGCGCATCCGCGCGGCGACGTACTTGGCGGAGGCGTCGTACCCCGCAGTCCCGGCGGAGCGGTTGCCACCGTTCCGGTTCGCGATCTTCTGGAACGCCGAGAGGTGCTCCATGATGCCCGCGACCGGGACGCGGATCTGAGGGCTCTGCCGATCGGCGAGCGGGTCGGTCGGCAATCCCGACGCGGCCGGAACCCCCACGAGCAGCGCGAGCAGCGCGATCGACCACAGGCGCCTGCCGGAATGCACGGAGAGAGGGTACGTGTACGACGCGCGGAGCTACGCCAGGGTTTCGAGGTGTCGCGCGAGGAGCTCGACCTGGCGGGCCGGTGTCGTGGTCTCGGGGGGCGAGCGTCGCGTGCATCTCGTTCAGCTACACGTTCCTGCCGAGAAATGGGGCGCGAGGCGTGAGCGCAGTCGCGAGCCTCAGCGCCCGGCGCTGAGGTCCGGCTCGAAGACTCCCGTCTGGTAGGCGAGCACGACCGCCTGGACGCGATCGCGAAGGTCGAGCTTCTGGAGGATGTGCGTGACGTGGGTCTTCACGGTCGTCTCGCTGATGTAGAGCTCCTGCCCGATCTCCGCGTTGGAGAGCCCGCGCGCGACCAGCCGAAAGACCTCCCGTTCGCGCTCGCTCAGGTCGTCGAGCTCCTTCGGGGGCGCGGGGCGGGGAATGCGCGTGAACTGCTCGATCACGCGCTTCGTGATCGTCGGCGAGAGGAGCGCGTCGCCGGCCGCGACCGTGCGGATCGCAGCCAGGAGCTGCTCGGGAGGATCGTCCTTGAGCACGAAGCCGCTGGCGCCGGCGCGGAGCGCCTCGTAGACGTACTCGTCGAGGTCGAACGTCGTCAGGATCAGGACCCGCGCCGTCTCGTCCGTGGCGAGGATCTGTCGCGTCGCCTCGAGCCCGTCGAGCTCGGGCATGCGGATGTCCATCAGGACGACGTCCGGCCCGAATCGGTTCGCCTTCTCCACTGCCTCGCGGCCGTTGCTCGCCTCGGCCACGACCTCGATGTCGGACTCTCCGCCGAGCAGCATGCGGAAGCCCGCGCGCACCATCGACTGGTCGTCGGTGACGAGGACGCGGATGCTCACTGCCGCTCGGCCTCGAGTGGGAGGCGGGCGCTGAGGACGAAACCGCCTTCGGGTGCCGCACCCGAGGTCATCTCACCGCCGTAGATCTTGACGCGTTCGCGGATGCCGACGAGCCCGTGGCCGAGGCCGTCGCTCGCCGAGGTTCCCATGCCGTTGTCGCGTACTTCGATCTGCAGCTCGGCGGGCGCATAGTGGACGATCACGTCCGCGTGGCTGGCGTGTGCGTGCTTGAGCGCGTTGGTCAGGCCTTCCTGCACGATCCGATACGCGGAGAGGTCGAGCGTGCGCGGCAGCGGGAAGGGGTTCCCGTCCACGTGGAGCTCGACGGGAAGCCCAGCGCGGTCGACGTCTTCCAGCAGCGAGTCGAGACCGTCGAGGCCGGGCTGGGGCCCGAGCTCGACGCCGTCCCCGTCGCGGCGCATCGCCCCGAGGAGGCGCCGCATCTCGGTGAGAGCGTTGCGGCCGGCCCGCTCGACGCGCCCGAGCGCGTCCTTGTCCTCCTCGAGCGCGGGCGGCAGCTTGTGCCGGACGGCCCCGACCTGGAGCACCATCACGCTGACCGCATGGGCGACCACGTCGTGGAGCTCGCGCGCGATGCGCGTGCGCTCCTCCGCCACTGCGACCCGTGCGGCCGCCTCGCGCTCGCGCTCGGCCTGGGCCGCGCGTTCCTCCGCGGCTTCCGCTTGCTCGGCCCGTTCGCGCAGGGCGTAGCCCGCGATCCAGGCGACCACGAACCGGAGGGGAATGAACACGAGGTCGCTGGTCGACTGTGCGCCCGGAATGTTGGCGACCACGATCACGATCCCGACGAGGACGATGACCAGACCCGCACCGGCTTTCAGGGGACTCCGCAGGTTCCCGAGCAGGAACGCGGTCGCCAGCCCGACGACGCCGAGGCTGCCGACGAACGGAACTAGCACTCCGTCGACGAACGAGAGCGCCGCGGCCAGGACCCAGTAGGCCGCCGGAGCGGCGAAGGGAAAGCGCCGGCGCGCGAAGAGCGGCAGTACGAGGACCGCCATCGCAGGCACCGAGAACCAGAGCGTGATCGGGGGCGCGCCCGGCGAGTCGCGTCCGACGACGAGCTCGAGCATGCCCGCGAGCGCCAGGAACGCGATCAGCAGCTCGAACCAGTACCGACGCGCGATGTCTCCGATGCGGCTCACGCGCTGAACGTACCGCACGTTCTCGCGAGGCGCCTCCTACCCGAGTAGGAGCGGGAATCGTCGCCTCGTAGGACTTCGATTCCGGCTTTCCGACGACGCGCCGCGTGCAACCGCGTCCTAGCGTCGAGGCATCGAACTCGACCGCAGAAGGAGGATGCAAATGTCCGTCTCGCTTCCACTCACAGCCACTGACCGCGCCGACGCCGGCATCTCGAGCGTCGAGATTCCGCAGCTGCGGATTCGCGCGCATCTTCGCCATCTGGGCGGCCGCGGCTCTGCCGATGGCGGCGCTCGCGTGGCTCGTCGCGCCCTTCCTCGCCGATCGGTTCGCTGGCGACGGGCCACGTGCCCATGGCGAAGGCGATGATCGCGGCTCTCACGATCGGCCTCGTCTGGCAGTTCGTCCTCGTCGCGATCCTCGTCACGCGCGAGCAGGGGACGCTTCGCTTCGCGACGCTCCGCGAGGCGCTCTGGCTCCGCAAGCCAAGGAGTCCCCGCAGTGGCCGCGTCGGCGGACGGGTCTGGCTCGTCGTCATCCCGTTCATCCTTCTCTTCGGGGCGGCGCACGAGCTGATCCCGACCATCGCCGCTCCCGTGGACCGGGAGCTGGCCACGCTGTTCGAGTCGGACGCCGGCAAGGCGTTCCTGGACGGGGCCTTCGGCTGGTACGGCCTGCTGCTCGCGATGTTCCTCTTCAACACCATGCTCGGGGAGGAGCTCCTGTTCCGCGGGTACCTGCTCCCGCGCATGAACGGTGCCTTCGGACGCGGCGACTGGGTGGCCAACGGCCTCTTCTTCACCGCCTACCACTTGCACGTGCCGTGGGCGATGCCCGCAACACTCGTCGACACGTTCGCCATCGTCTACCCGACGAAGCGCTACCGGAGCGCGTGGATCGGCATCGCCGTGCACAGCGTGCAGAGCGTCGTCATCGCACTCCTCGTCCTCACGCTCGTCGTCTGAACCACCGCACTTCCGACCAGTCCAAGTCCTGCAGAGCCCTCGGGCCTGCAGGACTTGGCCGTTCGTGCGGAGACACGGCCCTGTGCCTCCATCAGTTGACGAGCACAGGCTCCCTCCGCGCATGTCGTGTCACTCGATCACGGGCCTCGCGATGGTAGATGGCTGGCGTCCGGCGAGAAGCCAACCGGCTGCCGCAGCCGTCAGAGGGATGCCGACGACGATGAGGACTAGGGGCAGCAATGGAATCCGACCGAGGTAGCCGAGGTCGTCGGAGTACGTCGCGGCGAGCGCGAGATAGGCGCCGGCCACGCCGAGGAGCGCGCCGAGGAGGGCGAGCGCGCCGGCGGTTGCCGCGGTCAGCGTGCGGCGGATCCTGCTCGTTGCGCCGGTCGCCGTCAGGGTGCGCAGGTCGCCGGCGCTCTCGCTGCGGATCAGCCCTACGGTCATGGCCAGGATCGCCAGCGCGAGAAGCGCGCCGGCCGCGATCGCGATGGCCGTGGTCGTTGCGAGCGAGGTGCCCTCTCGCCGTGTCTCGATCGTCAAACCGTTATCGGCCGCGAGCGCGCGCGCATCGGCGACCTGCTCGCTCGTCAGGGGCCGGCTCGACTCGACCATCCAGCCGGACGAGACTTGTCGAAAGCCCAGGCGGCGTAGACCGTTGAGCGTGATGAACGAGGCCGGCGCGAGGCCGCTCTCCCCGCTCGGAGACCCGAAGAGCTTCCGGCTGTCGATCCTCCGGACGTTCGTGACGGGGAGCTCGGCAATCTTGCGCTCCGCCGGCTGCACGACGGGCACGACGAGCTCGGCGGACTCGACGCCGGGGTCGGCCAGGAAGTCCGTGCTCGGGTCGACCGAGGCGGGGTCGATCCCGATGTAACGGAGCAGCGCGGGCGTAGCGACGTAGAGGCGCGACTCGAGGACCCAGCACTCCGTCTCACTCATGCAGAGGAAGGCTCTCCTCGACCAGCGGTCGCTGTTGGGATCGCCGATCTTCCGGTAGAGGCCGTGCATGTGGTGGACCCGTACGCCGTCGACCGTGCCTGGCGGCTCGCCCGGCTGGCGGGCGTTGTGCAGCGGTATGACCGCCGCATCGTCGAGATCCGCCGCGAGCCGGCGGACGCCGACAGCCATGCGTTCGAGCTCGGCGGCCGTCAGAACCGCGACGAGATCCGGCTCGGGACAGACCCGTGTGCACGCGGATCTGCCGCGTGGAGAGGTTGGGCGGCTCGCCGGCCGACTTCCCCTCCTCGGCCGCCGCGACGACGACGACCGCCGCCGCGATCCCGAGTGCGAGGGTGATCGCGGCGAGCGCTGACCCGGAGCGGGCCTGGTAGCGGGCGAGGTCTCGCAGCGCCAGGCGCACGGCGATCGGGGAGCGTCCGGCCGCCCGGGCGACGAGGCGAATAGCCAGCGGCCCAAGCAGCAGCGTGCCGAGGATCGTCGCGAGGATCCCGGCGATGATGAGCGGCGCGCTGCTCCGGTTGGAGAGCGCGAGGCTGGCGAATCCCGCCGGGATCAAGACGGCGGCGACGATCGCCGAGCGATCGTGCCGGCTTCGGCCTGGGCGGTCGCGCCGAGAGTGCGAGCGTGACCGGGACGCGCGCCACCGCTCGCCCGGGCCACCAGGCTGCGGCGGTCGCCCCGAGCACGGCAACGAGGACGACCATCGCGAGCAGCGCCCACGGCAGGCTGACCGGGTCGATGCGATGACCGAAGGCCGGCTCGAGCGTCGGTACGAGCGCGACCCAGAGCGCGAGACCCGCGATCGTCCCGAGCAACGCGCCGATCGCGCCGACGACCACGCCGTTGGTGAGAAGCACGAGCCGGAGGTGCTTCCCGGTCGCACCGATCGCGGCGAGCATGCCCAGCTGGCGGAGCCGTCGTTGAGCGATGACGGCGAAGCCTGCAGCGGCGACGAGCGTGGCCAGCAGCAAGAAGACCGTGGCCACGGAGAACATCGCCAGCGCGTCCGCCCCCCGGTTGCTGCGTCGGAGGCCCGGCCCCCACGAACGCGGACCGGTTTCCCTGGTGTTGTTCGTCTATGAAGGCGTCCACCGCGCCGGCGTCGGCGTCGACGAGGACCGTGACGCGATCCGGTCGTCCCGCGGACGAGGGGGAGACGAGCGCGAACTCGTCGCTCAGATCACGTGGGTTCTCGACGATGCCGACGACCGTCCGGCGACGGCCGTCGAGGGCAAGCGTCTGCCCGATCTCGAGCCCCAGGAGCGTGGCCACGCCGTCGGTGACGGCAACTTCGTCGGCTCCGTTCGGGTAGCTGCCTCGGCGGAGCGCCAAGCGCGCGCCTCCGTACGCCCCGCGCGGGTCCTGGGCGCGGAACTCGACCTTGTCGATGCCGCCGGGAACGGTCAGTGAGCGGTGGCCGATGACGTCGATCGTCCCGAGCCGCTCCTCGGCAGCGGCGAGACCCGCCGCCAGCAGGCGCGGATCGCCGCCGTCGAACCGGAGCAGGTGACCGGCCGAGCCGAACTCGGCATCCTCCGCGGGCGCCGAGTTGTAGGCGACCGTGACGCTGCCGATCGCGGCCGCGACAGCTACGGTGAGGAGCGCGGTCACCAGGATCTGCTGGCGCCACTCGCGCCGGAACATGCGCCAGGCCCAGCGAACGATCGCGCGGCGGGCGGCAATGCCGCCGTTCTTCGGCCCGCGCAGCGCCGACCGATGAGCGAGCGTCGTCATCGCCGCTCACCTGCCGCGAGGAGCGACTCCGGGCCGGGCGGCGCGACGGTCTGGTCGATGACCTGGCCGTCGCGCAGGAACACGACGCGGTCGGCCCACGAAGCGAGCTGCGCCTCGTGGGTCACGACGACACCGGCGACACCCCGCTGCGTGGCGGCCCGCAGCAGGCGCATGACGGCCTCGCCATTCACGGAGTCGAGCGCACCGGTCGGCTCGTCGGCGAGGAGCAGTCCCCGCTCGCCGACGATCGCGCGGGCGATCGCGACCCGCTGGCGCTCGCCGCCCGACAGCTCGTCGGGGTAGCGATCCGCGTGCTCCGCGACACCGAGCTCCTCCATCGCCTCGAGGCCGGTCGCGCGTGCGGCTCTGGCGCGGACGCCGTCGAGCTCGAGCGGCAGGGTGACGTTCTCGACGGCGGTCAGCCCGGGAAGCAGGTTGAAGTCCTGGAACACGTAGCCGATCGACGCGGCGTCGCATCTTCGCCCGATCCGAGCGCGAGACGCTGGCGAGGTCGACCCCGTCCACGAGCACCTGGCCGCTGGTCGCCTCCTCGAGGCTTCCGGCGATCGTCAGGAGCGTGCTCTTGCCGGAGCCGCTCGGGCCCATGATCGCCACCAGCTCGCCGCGCTCGACGGCGAGGTCGACCTCACGGAGGCGCGCACCTCGGTCGGCCCGGAGCCGTAGGTCTTCGATACCTGGCGAAGTTCGAGTGCGCGTGTCATTGCGAGACCTCCAACGTGCGAGTCGGTTCGAGAGGCAGGTCGGCCACCGCGGCAGCTGGGTGGTGGGACGGCCGCTGCTTTAAGCGCACGTCGGCGGCGTCGAGCCAGCGGACGATCGCCTCCAGCCGGAAGAGCTCGGCATCGGCGACGAGCGCCAGCGCTACGTCGTCCTCGGCGGCGGCGGCCTTGATCTGGGTGTAGCGCTGCATGACCTCGATCACATGCCGGCGGTGCACCTGCAGGATCTCGTGGACGTCGGTCCCGGGGACCTGGAGGGCGACGAGCACCTTGATCACGAGCTCGTCGCGCGGGGGAGGCACGAGGTCGGGCGGGGTGCGGAGCCAGTCGGTCAGCTCGTGAGCCCCGGCGGCGGTGATCCGGTACCGCTTCCGCGAGCGCTCGCCTCGTCTCCCCGTCGTCGGTCTCGACGAGCCCGTCGCGCTCGAGGCGCTGCAGGGTCGTGTACACCTGGCCGACGTTGAGCGGCCAGACCTCGCCCGTCCGCGACTCGAACTCGTTCTGCAGTCGCAGGCCGTATTTCGGACCCTCGCTCAGGAGGGCGAGGAGGGCGTGGGGAACGCTCACGGCTGGTTCCTGTTCGCAGTCATACTCGGTACTATACTGAGTATTGTCAGTCTACGCAAGTGCTGCCTCATGCGCGAGTACAGTCCAGGCTCCGTCGCTCGTCCATGGAGGAGGAGGAGTTCATGAGCGTCTCACGCGAGGGCGGCTGCGCTTGCGGAGCGGTTCGCTACCGGCTCACGTCCGACCCGCTCTTCGTTCATTGCTGCCACTGCCTGAACTGTCAGCGGCAGACGGGGAGCGCGTTCGCCATCAATGTGCTGATCGAGACCGACCGGGTAGCGCTCCTCGCCGGCGATCCGCAGCCGGTGTCCGTTCCCCGCAGCGGCGGCAAGAAGCAGAAGATCTGGCGCTGCCCGACCTGCCAGATGGCGGTCTTCAGCCAGTACACGCGGCGCCAAGTGCGCTTCGTCCGCGCCGGCACGCTCGACGACCCGGCGTCGGTCGCGCCCGACGTCCACATCTTCACGCGCTCGAAGCTGCCCTGGGTCACGCTTCCCGAGTCGGTACCGGCGTTCGCGACCTACTACGACACGAAGAAGCTGTGGCCGGCCACCAGTCTCGAGCGTCTGAGGGCGCTCCTGGCCTCGGCACGCACCTGAGACGCGTCTCCCTGGCTGATCAATGGCCGAGCGCGAGCCGCCACTCGCTCCGCGGCAGCACGGCGAAGATCTCGTCGCGAGTCGGTTCGCGCCCGAGCACATCCCGAACCGCCTGGGCACGCGACTTGCGAGCCGGCAAGCCTGGCTGTCGATCGACGTCTCCCAGCACGCGCCAGTCGTCCTCTCGCAATCTCTGAAGCACGACGTACCCGCCCTGATTGGGACTCATCGCTCGAGCGTAGCCTCCGGGCAGTCGGGTGTCAGGCTCAGCCTTTGCGGACGCAGCACGACCGCCGGTCGGATAGCTCATAGGTCGTTGCGCGCGTTCCGCTGGCAACGCACGCTTTCGTGGGTAGGCCGGCTCGAAAGATGAGGTCCTGTCCCCGATGACGGCCAGGCGGCACCCCCGCCACGGGGTGTCATGCACCGACCGCGCGCTCCCCGGCGCACCGTGGTGGTCATGGTCGAGCCGGCGACGGTTGTCCCAACCGGAGATGCTTGAGAGGCGCTGACTGCGGTGTGGATCTCCGGGCTGTTCGGCTCGGTCGACACTTCGCCGCAGGCACACTCGCCGCCTTTCGGCCTTCACCTACCTCCCTCGCTCGTAGATCAGGACCAGCACGCCGTCAGGCCCGACCGGCTTCGCCTCGGTGAGCCGCCAATCAGTCTTCTCGGTCGTCGCATCGAACAGGCGCCGCCCGGTTCCGAGGATCACCGGGAACACCATCAGGTGGAGCTCGTCGACCAGGTCGTGCTCGAGCAGCGTATGCACGAGCCGAAGGCTCCCCGGCGTCTGGACGATCCCGTCGATCTGCTCCTTCAGCTTCGTGGCCTCGTCGACGACTTCGCCCTTGAGGACGGTGGTGTTGTTCCACGCCGGATCCTCGAGCGTAGACGAGACGACGTATTTGGGCATCGTGTTGAACTTGTCGGCGAACTCGCCCTCGCGTTTAGGCCACGCGCCGGCGAAGCTCTCGTAGGTCACGCGTCCGATCAGTAGCGCCTCGGTCTCCAGCGTCTCGTCGAGCTTGAACTGATTCCCGTCGTCGCCGCGGTCGAATGCGAAGCTCCAGCCCGGATACTTGAAGTCCTCGCCGCCGGGCGCTTGCATCACGCCGTCGAGCGACACGAACTCGGTCACGACTAGCTTGCCCATCGGGTCTCCTTTGTCGCGTGTTCGGTGCTAAGGGCCCGAGGCTACTGCGGCAGCGGCCGTTCGACTCGCACCCTCTCGGGGTCCGCGAGTCGCGACGTCGCCCTCCGGCGCTCGTCGGCCTGGCGGCTGGCCGGGGCGAACGCGCTCCAGGCGAACCAGCGCCCGAAGGCGCGCTGGAGCACCCTCGGGCCGCTCAGCGTCAGCTTGCGCGCCCGCATCGCGCCGGCGAGCTCGGCACGCCCGAGGTAGACGCGGTAGAGGGTGGCGGTGTCGACCGTGACCTCGAGGTCGACGTCGAACCCGGGATGCTGGAGGCAGACCGAGACCTCGGACGGCTCGAGCACCATCCAGTAGCGCTTCGCCGGGTCGCGGAAGTCGAACTTGACCACCGTGCGACCCGGGGGAAGCTGCTCGCGATCGACGTGGCGGGCCATCCAGACGATCAGGAGGTCGGGGTCGAGCTCCTCGGGGCGGGGATCGGTGAACGACCAGGTAACCCCCCACTCCCCCATCGCCTGCACGACCGCCTCCAGATCGCGGCCGGCGAGCGTCAGGCGATACTCGAGCGTCCTGCCCTTGGGACCGGTGCGCCGCTCGATGATCTCGGCCCGCTCGAGCGAGCGCAGGCGGTCGGTGAGGACCGAGCGCGAGATCCCCGGCAGGCCACGCTGAAGCTCGTTGAACCCGCTCGCGCCGCCCAGCAGCTCACGCACGATCAGGAGCGTCCAGCGGTCGCCGAGGATCTCGCTCGCCTTCGCGATCGGACAGTACTGGGCGTAGCCCCGCATGCTCCAGGAATGCTAACCCCGGATTGGCATTAGGTTCGGAATTCGAACCGCTTGGTTCGAAATCGAACCGCTTGGTTCGAAGTTCGGTCTAGTCGATCGCGACGCATCCCGCGTACCGTCGTCGCATGGCTACCGAAACGGCAAGGGTGGCGACGGCCACCGACGACGAGCGTCTACGCAACTCCGTCCACGGCCCGGTGATCGGCCCGGAAGACGAAGGCTACGAGGAGGCTCGCTCGATCTGGAACGGCGCGATCGACCGCCGCCCGGCCTGGATCGCCCGCTGCACCGGCGTCGCCGACGTCGTCGCCGCGGTGCGCTTCGCACGCGAGCGTGATCTGCTCGTGGCGGTGCGCTCAGGTGGCCACGGGGTCGGCGGTCACGCGCTGTGTGACGGCGGCCTCGTGATCGACCTGTCGCCGATGAAAGGGATTCACGTCGACCCACAAGCCAGGACGGCGCGCGCCGAAGCAGGCGTGTTGTGGGGAGAGCTCGACCGCGAGACCCAGCTCTTTGGGCTTGCGACGGTGGGTGGAATCGTGAGCCACACGGGCGTTTCGGGGCTGACCCTGGGGGGCGGGATCGGCTGGTTGATGCGCAAGTACGGGGCGACGGTCGACAACCTGCTCTCCGTCGACCTCGTCACGGCGGATGGCGAGCTGGTTACCGCCAGCGAGAACGAGAACCCCGATCTGTTCTGGGGAGTGCGCGGCGGCGGCGGTAACTTCGGCATGGTCACGTCGTTCGAGTACCGCCTGCATCCGGTCGGGCCGATCGTGCTCGCCGGGCCGATCTTCCACCCGCTCGAGGACGCGCCGGAGGTACTGCGGTTCTATCGCGAGTTCGCGGCTGCCGCGCCCGACGAGCTCACGACGATCGTCGAACTCGAGCTCGCGCCGCCACTGCCGTTCCTGCCCGCGGACGTGCACGGCAAGCCGATACGTCATGGTGTGCGCCTGCTACGCCGGGGCGCCTGAGGACGGGGCCGAGGTCGTCCGGCCGCTGAAAGAGTTCGGCAGCCCGATCGTCGATCGGCTCGAGCCCAAGCCGTACGTGGCGCTGCAGTCGATGTTCGACCCATTGGTGCCGCACGGCTGGCACCGCTACTGGAAATCGGTCGAGCTGCCGCCGCTCACGGACGATGCGATCGACACGCTCATCGACCACACCTCGCGGATCACGTCGCCACGCTCATACACCATCATCCTCCAGCTCGGCGGGGCGCTCGGTCGCGTGCCAGAGGACGCAACCGCCTTCAGCCAGCGCGACGCCGCGCACAACGTCGTCATCAACGCCGTCTGGACCGAAGACGACCCAGAGGGCGACCGGCACACCGCCTGGGCGCGCGACTTCTTCGACGCCATGCAGCCGCACGCGCGCGACCGCGTCTACGTCAACTTCCTGGGCGACGAGGGGGCTGACCGCGTTCGACAGGCCTACGGCGCGCGAAGTACGACCGGCTGGTCGAGCTCAAGCGCGCCTACGACCCGACCAACTTCTTCAGGCTCAACCAGAACATCGAGCCCTGAGCGCCCGAGGGCCCGCTGCCGGGGTTTCAAGCCGCCGCGGCCAGGATGAGCCCCACGTTCTCCTCCGAGAAGAACTCCGCGGGCGACGTCATCCCGGCGATGACGCGTGCGAAGTCGTCCATCGCCGTCTGGTTCCCGTGCACGGCTGCCAGGACCTGCTGCAGCTCGGCCGACGCGGGCTCGAGTGAGGCGAACTCCGCCGTGAGCTCGTACATCGCGCGCACGTGTGCGTCGCGCGTCGACTGGTACTCGGCCAGCGCGTCCTCGAAACTGCGTATTCCGGAGAACGCCTGATCCAGGGCGGCCGCGCAGAGCTCGGCGTCGCGGAAGGCGTCGCTGATGCCCTGCGCGGTGATGAAGTCCTTGTTGTAGCCCGCATCGCCGACGAGTGCCCAGCCGGGGCCGTACGGCTTGCGGAAATACCCGCGGACGGCCGCGCCGACGTAGCGCTCCTCGCGGGTTGCGGCGCGGAGACGCTCTGCGAAGGCGGGCGCCAGGTCGATGGTTGCCTGGAAGTTGCCTTCGACGTCGTTCCGGTTTGCCTCGAACTCGCGGTACGGCCAGCCTGCGATGACGAGCGTCAGGTCGTCGTTCGTCGGCCAGGCGGCGAACCCGCGATGGGGACGGATCCAGTTCCCGAAGCGGCCGTCGAGCGACAGCCCGCTCCAGTAGCTGTAGTACGCGGCCAGCAGCTTCGGCTTCTGGTCGTATTCCTCCGCGTCCACGGCGTCTGCGACGAACGAGTACCGGCCGTCCGCTCCGACGACCACGCTGGCGCGCTCGGTGACGGCTGGGCCGCCCCTCTCGTGACCGCGGACGCCGACGACACGGCCATGCTCGAACACGAGGCTCTCGACCGTGAACTGCTCGCGCACCTCGACTCCCGCCTCGGCCGCGGCGTCGACGAGCAGCGCGTCCAACACCGTTCTCCGGGGGGCGTACGCGATCGGCGCCTCAGGAGTCGCGGGCCGGCCGCTGATCGTGAAGGGGCCGAAGTCGAACTCGTAGGTGTCGACGGGCGGGCAGCCCGTCGCGACGACGCGGTCGAGGAGTCCCCAGCGTGCGAGCGCCGCCACGCCCGGCGGATGGATCAGGTGGGTGGAAACGGTGTCGCTCGGGAACGTCGCCCGGTCGACCAGCAGCACGCGGTAGCCCTTGCGCGCGAGCAGCATCGCCGTCGGCGACCCGGCGCAACGCGCTCCCACCACGATCGCGTCGTATGCACGGTTCATGAGACTCCTCCTCGTTCGGATGCACGGTTCGCTCCCCGAACGTAGGAGTCATGAGGCAAGGGCTCTTCGGTTGAACTACCCAACTTCCGCCCAGTCGCGGAATGGGTACTTCGGCTCAGAGGAGCCCGTGCTCGTACGCGTAGGCGGTGGCCGCCGCGCGGGACGACACCCGCAGCTTGGCGTAGATGTTGCTGACGTGACGGTCGACCGTCCTCTCGCTGAGGACCAGCGCAGCCGCGATGGCCTTGTTGGTCTCGCCGGACGCGACCAGGCGGAGCACCTGCAGCTCCCGGGGGCTCAGCCCGTGTGTGTCCGGCACCGAGGACGAGGTCCGCAGCGAGTCCGCGCGGGACACGTCCGGCCGCGCGCCGAGCTCCTCGAAAACGGTGCGGGCCGCCTCCAGCTCGAGCGCGGCGCCTTCCTCGTCGCCGAGCCCTGCGCACGCGAGCCCGACGAGAACTCGCGCTCTCGCGGCCTCGTACGGCGCGCCCAGCTCCTGCCACACCTGCAACGCGCGACGCAGCTCGGTCAGGGCGCCCGCGGGCTCGCCTCGCGCGAGCGCCACGGCTCCGCTGGCGTACGCCGACATCGCTCCCAGCGCGTCGCCTTCGTGGACCTGCGAGATCGCCGCGAGCTCGTCACTGGCGCGCTCGGCCTCCTCGACCTCGCCGGCCGCGAGCGCGATCTCCACGTAGGCGGGGAGCAACGCCGCTCGCTTCAGTGGCTGGCTGGACTCACCGACGACCCGGCGGATCGCGGCAACGGCGGCGTCGACGCTGTCCTGCGCCAGCCGGAGCAGTGCCAGCCCCGGCTGCGGCTGCTCGCCCTGCCGGGCTGCGGCGCGATACGCCCGCTCGGCTGCTCCAAAGTCGCCACGCAGGCGATGCAGGTCTCCTTGGACGTACAGCGCCCGGCCGAAGGCCAGTTGGTTCAACGCTCCCTGCGCCGCGACGTGCTCTGCTTCCTCGAGGGCCGCCTGCCAGCCTCCTTGCAGCTGCATGATCTCGGCGCGATGAACCAGGCAGACGCCGGTGTGGGCCACCATGTCGGGCTGACGCTCGCACCAGAGCGTGAGGGCGGTGGTCCACTCCCGGGCGCGGCGCAGCTCGTACACGCTCTGACAGACCGAGATCGTGCTGCAGTAGAGGATGCCGGCCACGATCGGCGAGAGCCCGCCGCTCGTCACCGCCACCATGCTCTCGTCCACGAGCCGCAGCCCCTCTCTGGCTCGTCCGAGCTCGAGGAGCGCGTGACCCAGGTCCATCACGCCCAGCGCGATCAGGTCGCGATCGCCGAAGCGCTCGCCGATGGCGATGGCCTCGGCTGCCTTCGCCCTTGCTGCTTCGAAGTCGCCCTCCGCGAAGCTCTCGAGCATTGACCCGAGGAGGAGGTAGCCGCGCTCCACGCAGTCGCGTTCCTCGCCCTCGAGCAGCCGCTCTCCGCGCGCGAACCAGCCTGTCGCCGGGGCTTCTTCCCCGCGGAGCAGGAAACTGAGGCCGATCCACCAGGTACAGCGCGCGGCCCGCGGCACCTCGCCCGAGTCGAGGTAGGCGTAATGAGCGCGCTCGAGGGCACGAACGTACTCGTCCTCCAGGCCTTGCATGTAGGCAGACGTCGCGAGCAGCACGAGATCCTCCGGCTCCAGCCGGCTCGTGTCGTCGGCGCGCGAGAGCGACTCGTAGGCATCGCGCCACGCATGTTTCGCGTACGAGGCGCGGCCGCGCTCGAGCGCACGTCGGGCCGAGCGAGTGTCGATGCTCACGGCCCTCATTCTGGGGTATCTGGGACGCGCGCACGATGGAGGAGGACGACCGGCGGTCCGTCACCGGCGCGCTGTGCGTGCTCTCAAGGCCGACCGATGAAACGAAGAAGCCCGCTCCACGACCGGGTTTCCAAGGACGGGAGCGACGGGAGTCTTGCCGTGCACAAGTTTCGTGTCGGGGGCATCCGCGACAAGGATCTGTCACATTCCCCCGAAACGCCGAAGGGCGCCGTCGCCGGCGCCCTTCAGCCCTTCAGGTTCGAGTGGCATGAGCCTTGTTGGCGTTTACGCAGATGACGTGCAGGTTATGTCTGCGAGGTCCGCCTGCGGGACGGGCTGCTGATGGTGCGTGGTGTTACGAGGCGGGAGGCGCGGGAGGCGCATCCACACAGGTCACCCAGACGCGCATGTCCACGGACGGCGTGGTATTGAGCCGCACGATCCAGCCGTCGAGCCGGTTGGCCTTGGGCGTGTTGGTATCCCAGTCCATGCGGCCGGGGAAGGAGTCGGTGATGTGCGTCTCGCCGACGTAGGCGTTCTGGATCGTGCCCGCGTTGCGGCCGACGTTGAGGAACTGCACGCCACCGCCGATCGCGACCTTGGTCTGGCTGAGGGCCGGGTCGTCGTCGCATGCCACGGTGGCGATGCCGCCCGAGCCCGCGCCCGGGTAGCTAGCGCCCTTGATGTAGTCGTAGTGTCGGGTGACTAGCCCGGAGAGGCCGTCCTTGCCGTCCTTGCCGTCCACACCGGGCTCGCCCTGCGGGCCCTGCTCGCCCTGATGGCCCTGCGTGCCGGGAGTGCCGGGCGCGCCGGTGGCACCCTGCGGGCCGACCGGCCCCTGCGCGCCAGTCTCGCCGCTCTGGCCCTTGAGCGCCGTCTTGGCGCTCGAGTGAATGTCTGCCAGCTTGATCGTGCCGTTCGCGATCTGACCGCTGGTGATCAGCTTCGCCGTGCCCGCCATCGCCGTCCCGCTCAGCGCGACAGCGAGCGCGATCATCGCAACGATCATCGCCGGCGTGAAACGCCTGCCCTTGAACACTTCAGACTCCTTTCGGTAACCCGTTACCCGGCGGCGGAATGCCGCGGGTTCGATGAGAAGAACGTACGGGTGACCGCGGGCCGGTCGCTAGACCCAATTGTGCTCAACCTCATGTCGGTCCAAAGCGCGGTGACGGTGCGCTCTGACGACCTCGTTCCTTCGATCAGTGAGGTGTGGCGCCCCGGGCGGCGGCGACGGCTTCGAGTCGGGAGTTGACGCCGAGGGCCCGGAAGAGACGGCGGATGTGGTTCCTGACCGTCTCGGTGCTCAGGTGGAGCTCGGCGGCGATCTGCTTCGTCGAGCGGCCCTGCTCCAGAAGACGAAGCACCTCGACCTGGCGGGGGGTGAGATCGGGGGGTGGCGCTGTGAACCTGTCGTCAGGGCGCTCCTCCAACAGCCCGAAGACGCCGACTACTCGTTCACCGCTCTTGAGCGGCACCGAGCTGATCTCCACGGCCACCCGCGTGCCGGCGGTCGAAACCAAGACGCTGGTCGTGTCTGTGGCCGGGGAGGTGCCGAGCACCTTTTGGGTGAACAGCTCGCGGGCGCGCCGGCTGTCCTCGGGCGCGACGACGGAGGTGAACTGGCGACCGCGAACGTCGCCGAGAAGCCGTTCGGCTGCCGGGTTGATCCACCGGACGATTCCCGTTGTGTCGAGGACGTAGCTCGGGACGCCGACGCCGACCAGAGCCTGCTCGACGTCGCCGCCGACTGCCAGGCCGGTGGCCATGACAGAAGTATGCGTAGAGCGCAACTGGCTCCGCGCGAGCAGGTCGTTCGCAGCTTGACGCCCGCTGCTCGACCAACCCGTCGAGTACGTGCCACGACTGGTCGAAAGCCCTCTGAATCGTCAGAAATGGCTTGGAATAAGGACGGGAGCGACGGGACTCGAACCCGCGACCTCCGGCGTGACAGGCCGGTTCGAGGGTCGCGACGTTTGGCGACGATGGGCACGGAATCGCTCTATTCATGCGGGTTTCTGAGCGTTCTGCGATTCGATCCCGCATGGTTGAGCGAAGCCGATATCAGACGTTTGCTGCCCGTTTGCTGCCCGGGCTGACGCGTCGAAGAGCCCGTACGAGGCGGACGACTCGTGCTCGAGCGGCAGTTGCCAGGCGGACGTGTGACCCCCTCCTTACCATGCGCTCCGAACGGCAACCGGTCGCAACCAGTGGCAACGGTTTTGGCTTGATTCGGGCGTTTTCGGGGTCTTCGGATTTGCCAGCGGTTGCCACCGATTGCGACCGCTAGGCTCCATAAGTGCTCCATCCTCGGGCCGAATCCCTCATGAGAATCTGACTACGCTCGCTCCCGTAAGCCCGAACGGTCATGACAGCCGTCTGGCAGCGAACTGTGCTCTTGGCGTCCCTACAAAGCTGCATCGGCCGAGAGGGCCGGGCCAAGTTCGCCTCGGACTGTGATCCCGAGCTTCGGGAAGATGCGATAGAGATGGGTGCCGACCGTGCGATGCGAGACGTAGAGCCGGTTGCCGATCTCTCGGTTCGAGAGTCCCTGCGCCGCGAGCTGTGCGATTTGCAGCTCTTGGGCGGTCAGTTGGTCGCGGGCGGCGGGGTCGCGCCGCCGGCTCGACTCGCCTGATGCGCGCAGCTCGCGGCGTGCCTGGTCGCTGAACGCGACGCAACCAAGCGCGTCGAACGCGTTACGGGCCTCGCGAAGCGGTGTGCGCGACTCGGTGATCCGACGCTGGCGGCGTAGCCACTGGCCGTGAGCGAGCAGGAGCCGGGCACGCTGGAAGGGCCAGCGGCCGAGCTCGGCGCCAAGTGCCTCGTCGAAGCGTTTCTCGGCTTGCTCGTCGTCGGCGAGCAGCGCGCGGGCGTGCCGCAAACCCAGCGCGATCCAGACAGTCGGGGTGTCGCCGGCGGCCGCCTCGATCTGCGCAACGCGCGCTAGTGCCTCCGCGACGCGGCCGGCGTGGAGCGCGGCCTCGGCTAGGTCTCCGATGATCCACGAGGCGATTGCAGGATGATGGGCCGGGTCGGTGGGGTCGAAGAGGCGCTCGGCGGCCTTGTAGGCATCGTCGTGTCTGGATGCTCCGAGCGCGGCGGAGACCCTTCCGAACTGTGCCAAAGCGACGATGTTGTTGGCACCGATGGGCGCTGCGATCCGCTCCGCCTCTGCGGAGGCCCGCTCGGCAGAGGCCTCGTCACCGCGCATTCCTGCGATCGTGGAGACGAGGGTGTCCGCTGCCGCCTTCCAGAGCGGCTGGCCGAGCTCGATCGCCAGGGACCCGGCCTCCTCGGCGGCCGGGATTGCGACGTCCCAGTCGGCGAGTCGCGATGCCACGGTCCCTTGGATCGCGAGCACGTATGTCAGGTGCCCGAGCCGTCCGTCTGCGCGCAAGCCGTCTGTCGCTGCTCCGAGCAGCGTCATGCCGATGTCGAAAGCGCCGACCGCGACCGCGGCTGGGCCCAGGTACAGCAACGCCTCCGTGTCGTGGGCGCGCTCAGCCGCGGCCTGCTGGACGCGGGCCAGCACCGGTGGTGCGTGGCCGAACGGATCGGCATAGGCCTGGATCGCCAGCACGTGCAAGTCGTCGGCGTCGCCGAGGCGAGTTGCAGCCTCGACGAGGATCCGTCGCGCCTCGAAACCGGGGTCTGCCCACCAGAAACGCGTCGCGACGAGCCAGAGCAGAGCGAAGTGGAGATCGTGATCGCCGGCCTCTCCGGCCTGCTCGGCAGCAGAGATCAACTGCGCGACCCAAGTGGGGCTCGGCCCTCGTAGATTGATCATCTCATCGATCCAGGCGGCACGCGCCCGCTCGAGCGGTCCCGGCTCGAGTTGTTCGGCCTCGCGGAGCAATGGGGCGACGACGTGCGGCTGCCCGAGCTCGAAGGCAACCTCGGCCGCGGCGATCAGGCGCTTGGCGCGTTGGGCGGGCTCGCTGAGCTCCGCGGCGCGACGCAGCGCCGTTGCGGCGACACTGACCGCTCCACGCCGTCGGGCGCGCCGGCCTGCCTCTTCGAGCTCCAGGGCGACGTCTTCGCGCGTGCCGGCGATGAGCGCCGCGCGGTGCCACACCCGACGGTCGGGCTCGGCCTCCAGCGTCTCAGCGAGCGCCTCGTGCGCACGCCGTCGCTGCTCGACGCTGGCGCTTTGGTGTACCGCCGAGCGCATCAGCGGGTGTCGAAAACGCACCGTGCGCTCGTCGAGCTCCACGATCGTCGCGTCAGCTGCGGGCTGGAGCGCTTCGACTCCTACGGGCGGATTGGCGACCGTACGTCCGGCCTGGAGCACCTCGCTGAGGTTCTCGCTGTCGTTGAGAGCGGCGACTAGGAGCAGGAGCTGCGTGTCGGGGGGGAGATCCGCTACGCGGGCCGCGAATGCGCGCTCCAGACGTTCCGTCAGTGGGACCAAGCCCGGCATCAACTGCTCGTCTTCGAGCCGGCGCGCGATCGACGGCAACTCGACGAGAGCGAGCGGGTTGCCTGCAGCCTCACGCAGAATGCGACTGCGTTCCTGTGCGGTCAGGTGACCGCTGCTCTCTCCGAGGAGGCGAGTCGCCGATGCTGGATCGAGTGGCTGGAGCCGCAGCTCTGGCAAGCCGATCGCGTCGAAGACGGTCGGGTATCCCTCGCGAACCGAGGCCAGCAGGACGATCGGATCTGATTCGAGCCTTCGCGCGACGAAGGCGAGGGTATCCAGGGACGGCTGGTCGAGCCAATGGGCGTCGTCCGCGACGACCAGCAACGGGCTCTCGGTTGCCGCGTCCGATAACAAGTCGAGAACGGCCAGCGCGATCCGAAAGGGTTCCGCCGGTTGGTCCTCAGCGATGCCCAGGGCCGCCTTGAGTACGGCCTGTTGTGACGCGGCGAGTCCCGTCACTTGCGACCGCACTGGTCGCAGCAGCTGCTGCAGTCCCCCGAACGCAACCCTGGCTTCTGACTGCACGCCCCTGGCCGCCAGCACGCTCATCTGCCGCTCCTCGGCGAGGGCGACCGTCTGGGAGAGCAGCCGCGACTTGCCGATGCCCGGCTCACCGCGCAGGACGAGTGCGCCGCCGCCGCTCTCGATTCTGTCGAGCAGTGACGTGAGCAGTCCGATCTCGGCGTCTCGACCGAGCAGCGGACCCTGGTCGCTTCGAGCAACAGCCATCGAGAGAAACATCCTCGCAGCCAGAGAACCAAGGGAAAAGGCCGACGGCCGGCAGCGACGCCAGTTGCCAACGCCGACGACCGGTAGCGTCGGTGGTTGCCGACTACGTCACTCGACGTACGGCCGTCGCGCGAAGTGTCGTCGTCCGACGGACGCGACAGCCCGTATTTGGCTTCTAGCTTTGAAGGTGACCATTCAACTTGAACGGAGGTCACCATGAGTCAAGTACGGAACGTCGCGCTGGTGCACGGCGGCTTCGTGGATGGATCCGGCTGGGAGGGCGTCTATCACCTCCTCAAGCAGGACGGCTTCAACGTCAGCGTCATCCAGAACCCGACGCTGTCGCTCGAAGACGACGTCGCAGTCACGCGTCGCATCCTGGACAAGCAGGACGGCCCGACGATTCTCGTCGGCCACTCGTACGGCGGCGCCGTCATCACCGAGGCGGGCACGCACGAGAACGTTGCAGGGCTCGTCTACATCGCCGCCTTCGCTCCCGACCAGGGCGAGTCGGTCAACAGCCTCATCGGAGGTTTCCCGACCGACGGGCCCCAGCCGCCGATCCTGCCGCCGCAGGACGGCTTCCTGCTTCTCGACCGCGAGAAGTTCCATGCGTCGTTCGCGGGCGACCTGAGCGCAGAGCAGGCCGCGTTCATGGCCGACTCGCAGGTTCCCTGGGGCCTGGAGGCGCTTGGCGGCACGATCAGCGACGCCGCCTGGCGTAGCAAGCCGAGCTACGCCGTCGTGTCCACCGACGACCACATGATTCCCCCGTCGGCGCAGCGCACGATGGCAGAGCGTGCCGGCGCCACCGTCACCGAGACGCCCGGCAGTCACGCCGTCTACGTCTCCAACCCCAGGGCCGTCGCCAACGTGATCGCTCAGGCCGCCCGCTCGGCCGTCCCCGAAGGAGCACTCGCATGAACACCTCCATCCTTCCAAGGCGCCGCCGCAACCTGGCGTCGGCGTCGACTCGGCTCCGAAAGGCGTCCTGAAGCTCCGTTCCGCTGACGGACGACCCCAAAAATCTTCGAGACCCAAAGGAGCGTCAACGATGTCAGACACCATCATCCAGACCACAGTCCTCGAGCCCGCTGCGCAGGCGTTCGTCGAGGCAACTGCCAACCCGCCCTATCTCTTCGACCTCGGTCCCGTAGAAGGTCGCAAGACCGTCGACGAGGTGCAGGCCGGTGAGATCGCAAAGCCGGACGTCGACATCGAGGACACCACCCTTCCAGGCGGACCGTCCGGCGAGGTGTCCGTTCGCATCCTGCGCCCAAGGGGAGCGGTCGGACCGCTTCCCGTGATCGTGTACATCCACGGCGCCGGCTGGGTGTTCGGCAACAGCCACACCCACGACCGCCTGATCCGCGAGCTCACTGCCGGGACCGGTGCAGCCGTCGTCTTCCCCAACTACAGCCTCTCGCCGGAGGCCCGCTATCCGACCGCGCTCGAGGAGTCGTATGCGGTCGCCAGTTGGGTCGCCGAGCACGGCGCCGAGAAGGGTCTCGACCCCTCTCGGATCGCGGTCGCCGGCGATTCCGTTGGCGGCAACATGAGCACCGCGCTCACCCTTCTGGCTAAGGAGCGCTCCGGCCCCAAGCTGGCCGCGCAAGTCCTCTTCTACCCGGTCACCGACGCCAGCTTCGACACCGGCTCCTACCACGAGTTCGCCGAAGGCTACTTCCTCCGCCGCGACGGGATGCAGTGGTTCTGGGACCAGTACACGACCAGCGAGGAGCAGCGAAACGAGATCACAGCCTCCCCGCTGCGCGCCAGCCTCGATCAGCTCGCCGGCCTGCCGCCGGCGCTCGTCATCACCGCCGGGGCCGACGTGCTGCGCGACGAAGGCGAGGCCTACGCGAACAAGCTTCGCCAGGCCGGCGTCCCCGTCACAGCCGTCCGCTACCAGGGCATCATCCACGACTTCGTGATGCTCAACGCCCTTCGCGAGACGCACGCGGCCGAGGGCGCGATCAACCAGGCGATCAGCGTCCTGCGCGTGGCACTCGACACCAGGCCCTGATGAAAGACGCGGTTCGTCCCGCCGCCCGAGCGCGACGGGACGAACCGCAATCAGCAACCGCCATCAACGGCGCGCACCGAGCCGAGCAGTTCGCGGCCGTGAGCACGTAACGAAAGGAGAAGCACGGTCATGTCGTACGGAATCCTCCTTCTAAGGGTCGTCCTCGGATCGATCGTGGCGGCGCACGGCGCGCAGAAGCTGTTCGCCTGGTTCGGCGGAAGCGGCCCGCGCGGGACTGCCTCCAGCTTCGCCCAGCTTCGCTTCCGAGCGCCGCTCGTGCTGGCCCTGGCCACCGACGACCACATGATTCCCCCATCGGCGCAGCGCACCATGGCAGAGCGCGCCAGCGCCACCGTCACCGAGACGCCCGGCAGTCACGCCGTCTACGTCTCCAACCCCGAGACCGTCGCCAGCCTGATCGCTCAGGCCGCCCGGTCGGCCGTCCCCGAAGGAGCACTCGCATGAACACGTTCACCCATCCAAGACGCCGCCGCAACCTGGCCGCACTCGTCATCGCAGTCACGGTCGCGGTCGGCATCGCCGCAGGCGCGGTCGCGACCGCCGACGGTTCCGCCACGTCCCAGGCCCAGAAGCCGACGATCGTGCTCGTCCACGGCGCCTGGGCAGACTCATCAGGCTGGAACGACAGCATCGAGAAGCTGCAGAAGAAGGGCTATACGGCGCTCGCAGTCGCCAACCCGCTGCGTAGCCTCCATGGGGACGCTGCCTACCTGAGCAGCGTGCTTGCCAGCATCTCCGGCCCCATCGTCCTCGTCGGCCACTCCTACGGAGGCATGGTCTTGACGAACGCCGCGACCGGAAACCCGAACGTCAAGGCGCTCGTCTACATCGCGGCATTCGCACCGGACAAGGGCGAGACGCAGATCGAACTGATCCTCAAGAACGAAGGCAGCCAGATCAGTCCGGCCACGCTGACGGTCAGGCCCTATCCCGGTGGACTCGACAGCTACATCACCCCGAGCCTGTTCCGGCAGATCTTCGCTCAGGACGTCTCTGAGAAGACGGCTGCCGTCATGGCCGCGACTCAGCGGCCGTTCGACCTCGCGATCCTCGAGGAGGTCTCGGGCGAGCCAGCCTGGAAGAAAATCCCATCCTGGTATCTCGTCACGACCGAAGACCGCGCGATCCCGCCTACGACCCAGCGCTTCATGGCTGAGCGGGCCGGTGCGACGATCGCCGAAGTCCGCTCCTCGCACGTCCCGATGATCTCGCGGCCCTCCGCTGTGACCGAGCTCATCCTCGAAGCCGCCAAGTCGGTGGCGTCAGCCAACTAACCCGCGCTATCTGGTCGGCAGGACGCCACCGTCCTGCCGACCAGCCGCGCTGAATCCAACACCGGCCTACACGAGACGCCGAGCCTCCACTGTCGAGGCGGAGCCGGAGGAGTCATGCCTAAGACCGAAACTGAGACGCCGAGGGTGGTGCTCGCAAGCCGCAGGAACGTAGGGATTCTCGTGTCGCTTCTTTGGGCATCCGACACGAACTCGGTTGCCGTGGTCGTGCGCGACGACAGCACCGACGACGAGTTCGAGGTGCCGGTAGAGCCGAACGTAAATCCGATGAGCGTCTACGAGCACCCGTATGCGTACGCCGCCTGGCGAGGCATCGACTACCGACTCACGGATCTTCGGCAGGCGGCGTAAGGCACGCCCTCCACTGCCGGGTTGTCTGTCTTGGCTACGCGTGTCGAGCGCGAGAGGATTGCATCTAATCGGGC
>CAWCLL010000003.1:0-159218 GCA_963796405.1 uncultured Actinomycetes bacterium
GCGGAACGCGCTCGTGTGCGTCACGGGGCTCTCGGGCTCGGGGAAGTCGTCGCTCGCGTTCGACACGATCTACGCCGAGGGGCAGCGCCGCTACGTCGAGTCGCTCTCCGCATACGCGCGGCAGTTCCTGCAGATGATGGAGAAGCCGGACGTGGACTCGATCGACGGGCTCTCGCCGGCGATCTCGATCGACCAGAAGACGACCTCGCGGAACCCGCGCTCGACGGTGGGCACGGTCACCGAGATCTACGACTACCTGCGGCTTCTGTACGCGCGCGTCGGACGGCCTCACTGCCCGGTCTGCGGGCGGCCGATCGCGGGGCAGTCGCTCGACCAGATCGTCGAGCAGGTGCTGCGGCTCGACGAGGGGGCGCGGTTCACGGTCAACGCGCCGGTCGTCCGCGATCGCAAGGGCGAGTTCAAGGACGTCCTCGACGAGCTCCGGCGCGACGGCTTCACGCGGGTGAAGGTCGACGGCGAGCAGCGCCTGCTCGAGGAGGAGATCGAGCTCGACAAGAAGTTCAAGCACACGATCGAGGTGGTCGTCGACCGGCTCGTCATGAAGGCGGATCTCAGGCAGCGGCTCACGCAGTCGATCGAGACCGCGACCTCGCTCGCCGAAGGGCTCGTCGTCGTCGACGTGGTCGACGGGGAGCGAGCTGACCTTCTCCGAGAACTTCGCGTGCCCCGAGCACGGGGTCTCGCTGCCCGAGCTCGAGCCGCGCATCTTCTCGTTCAACTCGCCGCACGGCGCGTGCCCGCGCTGCACCGGCTTAGGCTCCCAGCTCGAGATCGACCCGGAGTTGCTTGTCCCCGACAGCTCGACGTCCATCAACGAGGGCGCGCTCGTCCCGTGGACGATCGGGAGCCAGAGCTTCTACGACAGCGTCATCGAGGCGATCGCCGACCGCTACGAGATCCCGCTCGACGTGCCCTGGGCCGAGCTCACGACCGAGCAGCAGGACAAGTTCCTGTTCGGCACCGGCGGCGACAAGATCTTCGTCACGTACCGGAATCGCATGGGCCGCAAGCGCCAGTACACGATGGCGTTCGAAGGGCTCGTGACGAACCTCCAGCGCCGGTACAAGGAGACGGACTCCTCGCACCAGCGCGAGCGCATCGAGGAGTACATGAGCTTCCGCCCGTGCCCCGACTGCGGAGGCGCGCGGCTCAAGCCGGAGGTGCTCGCGGTCACGATCGGCGAGCTGTCGATCCACGGGTTCACGCAGATGTCGGTGACGCGGGCGCTCGAGTTCCTCGACGGCCTCGAGCTGACGAAGACCGAGGAGCTGATCGGGCGCCGGATCGTGAAGGAGGTGCGCGAGCGGCTGACGTTCCTCGACAACGTCGGCGTCGGCTACCTCCAGCTCGACCGGGCGGCCAAGACGCTCTCGGGCGGCGAGGCGCAGCGGCTCCGGCTCGCGACCCAGATCGGGTCGCAGCTGGTGGGCGTCCTCTACATCCTCGACGAGCCCTCGATCGGGCTCCACCAGCGCGACAACGGGAAGCTGATCGCGACCCTCGAGCGGCTGCGCGACCTCGGGAACACCGTCCTCGTGGTCGAGCACGACGAGCAGATGATGCGCTCGGCCGACTGGATCGTGGACATGGGCCCCGGCGCGGGCGAGCACGGCGGCGAGGTCGTCGCGGAAGGCACCGCCGAGGGTGTCGCCGCCACCGAAGGCTCGGTCACCGGCCAGTTCCTGAGCGGGGAGCGGCGGATCGCGGTGCCGTCTCGCCGCGAGGAGAACGGGCGCGGCTGGTTCTCCGTCCGCGGCGCGTCGATGCACAACCTGAAGTCGATCGACGTCGACTTCCCGGTCGGGCGCTTCGTCGCGGTCACGGGTGTGTCCGGGTCGGGGAAGTCGACCCTCGTGAACGAGGTGCTGTTCAAGGCGCTCGCGAACCGGCTCAACCGGATGCGGGTGAAGCCGGGCGACCACGAGGCGGTCGAGGGGATCGACTGCTTCGACAAGGTCATCGACATCGACCAGAGCCCGATCGGGCGGACGCCCCGCTCGAACCCGGCCACGTACACCGATCTCTTCACGCACGTGCGCGAGCTCTACTCGCTGACGCCCGAGGCCAAGATCCGCGGGTACAAGCCGGGCCGGTTCTCGTTCAACGTGCGCGGCGGGCGCTGCGAGTCGTGCAAGGGCGACGGGACGATCAAGATCGAGATGCACTTCCTGCCCGACGTCTACGTCCCGTGCGAGACCTGCCACGGGCGGCGGTACAACAAGGAGACGCTCGAGGTGCGCTTCAAGGGGAAGTCGATCGCGGACGTGCTCGAGATGTCGGTCGAGGAGGCGCTCGAGTTCTTCGCGAAGATCCCGAAGATCCGGAGGCGCCTGCAGACGCTGCACGACGTGGGGCTCGACTACATCAAGCTCGGGCAGCCGGCGACGACGCTCTCCGGCGGCGAGGCGCAGCGGGTGAAGCTCGCCTCGGAGCTCTCGAAGGTCGCGACCGGCAAGACGCTGTACATCCTCGACGAGCCGACGACCGGGCTCCACTTCGCGGACATCGAGAAGCTGCTCGAGGTGCTCCAGCGGCTCGTGGACAACGGCAACACCGTGCTCGTGATCGAGCACAACCTCGACGTGATCAAGCAGGCGGACTGGATCGTCGACCTCGGGCCCGAGGGCGGCGAGGCCGGGGGAGAGGTGATCGCCACCGGGACGCCCGAGGAGATCGCCGCGGTCGAGGAGTCCGCGACCGGCGCGCTTCCTCCGCGGCGTGCTCGCCGAGCCCGCGGCCGCAGCGGCCTGATCAGATCTCTGCGATCCCGATGCCGAGTCGCTCGGCGGCGCGCTGTACGCGGCGATCGAGCGTGAGCAACGGGGCATCGAGGAGACTGGCCAGCGCGAGGTACTCGGCGTCGTAGGTCTTGGCCCAGCCGAGTGCGTCGGCGAGCTCCCACACAGCGCCCGAGAGCTCATCCGGGTTGACCTCGCGTATCCGCGCCCGTTCGAAGCGGAGCCGTGAGTTGTCGGCCACGCTGCGAAGAACGCCCCCGATGATCGTCGCTCGGTGGAGGGACGAGCGGACCTCCGGCCAGAGAAGAGGCGGCGCAGCGAGCTCGTGACCCGCGAGGACGTCGAAGCCGTCAGGCTGGGTGCTCGCGCTGATCGCCGCGTTCGCGTCGATGATCGTCGTCAATGCGACGCACGATCCTCGCGAACGATTCGGACCCAGTTGGGCTGAGGGGTGCCGTCCTCCATGTACTTCCAGGCCTCAGGGAGCGGGAGCATCTCGTCGTCCTCGTCGAGGATCGCGTCGAGATCGGCTTCGTCGACGAAGTGCTGCGTGCCGATCTTCTGCGAGCGCAGCTTTCCACCCCGGATCCAGCGCCTGATCGTCTCCGGGTTCCGGTTCGCGCGCCTAGCCGCCTCGGGGACGGTGAGCATAGTCGCATGCTACTACACGCCCTCTGCGCGAGGCGGGCGCGACTCAGGGGTACCGCGGCTCGGGCCCGACGGGTGGTGGCCCGTCGTCTCCGCCGCCGTTCCTCGGGCAGCCGCGGCCGGGCACCGAGGCGGCGGCACGGCTTCCGCGGTTGCCGAACGCCTGCACGACGACGCTCGTGCACGGCCCCTTGCGGACGAAGCGCAGCGGGACGGCGAAGCCGCCCGCGGCGCCGGCGCGCACGCGCTTCGCGTACGGCTTCGCGGCGACGATCAGGAGCTTCACCTGCTCCCGGGGCTCGAAGCGCGTGCCTCGCAGCAGCAACGGATCCTGCTGGACGATGCGGAGCTTCGGCTTCGAGGCCTCGGCTGCGCCGCCTGCCGGCGGCGATGCCGCGAGCGCGAGAGCGAGCCCGGCAAGCGCGGCGACGTGCCAAGCCCCTCATGCGTGCCATTGAAGCACCTCCGGCTGGAGCGACGGCCCCGCCGGGGCGGGGCCGTCGCTGCGCTGCCTGTTTCCTCGTCTAGCCCACGTTCCTCAGCAGGACTTCCGCCCGGCCGAGAACGCCGTCACCTTCGCGCAGCTCGACGAAGCCGCGGAGAACCCGACCGGGCTCGGGAGCGAGGAGCGGCGTCACGCTTGCCGTCCTCGTCCACGTCTCGCCGGCCGACCGCAACTCCGCCGGGTCCGTGATCGAGATCGTCCCGAACGCGGGGTTCGTCACGCTGTCGGCGTAGTCGTACTCGGTCGTCCCCTCCGGGACGAAGAACCCGTCGACTCCCACGAACCACGTGCCTTCCTCCGGATCGGGGATCGTGACCTCCTCCTCGGAGTCGCCGTCCGCCGAGAGGTCGACCAGGTCTCCCGCCGGGTTGAAGACGAAGAGGTCGAGGTCGGCGCCCGGATCGGACGTGTTGCCGATCTTCGCGTTCAGCGACGTCGCGCCGGCGCCGACCGGGACCTCGTACACCTGGAACTCGAGGTCGGCGATCGTCTTCCGCTCGACGAGCGCGCTTCCGAGCGCCGTGCCGACGGCACCGCCGGTGAACGACGCGCGGTTGTTCGTGAACGTGAAGTCCTGCGTCTGCTCGTACGCCGATCGGTGCCGGGTCGATCAGCCAGCTGGCCGGGTCGATCGACACCGAGATGAGCGACGCCGTGTGCGTGAACGTCGCCGGCGTTGCCGGTGAGGTCCGCGACACCTCCGTCGCGGTCTCCCAGACGCCCGGCGTCGGGTCGGGCAGGCTCTTGGTGATCGGATCGCACGCCGTGCCCGCGGTGCAGAACGGCGTGTTCGGATCGAGCGGCACGCCCCACGGGTGGTAGTTGTAGGGCGCGACCCGACCCGCGGTGACGTCGGTCGACGTCCGCAGCGCCTGCGGGATGGTCGACTCCGGCACGCTGAACGAGAAGCTCGCCCGGTCCGGGCGTGCCGCGGACTGGCTCGTCGAGATCGTCCAGTCGTTCGCCGTCGAGAACTCCTCGGCGACGACGATGGTGTTCATCACGCGGTACTCGATCCCGGCCGTCGTCGGATCGTCGACGTTGAGGATCGCGCTGTGGATGCCGGTGCTCGTCGGGTTGATCGTGATGTTGAGCGTCACCGGCCGGTTCTTCAGGTTCACGCTCGCGGGGATGCCGCCGAACGTGCCGTCGTTCCCGGTCCACGAGAGGTTGTACGTGTTGCTCTGGCCACCCTTGGTCCGGGTGAGCGTGAGCTGCCGGATGCCGGTCTCACCGGGCGTCCAGCCCTCGCGCTCGTAGATCCCCGGGCCCTCGTTCGGCGGGGTGAGCAGCCCGCTGAGGATCGTGTTCACGCGGGCGCGGCTCGTGATCTCGACCTCCTTGAGCTTCTTCGTCTTCAGGAGGTTCCACGCCGCACCGACGTTGATGAGACCGGCTCCCTGCTCGTTCGCCAGCGCCGTGTCGATGAAGCGCGCAGTCGATCCGAGAGCGAGGCGGAGCTGCCACGGCTTGGCCTCGACGCCGCTCGGCTTGGCCGCGCTCAGCATGAGCGCGATCGCACCGGCGGTCTGCGGTGAGGCCATCGACGTGCCGTTGAACAGCGCGTACCCGGCGGGACAGTCGTACGGGAGACACTGCCCCGCGGGGTCCTGCCAGGCCGGGATCGTCGAGACCGCCGAGCCCGGAGCGATGACGTTCGGCTTGAAGCCGCCGTTCTCGAGCGGCCCGCGCGACGAGAACGGATGGAGCTGCTCGTCGAGCTGTGCGTCCGCGCCGTACTGCGCCAGCCACGACGCCTTGTTGATGTACGAGCCCACGGAGATGACGCCGTCCGTGTCCGAGGGGTCGCCCTGGCTGTTGTAGCCCGGCCCCTCGTTCCCGGCCGACATCACGAGCTGGACGTTGTGGTCCTTCATCAGGCGCTTGTACGTCTCGGCGAAGACGCCGTTTCCGTCGTTCAGCGCGGGAAGCCCGCCGATGCTCATGTTCACGACGTCGGACTTCGCGTCGGCGACGGCGAAGATCATCCCCTCGATCAGGCCGTGGAACGTGCACCCGCCGGTCGGGGACACACACGTTCACGGAGATGATCTGCGCCTCGGGCGCGGCACCGTCGAACCGGCCACCGAAGAAGTTCTTGCCCGCGGCGATGCCGGCCACGTGCGTGCCGTGCGCCTGGGAGACGATGCCGATGTTCACGCGCAGGAGCTTCTCGTCGGCCTGCACGACGAACGGCACCGACTCGCGAACATCGGTTGCGGGATTGTCGGTCCCGAACACGCCGAAGTCGCGCTTCTTCGAGAACTGCTCCATCGCCTTCGAGTCGGCGAAGCTGCGGTCCCCGTTCGAGTCCACCCAGACCTTCTCGTCGCCGTCCCAGATGACGGCGAAGATCTCGCCGCACGTGCCGTCGCGGTCGAGGTCGGCACGGCTCGCGGCACCACACGACGAGTACTCGCTGTTCAAGAGCGAGTTCTCGTTGAACGTGCCGAAGCGGAAGCTCGCGCTCCGCATGCCGTTCGGGGCCGTGTAGGTCGTGGTGCCGACGGTGAACTGACCGTTCCTGGCCTTGACCTGTGTCGTCATGGCGATCCAGGTCGGGTCGCCGTCGTCGACCGGATGGTTGAAGTTCACCCAGTCCTTGATCTTCGGAATCGACTTTCCGTCGTCCTTGCTCGCCGTCTGGAGCTCGGGAGCGAGAATGTCGACGCCGGTGTCGACGATGCCGATCGTCACGCCGCGGCCGTCGAACCTCGGGTTCGCCGCGACGAACTGCGGCGCGCCGGTGTCCTGCGTCGGCATGTACGCGTTCAGCGGCGGCGTGTTCTCGTCCGGCGGGTCGACGTTCGTGTTGCCGCCCTCCGGCTTCGGGTTCGACAGCGGGATCGTGCGGTCGACGTCGATCGCGGCGATCCCAGCCAGCTGCGAGACGTTGTCGGCCGCGCCGACCGGAACCGAGACCCGGAGGTAGCCGGCGCGATCGTCACGGTGCTCGACGGTTCCGCCGAGCTGACGGACGGCGTCGGGCACCGAGCTGCTCGACGCCGCGATCAGCAGCGTCACCTCCCGTTCTCCGGCAGCGACGCGCTCCAGGAGCGCGGCTCGGTCTGCCTTCGAGAAACGAGAGGTCTCGGTCGCCGTCGCGGCCGCCTGGAGGCCGGCTGCGGCCGTCACGAGCGATACCACGAGACCTGCCAGTACTAGTCCGACCCATGGTCGGAGCATGCGTTTGTGTCGCAAGGTTCTCCCCCTCCTTGACGTGGCAGAGGCTGCTCCTCTGCCCGCGGCGATACTGCCACGGTCGGTGTGCGTGTGTAGCGCCTACCGGAGAAGGGGTAGCAGGAGGCGGACGGGGGCGGTCGCAGTACCGTCAGAAGTGAGGACTTTGTGTGCGTCCCGGCGACTGCGACTGAGGCCGTAGGCAGGGTGGCATACTCGGCGGCATGACGAGGATCACATCTGTTGTCACGTTGTGCGTTCTCGCGGTCGTCGGCGTTGCGAGCGCGGCACCCAACGACCCGGCAGGCAAGCGGGCTCAGCTTCGGGTGCTGGACACGCAGCCGCTGGTCGTCCGCGGCGTCGGCTTCAAGCCGGCCGAGCGGGTACGCATGCTGGTCACGACCGGCCAGCAGTCGCAGTCGAAGACGAAGGTCGCGAGCCGGGCCGGCGTCGTCGGCTTCAACTTCGGCGCCGCCTTCGAGGGCTGCGGCTCGTTCTCGTTCAGGGTCAAGGCCGTGGGCTCGAAGAGCTCCCGCGTCGCGATCCTCGCCGGGATCACCGGCATCGAGATCGACTTCCCGCGCAGGCCGCAGCTCGACTGCGCGCCCCCCGGCGTCGTCGAGCGCTAGGCGGCGCACCCCGCGACCGAGAAAGTGAGAGGGCCGGCGCTGCCGGCCCTCTCGGATGAAGCGGTCTCGACGCGCCCTACGGGCGATCGATGGTGAAGACCGGCGACGTCTGGGTCTCGAAGTGCGCCGGATTCCTCCTGCTCGCCAGCGGCTTCTCGGCCACGAGGCGGAGCATGTAGTCCCCGTCTGCGGCAACGCGTTCTCTGTTGCCCCTCGTCCCCTTGAGGTACGTGCCGTCCCAGGAGAAGCGGAAGACGAGGCTGGGGTTGCCGTTCCGCGCCAGCATCTCGAGCTCCGCGGCTCGACCGAGCACCTCGCCGTCGGATGCCCGCACCACCAGGATGTCGAGACTCCGTGCCTGGTGGATCAGCTGATAGGCGACGTTGGGCCGGTTCGCCGCGTCCACCAGCGACCACGAACCGACGTGGTCTTCGAGATTCTCGTCGGTGATCAACGGAAGCCCGAACGCCGACGACAGGACCTGGAGCGACTGGTAGTCGCCCTTGAATCCGCCGTACGGCACGCGGAGAACCGGGCTGCCATCGCTCGGAACGAGAACGATGTAGCCGCCGTAGAGGGTCTTGTCCGGCAGCGTCGGATCCGGCGAGATCGTCACCCTGACCCTCTCGCTGTCGCGACGCTTGACGGTCACGCTCGGCTTGCTGAACGTCACGACGTCGTCCCCGACGAAGAACCCGAACGTGAACGGGTACAGCGCCGGCGGAGCTCCCGGTCCTGTCGAGATCGCCGGGACGAACGAGAGCGCGTACGTCACGGTGTGCCTGCTGTTGTTCTCGATCCTCAGGCTCTTCGTGACCGGGCCGGCCTGGCTCTCGCCGAGCGACAGCTTGCCCGGCGTCACGAGTGTCTTCGCGAGGATCGCGTCGTCGATGTCGACCATCCCGGCGCCCTGCCGATGCGTGCCGTCCAGGAAGCCCAGACCCGGGTTCCCGGACCACACCTTCGGATCCGCGCTGTTCTGGAAGATGTCGCGAACGAGCTTCGTCCGATCGCGGTCATCGTCGTCGTGCCCGTGCCCACGCCCATGCCCGTGCTTGTCGTCCCACGACTCGAGCAGCAGCGCGGCTGCACCGGCGACGTGCGGCGAGGCCATCGACGTTCCGCTGATCGTCGTGTACGTCCCGTACTCGAGCGGATACGTCGAGCGGATGAGCCCGCCCGGAGCACCGATGTCGGGCTTCAGGCTGAGGTCAGCCGCGACGCCCCAGGACGTGAACGACGACAGCAGATTCGCTGTCGGGTTCGCGAACGACCCCGTGATGGCCGTCCAGTTGAGGGTCTGGGCACCCGCGTCGATCGCGTTGTTGATCGCGACGCCCTCGAGGTCGGAGATCGCCGACGACCGGAATCGTGATCGGCTGCCCGTCCGCCGCACCGGCCACAACGGCAACTGTCGGGCTGATGCGACCGGGGACGTTGTTGTAGAGCACGACCGCGGCCGCTCCTGCGTTCTGGGCTCGGCGGACTTCTCGTGGAAGCCGCACGTACCGCGCCGGATGAGCACGGCCTTGCCCGTCAAGCTCGGGCAGGGCGCCAGTCGCAGCACAGGCGTCCGTCGGCCGATGTCGGCGTGCCCGTCTTCGCCAGGGGCAGGCTGCCCGTGGTCGGAGCCGTCGGAGCCGCCGGCCGCGTTGGCGTAGCCGGCCGTGATGCCGGCAGGGGTGATCGGTGATCGTCGTCAGCGCGACGTGCGTGTTGTCGAACGACGCCGTGCCGATCACGTGCTCGCCCACGCCCGGTGCACCCGCGGCATAGAGGCCGAACGTGTTCGGCGGCGACTGGCTGTTACCGATCGATGCGACGACGACGACGCCCTTGCGGACGAGGCGGTCGCTGGCCGCGGCGGTCGGGCTGTCCGGCCAGTTGTTGAACGCGTCGCCGATGGACATGTTCAGGACGTCCATGTCGTCCCTCAGGATCCGCTCCATCGCCGCGATCATGATGTCGTCGGTCGTGAAGCCCTGGCACCCGAAGACCCGGTAGGCGCCGAAGCGCACGCCCGGGGCGACGCCCTTGACGCCGCCGTTCGCTCCGATGATGCCGGAGACGTGCGTGCCGTGGCCGGCAGCGTTGCCTCCCTCGGGGCGCTTGCAGTCGTCAGGATCGGGGTCGGGGACCGGCGTGTTGTCGCCGACGTAGTTCTCGCCGACGAAGTCGAAGCCCTTGAAGACGCGCTTGCCCTTGCCGAAGCCGCCTCCGAGGTCCGGATGGTGGTAGTCGAGGCCCGAGTCCATGACCGCGACCTTGACGCCCCTGCCGGTGAGCCCGAGCGTGTTCTGGGCGACGTCAGCTCCGGTCTGCACGATTGCGGTCGCGAGGTCCGGAGAGACCTGCGTCGTCTCCGGGATCCTGTGAATGCCGACCGGATAGACGGCCTTCACCGAGCCGAACTTCTCGATCTTGGCCAGCGAGGCTGCGCTCGCCTTGATCGACATGCCGTTCCAGAGCGTCTGGAACCGCATCCGCTCCGTGTACGCGGCGCCTTCGGCACTCGCCTCGGCGCGGAACGCAGCGGCGTCGTCGGCGACGTTCGCCGGCGCGCATCCGTCTGCGAGCGGAGCCGTCGGGAATTCGACGAACCAGAACGGGGACTCCTCGACCTGCAGGCCGCCGCTGTCGGCTACCGGGTCGGCGTCGAGCGGCTGGAGCTGCGATCGCTCCGGAAGCTCCGGCGAAGGCGACGCTGGCGACGACCGTCGATACGACGACGACCATGGCCAGCGCGACGCCTCGCCTTGTGAATCGACTCATCGAGTCTCTCCCTCCATCGAATGAGCAGCAGGAAGCACTAGCCGCCTGAACAGGCGACTCGGCAGGAACAACCCCCTCGGGTTTCCCTCAATCGTGAAAAGCGCTCCCCACTAGAACGTGCGCGGAGGCGGGGGCCTCCGTCGCGAGGCGATCCTCTCGCGGTGGTGAACGCGTGTCAAGCGACAACCGTCGCTTGCGGGGATCAGCCGCCGAGCACGGCCTGTGTCTGCGTGACGCGTGCGACGTGCTTGCCCGCGGCGTCGTGCAGGTCGGTCTCGACGACGATCGTCGTCCGGCCTCGGTGCAACGGCCGCGAGACGGCATCGACGTGGCCGTCGCGCACGGCGCGGAAGAAGTTCGTCTTCGACTCGATCGTCGCCGTCCGCTCGAGCCCTCCGGGAGGTTGAGGAACGCGCAGTAGGCGCCGGCGGCGTCGGCGAGCGACATGAGCGCGCCGCCGTGGAGGATCCCGCCCGCCGTGCACAGCCGCTCCTGGAACGGGAGCCGCGCGCGCACCTCGTCGGCCGAGGCCGCGAGCATCTCGAGCCCGAGCGTGTCGGCGAGCGGCATCGACTCGCGGGCCATCGCGGTCAGCGCGGCGTCGACGTCGCTCAAACCGGGACTCGCTCCGTGCCGGCGACCCGCTCGGCGCGCTCGAGCCAGGGCGTCGCCTCGAGCCCCGCGAAGATCTCGCGCGCCTCCGCGAGCAGAGGCTCGGCATCGCTCGAGCGTCCGTGCGCGGTGAGCCATTCAGCGTGCTCGAGCTGCGCGACCGCGAGCCAGAACGGGAAGTTGTACTCGCGAAAGCCGCCCGCGGCTGCCTTGAAGCCGGCCTCCTCGTCCGACATGCGCGCGCGAAAGCGCTGCGCCTGGGCCTCGAGGAAGGGCGGACGGACGCCCGGCGGGAGCTCCTCGACCATGGTCAGGAGCTCGTCCGCCTGGCTGACCTCCCCGAGTGCGAGCGCGGCTTCGACCGCCCAGACGAAGCCTTGCTTCATACCCTGATTGCCCGCACCCTGCACCGATGCCGTCTCGACCGCGGCCAGTCCCCGCTCGAGCGCAGTCGGGTAGCGGCCCTCCGCGTACTCGAGAGCGGCCCGTGCGGCCGCTAGGATCGAGCTGAACTCGACGTCGATCGTCCCCTCGAAGCGGCCGAAGAGGGAAAGGTGCTCTCGCGCGTCCGCGACGCGGCCGCGGTGGAGGTACACCTCCAATAGCCCCGGCAGGACGCTCACCAGCTGGCCCCCCACGAGGAGCTGCTCCTCGGGGATCTCCGAGGCCGTCGCGAGCGCCTCGTCCCAGCGCCCCGTCATTGCGAGCGCGTAGCTCGTCTCGCTGAGCATGTAGAACTCGCCGCGGCGATCCCCGATACGCCGCACGAGCGCAAGCCCCTCGCCGAGAGCGTCGAGCGCCTCGCCGTAGCGGTCGCCGAGGAAGCAGGCGTCGGAGAGGTTGCCGTAGCCGGTCGCGACCTGCCTGGGGAGGTCGTTCTCGAGCGCGTACGCGATCGCGTGCCTGAGGAACGCGAGCTCCTCCTGGGGGCGTCGATTTCCGCGCGCGAGGATCGCCTTCACCATGAGCGCGCGGGAGAGGGGCTCGGGAAGCCGCTGCGCCTCCGACACGCTGAGCGCGAGCTCGGTGGGCTCGACGGCCCGTTCGAGCTCGCCGGCGAAGGCGTACATCTGTCCGAGCCGCGACGCGAGCTCGGCGATGTCGGCGTCGGGCTCGTCGCCGGCTACGGCGGCAAAGGCGTTCTCGAGGCGCTCGAGCGCCTGCTCGGCGCGCCCGGTGAGCTGCTCGACGAACGCAACTCTTGCCGAGACGCGAGCTGACGCATGGCGCTCGCCGGCGTCCTCGAGGAGCGCAAGCGCCTGGACGAGCGCTCGCTCGGCGGGCTCGTACTCGGCCGCGGAGAGCGCCATGAACCCGGCCCGCTCGAGCAGGCGCGCCCGCTCGATCGGCTCGTCGGCGAGCTCGGCGGCGTGCTCGAACGAGCGGCGCGCCTCGCCGACCGCGGCGAGCGAGCCTGCCCGCTCTCCGGCCCGGGCGAGGTGCTCGCGAGCCTTCGCCTTGATCTCGGACGCGTCGTCGGCGTCCGGCTGGGCCTCGTAAGCCGCGACGTAATGGGCGGCCACGACCTCGACGATCTCCTGCTCGGCGACGCCGAAGCTCGACTCGAGCTGGGCGGCGGCGGCGAGGTGGCGGCTCTTCCGGTCGCGGCGGGCGAGCGTCTCGTAGGCCACGCGGCGGACGAGGTCCTGGAGGAAGCCGTACTGGCCGCGCTCCGGAGACCGGGGGTCGGCCTGGACGCCCAGGACCTCCTTCCGAACGAGACCCGTTAGCAGCGGGTCGAGCTCGGCCTCGGAAAGGCCCGAGAGCGCGGCGACGGACTCCTTCGTGAAGGTCTTTCCGATGACCGAGGCGTCCTGCAGGAGGCGGCGCTCCTCGGGGGCGAGCCCGTCGAGGCGGGCGGCGATCAGGCCCTGCAGCGTCTCCGGCACCTCGAGCTCAGCGACCTCGCCGGTAACGCGGTAGACGCCTTCCTCCGCCACGAGCAGGCCGCGGTCGAGGAGAGTCCGGACCGTCTCGACGGCATAGAGCGGGACGCCTTCGGCCCGGGCGAGGATGCGCTCGCGAAGCTCCTCCGGAAGCCCGGGCACGAACCCGTCGAGGAGCGCCCGCATCGCAGGCTCCGAGAGGGGCGCGAGCGAGAGCGTCGTCTGGTGGGAGCCCTGCCCGAACTCCGGATGCCGCCCCTGCAGCTCCGGGCGGGCGAGGCAGAGCACGAAGATCGGCTTCTGCCGCGCCCACTCGAGCAGGTGCCCGATGAACTCGACGAGGGCGGCATCGGCCCACTGGAGGTCCTCGAAGAGAAGTGCCACTGGGCCCTGCTCGGCCATGCGCTCGAAGAAGAGGCGCCACGCGCCGAACAGCTCGTCCTTGCCGCGGGTGGGCCCGTCCTCGAGCCCGAGCAGGTGCAGCAGGCGCGGCTCGACGAACCGGCGCTCCTCGTCGTCGGCCAGGAACTCCTCCACGGATGCTCGCACCTTCCCGGCGGCGGACGCAGGCTCCTCGCCCTCCGTGATGCGGGCGCGCATCCGCACCATCTCGGCGAGCGCCCAGAAGGCGACGCCTTCCCCGTAGGCGAGGCAGCGGCCGCGGTGCCACCAGACGTCCTCCTGGAGGCCGTCCATGTACTTGAAGTACTCCCAGCCGAGCCGGGACTTGCCGATCCCGGCGATGCCGATTACCGATACGAGTTGCGCCCTGCCCTCGTCGGCCGAGGCGTGGAAGAGCTCCTTCACGAGCCGAAGCTCGCGGTCGCGCCCGACGAACGGCGGCTCGAGGCCGACCGACTTGAGCGCGCCGCCGCGGCCGGCGGTCACGCGGAGGGCGCGCCAGAGCGGGGTCGACTCGGCCTTGCCCTTGAGCTCGTGCTCGCCGGCGGAGGCGTAGGCGATCGCCGCCTGCGAGACGCGCTTGGTCGACTCTCCGACGAGGACGGTGCCCGGTTCGGCCGCCGATTGCACGCGCGAGGCGGTGTTGACGAGATCGCCCGTGACCATCCCCTGGCCCGTCGCGCCGAGGGTGACGGCCGCCTCGCCCGTCAGGACGCCGGCGCGGACCTGGAGGCTGGGATCGAGCTCGGGGACGGCGGCGACGAGGTCGAGCGCCGCGCGAACGGCTCGCTCCGCGTCGTCCTCCTGCGCGACCGGAGTGCCCCAGACCGCCATCACCGCATCCCCGATGAACTTCTCGACAGTTCCGCCGTAGCGCTCGACGAGCGTGCGCGCGGTCTCGAAGTAGCGCGTCTGGAGCTCGCGCACGTCCTCGAAGTCCCGACCCTCGGAGAGCGTCGTGTACCCGACGAGGTCGGCGAAGAGGACCGAGACGAGCCGCCGCTCGGAGGCAGGCTGCGCTGCCTGCACGGATGCCGGCGAGGTCGCCGTGAGCGCCGTCCCGCATTCGCCGCAGAACTTCATCGAGGGCGGATTGGACGTTCCGCACGAGGGGCAGGCCTGTGCGAGCGGCGTCCCGCACTCGCCGCAGAACTTCTGGCCCTCCGCATTCTCGTGGCCGCACGACGGGCAGGTCATGCGCTCACCGTCGTGGCTCCGACCAGCCTCTCGGCGCGCTCGAGCCAGGGTCGAGCGTCGAGCTGCTCGAAGGTGTCGCGAGCTTCGGCGACGAGGCTGGCCGCGTCGTCCGCTCGGCCGTGCGTGCTCGCCCACTCCGCGTACTCGAGCTGAGTCGCCGCCAGGTAGAAGGGCAGCGCGAGCTCCCGGAACAGGCCCGTCGCGCCCTTGAAGAGCCGCTCGGCGTCGTCGTCGTTCGCCGCGGCCGCGATGCGTCCCCGGAAGCGCCGAGACTGCGCCTTCATGAACTGCGGGAAGTGGCCAGGCGGCAGCTCGTCCACCCTGCGGAGCAGCTCCTCGGCCCTTTCGAGGTCGTTCAGCGCGAGCGCCGCCTCCACCGCGGTGACAAACGACTCCTTCACGTTCTCCTGCCCATACCCCAACTCAGGCGTCATCTCCAGGACCCTCTCGGCGAGCGTGAGCGCGCCCTCCGGATCGCCGCTCGCGAGCAGCAGCCGTGACTTCCCGCAGTCGTGGCTCATGCGCTCCTGCATGTCGCTAGACGACTGGAACTCCTCGAGCATCGCGACGACGCGCTCGGCCTCGTCGAGCCGGCCCTGATGGACGCTGACGACGACGCCCTCGCTCGCGGCCGACCTGTATACCTGCCTGGCCGCCGTCCATTCGTCCCCGCTCGGAAGCAGCTCGATCACTGACCGCAGCTCGTCCCACTTCCCGAGGGCGAAGCGCGGATACATCTGGCCGAGGAACCGGAGCTCCCACGCGCGGTTGCCGATCCGGCGCGCGAGGGCCAGCCCATCGTCGACGAGAGCCTCGGCGTCCTCGTAGCGGTCGGCCTGGGCGAGTGAGTCCGCGAGGTTGAAGTAGGCGCGAAGAGCGGCCGAGGGCTTGTCGTGCTCGAGCGCGACGCTCAGCGCGTGCTGGAGCAGGGCGACCCCCTCCAGGTGGCGTCCGTGTGAGATGAGGATGATCGCCTTCGTGTTGAGCGCGCTCGAGAACGTCTCCGGAAGCGAGAGCGCCTCCGTCATCTCGAGTGCCGCCTCGATCCGCTGCATCGAGAGGTCGTGCTTGCCGGCGAAGAAGAGGAAGCGTCCGAGCTGGGCCGCGAGCTCGGCGAGATCCGCGTCCGGCTCCTCCTGCGAGAGCAGCTCGTACGAGCGGTCCATGATCTCGAGGCCCTGCTCGATTCGCCCGCGGTCCCACATCACCTCGGCGAGCCGGGCGGAGACCCGGGCCGCGGGATGTGTTGCGCCGGCCTCCTCGAACAGCTCGATCGCACGCTGGTAGTGGAGCTCGCCCTCGCGCGTTCGCACGCCGGCACGGGCCATGAGCCCTGCGCGCTCGTGCAGCTCCGCCTGTTCGATCGGGTCGTCGGAGAGCTCGACCGCGCGCTCGAACGCGTGCTGTGCCTCCTCGTTCGCCGCGAGGGAGGCGGCCCGCTCGCCCGCCCGCACGAGCATCGCTCGCGCTGTCGCGCGGATCTCGCCGGCGTCCGGGTCCTCCGGCTCGGCTCGATACGCGTCGACGTAGTGCGCCGCGAGCACCTCCACGATCTCGTCCTCGTCGCCGAGTGAGAGGAGGTACTGGGCCGAGGCGAGATGCAGGGACTTGCGCTCCTTGCGTGAGAGCGTGTCGTACGCGACCTTCTTGACGAGGTCCTGGAGAAACCCGTACTGGCCCCGCTCGGGCGAGAACGGATCGGCGCTCAGAGACAGGACCTCCTTGCGCATGAGCGCGCCGAGCACCGGCTCGAGCTCCGTCTCGGCGAGACCGGAGACGCTCGCGAGACCTCGGAGCGTGAAGGTACGGCCGAGGACCGACGCCTGCTGGACGAGACGGCGCTCTTCGGCCGTCAGGCCGTCGAGCCGGGCGGCAATGAGCGCGTGGAGTGTCTCGGGAACCTCGAGCGTGCCGATCTCGCCCGTCAGCCGGTACGCCGTTCCTTCGCGGACGAGCAGCCCGCGGTCGAGGAGCATGCGCACGGTCTCGACGGCGTAGAAGGGGACGCCCTCGGCGCGTTCCAGGATCCGGGCCCTGAGCTCCTCCGACAGCCCCGGCACCGGGCCCGTGAGCAATGTCTGCATCGAATCGGGCGAGAGCGGCTCGAGGTAGATGGAGGTGAAGTTGCGCGTCCCCGAGCCCCAGGCGGCGCGCCGGTCGGCGAGCTCCGGGCGCGCGAGCGTGAGCACGAAGAGCGGCACGTCCCGCGACCATTCGACCACGTACTCGATGAAGTCGAGCAGCGCGCTGTCCGCCCAGTGGATGTCCTCGAAGAGGAGGACCGTGGGGCCCTGCCCCGCGATCCGCTCGAAGAACAGGCGGGCGGCGGTGAAGAGGTTCTCCTGGTCGCCGACGGAGCCTTCCTCGAGGCCGAGGAGATGGGCGAGCCGAGGCTCGACGAACCGGCGCTCCTGAGGGTCGGGCAGGTGCTCCTCGAGGGCGGCGCGGAGCTTCTTTCGTGCCGCGTCCGCACTCTCGTCCTCCAGGATTCCGGCGCGCCCGCGCACCATCTCGGCGAGCGCCCAGAAGGCGACGCCGTCGCCGTATGCGAGGCACCGCCCTGCGTTCCAGAAGACCCGCAGCGCGAGGCCGTCGATGTACTTCTCGAACTCCCAGGCGAGCCTCGACTTCCCGATGCCGCCGATGCCGACGACGGAGACGAGATGTCCGCGGCGATCCTCGGCGGAGGCGTGGAACAGCTCCTTCACGAGGCGTAGCTCGCGGTCGCGGCCGACGAAGGGCGGCTCCAATCCGCTCGACTTCAGCACACCGCCACGGAGGCCGATCACCCGTGCGGCCTGCCAGAGCTGAAGCGGCTCCGCCTTTCCCTTCACGACGTGCTCGCCGGCGTCCTCGAACACGATCGCGGCCTCGGCCGAGCGCTTTGTCGCATCGCCCACGAGGACGGTCCCGGGCTCGGCCACGGACTGGATGCGAGAAGCGGTGTTGACAAGGTCGCCGGCCACCATTCCCTGCCCCTCGGCGCCGAGCGTGATCGCGGCCTCGCCGGTGAGCACGCCGGCCCGGGCCTGCAGGCCCGCTGCCCCGACGTTCGCGCCGAGCGCGCCGACGGCGTCGAGGAGGTCGAGCGCCGCGCGAACGGCCCGCTCGGGGTCGTCCTCGCGCGCGACCGGCGCGCCCCAGACCGCCATCACGGCGTCCCCGATGAACTTCTCCACGGTGCCGCCGTAGCGCTCGATCACGGTTCGGGCCGTCTCGAAGTAGCGCGAGAGGAGCTCTCGCACGTCCTCGGCGTCCCGTCCCTCGGAGAAGGACGTGTGGCCGACGAGGTCGGCGAAGAGAACGGAGACGAGCCGTCGCTCGGCGGCGGGCGCGGCGCTCGGCGTAGGCGCCGCCGGCACGGCGGGCTGCGCGGTCGTTGCGAGCGGGGTTCCGCACTCGCCGCAGAACTTCACCGTGGGCGCGTTCGGCGTCCCGCACGCCGGGCAGGCGCGCGCGAGCGCGGTTCCGCACTCCCCGCAGAACTTCCGATCCGCCCCGTTCCCCTCGCCACAGGCCGGGCACACGATCGTGTCTGCCATCTGCGCGCACTCTAGAGAGACATTCGCTGCCGCTCAAATTTCCGATCGCCGCCACTAGGGTTCAGGCATGGCGACGACGACGCGACCCGAGCCCCTGTCCGCCGAGCAGCGCGAGATCGTCCGCGAGGCGGCGCGCTACGCGGACAGCTGGGTCGCGCTCCGCGCCCGCACGCAGCTCGTCCCGGGCGTCCAAGTCGCGGTCGCGGTCGCCGGCGAGCTGCTGCTCTCGTCCGCGCACGGGTTCGCGCGGCTGCCCGGGACGAACAGCGATGCCGACCGCGGCGAGGAGCTGTCGACACGGCATCTGTTCCGGATCGCGTCGCACTCGAAAACGTTCACGGCCACGGCGGTCATGCAGCTCTTCGAGGCGGGCTCGCTGCGGCTCGACGACACCGTGGGCGAGCACGTCGCGGCCCTGGCCGGATCGCCCATCGGCGACCGCACCCTGGCCGAGCTGCTGGCTCACGGCGGCGGGGTCGTGCGCGACACCGACGACGCGAACTTCTGGCAGCTCGAGCGGGAGTTTCCCGACAGCGAGGCGCTGATCGCCGCCTGCCTGGACGGCGCCGACGTGCTCGAGAGCAACGAGCGGTTCAAGTACTCGAACATCGGCTACGGCGTGCTGGGACTGGTCGTCGAGGCCGTCAGCGGCCGGCCGTACGCCGACTACGTGGCCGAGCACGTCGTCGGCCGGCTCGGGCTGCGCGACACCGGGCCGGAGCTCGACGCGTCACGGGCGGACGAGTACGCCACCGGCTACTCGAGCCGAGCGGCGTACGACCGGCGGCTGCCGATCGACCCGGTCGACACGCGGGCGCTCGCTTCTGCGACGGGCTTCTGGTCGACGGCCGAGGATCTCTGCCGGTACACGGCCGGTCACGTGCTCGGCGACGAGCGGCTGCTCAGCGATGCGAGCAAGCGGCGGATGCAGCGCGGCGAGTGGGAGGTCGAGGGGACCGACGAGCGGTACGGGCTCGGGTTCAACATCCGCAACGATCGGCGAGCGCCGCATGATCGGCCACGGCGGCGGCTTCCCCGGCCACATCACCTGCACCTTCCTCGATCCGGTGGACGGCCTGACCGTGGTCGTGCTGACGAACGCGATCGACGGTCCGGCGAAGGAGCTGGCTCTCGGCATCGTCAAGCTCGTCGACGCCGCGCTCGGCTCCGCGAAGGAGCCTGCTGCGGGCGACGAGGAGGACGCCGCCGACCTCGCGTCGTTCACGGGGCGCTTCGCCGGGCTCTGGGGCGTGACCGACGTCGCCGATCTCGGCGGCCGCTTGCGGGCTCCTGCAGCCGAACCAGCCCGACCCGACGGTCGCGATGGGGAAGCTCGAGGTGGTCGACGCCGACACGCTGCGAATGACCGAAGACGTCGGCTTCGCCGCGCCGGGGGAGACGATCCGCTACACCCGAAGCGACGGCCGCGTCACGAGAGTGGTGTTCGGCGGGATGGCCGCCGTTCCGATCGAGGAGCACGTCGAGGTGATGCGTGGACTCGACCGGATCACGCTCGGCGGCCCGCACGCGCCCGGCTGACCGTCGATCCGGTGCGGCTACGCTAGCGCTCGTGTTCCGGGACACCGCCGGCGCGTACGACGAGCTCTCGCCGGACCGTGCGTGGTGGCTGCGCGTGCCGGCGACCCTGGTGAGCCCGCGGCCGGTGTTCTTCGCGCTGCGGGAGGAGGACCCGGACGACGTCGTCGCCCGCTCGGAGCCGATCCTGCTCCTCGTCTGGCTCGCCGGCGCCGCGTCCGTGCTCGCGTCACCGCGCGCGAGCGTGCTCCTCGACAACCCGAACTACGACGCGCCGATGTTCGCCGTCTGGACGTTCATCGCCGGCGGGATCTACGGAGCGGTCGGGTACTTCGTCATCGGGTTCTCGCTGTTCTTCGGCGCGCGGCTGCTCGGGAGCCTCGGGACCTTCCGGCGCGAGCGCCAGCTCGTCGCCTTCGCGGCCGTGCCGCTGGCCGCGTCCCTGCTCCTCGCTGCTGCCCCTACGCCTGGCGCTCTTCGGCGCGGACACCTTCCGCGCCGGCGGCTCGGACGAGGGGGCGGGGGAGAGCGCTCTGCTCGCGATCCAGCTCGGCTTCGCCGCGTGGTCGCTCGGGTTGCTCGTCCTCGGCGTGCAGGTCGTCCACGGCTGGAGCTGGCCGCGCTCGCTCGCGGCGGTCGTCGCCGGCTGCGGCGCTGCTCGCGGCCGTGGTCGGCCTATTCGCGATCGCTGCTTGACGACGCCCGCGCCCGCCCTGCGGCCTGCTCGAAGAGCGCGAGCTCGTCCTCCGGCATCGAGTACGTGTGCTGCTCCTCGGGGAAGCGGCGCTCGCGGACGTCGGCGGCGAAGATCTCGAGCGCGTTCCTGATCGTCGTCCCGATCTCCGCGTAGCGCTTGACGAAGCGGGCCGTGCGGCCGTCGTAGAGGCCGAGCAGGTCGTGCCACACGAGCACCTGGCCGTCGGTGTCGGCGCCTGCGCCGATGCCGATGGTCGGGATCGCGAGCTCGTCGGTGACCCGCTTCGCGACCGGCGCGGGCACGGCCTCGAGCACGAGCGCGAAGCAGCCCGCGGCCTCGAGCGCCCGCGCGTCCGCGAGCAGCGCGATCGCCTTCTCCGCGGAGCGGCCCTGCGCCTTGTACCCGCCGAGCATCGTCGCGGACTGCGGCGTGAGGCCGAGGTGGCCCATGACGGGAATCCCCGCGCCGACGATCGCGCGGACGCGCGAGAGCATCGGCCCGGCCCCTTCGAGCTTGACGGCGTCCGCGCCCGCCTCCTTGACGAAGCGGATCGCGTTCCGCGTCGCGTCCTCGTCGGACACCTGGAACGAGCCGAAGGGCATGTCCGCGATGACGAGCGGCCTGCGCGCGCCGCGCGTCACGGCGCGCGTGAGGACCAGCATCTCCTCCATCGTCGCGGGGACGGTCGAGTCGTGGCCGAGCATGGTCATCGCCGCCGAGTCGCCGACGAGCGCGAGGTCGACGCCGGCCTGGTCGGCGAGGCGGCCACCAGGTGCGTCGTAAGCAGTCACCATCACGATTGCCTGGCGACGCTGCTTCATCTCTCTCAGCTCGGTGATGGGGAGCTTCCCGGGCGCGGGTGTCGCGGGAGCGGGCTGCTGAGGACGGATGCTCATCCTGAGCCTCCTTCGAGGACGACGTTGTCGATGAGACGGGTGGCACCGACGCGGACCGCGCCGGCGAGAACGGGTGGGTCGAAGTTCGCGACCTCGACGTAGTCGACGGTCAGCCCGTTGGACGCCGCGAGGATCGCGCGCGCGGCGTCGAGGTCGCGGGTCGCGAGCGCGCGCGAGAGCGCGAGGGCGCGGCGGCGCTCGTCCGGGCTCAGAAGCGCGTTGCGCGACGAGAGCGCGAGGCCGTCCACGTCGCGGACGATCGGGAGGACCCGAAGCTCGACCTCGAGCGCGAGGTCGCGGATCATGCGCCGGATCACCTCGACCTGCTGGGCGTCCTTCTGGCCGAAGTACGCGCGGTCGGGGCGGACGATCGAGAAGAGCTTGAGGACGATCGTCGCGACGCCCCGGAAGTGGCCCGTGCGGAAGCGGCCTTCGAGGATCGAGCCGAGCTCCGTGACCTCGACCCAGGTCTGGAAGCCGGGCGGGTACATCTCCTCCGCGGACGGCACGAACACGACGTCGACGCCCACCGTCTCGGCGAGCCGGAGGTCGCGCTCCTCGTCGCGCGGGTAGCGGCCGAGGTCCGCCGGGACCGAGAACTGCGCGGGATTGACGAACAGGCTCATGACGACGGTCTCGCACTCGTCGCGGGCGGCTTGGAGCAGGGCGAGGTGCCCGGCGTGGAGCGCGCCCATCGTCGGGACGAGCCCGACCATGCCCGTGCGCTCGCGCAGCTCCGCGCGCGCTTCGGAGATCGAGCGGACGACCTTCACCGGATGCTCCCGATCGGCAGCTCGTGCCCCGCGATCTTCGCGGTCTCGGCGGCGAGGACGAGGTAGAGCTCCTCGAGCTCCGGGCGCTCCGCGCGGATCACCGCGAGGTGGCGCTCGACGGTCTCCCAGTCTCCTCTCGCGATCGGCCCGGTGAGCTCGAAGCCGGTCTCGATCACGCCGCGCATGAGCGGGTCGAGCGCCTCGGGCGGCGCTCCCGCGGCCTCGAGCAGGGAGCCCGCGGCCCGGCGGAGCGTGACGAGGTAGTTCGAGGCGATCGCGGCCCCGGCGTGGTACGCGGCGCGGTTCGCGTCGTCGAGCTCGAAGGGGGTGAGGCCGAGGGTCTCGGCGAGCCAGAAGCCGACTCGCGCGGGCGTCGTCGGACTCGGCCGTGACCGCAGCCCAGGCGCCGTCGAGCTGCTCCGGCCCGAGCGCCTTCGAGAACGACTGCAGCGGGTGCATCCCGAAGCGGCGTACGTGCGGATCGAGCGCCGCGAGCGGCGTCGCGCCGCTGACGTGGGCGACCCAGGGGCCGATCGGGATCGTGGGTGCGACCTCGGCGATCGCGCGGTCGGGGACGCACAGGAGCACGAGCTCCGGGCTGTCCTCGACAAGGGGGATGCCGCGCTCAACGAGCCGTGCGCTCACCGTCGAGCCGACGCGTCCGTGCGCGCCGATGATCTGGATCCTGTCGACCATTTCCTCGCTCCAGTTCCACGCGGGATACCGGGCAGCCGGAGGGTAGCAGGCGTGGTTCTAGGGCTGGAAGTCCGCGCCTCGAGCCGCGCGCGCGAACGTCCGGCCAGTCGTCGTCGGTGACGCTGTACCAGGCGCTGTCCCGGTTCTCGCCCTCGCGGACGAGCATGTGCTTGCGGTGGATCCCCTCGAAGGTCGCGCCGAGCGCCAGCAGCGCGCCGCGCGAGCGCTCGTTCAGGGCGTCGGTCTTGAGCTCGACGCGCCGGCAGCCCCACGTCTCGAACGCGTGCCGGAGCTGGAGGAGCTTCGCCTCGACGTTCGCGCCGGTGCCCCAGGCGGAGGGGTGCAGCCACGTCCAGCCGATCTCCACCGAGCGGTGCTCGGGCCGCAGCGCCAGGAAGCGGGTCGAGCCGACGATGCCGTCGCGCGCGATCGTCACGAGCGGGATCTCCGTGCCTGCGGCGGCTGCCGCGAGGGCCTGCTCGACGTAGGCGTGCCACTCCTCGCGGGTCTGCGGCTGCACGACGCTGAGCCAGCGCCACGTGCGGGGATCGCGCGATGCCTCCCAGAGACCGTCCTCGTGCTCCGGCGCCGAGGGGCTCGAGCCGAACGACGCGGCCTTCGAGGACGGGGACGGTCCACGGCTCCACCGCCGCCGACAGTACACTCGGCCTCGTGCCGATCTACGAGTACGCGTGCATGGAGTGCGAGTCGCACTTCGAGGAGCTCGTCCGGAGCGCGGACCAGGCGGTCACGTGCCCCGAGTGCGGCGCGGCGAAGGTCCTGAAGCAGCTCTCGACGTTCGCGGTGCACGGCGCCCAGAAGCAGCCGAGCTACGCGGGGCCGACGGGTGCGGGCGGCGGCTGCTGCGGCGGCTCCTGCGGCTTGCGGCCACTAGCAGGGCGTTCGCAGGCGCATCCGCGCACGAGCAGGGCCGTAAACTGGCGGTCCGATGGATGCCGTCGAACGTGCAGCGGCCCTCCGGGAGTACGCGGAAGAGACGGCGTCGTGCACGAAGTGCGCGCTCGCCGAGGGGCGGACACAGGTCGTCTTCGGCTCGGGCAGCCCGCACGCGGACCTGATGTTCGTCGGCGAGGCGCCGGGCTTCCACGAGGACCAGCAGGGCGTCCCGTTCGTCGGCCAGGCCGGGAAGCTGCTCGACAAGCTGCTCGAAGGGATCGGGCTCACGCGGGCGGACGTCTTCGTGGCGAACGTCTTGAAGTGCCGGCCTCCCGGGAACCGCGACCCGATGCCGGAGGAGATCGCGGCCTGCGAGCCGCATCTCTTCCGCCAGATCGAGCTGATCGAGCCGAAGCTCGTCGCGACGCTCGGGAACTTCGCGACGAAGCTCCTCTCCGGCAAGCCGGCCGGCATCACGCGCGTGCACGGGCACGAGCAGGAGGTGACGCTCGGGTCGCGCACCGTCGCGCTGTACCCGCTCTACCACCCGGCGGCCGCGCTCTACACACCGTCGATGCTGAAGGTGCTCGAGGAGGACTTCGCGCGCATCCCGGCGCTGCTCGAGCGGATCGCGGACGAGCCCGCCGCGGAGGAGGCTCCGCCCGCGCTCGAGCCCGAGCCGGAGCCCGTCCAGCTCGGCTTGTTCTGACAGTGCGCGTCAGCGTGGCCACTGCCTCGGCGGAGGAGACCGAGGAGGTCGCGGCGCGGCTCGCTCCCCGGCTCGAGCCGGGCGACGTCGTGACGATCTCGGGGGAGCTCGGGACCGGGAAGACGACGTTCGTCCGCGGCGCCTGCCGCGCGCTCGGAGTCACCGCGCCGGTGACGAGCCCGACCTTCACGATCGGGCATCGCTACGGCGGGCGCGCGGACGTCTCCCACCTCGATCTCTTCCGTTTCAGCGGCCTCTCGCCGGCCGAGTGGGGCGACCTCGAGCCGTACTTCGACGATGCGGTCGTGTTCGTCGAGTGGCCCGAGGCGGGGGTCGGCGCGCTGCCGGAGCCGCGTATCACGATCAGGCTCGAGCATGCGGGAGGGGACTGCCGGACGATCGAGCTCACCGCAGCTGAAAGCGCGCTGCTAGAAGGGATCGCGTGATGCTCGTCCTCGCCTTCGACACGGCCACCGACGTCGCGACGAGCGCGCTCGTCGAGGACGGCCGCGTGCTCGGCGAGCGCCGGTCGGAGCCGCGCGCGCTGCTCGAGGACGTGGACGCGCTCCTGGCCGCGGCCGGCGCCGCGCCGAAGGATCTCGCCGCGCTCGTCGTCGGAACCGGCCCGGGCAGCTTCACCAGCACGCGCATCGGGCTCGCGACCGCCCGCGGGCTCGCGCTCGCGCTCGACCTTCCGGTCGCCGGTGTCTCGACCCTCGACGCGCTCGCGGCAGCCGCCGAGGATGCGTACCCGGTGGTCGACGCCCGCCGCCGCGAGGTCTTCGTCCCCGGCCCGGCCGCGGTGTCTCCGGACGACCTCGAGCTCGACCCCGGAGACGCTCTGCATCGGCTCGGGCGCCGTGCGCTACCGGCACACGTTGGAGAGGAAAGGCGCGGTCGTGCCGCCGGACGACGACGAGCTGCACGTGCCGCACGCGAGCCTGCACGCGTCACTCGCCCGGGACTTCGGCCCCGCGGAGGCCGTCGAGCCGATCTACGTGCGCGCTCCCGACGCGAAAGTGAGGAGCGCGTGAACGTCGAGCTGCGGCGACTGGACGCCCGCGACCTGGACACGGTCGAGGTGATCGAGCGCGCGTCCTATCCGACGCCGTGGTCGCGGTCGATGTTCGCAGCCGAGCTCCGGAAGCCGAGCGCGCTCGCGCTCGGCGCCTACGCCGAGACCGGCGAGCTCGTGGCGTACGCGTTCGCGTCCCGGTACGTCGACGCGTGGCACGTGATGAACGTCGCCGTCGCGCCCGAGTTCCGTCAGCAAGGCATCGCGACCCAACTGCTCGAACGGCTCTTCGAGGTGACCGCCGACGACCAGCGCCGCGGCTACACGCTCGAGGTGCGCGTCTCGAACCAGCCCGCGATCCGGCTCTACGAGCGCCTCGGCTTCGAGCCGCGCGGCCTCCGGCGGGGCTACTACACCGACAACCGCGAGGACGCGCTGATCATGTGGCGCGACGCGGTCAAGGCCGAGTCGGCGGCCTCGGAGCAGGCCTCGTGATCCTCGCCATCGAGACGTCCTGCGACGAGACCGCGGCCGCGGTTCTGGACGACGGACACGTGCTCTCGTCGGTCGTGTCGTCGCAGGCGCGGCTCCACGAGCGGTACGGGGGCGTCGTTCCCGAGATCGCGTCCCGGCGTCATCTCGAGCTCGTGACCCCGGTCGTGCGAGACGCGCTCGAGCAGGCGGACGCGTCGCTCGACGACGTCGAGCGAGTCGCCGTGACGCAGGGGCCCGGTCTCGTCGGCGCGCTCCTCGTCGGCCTGTCCGCGGCCAAGGCGATCGCGTGGGCCGGCCGGCGGCCGCTCGTCCCGGTCGACCATCTCCAAGGCCACGTCGCCTCGCTCTACGTCGAGCCGGGGCCATCCGAGCCTGGGCCGCTCGAGCCGCCGTTCCTCTGCCTGCTCGCGAGCGGGGGGCACACGCTCCTGCTCGCCGTTCGGGAGCACGGCCGCAGCGAGCGGCTGGGATCGACGCTCGACGACGCCGCGGGCGAGGCGTTCGACAAGGGAGCGCGGCTGCTCGGTCTCGGCTACCCCGGCGGCGCCGAGATCGACCGGCTCGCGCGCGAGGGGGACGCCGAGGCGTTCTCGTTCCCGGTCGCACGCGTGCCGGGCCTCGACTTCTCGTTCTCCGGGCTCAAGACCGCATTGCTGTACGCGGTCCGCGAGCTCGGCGAGGAGGAGACGGAGCGGCGCCGGGCCGACCTCGCCGCCTCGTACCAGAGCGCGATCGTGCGCGCGCTCGCCGGCCGCGCGCGCGAGGCATCGGCGAAGACGGGGCTCGAGCGGATCGCGGTCGTCGGCGGTGTCGCCGCGAACTCGGCGCTCCGCGAGGCGCTCCCCGAAGCGCGCTTCGCCCCGCTCGAGCTGTGCGGCGACAACGCGGCGATGATCGCGTCCGCCGCCCGGTTCGCCGACGCCGTCCCGTACCCTGACTACCTCGCGCTCGATGCGTACGCATCTCTCTCGTAGCCGTTCTCTCTGGATCGCCGCCGTCGTCGCCGGCGTCCTGCTCGGCGCGACGGGCGCCCGCGCGCAGGAGTCGCCTCAGGCGTCGATCGACGAGGCGGGCTGGCGGGGCGTGCTCGGTGTCCGCGGCGCCGTCTCGACCGCGCAGCGGTACGTCGTCCTCCTGAAGCATCCGTCGCTGGCGGCGCGCGTGCTCGGCGCCGGCGGCCACGCGACCGAGGCGCAGATGCGCACGTGGACGGGCGCAGCCGTCGGCCAGCAGGAGCAGTTCCTGGCCAGAATCTCCGCCGCCGGGGCACGGGTCGGCGCCGAGTTCCGCTACGTCCGCGTCGTCAACGGGTTCTCGACGCGACTCGATCCGACCTCGCTCGCGCTGATCGAGGGCGACCGCGAGGTTCGCGCCGTGTATCCGGTCCGCGTCGCGTATCCGGCGCAGACCGGCGGGACGGCCGGGCTCACGCCGTCCACGCTGACGAGCCTCGACGTCACCGGGATCGACGGGACCGGCATCACCGTCGCACTGCTCGACACGGGAGTCGACCCGTCTCACCCCTACATCCAGGAGAGCGTCCTCGAGGGCATCGACCTCCTGAACCCCGGAAGCGGAGCCGTCGCGCAGCCGCATCCGACGATCCCCGGCCGCCCCGAGCGGCACGCCACCGAGCTGGCGGGCATCGTCACCGGTTCCGAGGGACCGGACGGGCTCCACGGCGTGGCCCCGGGAGCGTCGATCCTGCCGATCCGCATCGCCGGCTGGCAGCCGGATGCCGAAGGCGGCTTCCGCGTCTACTCGCGGACCGACCAGGTCATCGCCGGACTGGAAGCCGCCGTCGACCCGAACGGGGACGGCGACACGATGGATGCCGCGCGCGTCGCGCTCGTCGGCGTCGTCGAGCCGTACGCGTCGTTCCCAGAAGGGCCGCTCGCTCGGGCCGTGGCAGGCGCGACGACGCTCGACGTCCTCGTGGTCGTCCCGGCCGGGAACGACGGAAATGCGGGGCCCAGCTTCGGCTCGATCGCCGGGCCAGGAGGCGCGCCGACCGCCCTGACGGTCGCCGCGGCGGACGGTCGCCCGGACGCGCCGACGGTTCGCGTGCACGTGCGTGCGGGTCTCCGCGTCCTGTTCGAAGGCCGGCTGCCGCTCGGGGGAGCACCGGCCGAGACCGTGACCGCCGGCGTCGTCCCGGTCACGAGAGGGGACGCGGCGCAGGGCACCGCGGGGCTCTTCGGCCTGGACGGCCTGAGCAGGGTCGCCGGGCGTGCGCCGCTGCTCCCACGCGGCTCGCTGTCGGACGAGACCGTGGAGGAGGCGACGAGCGCCGGAGCGCTGGCGGTGCTCGTCGACGGCCAGCTCCCGGCGGGCGCGTTCAGCCTGGACGTGCCGGAGGGAGTGCCGGTCGTCGGCCTCCCGGCCGCCCTGGCGAAGGAGATGCGGACGATGCTCACCGCGGGCGTGCCGGTCACCGTGGCCGTGGGTGCGGCCGACGTCGTCCAGAACGCGGCCGGAAACTCGGTCGCCGCCTTCTCGTCGAGAGGTCTCGCCTTCGGCGGTGGGCTCAAGCCCGACCTCGTGGCCGCGGGAGTCGCGGTGCCGACGTCCGAGGCCGGGCGCGGCGAAGGGGGAGAAGAGCGGTACGGGACGGTCAGCGGAACGAGCGTCGCCGCCGCGGCGGTCGCGGGGGCGGCCGCCGTGCTCGCCGAGGGACGACCGCGCGCCGACGCCACCGAGCTCGCGGCGCTGCTCATGGGCTCGGCCCAACGGCGCGACCTCGTCGATGCGACCACCTCCGGCGCCGGTCTCCTCGACCTCCGCGGGGCGCATGCAGCAGGAGCTCGTCGCCGAGCCTGCGAGCGTCTCGTTCGGGATCCCGGTCCGAAGCTCGCTCGAGCTGGAGCGCACGATCCGCATCCGCAACGTCTCCTCGCGCCGGCTCCGGGTCTCGATCCAGACGTCCACGCTCGCGCCGAAAGGGGTCACGGTCTCGATCGACCCGCCGAGGCTCGCGCTCCGGCCGGGACGGGCGCGCACCGTCGTTCTTCGCGCCGACATCAGCGACCTCTCGGAGCGAGCGGGAGTCGCGACCGGTGAGGTCGTCCTGCTCGTCGACAACTCGAGGGACGTCCGCGTCCCGTGGGCGGTCGCCGTGCCCGACCCCGCGGTGGACGTCCTCTCCGGCGTCTCGCTCGAAGTGCCGGAGGAGCGCGTCTCGGACGTGACTCCCGCGGTTCTCAACTTCGTGGCCGGGGCGGTGACGACGACTCCCGGGCTGGCCGTGCGGCCCGTCGACGAGCTCGAGGTGCGGCTCTGGCGGGGCGGAGAGCTGCTCGGCGTGCTCGCGCGCCGCCACGAGCTGCTGCCCGGCCGCTACACGTTCGGCCTCACCGGTCGCGACCCCGAGGGAGACCGCCTCGCGCGCGGCACCTACGTCGTCCACGTGGTCGCGTTCCTCGGGAAAGGGCTGCCGCGGCAGGTCGAGCGGGTCGAATATGTCGTGCGCTGAGTGCCCTCGGGACAGGCATATACTCGGCGCGTCCGGCGACCAGGAGGCACATCTCGATGAGCACAGCTGAGGCGCCCACCCACCTCCGGGAGAACCCCTTCGAGCTCGCGAAGTCGCAGCTCCGGAGGGTCGGCGAGGTGTTCGCGCTCGACCCGAACCTGATCCGCGTCCTCTCGCAATGCAAGAAGGCGGTCGAGGTCTCGATCCCGGTCCAGATGGACGACGGGTCGATCGAGGTGTTCATCGGGTACCGCGTGACGCACAACATCGCGCGCGGCCCGTCCAAGGGCGGCATCCGCTACCACCCCGCGGTCACGCGCGACGAGGTCAAGTCCCTTGCGATGTGGATGACCTGGAAGTGCGCGCTCATGGGGCTGCCGTTCGGCGGTGCGAAGGGCGGGGTCATCTGCGACCCGAAGCGGCTGTCCGTGAAGGAGCTCGAGCGCATGACGCGCCGCTACACGAGCGAGATCATCAACGACATCGGCCCCGAGCGGGACATCCCCGCGCCCGATGTCGGGACGGACGGCCGCGTTATGGCGTGGATCTTCGACACGTACTCGATGAACAAGGGCCACTCGGTCCTCGGCGTCGTCACGGGCAAGCCCTTGTCCGTCGGCGGCTCTCTCGGGCGCGAGGAGGCGACCGCGCGCGGGGCGCTCTACTGCATCCAGGCGCTGTCGGGGAAGCAAGGCACGCGCATCTCGGACTACTCGGTCGCGATCCAGGGCTTCGGGAACGTCGGCGCGCACCTTGCGCGGCTCCTGCACGCCGCGGGCGCGAAGGTCGTCGCCGTCTCCGACTCGCAGGGCGGCGTCCACAACCCCGACGGCATCGACGTGCCGTCCGCGCTCGCGCACAAGCAGGAGCGCGGGACGCTCGCCGGGCTCGCGAACGCCGAGGCGGTCACCAACGAGGAGCTGCTCGAGCTCGACTGCGACATCCTCGCTCCCTGCGCGCTCGAGCAGGTGGTCACCGAGGAGAACGCGGACCGGGTCAAGGCGCGCGTGATCTGCGAGGGGGCGAACGGCCCGGTCACGCCGACGGCGGACGCGATCCTCGAGGACCGCGGCGTGCTCATCCTGCCGGACGTGCTCGCGAACGCGGGCGGCGTCATCGTCTCCTACTTCGAGTGGGTGCAGGGGCTCCAGGAGTACTTCTGGCGCGAGGACGAGGTCAATGCGAAGCTGCACGACATCGTCGCGCGGGCGTTCGAGGAGGCCTGGCAGACGCGCGACCGCTACGACACGAGCCTGCGCATGGCGTCGTACGGGCTCGCAGTGCAGCGCGTGGCCGAGGCGACGACGACGCGGGGTCTCTACCCGTAGCGACGCGCGTCACCGTTTATCACGCGCTCGAGTGCCGCCTGTGCGAGCGGGCGCTCGAGGTGATCGAGGAGGTGCGGCGCGACATCGACTTCGAGGTCGAGCTCGTCGACATCGGCGGCGATCCGGAGCTCGAGGCTCGCTACCGGGAGCACCTGCCTGTGATCGAGATCGACGGGGAGCGGGCGTTCACGTACTTCGTCGATCCGGACGCTCTGCGCGCGCGTCTCTCGCCCTGACGGTTCCCTCCGCGAGCCGCGCGGGAACGCTGATAAGAATGTGACCGTTCGTCACAAAGTCGGGGGAAAGGGAGCGTGTGGCCGAGCGTCTGACCGTGGGAGTCGCCGCCCGCCTGAGCCGGTACCTGCAGGTGCTGACCCAGGCGCGGAAGATGGGGAAGGAGCGCATCTCCTCGCAGGAGATCGCCGAGTACACGAACATCAACGCGACCCAGATCCGGCGCGATCTCTCGGCGTTCGGCAGGTTCGGGAAGCGCGGCGTCGGCTACCGCACCGATGCGCTGCTCGACGAGATCCGCCAGATTCTCCGGACGCAGGGCCAGCACAACGTCGCGCTCGCCGGAGCCGGGCGGCTCGGGGGCGCGATCGCGAGCTCCCCGATCTTCGCCGAGCACGGCATCACGATCGCGGCGATCTTCGACAACGACCCCGGGAAGGTGGGGGAGCGCGTCGGCGATCTCATCGTCGACTCGATCGCGGACGCGCGTGAGATCTGCCGCGACCGCAACATCATCGTCGGCGTCATCGCCGTGCCCGCGGAGACGGCGCAGGACGCCGCCGACGCGCTGGTCGGCGCGGGTCTGAAGATCATCTTCAACTACTCCGAGGCGCTGCTCGACGTCCCGGCGGACGTCAACGTGCACACGTCGAACCCCGCGGTCGACGTCCTGTACGCGCTCTACTTCCACCTGACCTGAGGCGCCCGCCGTGCGGCGGGTGCGTGCCCGGCCCTGTGGGCGTCGGGGATGCGGGAAGTCGCTTCAGGGCGGGCGGTCGGCTGTGGAGCGATCGGCGCGAACTCGGCACACATCCGCGCACCACGCGTTCGCACCTCGGCGTTACGCTCGGAGGCGGGTGGAGGGTGGCCGAACACCCCACCCAGGGTGGGGAGCTGGGAGCTGGAACTGGGCGCGTCGGCAGACAGCTGACTCAGACGTCGCTGCGGACGAGCAGGATGCAGGCATGCGCATCCTCCTCTGGCACGGGTACCTGCTCGGCGGGACGGGGTCGAACGTGTACACGCGGCAGCTCGCGCGCGAGTGGTCGCGGGCGGGGCACGACGTGACCGTGCTCAGTCAGGAGTCGCATCCGGAGCTGTACGACCTGGGAACGGCCGAGGTCGTGAAGCCGGACGTGGGCGGGCTGCTCCCGACCTTCGTCCTCGACCACTACGAGGGCTACGAGGTCAAGCTTCTCCAGGACTGCTCGCGCGAGGAGCTCGACCGCTGGGTCGAGGCGAACGCGCGCGCCCTTCGCGAGCGCCTCCCGGCCGACCTCGTCTTCTGCAACCACGTGCTCCTCGGCGGCGCGGTCGGCCAGGCCACGAGCGCGCGCTACTCGGTGAAGGCGCACGGCTCCGAGCTCGAGTACTCGATGCGCGGCCGGCCGCAGCTCGAAGCGTGGGGGAGGGAGGTGCTCGCGGGAGCGAACGCCGTGTTCGTCGGCTCCGCGCACATACGGGAGGTGCTCGAGGAGGTGTGCGGCCACGTCGACCGCGTGCACGAGGTGCCGCCGGGCGTGGACGTCGAAGCGTGGCGGCCGCAGCCACGCGACGAGGCGCTCGCCGCTCTCGTCGCGGAGAGCCGCAGAGACCCGCCGAACCCGGCGAACGCCAACGAGCGGCTCCCGGACGAAGGGAACGCCGAGCGGCTCGCAGCCTTCCTCGCCGACGACACGCCGACCGTCGTCTACTTCGGAAAGCTCCTCTACAACAAGGGCGTCCACGTCCTGCTCGAGGCGCTCGACAGGAGTGGACGCGCGCGCCGTCATCGTCGGCTTCGGCGACTACCGCGAGGAGCTCGAGCGGATCGCCGACTCGACCCGCACGCTCTTCACCGGCCCGCTCGAGCACCGCCACCTCGTCCACCTGCTCGCGCTCGCGGACGCCTGCGTCGTCCCGTCGATCTTCCCCGAGGCGTTCGGAATGGTCGCCGCCGAGGCCGCCGCGGCTGGCTGCCCTCCGCTCGTCGCCCGCCACTCGGGCCTCGCGGAGATCGCGGACGGCCTCGAGGCCGAGTACCCGCCCGAGCTTCGCCACCTCGCCGCCTTCGCCACCGGGGACGCAGACGACCTGCGCGAGAAGCTCCGCACGCTGCTCGCCCTCGACCCCGCGGAGCGCGCCGAGATCTCGGCGGCCGCCAGGCGCGCGGCGGTGCAGCGCTGGAGCTGGGCAGGCGTCGCCGAGCGCCTGCTCGCGTAGGGCGGCGTACATGCCGCCCCTACAATGACGCGCCGATGTCCGACGACCGCCGTCTGACTCCCGAGGAGCTGCTCTCCCGCGCGCGCGAGCGCTTCGAGACCGCGACCGACTTCACCGTGGCCGTCGAGGAGGAGCTCGCGCTCCTCGACCCCGAGACGCTCGATCTCACGAACCGCTTCGAGGACGTGCAGGCGGCGGCGCAGGGGACGCCGCTCCAGGAGCACCTCGTCGGCGAGCTGATCGCGTCCGAGGTCGAGATCCGCACCGGCCGGCAGGAGTCGTTCGCGGACATCCCGGGGGCGCTCGCCGAGCGCCGCGCCCAGCTCCGGGAGCTCGTCGAGCCGATGGGCCTGCTGCTCGGCGCGACGGGCACGCACCCGTGGGCCGACTGGAAGAAGCAGCGGATCATCGACACGCCGCACTACCGGGTGAACGACGACCTGCTCCGCTACGTCGTGTGGCGGAACAACACCTTCGGGCTCCACGTCCACGTGGCGATCCGCGGCGCCGACCGCGCGATCGCGGTGGTCAACGCCATGCGGAACTTCCTTCCCGAGCTGCTCGCGCTCTCGGCCAGCTCGCCCTTCGTCGAGGGCGTGAACACGGGGCTGCACACGGCGCGCACGCAGATCTTCACGCGCTTCTTCCCGCGCTGCGGCGTGCCCGACACGTTCGCGTCGTGGGACGAGTACGCGGCGTTCGTGCAGTTCCTCTGGGACACGGAGTCGATCACCGAGAACACGCAGCTGTGGTGGAGCGTCCGCCCGCACATGTCCTTCCCCACGGTCGAGATCCGGGTCTGCGACGGGCAGCCGGAGCTCGCCGAGGCGCAGGCGCTCGCCGCCTTCGCCACGTCGCTCGTCGCCCGTGTCGCGCGCGCTCACGACGAGGGCGCGCCGGTCGAGCCCCTTCCGGGCCGGCTGATCGAGGAGAACTTCTGGCGCGCGATCCGCTGGGGGCTCCCGGGCAAGCTCCTCGACTTCGAACGCGGACAGCCGATCCCGGCGCGGCAGCGGCTCGAGGAGCTGATCGAGTGGGTGCTCCCGGTCGCCGAGGAGATCGGCGCCGCGCCGTACCTCGCGATCCCGGACCGAAACGCCGCCGAGCGCCAGATCGAGCGCCACGAGGAAGGGGCGTCGCTCGAGGAGATCTACGCCGAGCAGGTGAAGGCGACGGCGACGGAGCGGATCGGTGGCTGAGGAGCTTCCCAGCGAAGAGGAGCTGCGCGCGGCGCTCGACAAGATCGGCGTCGGGGACGTCCTCGTGCAGGCGCTCGCGACCTCCGTCTCGATCGGGTTCCACCGCGTGTCCGAGGACGCCCGCGACCTTCCGCAGGCGCGGCTCGCGATCGAGTCGCTCCGCGCGCTCGAGCCGGTGCTGCGCGAGAACGGCGTCGAGGAGGCGCTCGTCCGCGACCTCGAGCAGGCGCGCGCGAACCTCCAGCTCGCCTACGCGAAAGCCATCGCCGAGGGGGCCGCCGACGAAGGCTGACGCCGGTTCGCTGGTCGCGGACGCCAGTGCGGCGCTCGGGGAGGCGTACCTGCGCACGGGCGACTACGACGCCGTCGACGCGATCCTCGTCGACGCACTCGACGCGGCCCGCAAGTCGGGCGACGCGAAGGCCGAGGCGGACGCCGTCTCGGTGCGAGGAATGACGCTCCACTTCCGCGCGATCGACCTCCCGCCCGAGGAGCGGGCGGCGATCGATCCGCAGCCCGAGCAGGAGCTCTTCGAACGCGCGCTCGACCTGCGCCGAGAGCTCGACGACGTCGAGGGAACCGCCGAGTCGCTCTTCCAGCTCGGGCTCGTGCACCAGGTACTCAGGCGCGACCTGGATGCGGGCGCACCGTACTTCCGGGAGGCACTCGCGGTCGTCGAGACCGTCCCCGACGCGGACCCGCTGCTGCGCTCGGAGATCCACCGGCACGTGGGGTTCGACCTCCTCGTGCGGGAGGAGCGGCCGGAGGAGGCGCTCGTGCACCTCCGAGCATCCCTCGCGCTCAGGGAGACGCTCGACGAGCGCGGCTGGCGCGCCTCCGCGCACGTCGCGCTCGCTCTCGGCTGCCGCCTCGCGGGCCGCCGCGACGACGCGATCGACCACAGCCGGCAGGCGCTCGAGATCACACGCGCGGAAGGCCTCCGCGAGCGCTTCGTCACGGCGGCCGAGGACGCGCTCCGCGCGGCGGAGGACATGCCGGTCGGAGTGAAGGCAGTTCGCAACGGCGCTGCCGCGCCGCCGGAGCTTGTGATAGATAATCGGCCGCGCCGGGGCGACTCGGCGCTCACTTTGTGATGGGCCAAGACCGGAGGATCGATGGACTTCTTCGTTGACCACGCCGTCGCGTTCGCTCTCATCTGTGCGGCGGTGGCGGTGCTGTACGGGATCTACCTGACGTGGTGGCTGCTGAGGCGGCCCGCGGGGAACGAGCGCATGCAGGAGATCGCAGCGGCGATCCAGGAGGGCGCCGCCGCGTACCTGCGCAAGCAGTACACGACCATCGCGGTCGTCGCGATCGTCCCCTTCTTCCTGCTCGGCTTCTACTCGGAGCTCGGCTGGGGGACCGCGATCGGCTTCCTCATCGGCGCGATCCTCTCCGGCGCCGCCGGCTTCATCGGCATGAACGTCGCCGTGCGCTCGAACGTGCGCACCGCCGAAGCTGCGCGCGAAGGGCTCCAGCCCGCGTTCACGGTCGCGTTCCGCGCCGGCTCGGTCACGGGGCTCCTCGTCGTCGGGCTCGGCCTCCTCGGCGTCGCCGGCTACTACTGGGTGCTCACCGACTGGATCGGGAACAGCCCCGAGTCCGCGGTCGACGACCTCATCGGGCTCGCGTTCGGCGGCTCGCTCATCTCCGTCTTCGCCCGTCTCGGCGGCGGCATCTACACGAAGGCCGCGGACGTCGGCGCGGATCTCGTCGGGAAAATCGAAGCCGGCATCCCCGAGGACGACCCGCGCAACCCCGCGGTGATCGCGGACAACGTCGGCGACAACGTCGGCGACTGCGCGGGCATGGCCGCCGACCTCTTCGAGACGTACGCGGTCACGGCGGTCGCGGTCATGCTGCTCGGGATCGGCTTCGAGACGGAGAGCCTCTGGCTCTATCCGTTCGCGCTCGGCGGCATCTCGATCCTCGCGTCGATCGTCGGCACCTTCTTCACGCGGGTCGGCACCGGGCCGAACGCGATCATCAACGCGCTCTACCGCAGCGTGCTCGTCGCGACGATCCTGTCCGCGGCCGGGTTCATCCCGGTGACGCTGGCCTACGACGGCGACGAGTTCTCGTTCTGGAACCTGTACGGCGCGGCGCTCATCGGGCTCGCGGTGACGTTCCTGCTCGTCGCGATCACCGAGTACTACACGGGCACGCGCTGGAAGCCGGTGAAGGACATCGCGAAGGCGTCACAGACCGGCCACGCGACGAACATCATCGCCGGGCTCGCCGTCGGCATGCAGGCGACCGCGCTGCCCGTGGTCGTGATCGCGACCGGCGTCGTCGGCTCCTACTACGCGGCCGGCGAGGCGCTGTACGGGATCGGCGTCGCGGTCATGGCGCAGCTCTCGCTGACCGGCCTCATCGTCGCGCTCGACGCGTACGGCCCGGTGACCGACAACGCGGGCGGCATCGCCGAGATGGCGGACCTCCCGGAGGGCGTGCGCGGGATCACCGACCCGCTCGACGCCGTCGGCAACACGACGAAGGCGGTGACGAAGGGCTACGCGATCGGCTCCGCCGGCCTGGCCGCGCTCATCCTCTTCGACGAGTTCGGCCGCGGGCTCGCGGAGGAGGGGCTCGAGATCTCCTTCGCGCTCGAGGACCCGTGGGTGATCGCCGGGCTCTTCATCGGCGGGCTCATGCCGTTCCTCTTCGCGTCGCTCGCGATGCAGGCGGTCGGCCGCGTCGGCGGCCAGGTCGTGGAGGAGGTGCGCCGCCAGTTCCGGGAGGACCCGGGGATCATGGAGCGCACCTCGCGGCCCGACTACTCGCGCGCGATCACGATCGTCACCGGCTCGGCGATCCGGGAGATGATGCTTCCGGCCGCCATCCCGATCGCGATCCCGATCGCCGTCGGGATCATCAGCCCGGAGATGCTCGGCGGGCTCCTGATCGGGACGATCGTGACCGGGATCTTCCTCGCGATCGCGATGACCTCGGGCGGCGGCGCCTGGGACAACGCGAAGAAGACGATCGAGGACGGCCTCTACGGCGGCAAGGGCTCCGAGGCCCACGCGGCCGGGATCACCGGGGACACGGTCGGCGACCCGTACAAGGACACCGCGGGGCCGGCGATCAACCCGATGATCAAGATCGCGAACATCGTCGCCATCCTGCTCATCCCCATCATCGCCTCGATTCACGGATAAGCGGATAAGCAGGGGCTTTCCGCGCCGCCTATCGGCGCATGAGCCTCGACCATCGCGCTAGCATCGGGCCGACTTCATGGGCTAAGGGCGCTGGCCGTCAGCGTCCGAAATCCATGAGAGGGGAGACACTCAGATGTCATTCCACCTTCCGAGAGGACGGGTGATGCGCGGTGGGCGCACGCTCTTCCTCGGTATCGCGTCCCTGCTCGTGGTCCTCGGTGCAAGCTCCGCCGTATCTGCTCAGACGGGGCCTGCACAAGACCGGTACGCAGGGCGAGATCTACCCGCGACCGCGGCTGATCTCAAGCTCGACGACGCCGTACAGGTAGACGGCGTCGCAGGCGACCTCCAGGCAGGGCTCGCCGGCCCGGCCAGCAGGGTCGTCATCAGGCTCTCGGCCGAGTCCGGCGCCGCGGCCTTCAAGAAGGGCAAGGACGAGGCCAAGGCCAAGCAGGCCGCCAGGGCCCAGCAGGACGGGTTCCTGACACGCCTGCGGGCGATCGACCCGAATGCCCGTGTGCTCGCGCGGGTGCAGCTCGTCCTGAACGCGGTCTTCGTCGACGTCGACGGCTCGAAGCTCGCCGAGGTCGCACGCGATCCGGCGGTCGTCCGCGTCGCGCGTGTCGGCAGCTACGAGCTCGACCTGTCCGAGACCGTGCCGTACATCGGCGCCGAGGCCGTGCAGGACGCAGGGCTCGACGGCGACGGGGTCAAGGTCGCCGTCCTGGACAGCGGCCTCGACTACACGCATCGGGCGTTCGGAGGGCCCGGCACGCCGGACGGCGTACGCGTCCAACAACCCGAACATCGTCGAGCCGGGCACGTTCCCGACGGCGAAGGTCGTCGGCGGGTTCGACTTCGTCGGCCCCACGTGGCCCAACACTGGGCTTACTGCCCGACCCCGACCCGCTCGACGACGGTCCGGAGGCCGGCCACGGCACGCACGTCTCCCACATCATCGGCGGCGCCGGCGGTGTCGCCCCGGCGGTCGACCTGTACGCGGTCAAGGTCTGCTCATCCGTCTCGACCTCCTGCTCCGGGGTCGCGCTGATCCAGGGCATGGAGTTCGCCGCCGACCCGAACGGCGACGGCAAGATCAAGGACCGCGTGCACGTCATCAACATGTCGCTGGGCTCGGACTACGGGCAGCCCTTCGACGACGACCTGTCGACCGCCGTCGACAACGCGACGGGCTTCGGAATCCTCACCGTCGCCGCAGCCGGAAACGGCTCGGACAAGCCGTACGTGCAGGGCACGCCGGCTGCCGCGGAGACGGCGCTCTCGGTCGCCCAGACCCAGGTGCCGTCGGCTGCGCTGCAGCTCTTCACCGTCAACGGCGTGAACCACGCGGCGGTCTTCCAGCCGTGGTCGACGCCGCTGACCGGCACGATCACCGCTCCCGTCCAGTACGGCAACGGTGCGGGCGGGAACCTCGACGGCTGCGCGCCCTTCCCGGCGGGCTCGCTGGCCGGAAAGATCGTCCTCGTCGACCGGGGAGCCTGCAACTTCACGCTGAAGATCAAGACCATCGGCGACGCGGGCGGCGAGGCCGGCATCATCGGCCTCATCGCACCGGGAGCACCGTTCTCCGGTGGCGACGGTGGCGATCGGCCGATCAACATCCCCGGCTACATGATCAGCCAGGCGTCGTCGAACGCCATCAAGGCGGCCATCGCAGGCCCAGGGGCCACGGGCGTGCTCAATCCCGACAACCAGCTCCCGCTCGTCGGGCAGATGGTCGGCTCATCGGCTCGCGGGCCTCGGCACGAGAGCGAGCAGACGATCAAGCCCGAGATCGGCGCCCCCGGCGCATCGGTCTCCGCGATCGCGGGAACCGGCACCGGCACGGGGCCGTTCGGCGGGACGTCCGGCGCCTCGCCGATGGTGGCGGGCTCCGCCGCGCTGCTGCTCGACGGCTTCGGCGGCACGAAGACGACCGGGCAGGGCACGCCCGGCGGGAACGCGATCGGCCACGGCCTGTCGCCGACCGAGGTCAAGGCCCTGCTCATGAACAACGCCGAGACCGACATCGACACGGATCCATTCACCGGGCTGGCGCCGATCACGCGCATCGGCGGCGGCGAGGTACGCGTCAACCGGGCCCTCGATGCCCCGGCGGCCGCGTGGGACAACGACGTGCCGACCGGCGCTCTCGGCTTCGGCTTCGTCGACGTCGCGGACGACACCGTCACGCTGAAGAAGACGGTTCGGATCCGTAACTACGACAACGGCCGGCGTACGTACTCCATCACGCCGGAGTTCCGCTTCGGGAACGACGTCACGAACGGCGCGGTCTCCGTGAGCGCACCGTCGAGCGTCGAGGTGAAGCCCGGACGTGGCAAGGACACGCTGTTCGAGGTGACGATGACCATCGACGGCGCCAAGCTGCGCGGGAACTTCATGAACTCGGGGAGCAACGGGGCGAACCCGGACGTGCTCACGACCAACGAGTACGACGGCTACCTCGTGCTCGACGACGGGTCGCACACGTTCCGGCTCGCGTGGCACGTGCTTCCGCGCAAGGCGGCGAACGTCGTCCCGAGCACGACCACGCTCACTGGGGGCGATCAGACGATCGGCCTCGACAACACCGGTGTGGGGCGGGCGCAGAACGACGCCTACGCGCTGATCGCCGAGAGCCCGAACCAGCCGGAAGGGCCGCTCGGCGGGCAGTCGCCGAGGCCCGACATCCGGGGTGTGGGCGTCAACACGTTCACCGGTTCCGGCCGGGCTTCTGCTCCGACGAGCTCTCGTTCGTGTGGGCGTTCACCGTCAACTCGTGGGAGCGGCAGGAGCACCTCCTGCCGGTCAGCCACCAGTTCTTCCTGGACACGGACCAGGACGGCACCGACGACTGGGCGGTCCTCAACCGGGACGTCACGTTCAGCGGTGTCGGCGACGGCCGCCAGCTCGCCTGGGCTCTGAATCTCGAGACGGGCGCCGCCGAGGCGTTCTTCTTCGCCGAGCACTCGATGAACACGGGCAACACGGTGCTGTTGATCTGCGCCGAGCAGATCGGCATGACCGATCGGACGATGTCCTCGCGACGAACGTCGACCTGACGGTCGTCGCGCAGGACTTCTTCCACGGAGGCCCGGGTGACCTCGTCGAGGACCTGACCGTGACGCCGCTCGGCGAGCAGTTCCTCGGCCTCGCCGCACGACGTGCCGGGCAACACGAACGACCCGGACGCTCTGAGCGTGCTCGACTTCGGGCCGTTCCCGGGCAACTCGCCCGAGCTCGGGCTCATGCTCATCACGAACGGCGATCGGGGGGGCGGAAACCGCGGTGGCGCGACCAAGGCCACCGAGGCTCTGCTGCTGAAGACGCCGTAGCGATCGATCCAGCTCGACCTACGAGGGGCCGGCGAGAGCCGGCCCCTCGTCGCTCGCCGCACGGTTTATGAGCATGCGCTGTTCACTCTGCGCAGCCACTCGAACCTGATCTACGATCGCGCCGTATTCGGGGGCAGGGACGCCGGAGGTCGCGGGTTCGAGTCCTGTCGCTCCCGTCTCCAGAAGCCCCTGCATTCAGGCACATCTACTTGTCCGAGGGACGCACGCGCGGACCCAGTGGCGGCTCAGTTACGGCCCCGGCATCCATCGGTTGAGGCTTGCGAGCGTCAGTCTGGTGGGGTCGCTGAGCAGGGGCCAAGCCGAGTTCACTTGCCGCTTGACACGTCGTACGTGGCGGGGAAGAATCGCCTCCGTTGGTTTGGAGGGGGAGAGTTCGTGAGGCGCCGGGCCCCGAACGCGGGTCCGCCGTGCCCACCCGAGAATAAGAGGGGAACGATGCCAAGCATGCGATTGCGCGTGGGCGTGCTCGTAGGAGTCCTCGCGCTCGTCGTGAGTGTCGGCGGCGCTGCCTCGGCGCGGATCCGTCCGTGGTCGACTTGCTCGAGACTGAGTCGTCGAGTGAGCTAGTAGGCGCCGTCATGCTCGAGCTCGCGGGCCCACCGGCGGCCATCGTCTACGCGGAGCGACAGCAGGGCGCTTCGGCCGCCGAGGCCGGAAACGCGGCCGAGGCCGGCGCCGAAGCAACGAGGCAGCGCAGGACCGGGTGCTGGAGGCGATCGACGCGCAGGGCATCGCCGCCACGCTCCTCTACGCCGTCCAGACCGCGTACAACGGTATCGCCGTCAGGCCGAGGAGGGCGCGGCAGACGAGCTGGCCGAGCTGCCGGGCGTGAAGGCCGTGCACGCGATTCCGCTGGTCGAGCTCGAGAACCACTCGAGCGTCGGCTCATCGGCGGACCAGGCGTGGAGTCGTTCGGCGAGACCGGCGACGGAATGCGATCGCCGTCATCGACACCGGCATCGACTACTGCACACGGGGTTCGGCGGCCGGGGGACCGCGGCCGATCGCGACCTTGCGACAGTTCGGCGGCGAACCCGGCGGATCCGGACCTCGACCCGGCCGGCTTCACGGTGATGGACGGCGCGACCCAGATCTATCCGAACGCGAAGGTCGTCGGTGGCCTCGACTTCGTCGGCGACGCCTACAACGGCGGGCAACACGCCGCAGCCGGACCCGAACCCGATGGACTGCAACGGGCACGGGAGCCACGTCTCCGGCACTGCCGCGGGCAACGGCGTCAACGCCGACGGCACTGCCTTCACCGGCCCGTACGCCACGCTGACGGACACGTCCGCATGCGCGATCGGCCCCGGCGTCGCTCCCGAGGCGAGATCTACGCCTACCGCGTGTTCGGCTGCGCCGGCAGCACCGCGGTGACCGCGCGGCGATCGACTGGGCGACCGACCCGAACCGGCGACGGCAACCCGGCGGACCACCTCGACGTGATCAACATGTCGCTCGGCGCCGCGTACGGCACGCCGACGACCCTCGGCTGCTGCGAGCCACAACGCCGCTAACGGCGTCCAGCGTCGTGACGTCGGCCGGGAACGACGGGGACTCTACTACATCAGCGGTAGCCCCGGTAGCGCTGTTCGTGCCATCGCGACGGCCTCGTCGCTCGACCCGGTCGAGCGGACGGACGCGATCCTCGTGAACTCGCCGGCCACGATCGACGGCAACTACATCGGCTCGCGGTCGGTGAACTTCAACTGGCACCGCCACGCCGACGCGGACGGGCAACGTCTACTACCCAGCCGTCGAACCGGTTCGGCTGCAACGCCGTACCCGGCACGCCTGGCGCTTGGACCGGGTGCCGAAGCGGCGAACATCCAGGCCGGATCGTGCTCGTCGACTGGAAGGTCGGAACGATCCGTTCCCCTGCGGATCCACGGAACGTGCCAACAACGCTGCTCTGGCAGGGGCGAACGGCATCATCATGGCCGACAGCGACCCGTACCTCGACACGGCCATCGCCGGCAACGCGACCGTCCGCTCGGCATGTACACGAACGTCAACGTCGGCAACACGCTGAAGTGCGAGCTGACGCCGGGCGTCGTCACGGACAACGTCAACGCTGAGCTCTCGACGCTGGTCATCGACGAGTCCCTCGACAACGCGCGCATCGATATGCTGTCCGGCTTCTCGTCGCGCGGCCCGCGGACCCGCGAGGACGGCCTCAAGCCGGACATCGCGGCCCCCGGTCAGACGATCTGGTCGGTCCAACTCGAGGAGCCGGAACGGCGGCCGGCAACCTGAACGGCACGTCCATGGCCTCGCCGCACATCGCCGGCGTCATGGCGCTCCTGAGGCCGGCGCATCCCGACGTGGACGGTCGAGGAGCTGAAGGCGCTGGCCATGAACACCGCGGGCGCACGACATCTTCAGCCAGTTCGGCCAGACGGGACAAGTTCGGCGTCGGCAGAGTCGGCTCGGGCCGCGTGGACATTCCCGCGGCGCTGGCGAGCAACTCGATCGCGCTCAGCGACGACGGCGCGGGCGCGGTCAGCGTCTCGTTCGGCGCCATCGAGGTCGCGGGCGCGCTGACGCGGACGAAGACGATCCGCGTGCACAACCGCGGCTCGTCGACCCAGACGTACACGCTCTCGTTCGACAATCGGACGGCGATCCCGGGCGTCTCGTACTCGTTCCCCGACGGCACCTCGCTGTCGGTGCCGGCGGGCAGCAGCCGGACGTTCCGCGTCCAGCTGGACGCCAACGCAGCGGCGATGCCGAACACGCACGACCTGACGGTCACCGAGACGCAGACGGCCGTCGCGGCGCCTCTGCTCAACCTGCCTCGGCAATGGCTGAGCGAGGCTTCGGGTCTGGTCATGGTCACGCCGGCGAGCGGTCCGGCGCTCCGCGTGCCGGTGTACGCGGCTGCGAGGCCGGCGTCGGACACGGCGGCGACGCTGCCGTTCGTGGACGCGACCGGAGGCGACGGCGCGATCGGCATCAAGGGTGCCGGAGTCAACACCGGCGCGGAGCCGGCCGGCTACCAGTCGAAGGTGAGCGCCTTCGAGCTCGGCATCACGAGCGGGCTCGCGACGCTCGGCACGGGCGTGCCCGAGCACGTGCGGAACGGTGACATCAAGTACGTGGGCGCCGTCCGCAAGGGCAACTGGGTGTACTTCGGCATCGCGACGCACGGCGACTGGTCGACGCCGGCGACGGACGTCACTTCAACATCCAGCTCGATCGCAACGGCGACGGCACCGCCGAAAACCCGGTGGTTGCGAACAACCGTCTCGTGTTCGGGCCGAACGCCGACCCAATCGACGTCTTCGTCGTCACGGTCGGTAACGCGATCGTCTCGTTCACGAACGTGTTCGACCGACGAGGACGACGGCGCCGTACAACAACAGCGTGCTCGTCGTGCCGGTGCCCGTGGCGTCGCTCGGCCTTGCGGCCGGGGACACCAACTTCGGCTACCGGGTCCTCGGAGCGAGCCGGTTCTTCGGCACGATCGACGCGACCCCGTTGGCGAGATACGACATCGCGAACCAGGGGATCGCGTTCGCCGACGGGCTGTCCACGCCGTCTACCCCCATCGTGCCCGCGGCGGCCCCGACCACGATGTTCCCGGATCTCCAGGGGACGTCGATGGGCGTCACCTACAACGCTGCCAACTTCGCCGCGAACGGGTCGCAGGGCGTGCTGCTCCTGCACCACTTCGGCCAGGGCGCGCAGCGGACCGAGGTCCTGCCGGTCGTGGACAAGACCCACGGGCTCCTCGCGCTCAAGGGCGGTTCGTGCGACAACAGCGCAATCGACCTGAGCGGGAGCGGGAACGCGGTCACCGGGAACGTGCACTCGAACGGCGGTCTCAAGATCAGCGGTTCGAGGAACACGGTCTCCGGCACCCTCACCTACCGCACGGGCTGCAACGCGTCGGTGAAGGGCCTCACGGCCACCGCGACCGGGCTGCAGGCGGACCCGCTGGCGCACCTCACGCCGGCGCACTTCCCCTGCACGTTCACCCGGTCGGGCTCGTGGACGCTCAGCGGCAACCTCGCCCCGGGCGTGTACTGCGCCACCGGGACGATCACGGTGAGCGGCTCGGGGGTGAGCGGTGACGTCACCCTCGTCGCAAACCGGATCGAGATCTCCGGCAGCAACGTGAACCTGACGCCGAACCGCCTCGGCGTCGTCGCCTGGGCGACCGGCTCCGGCGACGCCGTCAAGGTGAGCGGCAGCAGGGCCTCGCTCGGCGGAATCGTCTACGCACCGAACGGCAGGACGGAGCTCTCGGGCGCCAACCTGACGCTCGGCAGCATCGTCGCGTCGACGATCAAGCTGTCCGGCAGCGGCTCGACCGCTCAGGGCTAGGCAGAACAACAACGACGACGACTGAGAACGAGTACGTGAGAACGAGCGAGGGGCCGGTGAAAACCGGCCCCTCGTCGTTGTAGATTCCCGCGCGTGCCCGGGCGCCGCTACCGCAGGCGCGAGATCGAGCTCGAGCGCGTCCTCGGCGCGCCCGCGCTCTTCGCCACTGCCTACGGAAACGTCGGCTCCTCGATCTACTACGCGCTCGGCCTGACGGCGTTCTACGCGCTCGGGCTCACACCGCTCGTCTTCGTCATCGCCGGGATCGTCTTCGCCGCCACCGCCGCGACCTACGCGGAGGGCACCGCGCGCTTCCCCGAGGCGGGCGGCTCGGCGAGCTTCTCGCGCCACGCGTTCGACGAGCTCACGAGCTTCGTCGCGGGCTGGGCGCAGATGCTCGTGTACGTCGTCACGGTCGCGGTCTCGGCGTTCTTCGTGCCGCACTACCTGTCGATCTTCTGGGAGCCGCTGCGCACGAACCCGTGGGACATCGTCGCGGGCATCGTCATCATCGCGTTCCTCGTCGCGCTGAACGTCGTCGGCGTGCAGGAGGCGGCGAAGCTCTCGATCACGCTCGCCGTCGTCGACTTCGCGACGCAGCTGCTGCTCGTCGTCGTCGGCTTCGCGCTCGTCTTCAACCCCGAGATCCTCGTCGAGAACGTCGAGTGGGGAGTCGCGCCCACGTGGTCGAACCTCGCGATCTCGATCCCGGTCGCGATGCTCGCGTACACGGGGGTCGAGACGGTCTCCAACCTCGCCGAGGAGGCCCGCGACCCGGTCCGCACGGTCCCGAACGCGTACAAGCTCGTCGCGGGAGCCGTCTTCGCGATCTACTTCACGCTCCCGCTCGTCGCGCTCTCCGCCCTGCCCGTGACCGAGATCGACGGCGAGCAGACGACGCGGCTCGCGCTGCCGCCGGAGGAGGGCGGGTACGCGAACGACCCGATCCTCGGCGTCGTCGCGAACCTCGGGCTCGAGGGGCGTGTGCTCGACCTCGCGGAGATCTACGTCGGCGTCCTCGCCGCCACGATCCTCTTCATCGCGACGAACGCGGGCGTCATCGGCGCGTCGCGGATCACGTACTCGATGGCGAGCTACCGGCAGCTGCCGGAGGCGCTCCGCCGCCTGCATCCGCGCTTCAAGACGCCGTGGCTGTCGCTCGTGCTCTTCGCGGGCGTCGCTCCGTGCCTCGTGCTCCTGCCGGGAGACGTGAACTTCGTCGGGACGCTCTACTCGCTCGGCGCGACGCTCTCGTTCACGATCGCGCACGCCTCGATCGTCCGCCTGCGGATGGACGACCGGGACGCCGAGGAGGGAGAGATCGTGTACCGCGCCCGCCCGAACCTCAGCGTCGGCCGGATGGTGTTGCCGCTCTTCGCGCTCCTGGGCGGGATCGCGACCGGGATCTCGTTCCTCGTGCTCGTCGTCCAGAACCCGACCACGCGCTGGGCGGGGCTCGGGTGGATGGCGTTCGGGCTCGTGGGCTACGTCGTCTACCGGAGGCGCTGGGTGCGCGCGCCGCTGACGGAGGTCGTGAAGGCGCCGCCCGCGTTCGGCCCCGCGCTCGCGCTCGAGTACCGGCGGATCCTCGTGCCGGTCGTCGGCGGTGCGCCGTCGGACGAGGCGCTCGACGTCGCGTGCCGGCTCGCCGCCAAGCGGTCGCGGATCGTCGCGCTCAGCGTGCTCGAGGTGCCGCTCGACCGGCCGCTCGGGGCCGAGTACCCGGAGCTCGAGGACGAGGCGAACCGGGAGCTGGACGAGGCGGTCAGGATCGGCGACTCGTACGGCGTCGCAGGTGAGGGGCCGCTTCGAGCGCGCCCGCTCCGCCGGGCCGGCGATCGTCGCCGAGGCGGAGGCGCGCCAGTCGGAGATCATCGTGCTCGGCTCCCCGCGGACGCGGCTCACCGCGCACCAGGCCGCGGTGTTCGGGACGACCGTCGACTACATCCTCAAGCACGCGCCCTGCCGCGTGCTCACGGTCGCCACGCAATGAGGGCGTACCGGATCGCGGTCGTCGCTTTCTCGGTCGTGTTCGTCCTACTCGGCGTGGCGTTGCTCGCGCGAACGGCGGCGGAGGGGGGAGGCGCGGTCGGCTATCTCGTCGGCGGCCTCTTCGTCGCGCTCGGCGCCGGGCGCCTGACGCTCGCCCGGAGGGGCCGCTGATGCGACTCCTCGGCCGACGCGCGAGCCCGCGAGTCCCGCCGCGTCCCCTTCCGCGCCGGACGGACTACAAGCGCATCCTCGTCCCGATGAAGCTCGGGGACATCGGCGAGGAGATGCTCGCGACGGCGGTCGCGCTGGCGAAGGACGATCCGGCGGAGGTGCTGGCGATCACGGTCGTGCGGGTCCCGCGGCGCTTTCCGCTCGAGGGCGAGCTCCCGCCGGAGGTCGCCGCCCGGGTCGAGGCCTCGCTCGAGGAGGCCCGCGCGCTCGGCGAGGACCACGGGGTCGAGGTGGCGACGGACGTCGTCCGGGCCCGCTCGATCGGCCACGTGATCGTCGAGGAGGCGAAGACGCGCGAGGCCGACCTCATCGTGCTCGGCTCCTCGCCGCGCTGGCGGCGGCAGTCGCGCTTCTTCTCGCCGACCGTCGACTTCGTCCTCCGGCACGCGCCGTGCGAGGTCCTCGTGGTCGCGTTCCCGCAGGGTGTGTTCGAGGAGTAGTCTGACCGGCCGTGAAGGCAGTCGTCATCGGATGCGGGCGCGTCGGCTCCGCGGTCAGCAAGGGCCTCCATGAGGAAGGCTGGGACGTGACGGTGGTCGACGAGAGCGAGGACGCGCTCATCCGGCTCGGGCCCAACTGGCGCGGCGGCTTCGTCCTCGGCCACGGCATGGACACGTCCGTCCTCGAGCAGGCCGGCGTGGAGGAGGCCGACGCCGCGGTCGTCGCGACCGACGGCGACAACACGAACGTCGTCATCGGGCAGGTGCTCCAGAAGCGCTACGGGATCGGCACCGTCGTCGTCCGCGTCCTCGACCCGGCGCGCGCGAAGTTCTACGCGGACCGGGGGCTGAACACGGTCTGCCCGACGCAGACCGCGATCTCGGTGCTGCTCGAGACCGTGCAGGCGCACGCGCCCACGCCGACGGAGGCCTCCTGATGTACGTCATCGTCGCGGGCGGCGGGAAGGTCGGGTCGAACAGCACGCGCTCGCTGCTCGAGATGGGTCACGAGGTGACGATGATCGAGCAGCGCCCCGACCGCTTCGCGCGGCTCGAGGAGGAGTTCGGCCCGGTCGTCATGCGCGGGGACGCGACGGAGATCAGCGTCCTCGAGCGCGCCGGGATCGCCCGCCCGCCGGAGCTCCTGCTCGCGGTCACGGGCGACGACGAGGACAACCTCGTGATCGCGCAGATCGGCAAGGAGGGCTACGGCGTCCCGAAGGCCATCGCCCGCGTGAACGACCCGCGCAACCAGGAGCACTTCAACCTGCTCGGGATCAAGCAGACGATCTGTGCGACGACGAGCATCCTCGGCCTCGTCGAGCACGAGCTCCCCGAGCACGGCCTCGTGCGGCTGCTCGAGCTCCAGCAGGAGGGGCTCGACATCGTCGAGGTGCAGATCGAGAAGGACTCGCGCATCGCGGGCTCGCGCGTGGGCGGCCTCAAGCTGCCGTCCGGCGCGCGGCTCGTCTCGGTGTTCCGGCACGGGCGCTCGGAGCTCGTCGAGCCGACGACGGTGATCCGTCCCGGCGATCAGCTGCTCGCGATCGTCGAGCACGACTCGGCCTCGGACCTGCGGGCAGCGCTCCTCGGCACCTGACGCCGGTGCAAGTGCGGCCGAGCACGCTGAACCACCCGCTGGCCGGGGTGGCCGCCGGCATCCTCGCGGTCGCGCTCGTCACGGGCGCGATCGAGCTCTTCGACGACTACGTCCCCGTCCTCAGCCTCGGCGTCCTCTACATCTTCGCGGTCCTCCCGATCGCCGTCTTCTGGGGCCGGCTCGTGGCGGTCCCGGTCGCGATCGCGAGCATGCTCGCCTTCAACTTCTTCTTCCTGCCGCCGGTGTACACGTTCACGCTCGCGGATCGGCAGAACTGGTTCGCGCTCGCCGTGTACGTCGTGACGGCGATGGTCGTCGGCAGCCTCGCCTCGCGCTACCGGACGCGCGGCACCGAGGCCGAGCAGCGAGAGCGCGAGGCCGCGCTCCTCGCCGACATCGCGGCCGATCTGCTCCGGGGAACCCGCCTCGACCAGGAGCTCGAGCGCATCGAGGAGCGGACGGCGGCCGTGCTCGGAGTCTCGGAGGTGAAGATCGTCCTCGGAACGGTGCCGCGCGCCTCCTCGCACGAGGCGCCGCACGAGCTCGCCGTCGACGGGCGACCCGTCGGCGTGCTCCTCATCCCGGAGCGCGAGGAGCCTGCGCTCGCGACCAAGCGGCGGCTGCTGCCCGCGCTCGCCTCGCTGCTCGCCGTCGCCGCCGAGCGCGAGACGATGGCCCGCGAGGCCCTCGAGGCCGAGGCGCTGCGGCGGAGCGACACGATCAAGACCGCGGTCATCCAGGCGGTGTCGCACGACCTGCGGACCCCGCTCGCGACCATCGAGCAGGCGCTCGACGGCATCCAGAGCGGCGAGCTCGCGCTCACGTCCGAGGACCGCGTCGTGCTGCTCGAGACGATTCGCGTCGAGCACAGTCGCTTGAAGAGGCTCGTCGAGAACCTGCTCGACCTCTCGCGGCTCCAGGCCGACGCGGCCGAGTCGAAGCTCGAGCTCTGGACGGCCGACGAGCTCGTCGCCCAGGCGCTCGAGGAGCTCGGAGGAGCCGAGCGCGTGGTCGTCACCGCGACGCACGACCTGCCGCCGGTCCGCGTGGACGCGGCGCAGATCCAGCGCAGCCTCGTGAACCTGCTCGAGAACGCGCTCCGGCTCTCGCCCGAGGAGGAGCCCGTGCACGTGCGCGTGACCGGGACGCGGAAGGAAGTGCTCATCCGCGTCACCGATCGCGGGCCCGGAGTGCCCGAGGAGGAGCGCGAGCTCGTCTTCGAGCCGTTCCACCGCGTCGCCGGCAGGACCGGAGAGCCGGGCGCCGGCCTCGGGCTGGCGATCGCGAGAGGCTTCGCCGCGGCGAACGGCGGCCGCCTGTGGGTCGAGTCCCGCGAGGGGCAAGGGGCGTCCTTCGTCCTCGCGCTGCCGCAGGTCGAGCTGCCGGCTCCGGTCGCCGCGTGACCAGAGTCCTGGTCGTCGACGACGAGCCGCAGTTCCTCCGGGCGCTGCAGACGAACCTGCGCGGGGCCGGATACGACGTCACGACCGCCACGACCGCGGAGGAGGCGCTGAGCGCGGCCGCGCTCCAGCCGCCCGAGGCCGTCATCCTCGACCTCCTGCTGCCCGACGGGCGCGGGACCGACGTCTGCCGCGAGCTGCGCCAGCTGGACCGACGCGCCGATCATCCTCGTCTCCGCCGTCGGGGAGGAGGCCGAGAAGATCGCCGCCCTCGACGCCGGCGCCGACGACTACGTCACGAAGCCGTTCGCGATCGGCGAGCTGCTCGCGCGGCTGCGCGCCGCGCTGCGCCGGGTCGGGCCGACCTCCGCGCCGACGATCGAGATCGGGGAGCTCGTGCTCGACCGCGAGAAGCGGGCGGTCACGATGGCCGGGAAGCCCGTCCACCTCACGCCGCACGAGTTCGAGCTGCTGCGCGTGCTCGTCGAGAACGAGGGCAAGCTGCTCACGCACCGCACGATCCTGCGCGAGGTCTGGGGGCCTGCGTACCAGCGCGAGTCGAGCTACATCCACGTCTTCGTCTCGCAGCTGCGGCGGAAGCTCGAGCCGGATCCCTCCCGGCCGCGCTACATCATCACCGAGCCGGGAGCGGGCTACCGGCTCGTGAACCCCGAGCCCGAGCCCTTAGAACACCCTTAGAGCGCGGGCGCCTTTCCTTAGCTCTCCTTCGGATCCGCGGATCTACCTTCGGGTCGATGACGCAGATCGTCGACACGCGAGGCCCTGCCTACGGCTTGCCGCTCGTGCGGGGGTCTCGGCCGCCTGGCCGCGCGACTGCGGGCTCGTCGTGAGCTCGCCGCCGCGCGCCGAGCCGCGGACCGGGAGATCCTCCTCTCGCCCTCGATGTCCCTCCGGCACGCCTGGCGCGCCGAGGAGATCGTCGCGCCGAGCCGGCGGCTCGACCTCGCGCACGCGCTGCGACGCGTCGTGCAGAAGGCCGAGTCGCGCTATCTGCCCGGCTCCTCGCCGGTCAACCGCGCGGCGGTACGCGCGCTGTCCGGCTCGCTGCTCGAGCTGAGCGAACGTCTTGCCGACCTCGATCGTCCGGCCGCCGCGCGCGGCGTGCTGCTCACGCAGCATCTCCTCGACGACGCCGGGAGCCCTCTCTACGACCCCACCTCCCCGGAGGCGCTCCCGTTCTACGTCGATGCCGCGCGCGACGCGCTGGACCCGCGCTGATGGTCGAGCTGCTCGGGATCGTCATCGCGATCCTCTGCTTCGCGGCGGCGTTCGCGCTGATCGTCGTCCTCGACCGGGCCTGATGGGCGCCGGCGACATCTTCGGGCTCGTCGTCTCGCTGCTCGTGCTCGCGTACCTCGTCTACGTGCTGTTCCGGGGCGAGAAGCTGTGACCGGGAACGGCGTGCTCCAGATCGCGCTCTACGCGGTCCTGCTGACGCTGCTCGCGTACCCGCTCGGCGCGTACATGGCGCGCGTGTACTCGGGGACCCTCCGCCTGCCGGGCTGGCTCGCGGCGCCCGAGCGCGGCTTCTACCGGCTCGTCGGGACGAGGGCCGACGCCGAGCAGACCTGGAAGGCGTACGCCGCGACCTCGCTCGTCTTCATGGCGGCCTTCGCCGTCCTCCTCTACCTCCTGCTGCGGCTCCAGGGTCATCTCCCGCTGAACCCGGACGGGCTCGCGGGCGTGAACTCGTGGGTGTCGATGAACACGACCGCGAGCTTCGTGACGAACACGAACTGGCAGTACTACGGCGGCGAGTACACGATGTCGTACCTGAGCCAGATGGCCGGGCTCGCGGTGCAGAACTTCGTCTCGGCCGCGCTCGGGATGGCCGTGCTCGCGGCGGTGATCCGCGGCTTCGCGCGGCGCTCGGCGTCGACGCATCGGCAACTTCTGGGTCGACCTCTACCGCTCGCTCGTCTACATCCTCCTCCCGCTCGCGCTCGTCCTCTCGCTCATCCTCGTGTCGCAGGGCGTGGTGCAGACCTTCGACGAGTCCGCGACCGCGACGACGCTCGAGGACGGCGAGCAGCAGATCGCGCGCGGGCCGGCCGCGACGCAGATCGCGATCAAGCAGCTCGGGACGAACGGCGGCGGCTTCTACAACTCGAACTCCGCGGTCCCGTTCGAGAACCCGAACACGTTCACGAACCTGCTCGAGATGCTCGCGATCCTGCTCATCCCCGCGGCGCAGGTCTTCATGTTCGGCCGGATGATCGGAGCGCGCCGCCAGGCGCTGCCCATCTTCGGCGCGATGGTGGCGATGTTCGCGATCGGAGTCGCAATCGCCCTCCCCGCAGAGCAGCACGGCTCCCAGGTGCTGCGCGACTCCGGCGTGAACATCGCCTCCGGTGACGGCTCGAGCGGGGGCAACTTCTCCGACAAGGAGGTCCGCCACGGCATCGCGTCGACCGTCAACTGGGCGGTCGCGACGACGAACGCCTCCAACGGCTCGGTGAACGGCGGCCACGACGCGCTGACGCCTGTGGGCGGCGCCGTCCCGATCGTGAACATGTTCACGGGCGAGGTGATCTTCGGCGGGGTCGGCTCCGGCCTGTACGGGATGTTCTTCTACATCGTCATCGCCGTCTTCGTGGCGGGGCTGATGGTGGGCCGTACGCCCGAATACCTCGGCAAGAAGATCGAGGCGAAGGAGATCAAGCTCGCCGCGGTCGGGGCGCTCTTCGTGCCGATGGTCGTCCTCGTCCTGACCGCGATCGCGATGGTCACCGACCGCGGGCTTGCGTCCGTCTTCAACGAGGGGGCGCACGGCTTCTCGGAGGCGCTCTACGCCTACGACTCGCAGACGAACAACAACGGCAGCGCGTTCGCCGGCTACGGCGCGACGGAGTTCTCGACGCTCGTCGGCTCGATCGCGCTCTGGCTCGGCCGCTTCGCGCCGCTCGTCGCCGCGCTCGCCCTCGGCGGCGCGCTGGCCGCGAAGAAGACCGTTCCCGCCTCGGCCGGCACCTTCCGGACGGACGGCGCGACGTTCGGCGTCCTGCTCGTGGGCGTCGTGATCCTGACCGCCGGCCTCATGATCTTCCCCGCGCTCACGCTCGGCCCGATCGTGGAGGCGCTCTCGTGATGCTCGTCGCGCGCTCGGTGATCGCCGTCGTCGTGCTGACGCTCGTCTTCGGGCTCGCGTACCCGATCCTGTTCACGGGCTTCGCGCAGGTCGCCTTCTCCAGCCAGGCCGACGGCAGCCTGATCGAGCGCGACGGCGAGGTCGTCGGCTCGCGGCTCGCCGCGCAGGCGTTCACGCGGCCCGAGTACTTCCATCCCCGCCCCTCCGCGACGGCGCCGGAGTACAACGCCGCCGCCACGACGTTCGCCAACCTCGGTCCGACGAGCCCCGATCTCGCGACCGCGGTTGGCGAACGTGCGGAGGCGATCCTCGCCCTCGAGTCGCCCTACAACCCGGGGCTCACGATCGGCGACATCCCCGTGGACGCGGTGACGACGTCCGCGTCCGGCATCGACCCGCACATCTCGCCCGCGAACGCGCGCCTGCAGTCGGCCCGCGTCGCCGAGGAGCGGGGGCTGCCGATCGACCGGGTGGAGGAGCTGATCGACGACCACACCGACGGCCGGTTCCTCGGCGTCTTCGGCGAGGAGGGCGTGAACGTGCTCGAGCTCAACCTCGCGCTCGACGACGAGGCGTCGTCGTGACGAGGCCGGGCGCGAACATCTTCTCCAGGGAGATCGTCCTCGCGGCGATCTGGGACTCGTTCCTGAAGCTCGACCCGCGGACGCTCGTCCGCAACCCGGTCATCTTCATCGTCGAGCTCGGCAGCGTCATCACGACCGCGATCTTCGTCCGCGACCTCTTCGGCAGCGGCGACAGCGAGCCGCTCTGGTTCACGGGCGTCGTGGCGCTGTGGCTCTGGCTCACCGTCCTCTTCGCGAACTTCGCCGAGGCGATCGCCGAAGGGCGCGGCAAGGCGCAGGCGAACGCGCTCCGTGCCACGCCGCACGACCACGACGCGTTTCGCCGCTCCGACACGGGCGGTCTCGAGGAGGTCCCGGCGCCCGACCTGCGCCGCGGCGACATCGTCGTCGTCGAGGCCGGTCAGGTCATCCCCGCCGACGGGGAGGTCGATCGAGGGCGTCGGCTCCGTCGACGAGTCCGCCATCACGGGCGAGTCCGCGCCCGTCATCCGCGAGGCCGGCGGCGACCGCTCGGCCGTCACCGGCGGCACGAGGCTGCTCTCCGACCAGCTCGTCATCGAGGTCACGCAGGAGCCTGGGCAGTCCTTCCTCGACCGCATGATCGCCCTCGTCGAGGGCGCCGAGCGCCGCAAGACGCCGAACGAGATCGCGCTCAACATCCTCCTCGCCGGGCTCACGATCACCTTCCTGGCCGCGACCGTGACGCTGCGGCCGTTCGCGATCTACGCCGGCACCGACCTCTCGCAGACCGTGCTCATCGCCCTGCTCGTGGCGCTCATCCCGACGACGATCGGCGCCCTGCTCTCGGCGATCGGCATCGCGGGGATGGACCGCCTCGTGCAGCGGAACGTCCTCGCGATGTCGGGTCGCGCGGTCGAGGCATCGGGAGACGTGGACGTGCTCCTGCTCGACAAGACCGGCACGATCACGCTCGGGAACCGCCAGGCGGCGGAGTTCCTGCCGGTGAGCGGCGTCGAGGAGCTCGACCTCGCCCAGGTCGCGCAGCTCTCCTCCCTCGCCGACGAGACGCCCGAGGGACGCTCGATCGTCGTGCTCGCGAAGGAGCGGTTCAACCTCCGCGAGCAGGAGCTCGGCGACCACAACTTCATCCCCTTCTCCGCGACGACGCGCATGAGCGGGCTCGACCTCGACGGCAAGAGCCTGCGCAAGGGCGCCGCCGACGCCGTCAAGCGCTTCGTCTCCGAGAACGGCGGCCAGGCGCCGGACGAGCTCGACACGATCGTGCACGGGGTCGCGCAGTCCGGCGGCACGCCGCTCGTCGTGGCGCAGGACAACTTCGTGCTCGGCGTCGTGCACCTGAAGGACATCGTCAAGGGCGGCATGAACGAGCGCTTCGACGAGCTCCGCAAGATGGGCATCCGCACGGTGATGATCACCGGCGACAACCCGGTCACCGCGGCGGTGATCGCGGACGAGTCCGGCGTGGACGACTTCCTCGCCGAGGCGACGCCGGAGCGGAAGCTCGAGCTGATCCGCGACGAGCAGGGGCGCGGTCGCATGGTGGCGATGACCGGAGACGGGACGAACGACGCTCCCGCGCTCGCCCAGGCCGACGTCGGCGTGGCGATGAACACCGGCACGACGGCCGCCAAGGAAGCCGGGAACATGGTCGACCTCGACTCGAACCCGACGAAGCTCATCGAGATCGTCGAGGTCGGCAAGCAGCTCCTGATCACGCGCGGCGCGCTCACGACGTTCTCGATCGCGAACGACGTCGCGAAGTACTTCGCGATCCTCCCCGCGATCTTCGCCTTCACCTACGCCGAGAGCGCCGGCGAGCGCGGGCCGCTCGACGACCTGAACCTCATGAACCTCGGCACGCCGTACAGCGCGATCATCTCCGCGATCGTCTTCAACGCGCTGATCATCCCCGCGCTCGTGCCGCTCGCCCTGCGCGGCGTGAAGTACCGCGCGATCGGCGCGACGGCGCTGCTGCGCCGCAACCTCCTGATCTACGGGTTCGGCGGCGTGCTCCTGCCCTTCGTCGGCATCAAGCTGATCGACCTCCTCGTGCACAACCTGCTTCGGGGCATAACCTCACGCCCATGCGCGGCCGGTACCGCATCCTCCTCGGAATGGCGGCCGGCGTCGGCAAGACGTACCGGATGCTCCAGGAGGGCCGGCAGGCCGAGGCGGAGGGGCGCGACGTCGTCATCGGGTACCTCGAGCCGCACGATCGTCCCGGAGACAGCTGCGCTGGCCGAGGGCTTGGAGGTCGTCCCGCGCCTGCGGATCGAGCACGGCGCGCTCGAGCTGGAGGAGATGGACGTCGACGCGGTGATCCGGCGGGCGCCCGAGATCGCGCTCGTCGACGAGCTCGCGCACACGAACGCCGCCGGGTCTCGGAACGAGAAGCGCTACCAGGACATCGACGAGATCCTCGACGCCGGCATCGACGTGATCTCGACCGTCAACGTCCAGCATCTCGAGAGCCTGAACGACGCGGTCTTCGAGCTGACGGGCGTGCGCGTGCGCGAGACGTTCCCCGACCGCATGCTCGACGACGCGGACGAGGTCGTTCTCGTCGACATCTCGCCCGAGGCGCTCCAGGACCGGCTGCGCGCGGGCAAGGTCTACCCGGGCGGGCAGGCGGAGCGGGCGCTCCTCAACTTCTTTCGCCAGGACAACCTCTCGGCGCTCCGCGAGCTCGCGCTGCGCGAGGTCGCCGAGGACGTCGAGCACCGGCGCGGCGCCGACGTCCTCGACCCGCTCAGCAAGCAGGCGGTGGGCGAGCGCGTGCTCGTCCTCGTCGAGCCGCAGCCGCGCTCGCAGCGCGTCCTGCGTCGCGCTTGGCGCTCCGCGCAGCGTCTCGGAGGCGACATCGACGCGCTCTGGATGCGCCGGCCCGGGCAGCAGCTGACCCCCGAGGAGTCCACGCAGCTCGCGGCCCTGCGACGCCTCGCGTCGATCCTCGGAGTGCACTTCCTCGAGGAGGAGGGCGACGACCTCGTCGCGACCGTCCGCCGCGTCGCGGCGGAGCGCGGGTCGACGTACGTCTTCGTCGGCACGCCGGACGAGCGGCGCTGGATCGAGATCACTCGCGGCTCGCTCGTCTCGCGGATGATCCGCGAGCTGCCGGGCATCGACATCCGGGTGGTCGCCCATCGCGCGCTCCGGGACGAGCTGCGCCCATGAGGCTGCCCTGGAGCCGGCGGGACCCCGAGCGGCGGCCGGGGCAGCCGCGCCTGCTCGTCCCGTTCACGGACCGGCAGCTCGACCCGGTCGTGCTCGACGCGGCTCTCCGCATCGCGCGCGCCGAGGACGAGGTCCTCGTTCCCGCCTACCTCCTGGTCGTGCCGCTCGAGTTCAGCCTCGAGGCGCCGGTGCAGCACGGCGAGCTCGGCCGGGCGATGCCGATCCTCGAGGCGGTGGAGCTCGCGGCGCGCCGCGCGGGCGTCCCCGTGGACGCGCGCATCGAGCGCGGCCGTTCCCTCGATCGACGCGCTGCAGCGGCTGTGGGAGGTGGAGACCTTCGACCGGATCGTCGCGCCGGCGCCCGCTCCCGGCCATCCCGGGTTCTCCCCGAAGGACCTGGCCTGGATGCTGTCGCACGGGCCCGGGCGAGATCCTCGTCCTCCGCCCGCCGCCCGAGCCGCGAGTGACGCCGATGCCCTCCGCGGAGTCGTAGGGGCGAGGCTTGCCTCGCCCTCGCCGTCAGCAGAACGCCAGTAGTGCCGCGTCAGCAAGACCACGACCGGGACGATCTCGAGCCGGCCGAGGAACATGAGCGCGATCATCGTCAGCTTCGAGACGTCGCCGACCGGCGCGAAGGAGCCGAAGGGACCGGTCGACTCCGAGGCCGGGCCCGACGTTGCCGAGCGCGGTCGCCGACGCGGTCAGCGAGTCGAGCGGCCCGAGGCCCGCGTCGACGATCGCCGAGTCGATCGCGATGACGGCGCCGCCGACCGCCCAGGCGCCGACGTAGAGCAGGACGAAGGCGGCGACCGCGCGCAGTGTGCGTTCGTCGACGACGACGCCGTTTAGCCGGATCGGCTGCACGACCTCCGGGCTCACCGTCTGCGAGAGCTCCCGGCGGAGGATCTTCCCGATCAGCACATGGCGCACGACCTTGATCGAGCCCGATGTCGACCCCGCCGAGCCGCCCGCGAACATGAGCGCGAAGATCGTGAGCAGCGCTACTGCGGGCCAGAGCGCGAAGTCGGTGCTGGCCATGCCGGTCGTCGTGATGATCGACGCGGCCTGGAAGAAGCCCGCGCGGACCGCGTCCTCGCCCTCGAGGATGCCGTAGCCCCAGACCTGCGCCGCGATGACCGCCGCCGCCACCGCGACGAACGCCACGTAGAGCCGGAGCTCCTCGTCGCGGACCACGCGCCCGGGCCGCCGACGGACGAATGCCCGGTACATGATCAGGTAGTTCGTTCCCGCGAGGAACATGAACGCGGCCATGATCCACTGCGATGCCGCCGAGAACGACGCAGCGGAGTCCGGCTGCGTCGAGAAGCCGCCAGTCGGCATGACGCCGAACGCGTGCGCGACCGCCTCGTACAGCGTCATCCGATCGTCGATCCCGAGCCAGCCGACCCCGGCGAGGAGCAGGATCAACACTGCGGTCAGGCCGACGTAGAGCACCCACAGCAGCCGCGCGGTCTCGCGGATCCGCTCGGAGAGCTGGTCGATCTCGGGGCCGGGCAACTCCGTCTCGAGGAGCTGGCGCCCGCCGACGCGCAGCCGGGGGAGAACTGCGAGCGCGAGCACGATGATCCCCATGCCGCCGATCCACTGCGTGAACTGGCGCCACATGCCCAGCGACTTCGAGATCTCGCCGTAGTCGGTGACGACGCTCGCGCCGGTGGTGGTGAAGCCGGACATGCCTTCGAAGTAGGCGTCGATCGGATGGCCGAGCTGATCGCCGCCGATGAACAGGTACGGCATGCCGGCGAACGCGGCCGCGAGCAGCCAGGTCACAGAGACGACGAAGAAGCCCTCGCGGACGCCGACGCGACCGGCTGATCCTGCCGTCAGGCGCTCGAGGAGGTAGGCGCTCCCGCTGGCCGTCGCTCCGGCGAGCAGGTACGGCCAGAACGTCTCCCCGTAGCCGATCGCCACCGCCGTCGGGAAGAGCGCGGCGAGCCCGATGTACTTACCGAGCGCGCCTATGAGGTTGAGGGACGCGCGGACGTCGACGGCGAGCGCGCGCCTCGGCGCCCTGCGCTGGCGCGACGGCCTGGTCACGTGGCGGTCGCGCTCAGAGCGCCTTCACCACGCGGTCGGCGTCCGCGGCCTCGGTGAAGACGATCACCCGGTCGCCCGCCTCGAGCACGTCGTCGCGGTGCGGGAAGATCGCCGAGCCGTCGCGCACGACCGCGCCGATGAGCGCGCCCCGGATCGGCATGTCCTGGAACCGCTTGCCGATGTACTCGCTCGTGTCGCGGAGCGTGACGTCGATCACCTCGTAGCGGTTGCCCTCGAGCAGCGCGACCTGCTTCGTGCGCGGGTCGTGCGCGAAGCGGATGATCTCCTCGGAGGTGACCCCGCGCGGGTTCACCGAGATATTCACGCCCGCGTGCTCGAACGCATCGACGGACACGGCCTCGTGCGCGATCGAGATCGTGAACTTGACCCCGTGCACCGAGGCGAGCGAGGCGGCGTACAGGTTCTTCGCGTCGTCGCGCATCGCGAAGATCGCGGCGTGCGCGTTCCCGATCCGCTCGCGCTCGAGGAAGTCGGGGTCGATGCCGGTCGCGTTGTACACGCGGGCTTCCGGGATCGACTCCGCCACCTGGAAGGCGCGCGCACGTGACGCCTCGATCATGCGCACGCTCATGCTCTGCTCGATCAGGAGACGAGCGATCGCGCTGCCCACGCGCCCGGCGCCGAAGATCACGACGTCTCTCACCTTCGACTCCCCCGGGGCGAGCAGCGCGCTCCACGTCTGCGCGGCCGCGGGTGACCCGATCACGACGATGCGGTCGCCGGGGGCGATGCGGTCGTTCCCGCCGGGCAGCCGCATCCCGTCGTCGCGGATGATCGCGGCGACCTTCGAGTCTCGCGGGAATCTGCGCCTCGCGCAGCGGCACCCCGACCACCTCGGCCGAAGCGCCCTCCTCGACGTCGAACTCCACGAGCTGCACCTGTCCTTCCGCGAAGACGTCCGTCTGGCGCGCGGCCGGGACGCCGATGATGCGGCTGATCGCGTGGGCGGTCTCGAGCTCGGAGCTGACGACGAAGTCGACGTCGAGCTGCCCTTCCCGCCAGAGCTCGACGTACTCGACGTTCGACGTGCGGATGACCGTGGTCGCGTTCCTCGCCTCGCGGCGCGCGAACATGCCCGCGACGAGGTTCACCTCGTCGCGCGAGGTGCAGGCGATCACGAGATCGGCGTCCTTGACTCCGGCCCCCGCGAGGTCGCGTCGGCTCGTCCCGTCGCCCTCGAACGTCGCGACGTCGTAGCGGCCGGCGAGCGCCGTGAGCCGCGACACCTCCGTGTCGAGCACCGTGATGACGTGCTCCTCGTGAAGCGCCTCGACGACCGTGAACCCGACCTGGCCGGCGCCGATGATGAAGATCTTCACGAGCGCGAAGCGTACGCCCTCCGCTACCGTGCGGCGGTGCGCGTCCTCTGGGTGCTGGCGGTCCTTGCGGTCGGCGTCGTCCTCACCTCGATCGGCGGGGCGGCGAACGAGGCTGGGAGCGCGTTCCGGCTCGCGGTCTTCGCGCGCGGCTTCGACACGCCGGTGCTCCTGACGTACGCGCCCGGCGAGGCCCGGTCGATCTACTACGTCGTGGAGCAGGGCGGTCGCATCATCCGGGTCCGGGGAAGCCGGCGCACGGTCTTCCTCGACGTCCGTCGCGACGTCGTCTCCGGCGGCGAGCAGGGCCTGCTCGGGCTGGCGTTCCACCCGAGATACGCGAGGAACCGCCTCTTCTACGTCGCGTACACGTCGGACACCGGCCGCAACGTCGTCGCCCGCTTCAAGTCGAACGGCCGCGCGGCTATCCGCTCGTCGCGGAGGGTGCTGCTGACGGTGCCCGACCCGTACTCGAACCACAACGGAGGCCACGTCGTGTTCGGCCCCGACGGCCGGCTGTACACGAGCATCGGCGACGGCGGCTCGGGCGGGGATCCGGACGATCGCGCGCAGAGCATGAGCTCGAAGTTCGGCAAGCTGCTCGCGCTGAACGTCTCCAAGGGAGGGGGGTGGAAGGTCGCCGGCGTCGGCCTCCGGAACCCGTGGCGGTTCTCGTTCGACCGCCGGACGGGCGACCTCTACATCGCGGACGTCGGTCAGGACGAGCTCGAGGAGGTGCACTTCAAGGCGCGCTCGACCTCCGGCCTCGTGAACTACGGCTGGGACCTCTACGAGGGCTCGCGGCGCTACGAGGACACTCCGCAGGGCCCCGGCAAGCTCGTCTTCCCGGTCTTCGAGTACGACCACGACGACGGCTGCAGCATCACCGGCGGGTTCGTCTACCGCGGGGCGAGGCGCGCCGCCGCGAAGGGCCGCTACATCGTCGGCGACTACTGCACGGGGTACGTCTGGAGCTTCCGGATCTCGGGCGGCAAGGCGACGGGAGTGACCCGCGAGCCGTTCCGCGTCGAAGGCCTGTCGTCGTTCGGCGAGGACGCCGCCGGCGAGCTCTACGCCGTCGCGCACGACGGCACGATCTACCGCGTGACCTAGCGGGTTGGGTCAGCCTTCAGGCTGACCCGGTGTCGGTGTCGCTTCAACCCAAGAACGGGTCAGGCTGAAGCCTGACCCCGGCTCGTCAGCCGCCGCGCACCGCGGCGGCGTCTGCCCGAGCGCGGCGTACGCGAGCGCGTTCAGCGACTCGTTGAGCTGGCGCAGCTCGCCGGCGACGAGCGTGAAGCCCTCCTGCTGCTCCGCCGTCCGGTTGAGCCGCTCGAGCTGGGCCGCGATGCGGTCGAGGCGCTCGAGCAGCGCGTCGAGCTGGCGGTCTCCGACGTCCTTCGGTTCCACGAGCGCGATTGTAGAGCCGCGGTAGCCTTCCGCCGCCTTGCGTCTGTACTGGGAGATCGCCCGTCGCGGCTTCGGACGCTACGCCGCCTACCCGGCCGCGACCCTCGCCGGGATCTGGACGAACACCGTCTTCGGCTTCCTGCAGGCGTACATCCTGCTCGCGCTCTACGAGAACCGGGACGACATCGGCGGGTACGACCCGTCCGACGCGGTCACGTACGTCTGGCTCGCGCAGGCGATGCTCGCGACGGTCTACGCGTTCGGCTGGTTCGAGGTCGCGCTGCGCATCCGGAGCGGGGACATCGCGACCGACCTCGCCCGCCCGCTCGACCCGCTTCGCTACTGGCTCTTCTTCGACCTCGGACGCGCGGTCTACCACTTCGCCTTCCGCGGGATCCCGCCCTTCGTCCTCGGGATGCTGATCTTCGACGTGCGCCTGCCGGAGAGCCCGGCGACCTGGCTCTGGTTCGGCGCCAGCATCACCCTCGCTGTCGTCGTCAGCTTCGCGTTCCGCTTCCTCTACAACCTCGCGGCGTTCTGGCTGCTCGACTACCGCGGCGTCGGGGTCATCGCGATCACGGTCGCGCTGCTCTTCTCCGGCTTCATCGTGCCGCTGCCCTTCTTCCCGGACTGGCTGGAGGCGATCGCGCGCGTGCTGCCGTTCGCCGCGATCGTGCAGATCCCGATCGACATCTTCCTCGAGCAGGTCACGGGAGCGGAGGTCGCGGCCGCGCTCCTCCTCCAGGCGTTCTGGGCCGCGGTCCTCCTCGGCTGCGCCCACCTGACCCTCGGCGTCGCGATCAGGCGGGTGGTGGTCCAGGGTGGCTGACGCGCTCGCCCTCTACGCGCGCCTCGTCGGCGCCCAGGTGCGCTCGCAGCTCCAGTACCGCACGTCGTTCGCGCTCGACCTCGCGGCGAACTTCGCGATCACGTTCATCGACTTCGCCGCGGTGCTCATCCTCTTCGAGAACGTCCCCGCGCTCGACGGTTGGACCCTGCACGAGGTCGCGTTCCTGTACGCGTGCACGTGCATCTCGTTCGCCTTCGTGGACATGGTCATCGGGCACCTCGACCTGTTCCCGCGGATGATCCGGGAAGGGACGTTCGACCTCGTGCTCGTGCGGCCGCGCGGCTCGCTGTTCCAGGTGATCGCGTCGGACTTCGCCTTCCGCCGGCTCGGACGGGCGTTCCAGGGCGTCGTCGTCTTCGCGTACGCGCTGACCGGCCTCGACATCGACTGGGATCCCGGTCGCGTCGCGATGGTCGGCGTGATGCTCGTCTCGGGCGCGCTCATCTTCGCCGCCGTCTGGATCGCAGGAGCGACGATCGCGTTCTGGACCATCGACGGGGGCGAGTTCACGAACGCGTTCACGTACGGCGGGAACTTCCTCACGCAGTACCCGATCTCGATCTACGGCGACTGGCTGCGGCGCTTCCTCGCGTTCGTCGTCCCGATGGCGTTCGTCTGCTACTTCCCGTCGCTGTACGTGCTCGACAAGGAGGACCCGCTCGGGTTCCCGCGTGCCCTCCAGTTCGCCTCGCCGCTCGTGGCGCTCGCCGCTGCGGGCGTGGCGGGCGTGATCTGGGTCTTCGCCGTCCGCCGCTACCGGAGCGTCGGCTCGTGAACGCGATCGAGCTCGAAGACGTCCGCAAGCGCTTCGTCGTGCGCGCGAAGAAGGGGCGGCTCCGCCGCGAGCGGCGCGTGGTCGACGCGGTGGACGGGATCACGCTCGAGGTCGCAGAGGGCGAGCTCCTCGGGTACCTCGGCCCGAACGGCGCGGGCAAGTCGACCACGATCAAGATGCTGACGGGCATCCTCGTTCCGAGCTCCGGGAGCGTGCGCGTCGCCGGCCTCGACCCCGCGCGCCGGCGGATCGAGCTCACGCGGAAGATCGGCGTCGTCTTCGGGCAGCGGGTGCAGCTCTGGTGGGATCTGCCGCTCCGCGACTCGTTCGACCTCCTGCGGCACGTCTACAAGGTTCCCCGGGCCCGCTACGAGGAGAACCTCGCGCGCTTCACCGAGCTGCTCGAGCTCGAGCCGTTCCTCGGGACGCCCGTGCGCCAGCTCTCGCTCGGCCAGCGGGTTCGCGGCGACCTCTCGGCGGCGCTGCTCCACGATCCCGAGGTCGTCTTCCTCGACGAGCCGACCATCGGGCTCGACGTCGTCGCGAAGCAGCGCGTGCGCGACTTCCTCGTCGAGCTGAACCGCGAGCGCGGCGTCACCGTCGTCCTCACGACGCACGACCTCGGCGACATCGAGCGCCTCTGCTCGCGGCTCGTCGTGATCGACCACGGGCGCGTCATCTGGGACGGCGCGATCGAGGAGCTCAAGCGCCGGCACGGGCGCGAGCGGACGCTCGTCGTCGATCTCGAGGAGCCCGCGCCTCCGCTGGTCGTGCCCGGTGCGCTCGTCACGCGGGTCGAGGGCCCGCGCCAGTGGCTCTCGTTCCGCGGCGACGAGGTGACCGCGGCCGAGCTGACCGCAGCCGTCGCGGCACAGGCACCGCTCGTCGACCTCGCGATCGAGGAGACGGAGATCGAGGAGATCGTGCGCCGGATCTACGAGGCGGGCGTCGAGGCGTAGGCGACGAGCTCGTCGCGCGTCGAGACGACCACGGCGTCGTCCGGGAGCCGCGCGAGCAGCCGCTCGAGCGCGCCCGACCCCGTCTCGACCGCAGCGACGCGCCGCTCCGCGCCGAGTTGCGCGAGCGCGACGCGCGCGAGCGGCTCGGGAGCGTCCGTGAACACGCCGACCTCGCAGCCCGAGTCCGTCAGCGCCTGGAGCGCTGCGCTCGCGGCGGCGTCGCGGCGGAGGTAGACGGGTGCCCGGTCCTCGCAGTACCGCTCGAGGAGCACGCGCCAGTTCCCCGCGCCACGGCGGTCGAGCTCGACTGCTGCCTCGCCGCGTTCGGCGGGAAGCTCGTCCGGCTCGATGCCGAGGACCCCCAGCGTCGAGCCGAGCCAGTCCCGCCACAGCGGCCGCGTGTCCCCGAGCGCGCCGTCGAGGTCGATCGCGACCGCAGTCGGCGGGACGTCGCGGGTTGCCTCGGTTCTCGGCCGATCCGGACGTGTCTCTCGAGCCAGCGTCTGACCCTGAACGGGTGCCGACTCCGTGCGAGCTTGTCCACGGGTACCTCGCGGGGTGGAGCCCAAACCGGCATGGACACGCGAGACCTCGTCGTTTGGGGCCATGTCGAACGCGCCAGCGTCTGACCCTGGGTCTGCGCCGACAGCGTGACGATGCTTCCCCAGGGATGCGCCGAGCCTCCGCGTGCGCGCCCGGTGCCAGAGGACGACCCCGACCGCGACCCCCGCCATGTCGAGCGCGACGTCGAGCGGCGAGCCCGCGCGTCCCGGCACGAACGACTGGTGGATCTCGTCCGAGACGGCGTACAGCGAGCCGAGCGCGAACGCGAGCCCGGGCCGGCCGAGCGCTCGCTGGAGCAGGGCCCCGAGCACCGCGTACTCGGCCGCGTGCGCGATCTTCCGCAGCACGAGATCCCAGCCGCCGAGCCCCGTTCCGAGGTCCGGCACCGACGACAGGGCGAAGATGAGCCCCGCCCAGACGAGGACGGGCAGCCAGAGGCGGACGAAGGGCCCGGACACCGTCCGATGATAGGCTCGGCCCCACCAAGGAGCACGGTGAGGGAACCCGGTGAGAGTCCGGGACGGTCCCGCCGCTGTGAGGGGAGATGCTCCCCCGCCACGAAGCCACTGGCGCGAGCCGGGAAGGCGGCGAGGGAGGGAGCCCCGAGTCAGAAGACCTGTCGCGCTCCTCCATAGCCGAACCCCTCGCGGAAGGAGGATTCAGGTGCCCAGCTCATCAAAGCTCGGCTCGTCACTTCTCGTCGTCGCAGCGCTCGTCGTTGCGCTCTCGTCCAGGTCGCGGGTGCCGCGGGCAGCGCCGCCGCCCCGCCCAAGAAGAAGCCGTTCCCGGTCACGATCACGACTCCGGCCGGCAAGGTCACGATCGCGAAGAGGCCGCGCCGCATCGTCTCGCTCTCGCCGACGGCGACCGAGACGCTCTTCGCCGTCGGCGCCGGCAAGCAGGTCATCGCGGTCGACGACCAGTCGGACTACCCGAAGAACGCCCCGAAGACGACGCTCTCCGGCTTCACCCCGAACGTCGAGGCGATCGCCGAGTACCGGCCCGACCTCGTCGTCATCTCCTACGACCCGAAGGGCCTCGCGGACCTCGCTCCGCGCCCTGAAGATCAAGGTCGTCCACCACGACGGCGCCAAGACGCTGAGGGAGGCGTACACGCAGATCCGCCAGCTCGGCCTCGTCACCGGGCACAAGGCCGAGGCCACGAAGCTGCTCACGAAGATGAAGACGAAGATCGACCGGATCGTGCAGAACTCGACGCCGCGCGCGCGCGGGCTCTCGGTGTACCACGAGCTCACGCCGGACCTCTACTCGGTGACGTCGACCACGTTCATCGGGAGGGTGTACAGGCTGTTCGGCCTCGAGAACATCGCCGACGCCGCCGACGGCGCGAGTGCGAGCGGCGGCTACCCGCAGCTCTCCTCCGAGTACGTCGTCGCCGCGAGCCCGGACGTGATCGTGCTCGCGGACATCGTCTGCTGCGGCCAGAAGCCGTCGACCGTGAAGTCGCGGCCGGGCTGGGGCAACGTCGACGCCGTCCGCTCGGGTGCCATCGTGAGCCTGAACGACTCGATCGCGTCGCGCTGGGGCCCGCGGCTCGTGAACTTCTTCCGCGCGATGTCGTCGGCGCTCGCGGCACTTCGGCGCTAGCCCTGTGGACGCCACCGCCGCGCAGTCTCCGGCGAAGGTCAGCGCTCGAGGTCTGACCCCGCTCTGGGCCGGCGCGGCGGTGGCGTTCCTCCTCGTCTCGCTCGCCGTTGGAGTCCTCGCCGGGCCGATCGACATCGGCTTCGGCCGCATCGCCGAGTCGGTCGCGGCGAAGCTCCACGTCCCTGGGGCGGAGTCGTCGCTCTCCGAGACGGAGGAGGCGATCCTGTGGGAGATCCGCATCCCGCGCGTCGTGCTCGGCGCGATCGTCGGCGGGATGCTCGCGCTCGCGGGCGCGACGTACCAGGGTGTGTTCCGGAACCCGCTCGCGGACCCGTACCTGCTCGGCGTCGCCGCCGGAGCCGGCCTCGGAGCGACGATCGCGATCGCGTACCTGCCGGAAGGGCTCCGGGGCCAGCGGGCGCTCCCGGTCGCGGCGTTCGTCGGCGGGATCGTGGCCGTCTCGCTCACCTACGCGGTCGGCCGTTCCGCGCGGCGGGAGCGCGACGCCGCGACCCTCGTCCTCGCGGGCGTGACCGTGGCCGCGTTCTTCACTGCGTGGCAGACCTTCGTCCAGCAGCGGAACACGGACACGCTGCAGCAGGTCTACAGCTGGATCCTCGGGAACATCCCGAGCACGGGCTGGTCCGACGTCGTCCTCGTCCTGCCGTACGCCGGCGCGGCCGCGATCGTCATCCTCGCGCTGCGGCGGGTCGTCGACGTGCTCAACCTCGGAGACGACGAGGCCGCGAGCCTCGGCGTGCACGTGCAGCGCGTGCGGCTCGCGCTCGTCGTGGCCGCGACCCTCGGCACCGCGGCCGTCGTCGCGGTCAGCGGGCTCATCGGGTTCGTCGGGATCATCGTCCCGCACACGATCCGCCTGCTCTTCGGCGTCGGCTACCGCGCGCTCTTGCCGCTGTCGGTGATCGTGGGCGCGGGGTTCCTCGTGCTCGCGGACGTGATCGCGCGCACCGCGCTCTCGCCCGCGGAGATCCCGCTCGGCGTCGTCACGGCGCTCTTCGGCGCGCCGTTCTTCGCGCTCGTCCTCCGCTCGACGAGGGTCGGGCCGTGATCGAGCTGACGAACGTCACGGTTCGCCTCGGCGGGCGCGCCGTCGTCGACGAGGTCGACCTCGACGTGGGGGCGGGCGAGTGGCTCGCGCTCATCGGGCCGAACGGCGCCGGGAAGACGACGCTGCTCCGCGCGATCGCCGGGCTCGTCCCGTACGCGGGCTCCGTCGTCCTCGAGGACCGCCCCGCGCGCGAGCTGCGCCGGTCCGAGCTCGCCCGCCTGCTCGCGCTCGTCCCGCAGGAGCCCTCGACTCCGCCGTGGATGACCGTCGGCGAGTACGTGCTCATGGGGCGGACGCCGCACCTCGGGCCGCTCGCGAAGGAGGGAAAGCGCGACCGCGAGGCGGCCGCGCAGGCGCTCGCCCGCCTCGACCTCCTCGGCTACGAGGAGCGGCGTCTCGGCACGCTCTCGGGCGGCGAGAAGCAGCGCGTCGTCGTCGCCCGCGCGCTCGCGCAGGAAGCGCGCATCGTCCTCCTCGACGAGCCGACGGCCTCCCTCGACATCGGGCACCAGCAGCAGGCGCTCGAGCTCCTCGACCTGCTTCGTGGCGAGTCCGGGCTCACGCTCGTCGCCGCGATGCACGACCTCACGCTCGCGGCGCAGTACGCCGACCGCATGGTGCTGCTCGACGCCGGCCGGATCGTCGCGCAGGGCGCGCCGGCGGACGTGCTGACCGAGGCCCTCATCGCGAGCCACTACGGCGCCTCGATCGACGTCGTGCCGGCCGGGGGGAAGGTCGCAGTGATCCCGCGGCGCGACGGTGCCCAGCTCTAGCGCGGCCTGCGGCTAGCATCGGAGACATCGCAGTCGCGACCCACGAGAGCTTCCTCCACGGCCTCAACGAGGCCCAGCTCGAGGCGGTCCGGCAGACCGAGGGGCCGCTGCTCGTCGTCGCCGGAGCCGGGTCGGGAAAGACGCGCGTCCTCACGCATCGCGTCGCGCACCTGATCGCGGAGAAGGGCGTGAAGCCGAACGAGATCCTCGCGATCACGTTCACGAACAAGGCCGCGGGGGAGATGCGCGACCGCCTCACGCTCATGCTCGGCGGCACCGCGCGCGCGATCTGGATCCTCACCTTCCACGCCGCGTGCGGCCGCATCCTGCGCAGGGAGGCCGAGCGGCTCGGCTACAAGTCGACCTTCACGATCTACGACGACCAGGACCAGGTGCGCCTCACGAAGGCCTGCCTGGAGGAGCTCGGAAAGGACCCGAAGCGCTTCGCGCCGCGCGGCATCCACTCGCAGATCTCGCGGATGAAGAACGAGCTCGTCACGCCCGAGCAGGCGCTCGAGCCCGCGTCGCCTCGTTCTGGGACCAGACCGTCGCCGAGACCTACGACGTGTACCAGCGCCGCCTGCACGCCTCGAACGCCGTCGACTTCGACGACCTGCTCATGCTCACGGTGCAGGTGCTCGAGCGCTTCCCGGACGCGCTCGAGAAGTGGCAGAAGGCGTTCCGCTACATCCTCGTCGACGAGTACCAGGACACGAACCACGCGCAGTACCGGCTGCTCCAGCTCCTGGGCGGAAAGCACGGAAACGTCTGCGCGGTCGGCGACGGAGATCAGAGCGTGTACGGCTTCCGCGGTGCCGACATCCGCAACATCCTCGAGTTCGAGAAGGACTTCCCCGGAACGCGCGTCGTCACGCTCGAGCAGAACTACCGCTCGACGAACTCGATCCTCCGCGCGGCCAACGCGGTCATCGACAACAACACCGAGCGGAAGCCGAAGAACCTCTTCTCCGAGCTCGGCGAGGGCGAGCCCGTGCGCGTCGTCGAGGTCGAGGACGAGCACGCGGAGGCGCGCTACGTCGCGGCCGAGATCGCCGGGCTGATCGACCGCGGCCTCTCCGCGAGCGAGATCGCGGTCTTCTACCGGACGAACGCGCAGTCGCGCGTGCTCGAGGACGTGCTCGTCCGGCAGGACGTCCCGTACCAGGTCATCGGCGGCCCGCGCTTCTACGAGCGCGCCGAGATCCGCGACGCGACCGCGTACCTCGCCGTCCTCGTGAACCCGACCGACGCCGGCTCGCTGCTCCGCATCGCGAACCGCCCCAGGCGCGGGATCGGCGACACGTCGATCGCGAAGCTCGTCATGCACGCCGAGGCGACCGGGCGCACGCTCTTCCAGGCGATGGCCGATCCCGAGGCCGCCGGCATCGCGCCCGCCTCCTGCCGCGCGATCCGGGCGTTCCACTCGACGATGGAGTCGCTGATGGCGCTCTCGCAGGAGCTCCCCGTCGACGAGCTCCTCGAACGCGTGCTCGAGAAGACGGGCGTGCTCGAGGCGTACGAGGCCGAGCGGACGATCGAGGCGCGCGGCCGCATCGAGAACCTGCAGGAGCTCGTCGGCGTTGCACGCGAGTACCGGCTCGAGAACGCGGATGCCTCGCTCGCGGGCTTCCTCCAGGACATCTCGCTCGTCTCGGACCAGGACACGATCTCGGACGACCGCGGCCTCGTCACGCTGATGACGCTGCACAACGCGAAGGGCCTCGAGTTCGCGGCGGTGTTCGCGATCGGGATGGAGGAGGGCGTCTTCCCGCACATCCGCGCGATCGAGGAGCAGGGGATCGAGGAGGAACGCCGGCTGTGTTATGTCGGCCTGACAAGAGCGAAGTCGACGGCTCACCCTGCTGCACACGATGTCGCGCTCCCTGTGGGGGCGCAGGACGTACAACCTCGCGTCCCGCTTCCTCGACGAGCTCCCGCGCGAGGTCGAGCGGGAGCGCCTGCGGCCCTCGTCGTGGTCGAACTACGGCTCGCCCGCGAGCGCGGCGCCTGGCCCCTCGTGGAGACCCGAGCCTCGCGCTCTCGACCGGCGACTCGGTCCGCCACGCGTCGCTCGGCGAGGGTGTCGTCACCGGGCGTCGAGCCCGGAGGCGTCGTCGCGATCCGCTTCGCCGAGGACGGCACCGAGCGGCGGCTGATGGTCGAGTATGCGCCGCTCGAGAAGATCGCGTAGCCTGCCGTCGGGGTGACCTTGGAGTACCGGAGCCCGACGGCGGACGAGCTCCGCACCGTCCTCGCGACGACGCACGCCGCCTTCGGCGCCGAGCTGAAGGACGACGACTACGAGCGGCAGGCCGCGATGATGCCGCCCGACCGCGTGCTCGCCGCCTGGGAGGACGGGCGGCCGATCGGCACCACGGCCTCGTGGCCCTTCGAGCTCACCATCCCGGGCGGCGTCGTCCAGGCTGCGGGAGTCACGTGGGTCGGAGTCCTGCCGAGCCACCGGCGTCGCGGAGTCATGACGGAGCTCATGCTTCGCCAGCTCGAAGACGTCCACGAGCGCGGGGAGCCGATCGCGATCCTGTGGGCGTCCGAGGCTCCGATCTACGGCCGCTTCGGCTACGGGATCGCGACGCTCGAGACCAACATCAACGCCGAGCGCGGCGCCTTCTCGCTCCGGGAGGACCCGGGCCCGCGTGGCTCGGTGCGACTCGTCACCGCGGAGGAGGCCGCCGAGCTGCTCCCGCCGATCTACGAGAGCGTCCGCACGCAGCGGACGGGGCTCGTGAGCCGGGACCGGAACGCGTGGACGCTCTTCCTGCTCGCCGACCCCGAGCACTGGCGCGACGGCGCCGGCCCGAAGTTCCACGCGCTCCTCGAGATCGACGGCACGCCGGTCGGCTACGCCCTCTACCGCCTCAAGGAGAAGTGGGAAGAGGGAACACCGCGGGGAGAGCTTCAGATCGTGGAGGCCTTCGCGACCACGCCGGAGGCGACCGCGGAGCTCTGGCGGTACCTCTTCGGCATCGACCTCGTCGCGCGCGTGAAGGCATCGCGGCTCGACCCCTCGTGGTCCCTGTTCCTGATGGTCACCGACCCTCGCCGGCTGCACGTCACGATCCACGAGGGCCTCTGGCTGCGGATCGTCGATCTCGAGGCTGCGCTCCGCGTGCGGGCCCTCGCCGACGCGGAGAGCGCCGTGCTGGAAGTGACGGACGAGCTCCTTCCGCGAAACGCAGGCCGGTGGAGGGTCGGGCCGGAGCCGGGGCGCACCGACGACGATGCGGATGTTGCGCTCGACGTCGCCGACCTCGCCTCCGCGTATCTCGGCGCGTTCACGTTCGAGCGCCTCGCGGCTGCGGGGCGGGCGCGTGAGCTTCGACCGGGAGGCGCTCGCGCGCGCGACCGCGCTCTTCGCGACGCCCATCCCGCCCTGGTGCCCGGAGGGCTTCTGATCAACTACCGATGGTGGGCAGCAGGCGAATGAGCTTCGACGTGGCGCCGTGCGCGGATCTCGCCGAGTTCGGCGACGCAGTCTTCGCGATCGGGCAGTACTTCGGGATGGAGCAGACCGAGGAGCGGATCGAGCGCTTCTCGAGGAACCTGCCGATCGAGCGGATGCACGCGGTCCGCGAGGACGGGAAGACGGTCGGCGGTGGGGGAGCCTTCCCGTTCGAGATGACGGTCCCGGGCGCGGTCGTGCCGACGGCCGGCGTGACGGTCGTCGGGACGTACCCGACGCACCGCCGCCGCGGCGTTCTCCGCGCGCTGATGCGCGCGCAGCTCGACGACATCCACGAGCGGGAGGAGCCCGTCGCCGCGCTGTGGGCCTCCGAGGAGACGATCTACGGCCGCTTCGGCTACGGGATGGCCTCGCTCACGGGCAACGTGACGATCCCGAGGCAGCACTCGGGCTTCGCGACACCGCTCGAGCGCGAGGGCCGCGTGCGGCTGGTCGAGGCGGACGAGGCGCTGAAGCTCTTCCCGCGGGTCTGGGACAGCGTCCGCAAGCAGATCCCGGGGATGCTCGGCCGCACGCGGAACTGGTGGGAGTTCCGGATGCTCTTCGACCCGGGCGGCGGAGAGGGCGGGCCGAAGCGCTACGCCGTCCTCGAGCGAGACGGCCGCCCGGAGGGCTACGCGCTCTACCGGCACGTGTCGAAGTGGACCGACGACGGCCCCGACTCCCGGATCGACGTCGTCGAGGCGGTCGCGCTCGACGGCAGGCCGACAGCCGAGCTCTGGCGCTACCTCCTCGACATCGACTGGGCGGTGAAGGTCACGGCCGGGCGGCTGCCGGTCGACCATCAGCTCTTCTGGCTGCTCGCGCGGCCGAGGGAGATGCGGTTCCGCCTCTGGGACGCGCTGTGGGTGCGGCTCGTGGACATCGGCGCAGCGCTCTCCGCGCGCGAGCTACGCGGCGGACGGCGCCGTGGTCTTCGACGTCGTGGACGAGTTCTGCCCGTGGAACACCGGTACCTGGCGGCTCTCGAACGGGGTCGCGAAGCGCTCGAAGGCGCCGGCCCAGCTCCGCTGCGACGTCACCGCGCTCGGCTCGGTCTACCTCGGCGCGTTCTCGTTCTCCGAGCTCGTCCGCGGCGGCCGCGTCGAGGAGCTCCGCCGCGGCGCAGCCGCGCGCGCGGACGCGATGTTCGCGTGGCCGCGAGCCCCGTGGTGCCCCGAGATCTTCTAGCGCAGCAATATTTACGGTTCTGTTTGACAGTACATACGGGCTACGCGTACGATCTTGTGCGTGGCCAAGACGACGATCGACATCTCGGAGAGTCTGCTCGCAGAGGCGAAGGAGGTCGCAGCGCGTGACGGGACAACACTCCGCGCGCTGGTCGAGACCGGGCTGAGGACTGCGATCGACCGCCGACGCGGGGGAGCGCGGTTCCGGCTGCGGGACGCGAGCGTGGACGGCGCCGGGCTGCAGCCCGAGTTTCGGGACGGTGGGTGGGAGCGGGTTCGCGACGCGGCCTACGAGGGTCGCGGCGCGTGATCGCGCTCGACACGAATCTTCTCGTCTACGCCCATCGCCGCGACCAGGATCAACACGAGGCAGCGGCCTCGGCCGTACGCTCGGTCGCTGAGAGCGTCGAGCCCTGGGCGATTCCCTGGCCGTGCGTGCACGAGTTCCTCGCCATCGTCACGCACCCCCGGATCTTCGAGCCTCCGAGCCCACTGTCGACGGCCCTCGAGCAGATCGACGCCTGGCTGGAGAGCCCGACGCTCGTGCTGCTGTCCGAGCGTGCGGACCACTGGCGCCATCTCCGCCTGCTTGTCGAGGCCGGAGACGTTCGAGGACCACGTGTCCACGATGCCCGCGTTGCAGCGCTCTGCCATGCCCACGGCGTCACAGAGCTGTGGACGGCGGACCGAGACTTCGGCCGCTTCCCGCAGCTGCGCACGAGGAACCCGCTCGTCGCCTGACCGCGCTCGCGCGCCCGCTATCATCGGCCGTTCCAGGGCGGTTAGCTCAGTTGGGAGAGCACCAGCTCGACAAGCTGGGGGTCACTGGTTCGAGCCCAGTACCGCCCATAGGCCGCAACCTCGCGCTGATGCGAGATCGCGGCCATGAGGGACTAGTCCTACCGCTCGCTATCGGACGCCAGATAAACGCCAGAACGATTCGATCTGGCGTCGAGGCGGGCCCTGATCGAGTCCTCGGAATCGCGGGCGAGGTGGCCGTAATGGCGGTCGATCATCCCGATCGAGGTGCCCATCACGCGTGACAGTTCGAACGTGGAGACGCCCGCGGCGAGCGCCCCGGCCGTCCATGCTCGCGACCGTGTGTGTGTTCGCTGCGGATCCACCGACCGGCTGCAGGTTCACCACGTCGAGCGGCTCGACGAAGGTGGATCGCACGACCTCGCGAACCTCGAGCTGCTCTGCGCTGACTGCCACGGCCTCACCCTCGCCTGATTCCTTGGAGTAGCGAGCCGGCGGCACCCCCGCACCGCGCTGCGCAAGAACGGGTGGAGCAGACTCGTGCCCAGTCCCGTAGTGCGTCTCGAACGCCCCAGGGCGCTACTAGCGCGACCCGGCCCAGGCCGAGCGTTGATGCCGACGACCAACCGCCGCACAGATAGACCCGATCGTGTCATGGCGCTTAATGGCACCTGGTCTAGCGTGATCCCTGGTTGCTAGGTCACTGTGATCTAGCGGAAAACAAAGGGGAACATGATGAAGCGCTGGTCTTTCGCGGTCGCTATTGCTGCGGTCGCATCACTCATGGTGGCGGCGGCCGCGTCGGCAGACGTCGAGCAAGCGGCAACCCCGAAGGAGCGGAACCTGGCCCGCCAGGTGAAGACGCTCAAGACCAGCAGAGACACAAGACGCTCAAGACCCAGAACAAGACGCTCAAGACCCAGAACAAGACGCTCAAGAACCGCGTCACGACGCTCACGAGCGCGCACGCGACGCTCACGAACGAGCGGAACGGTCTCGCTGCGGAGAAGACGGCCCTCGGAGGGCAGGTCGATACCCTGACCCTTCAGGTCTGGACGCTGACCAACGAGCGCGACGGCCTGCAAGGGCAGGTCAATACGCTCTCGGGCCAGCTCGCTACCGCCCAGCAGGGCGCTGTTGCGACGCTGGGAACGATGAGCGAGTCGAGCCTGTACTCCACCGTTCTGCCCGTCATCAGCAACGTATTCCTCGGTGGCAGCTCGAAGTACACATACAACTTCTTCTCAAGCGGCAGCGACTACTCGTCGCGGGACTTCGGGTACTGCGGGTTCTGCTAGTTAACGGTTCGTCCGGCTAGACAGACCTAAGAGAAGGGCCGGGTGGCTGCCTGAACGCCTCGACGCCGAGGTTCCCACCGATCGGGCCCGGCCCCGCGGTGGTCAACGATGACCGGTCTCGGCGTCGGCAGCAAGATGGCCGTTCGGGACATGTCCCGGCGAACGCCAGAAAAACGCCAGAACGATCGGATCTCGTTCGAATCGGGATCGGCTTGACTGCGAGCCTCAGGGAACTGCAACCCCTCATGGCTGCAAGCGTTGCGGCCCTTCCCGTCCTCACCCGTCGCGAGCCGTTTTCCGGCTGGACTAGCTCGACAAGCTGGTTCGAGCCCAGTACACCGCCCACACAGAAACCCCCCGCAGGTCGGGGGGTTTCGTCGTCTCAGGGGCAGAACGCTCGCAGGGATCGTGTCCGCAAAGTGTCCGCAGCCACCTCCGCAACGGCCTGACGACTGACCAACTCGTGCTCGCGGTTCACGCCCACCGCGGCGGTCGGAGCCGCCAGCCCGAAATCTCCTGTCGTCAGCGCGCTCGCGCCGTCGTGCGCTTCCTCGAGCTCGAGCTGCGCGAAGAAGTCTTTCGCGATGACGCCGTGGCCTTGCGCTTCGGCGGCCGGCTGGTGCTCGTGGGCGAGCCGTTCGCGACCTGGCGGACGCGGGACATGAGATCGTCGGGCAACTCCGAGGCGCGGCTCTTCGCCCCGCCTACCACGTCCTTGGCCTGCCGGGAGACGTAGCTGCTCCTGGCGAGCGCGAAGAGCGCCGCCCCCGATGCCGGGAGGACCACCCAGCGGGTCAGCTTCGAGCCGACGCGGCGATTCCGTCCCTGCGCGGCGTCGGCCATGTCGGAGACCCGTTCCGCATAGTCGATCACCTGCTCCGAAATGCTCTGAATCCCAGCCATTTCCCCACCTCCCTATCTCGCCGCTGGTTTCCCGAGCGGCAAGGCTTGTTTGCGTGGTAGCTGGCTTCCCGGTACGCGAGATGCACAAACGCTTGCCGGCATCCCTTGCGGGCGGGCCTATGCGTCTCGGCCGGTACGCGAAAGGATCCCTCGCTCGACCGCGGCGCCGGAACCGCCGTCGGGGGAGGAGGAGGCGGTCACCGCAGCTGCTCGAGCACCGCGTCGGCGAGGGGCAGCGCGGCGGTCAGCCCGGGCGACTCGATGCCGAACAGGTTCACCAGGCCCGGCACACCGTGCTCGTCAGGGCCCTGCACGACGAAGTCTGCCGCGGGCGCGTCCTTGGGCGAAATCTTGGGGCGGATGCCGGCGTAGCCCGGCTCGAGCGCGCCATCGGGCAGTCCAGGCCAGTAGCGCCGGATCGCCGGGTAGAAGCGCTCGGCGCGCCGCGGATCCACCGTGTACTCGATCCTGTCCACCCATTCCACGTCCGGGCCGAAGCGTGCTTGCCCGCCGAGGTCGAGCGTCACGTGCACGCCCAGGCCGCCCGGCTCGGGCACCGGGTAGACGAGGCGCGAGAACGGCGAGCGCTGCGTCAGCGTGTAGTAGTTGCCCTTGGCGTAGAGCTCGGGCGGCGCGAGCTCGGCGGGGTAGCCCTCGATGCGCCGCGCGAGGCTTGGCGCCCGCAGTCCTGCGCTGTTCACCACCTGCGCAGCAAGGATCGGATCCGCGCCCGCGACGTGCAACTCGATGCCGCCCGTGCGCACCACACACTTCGCAAGTGGGCTCTTCAACGCGAGCATCGCACCCGCGCGCTCGGCATCGACCAGAAAGGCGTGCATCAGCGCGTGGCTGTCGATGATCCCCGTGGAGGGCGAGAGCAGCGCCGACACGCAATGCAACTCCGGTTCCAGCGCGCGAGCTCGAGCCGGGCTCACGCGCACGACATCGGTGACCCCGTTTGCGTGCGCTTTCCGTCGGATGCCCTCCAGCTCCTCCAGTTGCGCCGAGTCGGTGGCGACGATGAGCTTGCCGCAGCGGCTGTGCGGCACCCCACGCTCGGCGCAGTACGCGTAAAGGCGTTCGCGACCCTCCACGCACGCGCGCGCCTTGAGTGAGCCCCGCGGGTAGTAGATCCCGGCGTGGATGACCTCCGAATTTCGTGAGCTCGTGTGCGTGCCGATGGCGTCCTCGGATTCGAGGATCACGACCTCGCGTTCAGCCGAAGCCAAGGCGCGCGCCACCGCAAGGCCCACGATCCCCGCGCCGATAACGACTGCGTCAACGCGGTCCATACAGGCGGGCTCCGCCTATCGCTTCAGGGGCCAGCGCCCCGACCAGCCGCCCTCGGGTGGACGGATTCCGACTTCGGCGTCGATGATCTCGGCGCACTTCGCGACGCAGACCTGGCAGATGATCAGTCCGGAGTCACTCGAGACGACCCGCACGTCTCGGTTGTGACGGCCACAGAACGAACAGACGACGTCGCTGAAATGGGACGGGTCCTGCACCGAGTCCATCGTACGGCCGCGCTCTCCACTGGTCACGTACGCTCGTCGAGGTGAGCGACGCGACCAACGTCTGGGACGACGTCCCCGACTGGGGCGGCATCGGCGCCCGGCGTCTGGCCCGGCACGTCGCGAGTGCTCTCGGCGCCTCCGTGTGGGAGCTCCAGCCGGGCGGCTCGCAATTCGTCTATCACTTCCACCACGGCAGCGAAGAACTGCTCGTCGTGCTCCGCGGCACGCCGACGGTGCGGACGAGTGACGGCGACCGCCTGCTCGCCGAGGGCGACGTCCTTTCCTTCCCGCGCGGGCCGGAGGGAGGTCACCAGATCCGCAACGACGGCGACGCGGTTGCGCGCGTGCTGATGGTCTCCTCGAACGCCGATCCCGACGTCGCGGAGTACCCGGAGACCGGGAAGCTCGCGGCGGTCGTCGCCGGCGAGCACCGCTACCACCGGGCGGGCGACGCCGTCGAGCACGCAGGCCCCGAGTAGCTACGGCAGCTGCAGGCGGTACACGTTCAGCACGCCGGGCTTCCGGCCGTTGTGGTCGCGCACCTCGAGCGTTCCTCGCGCGTTCGCGAACGCTCCCGTCCCGCCGACGACCCGGATGATCGGGTTATCGCTGTCAGTGCTCGTGGTTGTCCCTCGGAGGGTGCCGCCGGGGAGCTTCGCGGTGAGCTTCAGGCTCAGCCGGACGGGCGGGCCGATCGAAGTGATCGTGTGGTTCCCGATGTCGCTGCCCACGACGGCGCCTTTCGCACGCCCGAACTGCCGGACCGCGTTACGCAGCGTAGTCCTCTCTTGCACGACGTCACCCTTGCTCGGCGTGCCCTTCGGCGCGCGGTCGACCAGGACGCGCACCGTCCCGTTCGTCGCGACGAGCCGAATCGTGCGCGTCGCCGAGTCGGCACGCTCCGCGGCTTGGGCGGGAAGCGCCAGCAGCCCGACGCCCAGGACGATCGCGAGCAGGAACCTCATGCGCCCAGGGTACGTCAACGCCGGAGCCTCGACGTGTCGACCACCTCGAACGCGGAGCCGGGGACGTTGTGCAGCGTGTGCAGCTGCTCGTTCGACCAGCGCGGGTCGGGGGCGCCCGAGATGTACCAGTCGGAGCCGTTGTCGGAGACCAGCATCCCGTACTCCTTCAGCGCCTTCAGCACCACGCGGGCCTGGCGCGGGAAGCCGGAGATGCGGTAGCTCTTCTTGAGGCGCAAGCGCAGCCCCATCGGCGGCAGGGTCGCGGAGGTCTCCGAGCTCGCGTAGTGGCGCGCCGGCCACACATAGGCCCGGCGCGTCTGTGAGACCGTGAACCGGAGTGCGTGGTCGATCCGCCCGCGCGCGACCTCGTCGTAACGCGCGAGTCCGGGGAGGATCGGAAGCCCGGCGGCGTCCGCGGACGTCCACCCGCGCGGGCGGAGCTTGTTCGAGCTCAGGTTCCAGATCGCGCCCGAGCCGGCGTGCCAGCGCCCACCTCGGCGCTCGAGCGCGAAGAGCTCGTAGAGCTTGCACGAGCTCTTGTCAACGAGGATCGCGTGCTGGTCGCTGCCGCCTTCGATCTTGACGTTCGAGGGGATCGGGTACGGCCCGCGGTCGCTCTCGGACGCGTACTCGAACGAAACGCGTGTGCGCGGCGTCTTCTCGGACACGACGGTGATCGGGATCCCGATCTTGCTCCCTTCCCAGAGCCCGGAGCCGAAGTCCGCGTGCACGTGGTCGTCCACGCCCGATCGAGGCGACGATCGCGTTCGAGCTCTTCGCGACCGGGAGCTTGTCGACGCGCTGGTTCCACGGGTTCGACGCGGGGAAGACCTGACACGCGGGAGCCTGGGGTAGCCGGGCAGCCGACGTCGCGCCGGTGAGCGTCAGGGTCGCGACGGCGAGCAGGGCGAGAAGGCCGCGCACTCGCGTAGCTTCGACCATTCGTCGGCCCGACCTCACCCTCGAACGAGAATCGGGACTCCGTTAGCCTCCGCCCCGTGAAGATCCGCGCCGCCGTGCTCGAGGAGTTCGGGCAGCCGCTCGTCGTCCAGGAGCTCGACCTCGCCGAGCCGCAGGCGGGCGAGGCGCTCGTCCGGCTCGTCGCGTGCGGTGTGTGCCACACCGACCTCTACACCGCGTCGGGCGCCGACCCGAGCGGCTACGCGCCATGCGTGCTCGGGCACGAGGGCGCGGGAGTGGTCGAGCAGGTCGGCGAGGGCGTGACCTCGCTCGTGCCGGGCGACCACGTCGTGACGCTCTTCGCCCCGGAGTGCGGCGAGTGCGTCCACTGCCTGAGCGGGAGGACGAACCGGTGCGTCGCGATCCGCGACCAGCAGGGTCTCGGCTATCTCCCCGACGGCACGACACGGCTCTCGCGCGACGGCGAGCCGATGCGGCACTTCATGGGGACGTCGACGTTCGCGGAGTACGCGGTGATTCCGGAGATCGCGCTCGCGAAGGTGTCTCCCGAGGCGTCGCTCGAGGGCTGCGCGCCCTTCGCGTGCGGGCTCGCGACCGGGATCGGCGCGGCCCTGTACACGGCGCGGGTCGAGCCGGGAGCGACGTGCGCGGTGTTCGGCTGCGGCCTCGTCGGTCTCGGCGCGGTGATCGGCGCTCGGCTTGCGGGCGCGGGTCGGATCGTCGCGATCGACCTCTCGGAGGAACGCCTCGCCCAGGCGCGGCACCACGGTGCCACCGACACGCGCGTGGCCGCCGAGGACACCGTCGACTGGATCCGCGCGGAGACGGGCGGGTTCGGCGCCGACTACACGTTCGAGGCGACCGGGAACGTCGCGGTCATGCGACAGGCCGTCGAGTCCGCGCGCGAGGCATGGGGGCTCGCGACCATGATCGGCGTGGCCGGCAAGGGGGAGACGCTCGACATCGTCCCGCGCTTCCTCATCACCGGCCGGCGCGTGACCGGCTCGTCCTTCGGAGGCGTGAAGGGAAGGACGCAGGTGCCGGAGCTCGTCGACCGCTGGCTCGCGGGCGAGATCGACGTCGAGGCACTCCTCTCGCATCGCCTCGCGCTCGACGAGGTCAACCGCGGCTTCGAGCTGATGGAGGCGCAGGACGGCATCCGGAGCGTGATCGTCTTCGATTGAGCCGCTACGGCTCGCACTCGGGGCACGTGACGTCCTTGCCGGCCTCGAGGTCCGCGACCCAGTCGCGCAACCGCACGCCGCCGGTCGTCGTCGAGTAGAACGTGCTCCGGTCGAACGCGCAGTGATCGCGGCCGCACGCGAGGAAGGAGCGGTAGTTCGGCAGCTCCTTCAGCTCGCTCTCGGCGGTGCGCAGCCGGCGAAGCGAACCCGGCAGCCTCTCCGCCGACCGCCTGGTAGAAGGCATGTTGCACCTGGTCGTTCGCGTAGTTGAAGCGCGCGAACGTCCGCTCCGGGTACTGCTCCGCGAGCGCGGTCAGGAACTCCGTCATCGTCCAGCGCCCGTTCGCCCGCGCCGGACGGAACCAGGGCGGGAAGTGCTCGTGCGTGCCCCACGCGGCCAGGCTGACGGGGCGGTGGAAGACGAACGCGAGCGAGTCGCCGACCTGGGTCACGCGCGCGTCGGGGTACTGCTCGAGGATCGCGTCGACGTGGAGCGCCGAGCCGACGCTGCCGGCGCTGCAGCCCGTCACGAACACTGACTCGGGGCTCTCGACCTCGCGGAACGTCCGCTCGAGCGCCGCGCGGGCGTTGAGGTAGCCCATCTGGTGCACGCGGTGCGGGCCGTACTTCACGACGCGAGACCCTGTGTGGACGTCGCCCGTGCACGACGGGATGTAGACCATCGTGTGGTCGCGGAACGGGTTCTCGGCGGTCTCGACGTCGAGGACACCGCCGTTCGAGAGCTCGGGGTCGTCGGAGGCGTCGACGCTGTCGTCGAACCAGAGGCTGCCCGGCTCGCAGGTCGTCACGTCGAAGCAGCCGCCGCCGCCCTGGAAGAAGACGAGCAGCTTCTTCGGGTCGCCCTCGCGGACCCAGTACGCGTACTTCCCGCCGCGGGCGCAGCGGGTCGCGCCCCCCGGCTCGATCCGCTGCCAACCGGCGACGGCGTCCGGGCTCTCCGCGCCGCCGTCGGATCCCGCGCACGCCGCGGATCCCACCAGTGCGAGCGCGGCCGTGAGCGCGAGCAGGCCGTTTCTCACCGTCGCCTATGTAGACGCGGCGGCGTCCCGTGCTGTTAGAGGTCGCCCGCCGACGCCCTCTCTACACTCGTGCGTCGGAAGCGGCCCCAGGAGGTTTCATGCAACGCCTGATCGCGGTCTTGGTGCTCGTCGTCGCACTGGCCGCCGCAGCCGGGCTGACCGCCGCGCCGAACGCGCTTGCGACGATCGAGGGGCCCTGCCAGGCGAGCATCGCCGGCGAGAACGTCGCGGCCCTCGAGACGGGCGCCAGGAGCGAGCCGATCAAGGTCGGGGAGAACGCCCGCGTACCGGTGACGATGACGTCCGCGCGCCCGATCACGCACCTGACCGTCGAGCTCGAGTTCGCGGGCATGGGCATCCCGGTTCACGACGAGCCGACCGAGGGCACCTCCTGGGCGAAGGTCGTCAACGTGTCGGACTACTCGGACTACGGCGTCGGCGTCTACAAGGTCGTCGGCACGAGCACAGGCCAGGGCTTCTCGTGCACGGGCGCGGCCCTCATCGAGGTCGAGGGGGAGCCGTTGAAGACGCCGGCGGGCATCGGCGGCCTCGCCGCGGGCGTCGTCGGGGCGATCGGCGTCCTCAGCCTCGCGTTCCGCCGCCGGGCGTCCGGCGCGGCGCCGATCTTCGGGGCGTTCTTCGGGCTCCTGCTCGGGGCCGGAGTCGGCGTCGTGCTCCAGCAGTTCGCGATCGTGTACCCGACGCTGATCGTCGCGATCGTCGCGCTCGGAGGCGGCTTGGCCGCTCGGGGTCGTGAGCGGACTCTGGGGCCAGCGCACTGGTCGCGTGTACTAAAACTGCATTTGACGAGTCGAGGCAGGCACGCGTACCCTGATGCGCGTTCGTGCGGTCCTCGACTCGTATCGGTCTGGTATTCGCGGTTGCGGCGCTCGTCGTCGCGTTGCCGACGGCGGCAGGCGCGCTCCCGCAGGGAGCCTCGGCGCCGGCAGCCGTCACCGCGGGCACGCAGACGTACACGGACTCGACGGGTGAGGATCCGGCAGCGCCCGACATCACGACCATCGTCGTGTCGAACGACGACCTCGGCGGGCTCACGCTTCGCATCAACACGCCGAACCGGCCGCAGTTCTCGCAGGACATCGCGGTCGTCGTCTTCCTCGACAGCGACGCGAACGCGGCCACCGGCGATCCGACGAACGGAACCGACTACCTGGTCGAGCTCTTCCGGGGCGAGGCGGTCCTGTACCGCTGGGACGGGACGGACTACTTCCCGAGCCCGACGCAGGCCTCGCTGAGCTACTCGTGGTCGGGCGGCGCGATCATCAGGATCAACACCTCGGACCTCACCAACACGAGGAAGTTCACCTTCGAGGTGATCACCGTCTCGGGCATCGTCTTCGACGAGATGACAGGGACGATCGACTGCACGAACTGCAAGCGGGACTTCGCGCCGACCGTCGGGCTCTACACGTACAACGTGGTCATCGCGAAGCCGGCGCTCAAGGTCACGAAGGTGTCCTCGACGCCGAAGTCGCCGATTGCCGGCAAGCAGTTCACGTTCCGCATGACCGCCGCGAGGACCGACACGAACGCGGCGATCCGGAACGGCAAGGTGACCTGCACCGGCCGCGCGGGGACGACGCCGGTGAAGGCCAAGACCGCGCGCGTGGTGAGGGGGGCGGTCACCTGCACCTGGCTCATTCCCGCCAAGGCGAAGGGCAAGCGCTTCCGCGCGAAGGCGTCCGTCACGTTCGAAGGCCTCAAGGCCTCGAGGAGCTACTCGGGGAAGATCCGGTAGTTCGACTCCTGTGCGCCGGCTCGCACTCGTCGCCTGCCTCGTCGCTATCGTCGCCGCCACCGGGGTTGCCTCATCCGGAACCGCGTCCGGCGCGCGCGATCCCGTAATCGAGTCGATTCGCGACTACAAGTTCCCGCGCGTGCAGCGGATCCCGGCGCCCTCGCCGAAGACCAACACTCCGGCGCAGCCGCGAACGCGTGTGATCCTCACGCTCGCGGACCCGCCGCTCGCCGTGGCGGCCCCGCGAAGCGCGTTCCAGACCGTCGGCTCGAGGCGGAAGCTGAGCCTCCGCAGCTCGTTCTCGCAGTCGTACCTCTCGCGGCTGAGCGTCGCCCAGACCCGTGCGATCAGGAGTCTCCGCTCGCTGCTGCCGGCCGCGAAGGTCTCGCGCCGCTACAGCGTCCTCCTGAACGGGTTCGTGGTCAGCGTCCCGTACACCCAGCTTCCGAAGCTTCTGAAGGCGCCGTTCGCGAAGAACGTGTACCCGAGCTACACCTACACACGGATGATGAACCGCGGGCCCGCGGTCATCGGCGGGCCGCAGTTCTCCGGGCTGACCGGCGCGAGGGGCGAGGGCGTGAAGGTCGCCGTCGTCGACGACGGCGTCGACCACGAGCACGAGTTCCTCGCTCCGACCGGCCTCTCGTACCCCGCGGGGTTCCCGAAGGGGCCGGGAGGATCGACGACGCCGAAGGTGATCGTCGCCCGCGGCTTCGCCGGGCCAGGTGCGAACAGCGCGCCGCTCGACCGTGAGATCTCGTTCCACGGGACGTTCGTCGCCGGCGTCATCGCGGGCGTCGAGGGCACCGATGCGCCGGCGGGCGTCATAGGCACCTGCGTGCGGGAAGCGGGCGGCTGCCACCCGGCGGTGCAGGACCTGAGCGGCGTCGCGCCGCGGGCGTACATCGGGAACTACCGCGTCTTCAACGTGCCGCTCCCGCTCGGCGGCTGCTGCTCGGGCACGACCCCGGAGATCGTCGCCGCGTTCGAGACCGCGGTCACCGACGGCATGGACGTCATCAACTTCTCGGGCGGCGGCCCGCAGGCCGATCCGCGCACGGACGCGATGATGGAGACCGTCAAGAACGTCGTCAACGCCGGCGTCGTCCCCATCATCTCGGCCGGTAACGACCGCGACTTCTTCGGGCTCGGGACGGCCGGCTCCCCCGCCACCGCGCCGGACGCGATCAGCGTGGGCGCGACCGCGAACTCCCACGTGTACGAGTCCTCCATGGTCGTCGTCTCCCCGCCGGTCTCGTTCGGGCGCATCCCGTACGTGCCGACGAGCGGCGTGCCGCCGTCGTGGGTCAACAACAACCAGCGGCTCGTCGACGTCGGCTCCTTCGCGGGCGTGAGCAGGTTGCTCTGCGGGGACGGCGCACCGCTCCCGGCCAGCTCCCTGAACGGCGCCATCGCGCTCGTGAGCAGGGGAGGCTGCCCGTACTCCGCGAAGGTCGCGCGCGTCCGGGCCGCCGGCGCGATCGGGATGATCGTCGCCGAGGATCGCGGAGGCGACCCGGGCTTCGCGGTGATCTCCGCCGAAGGCGGAGCGATCTCCGACCTCGACGGCGCGCGTCTGCGCTCGGCAATGGCCGGAGCGGGTGGCCAGGTCCAGGTGCGGTTCACGCGCGACCTGGTCGAGGTCGACACGACTTGGGCGGGGGTCCCGACGAGCTTCTCGGCCGGCGGCCTGACGCCGTTCGGCCATGCGCTCAAGCCGGACGTGAGCGCGCCGGGCGCGAACATCATCTCGTCGACGCTTCCGGAGAACGCGGGCGACCGGTACGCGATCTCGGCGGGCACGAGCTTCTCCGCGCCTCATGTCGCCGGAGCCGCGGCGCTGCTGCTCCAGCGCCATCCCACCTGGACGCCGAGGCAGGTGAAGTCGGCGCTGATGTCGACCGCCGGCCCCACCTTCGCCGACAGCGCTCTCACGCAGGAGTCGTCGGTGCTCGTCCAGGGCGCCGGCCTCGTCCGGGTCGGATCGGCCGACAACCCGCTCGTCTTCACCGACCCGGCTTCGCTCTCGTTCGGATACCTCGACGTGAACGCAGGGGCAGCGAGCCGGGCGATCCCGGTGACCGTGTCCGACGCGGGAGGCGGCTCGGGGACGTGGACGGCGGAGATCCACGCGCAGGTGGCCTCCGCCGGCGCGAGCGTCTCGGCCGCGCCCGTGGCCGTCGGTCCCGGCGGGACGGCCGTCGTGCAGATGACCGCCTCGGCCGCGGCGGGCTCGCCGCAGGGCGACAACTTCGGGTTCGTCGTTCTCCGCCGCGGGAGCGACGTTCGCCGGATCCCGTACGCGTTCTCGGTGACGCGCCCACAGCTCGGCAACGCGCAGGTCGTCCAGCTGAAGCGGACGCAGACCGGCGACACGCGGACGGGCACCGATCACGCGCGGGTCTACCGCTGGCCGACGTCGCCGTTCGAAGTCCTCAACATCTTCGGCATCGACACGTCGGTGAACGACGACGGCCGGGAGAAGGTCTACTACCTCGACATCCCGGCCCAGGCCGTCAACGCGGGCGTCGTGATCACCTCTCCCGCGACGAACGTCGCGGCGCCGATCCTCTCGAAGTTCAGCACGATGGCGCCGATCCACCCGTGGTTCCTGAGCTCGCTCGACGAGAACGACGTGGCCGGCTACGCGGGCATCCCGGTGAACTCGAACGGGCACATGCCGGACTTCCTCTTCAACGTCGGCGCCGCCGGCGGCGTCTTCCTCCCGCCGGGGCGCTACTACGTCTCGGTCGACTCGGGGCACGACCCGTTCAACGGGCGGTCGCTCGCCGGCCGGTTCACGCTGCGCTCGTGGGTCAACGACGTGAGACCCCCGGTCATGAAAACGCTGAATCCTCGGGTCTCGACCGGGCGGCCCACCGTCGTCGCCCAGGTAACGGACGCCGGCTCCGGCGTCGACCCGCACTCCTTGCAGCTGCGCTTCGGAAGCGGGCTGAACGCGATCTCCGTCGAGGCCAGCTCCTTCGACGCGACGACGGGAATCGCGGTGTTCGTGGTTCCGCGCACCGTGGCCGCGTTCGAGACCGGCCCGAAGTTCGTGCAGATCTTCGGCTCGGACTTCCAGGAGACGAAGAACATCCACACCGAGGGCATCAACCCGATGCCGAACTCGCGCTTCCACGGCGCCCGCCTGAACGTCGTCCGTGGCCCGAGCGTCGCGTGGATCCTCCCGAAGAAGAACGCCTGCCTCAAGAAGCCGCGCACGCAGCTCCAGGTCGTCGCCACGTCGAATGCGACCATCTCGTCCGTCGGGTTCTTCAACGGCAAGCGCCAGGTCGGACGCGTGCGCAAGAACACCGCCGGGATCTACAAGCTCAACCTACGCACGAAGGGCATGAAGCGCGGAAAGCGCACCCTCACGGCCGTCGTCTCGAACTCGAAGGGGCGCGAGCACGAGGCCAAGCGCGTGGTCCGGATCTGCCGCTGACCGCAGCCACGCGCTTCGGGAAGCCGCTACCGGACGGCGGGACGATCGGCGTCGCGGCGGCGGCCAGCCCGTACGACAGCCGCTCCGAGGTTCTGCGTGGCGTCGAGTGGTGGGAGGCGCGCGGATACCGCGTCAAGCTCGCGGACGGCGTCTGGGACCGCGACGACTACGTCGCGGGAGACGCGCAGCGGCGCGGGGAGGACCTGAACGCGCTCTTCGCCGATCCCGAGGTGGACGTCGTGCAGGCGCTCCAGGGCGGATTCGGCTCCGCGCAGACGATCCCGTTCCTCGACTTCGACCTCATCGGCGCGAACCCGAAGACGCTCGTGGGCTACTCGGACATCACCGCGCTCCACATCGCGCTCCGCCAGCAGGCGGGGCTCGCGACGATCTACGGGAACGGCCTCATGGGGGTCGGGAGCCCGGAGACGACGACGTTCTCGAAGGACCGTCTGCTCGACGTCCTGCGCGGCGGCGGCGCGGGAGAGGTACCGCCGAACCCCGAAGACCCGTGGGTGCGGACGATCCGCGGCGGCAAGGTGACGGCGCCGCTCGTCGGAGGCTGCCTCTGGCTTCTCATGCAGACGATGGGCACGCCCTGGGAATTCGATCTCGACGGCGCGATCTTCTTCTTCGAGGACGTGCACTGCCCGCCGTACTACGTCGACGGCCAGCTCGTCCAGCTCCAGCAGGCGGGCAAGCTCGAGGGCATCGCGGGCGTCGTCGTCGGACACATGGAGAAGTGCGACTGGGGCGACCTGCGGCAGGTCTCGGACTGGGCGCGCTCGCGCTCGATCGAGGACGTGCTCGAGGAGCGCCTCGAGCCGCTCGGGGTCCCGGTGCTCTACGGCCTCCCGCTCGGCCACGGGAAGCATCTCGCGGCCCTGCCGCTCGGTGTCACCTGCACGCTCGACGCCGACGCGAAGACGCTCACGGTCGACGAGCCGGCTCTTCGGTGACTTTGCGCTCCTCCTCGTCCGCTTCGACGTGGACGAAGAGGCCGCGGACGAAGGCGGCGATCTTCGCCTTGACGGGCGGCCCGGGCGGCCCCGCCGGCTGCGACCACGCGTACGCGAACTCGGCGCCGAAGCAGGAGGATGAGGGCGACGACGTACACGAAGAAGAGGAACGTCATCACGCCGGCGAGCGACCCGTAGATGACGTTGTAGCGGGAGAAGTCCGCGAAGAGGAACGCGAGCAGCTTCGACGCGCCCCAGATGCCGAACGCGGTCACGATCGCGCCCGCGAGCGCGGCGGTACGCCGGAGCTGTCCGGCCGGGACGTAGCGGTAGAGCAGGAGCGTCGTCACCCCGATCGCGAGCAGCTGGACGACGTCCCGAACGAGGACGAGCGGCGGCGTGCCGATGCCCACCCAGCTCGTGAAGTCCTCGATCAGCCGGCTCAGGAACGCCCCGACGATGGAGGCGCCGACGACGAGGAGCACGAGCATCCCGAGGACGCCGACGAGGACGAAGTCGACGAGCTTCGCGTGCGCGGCGGGCCGCCCGCGGTCGACCTTCAGCGCGGCCTCGAGGCCGATCCGGATCGCGGCCATCATCCCCGAGGCTCCCCAGAGGAGCGCGACCAGGGAGATGAGGCCGATCGCCGAGAGCGGGCTCGCGATCCCCTCGATCGACTGCTCGACGTCGGTCTGGCCCTCCTCCGAGACCGGGAGGATGTCGATGAGCTCGTTGATCACGCGCTGGCGCAGCTCGTCGTCCTGGAGGACGAGGCCGAAGATCGAGACGAGCACGATCGTCAGCGGGAAGAGCGAGAAGAGCACGCGGTAGGCGATCGAGGCGGCGTACTGCGGGCATTTGTCGCGGAAGAGGTCCTCGACCGCGCTTGGGAGCGCGCTCGCGATGCCGCTCACGATGTCGAGCGGCCCGCGGAGAAGACGGGTGATTCGTTCGCTCGCGTCCATCGCGCCCGTCTCGGTCACTCGCCAAGTCTACGGAGCCTCCCGGCGGCAGACCCGGCGCGCGCCGATCGCGCTCGCCAGAATGAGCGCCGGTGAGCGACCGGAACGCCCTCGCCCGCGTCGTCGACTCGACGCCGTTCACGACGGTCGTGGTCGCGACCATCGCCGTCAACGCGGTCGTCCTCGGCCTCCAGACCTACGAGGAGCTCGACGAGCGCTGGGGCTCGCTGCTGCTCGCGATCAACGCAGCGTGCGTCGCGGTCTTCATCGTCGAGCTGATCATCCGCATCGGCTCGTACTGGCCGCGGCCGTTGGCGTTCTTCCGGAACGGGTGGAACATCTTCGACTTCGTCGTCATCGCCGCGACCTTCGTCCCCGGCATCTCGGGGAACTCGACCCTGCTCCGGCTCGCTGCGGCTGCTCCGCGTCGTCCGCATCGTGCGCGTGCTGCCCGACCTGCGCGTCCTGCTGCTCGGCGTGTGGCGGAGCGTGCCGCCGCTCGCGTCGATCTCGGCCGTGACCGCGATGATCCTCTTCGTCTACGGGATGGTCGGCTGGGTCCTCTTCGCCGACGAGCTGCCGGAGCAGTGGGGGAACATCGGCCGGGCGATGCTCACGCTCTTCGTGATGCTCGACGCTCGAGAACTGGCCCGCTTACATGGCCGACGCGATGGAGATCCATCCCTGGGCGTGGCTCTACTTCGTCAGCTTCATCCTCGTCGCCGCCTTCATCGTCCTGAACGTCCTCATCGGGATCGTGCTGAACTCGATGGAGGAGGCGCGCGAGCTCGAGCGGCGGCAGGCGCTCCGCGATGCGCACGCGGGCCGGGGCGTGTCGGAGCCCATCGATCCCGAGGCGCACGCCCACGTCGTCGAGCGCATCGCGATCCTCCGCAGCGCGCTCGACGATCTCGAGCTCCAGCTCGCGCTCGGCAGCGCTCCCCGGGACGACAAGAGGACCTAGGCCTAGCGCAGCTCGTGCAGGACGTACGCCGTCACCGGCGCCGTCTTCCCCTTGACCCGCCGCGGCGGCTGCGGCTCGACGACCGCGCGCGTGCCGAGCCGCCTGAAGGTCTCCTCGCCGATGAGCACGCCGCCGACCGGTGCCTCCGACTGGAGTCGGGCGGCGAGGTTCACGACGTCGCCGACGATGCCGTGCTTGCGGTGGCCGGTCGCCCCGCCGACCACGCCGGCGAGCACCTCGCCGCTGTTCACGCCGACGCGGAAGCGCGGCCAGTCGTCGTGGTCCTGCGCGACGCGCTCCGCGGTCTGCTGGAGGAGCAGCGCGGCGCCGGCCGCGCTCGCCGCGTGGTCCGGCTCGTCGGCCTTGCCGAAGATCACCATCACCTCGTCACCGACGATCTGGTGCACCTCGCCGCCCGCCTGCTCCATCAGCGGCAGGATCGGGTCGAAGTACGCGTTCAGCATCGCGGCGACGTCCTCGGGGCCGTGGCGCTCGGCGAAGCGTCGTGTAGCCCTGGAGGTCGGCGAAGACGATGCTCACGTCCTTCGCGCCGGCGAGCGTCTCGTCGAGGTAGAGGGCGCTGAAGCGCTCCTCGTGCCACTCGCTCCTCGCCGCCTGCCCGATGACGAGGAAGGCGCCGAGCATGAGGACATGCCACTCCCACCACGAGAGCTGCCAGTTCGTCGCCCACGCGATCGCGACCATCGCCTCCGCGAGCAGCGCGAACGAGAGCGTGAACGCGAACACGAACCGCGCGGGCCGGCGCCGGTACAGGCGGACGAAGCCGAGCGCGGCCAGGCCGTAGAGCGCGAGCCCGATCGCGGCGAGGACGAGCTGCCAGCCGTCCAGCTCCTCCTCGGCGAGCGCTTCGTCGAGCGGTGGGAGCTCCGCGAGGGAGACGACCGCCCACACGGCCATGAACGCGAACAGCGCTCCGAGCAGGAGTCCCGACCGGCGCACGATGCTCGCCGCGCGGTCGTGGCCGAGCTCGAGCGCGGAAGCGGCCGCGAACACTCCCGCGACCACGAGACCCACCGGCGTCGCGAGCTCGAAGCCGGCGTTCGGGCCGAGCAGCACGGTCGGGGTGGCGAGCGCGTGCAGGCCGAGGAAGCCCGAGCTCGCGATGAACGCCAACGAAATGAGCAGCAGGCGGGCGTCGCGCCGGCGCCGGGCGGCGACGCTGACCGCCCAGCCGAGCGCGGTGGAGAGGGCCGCGGCGCCGAGGACGAGCCAGAAGTGCGCCTGCTGGTTCTCCCAGCTCACGTCGATCGCAGGGCGCGCGAGGAGCAGCGCGAGCAGCACGAGCGGCGCCACGGCGACCGCGAGCCACACACGCGGGTCAGGCTTCAGCCTGACCTCGCCTTTGGGTTTCCCGACGCCGACCACACCCAACACCGGGATCAGGCTAAAGCCTGACCCCACCAGCGTGTAGTCTTGGACACGTGATGTTCCGGGACACAGCTCGCTCGTAGCTCCCGGCTCCAGCCTGCCTCTCTCTCCCGCTGCGTATTCTCCTGGGCCATGAAGGTCGTCCTTCCGGACTCCTCCGAGCTCGAGCTGCCGGACGGCGCGTCCGGGCTCGACGCCGCCCGCGCGATCGGCCCGAAGCTGGCCGAGCAGGCCGTCCTCGTCCGCGCGAACGGCTCGGTGCGCGACCTGCGCCTCCCGCTCGCCGACGGCGAGAGCATCCAGATCCTCACGACGCGCGACGCGCAGGACGAGGACGCGCTGGCGGTGCTCCGGCACTCGACGGCCCACCTGCTCGCCGAGGCCGTCATGCGCCTCCATCCCGGCGTGAAGATCGCGATCGGCCCGCCGATCGCGGACGGCTTCTACTACGACTTCGAGTTCCCGGAGCCGATCTCGGAGAGCGACCTCGAGGCGATCGAGGAGGAGATGCGCCGCGAGATCGCCGAAGGGCGCTCCTGGGAGCGGGAAGAGCTCTCGCGCGACGAGGCCGTAGCCCGCTTCGAGGCCGAGGGCCAGCCGTACAAGGTCGAGCTCGCGCAGGAGGCCGACGGCGCGATCTCCCTGTACACCCAGGGCGCCTTCACGGATCTCTGCCGCGGGCCGCACCTCCAGGAGGCCTCGCCGATCAAGGCCCTCAAGCTGACGAGCCTCGCGGGCGCGTACTGGCGCGGCGACGAGAAGAACACGCAGCTGACGCGGATCTACGGGACGGCCTTCTACTCGCAGGCCGACCTGGACGCGCACCTCGAGCGGCTCGAGGAGGCGCGCGCACGCGACCACCGCCGGCTCGGGCTCGACCTCGACCTCTACCACTTCGACCCGCACTCGCCCGGCTCGCCGCTCTGGCACCCGAAGGGGATGGTGATCTACAACGTGCTCGAGGGGATCCGGCGGCGCGAGAACGAGCGGCGCGGCTACTTCGACGTGAAGACGCCCCTGATCTACGACAAGGCGCTCTGGGTCACGTCGGGCCACTGGGAGAAGTTCAGGGAGAACATGTTCCTCATCCCCGGCGACACGGAGGACCAGACCTTCGCGATCAAGCCGATGAACTGCCCGGGCCACATGCTGCTCTACGGCAGCCAGCTGCGCAGCTACCGCGACCTGCCGATCCGCTACGCGGAGGCGGCGCCGCTGCACCGGAACGAGCTCGCCGGCACGCTGCACGGGCTCACGCGCGTCCGGTACGTGACGCAGGACGACGCGCACATCTTCTGCGCCGAGGAGCAGATCCCGGCCGAGCTCGACGGCTGCCTCGAGTACCTGCGCTACCTGTACGGCCTCTTCGGCGTGGAGCCGAGCGCCGAGTTCTCGACGCGGCCCGACAACAAGCTCGGGTCGGACGAGGAGTGGGACTACACGGAGGGCGAGATCGTCGCCGCGCTCGAGCGGCACGAGATCCCGTACCGCGTCGGCGCGGGGGAGGGGTCGTTCTACGGGCCGAAGATCGACCTGCACATGACGGACGTGCTCGGCCGCTCCTGGCAGCTGGGGACGATCCAGCTCGACGCGCAGATGCCGGCGCGCTTCGGGCTGACGTACATGGGCGCCGACAACCGCGAGCACGGCGTGTACGTCGTCCACCGCGCGCTCTTCGGGTCGTTCGAGCGCTTCATCGGCATCCTCGTCGAGCACTACGCGGGCGCGTTCCCGTTCTGGCTCGCGCCCGTGCAGGTGCGCGTGCTCCCGGTCGCGGAGACGCACCAGGCGGCCGCCGGGGCGCTGCGCGACCGACTGCGTGCAGAGGGCTATCGCGTCGAGGTCGACGAGCGTGACGAGACGCTCGGCAGGCGGATCCGCGACGGCGAGCTCGAGAAGGTGCCGTTCGTGATCGTCTACGGCGACCGGGAGTCCGACGCGGCGCTCGCGGTGAGGGAGCGCGGCGGAGAGCAGGCGACGCGTTCGCTGGACGAGCTGCTCGCGACGTTCCGCGAGCTCGCCGCTGAGGCGGACCCGGCATAGGTGGTACCATCGTCCGTCTGCAAGCAGGGGCGAACAGCTTCCTCACCTCTCAGGACCTGACCTCGAGGGGTTCAACCGAGCCGAAGGCCGGATGGAAGAGAAGCCGCTGCGTGCAGCGGTTTTTGTCGTCTGCAAGGAGGGAAGCAAGAGCTTGGTGAAGAGCCTTTGAGACCGCGCCGCCGCCGACCCAGCATCGACCGGGTCGTCCCGCGCAAGAGAGAAGAGCGCATCAACGAGGAGATCCGCGTGCCGCGTGTCCGTCTCGTGGACGAGAACGGAGGGCAGGTCGGGATCACCGACACGAAGGAGGCGCTCGACTTCGCGTTCAAGAAGGGGCTCGACCTCGTCGAGGTCGCAGCCGGAGCGGATCCGCCCGTGGCGCGGGTGATGGACTACTCGAAGTACCGCTACGAGCAGGAGCAGCGCGCGAAGCAGGCCCGGAAGCACCAGCTCCAAATCCACGTCAAGGAGATCAAGCTCAGACCGAAGATCGGAGTCCATGACTACGAGACCAAGAAGGGGCACGTCGTGCGCTTTCTCGGTCAGCGAGCGAAGGTGAAGGTGACGATCATGTTCCGCGGGCGCGAGACGCTCCATCCGGAACGGGGTCGCGACCTGCTCATGCGGCTCGCGGAAGACGTCAAGGAGCTCGGGGCGATCGAGCAGCAGCCGACGCTCGACGGCCGCAACATGGTCATGGTTCTGGCGCCTACGAAAGCAGCAGGAGTGAAGCCCGATGCCAAAGATGAAGACCTCAAAGGGAGCGAAGAAGCGGTTCAAGGTGACCGGGTCGGGGAAGATCCTGCGCCGGCACGCGATGAAGAGCCACAACCTCGAGAAGAAGTCGTCGAAGCGTAGGCGCGGCTTCCGCAAGGACTACGAGGTCGCTCCGAGCGACCGCAAGAGCGTGACGAAGCTCCTGAGGGGTGGCTGAGCCGTGCCCCGCGTGAAGAGGGCGGTCCACGCGCGCAAGAAGCGCGCGAAGGTGCTGGGCGAGGCGAAGGGCTACTACGGGCGCAAGAAGTCGAGCTACAAGCTCGCGAAGGAGCAGGTCGATCGCTCGCTCGTCTACGCCTACCGCGACCGGAAGGTCAGGAAGCGGACGTTCCGCTCGCTCTGGATCGTCCGGATCAATGCCGCCGCGCGCGTGAACGGGCTCTCGTACAACCGGTTCATGGCGGGCGTGAGGCTCGCGGGCATCGAGCTCGACCGGAAGTCGCTCGCGGACATCGCGGTGTCGGACCCGGACGCGTTCGCGGCCGTCGCCGAGCGGGCGAAGGCCGCGCTCGAAGAGCCCTCGCAGCCAGAGTCGTCGCAGCCCGCCTGATCACGTCGAGGCAGAACGAGAAGCTCCGGCTCGTCCGGAAGCTGCTCTCTGCGCGCAAGCACCGCGACGAGACCGGGCTCTTCGTCGTCGAGAGCGAGGATCTCGTGGACGCGGCGCGGGCGGCGGGAGTCGAGCCGGTGGAGCTGCTCGTGGCGGGAGAGGACGTCCTGCCGGAGCTCCTCGCCGAGGTCTCGACGCTCGGGCATGCACCTCGCGTGGTCGGGGTCTACCGGCGGGACGACCTGCCGGTGGGGACGCGGGACGTGACGCTCGCGCTCTGGCGCGTGTCCGACCCCGGGAACGTCGGCACGCTCATCCGGACAGCGGACGCGTTCGGCGCCGCGGTCGCCCTGTCGCCGGAGTGCGCGGATCCCACCGGGCCGCGTGCGCTGCGGGCGACCGCGGGCGCGATCTTCCGCGTGCCGCTCGTGGACTGGGATGGGCTGACGGGGACGCGCGTGGCTCTCGTCGCGCACGGCGGCGCTCCGCTCGCCGAGGTCGACCTCGCGCCGCCGCTGACGTTCTACCTCGGCTCCGAGCGCGACAGGACTGCCGGACGATCTCGTGGCCGACGTCGAGGCGACGATCCCGCTCCCGGGCGAGGCGGAGTCGCTCAACGTCGCCGCCGCCGGCGCGATCGCGCTCTACGAGCTCTCGCGGCGGTCTCGACCCTCGGAGTCTTGAGACTCGGCCCGGCGCCGGTAGTGCTCGATGCGCTCCTTCATGCGCCGCGTGACATCGTCGTAGCGTGCCTGGTCGGCCGCTACCTCTTCACGAATCTTCCTCTTCGTCTCCTTGCTCGCCATCTTCGTCCTCCCTTCGAGCAGTCCTCTGATCCGCCGAAGCTCAGTCCGGATGTCGAAGAGTGCCTGGATGATAACCCTGACGTCGTCGTCGTGAGCACGCGGTCAGCGTTGCACGTCGTCAGCCGGGCGCCAGATGCCGTCGAGACCGGCTCGGCTAGCCGGCGCCGCCTCCGCCGCCTCCACCGCCGCCTCCACCACCGCCCGAGAAGCCGCCGCCGCCTCCACCGCCGCCCGAGTTCGGCGGCGCGAGCGCGCTTCCGAAGCCCGAGGCGAGGTCGCCGATCGAGAGGCTCGTCGCGCCCGAGCCGAGATCGCCGCCCGGCGAGATCCAGTAGATCGAGCTCGCCTCGTGGAGCTGCTCCGGCATGTGCAGCTGCGCGCCTTGGAGCACCCGGTCCGCGATCCCGAACGCGATCCCGTAGACGAGGTAGCGCTCCCAGAGCGCGAGCGTCGCCGGAGGTGCCTCGTGCAGGCGGGGGAAGTCGGTGAGGTAGCGCCTGAACGCCTCCCAGCGCTCGGCCTCGGCCTGGGCCTCGGCACTTCGGCGCCGCCACATCCGGCGCGCCGTGATGAGCAGGAAGCCGAGCAGCGCCGCGCCGACGAGCAGGCACCCGCCGATCGCGATGAGCACGACGTCCGAGTAGCGCGGGTACACCGGACGCCAGCCGTCGCGGGCGATCGAGATGAGGATGCCGCCGGCGAGCGCGAAGACGACGGCGGCCGCGGCGAGCGGGAGCGCGCCGATCGAGCGGAACCAGCCGAGCTTGTCGACCTCGTGGTCGACCCCGCTCATGAACGCCTGGAAGCGCTTGGACATCGACTCGCGCTCGTCCTCGATCCGCTCGCGGAAGCGCGAGAGCCGCTCGGAGCCGCCGTCGAGCACCGCGTCGACGACGTCGGCGACGTCGCGCTCCCAGTGCCTGAGCTCCTGCGGCTCGCCGGCCGAGAGCTCGAGGTCGGCCACCTTCTCCGTGCGCAGGCCGCCCCAGATCCTTCGCTCCGTCGTCGCCGGCTCGGCCTTGTAGACGCCGCGGCGGATGAGGTCGAACAGGGTCGCCGTGAACTCGTACGAGCCGGCTTTCCCGCCCTGGCGGAGCAAGGTGGGGACGAGCGCGGGCTCCGTGTCGGCCGGCGGCTCCTGCTCGTACTCGCGGTCGTATCCGGTCTCGCGCTCCCGCCCGAAGAACCAGAAGACGAGCGACACGACGCCGAGCGCGGGGAGGAACGCGATCGCCGCGAGCACGCCGAGGGCGCGCAGCGGGTGCGCTTTCCAGTCGTCGATCCGCTCGCGGTCGCGCTCGTAGTCGGCCGCGTCCTGCGCCTCCTCCTCGACGATCTTGTCGAGCCCGGGGCCTTCCTCGACGCGCATCCCGGCCGTCGAGGTGAACGCGTCGCGCGGATACAGCGTGCGGGCCTCGACGTACTGATGCGCCGGAACGTCGATCGCGCGCAGGAGAGCCTGCGCGCCGGCGATCGTCACGTCGCCGCGCACCCAGACCGGATGCCCCCACGCACGGACGACGTCACCGGGCCCGGTGGTCGCGGACGTGAGCGTTCCGAGCGGCAGCTCCCACTCGTCGCCCCAGACCTGGAGGTTGACGTCGACGACGTCGTCGTACGCGACGGCGAGGCCGGTCAGCCGGTAGCGGACCGTGAACCTGCGCGACTCGTCGGTGGCCTGATAGCGCCAGACGATGCGGACCCGGCCGCCGAGATCCTCGACCCCGAAGGTCCCGGGCGGCCCTCCCGGCTCGAGCTCGGTCGGCGCGCCCGGCCGGTACGGCTGCCCGCCCTCGAGCACGAGGACGTCGGTGATGCGCTCGCCGTCGCGAAGCGGGATCTCGCGGTACGCGTACGTGAACCCGAAGCCGCCGCCGAAGGCGAACGTGATCCCCTCTTCGATCGCGAGCGCTCCGTCCGGGCGCACCTGGACGCGGACGTCCGCCGCGACGAGGTCGTACGTCTGCGCGAGAGCCGCCGGGGCGAACGCGAGCGCGCAGGCGACCGCAGCGCAGCGCGGCGACTAGAAGTCGACGACCGGCGCCTCCCGTTGCGCCTCCTCCTCGACCTCGAAGAACTCCCTCACGGTGAAGTTGAACGGGCCCGCGACGACGAGGCCGGGGAAGGTCTGGACCGCGTTGTTGAACGTCAGGACCGAGTCGTTGTAGACCTGGCGCGAGACCGCGATCCGGTTCTCCGTCTGCGCGAGCTCGTCCTGGAGCTGCCGGAAGTTCTCGTCCGCCTGGAGCTCGGGATACGCCTCGGCGACCGCGAACAGGCGGCCGAGGGCGGCGCCGAGGATTCCCTCGGCCTGAGCGGTCTCGGCCGGGCCACTCGCCTGCTGCGCGTCCGCGCGCGCCTGCGTGACGGAGTCGAACGTCTCGCGCTCGTGCGCCGCGTAGCCCTTGACGGTCTCGATGAGGTTCGGGATGAGGTCCCAGCGCCGCTTCAGCTGCACCTCGATCTGCGCCCACGAGTTGTCGACGCCGTTCCGCAGCCGGACGAGCCGGTTGTAGAGGACGACGAACGCGATGACGATCAGGAGGACGATCGCCAGCAGCACGAGAACCCAGATCACGACTCGCCGACTCTATGGGTACGCCCCGAGAATGGCAACCGTCGTCCGTCGGGGCGTCAGCCTGACCGCCGCCGGCAGACGAAGATCATGTCCTCCTCGCCGTCGAACGGCCGCCGGTCGAACCAGCCGTAGAGCTCCTCGACCTCGAAGCCGGCCTGGTCGAGCAGGCGTAGCCACTCCGGCACCGACAGCCAGTGGAGTCCGAAGGTCTCGGTGACGCCTCCCGAGCGCACCGAGAGCGAGAGCGTGCGCGAGGCCTCGTCCCACACCGCCCGTTCCTCGATGCCGGGCTCGCGCTCGAGCCAGCGGTCGTGGGTCTCCTCGATGTCCTCGCGGCTCGGGGCGAAGACGTCGAAGACGAAGCGCCCCTCGGGCTCGAGGAGGGTGCGTGCGGCGCGCAGCGCGCGGAGCTTCTCGGTCTCGGCCTCCATGTGCAGGAGCGAGCGGAAGGGGCAGATCGCGAGCGGGACGCGCTCCGCGACCGGGGGCTCGCGCAGGTCGCCGACGCGCAGGTCGACGAGCTCGCCGACGCCGGCGTCGTCGGCGGCCCGGCGGGCGACGGCCAGCATCTCCGCCGACGTGTCGACGCCGATCACCGGCACGCCGGCCTGCGCGATCCGAACCGCGATCCGGCCCGTCCCGACGGCGAGCTCGACCACGGGCCCGCCGCTTGCGAGCGCGTGGTCGACGTAGAAGCCGACGTCCTCGGTGACCGACCGGCTCCACGGGTCGTAGAACGGCGCGATCCGGTCGTACAGGGTCACCTCGCGCTCCTGACCGACGCGGCTCCCGCCGGGCGAAGCCCGGCTCCGCTCGCGTCTCGCGCCGCTCGCGGCACCGGTCTCTCCGGGGCCGTATTACTCATACTGTCCCCTCCGGCCCGGCACCTCGAGCGACGCGTCATGAGCGCGAGGCGGGCTTCCGGGCCACCCAGACGAACTCGCGGCTCTCGTCGTCGAACGGCCGCCGGTCGAACCAGCCGTACAGCGCCTCGGTCTCGAGCCCGGACACGTCGAGGAGCCCTTCCCACTCGGAGCGCGTCACCCACCAGGCCGAGAACCCACTCCCATCCTCGCCCGTGAGGTCGATGCGGCTGTCGGCCGGGAAGTAGTCGATTCGGATGCGGACCGGCAGCTCGCGCCACTGCCCGTCGTGGCCCGTGGCGACGTTGTGGTCGAAGACGAACACGTTCCAGGCGAAGCGGCCGCCGGGCCGGAGAGCCGCGGCGACCCGCTCGAAGAGCTGCCTGCGCGCCTGCCAGGTCGGGAGGTGGAGCAGGCTGCGATACGGGCAGATGACGAGGTCGGTCGTCTCGTCGAGCGAGAGGTCGCGCAGGTCGCCCTGGCGGAGGTCGAGCTCGACGCCGGCGGCCGCTGCGCGCTCCCGGGCGACGGCGAGCATCCCGGGCGAGGAGTCGATCCCGATGACGCGCTTCCCGGTCTGCTCCGCGATCGGGATCGCGACGCGTCCCGTTCCCACGGCCAGCTCCACCACCGGCCCGTCGGCCTCTCGCGCGAGGTCGACGTAGAACGGGATGTCCTCGGTCATGTCCGCCGACCACTCGTCGTACACGGATGCGAACGCGTCGAACTCGCTCACGGCCGCGATTCAACCCTACGGCGGTGGGGTGCGCTACTCTCGGAGACCTGATGGCAGCTTTGCGCGCGACACGCTTTATGCAGCCCCGGCCGGGAGCCGGGGCAGCGGCGCGCGCGTAGCCTGTCGCGGTTCCTCGCTCTCCGCCGGGGCACTTCCCGCCCCCGAGCCGACGAGAGGAGGAACGATGCCGAGGAACACCGAGACCGACCCCGCTAGAGTCGCCGCCGTGGACACGGCAGCGCTGGAGCGGGATGCCCTCGCCGCGGTCGCCGCTGCCGAGACGACCGACGACGTCGAGCAGGTCCGCGTCGAGTACCTCGGGCGGAAGAGCGCGCTCAAGCTCGCGCTCCGCGACGTCCGCGACCGGGAGACGGGCATGGCGCTGAACACGCTCCGCGAGCGCATCGAGAGCGCCGTCGAGGCGCGCGAGGAGGAGCTGCGGCGCGCCGAGCTGGAGCAGCTGTACGCGAGCTCGGCGGTGGACGTCACGCTCCCGGGCGAGCGCTCGCCACGCGGGCGGCTCCACCTGCTGACCCAGATCCAGCGCGAGATCGAGGACATCTTCCTCGGGCTCGGCTACGAGGTGTTCCACGGGGACGAGGTGACGACCGTCTGGCACAACTTCGACGCGCTCACGCAGCCGCCGACGCATCCCTCGCGCTCGAAGCTCGAGACGTTCTACTTCGACGACGAGACGCTGCTCCGGACGCACACGTCCCCGGATCAGATCCGCGTCATGGAGTCGCGGCAGCCGCCGATCTACATGATCTCGCCAGGCCGCTGCTACCGGCGCGACACACCCGACGCGACGCATTCGCCGACGTTCCTCCAGGTGGAGTGCCTCGCGGTCGACCGCGGGATCACGCTCGCCGACCTCCAGGGAACCGTGCTCGCGTTCTTCCGGCAGCTGTTCGGGCCCGACCGCGACGTGCGGATGCGAACGAGCTACTTCCCCTTCACCGAGCCGTCGGTCGAGTTCGACGTCACCTGCTTCCTCTGCGACGGGGCGGGGTGTCCCGTCTGCAAGCACTCGGGCTGGATCGAGATGGGCGGGGCCGGCGTCGTCGACCCGGACGTGTTCCGCAACGTCGGCTACGACCCGGAGGTCTGGTCCGGGTTCGCGTTCGGGCTCGGCATCGAGCGCATCGCGATGCTTCGCCACGGCCTTCCCGACCTGCGCGCGTTCTGGGAGAACGACCTGCGCGTGCTGAGCCAGTTCTAGCGCGATGAAGGTCCCTGTCTCCTGGCTCCGGGAGTACGTCGCCTTCGACGAGCCGCTCGAGGACGTCGCGGCGAGCCTCGTCTTCACGAGCTGCGAGGTCGACCGCATCGTCACCCGCGGCGTGCCGGACGAGGACGGGAATCTCGGGCACTACCTCGTCGGGCGCGTCCTCGAAGCCGGGAAGCATCCGAACGCCGACCGGCTCCAGCTCTGCCGCGTGGACGTGGGCGAGCCGGAGCCGCGCCAGATCGTGTGCGGCGCCTGGAACTTCGGCGCCGGCGCAACCGTGGCCGTCGCGCTGCCGGGCGCCGTGCTTCCCGGAGGTCAGCGCCTCGAGCGCGCGAAGCTGCGCGGCGAGACCTCGGACGGGATGATCCTCTCCGAGCGCGAGCTCGAGCTGGGAGCGGATCACACGGGGATCATGGTGCTGGCCGACGGGCCCGAGCCGGGGACGCCGCTCGTCGACGTGCTTCCGCTCAGCGAGGTCGTCCTCGAGATCGAGACCGGGTACAACCGGCCCGACCTCACGAGCGTCTACGGGATCGCGCGCGAGGTCGCGGCGCTCACCGGCGCCGAGCTCGCGCCGATGCCCGGCCGCGAGCCGGAGCGCTCGGGAGACGAGGCCGTCGACGTGCGGATCGACGACCTCGAGCGCTGCCCCCGCTACATCGGCCGGCTCTTCCGGGAAGTGACCGTCGGCGAGTCGCCGTACTGGCTCAAGGCGCGCCTGCTCGCGGCCGGCATGCGCCCGATCTCGAACGTCGTCGACGTGACGAACTACGTGATGCTCGCGCTCGGCAACCCGCTGCACGCGTTCGACTTCGAGACCCTCGCCGGGGGGAGGATCGTCGTCCGCCTCGCCGAGCGGGGCGAGAGCATCCGGACGCTCGACGGAAACGTGCGAGAGCTCGACCCCGACGACCTGATGATCGCCGACGCGGAGCGCTCGGTCGCGATCGCCGGGATCATGGGCGGCGAGGAGACCGAGGTCGGAGCGGAGACGACGACGGTCCTGCTGGAGGCGGCGAACTTCGAGCCGTACGGCGTCTGGAGGAGCACCGAGCGCCTGCGTCTGCCCACCGAGGGCTCGAACCGGTGGGTGAAGGGCGTCGACCCCTATCTCGCGGAGCAGGCCGCGACGTTCGCGACCGAGCTCCTCGTCGAGCTCGCGGGCGCGCGCTGGACCGGCCATGCGGACGTGCAGGGAGACCTTCCGGAGCGGCCGCTCGTGCGGCTGCGACCCGGCCGCGCGGAGCAGGTCGCCGATCTCCCGTTCTCCGAGGAGGAGCAGCGGGACCGGCTCGAACGGCTGGGATTCGACGTCGACGGCGACTGGAACGTCCGCATCCCGACGTGGCGGGCGCGAGACGTCACGCGCGAGGTCGACGTCGTCGAGGAGATCGTGCGCTTCCGCCTGCGCGACGTGCCGACGACGCTTCCGCAGCGGGAGGAGTCGTTCGGCCGGCTCTCGCGCGACCAGCGGCTGCGCCGCCTCGTGGCCGACGTGCTCGTCGGGAGCGGCTTCTTCGAGGTCTACTCGTACTCGCTCCGGCCCGACGACCCCGACCCGGCCGCGCTCGAGCTGCCCGTGCCGCTGTCGGCGCAGCAGCGCGTGCTGCGGACGACGCTCCTGGACGGCCTGGTCGAGGCTGCGGGGCACAACGTCGCCGTCGGCAACGAGCGCGTCGCGCTGTTCGAGATCGCTCACGTGTACCTCCCGACGGACGGCGCACTGCCGGAGGAGCGCTGGCGCGTCGGAGGCATCGTCGAGGGCGGGTTCTTCCGCGCGAAGGGAGCCGTCGAGACCGTGTTCGAGGCGCTCGAGGAGGAGCCGAGCTTCGAGCCCGCGCCGCACCCGTTCATGGCGACGCCCGCGTCGGCGCGGGTCCCGGGAGGCTGGGTCGCCCAGCTCGATCCGTCCCGGCTCGACGGCGAGTGGGGCGTCTTCGAGCTCGATCTCGCGGACGTGTTCGCGCGCGTGCCGGAGCGGATCGTCTACGAGGACGTCGTCACCTTCCCGGCGGTCAAGCAGGACGTCGCGTTCGCGGTCTCGGAGGAGGTGCCCGCGGGCGCGCTGGTCGCGGCGGCGCACGAGGCTGCCGGGCCGCTGCTCCGCGAGGCGCGCGTGTTCGACGTCTACCGCGGGGAGCAGGTCGGCTCGGGGCGCAAGTCGGTCGCGGTCCACCTCGCATTCCAGTCGCCGGAGCGGACGCTCACCGACGAGGACGCCGCCGGAGCTGCGCGAACGGATCGTCGCGGCGCTCGGCGAGCAGTTCGGGGCGGAGCTCGCGCCTAGTAAGGATTGAGTGAGTGGGTCAAACCGATTCCGGGGACCGTCCGTACACTTCGGCGATGACCCGCGCCGTCGCGCTCGCCGTCGCGCTTGTCGTTGCCGCTCTGCTCGGGGCCGGCGACGGCGCGGCTGTCCAGGCCCAGTACCCGAAGCTGACGGGAACGGTCGGGCCCGACATGACGATCTCGTTCCGGACCGCGGGCGGCGGGGCGGTGTCGAGTATCGCTCCCGGCACGTACGACATCGAGGTGAACGACCAGTCCGAGTTCCACTCGTTCGGAATCACCGGGCCCGGCGTCAGCCAGGACTCCGGCATCGGGTTCACGGGGACGCTCACCTGGACGGTCACGTTCGGGAACGGGAACTACGTCTTCCGGTGCGCCGCACATCCGGCGTCGATGCGCGGGACGTTCGTCTCCGGCACCGCGACGCCGAAGCCGAAGCCGCCGCCGAAGACCGTGACCTCGAAGACGAGGCTCGTCCTCACGACCGGCCCGACGCAGCGCATCACGCTGAAGACCGCGGCGGGTGCAGCCGTGAAGCAGATGAAGGTCGGGACGTACAACGTCACCGTCCGCGACCGCGGCCGCATCCACAACGCGCACCTCAAGGGCCCGGGCTACAACAAGAAGACGACGCCGCTCACGTACACGGGCTCGCAGAAGTGGAAGGTCGCGCTCAAGAGGGCCGGCTCGCTCCGCTTCCTCTGCGATCCCCATGCCGTCCTCGGCATGAAGGGGTCGGCCAAGATCGTCAAGTAGGGCCGGGCTTACCTCGCCGTCGCTCCTACACGGAGCGGCCGGCGACGCGCCAGACGGGGCCCTGGGTGGCGACGTTCTCCGACGTCCGCGACGCCGAGGAGCACGCGGAGCCGCCCCGTGATCCCTGCCTCGTCCATGCGCTCGAAGCAGCGGCGAACCATCACGCTCGCGGCGCCGTAGCCCACGCCGTTCGAGGCGCGGAAGCGGAGCGCGGTCGAGCTCGGGACACGCGTCGGGTTCAGGGGCGCTCCGAGGAGGGCGGCCTGGGCGAGGAAGTCGCTCGAGTCGACCTCGAGCTCGCAGAGGACATCGCTCCAGCCGGGCGGGAGCTGCGACACCGCCGCGTCCCAGGCCTCGACGAGGCTCGACGCCTCGATGGCCGGTGCGAGCTCGACCTCGCGCGTCTCCTCGGTCTCGGGCGGCTCCTCAGGCGGCTCTGCGACGTCGACGTCGACCAGCTCGAGCGTCCCCCACAGGCGCTTGCGGTCGAGCCGGCCGAGGAGGTTCGCGAGCTTCTCCGGCGCGGCTCCGCCTCGCGTCACCGAAAAGCGCAGGACGCTGCCCGACCGGCCGGCGCCGAGCGGCCCGAGGACGGCCGCGGCGGCATCCATGGCCGCGCGGTCCTCGACGGTGAAGGCGAGCGAGACCTCGTCCCAGCGGGGGTCGAGACGCTCCTGGATCAGCCTCCACTGCTCGACGGCTCGCATCGGCGGATCAGCATAATGGCCGCTCGATGACGACCGTCGAAGAGAAGGCCGGATCGGGCGGAAAGCGCGTCTCCGAGGACACGCTGCGCGACTTCTTCCGCGAGATGCTCCTGATCCGGCGTTTCGAGGAGAAGGTCGAGGAGCGGTTCCGCGCGGGCGAGCTCCCGGGCTTCCTGCACGTCGCGATCGGCCAGGAGGCGGTCGCGACGGGGGTCTGCGCGGCGCTCACCCGCGAGGACGTCATCGCCTCGACGCATCGCGCGCACGGGCACACGATCGCGAAGGGGACGCTCGATCGATCGCGATCATGGCCGAGCTGTACGGCAAGGCCGAGGGCTGCTCCGGCGGCTTCGGCGGCTCGATGCACCTGTACGACATCGAGGTCGGGAACCTCGGCGCGAACGCGGTCGTCGCGGGCGGGCTGCCGGCGATCGTCGGCGCCGCGCTCGCGTTCCAGATGCGGGGCGAGCAGCGCGTCGCGGTCGCGTTCTTCGGCGACGGCGCGACGAACGCGGGCACCTTCCACGAGTCGCTGAACCTCGCGCAGCTCTGGAACGTGCCGGCGGTCTTCGTGCTCGAGAACAACGGCTGGGCCGAGTCGACCCCGAACACGCAGCACTCGCCGCTCGCGATCGACGACCTCGGGAAGCGTGCGCAGGCCTACGGCATGAAGCTGATCGAGGCGGACGGGCAGGACGTCGAGGCCGTCCACCTCGCCGCGCTCGCCGCGCGGGAGCACGCGCTCTCCGGGAAGGGGCCTGTGTTGCTCCACCTCCGGACCTACCGCCTTACGGGCCACTTCGTCGGCGACCCGCAGATCTACCGCGACAAGGACGAGCTCCAGAAGGAGCGGGACACGAAGGACCCGATCGAGCTCCTCCGCGCCCGGCTCGAGCTCTCGGACGAGGAGTTCGCCGCGCTCGACGCCGAGATCGTCGCCGAGGTCGAGGCGTCGGTCGAGTTCGCGAAGGCCGGGACCGATCCCGCGCCCGAAGACGCGCTGAAGTACGTGTATGCCTGAGCTGACCTACCGCGAGGCGGTCCGGGACACGCTCGCGCGGGCGCTGCGGGACGACGACAGCGTCTTCCTCATGGGCGAGGACATCGCCGAGATGGGCGGGTCGATGGCGGTCACGCAGGGGCTGCTGGACGAGTTCGGCCCGGGGCGCGTCCGCAACACGCCGATCTCCGAGATGGCGATCGTCGGCACCGGGATCGGCGCGGCGATGCAGGGCATGCGGCCGATCGTGGAGATCATGTACGAGGACTTCCTCACGCTCTCGATGGAGCAGCTCGTCAACCAGGCGGCGAAGCACCGGACGATGTCGGGCGGGCAGCTCAAGGTCCCGCTGACGATCCGGACGCAAGGTGGAGCCGGCTGGTCGCCGGGCGCGCAGCACGCGCAGCAGCTCGAGGCGTGGTTCGTCCACGTCCCCGGGCTCAAGGTCGTGTTCGCGTCGACGCCCGAGGACGTGCGCGGGCTGCTCTGGTCGTCGATCTACGACGACAACCCGGTCGTCTTCTTCGAGCACCGCACGCTGTACCCGCTGAAGGGCGAGGTGCCGGACGAGCTCGAGCCGATCGAGCTCGGGAAGGCCAGGATTCATCGCGAGGGCACCGACGTCACGGTCGTCGCGACGGGCCGCCTCGTGCACGAGTCGCTCGCGGCGGCCGAGCAGGCCGAGTCCGAGGGCATCTCGGTCGAGGTCGTCGATCCGCGGACGCTGCTCCCGCTGGACGAGGAGACGATCGTCGGCTCGGTGCGCAAGACGACGCGCTGCGTCACCGCGCACGAGGCGGTCACGCGCGGCGGCTTCGGGTCGGAGCTCGCGGCCGTGATCCAGCACGGCGCCTTCGACTACCTCGACGCGCCGATCGAGCGCGTCGGGTCGAAGTTCGCTCCGCTCCCGTTCGCGCCCGTGATGGAGCAGTGGGTCGTCCCGCACGCCGAGGACGTCCTCGAGGCGATCAAGAAGACGGTCGCGAGGGGCATAGCGGGCGGTGGCGGTCGAGGTCAAGCTTCCGCGGCTCGGTCAGGGCATGGAGGCGGGCACGATCGTGCGCTGGCTCAAGTCCGAGGGCGAGGCGGTCGCGAAGGGCGAGCCGCTGTACGAGCTCGACACGGACAAGGTGACGCAGGAGGTCGAGGCCGAGGCCGACGGCGTGCTCCTGAAGATCGTCCTGCCCGAGGGCGAGGCGGACGTGGGGACGACCGTGGCCGTCATCGGCTCCGAGGGCGAGGACGTCTCGGAGCTCGTCGCGTCGGCGGGCGGCAACGGCGGAGCCCCGGCGCCGGCTCCCGCTCCCACCGAGCCGCAAGCCGGAGGAGCCGAAGGCGGAGGAGCCGCGGCTCCCGCCGTAGCACCGGCGCGGGCGCCCGGGGAGCGCGTGAAGGCGTCTCCGCTCGCGCGGCGCATCGCCCGTGAGCGCGGGATCGACCTCGCGGCGCTGAGCGGAACCGGCCCGGAGGGCAGGATCATCGCGGAGGACGTCGAGAAGGCGGCGACGGCTCCAGCTGCGGCCGCGGCGCCTGTCGCAGCGCCCGCCGGCGAGGTCGAGGTCGTCGAGCTCACGTCCGTCCGCCGCACGATCGCCCGCAGGCTCACGGAGGCGTGGGAGGCGCCCGTCTTCCAGCTCACCGTCACGGCGAACGCGACCGAGCTCTCCGCGACTCGCGAGCGCATGGTCGAGCTCCTCCGCGAGGGCGAGACGAAGCCGACCGTGAACGACGTGCTCACGCGCATCGTCGCCTCGGCACTGATGCGGCACCGGCCGGTGAACGCGCTGTTCGTCGACGGGAAGATCCACCGCTACCCGGGCGCGAACGTCGGCATCGCGGTCGCGACGGCGAACGGGCTCGTCGTCCCCGTCATCCGCGACACCGACCGGAAGTCCGTGCAGGAGATCGCCGCCGCGCGCGCCGACCTCGTCTCGCGTGCCCGCGACGGGAAGCTCACGCTCCCGGACCTCGAGGACGGCACGTTCACGATCTCGAACCTCGGGATGTACGGCATCGAGCAGTTCATCGCGGTGCTCAACCCGCCGCAGGTCGCGATCCTCGCCGTCGGCTCGATCGAGGACCGGCCGCACGCGATCGACGGGCAGCTCGAGATCGCGCCGACGCTCACGCTGACGCTCACGTGCGACCATCGCGCGATCGACGGCTCGGAGGGCGCGGAGTTCCTGCGCACCGTGAAGCAGTTCGTCGAAGCGCCCGCGCTCGCGCTTGTAGCGCAAGACCGGAAGCTCGCTAGCGCTGAGCTCCCGGTCGCGCAAGATCCCTAAAGGCGTCCGCTTCGCGGCCGCGTAGCCCGATTCACCCGGAGCGCCTAGGGTATGTCCATGGTCATCCGGCGCGGAGGCCCGCAGGACGTGCGCTTCCTCCGCGACATGCTGCGCCATGCGTACTACTGGAAGGAGCGGCAGCCCGGCGACGGCCCGACCCCGGTCGCGCTCTACGTCAAGGGCTGGGGCAGGCCGGGCGACACCGCGCTCATCGCGGTCGAGGACGCGTTCCCGGTCGGCGCGGCGTGGTACCGGCTCTTCCGCCGCGAGCAGCCTGGCTACGGGTTCGTGGACGAGGAGACGCCCGAGCTCGCGATCGCCGTCGTCCCGAGCCGGCGCGGGCGCGGGATCGGCGACGCGCTCCTGAAGGCGCTCTACGAGCAGGCGAAGGCGGACGGCCACGACGCGGTGAGCCTCGCCGCGGAGCTCGACAACGAGCTCCTCGTCTCGTACTACGAGCAGAAGCAGGGCTTCACGCGCGTCGGCGAGAACGACGGCGACAGCGTGACGATGCGCCGCGAGCTCCGAGAGAGCCTCTAGATAGGATCGAGCCCGTGGAAGTCGACGTTGCCGTTCTCGGCGGAGGGCCCGCCGGCTACACGGCCGCGATCCGCGCGGCTCAGCTCGGCGCCCGCGCTGCGTGCATCGAGAAGGAGCCCGAGCTCGGGGGCACGTGCCTCCGCGTCGGCTGCATCCCGACGAAGGCGTGGGTGCAGACCGCGCACGCGCTCCACGCGGCGCGCGAGATCAACGCGAAGCTCGGGGTCGTCACGGCCGAGCCCAAGCTCGACTTCGCCGTTGCGGGCGAGTGGAAGGCCGCGGTCGTCAAGCAGATGACGGGCGGCGTCGCATCGCTCTTCAAGGCGAACGGCGTCGAGTGGGTCAAGGGCGCGGGTCAGTTCAAGGACGCGAACACGATCGCGGTCGAGGGCGGGGAGGACGTCACCTTCACGAGCGCGATCGTCGCGACCGGCTCGTTCCCGATCCGGCCGCCGATCCCGGGGCTCGACTCGCCCCGCTGCGTCGACTCGACCGGCCTGCTCGCGCAGAGCTCTGTTCCCCGACGGCTCGTAGTTCTCGGAGGAGGGATCATCGGCTGCGAGTTCGCGTCCATCTTCCAGCGCTTCGGCTCCGAGGTCACGATCGTCGAGATGCTCGACTCGCTCATCCCGCAGGAGGACGAGGACGCGACGAAGGAGCTCGCGAAGACGTTCTCCAAGCGCGGGATCGCGCTCCACCTCGGCAAGCAGTGCACGAAGGTCGAGGACTCGGGCTCGGCGCTGACCGTCCACTTCGGCGAGGGCGAGACGGTCGAGTGCGACCTCATGCTCGTCTCGGTCGGCCGCGCGCCGCTCGTCGAGGGCATCGGGCTCGAGGCGGCGGGCGTCGCGTTCGACAAGAAGACGGGCATCCAGACCGACGACAGCCGCCGCACCTCGGTGCCGAACATCTACGCGGCCGGCGACGTCGCGGGCTACTGGCAGCTCGCGCACACCGGCTTCCGCGAGGGCGAGGTCGCCGCCGAGAACGCCATGGGCCACGACGCTGCGATGCGCGAGGGCGCCGCAGTGCCGCGGCCGATCTACACGGATCCCGAGATCGCCGGAGTCGGGCTGACCGAGGCCGAGGCGCGCGAGCAGCACGGGGACGACGTCGCGGTCGGGCGTTTCCCGTGGGTCGCGAACGCGCGCGCGGTCATGTCCGGTGAGACGGCTGGTTGGGTGAAGTCGATCCACGAGACGACGTACGGCGAGCTCCTCGGCGTCGTCATCGTCGGCCCGCATGCGACCGACCTGATCGAGGCGGCCGTCGTCGCGCTCGACGCCGAGGCGACCGTGGAGACCGTCGCCGACGGCATGACCGCGCATCCGACGTTCTCGGAGGGCATCAAGGAGGCCGGGCTCGTCGCGCTCGAGCGCGCGATCCACCTCCCGCCCCGCCGCAAGGCGACCGCCTGACCCGGCCGAGGTTCGTTACCCTCCGACGGTGACAATCTTCAACAAGCGGAACGCACTCGTCGGGTTCGTCACGCTCAAGGAGCTCCAGCGCCGCAGGCGGCGCCGCCGTAGGAGCGTCGCGAAGGTCGCGACGTTCGTGGGCGTCGGGCTCGTCTCGGTCGGAATCCTCGCCGGGGTCGCAGCCGTCGTGTACAAGCGTCACGGCGGGGAGATCGAGCAGCGGCTCGAGGGCTACGCCGTCGGGGACGACAGCGAGAGCGAGATCGTCGGCGAGTACGTCTCGGCAGGCCCGGAGTCGATCCCCGCGACGTGAGTCGCCGGCCGGCCGAGGCCGACCCGCGGCTGATTCGCCCGACTCTCGACGGGCTGGTCCCGTACGAGCCCGGTAAGCCGGTCGAGGAGGTTCAGCGCGAGCTCGGGCTCGAGCGCGTCGTCAAGCTCGCGTCGAACGAGGGCCCGTACGGGCCGTTTCCGGCTGCGCAGGAGGCGCTCGAGCGGGTCGCGCTCGAGCTCAACCGCTATCCCGACGGCGGCGCCTACCGGCTCCGCCATGCACTTGCCGAGCGCCACGGTGTCCGGTTCGAGGAGGTCACCGTCTGCGCCGGCGCCGACGCGGTCATCGGCTACACGGTGGTGGCGACGCTCGACCCGGGCGACGAGATCGTCACGGGCTGGCCCTCGTTCCCGAGCTATGTCCTCGACCCGCTCAAGGTCGGCGCGGTGCCGGTGCGCGTGCCGCTGCGCGACGACCGCTTCGACCTCGAGGCGATGCTCGAGGCGATCACGGAGCGGACGAAGCTCGTCTTCGTCGCGGCGCCGAACAACCCGACCGGGACGACGAGCACACGCGACGAGCTCGACGCCTATTTCGAGCGCGTGCCGCCGCACGTCCTCACGGTTCTCGACCAGGCGTACTTCGAGTACATCGACGACCCGGCCTATCCGGACGGGGTCGGGGAGTACTTCGAGGCGGGCAGGCGAGTGCTCGTCCTGCGGACGTTCTCGAAGATCTACGGGCTTGCCGGGCTGCGCGTCGGGTACGGGATCGGCCCCGCGGAGGTGGTGACGGCAATCGGCAAGGTTCGGCGAGCCTTCGACGTCACCTCGGCGGGACAGGAGGCGGCGCTGGCGAGCCTCGGTGACGAGTCCGAGATCGCGCGGCGCCGTGACTCGAACCGCACCGCCAGGGGGCTGCTCGAGAGCACGCTGCGCGAGCACGGCTTCGATCCCGTCGGGCCGGCGGTCGCGAACTTCCTCTTCGTGCGCGTCGGAGACGCCGACGCGCTGAACGACGCGCTCCTGCGGCAGGGCGTCATCGTGCGGCCGATGGGGCCCTTCGGCGCCCCGGACGCGCTTCGCATCACCGTGGGGACGCGCGAGGAGATCGGCGTTCTCGCCGACGCCCTCGCCGCGCTCGCGCCTGCGCCGCAGGCGTAAGCCGAGACTCCCGGCGGCCGGGAGACGGCAGGAGCCTCCGCTATCCTCCTGCGACGGGCGCCGGGTGGCGCTCGTCGCTCTATGCGAACGACTCTGAAGCGAGGCCTCGGGCGCGGGGCGACCGTAAACGGGAACGGGAGACCCGTTCTGCCGCCGGGTGCGTCGACGCCGATGAGCGTCTACCGCCTGCCGCCGCCCGCGCGCCGCTCCGGGCTTGCGATCGTCGGCCAGATCGCGCTCTGGCTCGGCGTCGCGTCGCTCGTCCTCGTGGCCGGCGGTCTGGGCGGCGCCTACCTCTACTTCCACGAGTCCGTCGCCGCCGTGGCGGCCAAGACCCCGGCGGTCAAGAAAGCCGCGCGCCAGCTCGCCGTCCCGCTTCCGGGTCAGCCCGCCGTCGCGCTCGTGATCGGGTACGACCACCGCGAGGCGGACGGCGCGGGCGCGCCCTCGCGCTCGGACACGCTCATGCTCCTGCGGGCGGATCCCGACTCCGACTCGATCTCGCTCCTGTCGTTCCCGCGCGACCTCCGGGCCGAGATCCACTGCCCCGGCCGGCTGCCGTACTCGGACAAGATCGCGCACGCGTATTCCGCGTGCGGCCCGCAGGGCTCGCTGAACACGGTCAAGGCCCTCACCGGTCTCCCGGTCAACTACCTGATCACCGTCAACTTCCGCGGCTTCCGCCAGATCGTCGACCGCCTCGGAGGAGCCTGGATCGACGTCGACCGCCGCTACTTCAACGACCGTGGCGGGCCCTCCGGCTACGCGACGATCAACATCGGCCCGGGCTACCAGCGGCTCTCGGGGAAGCGAACGCTCGACTACGTGCGCTATCGGCACACGGACTCGGATCTCTACCGCAACGCGCGCCAGCAGCAGTTCGTCAAGTCGTTCAAGGCCCAGATCCAGGACAGCTTCGGGCCGACCGCGCTGCCGAAGGTCGTCAACGCGATCACGAACAACGTGGAAGTCGCGCAGGGAGGCGGGGCCGACGTGCCGGGGAGCACGGTCCTCTCGTACGCGCTCTTCGCGTACAGCCTTCCGCGCGGCCACATGTTCCAGACACGGATCGAAGGGCTCGAGGGCTTCGCCGACCTGACCACGTCGTCCGAGAACGTCACGCGCGCGGTCCAGACGTTCACGCACCCCGACACCGAGTCGTCGGAGAAGGCGACCGCGGTCGCGCTCGGGGAGAAGCTCAAGCGCATCGCGCCGCGCGCCGCGCAACACGTCGATCACGGTGCTGAACGGCAACGGGATCACGGGCTCAGCGTCGTCCGCGGGCTACCTGCTCGGCCAGCGGAACTACCAGATCCTCACTCCGCCGAACGGGCTCCCGGCGAACGCTCCGCGGTTCAACTACTTCCGGACGGAGGTGCACTACAACCAGAGCAAGCGTGGAGCGCGGCGGGCGGCGGAGAAGGTCGCGAACCTCTTCGGCTCGGCCGAGCTGAAGCGGCTCAGGGGCAACATCGCCACGCTCTCCAACGGCGCGATGCTCACGGTCATCGTCGGGCAGACGTTCCACGGCAAGCTCGCGGCGGCGCCCATCGACCAGACCCCGACGCGCGAGCCGCCGAACGTCATCAATGCTCCGAACGCCTCGCGCGACCTGCTCCTGCCGATCCGCAAGCGGGTTCCCTTCCCGCTCATGCTCCCGCGGATCATCGAGCGCAGCTCGTGGACCGACCGCACGGTGCCGATCCGGCGCTACAAGATCGACCCCGACAAGAAGCACCAGGCGGTGCGCCTCGTGTACCGGATGGGGAACAACGAGTACTGGGGCATCCAGATGACCGACTGGAAGGACGCGCCCGTGCTCGCCGACCGGAGCACGACCAGGCGCATCGGCAAGCGGACCTACGAGCTGCACTACAACGGCCCGAAGCTGCACATGGTCGTCCTCAAGACGGGGTTCGCGAACTACTGGGTCGTCAACACGCTCCTCGACCGGATGTCGAACGAGACGATGCTCGCGATCGCCAAGGGCCTCAAGCCCATGGTGCGTCCCCGCTAGAGCTAGGTTTCTCGCATGCGAATCGCCGTCTTCGGCGCCGGCTACGTCGGCCTCGTCACAGGCGCCTGTCTCGCCGACCTCGGGCACGACGTCGTCGTACGCGACATCGTCGAGGAGCGGATCGACCGCCTGAGCCGCGGCGAGGTCCCGATCCACGAGCCCGGCCTCGAGGAGCTCCTCGAGCGCAATCGCGAGCGCATCCGCTTCACGACCGAGGTCGACGAGGCGCTCGACGGCGTCGAGGTCGTCTTCGTAGCGGTGGGAACCCCGCCGACGGTGTCCGGGGATGCAGACCTGACCGCCGTCTTGACGGTCGTCGACGAGCTCCCGCGGATCGACCGCCGGATCGTGCTCGCGATGAAGAGCACCGTTCCGGTCGGCACCGGCCGCGCGGTCCGGCTCCGGCTCGACGAGCGCGGCCTCCAGAACGTCGGGTACGTGTCGAACCCCGAGTTCACCGCCGAGGGGACGGCCGTGCACGACTTCATGCACCCGGACCGGATCGTCGTCGGCGCGTTCGACGAGTCGGACGGCGACGTCGTCGAGCGACTCCATGCGGGGATCGACGCGCCGGTGATCCGCAGCGACGTCAACTCCGCGGAGATGATCAAGCTCGCGGCCAACGCGTTCCTCGTCACGCGCATCAGCTTCATCAACGAGATCGCGAACGTCTGCGAGGCGACCGGAGCGGACGTCCTGAAGGTCGCCGAAGGCGTCGGCCTCGACCATCGCCTCGGCCCGCACTTCCTGCGGGCGGGGATCGGCTACGGCGGGAGTTGCTTCCCCAAGGACTCGCTCGCGCTCAAGCAGCTCGCCGCCAACTCCGGCTACAGCTTCCAGCTCCTGAACGCCGTCATCGAGGTGAACGAGCTCCAGAAGCGGCGCGTCATCGGGAAGCTCGAGAAGCATCTCGGCTCGCTCCGCGGAAAGAAGATCGCCCTCCTCGGCCTCGCTTTCAAGCCGGGGACGGACGACATGCGCGAGGCGCCCAGCCTCGTCCTCGCCAGTCGGCTCATCGCGGAGGGCGCCGAGGTGTCGGCGTGGGACCCGGTCGCGGACGGGCGGCGTCATCTCGACGGCTCCGTCTCGATCGCAGGCTCCGCGCTCGATGCGCTCGACGGCGCCGACGCGGCCGTCCTCGTGACCGAGTGGTCCGAGCTCCGCGAGCTCGACTGGTCCGCCGCGGGCGAACGGATGCGCAATCGCGTGCTCGTCGACGGGCGAAACGCCCTCGACGACGAGACGCTGCGCGCGGCCGGCTTCGCCTACGAGGGCATCGGCAGGGCCTCCTCTTGAGCCTCCCCGCCGTGATCCTCGTCGGCGGGCAGGGGACACGGCTCCGGCCGCTGACCGACCGGACGCGGAAGGACATGCTCCCGCTCGTCGACCGGCCGCTGCTCTCGTACACGTTCGAGCACCTCGCGCGCCACGGAGTCGGTCGCGCGATCCTCTCGTGCGGCTACCTCCCCGACCAGCTCCAGGCGCACTTCGCCGACGGTTACAACTCGCTCTCGATCGAGTACGCCGTCGAGGACACGCCGCTCGACTCGGGCGGCGGGATCGCGTACGCCGCGCGCGAGCTCGAAAGCAGCTTCTTCGCGCTGAACGGGGACTCGCTGCGCGAGGCGGATCTCTCCGAGCTCGTCCGCTTCCATCGCTCGACCGGCGCGAAGGCGTCGATCCTCCTGACGCCGGTCGCGGATCCGAGCCGCTACGGCCTCGTCCGCGTCGCCGCCGACGGGAGGGTCGAGAGCTTCCTCGAGAAGCCGCGGCCGGAGGAGATCGACACCGACCTCATCAACGCCGGCCTCTACGTTCTCGAGCCGGAGGTGCTCGACCTCGTCCCCGAAGGGCGCCCCGTCTCGATCGAGCGGGAGGTCTTCCCGCGGCTCGCCGAGGAAGGCTCGGTCTTCGGCATCGCGCTCCTCGGCTACTGGCTGGACGTCGGGACGCCCGAGTCGTATCTCCAGGCCCACCGGGACGTGCTCGAGCGGACGTTTCGGACCGACGTCGGCGACGCGCTCGGGAGCGACTTCACGCTCGTCGACCCGAGCGCCGACGTGCACCCGGAGGCCCGGCTCGTCCCGCCCGTCTACGTCGGGCCCGGAGCGGTCGTCGGGAAGGGCGCGCGCGTCGGCAGCCTCGCCGTGCTCGGCGAGGGGTCGCGGCTGGGGGAGAGGGCCGTCGTCGACAACGCGGTGGTCGGCGCGCGAACGGTCCTCGGCGACGGCTGCGCCGTGGTCGGGTCGATCGTGGGCGACGATGCCGAGCTCGGGGCCGGGTGCGAGGTGCGAAGCCTCGCGGTCGTCGGCCCCGGAGTCTCCCTCGGAGCCTCGAACGAGCTCGACCACGGCCTGCGGATCGGGGCCGACCAGCGGATCCCCGACGAGGCGCTGCGCTTCTCGTGAGCGCGCGCGAGCGCCACGGGGTCTCGCCGCGGCGGGTCGAGAAGCCGTGGGGCTGGGAGCTCGTCTGGGCGGAGACGGACGACTACGTCGGGAAGCTGCTCTTCGTCCGCGCGGGCGAGGCTCTGAGCCTCCAGTACCACGAGGTCAAGGACGAGTCGTGGCTCGTCCGCGAGGGCCGAGCCGTGCTCGAGCTGGGCGCGGTCGGGGAGGAGCCCGAGCCGATCGAGATCGAGCCCGGCGACGCCTTCCGCTTCCGGCCCGGGACCGTGCACCGCGTCACCGCGCTCGAGGACTCTGCTCGTCGTCGAGGTCTCGACACCGCACCTCGAGGACGTCGTCCGGCTGGAAGACCGCTACGGTCGGGCCGGAACATCCGCACCCTGACCAACCTTCACACGACTGTGATAAGGTCTACGCCTATGCACGACATGACGATCGGCGAGGCGAGCCGGCGTTCCGGCTGGTCGGCGCGCATGCTGCGCTACCTCGAGCAGGAGCGCCTCGTCGTCCCGAGCCGCAGTGCCGCCGGCTACCGCCGGTACGGGATCCGCGAGCTGAACCAGCTGAACGCGCTCGCCGAGCTGCGCCGGCGCTTCGGCGTCGGGCTCGACGAGCTCGCCTTCTCGCTCAGGCTGCGGCGCGAGCCGGCGCTGCGGGCGGCCGTGGAGACGTGGCTCGCCGGCACGACCGTCCCCGAGAACGAGCACTTGGCGCCCGCGTGGGTGGAGTGGGAGCAGCGCAAGCACGAGCGGCTGCTCGAGACCCAGGACGCGGCCTGACCCGACCCCCCGACCCCGAGCAGAGAGAGGACCGATGGCTGCGACGAAGCGATACGACGTAAAGGACCTGGCACTGGCCGCGGAGGGGATGCGGCGGATCGACTGGGCGGACCGGCAGATGCCGGTGCTCGCCGCGATCCGCGACCGCTTCGAGAAGGAGCAGCCGCTCGCCGGGCTGCGGATCTCGGCCTGCCTGCACGTGACCACCGAGACGGCGAACCTCGCGCGCGCGCTCAAGGCGGGCGGCGCGGACGTCGTCCTCTGCGCGTCCAACCCACTGTCCACGCAGGACGACGTGGCGGCGGCGCTGGTCGAGGAGTACGAGATCTCCGTCTTCGCGATCAAGGGCGAGGACAACGACACGTACTACCGGCACATCGAGGCCGCTGTCGACCACCGGCCGCACCTGACGATGGACGACGGCGCCGACGTGATCGGCGTCCTCCATTCGGCGCGCCGCGAGCAACTCGGCGACGTCATCGCAGGCACGGAGGAGACGACGACCGGCGTCATCCGCCTGAAGGCGCTCGAGCGCGAGGGCAAGCTCGGCTTCCCCGTCATCGCCGTGAACGAGGCGCAGACGAAGCACATGTTCGACAACCGCTATGGCACGGGCCAGTCGACGATCGACGGGATCATCCGCGCGACGAACGTCCTGCTCGCGGGCGGGCGCTTCGTGATCGCGGGCTACGGCTGGGTCGGTCGAGGCGTCGCGCAACGGGCGCGTGGCCATGGCGCGCACGTGATCGTGACCGAGGTCGATCCGCTGCGCGCGCTCGAGGCGGCGATGGACGGCTTCGAGGTCATGCCGATGGAGCGCGCGGCCGAGATCGGCGACATCTTCTGCACGGCGACCGGGGACAAGAACGTCATCGGTCGGGCGCACATCTCGCGGATGAAGGACGGCGCGATCCTCGCGAACACCGGGCACTTCAACGTCGAGATCGAGATCCCGGCGCTCAAGGACCTCGCCGTGGAGACGCGCGAGGCCCGGGCGATGATCGACGAGTACACGATGGCCGACGGCCGCCGGATCTACCTGATCGGCGACGGCCGCCTCGTGAACCTCGCGGCCGCGGAGGGGCATCCCGCGATCGTCATGGACATGTCCTTCGCGAACCAGGCGCTCTCGGCCGAGTGGGTCGTTGCGAACGGCGCGTCGCTCGAGCGCCGCGTCTACGACGTGCCGAAGGAGATCGACGACGAGATCGCGCGGCTCAAGCTGGAGACGATGGGCATCGACATCGACCGGCTGACCGAGGAGCAGGCGAAGTACCTCGCGTCGTGGGACGAGGGGACGTAGAAGTCGTCCGGCTGGAGGACGACGCGGTCGTCCTCCTCGACCAGCGCCGGCTGCCCGACGAGGTGGTCGAGCTCCGGTGCGGGTCGTCGTCCGAGGTCGCGGACGCGATCCGCACGCTCGCCGTGCGGGGTGCGCCCGCGATCGGGGTCGCCGCGGCGTACGGCGTATGCGCTCGCGGCGGCGCGCGGGGAGGACCTGGACGCGGCCTACGACCTCCTCCTCGAGTCGCGCCCGACGGCGGTCAACCTTCGCTGGGCGCTCGACGAGATGCGCCCCGACCCGACGCCCGAGCGGGCGCGCGCCCTGCACGACGCCGAGGTCGAGCGCTGCCGGCGGATGGCCGCGCACGCCGTCGAGCTGTTCGAGCCCGGTGCGCGCGTCCTGACGCACTGCAACACCGGCGCGCTCGCGACCGGCGGCTACGGCTCCGCGCTCGGCGCGATCCGGGCCGCGTGGGAGCGCGGCCTCGTCGAGCACGTCTGGGTCGGCGAGACGCGCCCGCTGCTCCAGGGCTCGCGGCTGACGGCGTGGGAGCTCGAGACGCTCGGGATCCCGTTCGCGGTCGTCGCCGACTCGGCCGCTGCCTCGCTCATGGCCGCGGGCGAGGTCGACGCCGTGCTCACCGGCGCCGACCGCATCGCCGCGAACGGCGACACGGCGAACAAGATCGGGACGTACGCGCTCGCGGTCGCCGCCGCGCACCACGGGCTCCCGCTCTACGTCGTCGCACCGACGTCGACGCTCGACCCGGAGACTCCGAGCGGCGCCGGCATCCCGATCGAGGGCCGCGACCCGGCGGAGGTTTCGCACCGGTTCCCCGCGAGGAACGACGCCTTCGACGTGACTCCGGCCGAGCTCGTGACCGCGATCGTGACCGAGGAGGGCGTCCACCGGGCGCCCTACGCGTCGTCGCTTCCGCTCGAGGCTCGCAGCGTCCGGTGACCGTCGTCGACCAAGTCGACCGCGAGACCCGCGCCGTCCTCGACCGCTTCGGCTTCGACACCGAGCTCTTCGAGGAGCTCCGCGCGCGCGTCGCCGCCGGCGAGCTCTCCCCGGAGACGAACGTCGTCCGCGGGACGATCGAGCCGCCGCGAGCGGAAGACCTGACGCCGCTCCCGGAGCCCGGCGCGCCGGGGCACGAGGAGGCGCTCTCGGCGGGGATCGAGGCCCTCCGCCGCGGCGAGGTCGCGCAGATCGTCCTCGCGGGCGGGATGGCGACGCGGTTCGGCGGCGTCGTGAAGGCCGTCCTGCCCGCGGTCGACGGGCGGAGCTTCCTCGAGGCGAAGCTCGGCCAGACGCGAGACCTCGAGCGCGCGCTCGGCATCGAGATCCCGATCGGGTTGATGACGAGCTTCGCGACGGACGACGTGATCCGCGCGTTCGTCGAGGAGCGAGACCTGGGAGAGCCGTTCGTGTTTCACCAGTTCGTCTCGCTGCGCCTCCAGCCCGGCGGCGAGCTCTTCCGCGAGGAGGACGGTCGCGTGTCGCCGTACGCGCCCGGGCACGGAGACCTGTTCGAGGCGCTCCGGCGCTCCGGCGTCCTCGGCTCCCTGCGCGAGGCGGGCGTCCGCGTGGTGACGGTCTCGAACGTCGACAACCTCGGCGCGCGCATCGAGCCCGCGATCGTCGGCGCGCACCTGCTCGCCGGACAGGCGCTGACGATCGAGGTCGCGCGCAAGGAGGGCGATCTCGGAGGCGCTCCCGTCCGCGTGAACGGGAAGCTGCAGCTGCTCGAGGGCCCGCGCTTCCCGTCGACCTTCGACCAGGACCTGACTCCGGTCTTCAACACGAACACCGCGCTCTTCGACCTCGACGCGCTCGATCGCGACTACGACCTCACCTGGCTCTACGTCGAGAAGCAGGCGGCCGGGCGTCCGGCGGTCCAGCTCGAGCGCGTGTACCACGAGGCCTCCGCGTTCGTCCCGACGACGTGGCTGGAGGTCCCGCGGAAGGGGCCGCGCGGGCGGTTCTTCCCGATCAAGACGCCTGACGACCTCGAGCGCTCCCAGGACGGGCTCCGCGAGCTGCTCGCGGCGCCACCCATCTGACACGAAGTCGGCACGAAGCCGTCACGACTCGGCGCGTAGCGTCGAGGCATGGCGTTGCTCGAGCTGCTCCTCGAGGTCGTCCTGCCGGAGCGCTGCGCGGTCTGCTCGCTGCCGGGTGCCGCGCTCTGCGAGCCGTGCCGGGACGGGCTCGTCCGGCTGCGACCGCCGCTCTGCGAGCGCTGCGGCTCGCCGGGGCCGTGGCCGGTCCGGCGCTGCGCCGAGTGCTCGGGGCGGCGGCTGGCGTTCGCGCGAGCGCGCTCCGCGATCGTCTACGACGCCGACGCGCGGACGCTCGTCCGCGTCTGGAAGGAGCATGGCCGCCGGCGTCTTGCGACCGAGGCGGCGCGGCTCGTCGCGGAGGTCGTCGCGCGTCCGGACGTCGACGTGCTCACGCACGTGCCGGGCGATCCCGAGCGCGCCCTCGCCCGCGGCCGGGTTGCGCCCGCGGCGCTCGCCACGGCCCTCTCGGGGATCTGGGAGATCCCCGCGGACGACCTGCTCCGACGGACACGGAGCCTTCGGCGTCAGCGCGGCCTCGGCCTCGTGGAGCGCCGGCGAAACGTGCGGGGCAGCGTCGTCGCGCGAGGCGCCGTCCCGAGAAAGGTCTGCCTCGTCGACGACATCTACACCTCGGGCGCGACGGCCGACGCCTGTGCCGCTGCGCTGCGCCGGGCCGGCGCCCGCCACATCGAGGTGATGACTCTGGCGAGGGCGGTTCGTTAGATTGAGTCGCGAGGTCTTCGTTCCCGCCGTCGATCCGGAAGGGGCGCCGTATGCGACTCCAGGTCAAGGCCGTTCACGACAGCCTCACCGACCCCGTCAAGGCGTACGTCGACAAGCGGCTCGGGAAGCTCGAACGCCGCCTGTACGAGGGCACGCTCGTCGAGGTGACGCTCGGGAAGGAGCGGAACCCGTCCATCACCGACGACCACTGGGCCGAGGCGATCGTGTACACGAAGGGCCCGAACATCGTCGCCCGCGAGGCGGCGACGACGTACGAAGCGGCGGTCGACCAGCTCGTCGAGAAGCTCGAGCGGCAGGTCGAGCGCTACCGGGACAAGCGCGTCGAGAAGCCGCGGCGCGAGGCGCGTCAGCGCGAGGAGCCTCCGCCCGTCCCCGTCGAGCAGATCGAGCAGGAGCTCGCCGCGGGCGCGGACGCGGACGCAGACGAGGCCGCGTAATTACGCGACGCCGAGCCGGTCCGCGATCGTCAGCCGCAGCTTGTCCGCGACCTGCGGAACCTCGCGGTCGAGGCGCCAGAGCTCGCTGTTGAAGAGCATGACGAGCTTCAACGGCGTCTTCGCGACGACGGTCGCCGTGCGGACGCCGCCGTAGAACACGGCGATCTCGCCGAAGACGTCGCCCGGCGCGAGCGTGCGCACGAGCTCGCCGTCCTTGAAGACCTCCGCCGTGCCGGACGTGACCGCGAACATCGCGTACCCGAACTCCCCCTCCTCCGTGAGCGTCGTCCCCGCCTCGACGTCGAGCTCGTGGCACGCGCCGGCCACGTAGTTGCGCTGCGCCTCGTCGAGATCGGCGAACACCGAGATCGCGCTGATCCCCGCCGCGTCCACGGGGCGACGCTACCACCGTGCAGTTGAGACTTGGGTGTCGGAGTGGTGAACGCCGCCGCCGGCAGGCAGCAGAGTGCGAGGCGCTACCCTTCCTCGGTGGCCACCCAGTCGTTCGGCAAGTTCGAACGCGTCCTTCGCGTGGGCGAGGGGCGCCGCCTCAAGCGCCTCTCCGAGCAGGCGGCGTACATCGGCAGCTTCGAGCCGGAGTTCGAGGCGCTCTCCGACGACGAGCTCGCCGGCAAGACGGCGGAGTTCAAGCAGCGGCTCGAGAACGGCGAGTCGCTCGAGGACCTGATCTTCGAGGCCTACGCCGCCGTGCGGGAGGCCTTCAGGCGCACGATCGGCGTCCGGCTCTTCGACGTCCAGCTGATGGGCGGGATCGTGCTCCACGAGGGCGACATCGCCGAGATGAAGACGGGCGAGGGGAAGACCTTCGTCGCCGTCCAGCCGCTCTACCTGAACTCGCTGACGGGACGCGGCGTCCACCTCGTCACCGTCAACGACTACCTCGCCAAGCGCGACGCCGAGTGGACACGCCCCGTGTACGAGAAGCTCGGCGCCACCGTCGGCTTCGTCCAGAACCTGATGCCGTTCGGCGAGCGGCGCGAGGCGTACGGCTGCGACGTCACGTACGGGACGAACTCGGAGTTCGGCTTCGACTATCTCCGCGACAACATGGCGGTCTCGCTCGACGGCACCGTCCAGCGCAGCCACGCGTACGCGATCGTGGACGAGGTCGACTCGATCCTGGTCGACGAGGCGCGGACGCCGCTCATCATCTCCGGCGAGCCGGAGACCGCCGCCTCGACCTACTACCAGTTCGCGCGGGTCGTGAAGACCCTCGAGGGCATGCCGGCGACGCGGAAGTCCGCGAAGGGCGAGGACGAGACCGAGGCCTCCGGAGCCGACTACCTGTACGACGAGAAGTTCAAGGTCGTCTCACCGGCGCAGACGGCGATCCACGCCGTCGAGGACGCCCTCGGGATCGACAACCTCTACGACCCGAGCCACGTCCTCCTCGTCAACCACCTGACGCAGGCGCTCAAGGCCCAGTCGCTGTACAAGCGCGACGTCGACTACGTCATCGAGGACGGCGAGGTCAAGATCGTCGACGAGTTCACGGGCCGCATCATGGAGGGCCGGCGCTGGAGCGAGGGCCTGCACCAGGCGGTCGAGGCGAAGGAGGGCGTCCGGATCCGCGAGGAGAACGTCACGCTCGCGACGATCACGCTCCAGAACTACTTCCGCCTGTACGAGAAGCTCGCCGGCATGACCGGTACCGCGAAGACGGAGGAGAAGGAGTTCGTCGAGATCTACGACCTGCACGTCGTCGAGATCCCGACCAACGTGCCGGTCGCGCGCCTGGACGAGAACGACTACATCTTCAAGACCGTCGAGGCGAAGTTCAACGCGGTCGTCGACGACATCGCAGAGCGCCACGAGGCCGGGCAGCCGGTGCTCGTCGGCACGATCGCGGTCGAGACGTCCGAGTACCTCTCGCAGGTGCTCACGCGCAAGGGCATCCCGCACAACGTCCTGAACGCGAAGGAGCACGAGCGCGAGGGCGAGATCATCATCGACGCGGGCCAGCCCGGCGCGGTCACGATCGCGACCAACATGGCCGGCCGCGGCGTCGACATCAAGCTCGGCGAGGGCGTCGTCGAGGCCGGTGGGCTCTACGTCCTCGGCACCGAGCGGCACGAGGCGCGCCGGATCGACAACCAGCTCCGCGGCCGGGCGGGCCGCCAGGGCGACCCCGGCGAGTCGCGCTTCTACCTCTCCGCGCAGGACAACCTCGTGCGCCTGTTCGCGGGCGACCGGATCCACGGGATCATGAACCGCTTCAAGATCCCGGAGGATCAGCCCATGGAGGCGGGGATCCTCTCGAAGCAGATCGAGAACGCGCAGAAGAAGGTCGAGGAGCAGAACTTCGTCGCGCGCAAGAACGTCCTCAAGTACGACGACGTCATGAACACGCAGCGCATGGTCATCTACGAGCAGCGCCGCCGCGTGCTCGAGGGCGAGGACCTGTCGGAGGACGTGCGCGAGTGGATCAAGGAGGCGGTCGAGGCGGGCGTCCAGCAGTTCACCGACTCCGAGTTCCAGGAGGACTGGGACCTCGGCGGCCTCGTCACCCACATGCAGTCGCTCTCCGGCACGGACATCACGGTCGAGGAGTTGCGCGACGAGGTCGACATCACGAGCCGCGAGGCGCTCAGCGAGGAGTTCGTCGAGGACGCGCTCGAGACGTACGCCGAGCGCGAGGAGGCCCTCGGGCCGGAGCTCGCGCGCGACGTCGAGCGGTTCATCATCCTCCAGGTCGTCGACCAGCGCTGGCGCGAGCACCTCGAGTCGATGGACTACCTGCGCGAGGGCGTCCACCTGCGCGCGTTCGCGCAGAAGGACCCGCTCGTCGAGTACCGCGGCGAGGGGCACGTGATGTTCGAGGAGCTCGGCACGACGATCCGCCAGGAGGTCGTCTTCACCGTCTTCCACGTCGCGGTGACGGTCGAGGAGCCCGCGCTCGAGTCCGCGCAGCCGCGCGGCGGCCCGCTCACCTACGAGCACGAGACCTCCGCGGGCGCCGACGCCATCGCCGCCGCCGGGGCAGGTGCCGCGACGGCGCTCGCCGATCCGCCGATGAGCGCAGGGCCGCAGCCGCAGGGCCAGGTCGTGAACGAGCACAAGGACCTCGGCCGCAACGACCCGTGCTGGTGCGGGAGCGGCAAGAAGTACAAGAAGTGCCACGGCGCGTGAACTGACGCCTCGCCGGGGTCAGGCTTTAGCCTGACCCGGTCTTGGGTCTTCGTCGCACGCAACTTCGAAGTCGCTCGGGCAGAAGGTCGCCGAGGGCATCGAAGACACCGTTCGCGCGCGCCACCGGCGCCGCCTGCGCGGGGTCGGCTGGGAGCACGCGCTCGACGCGAACGGCAGCGGCTGGTCGACCGCGGGATTCCCACGGCGACCGGGGAACGACCTCGAGGTGCTGATCGACGGCGCGGCTGCGCTGCCCGCGATCGCGGAGGAGCTCGCCCGCGCCGAGTCGCACGTCCACCTGGCCGGCTGGTACCTCTCGCCGCAGCTCGAGCTCACGCGCGGCGAGAGCCCCGTCGTCCTCCGGAACCTCCTCGCCGAGCTCGCCGAGCGCGTCGACGTTCGCGTTCTGCTCTGGGGCGGCGCCCCGGTTCGCCTCTTCCGGCCCTCGCGGACGGACGTCCGCCTCGTGCGCGAGCAGCTCTGCGCCGGGACGCGCATCCAGTGCGAGCTCGACTCGTGCGTCGGGCTGCTGCATTGCCATCACGAGAAGGCGATCGTGATCGACGACCGGGTCGCCTTCGTCGGCGGGATCGATCTCACGCTCGACGCGGGGGACCCGTTCGACTCGCCGCGGCACCCGGCGCGCGGCCGGATCGGGTGGCACGACGCGGCGGTGCGCGTGCGCGGCCCGGCGGTCGCCGACGTCGCGGAGCACTTCCGCCTGCGCTGGGAGGCGGCGGCCGGCGAGTCGCTCCCGGTTCCCGAGCCACAGTCCGAGGTGGGCGACGTCGAGGTGCAGGTGGTGCGCACCGTCCGTGACGGCGTCTTCGAGGCTGCTGCCGCGCGGCGACTACTCGCTGCTCGAGGCGTACACGGCCGCGCTGCGCTCGTCCGAGCGTCTCGTCTACCTCGAGAACCAGTTCCTCTGGTCGCCCGAGATCGTGGAGATCCTCGCCGACAAGCTGCGCGAGCCACCGCGCGACGACTTCCGGCTCGTCCTCCTTCTGCCCGCGCGCGCGATACGACGGGGCCGACGTCTCCTGCGGGCAGGTGGCGGCGCTCATCGACGCGGACGACGGGAACGGGCGCTTCCTCGCCTGCACGCTGTACGCGCGCGCCGGCGGAACCTCCGCGACCTCGTGTACGTCCACGCGAAGATCGGCATCGTCGACGACCGGTGGCTGACGGTCGGATCGGCGAACCTCAACTCGCACTCGCTCTTCAACGACACGGAGCTCAACGTCGTGACGCTCGATCCGCGCCTCGCTCGCGAGACGCGGCTGCGGCTCTGGTCCGAGCACCTCGAGACGGCCTGTCGATGAGATCGACGGCGACCCGGCCGAGGTGGTCGAGCGCCTCTGGGAGCCGATCGCGGAGGAGCGAGCTCGAGCGGATCGAGCAGGGCCGGCCGCCTGCGCACCGCCTCGTGAAGCTCCCGGGGGTCTCGCGCCGGCACCGGCGGGTGCTCGGCCCGATCCTCGGGCACATCTACGACCCCTGAGGTGAGGTCAGGCTGGCGCGTGCGCCCCGCGGGCGGGTGCGTCGCGCATGTCCTCGTCGGCGACCTCTGCGGCCTTCTCGGCCGGGGCGCCGAAGCGCAGGAGCCGGCCGCCGAACGCGATGCTGCACGCGGAGAACCAGGCCCAGCCGAAGAGCACGCCCGCGACGACGTCCGAGAACCAGTGGACGCCGAGCAGGACTCGGCTGCACGCGACGCCCGCGGCCAGCGCCGCGGCTCCGCCGACGATGACGGCGCGCTCGGTCGGGGCTCGCCCCGGCTCACGAGCAGGGCGACCGCGCCGAAGAACGCGGCGGCGACGGCGGAGTGCCCGCTCGGGAAGGACGGCCCGAGCGTCTCCGCGATCGGGTTGAACTCGGGTCGCACGCGGTCGAGGATCTGCTTGACGCCGTTCGTGAGCAGCACCTGGCCGCCGATGACGACGAGCAGGAAGGGCGCGATCCAGCGGCTCGGCCGGCGCAGGTACTCGACGACGCCGATGACGATCGCGAGCGCGATGACGAGGTGCGTGTCTCCGAGCCACGTGAAGAGCTCGAGCGCCTCCGTCGACCAGTCCGCTCGGTGGTCGACGCCCCACTGGCCGATGCTCTGGTCGATCTGGGCGAGCTCCGAGTTCGAGCGAATCAGGTAGGCGAGCACGCCGAGCGCGACGACTCCGACGAGGACGACGACGAGCGCGAGAGTGAGCGCGAGCCCGGTCGCCGTCGCCGGATCGACGCGCCCGCGCAGGTGCCGGCGCAGCCACCGGAGCCGCTGGTGCCCGGCGATGACGTGGCCGACCTCCCGCGCGGCCTTGTCGCTCGGCTGGGAGACGCCCGCCGCGTGCGGATAGTGCGCGGCGAGCACGGCGACGAGCGAGCCGACGGTCAGAGCGACGAGGAGGAGCAGGAGAAACGGCATCGGGCGGATGTGTTGTACCGCTGACAGGATTCCTGGGGAGCCGGTGTGGGTAAACGTCGGAGGTGACGACCGTCCCCACGCATCGCCCTGCGCCTTCCACGCGCGATGTCGTAACTCGCCCGGCGCCCGGGCTCGCGAGCGACGGCGCGGGCTGCGAGCTGCTGGAGGCGCGCGTCGGAGGCTGGGCCGAGCGTGTCGCCGGGGCGAGCCCGCTGCGCGGCCGGCATCCCGCGCTCGTCCACGTTGCCGCGACACTCGTCCTCTGGATCGTGCTCGTTGCTTTCATGGTGGCGCTCGGCCGCTTCCTCACCGAGGTGCTCGTCCCGCACGCGGGCGTCGGGCTCACGGAACGGAGCTACAACGACTGGCTCGAGGATCACCGCGCCCCCCTCCGGGAGGACGTCTCCTGGGTCGGCTCGACGCTGAGCGGCGGGCTCGTGATCCCGCTCGTCGTGGCAGTCACGTGCATCTCGCTCGCGATCGCCCGCCGCTGGCGCATGTCCGCCTTCTTCCTGACCGCGATCCTCGTCGAGGTCACGGCCTACCGCGCGATCGTCGCTCCTCGTTCCGCGCGAGCGGCCCGACGTCGACCGCCTCGAGAACCTGCCGATCCTGCACAGCTTCCCGTCGGGCCACGTGGCGGCGACGGTCGCCGTCTACGGCAGCCTCGCGCTCGTGCTCGCGTCGCGCTTCCGCGACTCGCACTGGCGCTACGCCGCGTACGCGCTCGGGATCGGCATGCCCCTCCTCGTCGCCGGGTCTCGGATGTACCGCGGGATGCACAACCCGACGGACGCGCTCGCCGGCGTGCTCATGGGCTTCCTCGCCGTCGCGGTCGCCGTGTTCGTCTGCCGGATCGACGGCGTCGCGGTGCGCAACCGCGAGCGCGCGAAGGAGGCGCAGCGCATGACCACGGTCGCGGTGATCGCCCACGCCGGCAAGTCGGTCGGAGGCGGCCTCGCCGAGCTCCGCAGCGAGCTCGAGCGGCATGGCGTCGAGCGCCCGCTCTGGTTCGAGGTCGACAAGAGCCGGAAGGCGCCGAAGCGCGTCCGTCGAGGCGCTCGACGAGGGGGCCGAGCTCGTCTTCGCGTGGGGCGGCGACGGCACCGTGCAGCGCTGCATCGACGTCATGGCCGGATCGAAGGCCGCACTTGCGGTCGTCCCCGCCGGCACTGCGAACCTCTTCGCCTCGAACCTCGACATCCCGCAGGACGTCGGCGAGGCCGTTCGCATCGGGCTCGACGGCGCGTCGAAGACGATCGACGTGGGGAGGATGAAGGGCGAGCGCTTCGGCGTCATGGCCGGCGCCGGCCTCGACGCGCGCATGATCCGCGACGCCGACGGGACGCTGAAGGACCGCCTCGGCCGCCTCGCCTACATCTGGACGGGAGTGAAGAACGCGCGCGCCTCGACGTTCGGCGCGCGGATCGAGGTCGACGGGACGCAGTGGTACGAGGGCGAGGCGAGCCTCGTCCTCGCCGGGAACCTCGGCGAGCTCTTCGCCGGCGTCGAGGCGTTCGAGGACGCCAGCCCCGACGACGGCGTGCTCGAGCTCGGCGTCGTGCGCGCCGAGGGGCTCGTCGAGTGGGCCCGCACGGTCGCGCGAGCCGCGGCCGGCACGCCCGGCGACTCGCCGTTCGTCCACCAGACCAAGGCTCGGTCCGTGCGCGCGAAGCTCGACCGCAAGGTCGTCTACGAGCTCGACGGAGGCGCCCGAGACCCCGTCAAGCGGTTCACGATCGAGGTCGAGCCGGCCGCGATCACCGTCCGCGTCCCGAGGAACGGAGCGGAGACATGAGCTACGCCACCCGAGTTCCGGAGACGCGCGAGCTCACCGGCGACGATGCGCGGAAGACGCTCGCGTCGACCGGGACGCTCGCGCTCCTGCGCGACTCCTTCCTGCGGATGCGCGCCGCCGACGGCTTCAGCCACGCGCGCTCGCTGGCCTTCACGACGTCCCTCGTGCTCGTGCAGGGCGCGATCGTGCTCGTCGGCCTCGCGTCGGCGTTCGGCGAGACGCGCCTCAACAGGGAGATCGTCGAGGCGATCGAGGTTGCCGTGCCCGGGCACGCCAGCGACGTCCTCCGGAACGCGGTGGAGCAGGCGAATCGCGTCGGGAGCGACGGCCGCTACCTCCCGCTGCTCCTGGGCCTTCTCGGCCTCGCGGTCACAGCGACGACGACGATGGGGCAGCTCGAGCGCGCGCTCAACCGCCTGTACGGGATCGAGCAGGACCGCCCGAGCGTCGTGAAGTACGCGCGCGCGTTCGCTCTCGCCCTGAGCGCGGGCGCGATCATCGCGACAGCGTTCGTGCTGCTCGCGTTCGGGCGCGGGCTCGTCGAGACCGCGGTCGGCTCCGTGCTCGTCTGGCCGCTCGCGATCCTCCTCGCTAGCGGCCGGTCTGGGCGCGCTCTTCCGCTACGCGCCGAACCGTAGCCAGCCCGCATGGTCCTGGCTCGCCTTCGGGTCCGGCGTCGCCGTCTTGCTCTGGACGATCGCGACGCTCCTGCTCGCGCTCGCCTTCAAGCTGAGCGGGCAGTTCGGCGACACGTACGGCCCGCTGGCGGGGATCGTCGCGCTCCAGATCTGGGCGCTGCTCTCCGCCTGCACGATCGTCTTCGGCGGCGCGGTCATCGCCCAGCTCGAGGCCGTCCGCGCCGGCGTCGAGGCGCCCCGCAAGCGCAAGGAGCCGGAGGCCAAGCCGCGCGAGCTCGCATCGGCCTGAGCGCTCAGGCCTCCCCGCAGCTCCCGCAGAAGTGGACGCCGACCCGGCGCCGCTCGCCGCAGTGCGAGCACGATCCGGCCACGGCGCGGCCGCAGCCCTCGCAGCTCGCGTTGCCCGCGGTCGGGAAGCCGCAGAACGGGCACTCGCCCTTGCGGACGCGGCGGAACGGGATTCGCCGCCGGAGGTAGCGCTGGAGGCTCCAGAAGGCGCCGAGCGTGAGGACGACGCCCGCGAGGGAGAGCACGACCGGCCCGTTGTTCCGGAGCTCGACGTAGTCCTCCGTGTAGTCGCCGGCGAAGACGAGCGTCAGGATCGCGCCCGCGCCGACCGCCGCGAGGCCGAGCGTGAACCAGCGCGAGCCGCGGAGCACGTGCAGGAGGCCGTAGGACGCCCCGAGGACGCCGAGCGCGAGCAGGAGCCGGTAGATGAAGGTCAGGCGCTCGTCCGAGAGAAGCTGCTTGCCCCTGCTCTTCGGCGAGCCGCTTGCTGACGGCATCGGCGGCAGGCTGGGCGAGGGCGACTCGCGCGCCGGCGTCCACCGTGCGCTGTTGCGCTCTTGCGTACGTCCGCTCGGCCTGTCGGTACTGCGCGGCGAGCGCCGGCGCCTGCCGACCCGCGTCGAGCGCGGTCCGGTAGCGCTCGCGCCGGACCTCGAGGTCGGAGAGTGCGGCTGCTTCCTCGGCCTCGGCGATCGAGAGCGCGGACTGGGCGGTCTCGAGCTCGTCCAGCGCGGCCTGGTCCTGCGCGGACAGTTGCGGCGGCGGGCTGTCGTACGGGTCGCGCAGGTCGAGCTGGACGTATGCCCAGACGAGCCCGACGGCGAGGAAGAGACCGAGCACGACGGCGAGCGCCTTCTCGCCGCGCGTGGTCTGGATCTCGTCGATGTCGACTGCATGGGTCGCGTTCACGGTGTCTCCCCTTTCGTGGACCGCGGCCGGAGCGTCACCTCGAGCTCGCAGTCGAGCGCGCTCGTGATGCGCAGCAGGGTGTCGATGCGCGGGGGCCGTCCGCCCGACTCGAGTCGCGCGATGGCGGACTGCGTCGTCCCGGTGAGCTCTGCCAGTTGCTGCTGAGAGAGCCCGAGCTCGCGGCGCCGCTCCGCGACCTGCTCGGCGATCTGCGCGAAGAACCAGCCGCCGTCACCGACGTGCGCGAGGCGCTCGCGGAGCCGCTCGATCGTGCTTTCAGTCGCTCGCTCGGGCATCGTGTATCTCAATTTCGCTATATAGCAGAATTGAGATAAGAAGGCAAGAGGGTCTTCCGTCGGTCGTCGTGGCTACGCTCTTTCCCATGGCCGAGACGACGCAGAGCCTCGACGCGCGCCTCGAGGAGATCGGGGCCCAGCTCGCCTGGGTCCGTGATTACCTTTGACCCCGAGGCACTAGGCCGCCGCCGCGCCGAGCTCGAGGAGGCGATGGGCGCGGCAGGGTTCTGGGACGATCAGAACGCGGCGGCGCGAATCTCGACCGAGCACTCACGCGCGACACGGAAGCTCGAGCGCTACGAGCGGCTCCGCTCCGAGTACGACGACGCGAGCGAGCTGCTCGGCCTGGCCGAGGGCGACCTCGACGGCGAGATCGAGGAGATGGTCGCGTCGCTCGAGCGCGAGCTCGAGCGGCTGCAGGAGGACGCGCTCTTCACCGGCAAGTACGACGCGGGGGACGCGGTTCTGGAGATCCACGCGGGCACCGGCGGCACCGACGCGCAGGACTGGGCCGAGATGCTCCTCCGCATGTACCTGCGCTGGGCCTCCGATCGCGGCTTCGAGAACGAGATCATCGAGGCGAGCCCGGGGGAGGAGGCGGGCTTGAAGTCGACGACGGTCACGGTGCGGGGAGAGAACGCGTACGGGATCCTCAAGGCCGAGCGCGGCGTGCACCGCCTCGTCCGGCTCTCGCCGTTCGACGCATCCCACCGCCGGCACACGGCGTTCGCCCAGGTCGTCGTCGCGCCGCTGCTCCCGGACGATGTCGTCGCCGAGGTCGACGAGAACGACCTCCGGATCGACACCTATCGTTCCAGCGGCGCGGGTGGCCAGCACGTGAACAAGACCGACTCAGCCGTCCGGATAACGCACATCCCGACCGGGATCGTCGTCCAGTGCCAGAACGAGCGCTCGCAGACGTCGAACAAGCGAACCGCGCTGCGCATCCTCCAGTCGCGTCTCGCCGAGCTCGAGGAGGAGAAGCGCGAGGCCGAGCTCGCGCGGGAGCGGGGCGCAGCGCAGGACATCGGGTTCGGGAGTCAAATCCGCTCCTACGTGCTCCACCCCTACCAGCTCGTGAAGGACCACCGCACCGACCACGAGGTCGGAAACGCCCAGTCGGTGCTCGACGGGGCGTTGGACGGATTCGTCCACTCCTACCTCCTCGCGAAGGCTGCAGGGAAGGTTCTCTAGGCGTCTGTGATGTCGGCTACAATCGGCGCTTCTCCTGAACCGGAGCAGTCTCTCGAGGCTGCAACTCCCCTTCGCCCGGTGCTGGACTCCCCTGAGACAGACGCAACTGTGACCGCCCTAGCCGAGCCCGAAGTCCTCATCCCCGAGCTTCCCGTCGAGCCGACCGAGAGCGGCTCGGCGATGATCGTGTTCGAGGAGGTGAAGAAGGTCTACGAGCCCGGTGTCACCGCGCTCGACAAGGTCTCGTTCACGATCGAGAAGGGCGAGTTCGTGTTCGTCGTCGGCGCGTCCGGGTCGGGCAAGTCGACCGTCATCCGGCTCATCCTCAAGGAGCTCGAGCCGACGCAGGGCCGCATCGTCGTCGGCGGGCGCGACCTCGGGCGCCTGAAGCGCTCGAAGGTGCCGCTCCTGCGGCGGAACGTCGGGTGCGTTTTCCAGGACTTCAAGCTCCTCCCCAACCGCACCGCGTTCGAGAACATCTCGTACGCGCTGCGCGTCCAGGGCCAGTCGAGCGTGCAGATCCGCAAGAAGGTGCCCGAGGTGCTGAACCTCGTCGGCCTCCCGCACAAGATGAACTCGCGCCCCGAGGAGCTCTCGGGCGGCGAGCAGCAGCGCGTCTCGATCGCGCGCGCGTTCGTCAACCACCCGCCGCTGCTCGTCTGCGACGAGCCGACGGGGAACCTCGACCCCGACACCTCCGTCGGGATCATGCAGCTCCTCTACCGCATCAGCCGCACCGGCACGACGATCCTCATGGTCACGCACGACCGCGAGATGGTGGACAAGATGCGCCGGCGCGTGATCGCGCTGGAGGGCGGCAAGCTCATCCGGGACGAGCGACGCGGAGGGTACGCCGAAGAGTGACCCGCCTGCGGCTCATTTTTTCCGAGGCGCTCAAGTCCATCGGCGCCAACCTCTCGACGACCTTCGCCTCTGCGGTATCCGTCCTCATCGGGATGTTCCTGATCGGGGCATTCATCGGTCTCGGCACCTGGCTCATCTCGTGGTCGGAGGACAAGAAGCGCGAGCTCGCGATCCACGTCTACCTCTGCACCGACGCCGGGAACAACAGCGAAGCCTGCAGGGGTGAGGCAACGGAGAAGCAGATCAATGCCGTCCGCGTCTTCCTCGAGTCCGACGGACGTGTGAAGCAGGACGGGGTCACGTTCATCAACAAGCAGAAGGCACTCGAGATCGCGCGCAAGCGACTGCCCGACCTCACCGCCGACCTGCCGTCGAACCCGCTTCCGGTCTCGTTCGACGTCGTGCCGGTGAACGGCGAGGACACGGAGGCGATCGCGCTCGCAATCCGCCAGGCGAAGCTGCCGGGCGTCGACCTCGTGAACTACGGCGCGGAGACGTCGCGGGCGATCCTCCGCGTCGCGCGGGCGATCCAGATCGTCTCTCTCATCGCGGTCATCGTCCTGCTCGGCGCGTCGACGGTTCTCATCGCGAACACGATCCGGCTCTCGATCTTCGCGCGCCGTCGCGAGATCGAGGTGATGAAGCTCGTCGGCGCGACCAACTGGTTCGTGCGCGGCCCGTTCATGCTCGAGGGGCTGCTGACGGGGCTCGTGGGCTCGCTCGCAGCGGTCGTGCTCCTGTTCCTGACGCGCGAGGTCGCGATGTCGCGAATCCTCCAGAACATGCGCGAAGACCCCGACGTGCACGCGCTCGGCTTCACGACGACCGCGCTCATTCTCCTCGCCGTGGGGCTCCTGATCGGCGCGCTCGGCTCGGGGTTGACGCTGCGGCGCTTCCTCCGGGTCTGAGGTCCCGCGAGGGCCGGGCATGCCCGGCTCACGTCGTACCGATACCGTTCGCCGATGCGCAATCGCCGCCCTCCTCGCGGTCGCCAGAAGCGGCCGAGCCGGTCGCAGCGCGCCGAGCGGCGCGCGCCGAAGAACGTGCTCCGCGCGGCGGAGCGCAGGGTCACGATCACGCTGCCGTCGCGCGAGCGCGAGCCCGACCGCGTCGTCGCGCACCTCGGCCCGACGAACTCCGGAAAGACCTACGCCGCGCTCGAGGAGCTCGCCGAGGGAGGTGCGGGCGTCTACGCGGGGCCGCTGCGCATGCTCGCGCAGGAGGCGCAGCGCCGCCTCGGCGAGCGGCTGGGCACCGAGAACGTCGGCCTGATCACCGGCGAGGAGCGGATCAACGAGCGCGCGCCCGTCCTCTGCTCGACCGTCGAGATGGCGCCGCAGAGCGGGCGAGCTCCTCGTGCTCGACGAGATCCAGTGGGCGGACGACGAGGAGCGAGGCTCGGCCTGGACGCGGCTCCTGCTCGCGGGCGAGTTCCGGGAGATCCGCCTGCTCGGTGCGCTCGACGCGCTGCCGCTCGTCGAGCGCGCGTTCCCGGACGCCGAGCTCAGGCTCTTCGAGCGGAAGCTGCCGCTCGAGTTCGTCGGCGAGCGCACGCTTCGCTCGCTCGGGAAGGGGACGGTCGTCGTCGCCTTCAGCCGCAAGGCCGTCCTCGCGCTCGCGGGCGAGGTGAACCGGCTCCACCCGGGCCGGGTCGCCGTGCTCTACGGCGCGATGCCGCTGGCGTCCCGGCGCGAGGAGATCGAGCGGTTCCTGTCCGGGGCGGCCGACGTCTGCGTCGCGACGGACGTCCTCGGCCACGGCGTGAACCTCCCCTGCGAGACGCTCCTCTTCGCCGAGACGACGAAGTACGACGGCGAGTCGCGCCGCGAGCTCTTCCCGTGGGAGCTCGCCCAGATCGCGGGTCGCGCAGGCCGGTTCGGGCTCGTCGAGCGCGGGCACGTCGGCGTGCTCGCCGGGCTCGGCTGGGGCTCCTCGGACCCCAGGCTCGTCGAGTCCGCGCTCGAGCCCCACGTCTCGGTCGGCGACGGTCACCGCGGCTACCGGATCGTCGACGAGGCGCGGATTCGTCCCCGACTGTCGGACCTCGGCGTGGATGATCCGCGCGATCTGGACGCCGCGCTCGTCGCGTGGCATCGCGTCGCGCTGCGCGAGTGGGCGTACGAGAGCTGGCTCGCGGTCGAGTCGCTCCAGCCGATCCGCGAGCGGCTCGACGCGGTTCAGCGGCGGCTGCGCGAGCGCGGTCGTCGGCTTCCGCTCGACGACACGTGGAAGCTCGTGAACGCGCCGGTCGACGAGGACAACCTCGAGCTCCTCTCGACGCTCGCGCTCGCGATCGCCGGCGATCGCATCGCCCGGCCGCACCTGACCTTCCTCCTCGACACCGCCCGCCTGCGCGACGCGTCGCTCGAGGACGCGGAGCAGGCGGGCCGCGAGGCGAGCGTGCTCCGCTGGTTCGCGCTCCAGTACCCAGGGGTCGGCGGCGTCACGATCGAGCGCGCGGCCGAGCTGGAGGAGGCGGCCGCGGAGCGCGTCGTCTCCCGTCTGCGCGTCGAGGTCGAGTCCCCGACGCTCGGGCGCTGCCGCTCGTGCGGCCGCTCCTGCCCTCCGTGGTTCCCGCTCTGCGACCGCTGCGCCGGCATCGCCGCGCGGTCGTGATATGAAGCTGCGGTGACTCACGACGAGCTTCGGGGCATCGCCCTCTTCGACGGCGTCAGCGACGCCGGGCTGGAACGGATCGCCGCGTGCGCAGGCTCGATCGAGTGCGAGCCGGGCCAGGTCCTCGCGCTTCCGGGCGATCCCGGCTCCGGGATGTTCGTCATCCTCGAGGGCCGGGTGTCGGTCGAGACCCGCAGCGGCGGCTACGAGCTGGGGGAGGGGCAGTTCTTCGGAGAGCTCGCGCTCCTGAACCCGGGAGCCGAGCGCGTCGGGCGCGTGCGGGCGGCGACCAACGTGCGCTGCCTCGCGCTCCCGCGCGACGATGCGCTCGCGCTGATCGAGTCGGAGCCCGCGCTCGCGCTCGCGATGCTCCGGGAGCTCGCGCGGCGCCTCGCGGACGCGGTGGACTGACCGCCGACGCAGGGCGAGGCAAGCCTCGCCCCTACGACCTCGATACCCGTAGGGGCGACCCTTGGGTCGCCCTCGGGTGCCCCTACACTGCCGCGGTGGCTGAAACGAAGCTCATCGCCGAGAACCGGCGCGCGCGCCGCGACTACGAGTTCCTCGAGAAGATCGAGGCGGGCGTCGCGCTGACCGGGAGCGAGGTGAAGTCCGCCCGCGAGGGGCAGGTCCAGCTCGGACAGGCCTACGGCGACATCCGCGAGGGCGAAGCCTGGCTCGTCGGCGCGTCCATCGCCGAGTACCCCCAGTCAGGCGTCTTCGGCCACGAGCCCGACCGCGACCGCAAGCTCCTCCTGCACCGGAGCGAGATCGACTCGCTGTACGGGAAGGTGCGCGAGAAGGGCCTGACGCTCGTCCCGACCCGGATGTACTTCAAGAACGGCCGCGTGAAGGTCGAGCTCGCGCTCGCGCGCGGTCGCGAGCGGGCGGACCGGCGCCGCGTCATCGCCGACCGCGACGCCCAGCGGCAGATCGAGCGCGCCCTCAAACGGCGTCGCTGACTAGGCGTAGCGGGCGGACGCTCCACGCGTTACGCTCGCAGCTCCCACGAAAGGAGGGGAGCCTTGCGACGCGTAGCGTTTTCCGTCAACGGAACGCGACACGAGCTCGAGCTGGAGCCCAGGGACCTTCTCGTCTACGTGCTCCGGGAGCGCCTCGGGCTCACCGGAACCAACGCCGGCTGCGACACCTCGTCCTGCGGCGCCTGCACCGTGCTCGTGAACGGCGAGTCGGTGAAGTCCTGCACGATGCTCGGAGTCCAGGCCGACGGGCTGGACATCACGACCATCGAGGGTCTGGCCAGGAACGGCGAGCTGCACCCGGTCCAGCAGGCGTTCCACGACCACCACGCACTCCAGTGCGGCTACTGCACGCCCGGCATGGTGCTGGCTGCGGTGAGCCTGATCGAGAGCGGGGAGGCGACCGACGAGGACGCCATCCGCCTGGGCCTCGAGGGGAACCTCTGCCGCTGCACCGGCTACCACAACATCGTCCAGGCGGTCTCCGCCGCCGCGGGGGTGAGCTAGATGGCCGTCGCCGAGTCGACCGAGACCCTGATCGGCAGCTCCGTCAAGCGCAGGGAGGACGAAGGGCTGCTCCGCGGGCGCGGGACCTTCGTCGAGAACCTCACGATCCCGGGGACGCTCGCGATGGTCGTCATCCGGAGCCCGTACGGGCACGCGCGCATCACGAGCGTGAACCTCGACGCCGCGCGCAAGGCCGAGGGAGTCGTCGCCGTCTTCTCGGGCGCCGACCTCGCGGAGGACTGGGCCGGCGGGATGCCGTGCGCCTGGCCCGTCACCGAGGACATCAAGATGCCGACCCACTACCCGCTCGCGACGGAGATCGCCCGGTACCAGGGCGACGGCGTCGCCGTCGTCATCGCCGACACTCGCGCGCTCGCGAAGGACGCGGCCGAGCTCGTCGAGGTCGAGTACGAGCAGCTGCCCGCGGTCACCGACATCGAGAAGGCGCTCGCGGACGGGGCGCCCCTCGTGCACGAGGACCTCGGCACGAACGAGTGCTACGTCTGGAAGCTCGAGACGGACGACGTACAGGCGGCGATCGACGCGGCCGACGTCGTCGTCACGCGCAAGTACCGCCAGCCGCGCCTGATCCCGAACGCGATCGAGCCGCGCGGCCTCATCGCGCAGGTCGGCCCGACCGGCGACGTGACGCTCTGGTCGGCGACCCAGATCCCGCACATCCTCCGCTTCACGGTGCAGCTCGTGCTGGGCATCCCGGAGTCGAAGGTGCGCGTGATCGCACCCGACGTCGGCGGCGGCTTCGGCTCGAAGCTGAACGTCTACGCGGAGGAGTACCTCGCGATCGCGCTCGCGAAGCGCCTCGGCCGCCCGATCAAGTGGATCGAGGAGCGCACCGAGAACTACCAGGCCACGATCCACGGCCGCGACGTCGTCCACGAGCTGACGTTCGCGGCGACCAAGGACGGGAAGATCACCGCGGTCAAGTCGGAGGCGCTCTGCGCGATGGGCGCGTACCTCCAGCTCGTGACGCCCGGGATCCCGCTCCTCGGCGCGTGGATCTACTCCGGCCCGTACGAGATCCCGAACTACAGCGTCACGTTCACCGGCGTCTTCACGCACACGACGCCGACGGACGCGTACCGCGGGGCCGGCCGGCCGGAAGCGACGTACGTCCTCGAGCGGGCGATGGACGCGCTCGCGGCCGAGCTCGGGATCGATCGCATCGAGCTCCGCCGCAAGAACCTCGTGACGGAGTTCCCGCACACGATGGCGTCCGGGCTCACGATCGACTGCGGGGACTACTACGCCTCGCTCGAGCGGCTCCTCGAGCTGCTCGACCTCGACGCCATCGAGTCGGAGCAGGCGTCGCGGCGGGCGAGCGGCGACGCGAAGCAGATCGGGGTCGGCTTCTCGACGTACAACGAGATGTGCGGCCTCGCACCGTCCCGCATCCTCGGCGCGATCCGCTACGCCGTCGGGGGCTGGGACAGCGCCACGATCCGCTTCCAGCCGCTCGGCTCGGTGCAGGTGGTCACGGGGACGTCCCCGCACGGCCAGAGCCACGAGACGACGTGGGCGCAGATCGTCGCCGACCAGCTCGGCGTCGACATCGGCGACGTCGAGGTGCTCCACGGCGACACGGCGGTCTCCCAGCAGGGGATGGACACGTACGGGAGCCGCTCGCTCACCGTCGGCGGGATCGCCCTCTACCACGCCGGCGAGAAGATCGTCGACAAGGCGCGCCGGATCGTCGCGCACCAGCTGGAGGTCGCCGAGGACGATCTCGAGTTCTCCGGCGGCACGTTCAGCGTGAAGGGCTCCCCCGACCGCTCGATGACGATCCAGGGTGCGGCGTTCGCCGCGCACGCGGCGCACAACCTCCCGGACGGGATGGAGCCGGGGCTCGAGGAGACGGCCGTGTTCGACCCGCCGAACTTCTCCTGGCCCGCGGGCTCGCACGCCGCGGTCGTCGAGGTCGACACCGAGACCGGCGACACGCGGCTCCTCCGCTACGTCGCGGTCGACGACGTCGGTCAGCCCGTCAACCCGATGATCATCGACGGCCAGGTGCACGGCGGCATCACGCAGGGCATCGCCGCCGCGCTCTGGGAGGAGGGCACGTACGACGAGTACGGGAACCTGCTGACGACGACGATGACGAACTACCTCGTGCCGTCGGCGGCGGAGCTCCCGTCCTTCGAGACCGACCGCACGGAGACCCACGCGGACAACCCGCTCGGGGTGAAGGGGGTGGGGGAGACGGGCACGATCGCGGCCGCGCCGGCCGTGATCAACGCCGTCGTCGACGCGCTCTCGCACCTCGGCGTGACCGACATCCAGATGCCGGCGACGCCGGAGCGAGTCTGGACCGCGATTCAGGAGGCGAAGTCATGATCCCGGCAGCGTTCGACTACGAAGTCGCCGAGAGCGCCGAGCACGCGATCGGCCTGCTCGGCGAGCGGGACGACGCGAAGCTCCTCGCGGGCGGGCACTCGCTGATCCCGGCGATGAAGCTGCGAATCGCCCGGCCCGCGCTGCTCGTCGACATCGGCCGGATCGGCGGAGCTCTCGTACGTGAAGGAGGCGGGCGAGAGCATCGCGATCGGGGCGCTCACGCGACACCAGGACGTCGCCGACAACGCGCTGCTCCGCGCGCAGTGCCCGATCGTCGCGTACACGGCGGGGCTCATCGGCGATCCGCAGGTGCGGCACCGCGGGACGATCGGCGGGACGCTCGCGCACGGGGATCCCGCATCCGACCTGCCCGCGGTCATCCTCGCCCTCGACGCCGAGCTCGTCGTGCGTGGTGCCGGCGGCGAGCGGACGATCCCCGCGTCGGAGTTCTTCACCGGCCTCTGGACGACAGCCATGGGGCCGGCGGAGCTGCTCGTGGAGGTGCGCGTCCCGAAGCTCGGCTCGTCGGCCGGCTGGTCGTACGTGAAGATGGCCCGCCGCGCGCAGGACTGGGCCACCGTGGGCGTCGCAGCCGTCGTCGAGCGGTCGAACGGCTCGCTCGGGAAGGCCTCGATCGGGCTCACGAACATGGGCGCGGTCCCGATCAGGGCGACCGCCGCGGAGGAGGCGATCGCAGGCGGCACCGCCGTCGAGGAGGCAGCCGGCCTCATCGCCGACGGCACGAGCCCGCGGTCCGACCACGCCGCGAGCGCGGACTTCCGCCGGCATCTCGCCGGTGTCCTCGGGAGGCGGGCGCTCGAGGAGGCGGCTGCGCGGTAGGAAATCTCGAACCGGGGTCTGGCTGAAGCCAGACCCCGGACCACCTAGCTGGGGTCAGGCTTCAGCCTGACCCCCGGTCTTGGGTGTTCGCCCTACGCGTAGACGAGCGACTGCGAGGTCTCGGGCACCGGGATCTTCTCGAGCGCCTGCGCGAGCGCCTTCTCCGGCGTCATGCCCTCCTCCACGATGATCCGGTGGTGGAGGACGTACGTCGCGATCTCGCGTACGTCGTCGACCGTCACGTAGTCGCGTCCGCTGAGCCGCGCGTTCGCCTTCGCGGCGCTGGCGAGGTGGATGATCCCGCGTGAGCTGACCCCGAGCTCGACGCCCGGCTGCGTGCGGGTCGCGCGCGCGAGCGCGACCATGTACATCCCGACCTCCTCGGGGACGTCGGTCGAGTCGAGCTCGATCCGCGCCTTGTCGAGCCCGACGACGCCGAGGAGCGGCTGCACCTCGCCGAGCATGTCCGGCGCGACGCCCTTGTGCGGAAGGTCGATCATCTGCAACTCGCTGCGCGCGTCCGAGTAGTCGATCGCGATCTTGAAGAGGAAGCGGTCGAGCTGGGACTCCGGCAGCTCGAAGACATCTCGGTGCTCGTACGGGTTCTGGGTCGCGATGACGAGGAACGGGTCGGGCAGACGGTGGCCCTTGCCCTCGATCGTCACCTGCCGCTCCTGCATCGCCTCGAGCAGCGCGGCCTGCGTCCGCGGCGGCGTGCGGTTGATCTCGTCGGCGAGGAGGACGTTCGTGAACACGACTCCCGGAAGCAGGATCTGCTCGCCCGCGCGGATCGTGTACTTCCCGGTCAACTCGGAGGGAGTGGTGTCGGGCGTGAACTGGATGCGCTTGAACGACGCACCGAGCATGTGCGCCGCGGCGCGACCGAGCAGCGTCTTCGCGCTTCCGGGTGGCCCCTCGAGGAGCACGTGCCCTCGGGCCAGCGCGGCGACGAGGAGGAGCTCGACCGCGCGATCCTGTCCGATCACGACCTTCGAGACCTCGCGCTTCGCGCGCTCGCGCAAGTCGATGAGGTTCTCGTACGGCGCCTCGACGATCAGTGTCACGACCCCTCCTTCCCGTCGGCGATTGCGGGAAAGACTAGCGCGGCCCGTGGACGCGCTGGGTGTCGCGGATGTCGCGAAGTGCCTAGACGGCGGACGGCACGGGGGCCGGCACGGCCTGCGATCGCCTGCTCGAGAACCTCTTCGGCGGTTGGCTCCCGGCTTGAGGATCAGGCGGTGCTTCATGACGAACGGCGCCATGTCGCGCACGTCGTCGATCGTCACCACGTGCCTCCCGTTCAGCCGGGCGTTCGCCTTCGAGGCGCTCAGCAGGTGGATCATCGCGCGCGAGCTGATGCCGAGCTCCACGTTCGGCATGTCCCGCGTGCGGCGTCCGAGCGCGACGATGTAGCGGCCGATGGCGTCCGAGACCTCGGTCGTCTCGAGCTCCCTGCGTGCCTTGTCGAGCCCGACCACGCCGAGCAGCGGCCGAACCTCGCCGAGCATGTCCGGCGCGATCCCGTTGTGCGGGAGGTTGAGCATCTGGAGCTCGTAGTCCGGGCCCGCGTACTCGAGGTTGATCTTGAAGAGGAAGCGGTCGAGCTGCGACTCGGGCAGCTCGAAGACGCCGGAGTGCTCGTACGGGTTCTGCGTCGCGATGACGAGGAACGGATCCGGCAGGCGGTGCACCTTGCCGTCGATCGTCACCTGGCGCTCCTGCATCGGCTCGAAGAGGGCGGCCTGCGTGCGCGGCGGCGTCCGGTTGATCTCGTCCGCGAGGAGGACGTTCGTGAACACGGCGCCCGGCAGGAACACGTGCTCGCCGGCCTTGATCGTGTTCACGCCGTTGAGCTCGGCGGGAGTCGTGTCAGGGGTGAACTGGATGCGCTTGAACTTCGCGCCGAACATGTGCGCGACGGCGCGCCCGAGCAGCGTCTTCGCGCTTCCGGGAGGCCCCTCGAGGAGCACGTGCCCGTGCGCGAGCGCGGCGATGAGCAGCAGCTCGACCGTGCGGTCCTGCCCCACGACGACCTTCGCGACCTCCGCTTTCGCCCGGTCGCGAAGACCGGCCAGATCGTCGTATCTCTCCTCCAGCATCAAAGCCACAGAGCTTCCTTTCGCCCGGGTCCAAAGAACATTCGTTGCCCGTTACGTGTCCCCACCCGGGCGCTCCGCTTATCGGCAGCTATCCTAGATGACGTTAGACACATACGGGGGCGACCAGGTCTCGACGTGGTCGGTTCTCCGGCAGAGTTGCGAGCCGAGGTCGCCGGTTGGCCTCGTAAATCAACCGGCACCAAAGCAAGTGCGAACAAGAACGAACTCGCACTCGCCGCCTAGTTCTAGCTAGGTAAGGCGACGCCGACCCGGGTTCGGCCCGAGACCCGGGAGCCGGCGCCAACGATCGGGCTAGGCACCGAGGGAGAGCCAATCGCCCGAGGTGCGACACCGAAGGATGGCTGGCCCGTCGGCAGGTTGTCCGTGAACCGGCCGGCGGGTGAGATCAAGCACGGACTACGCTCGTAGACGCTCTGACCGGTGCGATCGCGGACGCGGGTTCGATTCCCGCCGCCTCCATACTTTGGGCCCGAGCACGCTTCGCGGCGCGGCTGAAGCCGCGCCGCTCTCGCTTTCCTGCTCGGGCAAAACCAGGGTCAACTGTCTGAACGTTCCAGGTGAGCGGCCCTGTGTCGAGTTTGACGGCTCTTGGGGGTCAGACAACATTTGGGACCCCTGTCCGTGGCGTCCCCGAAGCGCGTTAACGACGTCGACTAGCGACTTGTCCACTCCAGACTGGGGACTTCCCAGACGACGACCCAGGAAGACACTTGCTCGACCTTCACAAGCGCCGCGACCACCGAGCGCCGCGGAGACGGTCGAGGTGGCGTCAGAACCGGGGTCAGGTCTAACCTCGTTCCACCCGTGACGCATCTCGGGTACCGCGTCGCCTGGTAGGCGTCCGGCGCCTTGCGGCTCGATGCAACCTTGTGCTTCTATGCATAGCACTGCGAGCCGTGGAGACAGCATGCACATCGACAAAGACCTAGTCGCGGCCGTCGCGACACCGCTCGTACTCGCAATCCTGGCGGAAGGTGAAAGCTACGGCTACGCCATCCTCAAGCGGGTGCGTGCGCTCTCCGAGGGCGAGCTCGAGTGGACCGACGGGATGCTCTACCCGCTGCTCCACCGCCTCAGTCGGCTCGGGTACGTGACGACGGAATGGCGAACGTCACCGGAAGGGCGCCGCCGCAAGTACTACATGGTCACCGACGACGGACGAGCAGCACTCGCCGATCAGCGACAGCAGTGGGCGACGGTCACAAGCGCGCTGAATGACGTTTGGCCGGGGTCCGGTGTGATGCTGACGGCTCACGGCGAGGCGTGAGCATGGAGCGCGTGGAGTCACAGATCGCAGAGTGGCGCGCCTACGTCGCCAAGGCTCCGGGCGTGAACGGCCACGACGTCGACGAGCTGGAGGATCACCTTCGCCAACAGATCTCCGAGCTGAACGCGGTCGGCCTCACAGCGGACGAGGCGTTCCTGATCGCCGTGAAACGGATGGGGGATCTCGACCGCCTGTCCCGGGAGTTCGCACGCGAGCACAGCGGCCGACTGTGGAAACAGCTCGTCCTGAGAGGTGACGACGAGCCGGCACGCGCGATCAGCGGCTGGTTCGAGCCGCTCGTCTTCGCCGTGGCCGCGGCGGTGGCTCTCCAGGTCGCACGCCTCGCGGCGGGCTTCCCCGATGAGGAACCCAACTGGCTGTTTCGGAACGGCACGTTGTTCGTGTTGCCGTTCCTGGCCGCGTACTTCGCCCGCCAACGGCAGCTCGACACGCGGCAATGGGTGCTGACGGCCGTGCCGTTCGTACTCGCTGCAGTCGTGGTCAACGTCTATCCGTACGGCGCGGACTCCGACACCGAGGTCCTCGTCGGGCTCCATCTGCCAGTCGTGCTCTGGTTCGTCGTCGCCTACCCGTACATGGGCGGCACGGTCCGATCGCACGAGCGCCGCATGGACTTCGTGCGCTTCACGGGCGAGTGGTTCATCTACTACGTCCTGATCGCGCTCGGGGGCGGCGTGCTCATTGGCTTGACAGCGGCGATCCTCGAGCCCACGGGGGTCGACGTCGATCGGATCGCCGAGTGGGTGCTGACTTCGGGAGCGGCGGGTGCCGTGATCGTGGCTGCGTGGCTTGTCGAGTCGAAGCAGCGGGTCGTGGAGAACATGGCGCCCGTGCTCGCGATGCTCTTCACGCCGCTGTTCGCGGTGATGCTGGCCGGCGGTGCCGTCGTCTACGCCGTGACCGGGTTCGGCGAAGCGTTCGATCGCGAGCTCCTCAGCGTCTTCGACGCCTTGCTCCTGGTCGTCCTCGCGCTGGTCCTGTACGGGATGTCCGCGCGGGACGCATCCACGTCGCCGGACTGGATGGACCGCATCCAGTTGGTCGCTGTCGTCAGCGCCCTCGTCCTCGACGTGATGGTGCTCGGCTCGATGGTCGCTCGGATCGGCGACCTCGGGTTCACCCCGAACCGGACGGCAGCGCTCGGCCTCAACATCGTCCTCCTCGTGAACCTGGCCGGGGCCGCCTTGCTATCGGTCCGATTCCTCAGACGACGCAGCACGCTCCACCGGCTCGAGCTCTGGCAGACGACCTACCTTCCCGTCTTCGCCCTGTGGGCCGCCACGGTCGTGGTCATCCTTCCGCCGGTCTTCGGCTTCGACTGATCTCGAACCGTACGGCGTTAGTGGAAGGAGAGGCGGCTGGGCGGCCAGTACGTGAGCATCACCGGGCCGATCAGGCTGCCTCGGGGCACCGTCCCCCACATACGGGAGTCACAGGAATGGGTCCGGTTGTCGCCGAGGACGAAGTAGTGGCCCGCTGCGACGCGCGGCCAGATGTCGGTCTCGTCTCCACGAAGCGACGGATGGATGTAAGGCTCGACGAGACGCTCGCCATCGACGTGAATGGCACCGTCGCGCACCGAGACCAGCTCGCCGGGAAGTCCGACGATGCGCTTTACGAACGTCGAGCCGCCGTCACCCAAGCCGCATCGCTCGGCTCTCATGGGAGTTTTGAAGACGACGATCTGTCCACGCTCGGGGTCACCGAACCTGTACGCCAGCCGGTTCACGAGCACGCGGTCGCTGAAGCGGCCTTCGCAATAGTCGCCGGGCTTCGCACAGTGGAGTGTTCTCTCCATCGACGAAGTAGGGATGCTGTACGGCTTGGCCACCTCTGCCTGAAACGCCAGGACGATCGCAATGGCCACAGCGATGGTCACGAGCCAGTCGACGACCTTCCGCCAAGGCTTCGGTATCCGGGTGCGGGCTCGATCGAGAACCTTCATGGTCGCACCGACATTGTGCGCATGGCTTCCGCTGCCATGGGCCGCTAGTCCGCGAATCGGTCGAGCGCGTCAAGGATCTCGCCGTTCATGGCGTCGCTGCCAGGAGTCTCTCCCACGAATGAGCGAGTCGTGCGAGGTGACGCAGCGTCTATCGGCTCTCTCCGACGCGCGGAAGTCGCTCGTACCGGCGGCGGGGGCTCAGAGGAGTAGGATGGTTTTGAACTGGCCCCGCTGCCAGAAGCCCGGCCGACGGCCCGCAACCTCCCAACGCGCTATGGCGCGCGAGACGAAGGAGCCTAGGCGAACAGGATTCGGCGTGCGGGGCCAGCTTTGGTTGTGTTTCGAGCAGGAGTGAGCGGACGGTCCGAGGTCGCCATGAGCAAGAGTGCCGACAAGCCAAAGAAGCAGCAGAAGCAGAAGCCGCAGAAGACGCTCAAGGAGCGCCGCGCCGAGAAGCGCGCGGCCAAGAAGCTCGGCTCAGGCTCCCTGCTCCCGGCAGACAAGTAGAGCCTCGAAGGTCGACCGCCCTGCCAGGCTCAGCGCTTCCCGCAGGGGCGGGGCGTGCGAGTCACGAGGCTCGGAGTGCGTGGAGCCGTCGAAGGATCCCGACGTGCCTCGCAAGCCGCTGACGCTCGTCGCTCAGCCTCCTGAGCTCCCGCATCTCGAGCTTGCTCAGTGACGGCCAACTACGGAAGAGAAGCGACATACGCGCGTCACGATCGTGCCTCGCTTTGCCGAGCTCGGTGTCGTCGAGCTCTGAAAGGTTCCTGGGAAGGTTCGCGATCACGTGGGCGGCTCACGCGGGGGAGTCTTCGAGGCTAACCTGCCGGGCCGAGTACGTCTCCTCGCCGGTCGAGGACGTCACACCTCCCGCTTTGGCTTTGCGCTCAGCCGCCGCTGCGTGCTTCTTCTCGAGCTTACGCGCGCGACGCTCCTTGACCTCACGCTCGCGCGCCACCTTCGCCATCGTCTGTTGTCGCTTGCTCGTCAATCCGTGTCCTCTCTCAGATGTCCGCTCCCACGGGAGTGGCCATGGGTTCAGGCGGCTCTTCCACAAACTGGTGCAGCGCGCCGCCATGTTGTGTCGCAATCGCGTGGAAACGACTCGCGTAGCGGTCGCGCTCATCGTCTGGAAAGGGGAGTCGGGGTCGTCCGACCGTCAGCCAGCCCGTGGTGTCTTGGCGAACGTCGACAACGAATCCGACCGCGCGCGCATCGCGGGCCGCTGCTCTTGCAGCGTCCATGTCGTCGAACTGTGCTTCGAACCGTCCGCGGACGAGGCGAACCGTGCCGCCTACGGCGCGGTCAGTTGCCATCGGTGGTCTTCGTTGACATCGCCGATGGCTCTGCTCCTGGCTCGCCAGGACGACTCTCGGCAGCGTCGCGTTCGTCTTGGTCCGCCGCGCGAGCGATCGTTCCTGTGGCGCGTGGAAGGTTCCATGCCTCCCGGTCGCGCTCCCAGTCACTGGCTCGCGCCGCCTGCGCGGCTTCAGTGAGCGTTTCAGTTAGAGACGGTGCCACCAAAGCTCTCCTCCCTATCAGGCCCAGACCTGACGCGACTCGCGGTGAGTGCAGCAGCGGAGGAGCGAGCTGTGTGTGAACGAGGGTATCACCGGCGTACCGGCCGCGAGGGCTTCTGGTGTGGCGCGGGAGAATGTCCGTCGTGTCGAATCGAATGCTGACTCGGGCTGCAGCGCTGAACAACGCTAAGTGGTGTCACGCGTTCTCTGGCACACACGGGATCGACGGCCGCTTCGACGCTGCCCTTTGGTCGAGCCCAGTGCGCACTCCGCCGTACTACCCGGACGCGGTCACGCTCCGTCCGGAGATCACTGGTGAGCACGTGCTCTCCTGCATCGACTCGGGCGAGGGCTGTTCGGTGAAGGACAGCTTCGCGTGCCTGAATCTCCGGCCGACCGGATTCAGACCGCTGGTCCGGTCCGAGTGGGTGGTCAGGCAGCCGTCCAAGACTCGTCTCGCGGCTCTTCGACGATGGTCGGCGGTGGCCACCGAGGATCACCTTCGTGAGTGGGAGGCGAGTTGGGGCGAAGTGCCCGGCGGATCAGGATTCTTCCGGCCGGCGCTTCTGACGAACGAGACGATCGCCGTACTTGCCGGTCATGACGGCGACCGCGTCGTCGCAGGTGCAATCGCAAACCGAAGCGCCGCGGTGATCGGGCTCAGCAACGTCTTCGACACAGCCGGCGATCTCGACTCGGCATGGGCGGACGCCGCGGCGGCTGCCGCGGCGCTATGGGGCGATGCGCCGACCGTCAGCTACGAATCGGGAGACTCCTTGGACGCCGCACACAGCGCCGGCTTCGAGAGCATCGGCCAGGTCGTCGTGTGGCTACGACCCACGTGAGGTGAGTCTCCACGGGCGAGTCTCGGCGGCCGGGACAGGTGTGTGGAAGACAGCTTCGACGTTGTTGCCGTCCGGGTCGAGCGCGAACGCGGCGTGGTAGTGGCCGCTGTACTCGGGGCGCACGCCGGGCGCGCCGTTGTCGGTGCCGCCGTTGTCGATCGCCGCCGCGTGCCAGCGCTCGACGCTGACGGTGTCGGGCGCCCGGAACGCGATGTGTGCGCCCGTCGTTACGCGGTCTCGACCTGGCGCGGTTCCGACCGTGTCCAGCGCGAAGTCGTCGCTCGTGCCGCGCCCGAACAGGACGTATGCATCGCCTTCGAACTCACCCTCGCCCAGCACTGCGAATCCGAGTTCGGCCAGCGCCGCCTCGTACATGCGCCGACTCGTGGCCAGGTCGCTCACCCTGATGCCGACGTGATCGATCACCTCACTCATGCATCACCGTTCCGTGGTCCCGAGGAAGCACTGACCTTCACAAACGTACTCTGAGCGTTCGGCGTCGTCGCGGCATAGATTCAGGGAGGTGAACAACCCGGCTCTCTTCTACGCGATCGCCACGGTCAGCATGAGCTTCGCCGGGTTCGCCGGCCTCTACCTCGCGCTGCGGCCGCACGGTGCAGCCTGGAAGGAATACGAGGTCGCCCAGGTCAACACGATCATCCTGTACGGGCTGACGGCCCTGTTCGGCTCCCTCCTGCTCGTTCCGTTGGCCGACTTGATCGGCGAGTCCCCGGCTCTCCGCGTCATGAGCGCTGGGCTCCTCGCCATCGTCTTCTACGGTCATCAGGTCCGGTCGGGGACGTCCTGGACGCGCTGGCCGAAGGTTCGACCCGACCTCTCCCGACGTGCGTTGATCATCGAGATGGCTCCGTTCGCGCTCGTCGCGGTCGCCGGTCAAGTGCTGCTGCTGGCGAACCTCTTCGCGCCGACGGAGGGCATGTACCAACTCGCCCTCATCCTGATCCTCGCCACGCCGGCTCTCGTCTTCGTGACCGTGGTCGCGCGATTCGGGTCGGGCGCCGAGGGCTGACCGCGAGTCTCGGTGGGGGCCGCGCCGCGTCTCGTTGAGGCGCGGCGCGGTGTTCGGTCCTTGTCGTGTGGGTCAGGCGGCCACGGGCAGCGCCGCCGCCTCGAGGATCAGGTCGGCCGTCGCCTGGGGTTGCGAGACACAGGCCGCATGCGACGCGCCGGGGATCGCGAGCGTCCGCTGCGCGCCGGCGCGCTCGGCCATGAAGCGCTGGAGCTCCGCAGGGATGATGCGGTCCTCCTCGCCGACCACGAACCACGACGGCAGCTCGCGCCACAGGGACCGCTCGCCGGACGGCGCGTTGAGCGCCTCCAGCGTCGCCGGTCGCTGCGTCGCCGCCATCCGCGCTGCCTCTGGCGCCGGCACGTCTGGGCAGAACAGGTCGTGGAAGCGGTTCTCGATGATGTACAGGTCGGTCGTGCCGTCGCTGCGCGGAACCGGCCGCGACGTCTCCGCGCCGAGCATGCTGCCGGGGAAGCGCCCCGCCAGCGCGAAGCAGCTCTCTCCGGGATCGGGTGCGAAGCCACACACGTAGACGAGTCCAGTGATCTCGCCGGCGTCCGCCGGGACGTTCGAGATCACCGCGCCGCCGTAGGAGTGGGCGACGAGCACGACCGGCCCCTCAATCGTGCGGACGAGGTCGCCGACGCTCGCGGCGTCGCCGGCCAGGTCCCGCAGCGGATTGGCCGCGGCGATCACGGGGTGCTCCGAGCTCGCGAGCGAGTCGATGACGTAGTTCCAGCTCGCCGATTCGGCGAACGCGCCGTGGACGAGAACGATGGTCGGTTTCATGAGTCCCTCCTGTGGGTCGCGAGGTTCTGCCCGGCCGTGGACTGGCTGAGCCAGTCCTCGAAACGGGTCGGCGCGATGCGTGGGTTGTCGCCGGGGGTGAGCGAGTGCTCGTCGAGCTCTGCGCCGAAGTAGCGCGCGTGATCGTCGGTAGTCACCCGGCGTGGGTCGTTCTTTGCGCTCAGGACGCGTCGGGCGAGCTCGTCGAAAGGGAACGCCTCGGGGCCGGCAAGCTCGACGATGCCGTTCACCGGCGCGCTCACCGCGACGTCGACCAGGGCGGCGGCGACGTCGTCGGCCGCCTCGGGCTGAACGAGCACGGGCGGCAGACGAACGGTGTCGCCTTCGGTGCTCGAGTCGGCGATGCGGCCGATGAACTCGAAGAACTGCGTCGCGCGGAGGATGGTGTACGGGACGGAGGCGGCCTTTATCGCTTCCTCCTGCGCGAGCTTTCCGCGGAAGTAGCCGCTGTCTTGCAGCCGGTCGGTGCCGACCACGGAGAGCGCGACGTGGTGACTCACTCCGGCGGTTGTCTCGGCAGCGAGGACGTTGCGAGAAGTGGTCTGGAAGAAGTCCAGCACCGCGGCGTCGTCCCAGGCCGGCGCGTTCGAGACGTCGACGACGACCTGTGCTCCCTGGAGCGCCTGCGCGAGTCCTTCGCCGGTGTACGTATCGACGCCCGACTCAGGCGACGCCGAGACCGGGTCGTGTCCCGCCTCGCGCAACTTCGTGACGAGTTTCGACCCAATGAGGCCGGTCCCGCCGATGACAACGATCTTCATCCCCTCTCCTTTCACTTGCCTGACCAACTCGCCGTTGGTGGCGGCCGGTTCTTGTCTCGACCGAGGATCGAGGCCAGAAGCACAACTCGAATCCGCCAACACGCCTAACTGCATCGCCAGTCACGTCACGGCCGACCGGGTCGGGCGGTTCCACGCCGCGGGGCGTCCATGGCGGTGGGCGAGTTGCGCCGCGACTAGCTACCCAGGCTAGCGCCTCGGGGATGCGAGTGCGTCTCCGCGGCGCGATCCTCGCTGCAGGACCTACGTGTTTTGGGCGGCAGGGTGGGGACGCTCCCGGAACCGATCGAGTTTCTCGCCCTCGATGATGAGCGCGGTCAGTCCGCCGGCTGATCTCATCTCGTGCTCTTCACCGGCGTGCCAGAAGACCGCATCGCCTGCCTCGACGGGTTCATCGACACCGTCCGCCCCGCTCACCTCTCCCGATCCCTCGAGCACCGCGAATATCTGCGGGGAGGTCGCGGGATGCCGACGGAGCCCACCACCGGGCTCGACTCGGAAGATCGCGGCCTGGACGAGCGACCCCTTCTGGAAGGGCGCCGTCAGCGGCGCCACCGTCACGCGATCGAGTAGATCTCCGCGGGGCACGAACGCCACCTCGGAGGCGAAGCTGAACCGTTCCACGAGCACCTCCTTGCTCTTTAGCCATAGGCCCAAGCATCTCAACCCGGCCGAGTAGGAGGTGCGCTCGCTGGGCCAGTGTGCGGAATGTCGCCTGACGGTCCTCAGCCCAGAGCGTCGCCCCTGATCGGAAACGCGGCGACGAGCGCCGTCCACCCAGCGACCTTCGAATGGTCCCTGAGCCGCCGAAGCTCGCTGAGTCGCCGAGGCATGTGGTTCCGAGCAGGTCTACGACGTGTGCACGGGATAGCGCAGATGCGTGACACCCACACCAGTGACGACTGTCGGATTCCCGAGGACGGCCGGTGTGTTCGCGAGGTGGTCGAACAGCCGCACTCCTGCGCCTAGCAACACGGCAGCCAGATCGATGTGGATCTCGTCGAGCAGTCCGGCGTTCAGGCACTGCTGGATCGTTTGCGCCCCGTGCACTCCCACGGACTTCGGCCCGGCAGCCGACTTCGCTCGAGCAACGGCGCTTTCGATGCCGTCGGTGACGAACTGGACTGTCGAGCCGGGCCGTGGCCAGCCGTCGGGCACGTGGTGGGTGGCGACGAAAGCGGGAATGTCCCACGGGTGCTGGCCGCCCCAGCCGTCGGCGCGCTCGAACGTGCGCCGACCGGTGAGCATGGCGCCGACCTCAGCCTGCAAGCCTCTCAGGTGGTCGGCGCTCGGCGCCGAGACGTGGAACGTCATGCCGGATGTCGTGCTCGCTGTGGGGACCTCGACGTCGCCCGAGAAGTACCAGTCGAAAACTTCGGCGACCCCGTCGTTCGCGTCCGCGACGTACCCGTCGAGAGACATCGACATGATTGCGACCACCTTGGTCATGGTGCAGCTCCATCGACGGAGACGAGCGTCGTGGTCGTCAGTTTCATGGGGTGCGTCCTTTCTCTCGTGGTGGTCGTTCTCGCTACGACCGCACCGAGGCGCGGATCTCATCGGTCGCAGCAGAGTCCGTCCGGCCGAATCGAGCCTGAGGATCGCGAGTGTGCGGGAAGTCCCTTGGCTACGAAGTCGCCGGCGACACCCGATGGGAGCCAGTCAAGAGGCTTCGACGGGTGAAACAGTTCTGCGCATCACGCAGTGGTTCTTGCCCTTGGGCCGGTCGTAGCTGAAGCCCGTCTGCTCATAGAGGCTGCGCGTGGTGTTGTAGAGAAACTTGGCCGAGATCTTCTTGCCCTGCGTGTCCTGCGGATAGCCCTCCACCACACCACCGCCCGCCTTCGCGATGAGGTCGAGCGCAGCACGAAGCGCCTCACCGGCGACGCCTTTCCGTCGATAGTCCCGGTCCACGAAGATGCACGTGATCCGATAGTCAGGGAGCTCTTCCTTGCGGTTCGCCTCGTAGTCCTTCCGGTGGTGGATGTTCGGAAGCTCCTCCGGAGAGCCGTATTGGCACCACGCCACCGCGGTGTCGCCGTCGAAGACCAGGGCCGCATGAGCTTTGCCCTCGCGAACGAGACGCTCCTTCCAGGGGCGGCCCATCTCGCCCTCGGGCCTGCCTTCTCGCGTATGGAACCACGTGCACCAGCAGCCGCCGAACCCACACCCGTTGTGCTTCTCGAGGAGACGGGCGTAGGCATCCCAAGTCGTGGCAGTAAGCGGCTTGATCGCGTATTCGCTCATGCGCCCTCCTTTCACCGGCCGGCTGACGACGGGAGTCTAGGGTGCTGGTTGGCATGCGCGGGTGTGCGAGAGTGTCCCTTGAGACGTGGCTACCGTTTATCGAATGAAAACTTTCAACCTCAACAGCGACGAGTGGGACGGGACGAGGGACCGCGAGGGGTGGTATGCCAAGGGCGCGCTCGTCGGCCAACACGTCGGCGGTGAGCTAATCGGCGCGACCATGTCCGAGGTCGAGCCTGGCTGCAAGCTCTGGCCGTACCACACGCATTACCTGAACGAGGAGTGGGTGGTCGTGCTTCGCGGCGAGCCGACGCTGCGTACGCCCGAAGGAGAGCGGGTGTTGGAGGAGGGTGACGTCGTCTGCTTTCCGCGCGGCAAGGAGGGTGCGCATCAGATCATCAACCGAACGGACTCGCCGATACGCGTACTGATGCTCTCCTCGATGATCCGCGGCGAAGTCATCGAGTACCTCGACACCGGAAAGGTTCTCGCCAAGGGCGTCGAGGACGAAGACATCATGTTCGCGAGGCCCGGACCCACGATCGAGTACTGGGAAGGCGAGGACTAGCTCCGGGCGACGCTCTCGATTGACCGGGCAGCAGAGACCTCGCTCCGACGAGAGGTCATCCGAGTGGGCGAGCGTGCTGTCGCCTGAGGCCGATCAGTGTCCCACTAGCGCAGCTTCTTCAGGGCCCGTCCGAGTGCCTGGCCGCCCGCGAGCACGGGCTCGAACAGGTCGCCGTGCTGTTCGACCCGCGCGAGCGCCTCGCGCATCCCGAAGCGGCGCGGGGTCACCTCCTCTGTCAGCTCGTCCCAGCGAAGCGGCGTCGAGACCGGCGCGCCCGGCTTCGGCCGCACCGAGTAGACCGAGGCGATCGTCTTCCCCCGCGCATTCTGACGGTGGTCGACGAGCACGCCCTCGCGCTTGCGCTTCAGCCACTCGGTCGTGACGAGCCCAGGGTGTCGCTCCTCGAGCCCGCGCGCGACGCGCTCCGCGAACGCGTAGGTCTGCTCGTAGGTCGCTCGGCGCGCAATCGGGACGAGCACGTGAATGCCGTCGGCGCCGCTCGTCTTGACGTAGGACTCGAGCTCGAGCCGCTCGAGCTCCTCGCGAATCAGGTGAGCGACGCGGATCGCGAGCGCGAAGCCGCCATCGGGTGTATCGAGACCCGGCGGGTCGAGGTCGAAGAGCACGAAGTCCGGGCGGTGCGGCTTGTCGACGCGCGAGTACCAGGCGTTCATGTCGATGCAGTTCATCTGCACCATCCAGAGCACCGCCTCCGGCGAGTTGACGAGCGGGAAGTCGACGAGCCGCGACTCGCCCTTGCGGCCCCGCGGGTAGGTGCGGTAGGTGCGCGTCGGGATCCAGGAGGGCATCCCCTTCGGCGCCTGCTTCTGGAAGTACACGTCCCCGCCCACTCCGTAGGGCGAGCGCTTCATCGTGAACGGCCGGTTGCGCAGATGCGGGACGAGCACCGGCGCGATCGCGCGGTAGTACTCGAACAGGTCCTGCTTCGTGATCCCTTCGTCGGGGAACAGGACGCGTTCCGGGCTCGAGAGGCGGACCGACCGCGGCGCCACGAGCGGGTTGTACCTGTCCGGTGAGTGACCGGGCGTTCGTGAACGCTCGCGCCTCGTTCTTGTAAGCTGCCGCCGCGCCTGAGGCCGTGGCGGGCGGCCCGGCGCTGGTCGATCGAGAAGAGGAGTCCCATGAATCGCTGGTTGGCAGCTGCTCTCGCGCTAGTCGCGTTCGCTGCCGCAGGCGAGCGGCGGTGTCTGGGGTGGTGACCGCGGAGGAGATCGGACGGTTCGAGGTGTTCGCGGCTCTCGACTCGGCCGACCGCGAGCGGCTCTGTCGCGTCGCGGCCGACATCAGCCTCGGCCCCGGGGAGTTTGCGGTTCACGAGGGAGACGAGCCAGCGCTCCTCGGACTGATCGAGGGTCATATCGAGGTGGTCAGACTCGTCGACGGAGTCGAGCGGGTGATCGGCGAGCGTCTGCCCGGCGACCTGATCGGGGAGATCTCGATCACGCTCGCAACGCCCCAACCCGCCGGCTTCCGGGCGGCTGAGGCGTCGCGGGTCTTCCGGATCGAGCCGCACGACTACCACGCCGTCGCGGCCGTCGCGCCGGAGGTCGGGAAGCACGTGGGCCGCCTGGCGAGCAATCGGATCAGCGGCCCACGCGGCCTTCAGAGCGTCATCTCCGAGTCGGCTCCCTATCGGGCGATCGTCCTCGGCCATCAGTGGGATGCCTCCTGCGCCGAGCTGCGGCGCTTTCTCGATCGCAACCAGATCAGGTTCAGGTGGCTCCAGCCCGACGTGCCGGAGGACGCAGGGCAATGGTCGGGGGCGTTGCCGGCCGAGGGTGATTACCCCGCCATTCGCCTGCTGAACGGCGAGACCGTCGTCCGGCCGCAACTGCGCCGCGTTGCCGAGCTGCTCGACATCGCGACCGAGCCGGCCGCCGCGGACTACGACACTGTGATCGTCGGCGCGGGCCCCGCCGGGCTGGCGGCGGCCGTGTACGGCGCTTCGGAGGGCCTCCGTACGATCGTGGTCGAACGCGAGGCGCCCGGCGGTCAGGCGGGCACGTCATCGCGGATCGAGAACTACCTCGGCTTCCCCTCGGGCGTATCGGGCGAGGAGCTCGCAAGCCGGGCGCTCCAGCAGGCGCGCCGATTGGGCGCCGAGATCCTCGTCACCCGATCGACCGTGCGGATCGATGCAGAGACGCGCCACGTCCACCTCGACGGCGGCGACGTCCTGCGGCCGCGGACGATCATCCTTGCCTGCGGCGTCTCCTGGCGGCAGCTCGAGATCGATGGGTTCGACAGGCTCGCGGGCAAAGGGATCTCCTACGGTGCGGCACGCAGCGAAGCAGCGAACACCCATGGCCTGGACATACACATCGTCGGAGCCGGCAACTCGGCGGGCCAGGCTGCGATGTTCTTCTCCTCCCATGCGCGGAGCGTGACCATCCTCTACCGCGGAGAGACGCTGGAGAAGAGCATGTCCCGCTACTTGGTGGACCAGCTCGGCACCCGGCCGAACATCACGGTGCGCTACCGCACCGAGGTCGCGTCCGCGCACGGCGACACCTCGCTCGAGGCGATCGACGTCGTCGACAACGCGACAGGGGAGAAGGCCCGCCTCGAGTCCGGCGGGCTCTTCATCTTCATCGGGGCGGACGCCGAGACGCGGTGGCTCCCGGCCGAGATCGCACTCGATCCGAAGGGCTACGTGCTCACTGGCCCAGAGGTCCGTGCCGCCGGGCGGTGGGAGCTCGAGCGCGACCCGTACCTGCTCGAAACGAGCGTCCCTGGCATCTTCGCGGTCGGTGACGTTCGCTTCGGTCCGGTGAAGCGTGTTGCGGCGGCCGTCGGCGAGGGCAGCATGGCGATCGCCTTCGTGCACCAGTACCTCAGGGACGCCGATACCCGCTCTGAACCAGCGTAGAGCCTCGTCACAGTCCGCGACTCACGCCGCGATCTTCTCCAGCACCGCGTCGACGCGCCCGAAGCCCTGCTTCGCGCCCTCTTCGACGCCGTACTGCATGGTGGTGTCTCGCTGCTCGGTCGTCTCGAAGAGCATCGTCTGGGTCAGCTTCGTCTGCTCACCGAGATCCTCGAACTCGAGCGTCTGCAGGTGATTCTGGAACGTCTGCACGAGGCGCGCGGGCGGCTCGACCTCGCGGAACTCCCCCTCGACGAGGCCGTAGGCGGTTCGGAACCGGTAGGTGCCGCCGGGACGGACGTCCATCTCCTCGACGACGGTGCCGTCGCCCCACCATTCGGGGATCAAATGCGGATCCGTCCAGACGGAGAAGACATGCGCGCGCGGCGCATCGAAGACCCGCTCGACGCGGATCTCGAGCTCGTTCGGGGTGGTGACGGTGGTCTCGTTCATCGTGTCAGCTCACCGCCTTCTTCACGAGCGCGCCGATCCTCGCCTCGTCGGCGGCGGTCAACTTCTTCACCGCGAAGGAGGTCGGCCACATGGGGCCCTCGTCGAGGTTCGCCTCGTCGCTGAAGCCGAGCGTCGCGTACCTCGACTTGAACTTGTCCGCGCTCTGGAAGAAGCAGACGACCTTGCCGTCCCTGGCATACGCGGGCATCCCGTACCAGGTCTTCGGCCAGAGGTCTGGCGCGCTGGCCGTGATGATCGCGTGGAGCTTCTTGGCCAGAGCGCGATCCGGTCCCGGCATCTCGGCGATCTTTTCGAGCAGGACGCGTTCCCCGTCCGCTTTGTTCTTGTTCGCGCGCTCCTCGGCCTTGAGCTCTTTGGCGCGCTCCTTCATCGCGGCTCGTTCCGCGTCCGTGAACCCCTTGGACTTCTCGTCTTTCCTGGTGGTGCTCATCGTGCTCCTTTCGTGTGTTGGACGACCTGCGCGAAGCGGTCGAGCCGCTGCAGCCACGTACTGATGCCCTCGAAGGCATAGGGCACCAGTGTGCATCTGCGGGCACGGCCGACCTTCTCCGTGGTGACGAGGTTCGCCCCCTCGAGCAGCCGGACGTGTTTCTTCATCCCGGTCAGCGACATGCCGAAAGGCTCGGCGAGCTCGCTGATCGTCGCGCTGCCGGCGCCGAGCCGTTCGAGCACGGCGCGCCGGGTCGGGTCGGCGAGGGCCGCGAACGCGCGGTCGACGGTCGTCGGATACTGAACCATTGAGTTCAGTATTGCAGACCTGTCCGGACAGGGCAAATCCTGCGGTTGCCGCGTACTCGCACCACCCGGCTCTAGGGGCGCGTGAGAAACAGTCGCTTCTCCGTTGCGAGGTGCGGGGCCCACTCGAGGCGGGTCGCGCCTCCGAACCGGAGGTAGGCGCGGAGGGCGTCGCGCATCGCGTCGACGAAGCCCTCGGTGCGGCGCGGCGCGAAGCCGTCCTCCCACCAGAGGTCGAGCACCTCCACGCGGCCGCCGGCACGGTCGATGCGCGGCTCGATCCGGCCGACGAGGCGGTCGCGGAAGAGCATCGGCAGCACGTACCAGCCCCAGCGCCGCTTGGCCGGCGGATGAAAGAGCTCCCACACGTAGTCGAACCCGAACAGGGATCCGAGGAGAGCCCGGTCCCAGACCAACGGATCGAACGGGGGCAGGAAGGCGACGGAGGGCGGCGGCTCCGGGGGGTCTTCCAGCAGTCCGACCTCCTCCCTGAGCACGAAGCGCTTCCCGCGCACGTCCTCGACCTCGACGGGAACCAACTCGCCGTCGTCGACCAGTTCCTCTCGCAGTGCCGTTCTGCCTGGGTACGCCGGCCACCTCGGATCCGGCTTTGCGGGGCCGATGCCGCCGAAGATGCCTCCGCCGCCGCTGACGCCGAGGAGGCCGTGAGCGCGGTAGCGCGAGAGGAGCTTGTGGCGGAGTTGCTCCCTTGGCGGGACGTCGTGCGCGAGCAGGTCGGCCGGTAGCAGCCGCTCGAGGAGGTCGTAGTACCGTCGGTTGTCGTCGCGTCGCGCGAGGCCGAGCACGCCCGTGACGGTGTACGCCTCGAGCACGGCGCGGACGGTGTTCGTCGGCATCCCGAACCAGTCGGTCGTCGCCCCGGCCTTGCGCTCGAAGTCGAGCGCCGACAGCGGCCCTTCGGCGCGGATGCGCTCGAGCACCCGCTCGGCCACTTCGGCACTCTCGGCGAGGAGGCGCGGCGCATTCTTGCTCAACGTCCCGCGGAACCACGGGAACTCGCTCGTCGGGACGAAGGAGAGTCCCTTGTTGGTTGCCTCGAAGATCTCGCGGCGCTCGTAGAGGAGGTCGCACCAGGCAGGGTCGTAGCCGGCTACGCGAGCGTGGAGGACGAGGTCGTGGGTGCGACCGGCAACCGCGATCGGATCGAACTGGATCGAGCCGAGCCGCCGGAAGACCTCGAGCACGGCCTCCGGTCCTCCCTCGAGCGAACGCGCGGGAGCGAGCGCGTGGCGCGCGACGAGAAAGCGACGCGCGGCCTCGGCGCTGACCCTCACGCCGGGACGCTACCTCGCCGGGACTGGCCCACAGGTCGCTAGCATCGCGCGATGCGCGAGTTGAGTCCCGGCCTGTGGCACTGGCAGGCACGCCATCCCGGTTGGAGGGACAGCGAGCCGTGGGACCCGAACGTCTCGTCCTACGCGATCGACAACGGGGAGCGGCTGCTGCTCTTCGATCCGCTGGGCGTACCGAGCGAGCTCGAGGCGCTAGCCGCGGAGCGCGAGACGGCGATCGTGCTCACCGCACCGTGGCACGAGCGGGACGCAGAGGGCCTCGTGGAGCGGCTCGGCGTGCCGGTCTACACGCCGCTGCCCGACTCCGCGCAGTACCTCATGGACACCTACGGCATCACCGCCGAGCAGGCCGGTGACGGCAGTCCCGACGTCGTCTGGCTGCTCCGCGAGGGGAAGGGCGAGGCACGCCCGTACTCGTCCGGCGACCGGCTGCCGTTCGGTGCCGACGTGCTCGCCGGGCACAAGCCGAACGACATCGTGCTCTGGGTCGAGAGCCGGCGTGCGGTGATCTCCGGCGACACGCTCGTCGACTTCGGCCAGGGCCTCGAGATCAACGAGAGGTGGCTCCGCCCCGGCGTGACGCGCGAGGAGATCGCCGCGGGGTTGCGCCCACTGCTCGAGTTGCCGGTCGAGCACGTGCTCGCGACGCACGGCGGGCCGTTCGACGGCGCCGCCCTCGAGCGCGCGTTGTCCTCCTCCTAGACCGCTGAGTCCTCGGCGAAGATCCCCAGTTCCGGCTTGCCGAGCACTCCCAGCCTCTCGAGAGCCGTCCGGATACCCTCGTTCGCCTCATTG
>CAWCLL010000004.1:0-201683 GCA_963796405.1 uncultured Actinomycetes bacterium
CGCTGACGGTCGGCACCGTGTCCGATCCGGCCAACGGCTCGGTCGTGGACAACGGCGACGGCACGATCACGTACACGCCGGACGCCAACTTGTTCGGTACCGACTCGTTCACGTACGAGGTGTGCGACAACGGCACGCCGAGCCTGTGCAACACGGCCACGGTGACGATCACGGTCAACCCGGTCAACGACACCCCGAGCTTCACGGCGGGTGGCAATGTGTCGGTGAATGAGGACTCGGGTGGCTACAGCGCTGCCTGGGCGTCGGACATCTCGGCGGGGCCGGCGAACGAGTCGGGTCAGTCGGTGAGCTTCACCGTGGGCAACGACAACAACGCGTTGTTCTCGACGCAGCCGGCGATCGCGGCGGATGGGACGCTGACCTTCGAGCCGGCCGCGAACGCGAACGGTTTGGCGACGGTCACGGTCTCGCTGAGCGATGACGGTGGCACCGCCAACGGCGGCGACGACACCAGCGCCGCGGTCACGTTCACGATCACCGTGAACGCAGTCAACGACGACCCGCTTGCCGGTGACGACGCGGCGAGCACCGACGAGGACACGGCGGTCTCGGTGATGTGGTCGCAACGACAGCGCGGGGCCGGCGAACGAGTCCGGGCAGACGCTGACGGTCGGCACCGGTCCGATCCGGCCAACGGCTCGGTCGTGGACAACGGCGACGGCACGATCACGTACACGCCGGACGCCAACTGCTTCGGCACCGATTCGTTCACGTACGAGGTGGGCGACAACGGCACGCCGAGCCTGTGCAACACGGCCACGGTGACGATGACGGTCAACCCGGTCAACGACACCCCGAGCTTCACGGCGGGTGGCAATGTGTCGGTGAATGAGGACTCGGGTGGCTACAGCGTGCCTGGGCGTCGGACATCTCGGCGGGGCCGGCGAACGAGTCGGGTCAGTCGGTGAGCTTCACCATGGGCAACGACAACAACGCGTTGTTCTCGACGCAGCCGTCGATCGCGGCGAATGGGACGCTGACCTTCGAGCCGGCCGCGAATGCGAACGGTTCGGCGACGGTCACGGTCTCGCTAAGCGATGACGGTGGCACCGCCAACGGGGGCGACGACACCAGCGCCGCAAAGACGTTCACGATCACCGTGAACGCAGTCAACGACGCGCCGCTTGCCGGTGACGACGCGTCGAGCGACCGACGAGGACACGGCGTCCGGAGCAATGTGGTCGCCAACGACAGCGCGGGGCCGGCGAACGAGTCCGGGCAGACGCTGACGGTCGGCACCGTGTCCGATCCGGCCAACGGCTCGGTGGTGGACAACGGCGACGGGACGATCACGTACACGCCGGACGCCAACTGGTTCGGTACCGACACGTTCACCTACGAGGTGTGCGACAACGGCACGCCGAGCCTGTGCACCACGGCCACGGTGATCGATCACGGTCGGCCGCCGTGAACGACCTCCGGACGCGACGCCGGGCCGAACGCCTCCGGCAACGAGGGCTCGCCCACCGCGCTCGATGGCACCGTCGGCGACATCGACAGCCTGGTGCCGAGCACGCAGTGGACGTAACGGCGGGCGCAGGCGTCGACGCCGGTGCGACGTGTTCCTTCGCCAACCCGGCGAGCGTGGACACGACATCACCTGCACCGACGACGGGACGTACACGGCGAAGCTGACCGCGACGGACAGCGTCGGCGCGTCGAGCAGCGACACGACGACCGTCACGGTCGGCAACGTGCCGCCGACGCTGCACACGCTCACGGCGAGCTCGTACGTCGTGCCGATCGGCAAGTCGGTCACGGCGACCGGCACGTACAGCGACCCGAGCTCGGCCGACACGTTCACGTGCACCTTCACGTGGGACGACGGCGGGCCGAACACGAACGTCAACCGCGGGGCCGGCACGACGGGCTGCTCGGCGTCGAAGACGTACACCGCGCAGGGCGTCTACACCATCACGCTCACGGTCACGGATGACGACAGCGGCGTGTCCAACACGCTCAAGATCATGGTCTCGGTCTACGACCCGAACGGCGGCGGCTTCGTCACCGGCGGCGGCTGGATCAACTCGCCGGCCAACTCGTACGCTGGGCGACCTGACGGCTACCGGAAAGGCCAACTTCGGCTTCAACGCGAAGTACAAGAAGGGCGCGAACCGTCCCCGAGGGCCAGACCGAGTTCCAGCTGCACTTCGCGAGCTTCAACTTCCACAGCGAGGCGTACGAGGTGCTCGTCGTCAGCGGCCACAAGGCGCAGTTCCGCGGCACCGGCAAGGTGAACGGCGAGACGGGCTACAAGTTCGTGCTCACCGGCTACGACGGCAACATCACCGGCGGCGGCGGCACGGACCGGTTCCGGATCAAGATCACGAAGATCAGCACCGGCGACGTCGTGTACGACAACAGGCGCGGCGTCTCCGAGGACATGGACAACGCCGACCCGACGGCGATCGCCGGCGGCTCGATCGTGATTCACAAGGGCAAGTAAGACCCCGCGTCAGCGGCGAGCGAGGGGAGCGCGAGAGCGCTCCCCCTCGTCGTTTCGGGGTCCGGCGCAACCCTGGCCGAAAGGGGCGCCCGCGGGTCACCAGCAAGCCGTGCCGCATAGAGCTCTCGATGTTCTCCGTGTGGTCGGCGCATCCGCTGCTCAAGATCAAGAGGCTGGGCGGTGTGACCCTCAGCCGTCCCTGAGCGGCTGGTCGGTGCGATTGCCCAGAGGAGCTTGCAGATCGAGTTGCCGTTCAACCAGCCCGGCCCTGAAGTCCCGCGCTCCGCCGTGAGAGGGATGCCGCACCGACGGCACGTCGAGCGCGGCGGCTGCGATGCGCCCGACAGCGACGACGTTGCGCCCACGCGCGAGGGCGCGGACGAACGGGAGCCCGGCCGCGACCTCGGCTCTCGTCGGCGGCCGGTTCGTGGAGGCGGTCCCCGGGTGCGTCGGCACGACGTTCCAGAGGAGCACGTCGCGCTCGATCCCGAGCTCGACGAGCACACGGTGGACGATCGTCGCCGTCGCCTCCGCGGGGCCTTCGCCGGTGAGCTGGCGCTCCGAGGTGAACGGGATCCCCGACACGCGAGCGCCCCGATAACCGGGAGCCTCCCCAATAGGAGGACGACAGCGGATGCCTGCTCTTCGAGGTAGCGGGCGAGGCGTTCGCGCAGCAGTGAGGCGCGCGTTCCTTCGCGGTACTGGTTGAAGGTCGCGCCAATCCGCATAGTGGCCAGGGAGTCCACTAACTCGGCCGGAGAACGTGCCGATTCCAGACGAGTTGCTTGACAATTCGAGCGCAATGACATTAGATGCGCGCTGCCCCATAATGGGGCACAGCGGGGTAACTGGGGTTGGCTGCGGCTGGGATCGGGGCAGAGGCGAGAGCGCGACATGCTGCGCTCGCCCGAAGTTTCTTTGTCACTTGCTCTCCCGAGTACCGTCAAAACGGGGCGGGCCATCGTGCCCGCGGGAGGAATACGAGTGATGAATCGGGCCTTTGGCGTAGCGGACGACGAGCGGCATAAGAACAGGCGGCGCCAGCAACGAACGACGCATTCGAGTAAGCGCAGCCGGCGATGGACCGCCCTCAAGTGGTCGGGTGTCCTCGCCGTGACGGCGTTCGCGCTTGCGCTGGGTCTGATCCAGACCGCGTCCGCGAACCCGGACCACTTCGCCGGCGACTACTTCATATTCGCGAAGGCAGCGGGCGACGACCCGACAACCCGAACGAACAGCCCGAATCGTACGAGCCGAAGTGCAACAGCACGAACGACAAGCAGGCCGAGGTCAGCGGCAGCACGAGCTTCTTCTACGGCCGCATCCACAGCAACGCCGACCTCGCGAACTCGGGCGCCTCAACACGTTCGTCGAGACCGGCTCGCCGAACCCCGAGCTGACCTACGGCGTGAACGACAACGCCCCGCCCCGTCGCCCCCCGACTGCATGCTCCAGGCGAACAACTCCCGGCACGCTGGCACAACCCGACGGCGGAGAACATCACCGCGAGCGGCGACGAGCTCCTGGTCTCGGGCCCGTACCAGATCGGCCCCAAGGGTGGCCGGGCAACCTCGGCGACTACCTCAACGCCGACGGGGTGACGTTCGGCAACGACGTGGCGACGTCCTGCCGGGCGCGAGCTGCAAGGGCGGCACGAGCCTCACCGGCACGGGCACGTACAAGATCAACGCCGCCGACCACGGCGCGGTGATCTGCAATGAGACGGCCTCATCGAGTTCGACCAGGCAGACTGGGGACGTCTCGCCCTCCCTTCAAGGTCACGATGATCTCGCACGGCCGATCGAGATCAACGACTCGATCTCACGCTCGCGCCCGCGGTGCACGGCGTGCTGGCCTGGACCGACCAGCGATGCCAGAACAACGCGACCTCGATCTTGCTGTCCGGTCAGGGCATCAACGTCCCCGAGCGGGCGATCCTGTTCACCCCGCGGGGCGGCCAGGACATCTCCGGATCCGACCAGGCGACGCTCTGCCTCCAGATGATCGGACAGGGCAGGCTCAAGGCGCAGGCAGCACATCGCACTTCGGTCCGCTGGCGCCCGGCTGTGGCGTTCCGGCCGAGGTCGTGACGCAGATACACGCCGATCTCTCCGGAGAGGGCGGAAGCGCCCACTTCAACCTCGGCGCGGGCGCTTCGGCCGTCGAGGTCGGGACTCCAATCCACGACAAGGTGACGGTGACGAGTCACACGATTCCGCCGTCGAACCTCATCGGGACAATCACGGTGAAGCGGTTCAACAACGGGACCTGCGCCAGTACCGCGGCGGCGACCGCCGTCTACAAGACGAATCCTGGACTCGGCGAGCTCCCGTAACCCAGGGCCCCGTCGTGATGCTCGACGATGTCCTCCCGTTCACACCGGCGGTCGGCGTCTACTCATACCTGGCGAGCTATGGGGGCGACGACAACAAGAACATGGCTCAGCCGGGCACGTGCGAAGGCCCAGTGCGCGTCGTCGACGCGCAGATCGACGTCGACCCGCTGACCGCGGTCAACACGGTCGGCGAGCCGCACACGATCGACGCGACCGTGCAGCAGGACGACGGGCTGCTGGCGAACGCGCCCGGCGGCGACGCCGTGACCGGCTTCGGGCCGGCGCCCAACGGCACCTGCGTCGTGTTCACGCTCAACGACAACACCGCCGGGGCGGGCTTCGCCGACCCCGAACGACGGCAACGACTGCGGCGGCGTCGCCGGCAACCTCGACGACTGCCTCACCACCGGCGGCACCTGCTCGGCCACGATCACGACCACCACCCCGGGCAGCGTCGACATCCGCGCAACCACCACGTTCTCGGTCGCCGGGGAGAGCATCACCCGCACCACCGGCACCGGCGGGCTCAACTCCGCCGACGCCAACAAGCGCTACGTGGACGCGCAGATCGACGTCGACCCGCTGACCGCGGTCAACACGGTCGGCGAGCCGCACACGATCAACGCGACCGTGCAGCAGGACGACGGGCTGCTGGCGAACGCGCCCGGCGGCGACGCCGTGACCGGCTTCGGGCCGGCGCCCAACGGCACCTGCGTCGTGTTCACGCTCAACGACAACACCGCCGGGGCGGAGTTCACGACCCCGAACGACGGCAACGACTGCGGCGGACGTCGCCGGCAACCTCGACGACTGCCTCACCACCGGCGGCACCTGCTCGGCCACGATCACGACCACCACCCCGGGCAGCGTCGACATCCGCGCAACCACCACGTTCTCGGTCGCCGGCGAGAGCATCACCCGCACCACCGGCTCCGGCGGGCTCAACTCCGCCGACGCCAACAAGCGCTACGTGGACGCGCAGATCGACGTCGACCCGCTGACCGCGGTCAACACGGTCGGCGAGCCGCACACGATCAACGCGACCGTGCAGCAGGACGACGGGCTGCTGGCGAACGCGCTCGGCGGCGACGCCGTCGACCGGCTTCGGGCCGGCGCCCAACGGCACCTGCGTCGTGTTCACGCTCAACGACAACACCGCCGGGGCGGAGTTCACCGACCCCGAACGACGGCAACGACTGCGGCGGCGACGCCGGCAACCTCGACGACTGCCTCACCACCGGCGGCACCTGCTCGGCCACGATCACGACCACCACCCCGGGCAGCGTCGACATCCGCGCAACCACCACGTTCTCGGTCGCCGGCGAGAGCATGACCCGCACCACCGGCACCGGCGGGCAACAACTCCGCCGACGCCAACAAGCGCTACGTGGACGCGCAGATCGACGTCGACCCGCTGACCGCGGTCAACACGGTCGGCGAGCCGCACACGATCAACGCGACCGTGCAGCAGGACGACGGGCTGCTGGCGAACGCGCCCGGCGGCGACGCCGTGACCGGCTTCGGGCCGGCGCCCAACGGCACCTGCGTCGTGTTCACGCTCAACGACAACACCGCCGGGGCGGACTTCACGACCCCGAACGACGGCAACGACTGCGGCGGCGTCGCCGGCAACCTCGACGACTGCCTCACCACCGGCGGCACCTGCTCGGCCACGATCACGACCACCACCCCGGGCAGCGTCGACATCCGCGCAACCACCACGTTCTCGGTCGCCGGCGAGAGCATCACCCGCACCACCGGCACCGGCGGGCTCAACTCCGCCGACGCCAACAAGCGCTACGTGGACGCGCAGATCGACGTCGACCCGCTGACCGCGGTCAACACGGTCGGCGAGCCGCACACGATCAACGCGACCGTGCAGCAGGACGACGGGCTGCTGGCGAACGCGCCCGGCGGCGACGCCGTGACCGGCTTCGGGCCGGCGCCCAACGGCACCTGCGTCGTGTTCACGCTCAACGACAACACCGCCGGGGCGGACTTCACCGACCCCGAACGACGGCAACGACTGCGGCGGCGACGGCCGGCAACCTCGACGACTGCCTCACCACCGGCGGCACCTGCTCGGCCACGATCACGACCACCACGCCGGGCTAGCGTCGACATCCACGCAACCACGACCTTCTCGGTCGCCGGCGAGAGCATGACCCGCACCACCGGCTCCGGCGGCTACAACTCCGCCGACGCCAACAAGCGCTACGTGGACGCGCAGATCGACGTCGACCCGCTGACCGCGGTCAACACGGTCGGCGAGCCGCACACGATCAACGCGACCGTGCAGCAGGACGACGGGCTGCTGGCGAACGCGCCCGGCGGCGACGCCGTGACCGGCTTCGGGCCGGCGCCCAACGGCACCTGCGTCGTGTTCACGCTCAACGACAACACCGCCGGGGCGGGCTTCACCGACCCCGAACGACGGCAACGACTGCGGCGGCGTCGGCCGGCAACCTCGACGACTGCCTCACCACCGGCGGCACCTGCTCGGCCACGATCACGACCACCACGCCGGGCTGCGGTCGACATCCACGCAACCACGACCTTCTCGGTCGCCGGGGAGAGCATGACCCGCACCACCGGCTCCGGCGGGCACAACTCCGCCGACGCCAACAAGCGCTACGTGGACGCGCAGATCGACGTCGACCCGCTGACCGCGGTCAACACGGTCGGCGAGCCGCACACGATCAACGCGACCGTGCAGCAGGACGACGGGCTGCTGGTCGGCGCGCCCGGCGGCGACGCCGTGACCGGCTTCGGGCCGGCGCCCAACGGCACCTGCGTCGTGTTCACGCTCAACGACAACACCGCCGGGGCGGACTTCACCGACCCCGAACGACGGCACCAGCTGCGGCGGGACGGCCGGCAACCTCGACGACTGCCCCACCACCGGCGGCACCTGCTCGGTCACGATCACGACCACGCACGCCGGGCTCGGTCGACATCCACGCGACCACGACCTTCTCGATCGCCGGGGAGAGCGTGACCCGCGCCACCGACGCCGGCGGGCAACAACTCCGCCGACGCCAACAAGCGCTACGTGGACGCGCAGATCGACGTCGACCCGCTGACCGCGGTCAACAAGGTCGGTGAGCCGCACAGGATCAACGTGACCGTGCAGCAGGACGACGGGCTCCTGGCGATCGCGCCCGGCGGCGACGCAGCCAACGGCTTCGGGCCGGCGCCCAACGGCACCTGCGTCGTGTTCACGCTCAACGACAACACCGCCGGGGCGGCCTTCACCACCCCGAACGACGGCGCCAACTGCGGCGGGACGGCCGGCAACCTCGACGACTGCCCCACCACCGGCGGCACCTGCTCGGTCACGATCACGACCACCACGCCGGGCTCGGTCGACATCCACGCGACCACGACCTTCTCGATCGCCGGGGAGAGCGTGACCCGCGCCACCGGCACCGGCGGCAACAACTCCGCCGACGCCAACAAGAAGTACGTGAACCTGCGCATCTGCCTCGATCCGCTCACCGCGGACAACCCGGTCGACACAGAACACGAGATCATCGCGTTCGTCGAGCAGAACGACGGGAGCGGGCGGCTGGACGCCGCTCGGCAACGCGCTCGTCGAGTTCAACGAGGTGAGCGACACGGCGAACACGACGTTCGTCGGCGGCACCGACACCTGCACGACGGTCGACCGGGCGCCCAACATCGGCAAGTGCTCGATCTTCATCACGTCGCCGACTGCAGGGACCGCGGTCATCTCGGCGACCACCACGTCGAGCGTCCTCGGCGAGTCGATCACCCGCACGACCAAACGGCGGCGAACACGGCCGCAGGCGGAAGTCCGGCAACGCGAGCAAGACGTGGGTCGCCCAGGGAGCGCTCTTCCTCCTCATCGACGAGGACTCGATCGACAACGGGATCCGGTTCCACGACAACCCGCTGATCGGTCAGCAGAACATCTTCCCGGAGACGCTGACCCAGTTCAGCGACACGAACGTGAACGACCAGAAGGCGTCGTACACCATGCGCGACGTCCTGCAGTACTGGGCCGACCGCCGGACGAACGACCGGGAAGAAGATCGCGCTCATGACCGGCCAGACCGGTGACGAGGGCTGGTTCGCGCCGAACTGCATCCCGCAGAAGTGGATCAGCGGCACGAGCAACGCCTGCGTCGACCCGGTCTCTGCCACCGGGCGTTCAGCCAGGTCCATGGCGCGAACACGACCGGGACTGTCCCGCAGAACCGGCTCGACAACATCAAGGACGTCCGCCCGCTGCGTGCTCGGGGCATCGAGATGCTCGAGGGCGAGACGGTCTGCGCTGTCGTCTACGACAGCGACATCAGCATCAACTACAGGACGACCGCCCCGTTCCAGATCGGAAACCTGCAGGGCGCGACGCTCGGGATCGTCGCTTTCACGGTTCTCGACAACGGGGTGAACAAGATGAACCGGTTCTCGAGCAGCACACTGCCCGAGGCCCAGATCAGGATCGAGAAGGCGGCGGACTTCTGCGGCGGGCCGTTCGAGCTCTTCGGCGCACCAATCCCGAAGACGTCGTCGGTTCCCAACGACGTCGATCCGCACTCACTCACCGACGACAACGGCTACCGCGCAGCGGTGCCGGCTCCGCCGCCGGTTCCGTAACGGCGTAGCAACGAGCAACACCTCCGGAGGGCCGCCGCAAGGCGGCCCTCCGCGTTGCCGCGGCTACGATTCGGAGAACGCACGGGGAGCTCGGGGCAACCGGGCTGAGAGGGCGGCTGAGGGGCGCCGCCGACCCGCTGAACCTGATCTGGGTAATGCCAGCGGAGGGAGGCACATGTCGAACGAGGTCGTGGTGGTCGTCGCCGGCGGGGAGGCTCCGCCCGCGGACGCCGTGCAAGCCGTCCCACCCGGCGCGCACGTGATCGCGGCCGACGGCGGGCTCGCGCACGCGCGCGCCCTCGGACTGGACGTGCAGCTCGCGGTCGGCGACTTCGACTCCGCGCCCGAGGCGGCCGTCAAAGCCGCGGAGGCGAACGGCACGCGCGTCGAGCGTCACCCCGCCGAGAAGGACGCGACCGACCTCGAGCTCGCGCTCGACGCCGCGCTCGCGCTCGATCCCGAACGCATCGTCGTGCTCGCCGGAGTCGGCGAGCGGCTCGACCATCTGCTCTCCGCGCTCCTCCTCCTCGGCTCCCCCCGCTACGAGGACGTCGAGCTCGACGCCGTCGTCGGGCCGGCGCGCGTGCACGTGATCCGCCGACAGCGCACGCTCGAGGGAGAGCCCGGCGAGCTCGTCTCGCTCCTCGCGCTCCACGGCCCGGCCGAGGGCGTGCGCACCGAGGGCCTGGCCTATCCGCTGGCCGGAGAGACGCTCGAGCCCGGCTCCAGTCGCGGCGTCTCGAACGAGTTCGTCGCGAAGACCGCGCGCATCGCCGTCGGGAAGGGCATTCTCCTCGCCATGCGGCCCGGCCCCGAGACCGAGGACGCGGCGTGAACCTCGATCGCCGCGTGCTGTACGCCGCCGGCGCCGTCCTCGCGATCGCCGTCCTCGCGGTCGCATTCGTCGCCCGCGGCGGTGGCGGCGACGTCGAAGGAGGTCGTGCTCGTCACGCACGACTCCTTCGTCATCTCGGACGACGTGAAGCGCGAGTTCGAGACGTCGAGCGGCAAGACGCTTCGGATCCTCCAGACCGGAGACGCGGGCGAGGCGCTCACGCGCGCGCTCCTGACCGCCGGGAATCCCGAGGGCGACGTCTTCTTCGGCGTCGACAGCAACCTGCTCACGCGGGCGCTCGAGAGCCGACCTGTTCGAGGCCTACGAGTCTCCGGAGCTGGAGAAGATCGACCCCGTGTACATCCTCGACAAGGAGCATCGCGTGACGCCCGTCGACCACGGCGAGGTCTGCCTGAACTACGACCGGGCCTGGTTCGCGGAGCGGGATCTCGCGCCTCCGAAGTCGCTCACCGACCTGACGAAGCCGGAGTACGACGGCCTCCTCGTCGTCGAGAACCCGGCGACGTCGACGCCCGGGCTCGCGTTCATGCTCGCCACGATCGCGCGCTACGGCGAGGATCGCTGGACGGAGTACTGGGCGGAGCTGCGCGAGAACGACGTCCTCGTCGTCGACGGCTGGGAAGAGGCCTACAACGTCCGCTTCTCGGGCGCAGCGGGGAGCAACGGCGACCGGCCCGTCGTCGTCTCGTACGCCTCGAGCCCGCCGGCCGAGGTCATCTTCGCGAGCCCGCGCCCGACCGAAGCGCCGACGGCCATCATCGAGGACAGCTGCTTCCGGCAGGTCGAGCTCGCCGGAGTCCTGCGCGGTGCGTCCAACACCGAAGGCGCGCGCCAGCTCGTCGACTTCCTGCTCTCGACGCGCTTCCAGGAGGACGTGCCGCTCTCGATGTTCGTCTTCCCCGTCGACCCGCTCGCCTCGGTCCCGCCGGAGTTCGAGCAGTTCGCGGTCGTCCCGCAGTCACCGCTCTCGCTGCGGCCCGCACAGGATCGCGAAGAACCGGGAGCGGTGGATCAAGCAGTGGACGGCGACCGTCCTGCGCTGAGCGGGACCGGCTGGCGCGCGCTCACCCGAGGCGTCCCGCTCGCCTTTCTCGCGCTCTTCTTCGCGTTCCCGCTCGCGTCGATCCTCGAGCGCGGGCTCCGGTCGGAGGGTGGCCTCGCGTCGCCGGTCGACGTCCTGACCGACCCGCTGACGCGCGAGGTCGTCTGGTTCACCGTGTGGCAGGCGCTCGCGTCGACGGCGCTGACGATCGCGGTCGCGCTGCCCGCCTCCTACGTTCTCGGACGGTTCGCCTTCCGCGGCCGCGCTCTCGTCCGCGCGCTCGTGACCGTGCCGTTCGTCCTCCCCACCGTCGTCGTCGCGCTCGCGTTCCTCGCGATCCTCCCGCCCGGCCTCGAACGGGGCTGGGCCGCGATCCTCGTGGCGCACGCCTTCTTCAACGTCGCCGTCGTCGTCCGCGTCGTCGGAGGATTCTGGGCGCGGCTCGACCCGCGCGTCTCGGAAGCCGCGGCGACGCTCGGCGCCACGCCGTGGCGGAGCTTCCGCGAGATCACGCTGCCTCTCCTCGCGCCCTCGCTCGCCGCCGCAGCCGCGATCGTCTTCCTCTTCTCGTTCACGTCGTTCGGGATCGTGCTCATCCTCGGCGGCCCGAGCTACTCGACGCTCGAGGCGGAGATCTACAACCAGGCGGTCCGCATCTTCGACCTGCGCGCCGCGGCCGTGCTCTCGCTCGTCCAGCTCGTCTGCGTCGCGCTCGCGATCTGGGTCGCGACGAGGCTCGAGGCGAAGCTCGCGGTCCCGCGGCACCTGCGCGCGGAGGCCGACGTGCTGCGCGCGCCCAGAGGGCGTGAGAAGTGGGTCGTGGCCTTGAGCCTGGGCGGGCTGGCGATCTTCCTGGGAGCTCCGCTGGCGGTGCTCGTCGAGCGCTCGCTCGCGGTCGGAGACGGGCACTCGCTCGACGCATACCGCGCTCTGACCGAGCCGACGGCCGCGCTCCTCGCCACGCCGTGGGAGGCGATCGCGAACTCGATCCTGTTCGCGGCGGCGGCGACCCTCATTGCTCTCGTCGTCGGAGGTCTCGCCGCGTTCGCGATCGCGGAGCCGCGGGGGTCGCGGCTCCTGGACGGCCTGCTGATGCTCCCGCTCGGCGCGTCGGCGGTGATGCTCGGCTTCGGCTTCGTGATCGCGTTCGACACCGCGCCGGTCGACTTCCGCGCGCAGCCGTGGATCGTCCCGGTCGTACAAGCGCTGGTGGCCATCCCATTCGTGGTGCGCATCGTCGCGCCGACGCTGCGGGCGATCGACGACCGGCAGCGCGAGGCGGCGGCGATGCTCGGAGCGTCGCCCGGCCGCGTGCGGCGGGAGATCGACGTCCCGGTCGCCGGCCGCGCGTTCGCGGTGGCGGCGGGGTTCGCGTTCGCGATCTCGCTCGGAGAGTTCGGCGCGACGGTGTTCCTCGCCCGCCCGGAGAGCCCGACGCTGCCGGTCGCGATCTTCCGCTTCCTCGGCCGTCCGGGTGAGCTCAACGCGGGCCAGGCGTACGCGCTCGCCGTGGTGCTCATGGTCGTCGTCGCGGCGACCGTCTTCCTCGTCGACCGGCTCCGCGAGAGCCGCGCGGGCTGGTTCTGATGCTGCGGGTCGAGGACGTGTTCGGTGCGGTTCGACGGGGCCGCCGCCCTGGCCGGCGTCACGTTCGAGGTCGCCGAGGGCGAGGTCGTGACCGTGCTCGGGCCGAGCGGCTCCGGAAAGAGCACGCTGCTGCGGGTGATCGCGGGGCTGCAGCGGCCCGACTCGGGGCGCGTGCTGCTGGACGGGCGCGACCTCGTCTCGACGCCTGCGCACCTGCGCGGGATCGGCCTCGTCTTCCAGGATCACGCCCTCTTCCACCACCGCGACGTCTTCGGGAACGTCGCGTTCGGGCTGCGGATGCGCGGCGATCCGCCGGAGCAGATCGAGACGCGCGTCCGCGAGCTCCTCGAGCTCGTCGGGCTCGCGGGCTTCGAGCGGCGGTCGGTCGCGACGCTGTCGGGCGGAGAGCAGCAGCGCGTCGCCCTCGCACGGGCGCTGGCGCCGGCGCCGCGCGTGCTCCTGCTCGACGAGCCGCTCGGCTCGCTCGACCGGCGCCTCCGCGATCGGCTGCTCGACGACCTCGAGCGCATGTTCGAGACTCTCGAGGTGACCGCCCTCTACGTGACGCACGACCACGCGGAAGCGTTCGCGCTCGGCGACCGCGTCGCCGTCATGCGAGCCGGCGGGATCGTGCAGGTCGGGACGCCCGACGAGCTCTGGGCCGATCCGGTCGACGAGGACGTCGCACGCTTCCTCGGTCTCGCCAACGTCCGCGACGGAACCGTGATCCGGCCCGAGGCGGTGCGCGTCTCGCCCGCGGGCGACGGCTCGGGCGACGGTGTGGTCGTCGAGGCCGTCCGCCAGGGCCCGCTCGTCCGCCTGACGGTCGACCTCGACCGGGGCGAGACGCTCGTCGCGGCGGTGGCGGCGCTCGAGCATCCCGAGCCGGGAGACCGCGTCACGGTGACCGTCGATGCGGCTGGCGTCGTCGCGCTCGGCTGAACACCGGTGTCAGACACCGTCGAAAGAGCTTCGTCGCGAAGGAGTGTCCTCGGACGACATGTCACACCGCCGATCGGGGCTCTGCGGCGAGACTTCGACCTGTGGACACTCGTCGCGAACTCGGCACGAAACTCTTGACAGAAAACGGTGTCTGACACCGGTGTTATCCGCAGGCGCGCGATCGCGCACGGGCGCGTGCACGGGGTCTTCTTCCGCGACACCGTCCGGCGCCGGGCGGAGGCCGCAGGCGTGGCCGGGTGGGTGCGGAACAATCGCGACGGGACGGTCGAGGCGGTCTTCGAGGGCGAGCAGGCCGCGGTCGAGCGGCTCGTCGACTACATGCAGACCGGCCCGAGCGGGGCGCGCGTCGACCGCGTCGAGGTCTTCGCGGAGGAGCCCGAGGGCCTCGCGGGCTTCCGCGTGACCTAGGGGTCAGGCTTCAGCCTGACCTCGGTGTTGGACTTCGCGGCCGCGACGCAAAGGACGAAAACCCAAGACCGGGATCAGGCTGAAGCCTGACCCCCAACCAGTCACCAGCGCTCCCAGCGCACGATCTCGTCCGACTCGCGGCGCGGCTGGGTGCGGCGGCTGGTGACGGCGCTCCAACCCGGATCGGGCGCGGGGGCGCCCACGGTGACGAGCGCGACGATGTCGACGTCCTCCGGGATCCCGAACGAGACGCGCAGCGCGGCCGCCGCGTCCCGCGGCACGCCCGAGAGCCCGGCTGCGAGCCCTTCGTCGATCGCCGCGAGGAGGACGAGCATCAGCGCGGCGCCCGCGTCCACGTACCAGAACGGCACCGGCCAGTCGATCTCCTCGCCGTCCGCGAGCTTGTCCGGCTTCGTGTACCGCTCGTGGTAGTCGGCTTCGCGCGTGCAGACGAGGACGTGGACGGGCGCGCTCTCGAGCCACGGCTCGCGATCCTCGGGCGTCGTCCAGCCGGCGTCGCCGAGGATGCGCCCGATCTCCGCCCGTCCGGCCTCCTCGGTCACGACGAGGAGCCGCTGGCCCTGGCTGTAGCCGGCGCTCGGCGCACGCCGGATCGTCTCCGCGATCCGCTGGACGGACTCGAGCGCAACCGGGCTCGTCCGCGTAGTGGCGCACCATGCGGCGCCGAGGGAGCAGGTCGCGGAACTCCACCGAGGCTAGTCGTCGCCCTCTTCGTCGAGCGCGTCCAGGGTCTCGTCCTCCTCGGGGTCGTCCTCGGGGTCGTCGAAGCCGGCGACATCCTCCTCGAGGCCCGCCCCCACGCTCCCCTCGCCCTGCCACTCGTCGTCCGCGCCGAACCCCTCGTCGTCCCAGGCGTCGCTCACGCGGCGACCTTACTCCCACTCGATCGTGGACGGCGGCTTCGAGGAGACGTCGTAGACGACCCGGTTGACGCCCGGGATCTCGTTGATGATCCGGCTCGAGACGGTCTCGAGCAGCTCGTACGGCAGGCGCGCCCAGTCCGCGGTCATCGCGTCCTCGGACGTGACCGCCCGGATGACGACCGGGTACGCGTACGTCCGCTCGTCGCCCTGCACGCCGACCGAGCGGATCGCGGGGAGCACGGCGAAGCTCTGCCAGAGCTGGCGGTAGAGGTCCGCGCGCCGGATCTCCTCGAGCAGGACCGCGTCCGCGCGACGCAGGATCGCGAGCCGCTCCTCCGTCACGTCGCCGATGATGCGAATCGCGAGCCCGGGGCCGGGGAACGGCTGCCGCCAGACCATGCGCTCGGGCAGGCCGAGCTCCTCGCCGACTCGTCGAACCTCGTCCTTGAAGAGGAGTCTGAGCGGCTCGACGAGCTCCATCCGCATGTCCTCCGGAAGCCCGCCGACGTTGTGGTGCGACTTGATCTTCGCCGCGACGCCGTCCTCCGCGCCTCCGGACTCGATGACGTCCGAGTAGAGCGTGCCCTGGACGAGAAAGCGGATGTCACCGAGCTTCGCGGCCTCCTCCTCGAAGACGCGGATGAACTCCTCGCCGACGATCGTCCGCTTCTCCTCCGGGTCGGAGACCGCCTGCGAGCCGCGTGAGGAAACGCTGCTGGGCCTGCACGTGCACGAGCGGGACGCGGAAGTGCCCGGAGAACGTCTCGACCACCTGCTCCGCCTCGTTCTCGCGCAGCAGGCCGTGGTCGACGAAGACGCACGTGAGCTGGTCTCCGACCGCCTTGTGCACGAGCAGCGCCGCGACCGCCGAGTCGACGCCGCCGGAGAGCGCGCACAGGACTCGTTCCGACCCGACCGCGGCCCGGATGCGCTCGACCTGCTCCTCGATCACGGCCGCGGGCGTCCAGCTCGGTGGCGCGTCGGCGACCTCGTACAGGAAGTTCTTGAGGATCTCCTGGCCGTGCGGCGTGTGGACGACCTCGGGGTGGAACTGCACGCCGTACAGGCGGCGCTCGCGATCCTCGAACGCGGCGATCGGCGTCGTCGGCGACGAGGCGGTCACGCGCGCGCCGCGAGGCGGCGCGGTCACGGAGTCGCGGTGGCTCATCCACACGACCTGGTCGGCGGGAAGGTCGTGGAAGAGCTCGGACTCCTCCGCGCGCAGCTCCGTCTTCCCGAACTCGGACGCGTCCGTCCGCTCGACGGCGCCGCCGAGATCGCGCGCCATGAGCTGCATGCCGTAGCAGATGCCGAGCGCGGGGATGCCGAGCTCGAAGACCTCCGGGTCGATCACGGGCGCGCCCTCCGCATACACCGACGCCGGCCCGCCGGAGAGCACGAGCGCGAGCGGGTCGCGCCGCGCGATCTCCGCGGCCGAGAGGCGATGGCTGACGAGCTCGGAGTAGACGCGCGCCTCGCGCACGCGCCGCGCGATCAGCTGGCTGTACTGGCCGCCGAGGTCGACGACGAGGACCGGCCTCTCCTCCGGAGACGGCTCGGGAGTCGGAAGGTGAGCGACCTCGCCCAGGGCTAGCTCCGGCGGTAGTTCGGCGCGTCCTTGGTGATCGTGACGCCGTGCGGGTGGCTCTCGTGGAGGCCGGCCGGCGTGATGCGCGTGAAGCGCGTCCGCTCCTTCATCTCCTCGATCGTCGCCGCGCCGCAGTAGCCCATCGACTGCCGGAGGCCGCCCACGACCTGGTGCACGATCGGCGCCAGCGGGCCCTTGTACGGCACGCGCCCCTCGATGCCCTCGGGAACGAGCTTGTCGACGTCCTCGACATCTCCCTGGAAATAGCGGTCTTTCGAGAACGAGCGCGCCTTCATCGCGCCGAGCGAGCCCATGCCCCGGTACTCCTTGAACCGCTCGCCCTGCGCGACCATGACCTCGCCGGGAGCCTCGTCGGTGCCCGCGAGCATCGAGCCGAGCATCACCGTGTCGGCCCCGGCCGCGATCGCCTTCGCGATGTCGCCGGAGTTGCGGATGCCACCGTCCGCGATCACCGGCACGCCCTGGCCGGCGAGCGCCTGCGCCGCGTCGAAGACCGCGGTCACCTGCGGCACCCCGACTCCCGCGACGACGCGGGTCGTGCAGATCGAGTTGTGGACGATGGCGTTGTTGGCGATGAAGCTGTGGGTCGGACAGTCCACCTCGATGTCGTAGACGGGGACCGCGATACCGAGGTCGCGGGATCTCGAGGCTCTTCACGACGAGGTTGCAGCTCGTGTGACGCTTGCGATGGTGAGTGCCGAGACGCGCACGGTACGACGGCTTGCACCGCTTCGAGCCTGGCGCCTTCGAGGCCCCCGACCGTCGGTTCCTCCCGGACGACGCTCGGGAAGCTCCCCTCGAGCAGGAAGCAGAGGACGCCGAAGAGCTCGACGAGCGGCACGCGAGGTATTCCGGAAGCACACACGGCCGCCCTCCTCGACATGGCCGTCGCTGTCGATCAGTCCGTCGAGGAGCCCGCGGAGGTAGAGCGGGTTCCCGCACATGTAGCGAGAGGGAAGGTGCTTCTCGTCGCGCTTGCCGAACGCGTCGAGCAACCTCGCCCACTGGAGCGAGAACAGATAGACCTTCAACACGCTCCGCTCGGCTTTGACCTTGGGGCGCACGCCCGTGACCGCTTCCACGCAGTCCACGAGCTTCTCCGCTGTCGAAGCCTCGTCGCGGCCGAACGCCCAGGACACACGTCCGATCTCCGACCGCCCGTTCCAGTTGAGGAACGAGTCACCGTCGCCGAGGAAGGTCCCGAAGACGTACCCGAGGGCGTAGGACTCGCGAATCTCCGTCCGGTAGCGGGCGAGACGAGCCGGTCGCCGAGCGAACTCGTGGAGATCGATCACCAGCTCGTCAGGAAGCTCGAACGCGATCTGCCTCGGTAGGAGCAGCGTCACGTCGTCTGCGCTGCCGATCTCCCGCCACACTCGCTTCGGTGCGCCGGTCCGCGTCGGTCGGTCGAGAACAGCTGCGTACCCCTGCGCTCCGACGGCCGCCTTGGCCGTCGAGTAGTCGCCCGACGTAGTACCGGTGATCCGGCGTGACGACGGTCTCGCCGGGAGCGGCCACGTGCCGAAGAGCCATCACCTCGCGAACGCCTGTGCACCAGGACGCCTTCACGGTCACCGGCCGACCGATCATGTTGACGACTCGATCTCCCGGCCGAAGGTCCTCGATGTTCTTGTACGTCGCGTTCGCCATGAGAATGCGCGTCCCAGCTCCGAAGCACCCCGGGCCCACGCCCAGCTTTACCGCGTCCGCTCCCGCGTCGACGAGCGCGAGCGCGCCGTCGCCGGTGGCGACGTTCCCCGCGATCACCTCGACCTCGTGGTCGGCCTTCAGCCGGCGGACGACCTCGAGGACGCCGTGCGAGTGGCCGTGCGCCGTGTCCACGACGAGGACGTCGACCTCGGCGGCGACGAGCGCGGCCGCGCGCTCGAGCGCGTCGGTCCCCACGCCGACCGCGGCGCCCACGCGCAGGCGGCCCTGGTCGTCCTTCGTCGCGTCCGGGTACTTGATCCGCTTCGAGATGTCCTTGACCGTGATGAGCCCCTTGAGCCGCCCGTCGGCGTCGACCACTGGGAGCTTCTCGATCTTGTTCCGGTGGAGGATCTCGCTCGCCTCGTCGAGCGTCGTCCCGACCGGTGCGGTGACGAGGTTCCGGCTCGTCATGAGCGCCGAGACCGGCTGCGAGGTGTCGGTCTCGAAGCGGAGATCGCGGTTCGTCAGGATTCCGACGAGGATGCCGTCCTCGTCCGTGATCGGAACGCCGGAGATGCGGTAGCGCTCCATCAGGTCGAGCGCCTCGGCCACGCTGTGCCCGGCGCGCAGCGTCACCGGCTCGACGATCATCCCGGACTCCGAGCGCTTGACCTTGTCCACCTCCGCGACCTGGTCCGCGATCGAGAGGTTGCGGTGCACGATCCCGAGGCCGCCCGAGCGCGCGAGGGCGATCGCCAGCCGCGCCTCGGTCACGGTGTCCATCGCAGCCGAGACGATCGGGATCTCGAGGGAGATCGACGGCGTCAGGCGCGAGACCGTGGAGACGTCGTTCGGGAGCACGTGCGACTCGGCCGGCAGGAGCAGCACGTCGTCGAACGTGAGCCCTTCCTTCCCGAACTTGCGCTCGAAGGCGACGAGCCGCTCGAGGTCCTGCGGATGGAGCTCGGTGCTCACAAGACCCCTTCAAAGCACGAAGCCCAGGCGCTCGTAGGCCTGGGCTCGGGACGGCGTGACGCTCGACGAACCAACTGGAGTTCGATCCTAGCAGCGCCTTCCGACGCGATCACACCCGCATCGAGGTGAGATCCAGCGGAGCGGGGGCTGGAGGGGTAGTGGGTTCCCCCGGCTCCGCTGGTCGTGCAGCTCGGTCAGTCGACGTCGGCGCTAGTCGTCGCCTCCGTCGTCGTCGTCATCGTCGCCGCCGCCGTGCTCGGGGCCGTCATCGTCATCGTCGTCGTCGTCGTGCTTGACCTTGATCTGCTTCGACGTCGTGTTCGAGTTGCCGGCCGGGTCGGTCACGCGGAGGGTCACCGTGTACGTGCCCGCCGCGCCGAAGCGGTGCTTCACCTTGATGCCGGTGGCGTCGTACGTGCCGTCGCTCGTGAAGTCCCACTCGAACACGAGCTGGCTGTCCGAGCGACTGCTCGTCGCTCGAGCATTTCGCGTCGAGCTCGACGTTCGTGTTCTTGTTCGGCTTCTTCGGCGAGTACTTGAAGCACGGCGTCGGGCCGCTCTCGTCGACGACCGTGACCCTCACCGTCGCCGTGGACGAGCGGCCGTCGGGGTCGAAGATCTCGTACGTGAACGAGTCGTCGCCGACGAAGCCGGTGTTCGGCGTGTAGGTGATCGTGTTGTCCGCGTTCCGGGTCGCCGAACCGTTCGCCGGCTGGGTGACGACGGCCGAGGTCAGCGGATCGTCGTCCGGATCGCTGTCGTTCGCGAGGACGTCGATCGTGACGGCGGTGTTCTTGTTCGTGGTCGCGGCATCGTCGCACCGCAACCGGCGGCTCGTTCGGCGGCGGCGGGCAGTCGAGCGCGGTCTTGGTGACCGTGACGTCGTCGATCCACCAACCGGCGCCGATCACCGCACCGGCGCTCGAGCGGGTCGGTGACGAGCCGGAAGCGGAACAGGACGTCGGGACCGGCGAGCGCTCCGACGTTCACCCTGACTTGCGTCATCGGAGCGAGGGCCGCGTCCAGAGGGCCGCCCGTCCACGCGGACTGCCCGCCAATCGGACTTTCGTACTCGGTCGAGATCGTGCCGGTGTAGCCGCCGGCGTCGAACGTCGCGTCCGTCTCGATGATGTCCTTCCACACGGCACCGCCGTCGGTGCTGACCTCGAGCACGCCGCCGTCGAACCCTTCCTCGAACGCGTACCGGTGCCAGAAGGTCAGCTGGCTCGCGCCGGTGAGGTCCTGAGCGGGCATGACGAGCCGGTCGTCCTTGGCCAGGAGCGTCGTCGCGTCGCTGTGCCACGAGTGGTTCATCAGGTTCGTCGTGGTCGGGTCCTCGCGGACCGCCCACGTCAGGCTTGCGGGGCTCTCGTTCGAGCTCGGGCTGCGGGGCCCAGCCGTCGGAGCCCGACTCCAGGTCGTCAGTGAACGTCGCCGGTCGGGCAGCGCGGCTCGATCGTCACGAAGACGTCCGCGGTGTCCGTCTCCGCGTCCGGATCGCGCACCGTGTAGCTGAACGAGTCGGTTCCCGAGTACCCCGCGTCGGGCGTGTACGTGATCGTCCCGTTCGCGTTGACCACGGCTGTGCCGTGCGACGGGTCGGTCGCCGAGACGTACGGTCAAGGCGTCGCCCTGCGGATGCGTGTCGTTTCCGAGCACGTTGATCGTGGTCGGCGCGCCCTCCGGCGTGATCGCGGTGTCGTTCACCGCGTCCGGGGCGGTGCCGGTCGTTCCGCACTCGCGGAGCGTGTACGTCCCCTCGTCGGTCGTGTCGATGTTCGCCAGCAGCCCGGTCCCGGCGCCGCCGACGAGCAGCACCGAGTCGGCGTTGACCGCGGTCAGCTCGTCCCCGGCGGCCGGGCTGCCGACCTTGGAGCCCGCGACGGTGATCTTGATCGTGCCGTCGGGCGTGAAGGTGCCCTTGTCCGCGTCGCCCAGCGTCTGGAAGATGCCGTTCGCGTCGAGCGCGCCGTACTGGAACTTCACACCCGTCGGCTCGAACGTGTTCATGTCGACGAAGTACGTGGTCGCGCCGGACGTCCAGACCATCCGCCACGAGCTGTTGCGCGGCAGGGAGTCCGGATCGAGGTCCGCCGACCTTCAGCGTCCACTCGATGAACGAGCCGCGGGTTGCCGTCGAGCGTCGGGTTGAGACCGGCGACCGCGAGCGACTCGATGTCGTACGCAGGCGCGTTGGGAACGCCGGTGGGCGTGAGCTGGTCGCCCGAGGCGTCCGTGACCACCGTCTCCGACGGGACGACGCAGGGATCGAAGCTGATCCCCGTCGCGCGAACGGCGACCGGGAGCCGGCTCGCCGGGATGCTCGAGACACTCGGGGAGAGGGTCACCGCGCCGAAGCGCCACGCGTTCGGCGCCAGGCTGTCGTTCGTGGCCGTGATCGTGAGCGTCTGGCTCGCGCCAGGGGCGAGCGTGAAGGAAGCAGGCGTGACCGTGAGGGTCGCGCCGAACGGGTTCGCCACCGAGGCCGTCCAGGTCACGGGCACGGACAACGAGCTCGTCACCGTGCGCGTCCAGGTGCAGGACGTCTGGCAGCTCTCGTTCGCCATCGACGCGATGTTCAGCGTCCTCGGATCGCCCGGGGTGGTCGGGTGGCCCGGGTTCGCGTTCAGGTAGTCGAGCGGGCTCGCGACGTCGAGCAGGAGGCCTGCCCGCGCCGCGCGCCGGAGCTCGACGCGGCCGCCGCCCATGTCGAACGGGTCGGCCGCGGAGGTCGCGTCCTCCTTGTTGACCCGGTGCACCTCGGCGCCCGCGCCCGGGCGGCGCCGTGAACCCGGTCGTCATCAGTGCCGACTTGAGCTGGCTCGGCGTCCAGGTCGGCTTGAGCGCGCGGAGCAGCGCGACCGCGCCGGCCGCGTGCGGGCTCGACATCGAGGTGCCGCTGATGATCCCGTACTCCGGAGCGGTCGGCGGCACCGAGGTCAGCGGCGTGTTGAACGCCGCGTAGATGTCGACACCAGGAGCCGTGACATCGGGCTTGATGACGCCCGGCACGCTCGGGTTCGGGCCGCGCGAGCTGAACGAGGCCATGACGTCGCCGTTCGCGGCGTCGGTGTTCTCCTGCAAGCCGGTGATGCGCGCGGTGTGGTCGGTGCCGCCGCCCGCGAGCCACGCCTTCACCGCAACGCCGTCGTCGTGCGTGATGTGCAAGGCGGGAAGGACGTGCATGTCGGCCGTGAGCGAGTCGCCGCTCGCGGCGTCGTTGGCAAGCACCATGCCGATGCCGCCGGCGTTCTTCACTTCCTGGCCCTTCGCGACGCGACCGTAGGTTCCGCGGTCGCAGACGACGATCTTGCCGGCGAGCTCGCCGGGATCGAAAGCCGGCTCCGACCCGACGCCCGTCGTCGGATCGGCGGTGCCGGCGCCGCAGAGCGGCGTGTTGTAGGGAGGCGCCCCGGCGTACACGATCGACGCCGGCCCGACGCCGGCCGCGACGCTCGCGCCGGTGATGGCGGCCGGCGGCGCCGCAGCTCCGCCGACCATGTCCGTCAGCTGGCTCAGCAGGCTCCGGTTGTGCGTGCTCGCGCCGACGCTCATCACCCACGGTGCGTCGGACGGCGAGCCGATGGTCGACGAGCCAGGCCCGTCGTTCCCCGCGGAGACCGAGCCGAAGACGCCGGCGGCGTTCGCGCCGAGGAACGCGATCGCGTTCGGGTCCGTCCAGGGATTCCGGGACGCGCCGCCGATGGAGAAGTTGATGACGTGCACCATGTCGAGCGTCGCCTGGTTGATCGCGGCGACGGTCCCGGACGCCAGGCAGCCGCCCACGGCCGGCAGGGAGGTGCAGGCCTTGTACGCGATGATGTTCGCGTGCGGCGCGACGCCTGAGATCGGCTTCGTGTAGTCGATCGTCGGCGCGTCGAGGGTCGCGGTCAGGACGTTGCCGGCGACGGTGCTCGCGGTGTGGCTCCCGTGCGCGTTGTCGTCGAACGGCGTCGTGCCCGTGAAGTCGTACATCCCGATGAGCTTGTCGTTGCAGAGGACGACATTGAGCGGCGCGCAGACGCCGTAGTGACGCGTCCTCGGGTTCGTGTGGTTGAAGCCGTCGCCACCGAGGTCCGCGAAGGACGGGTGGTCGTGGTTGATGCCGGTGTCGACGATCCCGACGACGATCCCCTCGCCCTTCGTGCCGGGGAGGCCGCCCGTGGCGGTGCCGTCGTAGATCCCGTTCGCGCCGATCCAGGCGGGGCCGACGTCGGTGAGGAGCTGGTTCAGCTGGTCGGGCTGCACGCGCTTCACGCCCGGAAGCGCCGCGACCCGCTGCGACTCGGTCGCCGTCAGCTGCACGGCCATCCCGTTGTACGCGGCGCTGTAGCGGAACTTCACCGAGACGGAGCGGCCGAGCGCCAGGTCCATTGCGGTCTTGACCGCGTTCTGGCGGGAGGCGAGGTGGTTGAGGTACGCGACGCTCGCCGGGCTGGACGGATTGAGCCGCTTCGCTCCGAGTGCCGCGGGCATCGTCGGCGCGAGCCCCGTGATGCCGCCCGCGTACAGCGCGAGCGGAGGCTCGTCGAGCTGGACGATGTACGTCGGCCTCGGCAGACGGCGCCGAGACCGCGTTCGCGCCGGCGAGGACGAGCGCGGCGAGCGCCGACGACTCCGACGCCGAACGTCCGCCGGGCCCAGCCTCGCGACAACCTCGCAACCATCTTCGACCTCCGTGAGAGTTTGACACCATCAAGAGTGGTGAGTTGGTGTGACGCTAACACACCACTGCGAGGGGTGTCAACCTCGGAACGGGCGGCGAGGTCTTCGAGGCGCTACGAGGAGCGGGCGGGCTGGAGCTCGGCCACCTCGACGCCGTCGGCGAACGTCGCGGCGAGCTGCGGATCGAAACGACCCGCGCCGACCTCGCGCACGGACGGCGGCACCGGCCGCCACGGCCAGGCGGATCGCGTCTTCGGGGGAGCGCTCCTCGACGATCGCGGCGAGGAACTGCGCGAGGAGGACGTCTCCCGAGCCGACGCGCGAGACCGGCTCGACGTGCGTCGCGAGCGCCCGCACGCGGCGCAGCTTGCGGCCGATCCGAAGGAGTGCGAAGCACCCGTTCTCGAGGGTGATCACGACGTTGCGCGGGCCCATCTCGGCGATCGCGTCGAGCGCCATCAGGAAGTCGTCGTCGTCCTCGAGCTCCTGCCCGACCAGCCCCTCGGCCTCGTTCTGGTTCGGCGAGACGAGGTACGGGCCCGGCCTCGACGCCCGCGCGGAGCGCCTCGCCCTCGCTGTCGAGGACGACGCGGACGTCGCGGCGCGCGAGATTCCGGATGACGTCGGCATAGAACGACGTCGGGACGCGTCGCGGGAGCGAGCCGGCGAGCACGACGAAGTCCGCCCCGCGCGCGAGGTAGTGGAGCTTCTCGCCGAGCAGGTCGAGCTCCGCCGCCGTGACCTCCGGGCCCCACTCGTTGATCTCGGTGTACGTGCCCGAGGTCGGGTCGACGACCGCCGAGGAGGTGCGGGACTCGTGGGCGATGCGGACGAAGTCGTTGAGGATCGCCTCGGCGGTGAGCTCCTCGACGATCCGCGTGCCGGTCCTGCCCCCGGCCAGGCCGGTCGCGACGACGGGCACCTCGAGGAGCTTCAGCGCACGCGCGACGTTGATGCCCTTCCCGCCGGCGATCGCGAGGACGTCGCTCGAGCGGTGCCGGTACCCGATCTGGAACCCGGGAACGGTGAGCGTGCGGTCGAGGGCGGCGTTGAGGGTGACGGTGACGATCACGAGACGATCTCCCAGAGGTTCGCGAGCGTGCGCCCAGCGAGCCAGCCGACCTTGCCGAAGAAGCCGGGCTCCGAGACCGCCTCGGCGGCGACGAGCCTGGACGACGCGACGAGACGGTCTCCGTCCCAGATCTCGACGCGCCCCAGACGCTGTCCACGGCTGACCGGAAGCTCGACGGACGCGGGCGCGACCACGCGCTCGACCAGCGGCTTCGTCGCGAGCACCGTCCTCGTCAGGGTCCGCGGCGCGACGAGCCGCGCGGAAGGCCGCCCGTAGCCGGTCTCGGCCTCCGCGTACACGCGCCCTGCATCGATCGCCGCCACGCGGCGGTAGCTCGCGATCCCGTAGCCGAGCAGGGTCTCGAGCGCGGCATTTCGGCTCTCGCGCGTCTGGCCGCCGAGCACGGTCCCGTAGACCGTCGTGCCGCGTCCGCTCGCGGCCGCGGCCTCCGACCAGCCCGCGTCCGCCGTGTGCCCGGTCTTGCCGGCGACGAGCGGCCCGTAGCCGAGCAGGAGGTCGTTCGTCGACTCGAACTCGCGCCCGTCGGCGCGCTCGAACGTCGTTCGCGAGAGCGCGTCGCGCACGAGCGGGACACCGAGCGCGTGGCGGACGAGCACGGTCGCGTCGCGGGCGCTCGACACGTGGCCGGCCTGATCGAGCCCGTGCGGGTTCGCGAACGTCGTGTCGCGCAGGCCGAGCTCTCGCGCCTTCGCGTTCATCAGCGAGACGAAGCGCGGTATCGAGCCGCGGCCCACGTGCAGCGCGAGCGCGGTGGCGGCGTCGTTCGCGCTCGGGATCAACGCGCCCCGGACGAGCGACGAGACGGGGAGCTGCTCGCCCCCGCGGAGGAAGATCGTGGAGCCTCCGAGCGCGGTGACGCTCGGGTCGACAAGGACGAGGTCGGACGGTCTCGTGTGCTCGAGCGCCACGAGCACCGTCATCACCTTCGTGATGCTCGCGATCGCCCGGCGGCTGCGCGCGTTCTGCTGCGCGAGGACGGTCCCGTCGTCGCCGACGAGATACCAGGCGGCAGCGTCGATCCGCGGGCCGGTCGCAGGCCCGGTGGCCTCCGGCGAGGCCTGAACCGGAGCCGCGAGCGCGGCGGCGAGAACGACGACGGCGAGCAGAGCCCTGCGCATCACCGGCGCGACACTCTAGCGGGGTCCAGCGGTCCGCCTACCACCCCGCCGCCTTCCAGACCTGCGCGGCGAGGCTCTCGGCCTCGGCGGCGGCCGCCACGCGCCAGTCCTCGTCGCCCTCGCGGAAGGCATAGATCACCGAGCGCGACGCGGTCACGAGCGCGCTCGCCGGTCCGGGCGTGAACGCACGCGCGACGTCGGCCGGCGTCGCTCCCTGCGCGCCGACGCCCGGCAGGAGCAGCGGCGTCTGGGGCAGGAGCCGCCGTGCGTCCGAGACCGCGCGCGGCATCGTCGCGCCGACGACCGCGCCGACGCTCGACATGCCTCGCTCACCCATGAGCGCCTGCCCCCACTCGTGAACCAGCGTGGCGACGTGCTGCCACAGCGGACGTCCGTCCGAGAGCGTCGCGTCCTGCACGTCCGCCGCGCCCGCGTTCGACGTCCGGACGAGAAAGAAGACGCCCGCCCCGTGGCGCCGGCAGGCGGCGAGAAACGGGTCGACGGAGTCGAGGCCGAGGTACGGGCTGACCGTCATCGCGTCGGCGAGGGGCGACGCCCCGTTGCGTGGCTCGAGGTACGCCTCGGCATAGGCCCGCGACGTCGAGCCGATGTCCCCGCGCTTGGCGTCGAGCAGGACGAGCAGGCCCGTCGACCGCGCGTAGTCGCACACCTCCTCGAGCGCGCGGATCCCGTCCGACCCGAGCGCCTCGAAGTACGCCGCTTGCGGCTTCACCGCCACGACGTACGGCCCGACGGAGTCGACGATCCCGTTGCAGAAGCGCGCGACGGCGGCCGCGGCCGGGCCCCGCCCGAGCACGCCTTCGCCCCGAAGCTCCATCGGCAGCAGGTCGAGGCGCGGGTCGAGGCCGACGACGAGCTGGCTGCGCTTGCGCTCGACCGCCTCGCCGAGCCGGTCCGCGAAGGAGCGCACGTCGTCCACGGCCCCATTCTGGCGGAGGGCGCCGCGGTCACTGCACTGCAGGGTCGGTCACGCCGCGAGGATCTCCCGCGCGTCGAGCGAGACGATCCGAAGCTCCGGGCCGGGCCGGCGGAGGAAGCCGGCGACGACGAGCAGCTCGTCCGCATGCTCCGGCGCGAAGGACGGCTCGGCGCCGGCCGACTCGGCCAGCCCCGCTTCGACCTCGAGCCTGCCGGCCGGGCCCTCGGCGACCGTCCGTACGGCCGTGACGCGTCCTCCTGCGACGAAGAACGCGCGCCTGAAGCCCGGCCGTCGAGCGGGGGCGAGCACGCAGACCCTCGTCTCGCGGAGTCGCGCGAGGGACTCGATCCGATCGACGACGTCCTCGAGCGCGGCGACACGGTCTCGCGCGCGTGCCGCGTCCTCGAAGCGCTGATCTCGCGCGAGGCGGCGGAGTCGCGCGCGGCCGGCCGCCAGTGCGGCGGCGAGCTCGTCTCCCTCGAAGCCGTCGAGCGCTCGCGCCGCAAGGCGAGCCTTGTGGCGGCTCGTGACGGGGCCGAGCGGGCCCGGCTCGGAGGTGACGATCCAGCGGTCGCCCCGCCTGCGCGAGGTAGCAGGCGCGATCGGGGCGGGACGCGCGCGCGTTCGCAGGCGGCCGGAGCTCGCGGATGAGCCGCAGCTCCTCGAGCGCCGCCTCGAGCTCGGAGCCGAGCTCGCGCCACTCGATCCGCTCGAGCGCCCCCAGGGCCGCCTCGACCGCCGGGCGCTGCCTGCTCCCCGAGAAGTACGAGCGGAGCCGCGCGCGGAGGTCGCGCGCCTTGCCGACGTAGAGGACGGTGTCGTGGCGGTCGCGGAAGAGGTAGACGCCCGGCGTGCTCGGGGCGCCCGCCACGAGTGGACGCTTGGCGTGGAGCCGCCTGGCCCGCGGCGCGGCGAGCTCGAGCACCTCGGCGAGCGTCCTCGCGCCGCGCTCCTGCGCGAGACCGAGCAGCGCGATCAGGATCTCGGCGGTCGCGAGCGCGTCCGGGAGCGCGCGATGGCACGGCGCCGTCGACGTGCCGAAGAAGTGCGCGAGCCAGGCGAGCGAGAACCGCTCGCTCCTGCGTACGAGGAGTCGCCGGGCGAGCCAGACCGTGTCGAGGACGTGCGCCGCGACCCGGCGGCCGGTGAGCCGCTCCAGCTCGCCGTCGAGGAAGCCGACGTCGAAGCGGGCGTTGTGGGCCGCGAGCGGTTCGTCGCCGGCGAAAGCGAGGAAGCGGCGGACGGCCGTCTCCGCGCGCGGTGCTCGGCGCAGGTCGACCTCCCGGATCCCGGTCAGCCTGGCGATCGAGGCCGGAAGCGCGGTCCCCGGGTCGACCAGCGTCTCGAAGGTCTCGGCGATCTCGAGCGCGCGCACCCTGACGGCGCCGATCTCGCACATGCGGTCGCGTCGCGCGGAGAGGCCGGTCGTCTCGAGATCGAAGACGACGAGCTCCGCGTCCTCGATGAGCACGTCGCGGTGCGCGTCGCCGGCGAGCCCGACGCGGGCGCCGAGCCAGGTGAGGCGCGCGTCGCCCTCGACGACGTCCGCGAGGAGCGAGCGGGCGAGCTCGGCGGGCGCCCGGTCGAGCGCGAAGAGGACGCGCGCTGCCTCCTCCGCCGCGACCGCCCCGCGCCGCGCGTGCACGAGCTCCACGAGCCGGTCGGCGGCGTCGAACGCGAGCTGCATGGACAGAGGCTAGCGAACATATGTTCGTATCTCAACCCGACGTGCGACGGACACTGTCCGTTCGAGACGGGAGTCCCCTGCAAACGGGCCACAAGGGTCAGACCCTCCACACGTCCGCAACGGACGGGTGGGACCCGTGCCAAGAGAGCGCCGATCCGTCCACAGAGCAGCGCTCTACGGAACGAAAAGGGGCCGCCTCTCGGCGGCCCCTCGAAACCTGCAGTGGCGCCTGCTTCGCTACATGCCGGCGCTGGCGGCGGCGCCGCTCTTGACGGCCGACTTGAGCGAGCTTCCGGCCGAGAACTTCGGCACGGTCGTCGCCGCGATGTGCACGCGCTCGCCCGTCCGCGGGTTCACCCCCTGTCGCGCAGCACGCGCCGAGGTCGAGAACTTGCCGAAGCCCGTGAAGGTGATCGAGTCGCCCTTGGCGAGCGCGTCGGTGACCGTGTCGAGCACGGCCTCGACCGCGTCGCCGGCGTCCCGCTTCGACATTCCGGCCCTATCGGCCACCGCATCGACAAACTCTTGCTTCGTCACTGTCCGTCCTCCTAACGTTCGGGTTCGCCCTCGGAGTGCCGAATGAGCCTAACAGCCCTTCGGATTTGGCTCAACCATGCCGCTTTGCGGCGGTTTTTTGCACTTCCAGGAGCTCCTCGGCCCTGAACAGTGCCCGCAAACGCACGCCGAGGCGCGCGAGAGCGTCGGTACCGCCCTCCTCCCGATCGACCACGCAGACGGCGTTTCGGACGACGAGACCCTCGTCCCGGAGCGCCGACACCGCCTCTGCGAGGGCGCCGCCGGTCGTGACGACGTCCTCGAGGAGACACACGAGCTCCCCGGGCTCGAAGGGGCCTTCGACGCGATTCGCCGTGCCGTAATCCTTGGTCTCACCGCGCACGATGATGAACGGCAGCCCGGACGACAGCGATGCCGCTGCGGTCAACGCGACCGCCCCGAGAGCCGGGCCGGCAAGCCGAATCGCGTCGGGCTCGTGCTCGCGCACGGCCGCAGCGAGTGCCTCGCCGAGCTCGCGCAGGATCTCCGGCTCCGTCTCGAACCGGTACTTGTCGAGGTACCAGGTCGAGCGCTTGCCGGACCTGAGGACGAAGTCGCCCTCGAGCAGGGCCCGGTCGACGAGCAGCCGCGCCAGGTCCTCGCTCATGAGCCGAGCGCTGCGCGCGCCTCGGCCGCGACACGCTCGAACCCGGTCGAGCCCGGCTCGAGCACGATCGCGGACCCGTCCGAGAACGCGACCGTGACGCGCTCCCCCGGCCGGCGCAGTCCGACGGCGTACCGCCACGCCCAGATCGCGAGCGCCGCGAGCAGGACGATCCGGAACAGCTTCCTCACGCGCCCTCGCCCTTCCCGTCGGCGTCCTCCGCCTTCGGCTTCGCGCGTTTCCGCTTCGGCTTCGGCTCGTCGATCTGCTGGAGGCACGTGCGGAGGTCGTAGACGACGAGGCCGGCGGTCGCGCCGGGCCGGGTCGTCGCCGCGATCCCACGGCCCCCGTCACGCAGCACGAAGAAGCCTCCTCCGGCGAGCTCGACCTCGATCCGCGTCACCTCGTCGGAGTGCAGCTCGGCCGCGGCGGTGAGAGCTCGGCCCGCCGCATCTGCGAGCTGGAGCGCCCGAGCGGCATCGTCCTCCGTGGAGCCGAGCAGCTCGCCGGAGGCGTCGAAGACGACCGCGCGCTCGATCTCGGCCGAGAGCTTCGTGAGCTCGGCAAGCGCCCCGGACACGTCCACCCCGGCGACGCTACCACCTCTCAGGGCAGCATGTCCGCGAGCCTCCGCGCCGCGAGCGCCCGGTGCGAGTGCTCCGCTTTCCAGGCGTTGCCGAGCTCCGCGACCGTTCGAGACTCGCCTCGCGGGACGAAGATCGGGTCATAGCCGAATCCCTCCGAGCCGGTCGGGGCGCGCGCGACGTCGCCCTCGAGCGTCCCGGTCGCGTGGACTTCCGCGCCGTCCGGCGCGAGGACGACGAGCTCGCAGACGTACCGCGCGCGGCGGTCGTCGACACCAGCGAGCTCCTCGAGCAGGCGCGCGACGCCGTCCTCGGCCCAGCGCGCGGACTCGATCCCCGGGCGGCCGTCCAGCGAGAAGACCTCGATGCCGGAGTCCTCGCCCGCGACCCAGTCGCTCGCGGCAGCATGCGCCCGCCCGTGCCGCGCCTTGATGCGCGCGTTCTCGAGGAACGTCTCGCCGTCCTCGACCGGCTCGTCGGGCGCGTCGAGCAGCTCGATCTCCCAGCCCGGGAGCGCCGCCCGCAGCTCCCGGAGCTTGTTCTGCGTTCCGCGACGCGAGGACGAGCCTCACGGCCGCGGCGCGGCGGCGGCTTCGTGCTGTGCGGCGGTGAGCTCCTCGATCCCGCCCGCGGCGAGGTCGAGCAGCTCGTCGAGGAGCTCGCGCGAGAACGGATCTCGCTCCGCCGTCGCCTGCACCTCGACGAGGGCGCGGTCGCCCGTCATCACGACGTTCATGTCCGTCTCCGCGCTCGAGTCCTCCTCGTAGTCGAGGTCGAGCACGGCTTCGCCGCCGACGATCCCGACCGAGACGGCCGCAATCGAGCCGGCAAGCGCCTTCGAGAGCCCGAACGCGTCGAGCGCGCGGCGCGCGGCGATCCACGCGCCCGTGATCGACGCGCAGCGCGTGCCCCCGTCCGCCTGCAGCACGTCGCAGTCGAGCCAGAGCGTCCGCTCGCCGAGCGCCTCGAAGTCGCACACCGCGCGGAGCGCGCGCCCGATCAGGCGCTGGATCTCGACCGTGCGCCCGTCCGGCCGGCCGCGCGAGGCGGCGCGCTGCGTCCGCTCGCCGGTCGACGCCGGCAGCATCGAGTACTCCGCGGTCATCCAGCCGCGTCCCTTCCCGTAGAGCCAGCGCGGGACGCCCTCCTCGACGGTCGCCGTGCACAGGACGATCGTCTTCCCCTGCCCGTACAGCACCGAGCCGTGCGGCTGCTCGAGGAAGTCGACCTTGACGTCGAGGGGCCGGAGCTGGGCGGCCCGCCTCCCGTCCGCTCTCACGCCGCGGCCGCCTCGAGCGCGGCGATCTCGACGTGCTCGACCGCCGCGATCGGCAGCTGGAGGAAGCGGCGCCCCATCTCGCGGAAGAGCGCCGTGTCGCCGGTGGTCAGGAAGCGGCACGCGCCCTCGCGCGCCTCCGCGTTCTCGATGCCGCGGCGCGCGAGCAGCTCCGCGACCTCGCGCGCGGTCTCCTCGGCCGAGAAGACGAGGGTCACGCCTCGCCCGAAGACGCGCTGGAAGACGGGGCGGATGAGCGGGTAGTGCGTGCAGCCGAGGATCACCGTGTCGACACCTGCGTCCCGGAGCGGCGCCGCGTACTCGCGGACGGCCTCGGCCGTCTCCTCGCCGAAGGGATCCTCGCCCTCGATCAGCGGGACGAGCTTCGGGCACGCAACGGGGACGACCTCGGCGCCAGCATCCAGCGACTGCACCAGTTCCGCATAGCGACCGCTCGCCACCGTCGCCTCGGTCGCGAGCAGCCCGATGCGGCGGTTGCGGGTCGCGAGGACCGCCGCGTGCGCCTCCGGCGCGAGCACGCCCACGACCGGGACGGAGAGCTTGCGCTGGAGATCCGGGAGCGCGGCCGCGGTGGCCGAGTTGCAGGCGGCGACGATCAGCTTCACGCCGAGACCCTCGAGGTAGCCCGCGATCTCGGCCGCGAAGCGGCGGAGCTCCTCGAGCGGCCGCGGCCCGTAGGGCAGGCGCGCGCCGTCACCGAGGTAGACGTAGTCCTCGTGCGGAAGGGTGACGAGGCACTCGTGCAGGACGGTGAGCCCGCCCATTCCCGAGTCGAAGACGCCGATCGGGCGCGAATCCATCGGCCGGATACTACGGCGGGCCGCTGTCGGCTCGATCGAGAACTCCTGACGTCGCCCCAACAAACGACCTCTACCCTGTAGCCGTGACAAGGGTTGGGCTTGTCGTGTTGGCGGCCGCGTTCGTGCTGTGCGTGGGGGAGGCGACCGGCGCGCCCGGGGCGCGCCACGACGTCTCGATCCCGATGGACGACGGCATCAACATCGCGGGGACGCTGTTCCTGCCGGCCGGCACTCCGCCGGCCGAAGGCTGGCCGGGCGTCGTGCTCATGCACGGCCTCGGCGGCAACCGCGAGCAGATGAACCTGTTCCTCGGGGCGTTCGGGCTCGCGGAGCGCGACTACGCGATGCTGACGATCGACGCGCGCGGACATGGCCAGTCGGGCGGGCTCGCGAACTTCGCCGGGACGCGCGACGTCGCGGACGCGCGCGCGGTGCACGCCTGGCTCGCGGCCCGGCCCGACGTCGCCGACGCGCGGATCGGCGCGTGGGGGATCTCGTACGGCGGAGGCATCGTCCTCAACTCGCTCGTCGCGGGAGTGCCGTGGGCTGCCGTGGCCACGGTCGAGAGCTGGACCGACCTCGCCTCGGCGCTGATGCCCCAGGGCCTCGTGAAGTCGGGGCTCGTGACCGGCCTTGCGAGCTCCATCCCCGCGGAGCGCCGCGACCCCTCGGTCGCCGGCGTCTTCGCGGCCGCGCTCGCCGGGAACACCGCGGCCGTGCGCCCGTGGGCCGCCGAGCGCTCGAGCCTCTCGAAGCTCGGCGACGTCACGGTGCCCGTCTTCATGGCCCAGGGGAGGCGCGACTTCCTGTTCGGGGTCGACCAGGGCATCACGGCGTATCGCCAGGTGCTCGTGTTCAAGACCCTGTATCTCGGACTGCACGGCCACACGCCGTCGAGCTTCCCCGCCGCGGACACCGTCGTGCTCGTCCAGCGGATCAAGCAATGGCTCGACTGCCACCTGCGGAGTCTCGGCTGCGCGACCGCGCCGTCCGGCGTCTATCTCGCGCCGGAGCGGTTCTCCGGGAGCCTCGTCCGCCGGACCGCGCTGCCCGTGGCGAAGACGACCACGGTGGCGTTCCCCGGCGTGCACACGTTCGCGCCGAAGGGGAAGTCGGTGCGGCGCTCGGCCCGGTTGCGGAGCGCGGTCGAGGTCTACGGCTCGCCGGTGGTCAAGGCGACGATCGCGGCGAGCGGCCGCTGGTCGCGGCTCGTGGCCATCCTGACCGCGCGCACGCCGCAGGGGCGAACGATCGTCGTCGGGTCGGGCGGGGTTCCGACGAAGAACGGGCTCCGGAAGGTCTCGATCCAGCTCGCGAGCCAGGTGACGTTCGTCCCCAAGGGCTCGCGGCTGACGCTGACGCTCGGCTCCTCGTCGCTCGCGCACTCGAGCACGAGCCCGGTCTACCTCGATCTTCCGATGGCCAAGAAGGCGCGCGTGCGGGTCGGGAACGCCGTCCTCACGCTGCCCGGGCTGCGCAGCCCGGTCACGAAGTAGGGGGCCGCCGCCGCACTATCCTCGGGCCATGGCCGCGACCGTCCGGCTCGGGACGTGCAGCTTCGCCGACGAGGGGCTGCTCAAGTCCTGGTATCCGCGCGGCGTCTCGACGGCGAAGGCGCGGCTCGCGTACTACGCCGAGCGCTTCGACACGGTCGAGGTCGACTCGCCGTACTACCACCTGCCCGATCCGGACGTGACCGCCCGGTGGGCGCAGCGGACGCCGCCCGAGTTCGTCTTCCACGTCAAGGCTCACGCGTCGATGACCGGCCACGAGGAGGCGGAGCAGGAGACGGCGTTCGCGGAGTTCCGGGCCTCGCTCGAGCCGCTCGAGCTGTCCGGGAAGCTGCGCGGGATCCTCCTCCAGTACCACCCGCGGGTCAAGAAGTCGGACGCGGCGAAGGAGGAGCTGTCGCGGGTGCGGGCACTGCTCGACCCGCTCGTCCCGCTGATCGAGTTCCGGCACCGGTCGTGGCTCGAGGAGGACGAGCGCGCGGACACCTTCTCGTTCCTCGAGCGGCACGGGCTCGCGTACGTGTCGGTGGACGCGCCGCGGACGCGCGCGTCGAACGTCCTCCCGCCGGTTGCGGCCGCGACCCATCGCGTCGCGTACGTCCGCTTCCACGGCCGCAACGTCAAGACGTGGAACATCCGCGGCGCGACGAAGTCCTCCGAGCGCTTCGACTGGAATTACTCCGCCGAGGAGCTCGCGGAGTGGGTCGACCGGCTCGCCGGTCTCGCGGACGACGCGGACGAGGTGTACGCGATGTTCAACAACAACCGCGACGACTTCGCGCCGCGAAGCGCCGTGCTCCTGCGCGGCCTGCTCGAGGAGGCGGGCATCGCGACCGCCGGCGGCGTCGAGCCGCCTCCGCTCACGCCGACGCTCTTCTAGGCGCCGCGGCCCCGGACTCCTCCCCTCACGCGAGCGTCTTGTTGCAGGGCCTGGCCCTGCAACAGCCGCAAGACGATGACAATCGATCCACAGCGCCGGGCTAGAGTCGCCGCATGCGCGTCCTCTCCGTCACGCACGGGCCGACGGTTCCGGGCGGCGTCTTCGACGAGGTCGCCGAGGCGTCCGGCCACGACCTCGAGCGCTGGGTGGTGCCGCTCGGCGGGACGCCGCAGCCCCCGTCGGCGTACGACGCGGTCATGGTCTTCGGCGGCTCGATGCACCCGGACCAGGACGGCGAGTACGCGTGGCTCGAGCGCGAGGTCGAGTTCCTCCGGCGGACGCTCGAAGACGGCGTGCCGGTCCTCGGCGTCTGCCTGGGAGCGCAGATGCTCGCCCGCGCGGCCGGCGCCTGGGTCGGCCCGGCGGAGGAGTCCGAGGTCGGCTGGTTCGAGGTCGAGCTCACGCCCGAGGGACAGGACGATCCGGTGCTCGGAACGCTCCCGCCGCGGGGCGACGCCTTCCAGTGGCACCACTACACGTACGCCGTCCCTGACGGAGGCACCGAGCTCGCGCGCAGCGAGCGCTCGACGCAGGCGTTCCGCCTCCGAAACGCGTGGGGGATCCAGTTCCACGCCGAGGTGACGCTGCCGATGCTCGAGGCGTGGGTCGCGGAGGACGGGGACGAGCTCCCCATTTCGCCCGACAGGTTCCTCACCGAGGCAGCTGCGCGGATCGAGCGCTGGAACGAGCAGGGTCGAAGCCTCTGCGCCGCGTTCCTCGCTCAGGCTGCCTAGGCCGGTTCCACGGGCAACGAGAGGTCGCGAGACCACTCGTGCCAGGACCCGACGTAGTTCCGCGCGTCGTACCCCGCTCCGCACAGCACCTGCGCGGCGAATGCCGACCGAGTCCCCACGTGGCAGTAGGCGACGATCTCGGAGCCCTCCGGCAGCCCCACGAGCGCGCGAACCTCGGCCGCCGAGCGGCACGCGAGCAGCTCCTCGACCGGCAGGTTGCGTGCGCCCGGAATGTGACCGTGCCGCGGGTCGCAGTGCGCGGCCGCGGTCCCGTCGTACTCGAGCGGCGTGCGCACGTCGAGGAGCGCGAGACCCTCCCCCAGCCGGCCCCTGAGCTCGTCGAGGGTCACGTCCATTGCGCGAGAAACTCCACGAGCACGGCGTTGAAGCGCTCGGGCTGCTCGAGGCTCAGCAGGTGCCCCGCGCCCTCGAACACCTCGAGCGAGCCGAGGAGCGCGCTCGCGGCGAGCTCTTGCGCCTCGGCGACCGGGACGATCTCGTCGCCGTCGCCCACGCAGACGAGCAGCGGCCCGCCGAACGACGCGACCACGCTCGTGAGGTCCGGCCGGTCGCGCATCGCCTCCTGCGCGACGGCCAGGTCCTCCGCCGGCACGTCCGTCTCGAGCTCGGGCGGAACGCCTTCGGCACGCAGAAGCGCGACCTGCTCGTCGCGGAACGCCCGCCGCTCCGCGGTGTCCGCACCCGCGCGCGAGCCGACGAGGACGAGCCCGGGAACGCGCTCGGACGCACGCCGCGCGAGCGCCAGCGCGCAGTAGCCGCCCATCGAGGCGCCGACCGCGACGAACGGCCCCTCGACCTCGCCGAGAAGCTGCGCCGCCCAGCCGTCGAGCGACGGGCCGCGTCCGTAGAGCCGCGGCGCGACCGGCTCGTGCCCGGCGTCGCGCACGGCGGCCAGCTGCGAGTCCCACATGCGCTCGTCGGGCGGCCACGCGTGCAGGAGGAGGACGTTCACGCGCGGTCGATCCGCTCCGCGCCCTCGAGCTCCCGCGCTTCCGTCCAGCTGTGCTCGGCGCCGTGGATGCCCATCGCCTCGGCGAGCTCGGCGAGGAGCTCTCGCGCCGGCGCGAGCTCTGCGGGCGACGAGGCCGTGACCGCGATCCTCCGCACGGCCTCGGGAGCGGCGCCGGTGAGCCGCGAGACGACCCGCGGGTTCGCGGCGAGCCCGATGACGTCACCCGGCGGGAGCGGCCCGTAGAACTCGGGCACCGACAGGTACTCGTCGACGATGCGCCCGTGCTCGAAGAGGATCATGCGCACGAGCTCCTCGCGCTCGACGCCGAGCAGGAGCACGACCGCGCCCATCCGGTCCGAGAGCTCCTTCGCGAGCCGGCGGAGCATCTCCGGGTTGCGGTCGCAGACGTCGTCGTAGACCGCGATCCAGCCGTGCAGCGGCGGCGCGACCACCGACCCGCGCGAGTTGCCCGGAAGCCGCGGCACGAACTGCCGCACGGCATCCGCGACGCCGTTGACGTCGTCGGTCTGGATGTGGATCGAGCCGAAGGACGACGCCTCCTGGCGGCCGAGCCGCGCCTCGAGGTCGGCGACGCTGCCGGCCATGATCATCACCTCGTCCTTCAGACCCCAGCGCTGGTACAGCGAGCGCGCGACCGTGTTCGCCGCGACGACCTCGAGGTCGAGCTGCTCGACCCCGTCCTCGCGGAACGCGGCCAGCACCTCGCGCATGAGCTCCGTGGCGATCCCGCTACGGCGTTCGCCCTGGCGGACGAAGAGGTCGATCAGCGTGCCGAAGCCGGGCGCGCGGTGCCGCGCGAGCGCGAACCCCACCGGCGTCCCCTCGTCGTCGAGCGCGACGAACGCGATGTCCGACTCGAGGATCTCGCGGATCTCGGCGAGCTCCTTCTCGAGGTCGTTCGGCCCCTCGTGCGTCGGCGGCGGGACCTCGTGGTCGAACTCCCTCCAGAGCTCCGCCAGCGCGTCGTAGTCGTCGAGCGTCGCGCGGCGAACGTTCATCGGCTCATCCGCGAGCCTCGCGCCCATGAGCAGGAACTGCGCGGACAGGTTCTCGAACGGCGCGAAGCGCTCCCCCATCGCCCGGACCTCCTTGATCGACAGCGGGCGGCCGTCAGCGTAGAACGCCGAGACCGCCTTGCGCACGCCGAGGTCGCCGGCCGGCCACGCGCGCGGGCGGGCGAGGTGGCGGGCGAGGAACCAGTCGGCGGTCCAGCGGCCGAGTCCCGGCAGCGCCGTGAGCGCGGCCACGACCTCCTCGTCGGGGAGCGCGCCGAGCGCGCCGAGGTCCAGCTCCGAGCGGGCGAGGCCGAGCACGTACGCGATCTTCGTCCGCGAGAAGCCGAGCTCGAGGAAGTCGTCGGCGGTCGCGGCTGCGACCCGCTCGCGCGTCGGGAACTCCCACGCGACGTCGTGCCGCACGCCGAAGTGCCGCACGAAGCGCCCGCGGATCGCCGCCGCGGCCTGGAGCGAGATCTGCTGCGTCGTGATCGCGACGACGAGCGCCTCGAACGGGTCCGGGTTCAGCGTCGGCCGGAAGCCGCGGAGGCGGCGCACGATCGGGCCGAGGACCGCATCGCGCGTCGGCCCAGGCGTGGAACGGCTCGAGCTCGAACGGGAGCCCGAGCAGGCGCGAGAGCGGGTCGACCGCCTCCGCACCTCCGGGCTCGAGCCGGACGCCCTCCGGCGCGGGCTCGATCCGAACCTCGGTTCCCCCGGCGACGCGATGCAGGCCGCCCTCGTGCCAGACGGTCGCGCCGTCCGTCCCCCACTCCCGGAACCGCGTCAGCGAGAGGTCGAAGTCGTAGGGCTGAGGGATGCGGAGGAGCGTCACGGTCAGAGCGCGCGGAGGACGTCGTGGAAGTCCTCGAACGGCTCGAACGCGACACCGCGGGCCTCGAGGTAGGTCGCGAGGCCGTCGCGGGCGAAGACGCGCGTCGCGGCGAGCGCGACGCAGCGGTCGGAGAAGCCGTCCCCGGCGTACACGAAGCCGTCGAGCCCGGCGACGTCGGAGCGCTTGCACGGCTCGGAGCACTGCTCGCATGCAGGAGCGTCGCGGAAGAGCGCCCGCCACCCGTCCGGGCTCGGGTCGACGCGGTTCGCCACCACCTCGAGCCGGACGCCTTCGCGCTCGAGGATCGGCTCGATCAGCTCGCGAAAGCCGCTCGACACGACCAGCGGATCATGCGCCTGCACGAGCTCCGCGAAGCCCGGGCGCACGCGCACGTTCGCGCGCATCCACGAGACGACGTCGTCGAGCGGCGCGCGAACGCTCTCGAACTCGAGCGCGATGACCTCGTTCAGCGTCAGATCGCGCCCGAGCCTGTTCTCGGCCGCGTCGTAGATCCGCTCGTCGCCGAACTCGAGCAGCACGAGATGGAGGCCGTCGTCCTCGGTGACGGTCCCGTCCCAGTCGAGGACGAGCTTCACTGGATCTCGACGGACGAGTGCACGGACTGCGAGAGGACTCCGATCCCTTCGACCTCGACGTCGACCATGGTTCCCGGCTCGATGCCCTCGACGGCGCCGAACGCAGGGCCGGCGAGGATGTCGCCGGGCTTCAGCGTGGTGCCGGCCGCGGCGAGGTCGCGTGCTGCGGCCCAGTCGAAGGTGCCCGAGCCGCGAGCGACGACGTCGCCGAGGACGCGCACCGTGCCGTCGGACGGTGGAGGCGCCTCGTCGGGCGTCACCACGACCGGGCCGAGCCCGAGCGCGAAGTCACGATCCTTCGGCGGCGGCAGATCGGGCGCGCGCCAGTCGGCGAGGATCGTGAAGCCGCCGATCTCGCCCCGGCCTCCGATGACGGCGGCCACGCGCGGCCGGAGCTCCAGGGGAAGCAGCCAGTCGTCGACCGGGCGGTGAACGACCTCGGTGTTCGGCCCCATGATCGCCGCTGGATTCGCGAACTCGAACGAGGCCTCGTCCTCGAAGATCCGCACCGACGGGCGGATGCAGCACCGGCGCGAGCAGCCGAACGCTCGAGAGCGGGAAGAGCGCGTGCTCCCGAGCAGCGCCGCCGCCCGTGAAGTACGCCTGCAGCGTCTGCGCCGCGAGCTCCACGACGTTCTCGCCGTCGACCCGGCCGACCCAGCCGCGCTCCATCGGGTGGTCGACGGGATGGAACATGCAGAGCCTCACGTCTACGGCTCCGTGTGCACCACGACGTCGGCGACCCCGGGAACCGCGGCGCGCACCCGCTCCTCGACCGCGCTCGCCCGCGCATGCGCGTCGGCGAGCGACTCGTTCCCGGCGAGGGCGAGCGTGAGGAACGCGACCAGTCCTTCGTCCGTCCGCACGAAGCGGAGCTCGCGCGGAGCGGCGCCGGTCTCCTCGCGCACGGCCCGCTCGACCGCGGCCGCGTCGACCGCGACCTCCTGCGCCGAGGTCTCCTCGGTGAGCGGCTCGAGGTGCGTGCGCACGTCCTCGACCTCGGGCACCGCCGTGCAGATCGCGCGCTCGACCTGCTCCGCGATCTCGTGCGCGTCCTCGAGCGGGAGGTCGCCGGGGAGCTTCAGGTGGAGCGACGCCTCGACGCGGCCGTCGACGTCGAGCACGACGAGGTTGTGGATCTCCCGCACCTGCGGGACGCCGAGCGCCGCCGCGAGCACGCGCTCGCGCAGGCCGCCGTCCGCCCCGCCCGGCTCGACGTGCACGACGACGTCGAGGCCCGGGAGGCGCTCGCGGAGCGCGTCCTCCACGCGGTCGGCGTGGGCATGGCCCTGCCCGACCGCCGCGCCCGGCGCGATCCCGATGTCGACGTCGACGAAGTGCGCGCCGCCCGACTCCCGTACGCGCAGCCGCCGAAGCTCGACGGGCGGATCGAGCGACGCGATCGCCTGCCGCGCGGCTTCCTCGGCCTCGGCGGGCGTGTGATCCATCAGCGCGTCCACGTTCCGCCGCAGCAGCCTGCCCGCCGCGACGATCACGAGCCCCGCGACGAAGAGCGCGGCGATCGCGTCTCCCTCCGGGAAGCCGAGCGCGGCGGCGACGAGGCCCGCGAGCACCGCGAGCGTGCCGACGAGATCGCTGCCGAAGTGGAGGGCGTTCGCGAGCAGTGCGTCGCTGCGGTACTGCCTGCCGGCCTGCAACGAGACGACCGTGCGCGACGCGTCGATCGCGATCACGACCGCGATGGCGGCGAACGCCCACCACGTCGCCTCGACCTCGAACTCGATCCACCCCACGAGCTGGGCGACCGCAACGCCGCCGAGCGCGAGGCTGATCGCCACGAGCAAGCCCGCCTCCGCGAGCGCCGCGAGGTTCTGGGCCTTCCCGTGCCCGAACGGGTGGCCCGGGTCGGCGGGGCGCACCGCGACGGACACCGCGAAGAACGTGAGCAGCGCCGCACCGAGGTCGGCTCCGGAGTGCGCCGCCTCGGCGAGCAGCCCGAGGCTCCCGCTCGCGAGGCCGGCGCCGAGCTTGATCGCGATCAGGAGGCAGGCGGCCCCGACCGAGACGAGCGCGGTGCGCCGCTGCGGCGACATGGACGGCATCGTAGGGGCCGTCCTATCCTCCACAGGTGCAGGTGTGCCCGAGTTGCGCGCGCGCGAACGCGGACGACGCGCGCTTCTGCTCGGGCTGCGGCACCGCGCTCGCAACCCCGTCGCCCGTGCGCGAGGAGCGAAAGGTCGTCACGTGTCTCTTCTGCGACCTCGTCGGCTTCACGGCCCGAGCGGAGCGTATGGATCCCGAGGACGTGCGGCGGCTGCTCCAGCCGTACCACGCGAGCGTCCGCTCCGAGCTCGAGCGCTTCGGCGGCACGGTCGAGAAGTTCATCGGCGATGCGGTGATGGCCGTCTTCGGCGCCCCGATCGCGCACGAGGACGATCCGGAACGCGCCGTGCGCGCGGCGCTCGCGATCCGCGACCAGCTCACCGAGGAAGGCGAGCTGGAGGTACGCATCGGGATCACGACCGGCGAGGCGCTCGTCGCGCTCGACGCCCGGCCGGATGCGGGCGAGGGAATGGCGTCCGGCGACGTCGTCAACACCGCGGCGCGTCTCGAGGCCGCGGCGCCGAGCAACCGGATCCTGGTGGACGAGACGACCTTCCGCGCGACCGAGCGCGCGATCGAGTACGCGCAGGCCGCGGCGATCGCAGCGAAGGGGAAGGCCAGACCGATCGACGTGTGGGAAGCCGTGCGCCCCCGGGCCCGCGTCGGGGTCGAGCGCCTGAGCGGCACCCCGCTCGTCGGCCGTGCCGAGGAGCTCGCGCTGCTTCGGGACACGCTCGCCCGGGTCATACGCGAACGGGAGCCGCAGCTCGTGACGCTCGTGGGCGTTCCCGGGATCGGGAAGAGCCGCCTCGTCTTCGAGCTCTTCGAGACGATTCGCGCCGGCGAGCTCGGCCCCGGCCTCGTCCTGTGGAGGCACGGGAGATCGCTTCCGTACGGCGAGGGCGTGACGTTCTGGGCGCTCGCCGAGATGGTCAAGGCGCAGGCCGGCATCCTCGAGTCGGACCGGCCGGGGCAGGCAGCCGAGAAGCTGCACGCCGCGGTCGCGGCTGTGGTGCCCGCCGGCGTCGAGTCGGAGTGGGTGGAACGTCACCTGCGCCCTCTCGTCGGCCTGGAGAGCGAGGAGCAGTCGGCCGAGGATCGCCACGGAGAGGCCTTCGCGGCCTGGCGCCGGTTCTTCGAGGAGCTCGCGGAGTCGCGGCCGCTGGTCCTCGTCTTCGAGGATCTGCACTGGGCGGACGAGCAGCTGCTGGACTTCGTCGACCAGCTCGTCGACCGGGCGCGAGGCGTCCCGCTGCTCGCACTCTGCACGGCCCGTCCGGAGCTTCTCGAGCGCCGGCCCGCCTGGGGCGGCGGCAAGGTCAACGCGGCCACGACCCTGCTCTCGGCCCTCTCCGACGATGAGACGTCCGAGCTCGTCCTGTCGCTGCTCGAGCACGAGATCGCACCCGACGTGCGCGAGCGGCTCCTTGCGCACGCGGGCGGCAATCCGCTCTACGCCGAGGAGTTCAGTCGCGCACTCGCCGAGCGTCCTACCGCCGCGCTCCCCGAGACCGTGCAGGGCCTGATCGCGGCCCGGCTCGACACGCTTCCGCCGGAGGAGAAGGCGATCCTCCAGGACGCGTCGGTCCTCGGCCGGGTCTTCTGGCTCGGCGCCCTCGCGCGCGAGCGGTGGACGCTCGAGGACGCGCCTGCGCTCGCTGGAGCGGAAGGAGTTCGTGAGAAGGGAACGGCGGAGCTCCGTCGCCGGCGAGGAGGAGCTCGTCTTCCGCCACGCGCTCGTCCGCGACGTCGCCTACGAGCAGATCCCACGAGCGGAGCGCGCCAAGAAGCACCGCGCGGCCGCCGAGTGGATCGAGTCGCTCGGGCGCGCCGAGGACCATGCGGAGACGATCGCGTACCACTGGGGCGCCGCACTCGACTACGCACGCGCTGCAGGCCAGGACGAGGGGTACGCCAGGCGGTACGTCATGCGGTACGTCGCAGCTCTCATCGAGGCGGGGGACCGCGCCTTCTCCCTCAACGCGTTCGACCGGGCCGGGGAGTTCTACAAGCAGGCGCTGGATCTCCTCGGGGAGAAAGACCCGCAGCGTGGCCGGCTCCAGCTGACCCTCGGCAGATCGCTGTGGCTCTCCGAAGCGCGAGGGGAAGAAGAGATCGTTGCCGCCCGCGACGCGCTGCGCGCCGCCAACGATCGGAGCGGCGCCGCCGAGGCCGAAACGCTCCTGGTCGACATCGACTGGCAGCGTGGTGAGCCCGAGCGTCCCGCGGAACGATTCGAGAGCCTCTCCGCGCTCGCGCACGAGCTCGAGCCCTCGCGAGCGAAGGCACTGATCTTGAAGCTCGATGTCGAGAATCCTGATGCGCGCCCGCGAGTTCTCGAGGGGCGCCGAGATCGGACGCGAGGCGCTTGCACTCGCGGAGGCGCTCGATCTCGAGGAGCTGCGCGCGTCGATTCTCGTAAGCCTCGGGCCGATGCTGGTCGAGCTCGGCGACGAGGAGGCCGGCCTCGCCGCCCTCGAGGAAAGCATCCGGGCCGCACAGGCGATCGGCTCGGCCGAGGTGATTCGCGGGTACATCAACCTCTCGCACCTGCTCCGTCATCGAGGTGAGTTCGCTCGCTCGATGGAGCACTACGAGGAGGGGCTCCGACTCAGCGAGCGGCTCGAGAACGTCCCGCAACGGCGCTGGCTCGCCGGCGCTCTCCCGCACATGCGCTACCGGCAAGGCCGCTGGGACGAGGCAGTCGAGCTCGCGGACTCCTTCCTCGAAGAGGTGCAGGCGTCCCACTTCCTCACGTGGCACGCCCTGGTGACGCGCGCGCTCATCCGGATCTCGCGAGGCGACGAGTCGGGGCTCGAGGACGGTCACGCAGCCCTACGAGACGCGCGCAGCGCGGTCGACCCCGCCAACGTCCGCGTGGCCCTAGAGGCCCTCGCACGGATGCTTGTCCTCGTCGGCCGCGCGGACGAGGCTCGAGCAGCAATGGAGGAGGCTCTCGCCATGGCCGGGCGCGCGGGGTTCGACCTGCCGATGCTCGTCGTAACGGCGTTCGAGCTCGGCGAGGACGGCGAGCGGGTTCTCGCGCAGGCGAGACCGAGCGCCTGGGCCGAGGCGCGCGAAGCTGTACTTCGCGGGCGATCTCGCCGGGGCGGCAGACGTCTACCGCGAGATCGGCTCTCCCACCGACGAGGCCGAGGCACGCCTCCGGGCCGCAAAGTCCCTGCTCGCGGCCGGAGAGCAAGCGGCGGGCGAGGCGCAGCTCGAGCAGGCGCTGACGTTCTATCGCTCGGTCGGCGCGACGCGCTTCGTCCGTGAGGGCGAAGCGCTGCTCAGAGACGAGCTGAGCATCACACGCAGGAGCGGCGATCCTGCACGTGTGAAGGCCTGCCAGAGCTGCGATACGCCCGAACGCGCCGAGGCCCGCATCTGCTCGAGCTGCGGAGCGGCGCTCGCAGCGAGACGCCGCCGCGCGCGAGGAGCGCAAGGTCGTGACGGTGCCTCTTCTGCGACCTGGTCGGCTTCACGGCGCGCGCGGAGAGGATGGATCCCGGAGGACGTGCGGCGGCTCCTCCAGCCGTACCACGCGCGCGTGCGCGCGCGAGCTCGAGCGCTACGGCGGAACGGTGGAGAAGTTCATCGGCGACGCGGTGATGGCCGTCTTCGGCGCGCCGATAGCGCACGAGGACGACCCGGAGCGGGCGGTGCGGGCCGCGCTCGCGATCCGCGACGAGCTCGCCGAGGACGGCGAACTGGAGGTACGGATCGGCATCACGACCGGCGAGGCGCTAGATCGCGCTCGGCGCTCGGCCGGAGGCGGGCGAGGGCATGGCCTCGGGCGACGTGGTCAACACCGCGGCGCGGCTCCAGACGGCGGCGCCCGACGAACGGCGATCCTCGTCGACGAGACGACGTACCGCGCGACGGAGCGCGCGATCGAGTACGCGCGAGGCCGCGAGCCGATCGAGGCGAAGGGCAAGGCCGAGCCGATCGCCGGTCTGGGAGGCGCTGCGCGCACGCGCCCGCGTCGGCGTCGAGCGCGTCGAGCGGCGACGCGCCGCTCGTCGGCCGCGAGCAGGAGCTCGACGCTGCTGCGCGACGACGCTCGCGCGCGTCGCGCGCGAGCGCGAGCCGCAGCTCGTCACGCTCGTCGGCGTTCCGGGGATCGGCAAGAGCCGGCTCGTCTACGAGCTCTTCCAGACGATCGAGACGGCGAGCTCGGAGCTCGTCTACTGGCGGCACGGGCCGCTCGCTGCCTACGGCGAGGGCGTGACGTTCTGGGCGCTCGCCGAGATGGTGAAGGCGCAGGCCGGCATCCTCGAGACGGACGACGCCGGCGCAGGCGCGCGAGAAGCTGCGACGGCCGCGGTCGCGGCGTCGTCGCCGAAGCCGGCCGACGCGGAGTGGGTCGAGCGGCACCTGCGGCCGCTCGTCGGGCTCGAGAGCGAGCGAGCAGCGGCCGAGCGACCGCCGCGGACGAGGCGTTCGCCGCCTGGCGGCGCGTTCTTCGAGGCGCTCGCCGAGCAGCGGCCCGCTCGTGCTCGTCTTCGAGGATCTGCACTGGGCCGACGACGCGCTGCTCGACTTCGTCGACTACCTCGTCGACTGGGCGAGCGGCGTCCCGCTCCTCGTCGCTCTGCACGGCCCGCCCCGAGCTGCTCGACGCGCCGCCCCGGCTGGGGCGGCGGCAAGGCCGAACGCGCTCGACGATCCTCGCTCTCGCCCGCTCTCGGACGACGAGACCGCGACGCTCGTGCACGCGCTGCTCGAGCGCTCGGTGCTCGCACGCCGACGCTGCAGCGACGCCTGCTCGAGCGCGCGGGCGGCAACCCGCTCTACGCGGAGGAGTTCGCGCGCATGCTCGCCGAGCGCGGCGCGAGCCGATCGGCGCTGCCCGGAGACCGTGCAGGGCATGATCGCCGCCCGCCTCGACACGCTCCCGCCGAGGAGAAGGAGCTGCTGCAGGACGCGGCGGTGATCGGCAAGGTCTTCTGGCTCGGCGCGCCTCGGCGCGCGGAGCGGCTGGACGCTCGAGGAGCGCCTGCACGCGCTCGAGCGAAAGGAGTTCGTGCGCCGCGAGCGCCGGAGCGTCCGTCGCCGGCGAGGACCGAGTACGCCTTCCGCCACGTGCTCGTACGCGACGTCGCCTACGAGCAGATCCCGCGAGCGGAGCGCGCCGAGAAGCATCGCGCGGCCGCCGAGTGGATCGAGTCGCTCGGGCGACGCCGAGGACCACGCGGAGATGCTCGCCCACCACTACGTGCGCGCGCTCGAGCTACGCGCGCGCTGCAGGCCAGGACGAAGGGTACGCCGAGGCGTGAGCAAGCGGACGTCGCGCTCTCGATAGAGGCGGGAGAGCGCGCGTTCGCGCTGAACGCGTTCGCCGCGGCCGCTCGAGTTCTACGAGCAGGCACTCGATCTCCTCGGCGGACGAAAGACTCGCAGCGAGGCCGGCTACTGCTGCCGCTCGCGCACGACGCTGCCAGCTCGCCGAAGCGCGTGAGGAAGCAGTAGCTCGAGGAACGCGACGCGACGCGCTGCTCGCCGCAGGCGATCGGAGTGGCGCAGCAGAGACGGAAGCGCTCTGATCGACATCGACTGCAGCTTGGGCAGCGCGAGCGCCGCGCGGAGCGACATCGACGAGCGCTCCGCGCTCGTGCACGAGCTCCGCCGTCGCCGAGGAAGGCACAGATGCTCGAGCTCGAGTCGTCGCGCTAACCGGATGCTGCGCCGGCGAGTACCGAGGACCGATCCGGATCGCGACGCGAGGCGCTCGCACATGGCGGAGACGCTCGGTCTCGAGGAGCTGCGGCGCGTCGCTCTCGACAACATCGGCGACGACGCTGGTCGAACTCGGCGACGACGAGGCCGGCCTCGCCGACCTCGAGCGAAGCATCGAGCTCGCGCTCTCGGCGATCGGCTCGCCCGAGGTGGTGCGCGGCGTACAACAACCTCGGCGCACTTGCTGGGGTCATCGAGGCGACATTCGCAGCGCGATGCGAGCTGCTACGACGGAGGCGTGCGCCGATTGGGCGAGCGTCTCGGAGACGTCCCGCATCGGCGCTGGCTCTCCGGCGCTCTCCGCGGAGCATGTTGATAACGACAGGGAGAGATGGGACGAAGCGATAGCAGCGAGCGGACGCGTACCTCGCAGCGAGATGCGGGCGAGGCGCACTACCTCGAGTGGCACGCGCTGGTAACGCGCGCGAGCATCCGGCTCTCGCGCGGCGACGATCGAGGGGCGCTCGACGGACGCTCGACGCAGACGTGAGAGTCGAGCGCGAGCGCGGTAGATATCGCTAGCGACTAGCGTCGGCGCTCGAGTCCTCGCACGAATGCTTGTCCGCGTCGGACAGCGCGGACGAGGCTCGAGCAGCGTCGGCCCGGAGGCTCTCGCCGATCGGCCGGGCGCGTCGGGCGTTCGACCTCGCCGATGCTCGTCGTCACGGCGTACGAGCTCGCGACGAGGACGGCGAGCGGGTTCTCGCGCGGATCGCGACCGAGCGCCATGGGCCGAGGCCGCGAGGCTGTGCTTCGACGGGCGACTTCGCCGGCGCGGCCGACGTCTACCGCGAGATCGGCGCTCCGACCGACGAGGCTCGTGGCACGGCTGCGGGCCGCGAAGCCGTTCGTCGCCGAAGAGCCGGCGTGCCGAGGCGGAGGCGCAGCTCGAGCAGGCGCTGACGTTCTATCGCTCGGTCGGCGCGACGCGCTTCGTCCGTGAGGGCGAGGCGCTGCTCGCGGCGGCGTCGTAGGCCCTACAGGTTCCCGCGGAGCGCCTGCTCGCGCTCGATCGCCTCGAAGAGCGCCTTGAAGTTCCCGATCCCGAAGCCGCGCGAGCCGTGGCGCTCGATGACCTCGAAGAAGAGCGTCGGCCGGTCCTGGACGATCTTCGTGAAGAGCTGGAGGAGGTAGCCCTCCTCGTCTCTGTCCGCGAGGATCCCCATCGAGCGCAGGTCGGCCCAGTCCTCCTCGATCTCGCCGACCCGCTCCTGGACGATGTCGTAGTACGTGTCCGGGGTCGAGATGAAGAGGACGCCGTGCTCCCGCAGCGCCGCGACCGTCTTCACGATGTCGTCCGACTGCATCGCGACGTGCTGGACGCCCGGGCCGCCGTGGAACTCCAGGTACTCCTCGATCTGGCTCTTGCGCTTGCCCTCGGCGGGCTCGTTGATCGGGAACTTGATCTTCCCCTCGCCGTCCGTCATCACCTTGGACATGAGCGCGGAGTACTCGGTCGAGATGTCCTCGTCGGAGAAGTGGGTGAGCTGCGTGAATCCGAGCACGCGCTCGTAGAAGCCGACCCACTCGTCCATGCGGCCGAGCTCGACGTTGCCGACGACGTGGTCGAGCGCGACGAGCCCGACTCCGGGCGTTGGCTTCCCGTTCGGGTCGACCGAGACGTACCCCGGGAGGTACTCCCCGGAGTACTCCGAGCGGTTTACGAAGGTGTGGACGTTGTCGCCGTACGTGCCGATGGTCGCGAGCTCGACGCGGCCGTAGTCGTCCTCCTCCCAGTGCGGCTCGGTCACGCCGCGCGCGCCGCGCTGCACGGCCTGCCGGTACGCGTTCGTCGCGTCGGGGACCGCGAGCGCGACGTCGCGGACGCTGTCGCCCTTGATCGCCGCCCAGCGGCAGACCTCGCTGTCGGCCCGCAGGCCGCTCGTCAGCACGAAGCGGATGTCTCCCTGCTCGAGCACGTACGACGCGCGGTCGCGGACGCCGGTCTCCGGTCCCGCGTACGCGGTGCGCGTGAAGCCGAACGCGTTCTCGTAGAAGAACGCGGACTGCTTCGCGTTCCCGACCCATATCTCCAAGTGGTCCCAGCCGTCGATCGGCATGAAGTCGTGTTCGCTCATGGGTCGGATTCTAGGCAGCCTGGGGCGGAGCGGCCCGCCGGCGCACGACGAGGATCCCGATCGGCGATGAGCACGCCGCCGGCGACCTGGAGCGCGGACAACGGCTCCGAGAGAAGGATCACGGCGAGCACCGCGGCCACGAACGGCTGCAGGTTCGCCGCGAGGGTCGCGCGGTTGGCTCCGATCCGGTGCAGCGAGCGGAACCAGAGCACGTTCGTGAGCACGAGCGGCCCGAGCGTCGCGAACACGAGGAGCACCCAGATCTCCCAGCCGACCGACCAGTCCTGCTCCGAGGTCTCCTGCGAGGCCGGTCAGCGTGAGCGCGACCCAGGCTGCGGGGATCACGAGCGCGCTCACGCGCGACGGCGAGTACGTCGCCATCAGCGGCGCGACGATGACCGAGTACGCGGCCCAGGTCGCTCCGGTCGCGAGCCCGAGCAGGATCCCGAGCCGGCTCCCGGAGACCTCGCCGCCCGAGCCGAGCGCGACGAGGCGCGACTCCGACGAACGAGATCGCCGCGGCGACGAGGAAGCGCCCGGTCGGCCGCTCGGTGCCGAGGACGAGCCCGAAGAGCGCCGCGAAGATCGGGATCGCGCCGAGGAGGAGCCCGATCGTCGACGCCGTCGTCTCGTTCAGCGCGAAGACGAACGAGAGCTGGTTCAGCCAGAGGCACCCGGCGGCGAGCGCGACGACCGGCAGGTGGCGCCGCCCGACCCGCAGGGTGCGCTCGACGACGAGGGTCAGGGTGACGAAGATCGCGGCCGCGAGCCCGTAGCGCACGCTCGCGTACGGGAGCGGCGCGAAGCCGTGCGTGAGGATGTACTTCGTGACGCTGAGGTTGAGCGCCCACAGCAGGACCGTCGTGAGCAGCATCAGCTCGACGGTCGAGGGCCTGCGCATCGCGCGGACGCTATCGCCCCGACGTGTCCGCACCGGACGGTTCGAACGCCCAGGGTCTGACCCTGGACGTGCGCCAAGAGCGTGCTGATCTCTCCACTTTGGTCGGCTCTTTCGGACATGCCCGAGAGAGACACAGCGACATCCCGGGGCCAGTGAGCAAGCCAAGACGTGTCGGAAGCGTGAGTCGAGCGTCTGACCCTGTGCGTGTGCCGAGATCGTGCCGTCTTCTCCCCAGTTAGGCTGACGGCATGGCCGAGCCGACCCGGGAGGACATCGACGCGCTCGTCGGGCCGGCGACGCCGCACTTCACGTACCAGCTCCGGGCTCGCGTGCGCGAGCTGGTCGCCGATCTCCCGCCTGATCATCCCGTTCGGAAGTACGGCGAGGAGAAGATGGAGCTCCTCGACCGCCTCGGCAGCGCCTCGTCGCTCGCCGCCGACAGCGCGCCCGAGCCGCGCAGCCGGATCGGCTGGGACACGATTCCCTCGTCGGCGCCCGTCTCCGACCCGCAGAGATGAGCTTCGACGGCGCCTCCGTCCTCGTGACGGGCGGATCGCGCGGGATCGGGAAGGCGATCGCGCTGCGCTTCGCCACGCTCGGAGCGCGGCGCGTCGCGATCGGGTACATGCGCGGCGACTCGGCGGCCGAGGAGACCGCGGCCGAGCTCCGCGAGCTCGGCGCAGAAGCCGACGCTCGTCCGCGGGAACGTCGCCTCGCAGCGAATCGCCGACGAGGTCGCCGCGCTCGGCCCGCTCGACGTGCTCGTGCACGCGGCCGCGACCGGCGTGATCCGCCCCGCGCTCGAGACCGACGACAAGCACTGGGACTGGACGCTCTCCGCGAACGCGCGCGCGCTCCTCTCCCTGACCCGCGCCGCCGCGCCCGCGATGCCCGCCGGCGCCTCGATCGTCGGCATCTCGAGCCTCGGCTCGACGCGCGTCCTCGAGAACTACACGCTCGTCGGCGCCTCGAAGGCCGCGCTGGAGGCGCTCGTGCGCTACCTCGCGGTCGAGCTCGCGCCCCGCGGGATCCGCGTGAACGCCGTCTCCGCGGGCGTCGTCGAGACGGGCGCGCTCGAGCACTTCCCGAACAAGGAGGCGATGCTGGAGATGGGCCGCGCGAACCCCGCCGGCCGCATCGTGTCCCCCGAGGACGTGGCCGGATGCGTCACGTTCCTCTGCTCGCCGGAGGCCGAGATGATCCGCGGTCAGACGCTCGTCATCGACGGCGGCTGGTCTCTACTCGCCGCTCTCCAGCCCCTCAGCTGAAGTTGACGGCGAGCAGATACCAGAAGAACAGCGCCACGACGACGAACGCGAACACGCTCGAGAGCAGCGCGAAAACGACGATCTCGAGGCCCCTCGGCGAAGCACCCAGCCGAAGAAGGCCGTCACCGCCGGCGGCAAGCCGAGCAGAAGCGTCCAGACCAGGACCGTCCAGACCGAGTCGTCGGAGGTCTGCGTGCCCACCGCGACGCCGGCGAGGGCTCCCAGGACCGGCGCAACCACGAAGGCCACCGCATAGAACAGCGCGCCCTTCACGGGGACTGAAGCTCGGCGCGCACGACCGCGAGATCCTTCCAGCTCCAGACGACGGTCGCGGAGAAGCCGGCTTCGCTGAGCCAGGCCAGCTGCTCGGGGAGCGGGTCCGGGAAGTCGAAGCCTTCCTCGATCGGGACGACGGCGTCCTCGGGCCGCGCCGGGACGACGACGTCGGCGAGGACGAAGCGGCCGCGCGGGCGGAGCGCCGCCGCGACGCGCTCGAACAGCTCGGCCTTGCCGTCGCCGCGCAGGTGGTGCACCGCGAGCACGGAGAAGACGAGGTCGAACGGTCCGGCCGGCAGCGGGTCCTCGAGCCGCGCGAGCTTCAGCTCCACGCGGTCAGCGGGAAGCGCCGCGCGCGCAGCCGACAGCATCTCCTCGCTCCCGTCGATGCCCACGAGCCTGGCCGCCGGATGGAGCTCGAGGACACGCCTCGCGGTCTCCCCCGTTCCGACCCCGAGCTCGAGCGCGTCGCGGACCTGCGCGCCCCGTGTCGCCTCCGCGGCGCGATCCTGGAGCTCGTCGTACCGCGGGACCTCGGCGCGGATCTCGTCGAGGTACGAGTCCGGTCTCCAGCCCTCGCTCACGCGCCGCCCGTTACTGGCGCCATGAAGCCCTGGCGGGCGGCGGAGACGAGCGCGACCGCTTCCGGGAAGAGCACGCGCATCGCGTCGCGGAGCGCGATCGCCTGCGCGTCCGACGAGCCCTCGACCTGGATCCGCCCCAGGGCGGCCGCCGTCAGCTCGACGGCGGTGTTCAGCGTCAGCGTCGCGTACTGCTCGCGCTGCGCGTCCTGGACCGACTCGGCCTGCTTCTCGGCGAACTCGCGCAGCGCCCCGAGGAGATCCTCCGGATCGCCGCCGCCGAACGGGAAGAAGCCGCCTCCTCCGCTCTCCATGCCCTGCCGAGCGTCTAGGCTAGACGAGCGGCAGCCGGTACCCGGCCTCGATCTCGCGCTGGAGCTCCGAGACCGCGCCCTGCGCCGACTTCATCGCGGCGGTGAACGGCGACGCGCCGGTCGGATCCAGCTCGCGCTCGAGCTGCCGGGTCGCCGCGCCGATCTCGTCGAGCCGCGCCGGCGACGCGACCTGCGGAGGCGCGCCGAGCACCGCGCGGAGCGCGCGGGCGGCCTCCTCCGCGGCCTCGATCCCCTCCGGCGCCTCGGTGCGTCTCAGCTCCTCGAGGCTCGCGATCAAGGCGTCGAGGTCGCCGCCCCCGGCCGCATCCGCCGCCACCTCGCAGAGCGCGGCGATCGAGACCGCCTCGCGCAGCTCCGTCCGGCTCTCCACCGGAGACCCGTCCTCGCGCACGCCGAGCCAGCTGCGGAGCCCGTCCGCGCCGTCGAACGCGCACAGGAAGACGCGGCGGCCCGGCGCCGGCTCGGTCGGGATGACGCCGGAGACGACGTCGCCGTCCGCGCCGCCCGTCTCAGTCGCGAGGCCGGCGACGCGCTCGAGCTCGGCCGCGAGGTCCACGAGGCCACAATAGGGCGATGTCGGCGCGCACCGCCCAGGCGCGAGAGCTGTTCGCCCCGCTCGGGCCGACCTACGACCGCGTGGGCGCCGTCCTCTCGCTCGGCCAGGACCCGCTCTGGCGCCGCTTCCTCGTGAGACGCCTGCCGCGCGACCGCGGGCACGTGCTCGACGTCGCCTCGGGAACCGGTCTCGTCGCGGCCGAGCTCCTCGGGCGCGGCTTCCGCGTGACCGCGCTCGACCAGAGCCCCGAGATGCTCGCCGTCGCGCGAGCTCGGCTCGACGGGCGCGCGGACCTCGTGGAAGCGTCGGCCGAAACGCTCCCCTTCCCCGACGCGACCTTCGACCACCTCACGTTCACCTACCTCCTCCGCTACGTGGACGATCCCGGTGCGACCCTCGTCGAGCTCGCCCGCGTCGTCCGTCCCGGAGGAGTCGTCGCCTCGCTCGAGTTCGGCGTTCCCGAGGGGCTCGCGCGACCGCCGTGGGAGCTCTACGTCGGCGCGGTGCTGCCCCTCGCCGGCGCCGCGCTCCGGAACGGCTGGGGCGAGGTGGGGAGCTTCCTCGGCGGCTCGATCCGGGACTTCTGGCGGCGCTACCCGCTCGAGCGCCAGCTCGAGCTGTGGCGGGCGGCGGGGATTCGCGGGATCGAGGTGAGACGACTGAGCCTCGGCGGCGCCGTCGTCATCTGGGGGACGCGGGAGTGAAGGCCGAGACAGGCCCGTCGGCGCGGCCCGCGTTCTATGCGCTCGCGCCCGGCGCGTGGCGCGACTACGTCACGCTCCTGCACCCGCCGTACACCGCCTGGCATCTCTCGTACGTCGTCATCGGCGGCTGCATCGCGCCGGCGGTCGCCTGGGGGCGGCTCGGCGCCGCCGTGGCGGCGTTCGCGCTCGCCGTGGGCATCGGCGCGCACGCGCTCGACGAGCTCCGCGGCCGGCCTCTGCGGACGAGGATCCCCGACCGCGTGCTCGTCGCGCTCGCCGTCGTCTCGATCGCGGCAGCGTGCGCGATCGGGCTCGCCGGCGCTCTCGCCTTCCGCCCCTGGCTCGCGCTGCTCGTGCCGGTGGGCGTCTTCCTCGTCGTCGCGTACAACCTCGAGCTCGCCGGCGGCCGGTTCCACTCCGACCTCTGGTTCGGGCTCGCCTGGGGAGGCTTCCCGGTCCTCTGCGGCTATGCGGCGGTCTCCGGGGAGCTGAGCATCGCGGCCGTGCTCGCCGCCGCGTTCGGCGTCCTCCTGTCCCTCGCCCAGCGCGCGCTCTCGAACCACGTCCGCTTCGTGCGACGGCGGGTGGCCTCCGTCGAAGGGCGAGCTCGAGCTCGCCGACGGGAGCCGGGAGACGCTCGACGCGGCGCGCCTGATCGCACCCGCCGAGCTCGGGCTGCGGCTGCTCGCCGCCACGACCATCCTGCTCGCGGCCGCCCTCGTCGCGTCGCGGATCAGCCTCTAGATGAGCCGATGCCGCTGATCGCCTGGATCCTGCTCGGCGCCCTCGTCGCGGCGCTCGTGCTCGCGGCCGTCCTCTGGCGCTCGCTCCGGCGCACGCGGGCGCGCGTGTCCCGCACGGACGAGCTCGTGTCCGAGGCGCGGCGGTCGGTGCGAGCCGCCGCCGAGGAGGAGACCGCGGCGCAGATCGAGCAGCTTCGCGTCGCGATCTCGCGCGCGCACGCGGACTCGCAGTCGACCTTCGCGATGGAGGAGCGGCGGCTCTCGGACCAGCGGCGCGGGGAGCTCACCGTGCGCGAGCGCGAGCTCTCGGACCGGCTCGCCGAGATGGTCGCGGCGGTCGAGCGCCGCGCGGAGGAGCGGCTGCGCGCATGGGAGGCCGACCTCGAACGGGCGCAGCGCGCGCTCGAAGGCGAGGTCGCGACGCTCGAGCAGCGCCAGCGGCAGCAGATCGCGAAGGTCGAGGCCAGGATCGAGTCCGAGTCGATGGAGCTCGGGACGACGGTCGACCAGCAGCGCGCGGCCGCCGCCCGGCTGCGCGACGAGCTCGAGGAGACGGCGAAGGATGCCCTCGCGCAGGCACTGGACGAGCTCCAGGTCCAGGCCGAAGACCGCCGCCGCGCGATCGACGACGTCATGGAGCGCCTGCGCCAGCACGAGCACGCCGTCGCGGAGCAGGTCGACCGCGCCGAGAGCGAGGCGCGCGACCGGATCGAGGTCGCGTTCGCCGAGCTCGAGCGCCGGCAGGTGGCCGAGCTCGAGCGCGAGACCGCGCGCGAAGTCGAGCGCCTGAGCGCGGCGGGCGCGCTCGAGTTCGAGAACCGCATGAAGGCGATCCGGGAGGAGGCCGCGGTCCGCCTGCGCGAGGAGCTCGACCGCACGACCGAGACCTTCCTCCGCCGCGCGGACGGCCTGATCGCGGATCAGCTGCAGCAGGCCGCCGACGCGGCCTCGCAGCGCCTGGACGACCGGATCGTCGAGCTCGCGCGACGGTACGAAGCGGCCCGCGCGAACGTCTAGTAGCGATCCGCACGATTCCAACTTCCTCGCGCAGGGAACGTCTCTAGGACACCGAAACACCGCTCATGGCCGAGACGACCCAAGCACCCCTGTGGAACGAGAACGAGCCCGCGAAGGTGGAGAGCTGGCGCTTGCACGTTCTGCTCGAGGCCGGCTTCCCGGTGCATCTCGCCGAGCGCCTCGCCGGGAGCGAGGTCGATCTCCACGACGCGTGCGAGCTCGTCAAGCAGGGTTGCGACCACACGACCGCCGCCGAAATCCTGCTCTAACGGCGGTTACCCTCCGGGCGTGAAGGTCGAGCCCGTCCTCTACGGCGACCGCAAGGTCTACACCGTGTCCGCGTTCAACCGCGGCGTGTCCCGCTTCCTCGGGCGGCTGCCGACGGTGTGGGTCGAGGGCGAGATCACCGAGCTGCGCCGGAGCGAGGCGTGGGCGAACGTGTTCCTCACGCTGAAGGACCCGAAGACCGGCGCGACGCTGAAGGTCACCATCCCGCGAGGAACGTTCGACCGCCTCGAGCTCGGTCTGCGGGAGGGCGAGACGGTGCACGCCGCCGGCCGCGCCGAGCTCTACGAGCTGAAGGGCGAGCTCGGGCTGCGCGCGACGACGCTCGAGCGGCTCGGCGTCGGCGGGCACCTCGTGGCGCTCGAGGAGCGCAAGCGCCGACTCGCCGCGGAGGGGCTGTTCGCACCCGGACGCAAGCGCCGCCTGCCGCGCGTGCCGCGCGCGGTCGGGATCGTCACGGGCGCCGGGGCCGCGGCGCGCGGGGATCTCGTCACCACGATCGGCCGTCGCTTTCCCGCCGCGAAGGTCGTCGTCTGCGAGACGCGCGTGCAGGGCAGCGGCGCCGTGGAGGCGATCGTGACCGCGCTCCGCAGGGTCGGAGCTCACCCCGAGGTCGACGTCATCGTCCTCGCGCGCGGCGGCGGGAGCTTCGAGGATCTCCTTCCCTTCAGCACCGAGCCGGTCGTGCGCGCGGTGGCCGCCTCGCCGGTGCCGGTCGTCTCGGCGGTCGGCCACGAGCAGGACACGCCGCTCTGCGACCTCGCCGCGGACGCGCGCGCCGCGACGCCGACGGCCGCCGGCGCGCTCGTCGTTCCGGACGAGCAGGAGCTCCGTGTCGCGCTCGAGACGACGCGGCGGCGCCTCGGTAACGCCGTCCGCTCGCTGCTCGAGCGCGACGCGACGCAGCTCGGGCGGCTCGGAGACCGGCTCCACCGCGCGCCGCGACTCCTGCTCGAGCGCCGCCGCTCGGCGCTCGACCACTCCGGCGCGCGGCTGCAGGCGCTCTCCCCGCTCGCGACGCTCGCGCGCGGGTACGCGGTCGTCCGCGCGGGTGGCGAAGCGCTCCGCGAAGCCTCGGCGGTCAGCGCGGGCGACATGCTCGACATCGAGCTCGCCTCCGGTGAGCTCGGCGCGCGAGGCGTGCCGGAGGACGTGCGCCCGGGTCGGCGGACCGAGGCGAGGGCGAGAGTCCTTCGAGAGAGCTCCAGAAAGAGCTCGAGGACGTCGTCGCGAGGCTGGAGCGGGGCGACGTCGGAGTCGACGACGCGATCGCGCTCTACCGCGCCGGCGAGGAGCTCTACCGCGCGTGCGTCGCGCGCCTCGAGGCCGCGGAGCTGCGGATCGAGCAGCTCTCGCCTTCCGAGCGCACGTGACAACACGTGTGCCGGTGGTGTATGAATCGGCCCATGGCCAAGCCGACACCTGAGCTTCTGCGCAACGTCCCGCTGTTCTCGGCGCTCGACGACAACGAGCTCGACAGCCTCGCGGACGAGTTCAACGAACGGCGCTTCCAAGCCGGCGATTCGATCGCCCTCGAAGGAGAGGGCGGGCTCATGTTCTTCGTCGTCGAGAGCGGCGAGGCGGCCGTCGAGGTGCAGGGCGAGGAGGTGGGCAAGCTCGGCGCGGGCGACCACTTCGGCGAGATCGCCCTCATCGACCGCCGTCCGCGCACCGCGACGGTGCGAGCCACGAGCGACCTCAAGACATTCGGGCTGCCCGTCTTCGTCTTCCGCCCGTTCGTCGAGTCGCGTCCCGCGGTCGCGTGGAAGCTGCTCGAGGCGATGGCGGACCGCCTCGAGGCCGCCGAGAACCGCTAGCCCGAAGCGAGCCGCCGCCCGAGCTCCACGAGGTCGGCCTCCGCGCGTCGCGGGGTCGCCCGACAGCGCAACCGTCTCCGCGCCCTCGACGTCGACGAGAACGCGACCGCCGAAGACGACGCAGCGGACTCCGGCCGCGCTCGCCCGTCTCGCGACCTCGCCCGGCGCCTTGCCCTCGTGGGTCGTCTCGTCGACCGCACCCTCGCCCGTGACCACGAGATCGCACCCGGCCAGCCGCGCGTCGAAGCCGACGAGGTCGAGCACGGTTGCGGCGCCCTCGACGAGCTTCCCGCCGCGCGCCGCGAGCGCGGCGCCGAGACCGCCGGCGGCGCCGGAGCCCGGCAGCGCGGCGTATGGCCGCAGCTCCTCGATCGCCGCGAGCCGCGCCTCGAGGACGGCGACGTCCGCCGGCGAGGCGCCCTTCTGCGGCCCGAACAGCCGGGCCGCGTCGGCGAGCTTCGTCCGCACGTCGCAGAGGACGAGCGTCGGCACGGGCAGCTCGTCGACGACCTCGAGCAGCCCGGCGCCGCCGTCGACCGTGGCCGAGCCCCCGAGCGCGACCACGAGCGACGACACGTCGTCCTCCAGCGCCGCGGCGACAAGCTCGCCGAGCCCACGGCTCGACGCCCGCAACGGGTCACGCTCCCCGGACGCGAGCAGCGGCAGCCCGATGGCCGCGGCCGCCTCGACCACCGCGCGTTCCATCCGGCAGCAGCAGCCACCGAGCAGCGACCGGCCTCCCGAGCGGATCCGAGACTTGCGCCGTGCGCCACTCGCCGCCGAGAGCCGCGGCGAGCACCTCGGCCGTGCCCTCGCCCCCGTCCGCGACCGGGAGCTCGTCCGCCTCCGCGCCCGCGCTGCGCAGCCCTTCTCCCAGAGCTCGCGCGGCCGCTGCGGCGCCGAGAACGCCCTTGAGGCTAGCGGGAGAGAGGAGCGCCCTCACGGGCGGATTCGGACTCCAGGTCCTCGATCAGCTCGTCGACCTCGTCGACCACGGTCTCGGGGTCGTCGTCCTCCTCGTCGTCCTCGCATCCGCCGCAGCACCGCGACCGAGATCCCCTCGCGGGCGAGCGCGAGGAGGCCGAGCCCGACCCCGCATGCCATCTCGAGCGCCTGGAGGGCGAGGCCGTACGCGAAGCCGGTCGCGTACGGGACGCCGTAGTTCCGGAGCGGCACCGCGACCGCGGCCTGGACGAGACCGACGTTGCCGGGCCACAGCGGGACGATCGTCGCGATGTTCATGAGCACGAGGACGAGCCCGGCGGCGGGCAGCGGCGCGTCGATCCCGAAGGCCTGCATCGCCACGTAGACGGCGAGGAGCTGCAACGAGCCAGCCGAGGCACTGGAGGAGAATCGCGCCGGCGAGCGGCAGCGGCGCCTTCAGGACGGACAGGCCCTGCCGCGCCATCGTCACGAGATGGCGCACGGAGCCGACGCCCTCGCCCATGACCGGCCGGTGGTGGCGCCTCGCGCTCATCCACGCGATCGTGAACAGCGCGAGCCCGACCGCCGCGACGATCATCAGCGCGACGACCGCCCAGTGCGGCACCTCGGCGGTGAGGAGCACCCAGACGACGAGGATCGTCGCCGGCACGAGGTCGAACAGGCGGTGCGCGAAGACGGTCCCGACGAGCGTGGCGCTCGTCCCGTGCGGCGCGTCCGGAAGATGCCGGCGCAGCGTCGCGACGCGCGCGAGCTCGCCGAGCCTCCCCGGCACGACGGCGTTGGCGAACAGGCCCACGCCGAACGCCGAGAACACGTGGATCGCCTTGGGCTGGTGCTCGGGCGGAAGCGCCTGCCCGATCGTCATCCGCCACGAGAGCGCGCGGAACAGCGTCGAGACGACGTTCAGCGCGAGCGCGAGCAGGATCCAGCTCCAGACGACGAAGCGGAACGCGTCCAGGACCGCTCCCCAGTCGGGCCCGCGCCACCAGAGGACGGTCAGCGCGAGCAGCACGAGCAGGACGAAGAAGCCGGCCTGCAGCCAGGGGCTCTTCCACGCGACCCGGAGCGCCGTCACGCAGCCACCTTGCCGACTTCGGGAGACGTCACGCGCTCGTAGATCTGCTCGAGCCGGCGCGCGATCTTCGGCCAGGAGTAGCGCTCGACGGCGATCGCGCGCGCGGCCTCGCCGAGCCGGGCGCGCCGCTCTTCGTCGTCGACGAGGGCGCAGACGGCATCGGTCAGCGCTGCGACGTCGCCGGGCGGCACCGCGACCGACGCGCTCTCGTCCAGTACCTCCCGGTAGCCGGGAATGTCGGACGCGACCACGGGCAGCGCGCACGCGAAGGCCCGCGTCAGCACCATGCCGAAGCTCTCCTGCCCGAGCGAGGGCGCAACCATCGCCTTCGCGCCGAGCAGGGTCTCGGTCAGCTCCTCCTGGCTCAGGAAGCCGACGATGTCGATGCCGTCGTCCGAGACGCCGAGCCGCGTCAGGAGGAGCCGGACCGCGAGCGGATCGGCGCCCGCGACGGTGAGCCGGAGCCCGGTCCGGCGCCGGATCTCGGGCCACGCGCGCAGCGCGACCTGGAGCCCCTTGCGCTGCTCGTGGCGCCCGGCGAAGACGATCCGGTGCTCGCGCCCGCCGGCCGGCGCCTCCTCCGGCACGAGGATCCCGTTCGGAAGGACCTCGTACTCGCCCGGCAGCCAGCGCTGCTGCGACTCGCGCGCGCGCTCGGAGACCGCGATCCGGTGGTCGACCCGGTCGACCAGGAAGCCCCACACCGGCGTGCCGTACCGCATCCACCCGAGCTCGCCCGAGGCGTGGAAGGTGGCGACGAGCGGCGTCCTCGCCATCACGAGGACCGCGGTGCAGATCACAGGCGACATCGGCTCGTGCAGGTGCAGCACGTCGAAGCGCTCCCGCTCGAGCGCCCGGTGGATGCGGAAGTACGCGCGCGGCGAGAGCACGAGGTTCGGGAGCGAGCCGTTCGCGGGCACGATCACCGAGCGGCCGACGGGGATGACGTTCGGCGGCGGGTTGTCGTGCCGCCCGACCCGCGGGTGGAGGGCACGGGTGAACTGCCCGGGCGGGTCGTTGCCCATGATCAGGCGGACCTCGTGTCCGAGCGTCTCCAGTGCGGCGGCCTGCGACTCCGCGTGCTCCACGACCGCGCCCCAGAACGACCAGGAGAACGGGACGACGATCCCGATCTTCACCACGCGCAGACTAACGACCTGCGGTTAGCCTGCGAAATCATGGGCCTCGACGGCGTCCACCACGTCACCTGCATCACCGGCGACGCGCCGCGCAACGTCGACTTCTACACGCGCGTCCTCGGGCTCCGGCTGGTGAAGAAGACCGTCAACCAGGACGACCCGACCGTCTACCACCTCTTCTACGCGGACGAGCAGGGGACCCCGGGGAGCGACATCACGTTCTTCGAGTATCCCGGAGTCGGCCGCGGGCGCGCAGGCGACGGGATGATCCACACGATCGCGTGGCGGGTCGGATCGGGCGACGCGGTCGACTTCTGGGAGCGGCGCCTGGCCGACGAGAGCTCCGCCGGCACGCGCGACGACGGAGGGCTGACATTCGAGGATCCGGAGGGCCTGCGGCACCGCCTCGTGGTCTCGGCGGTCGCGGACGAGCCGCTCGTCGCCGAGCATCCCGAGATCCCCGCGGAGCTCGCGCTCCAGGGCTTCGACGGGGTCCGCGCGTACTCGTCGCGCCCCGAGGCCAGCCGCGATCTCCTCGAGAGCACGCTCCAGTTCGAGCCTCGTGGCGACGCCTGGGAGGCGCGCGGCGCGACCCGCGGCGGCCTCTACGCCTACGACGAGCCGCCCACCGAGCGCGGCGTCGGCGGCGCGGGAACGGTGCACCACGTCGCGTGGGCCTCGACGATGGACGACCACGAGCGTGGCGCGAGCGCGTGGCCGCGGCCGGTTTCCGCCCCACTCCGGTCATCGACCGCTTCTGGTTCCGCTCGGTCTACTTCCGCGAGCCGAGCGGCGTCCTCTTCGAGATCGCGACGCTCGGCCCCGGGTTCGCGGTGGACGAGGATCCCGGAGCACCTCGGCGAGAAGCTCGTGCTCCCGCCCGCCTTCGAGCACCTGCGCGCCCAGATCGAGCCGGTCCTGACGCCGCTCCCGGACCCGCGCGCGCCCGCCCGCCAGGTCTGATGCCGCGCCGGGAGGCCGGTCTCGGCCTCCCGCGCGCGGCTGTCTCCTCTCCCTCGGTCGGCTACCTCGAGCTGCGGCGGCTCGCCGTGGCTTTCCGGGTGGACGCGGAACGCCGCGTCGACCCGTTCGGCGTCGCGCGCCGGCTCGTGCCTCCGGCGGGTCGAGCCGTTCGGCTTCGACTCGCGGAGCAGCTGCTTCGAGATCGACTCGACCTTCTTGAGCGCTTCCTTCTCCTGCTTGAGGTTCTGGTCGAGGAGCTCGGCCGCCCGCTTCTCGCCGAGCGTCTTCGCCTTCGAGATCAGGCCCGTGTAGGCCGCGATCTCGTAGTGCTCGGTGCGGGCGGCGGCGCCGGTCAGGAACATGTCGAGGATCGCCTTGTCGGCGGTCTCCTCGCGCATGAACTTGTCGTGCTCCCGCTTGATGCCCTCGATGCCCGGGCACTCCTCGCCGCGGGCGCTCTTGCCGATCTCCGAGAAGACCTTCTCGAGGTTGGAGATCTGCGAACGCGTCTCCTTGAGATGGTGCTCGAACGCTTTCGTCAGCTCCCGGCTCGTCGCCTCGCGCGCGAGCGTCGGGAGCATGCGCTCGATGGTCTTCTCGGCGTAGTACACGTCTTGGAGCTCGTGTACGAAGAGCTCCTTGGGCGTGGTCATCTGTCCCACGTCGTTCTCCTTTCGTCGGGTTCTCGAGTTCTCGGGGACGAGCTAGCGGTCGCCCTCGACGACGCGGCCGCCTTCGATGCGGCCCTCCCACTCGCCGGTCGGGACGACCCGGTCCTCGACGAGCTCCTTGAACCGCTCGAGGTCGGCGTGGACGTGGGCCTCGTCGATCTTGAGGGCGCTGCCGAGCTTCTCGGCGAGCCCCTCGGGCTCGTAGTCCATCTCGACGTGCATGCGGGTCTTCTCGCCCGAGCCCTCCGGCTCGAACGTGACCTCACCCGCGCTCGGGAAGCCCTCGGTCGAGGTCCACGACACGACCTGGTTCGGCACCTGCCGGATGATCTGGGCCTCCCAGCTGTGCTCCCGGCCGCCGATCTCGGCTCGCCAGAACAGCCGCTTGTCGTCGATCTGCCGGACCTCCTTGACGTTCTTCATGAAGCGGGGGAACTCCTCGAACTGCGTCCACTGGCCGTACACCATGTCGAGCGGTGCCTCGACCACGACGTCTTCCTGGATGGTGGCCATGCGACTTGCCTCCTTCTGTGGAATCGATGCCCTTTCGCCGGGCGGCTACCCGGCAGGCTCCGGGTGAAAACAACGCCGGCCTGCACGGCATCTCCACAACTCCCGCACGAGCTCTCGACGCGCCGTCCGTAAGCTGAGGCACGTGCGCGAGCGGATTGCGGTGATCGAGGACGAGCCGACGATCGCGGCCGCGGTGGCCGCCCGCTTGCGGGCCGAGGGCTACGACGTCGAGGTCGCCGGCGACGGTCTCGACGGCGTCGCGTTGTGTCAGCGGCTCCGGCCGGATCTCGTCGTGCTCGACCTGATGCTGCCCGGTCTCGACGGCCTCGAGGTGTGCCGCCGCATCCAGCGGGATCGCCAGGTTCCGGTGCTCATGCTCACGGCGAAGGACTCGGAGACCGACCTCGAGGTCGGGCTCGGCGTCGGCGCGGACGACTACCTGACGAAGCCGTTCAGCCCGCGCGAGCTCGTCGCGCGGATCCGCGCGCTCCTCCGCCGGGCGGATCGCGTGTCCGCGCTCACGGGCGACCGCATCCGGCTCGGGTCGCTCGTCATCGATCCCTCGACCCGGCACGTCAGCCACGACGGCCGCGAGGTGCACCTCACTCCGACCGAGTTCGCGCTCCTGTACCGGCTCGCCCAGACCCCGCACGTCGTCTACGGCCGGCGCCGCCTGCTCGAGGAGGTCTGGGGCTATCGCATCGGCTCCGGCGAGCGCACGGTCGACTCGCACGTGCGGGGCATCCGGCGCAAGCTCGGGAACGGCGCGATCCGGACCGTGCACGGCATCGGGTACTCGCTCGACACCAACGGCCTAGGAGGAGCGTGATGCCGCGCGAAGCGCGGCGTCACTCCTTCGGCCTCGGAACCGAGGGGAGACCGCTCGACTTCCTCGGCTCGATCAAGCTGAAGCTCGGAGTCGTGATCGTCGCCGCGGTGGCGGTGACGGTGATCGTCGTCATGGTCGGCGGAGAGCTCGGCGTCCCGGCGCTGCTGACCGGGATCGTCGCCGCCGCGCTCGCGCTCGCGCTGGTGCAGCTGCTCGCGCACGGCATGACGTTTCCGCTGCGCCAGATGGCCGCGGCCGCCTCGGCGATGGCGCGCGGCGACTACAGCCGGCGCGTCATCGCGACCTCGCGCGACGAGGTCGGCGAGCTGGCGCGCGCGTTCAACTCGATGGCCGCCGAGCTCGAGCAGGTCGACCGGGTCCGCCGCGATCTCGTCGCGAACGCGTCGCACGAGCTGCGGACGCCGATCGGCGCGCTCCAGGCGAGGCTCGAGAACCTCGTCGACGGCGTGGAGGCCGCGGACCGCGACGTGCTCGAGGATCTCCTCGTTCAGGTCGAGCGGCTCGGGGATCTCGTCGCGCAGCTGCTCGATCTCTCGAAGCTCGAGTCGGGAGCGGTGCTGCTCGAGCGCTCGCGCGTGAGCGCGGGCGAGCTGCTCGAAGGCGTCGCGGACGAGTGGCGCGCCCGTGCGTCGGAGCGGCGCATCTCGCTGTCGGTCGAGGCCGACCGCTCGGATCCGGCTCTCGACGTCGACCGGCGACGGCTGCGGCAGGTGCTCGAGAACCTCGTCGCGAACGCGATCCGCCACTCCCCGGACGGCGGCGAGGTGATCCTGCGCGCCGGCTCGCGGGACGGCTACGCGCGGCTCGAGGTGGAGGACGCCGGCCCCGGGATCCCGGCCGCGGAGGTCGAGCGGGTGTTCGAGCGCTTCTACCGCAGCGACCGCGCGCGCTCGGCGGACGACGGCGGCAGCGGCCTCGGGCTCGCGATCTCGCGCTGGATCGTCGACCTGCACGGCGGCTCGATCGCCGTCGACCCGACGCTCGAGCGCGGCTGCCGGATCGTCGTCGAGCTACCGCGATGAGGGCTCTCGCCGCTGGCCGCCGCCGCGCTCGCGGCGGTGGCCTTGCCGCACGCGCCGCTCGGGGTCGGCGTCCCGCTCGTCGCGATCCTCGTCGCCGCGGCCGTCGCCGTCGTGGCCCGCACGCTCGACATGGCGCTCTTCGGCGGGCTCGCGCTCGTGCTCGCGTCGATGCCCGCCCTGCTCGATGCGGGCTGGGTGCTCGCGATCGACCTCGTCGCGGCCTGCGCGCTCGCCGCAGTCGCCGTCGCCGGCCCGCGGGTCGTCGCGCTCGTGGCTCCGTTCCGTGCGCTCGAAGGGCTCCCGGACCTCGTGCCGCAGCGCTCCTCGAGGCTCGGTCTTGGCGGCGCGAGGGCTCGCCTTCGGAGTCGTCCTCGTGCTGCCGTTCGGCGTGCTCTTCTGGAGCGCGGACGCCGCGTTCGCGGCGTTCGCCGAGGGCGCTCCGCTGCCCTCCGCGGCCACCCTTCTCGGACGGGCGCTCACCTTCGCGCTCGTCCTCCTCGGCGCGCTCGCGCTCGGGCTCGCAGCGGGACGCGCGTTCGCCGATCCTGCGCTTCCGGGGCCGCGGCTCGGCGTCGCGGAGTGGGCGATCCCGCTCGTGCTCCTGAACCTGCTCTTCCTCGCCTTCGTCGGCGTGCAGGTGACCGTGCTCTTCGGCGGCCACGATCACGTGCTGGAGACAGCCGGGCTGACCTACGCCGAATACGCGCGCCAGGGCTTCTGGCAGCTGATCGCGGCCGCGCTGCTCACGCTCGTCGTCGTCGCGGCGGCGACCCGGCTCGCGCGCACGTCCGAGGCTTCGAGCCGGCTGCTCCGGGCGTTGCTCGGCACGCTCTGCGTGCTCACCCTCGTCGTCGTCGCGTCGGCGCTTGCACCGGCTCGAGCTGTACGAGGACGCGTTCGGACTGACGCGCCTACGGCTGGCCGCCGAGACGATCTCGTGGGGAGTCGGCGGGCTCTTCGTCCTCGTCCTGCTCGCGGGCGCGCTTCGCGCCGTCCGCGCGACAGCTTCCGCGGATCGCGCTCGCGGGAGCCGGCGTCGGGCTGGTCGTCTTCTCGCTCTCGAACCCCGACGGGCGAGTCGCGCAGCGGAACGTCGATCGCTGGGCTCGCACCGGAGACCTGGACGTCGGGTACGTCCAGGACCTGAGCGCCGACGCCGTTCCTGCTCTCGCGACGCTTCCGGAGCCGCAGCGCGGCTACGTTCTGCGCCTCGTTCGCAGAACGACTCGAGCGAGCCGGAGCCGTGGACGTCAGCGAACTCGCGAGGCACCGTGCGCGGGAAGTCCTCGATCCGTGACTAGTGCGCGTGGTGCCCGTGCGCGACCGCGTGGCCCTTGCCGCGGGCGATCAGGGCGCGGTTCACGAGAAAGGTCGGCCCCCACGCGACGGCGAGCGCGATCGCGAGCGAGCCCCAGAAGAGCAGGTCGCCGAGGCCCGCGTCCATCGCGCCCGGCCAGAGGAGCAGCACCGCGTTGTCGACGATCTCCATCGTCGTGATCGAGAGCGTGTCCGCGACGAACGCGATCCCGAGAGCGGCCCCGAGCGCCGTGCCCGGCGCGGAACAGCGGGATGAGCGTCAGCAGGTAGCCGAAGAAGAACGCGAGCGCGACGGCAAGCGCGATCGAGGCCGCGTCGCCCCACCCCCACCACGTCGCGAGCACCATCCCGAGCACCTCGCCGATGCCGCAGCCGGTGAGGCAGTGGTTCGTCGCGCCCACGGCAAGGCGGTTGACACTCACGACGCCCACACTAGACTCGCGCGAACGTGACCGACGAAGGTCTCGCCGAGCTCCACACCCACCTCGGAGGCTCCGTCGCCTCGGACATCCTCTGGAGCCTCGCGCACGAGCAGGGGATCGCGCTCCCCGTCAAGGACTTCTGGGAGTTCGACGCCCTCGTCACGGTCTCCGACCCGCACGGCGTCGCGGGGCTCGACGAGCTCGACCGCATCTACCACTGGACGGAGCTGATCCAGTCCTCGCCGCTCGCCGTCGAGCGTTCGGTGCACGGCGCCATCGGCGGCGCCTACCGCTCGCAGCACATCACGACGCTCGAGCTCCGCTTCAACCCGATGAAGCGGAACCGCGGAGGCGAGCGCGACCTCGACCACATCATCCTCGCCGCGATCCGCGGGCTCGACCTCGCGAGCCTCGAGTACCCGCAGGTGCGCGCCGGGCTGATCCTGATGATGGACCGCACGTTCGACCGCGGCTGAACGAGATCATCGTCGAGAAGGCAATCCGCTGGTCGGGGCGCGGCGTGGTCGGCGTCGACATCGCCGGGCCGCGACCCGGAGGCGGGCGCTACGACTACACGCAGCTCGCACCGCTCATCGAGACCGCGCGCGACGCGGGGCTCGGCGTCACGATCCACGTCGGCGAGGAGGGCGGCGACACGGGGCGCGAGGAGATCGCCGAGGTCGTCGAGTCGCTGCGGCCGGAGCGGATCGGCCACGGGATCCTCGCGGCCCGACGACCCCGAGCTGATGCGCGCGCTCACCGAGCTCGGCACCGTGCTCGAGATCTGCCCGACCTCGAACCTCCTGACGAAGGCGCTGCCCGACGAGGAGGCCGTGCGGGAGACCGTCAGGCGCTTCGTCGAGCACGGCGTCGCGTTCACGATCGCGACGGACGGCCCGGAGATGATGCGGACGCACCTCCGGGACGAGTTCGAGCTGCTGCTCAGGATCGGCGCGCTCGACGAGGACGAGCTCCGCGAGGCGAACGCCCGCGGCCACGCCGCCGCCTTCCAGCGGCACACCGCGGTCCCGGCGTAGCCCTAAGACGCGGCGCGCGCCGTCTCGGCGGCCGTGACCGCCTCCGCCAGCTCGCGCAGAAGCGTCCGCACCTCGCTCGGACCGAGGATGTGGATGTGGTCGCGCGGGCCGCCGTTCGAGCGCGTGCTCGGGAGCAGCCCGCCGACGTGCCCGGCGATCGAGCCCTGCGGCAGCGCGTCGAGGAGATCGTGGTCGGTGCGGTCGTCGCCGAGCCCGATCACGAACTGGGTCGGCTCCTTCCCGTCCGGGAGGACGCTCCGCACGTACACGCCCTTGTCGACGCCGCGCGCGCGCACCTCGATCACGCGCTGGCCCTGGAGCACCTCGGCCGGCGCGCCCCCGAGATGCTGCGGGAGGTCGTTCAGGAGCTCGTGCGCGCGCCACGAGCCGTACTCCGGCTCGGCCTCGCGGTAGTGCCACGCGACGCTGCACGACTTCCGCTCCACGTGGGCGCCCGGAACGTCGGCGGCGACTCTCCGCAGCAGCCGCTCGATCGGGCGCATCCAGCTGAGATCGAGATCGAGCAGAGGACGCCACTCGCCGCCCGGCGGGCGGGCGAGATAGCCGTGCTCCGCGCAGAGGTGGACGGGGAGCTGCCCGAGCCACTGCTCGAGAGTCCGGCGGCGTCGCCCGCTGACGATGTGGACGTCCGTCCGCGGCAGCGCCGCCAGCTCGCGCAGGAGCGTTCGGATCTCGCGGGTCGGGATCGCGAGGTCCGGATGCACCTCGATCTCGCGCAGCGTGCCGTCGTAGTCGAGCAGGATCGTCCGCGAGCGCGCGCGCACGAACCGCCGCACCAGCCGCTCCTTCACCTCGCCCTCGACGTCGGGAGGCGGCTTCCGGCGGCGGTCGCGCCGCGAGTAGCGACCGAGCCGCGTGAGGAAGCCGTCGGCCCACTTGCGGCTGTCGAGCGCCTCCACGCGCTTCACCATCGTCTCGAGCCGTCGCCTCCGCTCCGGGAGGTCGAGCTCGAGCGCGGCGCCGAGCCGCTCGACGACGCCGTCGACGTTCCACGGGTTGACCAGCGTGGCGCCGGGAAGAACCTGTGCCGAGCCGGCGAGCTCCGAGAGCAAGAGCGACCCGCGCCAGCGGCCGGGCAGCCCCGGCTCCGACTGGCAGAGGACGAACTCGTGCGCGACGAGGTTCATCCCGTCGCGCAGCGGCGTGACCATCATCACGTCCGCCCGCCGGTAGAGGGCGACGAGGCCCTGCTTCGAGATGTCCCGGTGCAGGTACTCGACCGGCGTCTGGCCCGGCTGGCCGAAGCGCCCGTTGATGCGCGCGATGAGGAGCTCGATCTCGTCGCGCTGCTGGATGTACTCGGGGCTCTCCAGGCGCGAAGGCACGAGGACCTGGAGCATCGTCGTCGTGCGCGCGCGTCTCGGGTCGCCCTCGAGCAGGCGCTCGAATGCGAGCAGCTTCTGCGGGATGCCCTTCGTGTAGTCGAGCCGCTCCACGCCGAGGACGAGCTTGCGTCCCGCGTACTGCTCGTCGAGCTCCGCGAGCAGCCGAGCGGTCTCCGGGTCGCGGAGCAGCTCGTAGAAGCCGGCCGTGTCGATGCCGATGGGATCGACGCCGATCCCGACCTTGCGGCCGCTGACCTCGATCGAGTCCGGCTCCGAGTCGAGACCGAGGATGCGCAGGCACGACGAGCGGAAGTGACGCGCGTAGTCGCCCACGTGGAAGCTGACGTAGTCGGCGCCGAGCAGGCCGCGCAGCACCTCCTCGCGCGCGGGCAGGAGCCGGTACACCTCGGACGACGGGAACGGCGTGTGCAGGAAGAAGCCGACGGAGAGACGTGGCGCCCGGCGGCGCAGCATCGCGGGGACGAGCATGAGGTGGAAGTCGTGCACCCACACGCGCGAGTCCGGCCCCGAGTGCTCGAGGATCGCGTCCGCGAAGCGCTCGTTCACGTTGACGTAGCGCTGCCACGCCTCGGGAGTGATGCGCAGCCGGTCGCCGAAGTAGTGCAGGAGCGGCCACAGCGAGTCGTTGCAGACGCGCCCGTAGAAGTCCTGCTCCTCCTCGGCCGTGAGGAACACGGGGACGAGCCGGTCCTTGGCGAGGCGCTTGGTCGCCTCGGCCTGCAGCGGCTCCGGGACGACCGTGCCCGGCCAGCCGATCCAGACCGAGTCTCCGCGCACCGCGCCGAGAGCCGCCGCCAGCCCTCCCGCGGAGGGCCGGACGTCGAAGCGCTCCTCGTCGAGCGTGAAGCGCACAGGCAGGCGGTTGCTCGCGATGACGAGCGAGTGGTGTCCGGGGCTCTGAGCCAGAGTTCCTCCTTCTCGGGGCCTTCCCGGTGGATACAACCTACGCTTCGCTCATGGTCCGAGGCCTCGGCATCATCGGCAACTGCGCGTACAGCGCGCTCGTCCGCGACGGCTCGGTGGAGTGGATGTGCTGGCCCCGCCCGGACGCGAGCTTCGTCTTCGGCCCGCTGCTCGACCGGGAGAAAGGCGGCGCGTTCGCGATCGAGGGCGTGGACACGCCGGACGTCCACCAGGCCTATGTCGAGAACACGAACGTCCTGCGCACGGTGTTCTCCGGAGCGAGCAGCAGCTTCGAGGTCTACGATTTCGCGCCGCGCTTCCTCCTCTACGACCGCTACTACAAGCCGCCGATGCTGATCCGCGTCGTGCGGCCGCTCTCGGGCGAGCCGCGCGCGATCGTGCGCTGCCGGCCGGTCTACGACTACGGCCTGCTCGAGCCGACGACGTGGGCCGCGTCCAACCACGTCGAGTACCGCGGCTTCCCCGCGCCGCTCCGGCTCACGACGAATGTTCCTCTTTCGTACATCGAGGACGAGCGGCCGTTCCTGCTCGAGCGCGACCGCCACCTCGTCCTCACCTGGGGGCAGCCGCTCGAGGCCGGGCTCGAGGACACCGCCGAACGCTTCCTCGAGCGCACGCTCGACTACTGGCGGCGCTGGGTCAAGGGGACGCGCGTCCCGCGCGACTACCAGGCCGAGGTCATCCGCTCCGCGCTCGCGCTCAAGCTCCACCAGTACGAGGACACGGGCGCGCTGCTCGCTGCGACGACGACGAGCCTCCCCGAGTACCCGGGGGCGGGGCGCAACTGGGACTACCGCTACTGCTGGCTGCGCGACGCGTACTTCACCCTGAACGCGCTCGAGCGGCTCGGGCACTCGGAGGAGATGGAGCGCTTCCTCGAGTACCTGCGCAACCTCGCCGAGGAGCGGGAGGGCACCCTCCAGCCCGCCTACCGCCTGAACGGGAGCCCGTCCGCACCCGAGCAGGAGCTCGACCATCTCTCCGGCTTCAACGGCGAGAAGCCGGTGCGCGTCGGCAACCAGGCGTTCGAGCACGTGCAGAACGACGTCTACGGCGAGATGGTGCTCGCGATCTCACGGTTGTTCCTCGACATGCGCTTCGTCGGCTCGGTGCCGCCCGGGACGGCGATCGACACCGTGGCGGGCCTCCTCTCCCAGATCGAAGGACGGATCGACGAGCCGGACGCGGGCCCGTGGGAGTTCCGGGAGCGAACCCGGCTGCACACCTTCACGGTGCTCATGCACTGGGCCGGGGCGCGGCGCGCGGTCGAGGTGGCGGAGGCGCTCGGCGCGCCCGAGCTCGCCGATCGCGCCCGCGGCATCGAGAAGCAGGCCGCCGAGCTTCTCGAGACGCAGTGCTGGAACGAAGAGGTCGGAGCACTGACCCAGGTCGCCGGCGAGCCGCAGCTCGACGCGGTGAACCTGCAGGCCGTTCACGTCGGCTATCTCGAGGCCGACGACCCGCGGGCAGCCTCGCACGTCGACGCGATCCGCTCTGCGCTCTCGGTGGACGGGTCGCTGCTGCGCCGGTACGCGACGCGGGACGACTTCGGCCACATGGAGGCCGCGTTCACCGTGTGCTCGTTCTGGCTCGTCGAGGCGCTGGCGCTCCTCGGCCGGACGGAGGAGGCGCGCGAGCTCTTCGAGCGGCTGCTGTCCCTGTCGAACGGCCTCGGGCTCTACTCGGAGGACATCCTCCCGGAGACCCTCGAGCAGTCGGGCAACTTCCCGCAGACGTACTCGCACGTCGGGCTGATCAACGCGGCGTTCAGGCTGTCGCGCGGCTGGGACTAGCGCGAGGCACGAACGCGGCGAACAGCGGGACGTCGAGCTGTGCGAGCAGGCGCGCCGCCTGCTCTTCCGAGCAGTCGAGGACGCGGCGCGTGCCGGCGCCCTGGCCGAGGTGCAGGCGGACGGTGCAGAGGCTCGAGCGCGCCTGGAACGGAGAGCGCTCCACGGTGTAGGAGACGACTGCCGCCGGGTCGAGTGACGTCCAGCGGCGGATCAGCGAGCCTGCGCGGACGGTCACGCGGCCGCCGTCGAAGCCGTGGCCGAGCTGGCGGTAGCGGTCGAGTCCGAGCGGGATCCCCGCGGCCGCGAGCACGACCAGCCCGCCCGCAACCCAGTACCAGCCGAGGGCGAGCGCAGCGGCGGCAAGCGCAACGGGAAGCACGGTCGCGCGCACGAGCCTCCGCGTTCGCGCGGCGACCGGGTGCGGCTCGAGCGGAGCGTCGAGACGCGTGTCCGGGTCGAGCTCGTCGAGAAACGCGCGTGCCGACTCCGTCGAGATCACCGGCGCGAGGACCGCGCGGCCCGACCTCCCGCCGATCCCGCCTGCGACGGCGTGCACGCCGACGAGGTGGAACGGGCGTCGCAAAGGCGAGTCGCGGAGATCGATCCCGCGCACGCGTGCACGGTCGATCACGACCGAGCGTCTCGTCACCAGCCCGCGCCGCGCGACGAGCCGCTCGCCGTCGTCGGCGAGCTCGAAGTCCCAATCGGCGAGGAGCGAGCCCGCCGCGGCGATCGCCGCCACGAGCAGCACCGCGACGACCGTCAGCAGCGCAATGGCGAGAGCGTCCGTGGGCGCGCGATCCGCAGCCGACCCGAGGATGTCCTCGACGAACTCGCCGGGCAGGTCGTCGGCGAAGTTCGCGATCACGCCGATGACGGCGAGCGGCGCGAGGATGTGGCGCCCGCTCGTGAGCCCGCCGACGGCGAGGATCCGCGGGCCCGCGCGGTACAGGACGCGCTCCGGCGGAGACTCCTCCTCCGCGGTCTCGGCAGGCCGAGTGCCCGCCAGCAGAGCTCGCCGCAGCCGCTCGCCCTCCGCCGCCGAGACCGCGGCGAGCGAGAGCTCGGCCTTCTCGGAGCCGCCCGCGGCCGCCTCGACGTCGACGCGGACGAGGCCGAGCAGGCGATGCAGCCACGGTTCCTGGAGCTCGACCCCGCGGATCCGGTCGAGCGGCACGACCCGCGTCGACTGGCTGAGGACGCCGCGCTCGATGATCAGGCGCCCGCCCTCGATCCGGTACGTGAACCGCCGCCACTGGAGGACGACGATCGCGGCGCCGATCCCGATGAGGACGAGAAGCCCCGGGACGACGAACGTCGGTCGCCACGTGAGCGCGACGACGACGACCGGAAGGACGCTCACGCGGATCAGCCGTCGCGCGAAGACGACGGTCGCGAGCGGATGCAGGCGCGCGCGCACGACGTCGGCCGGGGTCACGTGCCCTCTTCGATCCCGGCGCGCCGGGCGAGCTCCTCGACGAGCGCGTCCGCGACCTCGACGGCGAGGCCGGGCACGACCGTTCCACCCTTGGCCGCTGCGGTCGTGACCTCGACGGACACGAGCCCGAAGTACCTCTCGAGCGGCCCGCGCTTCGTGTCCACGGTCTGGACTCGTGCGTGCGGGACGACCTGCCAGCGGCGCCACAGCCGCCCGCGGGCGACGTAGAGCCCGAGCTCGGTCACCTCGTAGCCGAACCGGCGGTACGCGAGCCGCGGCTGGACGACGGCGAGCACGGCGAGCCCCAGCGCCACGAGCCCGCCGATCAGGCCGACGACCAGCGCCGCCGCGTCGTCGTCCGAGACTGCGAGCGGCATGGCGACGACCACGGTCACCGCGACTGCGAGGGCGGAAAATCCGATCCACTCGACCATCCAGAGCCGCTGGACGCGCGGGTCGAGCTTCAGCGCCGGCTCGCGCAGGATCACGCCGCCAGCCTGCCAGATGTCGCGAACGGCTCCCAGCGAGGATCCGCGTGTCATGGTCAGTCGAGGCCCGAAGGGCGACACGCAGCGCGTTGCGAGCGCGCTGCGAGTGCACTGCGTCGAGTCCCAGGAGCCGCGATGTCGTCCGAGCTCCGACTTCGGCAGCGTCGAACAGCGTTGTCGCAGCTCACGACGCACTCGCGGGCTAGGCCCTCGTCGGTGCCGACGGCGAACCTCGTCAGGAGCCCGCGGATCGTGCTCGTGATCCCGGCCACGGTCACATTGCGAAGCACCGAGATCGCCTGGTTCCGGGTGACGATCACCGCGGGATGGCGACCGCCGGGACATCTCGACGTCGTGGATGTCGCCTCGGTTCAGAGCGGCTCCTCGCCGCCCTCTTCTGCTGCGACCCACGCGGCGAACAGCGCCGTGCCGGTCTCGCCGATCCAGTCCTCTTGCCGGGTACTTCTCGTATGCGCTGCGAGTAGGCCTCGTCGATCTCGCGCTCGCGCTCTTCGCGAAGGAGGAGGGCAAGACCTTCATCGCAGGCCTCGCTCCGGTTCGCGAGCGCGGCGACGGGCCGACGGCTTCGGTCGACCGCGATCGTCTGCATCCCGCTCTGGGACACGGACTCGGGATCTGAACAGGTTCATACGCAACTCACTGTATGCCCGCGCGCGCGTTCATTGTGCGCCAACGTAGTCACAATTCGACTGACGCGACTCGCGGACGCTCGGGCCGGGAACCGTTCGCGTCATCGTGACGCTGCGCCCGTCCGTCGTCCGCACGCGGGCGCCGATCGTCGAGAGCGAGCCGTTCAGGAGCGACGGCGGAAGGACGACGCTGAACGGGGCCCGGCGGTCGACCGCGACCCACTTCCCGTTCACGTAGAAGCGTGTCGCGGCGACCCACGGAACGTCCGCCCCGACGACGCCCGCCCGCAGTTGGCGACCCTTGGACGAAGCCACGCGCAGCTTCAGGTCCGGCCCCCGGCGGCACGTCGCGCCCGAGCACCTGCGCAGGAGCGCGAGCCGCCTCGCGAGCTCGACCCGGATCTGACGCAACGCCGGGTCGGCATGCCGGCTGTGGAGCTGGTGCGGGTCGGTCTCAAGGTCGTAGAGCTCCTTCGCCCCGTTCCGATGCGCGATGTAGACGTAGCGGTCCGTGCGGATCGCGGTGAACGTCTTCGAGGCGAGCAGGAGATCGCGCCCGCCCGACGACCGGGCGGCCGCGCGCGAGCGGCAGCAGCGAGCGCCCGTCGAGCCGCAGGCCGGGAGTTGCGCGCGCGGCCGAGAGGATCGTCGGCGCGAGGTCGACGTTCGAGACGGTCTCCTGCACGCGCCGCCCACCGGCGATCCCGGGGCCGCGCAGGACCAGCGGAACGCGCACGGACGGCTCGTACGCGGAGCCCTTCCCGCGGTCCGGCGTCAGCCGGTGCTCCCCTTGCATGAAGCCGTTATCGGAGGTGAACACGATGAGCGTGTTCGCGAGCACGCCCGCCTCGCTCAGCGCCCCGACGATCTGCGCGACTCCCTCGTCGACCGCGAGCAGCGACTCGAGCCGCTGCTCGTACGACTCCTCGATCGCCGTGATCTGCGCCGGCGTCAGCCGCGGGCGGCGGGCGGCGGGCGGCTTGTCGGAGACGTCCCGCTCGTCGAACGACGGAGGCGGCAGGAACGGCTCCCCGGCGAAGGCGTCCCGGTGCCGCGCGGCCGGCCTCGGGTTGGTCATGACCCCCGGGGCCCTCTTGTCGTCGGCCTCGAACGGCCCACCGCTGTGGGGCGCGAAGTACGCGAGCCAGAGGAAGAACGGCGAGCCCGAGCCGGCGTGCTGCCAGATCTGGTCGACCGCCTTCTCGGTGAAGACGTCGGTCTGGTAGCTCGCCTGGCTCCTCGGATACGTGGAGAGGACGCCGTTCTCGTTCAGATCGAAGCCGAGGTACTGGAGGCTCCTGGTCCCCGGCGCCCTGAGCGCCGCGTTCCAGTCGCTCCAACCGGGCGGGATCTCGGTGCGGCTCCGCTCGCCGTAGCCGTTCAGATACTTGCCGACGAAGGCCGTCTGGTAGCCGGCCCGCTGGAGCCAGACGGGCAGCGTGTTCCGGTGGTCGAGCGCGACGTAGCCGCCGTTCGGCGGCTGGTTTCCGAGGACGCCGTGGTTGTGCGCGTACTGGCCCGTCAGCAGCGTGGCCCGGGACGGGCAGCAGAGCGGGTAGGACGCGAAGCTCGAGTCGAAGCGCGCACCTTCCCTGACGAGCATCCGATCGACGTTCGCCATGACGCGCAGCGCTTCCACGGTCTGGTCGTCGGTCTCGATCACGACGATGTTCGGGCGCGCGTCCTGCAGCGGGACCGCGGGAGCCGTCGAGCCGGCCGCGAGCGTGAGCAGCGCACCCAGGGCGAGGACGAGCGCGACTCGCCGCGCAGTCGGCGCAGCACCCATCTACGGCCGCAGGGGAACCTTGCGCGTCTTCGTCACGCCTCGTCCGTCCGTCGTGGTCACGTGCGCACGGATCGTCGCAGCCCGGCTCGGGAAGAGCGAGGCCGGAAGCGTGACGTCGAAGGGCGCGCGGAAGTCCTTCGCGACGCGCTTCCCGTCGACGTAGAACTGCGCGGAGTCGACCCACGGGGTGTCCGCGCCCGAGACACCGGCCCGGACCGAGCGGCCCGCGAGCGCGGCGAGGCGCAACGAAACCCGCGGCTCCTCGCGACAGAACGCGCCGAAGCACGTGTCCAGGACGGACAGCCGCCGCGCGAGCTCCTCACGGATCGGGCGCAGGGCCGGATCGGCATGCCTGCTCCGCAGCTGGTGCGGATCGGTCTTCAGGTCGTACAGCTCGTCCGCTCCCTTTCGGTACGTGACATACACGTATCGGTTCGTCCGGATGGCGGTGAACTTCGGCGACTGGAGCAGGAGATCGCGCCCGTAGTCCTCCAGGCGGTCGCGCGCGAGCGGCAGCAGCGAGCGGCCGTCGAGCACGCGGCCCGGCGTCGCCTTCGAGAGAGCGAGGAACGTCGGGACGAGGTCGACGTTCGACACGATGTCCGTCACGCGGCGCCCGCGGGGCAGGCTGGGCCCGCGGATCACGAGCGGAACCCGCACGGACGGCTCGTACACGACGCCCTTGCCACCGTCGGGCATGACCCGGTGCTCCCCCTGCAGCAGGCCGTTGTCGGAGGTAAAGACGATCAGCGTGTTCGCGAGCTTGCCGGTCGCTCGCAGCGCCGCGACGACCTGCGCGACGCCCTCGTCGACGGCGAGCAGCGACTCGAGCCGCTGCTGGTGGGCATCCTGCATCGCCAGCACCTGCGACGCCGTGAACCGGCGACTTCCTGCGCACCTCGCGCGGCTTGTCGGAGACGTTCAGCTCGTTGAACGAGGGCGGCCGCGGAAGCTGCTCCCCGGCGAACATGTTGTTGTGGCGCAGCGCGGGCGACGGGCTCAGCTCGACTCCGGGCGCCGGGATGTCGTCGAAGTCGTGCGGCAAGCCGCCGTGGGGGGCAAAGTACGACAGCCAGAGGAAGAAGGGCGCCCCGGCGAGCGCACGACCGTTGATCACCTCGACGGCCTTCCGCGTGAAGACGTCCGACTGGTAGTTCTCCTCCGTCGGCGCGTACGTGCACGATGGCGCCGTTCTCGTTCATCATGAAGCCGCGGTAGGAGAGCGTAGGCCGGCCGCCGGTCCTGATCGCCGCGCGCCAGTCGGCCCAGCCCGGCGGGACGACCAGCCGGCTGTCCCCGTCGCCGTAGCCGTTCAGATACTTGCCGACGAACGCCGTGTGGTAGCCGACCCGACCCAGCCAGACGGGCAGCGTGTTCGTGTGGTCCAGCGCGACGTAGCCGCCCTGCGGGGGCGCGTTTCCGAGAACGCCGTGGTTGTGCGCGTACTGGCCCGTCAGCAGCGTCGCGCGGGACGGGCAGCAGAGCGGGTAGGACGAGAAGCTCTTCTCGAACTTGACGCCCTGCTTGACGAGCAGCCGGTCGACGTTCGCCATGTAGCGCAGCGAGTCGAGGGTCTGGTCGTCGGTCTCGATGACGACGATGTTCGGGCGGCTGTCCGCCTGCACGACCGCGGGAGACGTGCCCGATGCTCCTGCGAGCGCGAGCAGCGACCCCGCCAGCACGAGGACAACAACGCGTTTCATCTTCGACGACCGAGCTTCCAAAGAGATCCTCTCCGGCGGACGACGTGCTGGAACCTGCTCCCAGGCGCTCCGTAGGTTGGACGCCATGGAGGGGTCTCCGGTTGGTCGCCGAGTGTAACTGACCGCCCGAACGGCCTCATCCGCAACGCGTCGGATTAGCTGCCGCACTCGACTCGACCAGCAACGCCGAATCGTCATCGCGGAGTGGACGTGCCGCACTCGTCGTTCTCACACGAGTACGCCCGCGCGCGTTCTTCCTGCCATGACCGCTCCCGTCAAACACGTCTGGATCGCCCTGCTCACCGTGTGGGTGGTGTGGGGCTCGACGTACCTCGGGATCAAGATCGTCGTCGAGACGGTGCCGCCGCTCCTCGCGGCGGGCAGCCGGTTCCTCGTCGCGGGCACGATCCTCGCCGCCATCCTCGCGGTGCGCGGCACCAGCCTCCGCGTCACCGGACGCGAGCTCGTGGGCGCCGCGACCGCCGGGCTATTGCTGCTCACGCTCGGTGTGGGTCTCGTGCACGTCGCGGAGACGCGGATCGACTCGAGCGTCGCGGCGATGATCGCGGGGACGGTTCCGCTCCAGGTCATCCTCATGCGGCTGGCCTCGGGACACGACGTCGCGCGTGCGACGCGGCTCAGCACGCTCACCGGGCTCGTCGGGCTCGGGCTCGTCGTCGCGCCGGGGCTCGGGGCGGGCTCGACCGCGATCGGGCTCGCGATCATGATCTCGGCGTCGGTCTCGTGGTCGCTGGGCTCGTTCTTCTCGCACCGGCTCGGCATGCCGCAGGACCCGTTCGTCGCGGCGGTGTACGAGATGGTCGCCGGCGGGGTCTTCCTGACCGCGGGCGCGCTGGCGGTCGGCGAGTGGCGAGACGTGAGCTCGTCCGCGTTCGCGGCCGACTCGGTCGCCGCGTGGATCTACCTCGTGATCGTCGGCTCGCTCATCGGCTTCACCGCCTACGCGTGGCTCCTGCGCGTCGCGCCGATATCGCTCGTCGTCACGCACCAGTACGTGAACCCGCTGGTCGCGATCGCCCTCGGCGTCGTCGTCCTCGCCGAGCGCCCGAGCCCGTGGACGTTCGTCGGCGCGGTGCTGATCATCGGCGCCGTGTACGCCGCCGTGCGGGCGGAGTTCCCTAGGAGAGCTCGACCTGAGAGCGTCGCGCCGCGAGGAACTCCAGCAGATCAGACCGCGTGAGAATGCCGGTCGGGCGGCCGTCGCTCGCGACGACCACGGCCGCGGCCGGGCCGGAAAGCCCCTCGTAGACCTCGTCGAGCGACGCGTCCGCGTCGACGGCCGGCAGCGGCGGCTGCATCGCGACCGCGACGTCCTCGTTCAGCGCGTCCGCGTTCCGGAACACGCGCTCGAGCAGGCCCGCGCTCCTGGAGTGACCCGACGACGTCGGCGAGCGAGTCGACGGGCTCGTTTCGCACCACCGGAAGCTGCGAGATCCCGTAGCGCTGCATCGCCTCGATCGCGGCGCCGACCTTCTCGTGCGAGCCGATCGTGACGAGATCCGGAACCTCGTGGCCGACCCGCCGGAAGCGCAGCACCTCCTCGACCGCGGGCGGAGGCGTCGACCGCTCGAGGAAGCCGTACTGGATCATCCAGTTGTCGTCGTAGACCTTCGAGAGGTACGAGCGCCCCGAGTCCGGGAAGAGCATGAGCACGCGGGCGTCCGGGCCGAGCCGCTTCGCGACCTCCATCCCCGCCCACGCGGTCGAGCCGGTGGAGCCCCCGACGAGGAGCCCTTCCTCGCGGGCGAGCCTGCGCGCGACGAGGAACGAGTCGCGGTCGGTGACGCGCACCCACTCGTCCACCATCTCGGCGTCGAGCGTGTCCGGCCAGCACTCCTTGCCGATGCCCTCGACGAGGTACGGGCCTTCGGGATGCTCCTCGTCCGCGGTGAAGACCGAGCCCTCGGGGTCGACGCCGACGATGAGCGTGCTCGACCCCTGCTCCTTGAAGTAGCGGCCGACGCCCGTGATCGTGCCGCCGGTTCCGACGGAGATGACGATCGCGTCGACCTGGCCGCCGTCCGTCTGCTCCCAGATCTCGGGCCCCGTGGTCTCGTAGTGCGCCTGCGGGTTCGCCTCGTTCGAGTACTGATCGGGCTTGAAGCCGCCCGGGATCTCCTCGGCCAGCCGGTCGGAGACGCTGTAGTAGCTCTCGGGCGAGTGCGGGTCGACGGCGGTCGGCGTGATCACGACCTCGGCGCCGTACGCGCGGAGCATCGAGATCTTCTCCTGGCTCATCTTGTCGGGCATGACGAAGATGCAGCGGTAGCCGCGAAGCGCCGCCCCGATCGCGAGCCCGACGCCGGTGTTGCCGGAGGTCGGCTCGACGATCGTGCCTCCGGGACGCAGCCGGCCGTCCTGCTCCGCCGCCTCGATCATGGCGAGGCCGATGCGGTCCTTCACGGAGCCGCCGGGGTTCAGGTACTCGAGCTTCGCGAGGAGCTCGCCGGGAACGTCCCGCGAGAGGCGCTCGAGGCGGACGATGGGCGTGTGCCCGACGAGCTCGATCACGGTCGGGTACTCGCGGCGCGCCATTGGGGCGGAAGCGTATCGACCTCCGCGCGGCCGCCCGTCGGTCCAGAGCCATGTAAGGAAGAGGTATGGCCGGCCCCGGCGGGCAGCGGCAGCGACCTATCCGGCGGCTACCCTGGGCGACCGTCCTCGCGTTCTTCGAACACCGCCCAGACCGAGACCCACCGCACCGGATGACCAGACGTCGAGCGAGCCTGCTTGCCCTGGCGGCGATCCTCCTCGTCGCCGCGGGCGCCGCCGTGGCCGCGTTCACGAGCCTCGAGGCGGAGGCGCCGGCCGAGGTGTCTCCGGCAGTCCTGCTGCCGCCGGTCGCCAGGGGCGAGCCGATGGTCGTCGGGTTCCTGGACGACGCCAGCTTCCGCTGGCATCCCGAGCGCGCGCGGCTGCTCGGCCGCGCCCGCGCCACGGGCGCCCGGCTCGTCCGCGTCCTGGTCGCGTGGCACGTCGTTGCGCCGACGCGTCCCGCGCCGGGAGCGCAGCCGTACGACGAGCCGCGGATGCACGACCTGGACGAGCTCGTCGCCCGCGCCGAGTCGCGAGGGATGGAGCTGCTGTTCACGATCTGGGGCACGCCGCCGTGGGCGAACGGCGGGCTCCCGGCGAACCACGCGCCGACGGACCTCGACGCGCTCCGCGACTTCGCCCAGGGCGTCGCTGCGCGCTACCCGTCCGTGCGCCGGTACTCCGTCTGGAACGAGCCGAACACGGGGCTCTTCTTCGCGCCGCAGTTCGACGAGGCGGGACGGTCCGTCTCGCCGGCCGCGTACGCCGCGGTCTACCGCGCGACGTACGACGGGATCAAGGCGGCGAATCCCCGCGCGCTCGTCGCCATCGGCGAGACGTCGTCGCACGGACGCGACGCGCCGGTCGACGGCTCCATGGACCGGCACTCTCCCGCGCGCTTCGCGGAGCTGCTCTCGCGCGAGCGGCCGCGGCTCGAGTTCGACGCGTGGGCACACCACCCGTACCCGGTGCACAGCGGCGGGCGGCCGGACGGCAAGGCGCGCTGGCCCGCGGTGACGTTGCTGTCGCTCGACCGCTTCGCGAGCTCGCTGAACGAGTGGTACGAGCGTGACGAGACGCCGCTGTGGATCACGGAGTTCGCGTACGAGGCGGCTCCCGCCGAGCCCCGCGGCATCCCCGAGGACGTGCAGGCCGAGTACGCCGCGCGCGCGATCGAGCTCGCCGCGAGGATGCCGAACGTCGAGCTCTTCGTCTGGTTCACATTCGCGGACTACGACGGGGGGAATCCGTGGCAGAGCGGTCTCCTCGACGCGAAGGGCGCCGAGCGCCCGCTGTACGGGAGCTTCTCCGGCGCCGTGCGCGAGTTCGCCGCGTCCTGAGCGACCGGGAGATTGGCTAGCGTGCAGGCCCGTGACCGTGTACTCCGGCCCCGAAGAGCTCGAGGCGGGGATCCCGAGGATCCTCGCCGCGCCCGCGCGCGAGGGCACGGTCGAGCTCGTCGTGCGCCGGCCCGCCGAAGGGGAGCGCGAGGTGCTCGAGCAGGGCGTGCTCGACCCGGAGCACGGCCTCGTCGGCGACGACTGGCGCGACCGGAACGACCGTAACGGCCGCCCCAACGACCCCGCGACGCAGCTCACGCTGATGAGCGCGCGCGTGATCGACCTCGTCGCCGGCAGCCGCGACCGCTGGCCGCTCGTCCGGCGACCAGCTCTTCGTCGACCTCGACCTCCGCCCCGAGAACCTCCCTCCGGGAACGCGCCTCGCGGTCGGGTCGGCGATCCTCGAGGTCACGGAGGTGCTCCACACGGGCTGCGACAAGTTCACCGAGCGCTTCGGCCCGGCGGCGATCCGGTTCGTGAACGGGAAGCCCGGCCGCGCGCTGCGGCTCCGCGGCATGTACGCGCGCGTCGTCGAGGGCGGAACGGTCCATCCCGGAGACCTCATCGTCAAGCTGTAGGGCGAGGCTTGCCTCGCCCGGCCGACTAGTGCCGGAAGTGGCGGCGGTGCGTGAGCACCATCGTCCGGCCGGCGGCGGCGACGGCCCCCGTCACCTCGTCGTCCCGCTTCGAGCCACCGGGCTGGATGATCGTCGCGATCCCCGCGTCGAGCGCGAGCGCGGGACCGTCCGCGAACGGGAAGAACGCGTCCGAAGCGAGCACCGCGCCCTCGAGATCGTGGCCGAGCGCCTGCGCCTTCTCGACCGCGATGCGGACGGCGTCGACGCGGCTCGTCTGCCCGGCGCCGATGCCGAGCGTCTGGCCGCGCTTCGCGAGCACGATCGCGTTCGACGTGACGTGCTTCACGACCCGCCAGGCGAAGAGGAGGTCGACCCACTGGTCGCTCTCGACCTCGCCACAGACGACCTCCATGTGCTCGCGCTCCGGCAGCGCCCAGTCGCGGTCCTGGACGAGCAGGCCTCCGAGCACGCGCTTGTAGTCGCGCTCGGTCTCGACGCTGGAGCGGCGCTCCGTGTCGTTGAGGATCCGCACCGAGGCCTTCCCGGAGAGCGCCTCGATCGCCTGCTCGTCGTAGCCGGGGGCGAAGAGCACCTCGACGAACTGGTCGGCGAGCGCCTCCCCGAGCGCGACCGTGACCGCGCGGTTGAAGACGACGACGCCGCCGTAGGCCGAGACCGGATCCGCGGCGAGCGCGCGCTCGTACGCGTCCTCGATCCGCTCCCCGACGGCGACGCCGCACGGGTTCGCATGCTTGACGATCACGCAGGCGGGATGGTCGAGCTCGCGGACGAGCAGGCGGCCGGCGGAGAGATCGTTGACGTTGTTGAACGAGAGCGGCTTGCCTCCGAGCTGCACGACGCGGGAGAGCACGTGCGTGCGCCGGCCCCGCTCGGCGTAGAAGGCCGCGCGCTGGTGCGGGTTCTCGCCGTAGGCGAGATCGAACACCTTGTCGAAGGTCGGGACGACCGTTTCGGCCAGGTCCTCCTCCCCCTGGAACCAGAGCGCGATCGCCGACTCGTACGCGGCAGTCGTCGTAAACGCGATCGCGGCGAGCCGCCGGCGCGTCTCGTCGGAGACGGAGCCGTGTCGCTCGCGGAGCTCGGCCAGCACGTCGTGGTAGTCCTCGGGTCGGCAGACCGCTGTCACGTCTGCGTGGTTCTTCGCAGCCGCGCGCAGCATCGACGGCCCGCCGACGTCGATCATCTCGATGACCTCCTCGTCCGCGAGCCCGAGCCGGTGGGCGACGTGCTCGAAGGGGTAGAGGTTCACGCAGACGAGGTCGAAGGGCTCGATCCCGTGCTCGTCGAGGGCCCGCGTGTCGTCGACCTCGTTCCGCCGCGCGAGGATCCCGGCGTGCACGCGCGGGTGCAGCGTCTTCACGCGCCCGGCCAGCAGCTCCGGAAAGCCGGTGACGTCCTCGACGCGCGTCGTCTCGAGGCCGGCCTCCTCGAGGGCCTCGGCGGTGCCTCCGCTCGCGACGAGCTCGAAGCCGAGGTCCGAGAGCCCGCGCGCGAACGGCACGAGGCCGGTCTTGTCGTAGACCGAGATCAGCGCGCGCACAGCTCTCTCACCACCTCGGGCAGCAGCCGGTGCTCGACGGCGTGGACGCGCTCGCGCAGCGTCTCGACCGTGTCTCCGGCGAGGACCGGGACGGGCTCGCTCGCGATCACCTCTCCCGTATCGACACCTTCGTCCACGAAGTGAACAGTTGCTGCCGCTTCCGAGGCACCCGCTGCGAGCAGGTCCTCGAGCGGATGCGCGCCCGGGAAGTCGGGGAGCGGCGCGGGATGGACGTTCACGACGCGGCCCGGGAAGCGGTCGAGGAAGGCCGGCCGGAGCAGGTGCATGTATCCGGCGCAGACCACGAGCTTCGCGCCCTGCTCCTCGAGCCAGCTCGCCATCGCCGCGTCGCGCGCGTCGCGGTCGGGATACTCGTCGAGCGGGAACGCCGCGGTCGGAAGAGGCGCCGCCCGCTCGAGCGCTCGCGCGCCGCGCACGTTCGACGCGACGGCGACGACCGGGAGGCCCGCGTCGAGCAAGGCCTGGAGGTTCGTCCCCTCTCCGCTGACCAGCACGCCGATCATGCGCGAACGATCGTCCCGATGACGAGCGCGTCGCCCGGGTCCGCGACGACCGCGAGGTAGCCGATACCGAGGTTGAAGACGCGCCGCAGCTCGTCCTCGGCGACGTGGCGGGCGAGCCACTCGAACACGTCCGGCCGCTGCCACGAGCGCCAGTCGATCTCCGCGCCGAGCCCGTCCGGGAGCACGCGCGCGAGGTTCCCCGAGGATCCCGCCGCCCGTCACGTGCGCGAGCCCGCGGACGTCGGTGCGCTCGCGCAGGCGCCGCAAGTCGTCGAGGTAGAGGCGCGTGGGCGCGAGCAGGTCGTCTCCGTCGTAGTCCTCCTGCTCGAGGACGCGGCGGACGAGCGTGAAGCCGTTCGCGTGCACTCCGGCCGACGGGAAGCCCACGACGGCGTCTCCCGCCTCGATCCGCGACCCGTCGATCACGCGGTCGCGCTCGACGATCCCGACACAGGTTCCGGCGAAGTCGAGCTCCTCGTCCCGGTAGATCCCGGGCAGCTCGGCCGTCTCCCCGCCGATGAGCGCGCAACCCGCAGCGCGGCAGACCTCCGCCGCGCCCTCGACGAGATCCGCGACCTGCTCGAGGTCGATCCTGTTCGCGGCGACGTAGTCGAGGAAGAAGAGCGGCTCGGCACCGCACGTCGAGACGTCGTTGATGCAGTGGGCCGCGAGGTCGGCCCCGCAGTTCCGGAGAGCTCCGCGCGCGCGCGCGAGGACGAGCTTGGTGCCGACCGAGTCCGTCGAGGCCGCGAGCAGGCGCGTGTCGTCGAGTGCATGCAGGCCGGCGAAGGCGCCGAAGCCGACGGCGCCGGTGGACTCGACGGCGGCGCGAAGTCGCTCGACGACCGCGTCCGCCTTCTCGATCGAGACACCGGCGGCCGCGTACGTCTGCTTCCCCGGTTCCACGGCGCGAGTCTACGTCGCGATGCGGTGGGGTCAGGCTTTAGCCTGATCCAGGCTTGGGATTCGTCACACCGCTGCTCCAGCTGGCGCCGATCGCGGTCATCGCGGTGGCCTACGCCGTCCGCGCGCGGACCCTCGCGCGGCGAAGCCAGCCCGTGCCTGTCTGGCGAATGGCGCTCTTCGCGCTCGGGATCGCGCTGCTCGTCGTCGCCGTCGCCTCGCCCATCGCCCGGATCGGGGAGGAAGAGCTGTTCGCCTTCCACATGACCCAGCACCTCCTCCTCGGAGACCTCGCTCCGCTGTGCCTGCTCGCCGGCCTGACCGGCCCGCTGCTCCGCCCGCTCCTCGCGCTCCCCGGCGTCATGCGACTGCGCGTGCTCGCGAACCCGCTCGTCGCCTTCCCGATCTGGACGGCGAACCTCGTGCTCTGGCACATCCCCGCCGTCTACGAGGCCGCGGTCGGGAACGGCGCCGTCCACGCGCTCGAGCACGTCGCGTTCTTCTCCGCGGGGCTCGTTCTCTGGCTCCCGGTGCTCGAGACGCTGCCCGCTCCCGAGTGGTTCGGGACGGGAGCGAAGCTCGGGTACATCGTCGGCGTCCGGCTCGTCGCGACGCTGATCGGGAACGTCTTCGTCTGGAGCGGCAGCGTGTTCTACGACGTGTACGGCGAGGACGGCTACCTCGGGCTCTCGCCGATGGGGGATCAGAGCCTCGCGGGCTCGCTGATGATGCTCGAGGGGTCGCTCGTGACCGTGGTCGCGATCGCGTGGCTCTTCCTGCGCATGGCGCAGGAGGGCGAGATCCGCCAGGAGCTGCTCGAGCAAGGGCACGACCCGCGGGCCGTGCGTCGGGCGGTGCGCTACCGGCGCTGGGGCGAGAGCTCGCACAGATCGGCCGTAGGGGCGAGGCGCGCCTCGCCCTCGTCCTCCGCGGACCGCTCTTCCTGCCCGACGACGTTGGTCTGCCACCAGCGCTCGTGCCAGGCCTCGTCGTTCGTCGTCTGCCAGAGCTCCCAGTACACCCGCGCGAGCGCCTTCAGCACGGCCGGGTCGTGACCCTCCCCGAGCAGCTGCTCGCCGAGCGCAGCGGCAGCGCCGAGGTGGCCCTCGTCCGCGAGGAGCAGCACCGAGACGGTGCGCGCGGCTCGTGTGACGGCCGGTCCGGCGTCGAGGGCGAGCGTGCCGTCGACCGCGAGCCGGGCGAGCTCGCCGGCCCGCTCCCGGCGCAGCCGGTGGGCGAGCGCGACGAGCGCCCACGCCCGCTGCTCGCCGTCGGGCTCGACCGCCGCGCAGACCGCAAGCTCGATCGCGGAGCGCGCCGGGCGAGCGCGAAGCCGCTCGCGCAGGCTCTGGAGCAGAACGTGCCGGATGCTGGAGTCCTCGACCACGACTCCTGTATCGGCACCGGGCTGGGTGCGCCTTATGCCGCGGACGAGCAGACCACCGGCAGACAGGCTCACGCGCCGAGAGCCACGAACTCGTCGACGCTCATGCCGGCGGCCCGGACGAGAGCGCGCAACAGGCCGCGGTCGAGCTCTCGATGCTGAGGAATAGACAGAGTTGCGGTCGAGTCAGCGCGTGTCATCATCACGTGGCTTCCCTTCGTCCGGGCCACGACCCAGCCCGCTCGCTCGAACCGCCGGACGGCCTCGGCGCCGGAAACAACGGGGAGGCCCGCCACGGGCCTGGTCAGACCGCGAGCTCGACAATCTCCACGGAACGACGGGCAGCGCCGGAGTCGGCCTCGACATCCAGCCAACCCTCGATCGCCTCGCGGATGTTCGCGAGCGCGTCGTCGCGATCGAGCCCCTGGCTGGCGCAACCCGGAAGCTCGGGGCACTCGGCGACGACGTAGCCGTCTTCACCGGAGTACAGAACGACTCGTACCGTCACTCCGCGCGATGGTAGCCCCGAGCATGCATCGTCGAAAGTGTCCTCGCCGGACATGGCCTCACGCGTTCGCGGGCTCGAAGCGGAGCTTCGCGGCCTTCGCGGGCACCCGGGTCGGGTAGTCCCGCGTGAAGCAGGCGCGGCAGACCGCGTTCTCCGGGTGCGTCGTCGCAGCCGTCATGCCCTCGACGGAGAGGTAGTGGAGCGAGGTCGCGCCGATGAGCTCGCGCATCTCCTCCACCGTCCGCTGGGCGGCCGGAAGCTCGTCCTCGTCCGGGAAGTCGATCCCGTAGAAGCACGGGGAGACGACGGGGGGCGACGAGATGCGAATGTGCACCTCGGCAGCGCCGGCGTCGAGGAGCATGGCGACGAGCTGGCGCGTCGTGTTCGCGCGGACGATCGTGTCGTCGACGACGACGATGCGCTTGCCCTCGACCTCGTCGAGCGGGTTGAACTTCATCCGGATCCCCTGCTCCCGCATCGCCTGATCAGGCTGGATGAACGTGCGCGCGACGTAGCGGTTCTTGATGAGCGCCTCGTTGAAGGGGATGCCCGACTCCTTCGAGAACCCGATCGCGGCCGGCGTGCCGGAGTCCGGGATACCGATGACGAGATCCGCTTCGGCCGGCGCCTCGCGCGCGAGCGTCTCCCCCATGCGCACGCGGGCGCCGTGCACCTCCACGCCGGCGAGCCGCGAGTCCGGCCGCGCGAGGTAGACGTGCTCGAAGATGCAGAGCGCGTTCCCGCCCGCGGGCAGCGCCTGCGCGGCGTGCAGGCCCTCGGAGTCCACCCACACGACCTCGCCGGGGAGCACCTCGCGGACGACCTCGGCTGCGATCAGGTCGAGCGCGCACGTCTCGGACGCGACCACCCAGTCCTCGCCGATCCGGCCGATCGTGAGCGGCCGGAAGCCGAGCGGGTCACGGAACGCGACGAGCGTGTCCTCGACGAGCGCGGTCACGGAGTAGGCGCCCTCGAGCCTGCGCATCGCATTCGCCACGGCCTCCTCCAACGGGGCCGAATCACGCGCGATGAGCGCGGCGATGACCTCCGAGTCGGATCCGGAGACGAGCCGCACGCCGTCCGCTACGAGCTCCGCGCGGAGCTCCTCGACGTTCACGAGGTTGCCGTTGTGACCGAGCGCGACGGTGCGTGCGCGGCCGTGGTGGATCAGCGGCTGCGCGTTCGCCCAGCGGTTCGCCCCGGTCGTCGAGTAGCGCGTGTGGCCGATCGCGAGCTCGCCCGGGAGCGCCTGGAGCTGCTGCTCGTTGAACACCTGCGCGACGAGGCCCATGTCGCGGAGCACGGTGAGGTTGCCGCCCTCGGACACGGCGACTCCGGCCGACTCCTGCCCGCGGTGCTGGAGCGCGAACAGGCCGAAGTACGCAAGACGCGCCACGTCCCGCTCCTCCGAGCGAATGCCGAAGACCCCGCACATCAGCTGTTCCCCTCCCAGGCGCTTCGGAGCCGATCCAGCTCCACGCCCAGCAGCGTACCGCCGTCGACGAGGCCGATGCCGTGGGCGGGCACGCCGAGCTCCGCCGCAAGCGCCAGCACGTCGTCGCGCACCTCGGGCGCGCAGGCGAGGACCGCGCGGCCGCCCACCTCGCCGAAGAGCGCGAGCGGATCCTCCTCGAGAACGGGAGTTGCGCCGAGGCCCGAGAAGATCGCCGCCTCGGCGAGGCAGACCGCGAGCCCGCCCTCGGAGGCGTCGTGGACGAGGGAGCACATCGGGGCAGCGCGCCAGAGGAAGGTGACGAGGCGCGCCTCCGCCTCGAGGTCGAGCAGCGCCGGTGCTCCTCCCACCTCGCCGAAGCGCGCCTGGTACTCGGAGCCTGCGAGCGAGAGCGGCCCCGCGCCGGCCAGGAGCAGCGAGTCGCCTTCGCGCCAGCCGCGCGGCACGAGGCGCACGTCCTCCACGAGCCCGACTGCACCGACGACCGGAGTCGGGTGAATGGCGCTGCCGCTCGTCTCGTTGTAGAGCGACACGTTCCCGGACACGACCGGCACGCCGAGCGCCTCGCACGCGGCCGCCATGCCCTCGATCGCCTCGGCGAGCTCCCACCCGATCTCCGGCTTCTCCGGATTGCCGAAGTTGAGGCAGTCCGTGAAGCCGAGCGGCTCGCCGCCCACGCACGCGACGTTGCGGGCCGCCTCGAGCACGGCCAGCGCGCCGCCGGTGAACGGGTCGAGCCACGCGATGCGGCCCTGGCCGTCGAGCGAGACCGCAAGCCCTCGGAGCGACGGCTTCAGGCGGAGCACGGCGGCGTCGAGGCCGGGGCGGCGCACGGTACGTCCTCCCACGAGCTGGTCGTAGCGGCGGAAGACGAACTCGCGGCTCCGCAGGCTCGGCGAGGCGAGCAGCTCGAGCAGCGCGTCGCCGGGCGTGGGCGCGCCGCTGATCTCTCGCTCGGCGGGGCGCGCGCGCGGGCTGCGCTCGACCTCGTAGCGCGGGCACTCGTCGGTCAGGAGCCGCGCAGGGATCTCGCCGACGACCTCGCCGTGCCAGAACGCGCGCAGCTCTCCGGAATCCGTGACCTCGCCGATCACCGCGTGGTTGAGCTCCCAGCGGTCGAGCACCCCCTCGACCGCCTCGAGCATCTGCGGCCGCACCATCGCGATCATCCGCTCCTGGCTCTCGGAGATCATCACCTCCCACGGCTCCATGCCCTGCTCGCGGAGCGGGACGCGGTCGAGGTGGACGTCGATGCCGAACTCGGCGGCCATCTCCGAGAGCGCCGAGGCGATCCCGGCCGCGCCGCAGTCCTGCAGCGACTCGACGGTGCCCGCGGTCACGAGCTCGACCGAGGCTTCGATGAGCTTCTTGCCCGTGAACGGGTCGCCGATCTGGACGGACGGGCGCTTCTCGGACGCGGCCTCGTCCAGCTCCTGGCTCGCGAGCACCGACGCGCCGCCGATCCCGTCGCGGCCCGTCGTCGCGCCGAAGATCAGCACGGACTGCCCGCTCCCGGTCGCCTTCGCGCGCATGAGGCGGTCGGTCGGGAGCAGCCCGACGCACATCGCGTTGACGAGGCAGTTGTCGCGGTACGCCTCGTCGAAGACCGCCTCGCCGCCGACCGTCGCGACGCCCACGCAGTTGCCGTAGTGGCCGATCCCGCCGACCGCGCGCGAGAACTGCCACTCGGGCGCGGAGAAGCGCAGCCCGTCGAGGAGCGCGATCGGGCGAGCGCCCATCGCGACGATGTCGCGGAGGATCCCGCCCACGCCGGTCGCCGCGCCCTGGAACGCCTCGACCGCGGAAGGGTGGTTGTGGCTCTCGACCTTGAACGCGACCGCGAGCCCTTCCCCGAGGTCGAGCACGCCAGCGTTCTCGCCCGGCCCCTGGAGGACGCGCACGCCCTCGCTCGGCAGGCGCTTCAGCAGCAGAGCCGAGTGCTTGTACCCGCAGTGCTCCGACCAGAGGAGCGAGAACACCGCGAGCTCGAAGTCGTTCGCCTCTCTCCCGAGCAGGGCCTGGATGCGCTCGTGCTCCTCGTCCGTCAGGCCGAGAGCACGATGGAGCGGCTGTTGCGCCACGCTGCTCAGAGGGCCAGCTTATCGGCGCCACCTGACCGACCCGCTCGGTCCGGAGCGGGTCGACCGGCGCTAGCGAGCCATGCTCGCGAAGACCTCCCGGCTGCGCGCTGCGAGCTCCTCGGGCGAGAGGTCCTCGACCCGCGTCGCGACGTGCCACACGTGCCCGTACGGATCGGAGAGGTGGGCGATGCGGTCACCCCAGAACTGGTCCTCGGGCTCCTGGACGATCGTCGCACCGGCGTCCCCCGCCTGCTTCACGACGGCGTCGACGTCCTCGACGTAGAGGAAGATCCCGACCGCCGTGCCGCCGATCTCGGTCGGCGTCTGGGTGATGAACTGCGGGAACGAGTCGCAGAGCATGATGACGGCGTCGCCGATCTGGAGCTCTGCGTGCGCGATCCTGCCGTCGGGCGCCGCCATCCTGCCGCGCTCGGTCGCCCCGAACGCCTTCTTGTAGAACTCGATCGCCCGCTTCCCGTCGTCGACGGTCAGGTACGGGGTGACGCTCGTGTATCCCTCGGGAATCGGCTTCGTCATCGGGTCTCCCTTCGCTCGTCGAACGAAACGTAGGGAACGACCGTAGCGTCGATTCCCGCCACCTTTTGTCCGGTTCCGCGAAGGCCGCTTCCACCCGCGCCGAACGTCTCCCCACACGCCCCCAGGGGCACTCCCGTGTCCCTGAGATCACGGTATCGAGGATTCGCTCACGGCTGGGTCACGACTTCGCGCCGACACTCGAACGGCAACAGCGGGGCGAGCGCTCCGGTGATGCAGACGCAAATGGTCGCGCGGCCTGCGAGAGCGGGAGCCGAGGGTGCCGCCTGTAGCCTCGGACGGTGACGCGCTACTGGCCGCTGCTGTTCCTGCTCGGGGCGATCTGGGGCGCGTCGTACCTCTTCATCAAGGTCGCGCTCGAGGACGTCGAGCCGGCGCCGATGATGGCGATCCGCGCGCTCGTGGCGGGTCTCATGCTCTTCGGCTACCTCGCCCTCACGCTCGGGGCGAGCCGCGCGCTGCAGGAGCTCCGCGCGAGCTGGCGAGCGGCGCTCGTGCTCGGCGCGGTGAACGCAGCCATCCCGTTCTGGCTCGTCGCCTGGGGCGAGAAGCACGTCGACTCGAGCGTCGCCGGCATCGCGCAGTCGACGGTGCCGATCTTCACCTTCCTCCTCGCGATGCGCTTCCTCCCGCACGAGCGGGTCGGCGCGACCCGCATCGCCGGCGTGGCTCTCGGCTTCCTGGGCGTCATCGTTCTCGCCGGCCTCGACCCGCGCGGCGGGTGGCTGGCCGTCGCCGGGACGCTCGCGGTCGTCCTCTCGTCGCTCTCGTATGCCTCGGCCGGCGTCTACGGGCAGCTCAGCGTGCGGACCGTCGCCGGCCCCGTGCTCGCGACCGGGTCGATGCTCGTGGGCGGGCTCCTGCTCGTGCCACTCGCGCTGTTCCAGCTTCCGGATCACGCGCCGGACGCGGCGTCGATCGCCTCGCTCGCCGCGCTGACGATCCTCGGCACCGCCTTCGCGCAGCTCGTCCTCTTCCGGATGCTCCGGCTCTTCGGCTCGCGCAAGCTGTCGGTCGTGACGTACCTGATCCCCGGGTTCGCGGTCTTCTACGGCGCGGTGTTCCTCGACGAGCCGGTCACGGTCGCGGCTCTCGGCGGGCTCGTGCTCATCCTCGCCGGCGTCGCGCTCGCCTCCGGCGAGCGGATGCTCCGTGCGCGGGCGGCCGCCCAGGAGGAGCCGGCGTGAGCGTCTCGATCCGGCGCGCGACCCCCGACGACGCCGACTTCCTCGTCGAGCTCTTCACGCACGACGACGTGGAGCCGTTCCTGGCCGCGGTGCGCGCGAAGGACCGCGAGTCCGTGCTCGAGGAGATCGAGCGCAGCGAGTCGGAGCCCGAGGCCTTCGGCGTCTTCGTCGTCGAGGTCGACGGGGCTCGCGCCGGCACGATGCAGTTCCGGCGCGCCAACCGGCGCAGCCGGGTCGCCGACCTCGGCGGGCTCGCGGTCCATCCCGACTTCCGCGGCTCGAGGGTCGGAGACGAGGCCGCACGGCAGTTCCAGCGCCACCTGCTCGGCGAGCTCGGGTTCCACCGCGTCCAGATGGAGATCTACGGCTTCAACGAGCGCGCCATGGCGCACGCCGAACGCTCCGGCTTCACGCGCGAGGGCGTGCGGCGGAAGGCGTACTGGCGGAACGGCGAGTGGGTCGACGGCGTGCTCTTCGGCCTGGTCGAGGAGGATCTCGAGGAGTAGCGCGCGTTCGGTATATTCCGAACGATGAGTTCGATATCTGACGAACCACGCGCGAAGGGGCTGGCCGTGCCGGCGGCCGCGGACGTCGCGGTCGACTGGGGGACCGCGTACGAGCTCGTGCTCGGGCTGCGCATGTTCGTCGACGACGAGGATCCGGGCTCCTATGCGGTCGGCGCCGACTGGATCGAGCGCACGCGAGACGCGCTCGGCACCGAGACGCTCGCGGCGATCGAGCGCTACTCGGCCGGGCACGAGCTGCTCTTCGGCTACCTGCTCGCGCTCGCCGCGGAGACGCCGGCACCGCGCGACGGCGCTGCCTTCCTCGCGACGCTCGCGTCGACCTCGCCTCGCGACCTGCGCCTGGTCCAGCTCGGGCACCGGCTCGAGACCTTCCGCGGAGGGGTCTCGCACGCAACCATCGAGCGCGCCGCGGACGGCGACGCGGACGCCGCGCGCGAGCTTCTCGACGGCTGCCTCGACTGGCAGCGCGGAGCGTACGAGCACGTCCTCTCCTGCGACGCGGAGGACGTCAAGAGCGATCTCGAGACCGCGTGCCGAGGCTGGTACGACGCCGTCCTCCATCCGGACGAGCAGCCGACCGCCCGGGTGCTGAAGCGAAGCGCCCGGGCGGCCCGCGCCCTCGCCGGCCGCCTGCCCCCGGAGGACCTCGTCGACACGCTCACGCGCGGCATCCGCTACGCGCCCGAGCCCGGGATCGACCGCATCCTGCTCGTGCCCCACGTCGTCAGCCGGCCGTGGTCGATCTTCACCGAGGCCGGCCACACGAAGATCGTCTGCTACGGCGTCGCGGAGACGCACATCACGGGCGACGCGCCCCCGGATCCGCTCGTCGCGGCGTACAAGGCGCTCGGGGACGAGACCCGGCTGCGCATCCTGCGCCGCCTCGCCGAGGGGCCCGCGTCGCTCCACGAGCTCACGGAGATCCTCGGGCTCGCGAAGTCGACCGTCCACGGGCACCTGCTCGTCCTGCGCACGGGCGGCCTGGTGATCGCGGACGTGTCCAAGAAGACCGGCTACCGGCTGCGCCGCGAGACGCTCGCGGAGAGCGCGGCGCTGCTCGAGACCTACCTCGACGAGAACGGAAGGAGCATGACCATGCGGTACAAGCTGCTCGGACGGAGCGGGCTCCGGGTTTCGGAGCTCGCACTCGGGACGATGACCTTCGGCGAGGCGTGGGGCTGGGGTGCGTCGAGGGAGGAGTGCGGGCGCATGTTCGAGGCGTTCGCCGAGGCCGGCGGCAACTTCGTCGACACCGCCTGCAACTACACGGACGGGGAGAGCGAGTCGATCGTCGGCGAGCTCCTCGGAGCGGAGCGCGAGCGCTTCGTCGTCGCGACGAAGTACACGCTCTCGATGCGGCGCGACGACCCGAACGCGGGCGGCAACAGCCGGAAGAACATGGTGCAGACGCTCGAGTCCAGCCTGCGGCGGCTCCGGACCGACTACGTCGACCTCCTCTGGCTGCACATGTGGGACGGGATGACCCCGGTCGAGGAGGTCATGCGCGGCCATGGACGATCTCGTCTCGTCCGGAAAGGTCCTGTACGTCGGCTTCTCGGACACGCCCGCGTGGGTCGTGTCCCAGGCGGTCATGCTGGCGGAGCTGCGCGGCTGGGCGCGCCCTGTCGCGCTCCAGCTCCCCTACTCGCTCGCAGATCGGGATCCCGAGCGCGAGCTGCTGCCGATGGCGCACGCGCTCGACCTCGCCGTGACGCCGTGGGGGACGCTCGAGGGCGGCGCGCTGACCGGGAAGTACCTCGAGGAGGGCGACGAGCCGCGGCGCTACGACGGCGTCGGCGAGAAGACGAACGAGATGGCGCGCGAGGTGCTCGCGATCGCGGACGAGCTCGGCGCGACGCCGTCCCAGGTCGCGATCGCGTGGGTGCTCGCCCAGCCGTGGCCGCTGCTCCCGATCGTCGGCGCGCGGACGGAGGCGCAGCTCCGCGACAACCTCGGCGCGCTCGACGTCGAGCTACCCGAGGAGGCGCTCGAGCGGTTGAGCGCGGTGAGCGGCTTCCAGCCCGGCTTCCCGCGCGACTTCCTCGAGTCGGAGCACGTGCGCGGGCTGATCTTCGGGGACACGTTCGACCTCATCGACGACCATCGCGCAACGCGCCCGGCGAGACGGCCGGCCGCGGTCGCCTAGAGACCGCGGAGAGCCCGGTCGAGCGACGGGGTCGCGGCGGGCGAAGTAGTCCTTCGAGCTCGGCTCGACCCGAATGTCGGGCGCGACGGCGAGCCGGCGGTCCTTCGGGCCACGCTGCCGAGAGTGGTACTCGGCCGCGATGTGGACGTTCAGGCCGCTCGTCGGGAGGATGATGGCGTTCGTGTCGCCGTACGTGTCGACGCCTCCGCCGGTCGGCTCGCCGACGAAGGTCGCGCGCGTGAAGTTGTCGATCTCGGCCGCGAAGTTCCCGGCCGCCGAGAACGTCGCGCGGCCGATCAGCACGTGGAGGCGGCCGCGCCGGTCGATGCTCTTCGAGCTGAACAGAGGACGTCAGCGGCCCGTAGGTCGTGTTGTCGCCGCCGCCGTTCCGGCGCACGTCGACGATCACGCGACGCACCTTCGGGCCGCGCGCGAGGCGGCGGATCTTGCTGACGACCGCTGCCCGCGGCGGGACGACGGCGTTGTAGCCGACGTAGACGGCGCGCCCTCCCGCGAGCGTGCGCGTCCACAGCGTCTTGCCGCCCGACGCGAGGTAGAGCGGCTTCGAAGCAGTCGGGAGCACCGACGGGTAGTGGCCGTGGAGCGGATCCGCGAACGCGGCGCGGTACGCGCTCGCCGCCATCGGCGTCAGCGTGCGATCGACGCGCTCTCCGCCGGGGCGCTCGAAGGTCATCTCCGCGGGCCCGGTGCCCTCGACGAGACCGAGGCCGTCGAGGATCTCCGAGACGAGCAGATAGTGCGGCGCGAGCCCGCGCAGGTGAGACGAGTTGTCGCGAGGGACGAGCGGCCGGACGCGGGCGAGGACCTCCGCGATCGGCCTGCCTTCGACCGCGACGAGCCGCGAGCCGACGAGGCCGAGGCTCCCGGACTCGTCGACGACGAAGAGGCCGTCCGAGAAGTCGTACAGCCGCAGCGGATACGGATGGAGCTCTCGCGCGTGGCCGGGGTCGAGCGGGAAGGCTCCGGTGTGCCCGTTCCGCGAGCCGAGGAGCGCGACGATCCGCAGCAGGTCGACGAGGCGCTGGTTCGGCTCGAGCCCCGCTGCGCGCTGGGCCGCGGCGTTCACCTCGGCGCGGAAGCGCGCGCGTGTGACGCTTCGAAACGGCTCCGGATGGATCGTCTGGATCATCTGGCTCAGCAGCCGGACGTCCTCGGCGGGAGTCGACGGGGCAGAAGGGCGTGCGTGAGCGCCGGAGGCGATCGACGCCACGGCGACTGCAACGAGAAGCACGCCTGTCTTCCGCATCGCGTGACATCATGCTCATGCCAGTGTTGACATGTCAAGTCTGACATATAGAAGGTAACGAGGTGTCCCTCCGTCATGCCCTCCTCGGAGCGCTCGCCGACGAGCCGCGCACGGGCTACGGCCTGCTGAAGCACTTCCAGCAGTCGCTCGCGTACGCGTGGCCGGCGAGCCACAGCCAGATCTACCCCGAGCTCGCGCGGTTGGTCGACGACGGCCTGATCGAGCAGACGGCGACGGGCCCGCGCGGCTCGAAGACGTACGCGGTCACGGCGGCCGGCCGGGACGAGATCCGGCGCTGGCTGCTCGAGCACGGAGCCGGACCGGCGGGTGCGGAGCGACGCGGCGCTGCGGACGTTCTTCCTCTGGATGCTCGAGCCGGACGAAGCGGAGCGTCAGCTCGAGGACGAGCGCACGTACCTGCGCGGGATCCTCGACGAGCTCGAGCGCATCCGCGACGGAGCCGACGGGGTCGGGCCGGAAGGCGAAGGCGTTCCGGATCGCGCTCGAGGGAGGCATCCGCTCCGTCGAGACGCGGCTCGGCTGGGTCGAGTGGGCGCTCGAGCAGGTGCGCTCGCCCGCGTGGCGTGACGCCCCGCTAGACCTAGGATCGCGCGGATGGAGGAGCGGCGGGCGTGGATCAGATGGCGGACGGCACGCGGCTCGCGGCGCGCCTCTTCCTCCCCGACGAGCTGCCGGCCGCCGTTCTCCTGGAGGCGCTCCCGTACCGGATGGACGACCTCACGGCCTCGTACGACTCCGAGTGCCGGCGGCTCTGCGAGGAGGGCGGGTTCGCGGTCTGCCGGCTCGATCTCCGCGGCACCGGATCCTCCTCCGGGATCGCGCTCGACGAGTACCACCCGCAGGAGCAGGCGGACGTGTGCGAGACGATCGCGTGGCTCGCCGCGCAGGAGTGGTCGACCGGGCGCGTCGGGATGTACGGGACGTCGTGGGGCGGGTTCAACTCGATCCAGGTCGCGATGGAGCAGCCGCCCGCGCTCGGCGCGATCGCGCCGATCTACGCGTCGGACGACCGCTACACCGACGACGTCCACTACATGGGCGGCGCGCTCAAGGCGCTCGATCTCGTCGACTGGGTGCTGTACATGGCGGCGTGCAACGTGCTCCCGCCCGTGCCCGCGGTCTTCGGCGAGGGCTGGCGGGACGAGTGGCGGCGGCGCTTCGAAGGCAACGGCACCGAGCCGTGGCTCCTGCGCTGGCTCGAGGAGCAGGTCGACGGGCCGTACTGGCGGCACGGCTCGCTCCGGCCGCGCTACGAGCGGATCGTCTGCCCGACGATGATCGTGGCGGGCTGGGCCGACGGGTACACGAACATCGCCTTCCGCGCGCTCGAGAGCCTCCGGTGCCCGCACCGCGTGCTCGTGGGGCCGTGGAGCCACATGTCGCCCGCGACCTCGATCCCCGGTCCGCACATCGACCTCGTCCCCGAGCTCGTGCGCTGGTTCGCGCGCTGGCTTCGGGACGAGCCGAACGGCGTCGACGAGGAGCCGCGGCTCGTGTACTTCGCACGCCGGTCGACGCGGCCGGCTCCCGACCTTCCGGAGGTGCGGGGCGAGTGGCGGGCCGAGCCCGAGTGGCCGCCGACGCGCCTGCGCGAGTCCGTGCTCAGGCCGGCGGGCGAGGGGGTCGACGCGATCGAGATCGAGGGAGACGTCGGCACGAGCGCGTGGATCTCCTGCGCGGGAAAGCCGCCGTGGGTGCTCCCGAGCGACCAGCGAGACGACGACGCGCGCTCGCTCGTCTACGAGTGGGAGCCTCTCGAGAGCGAGCTCGAGGTGCTCGGCCATCCGCGCGTGCGCCTGCGAGTGACCTCCCCGTACGAGGTCGCGTACGTCTCGGCGAAGCTCTGCGACGTCTTCCCGGACGGCACGTCGGCGCTCGTCACGCGCGGGATCCTCAACCTCGCGCACCGCGAGGGCCACGCGAGCCCGCTGCCGCTCGAGCCGGGCGTCGCCACCGAGGTCGAGATCGAGCTCGAGGCGACCTCGTGGATCTTCGAGGAGGGCCACCGCGTGCGGCTCTCGCTCGCCGGCGCAGACTGGCCGAACGTGTGGCCGCCGCCGCAGGGCGGCTCACTCGAGGTCGAGCGCTCGTCCGTCGGGCTGACCCTGCCCGTGCTCGAAGGGCCGCCGGCCGCGCCTGCGCCGCAGCTCCCGCCTGCTCCGCCGAAGGAGCCGGACGAGGACGACGCCGGGCCGCCGGCGGTCTGGCGCGTCGAACGCGACGACGGTGAGACGCGAGCAGTGACGAGCTACGGCTCCGACTACGAGGGACCGTTCGGCGCGAGGATCGAGGAGCGCTACGAGGGCACGGTCGGTGTCTCGGCGGACGACCCGGGGCAGGCGTGGGCGCGCGGGTCGGCGCGGTATCGGATCGCGTGGCCCGAGCTGACCGTGGAGACGGAAGCGCGCCTCGACCTCCGCTCGGACGCGGATGCGTACCACGTCGTCGTCGACGTCGCCGCCGAGGAGGTCGACGGCGAGCTCGGCCGCGTCGAGCGCCGCTTCGAGCGCACGATCCCGCGCCGGCTCCAATAGCCGTGACCGCTGCGGCCATCTTGCGCGTCCACTAGTGCAGGCGGCACGATGTGATCGTGCTCCGTTGGCACCGCCCCAAGCCTTTGCTATCCCGCGCGGAGGTCGACGGGTTGCTGGTGATGCTCATGAGGATCGATGCAAACATCGAGTTGATCGCCCAAGCAGCAGAGGAGGACGAGGATGGCGAACCGCCGTAGAGATGACGAGTACTGGGCCGAACAGGCCGCGCAGCGACGCGAGCTCGAGGAGCTCTTTGCTCGCATGTTCGAGCGCCATCGACGCGAGGACGAGCGTGAAGCGCGTCGCCGCGAGCGCCTCCGCCGCCTGACGTTCGGCCTCCTGGGCCGGCCGCACGAGGCTTAGGCCGAGCGCGAAACCGCGAAGCAGGCTGCGCGGTGCTTCCCGTCGAGGCCGCCGCCGACGGGCTCGAGCCCGAGATCCTCCCCACGGCAGCGCTCCTCGATCCCGAGCCGGGCCGCCTCGCCCGACTCCACGAGAGGGCAGCGCTCGTGGAAACGGCACCCGGCCGGAATGCGCGTCGGGTCGGGCGCCTCCCCGCGGAGGATCACCTGCTCCATCTCCTCGACCTCGGGGACGACAGAGAGGAGCGCTCGCGTGTACGGATGCCTCGGCTCGCGCAGGAGCTCCTCCGCCGGCCCCTCCTCCACGATCCTGCCGAGGTACATCACCGCGATCCGATCCGCGATGTTCCACGCCAGCCCGAGGTCGTGCGTGACGACGAGGATCGTGACCCCCGCCTCGCGCACGAGCGAGAGCATGAGCTGGAGGATCTCGCCGCGTACCGACGCGTCGAGGCTCGACACCGGCTCGTCGGCGACGAGGAGCGTCGGTCCGAGGACCATGGCGCCGGCGATGACGACCCGCTGGCGCTGGCCGCCGGAGAGCTCGTACGGGTAGAGGTGGACGAAGCGCTCCGGCGGACGAAGGCCGGCTCGTGAGAGCGCGTCGGCCACCCGCACCATCTCGTCACCGCCGAGCTTCTGGATCCGGAGCCCCTCGGCGACCGCCTCGTACACCGTCTGCCTCGGATTGAGCGCGCCCATCGGGTCCTGGAAGACGATCTGGACCATTCCGCGGTACCGCCGGAGGTAGCGCGCGTCGTAGCGGATCGCCTCGCCCTCGTATCGGATCTCGCCCTCGGCCGGGCGCTCGAGCCCGAGGATCGTCCGCGCGAGCGTCGTCTTCCCGCAGCCGGACTCGCCGACGAGCGCGAGCACCTCTCCGCGACGGACCTCGAGGTCGACGCCGTCGACCGCGCGCGCGACTGCACCATGCCGCGCGGGGAAGCGCACGTGCAGATCGCGCGTCTCGAGCAGGAGGTCGCTCATCGCACGCTCTGCGGCGCCCCGACCGCGTGGACGCAGGCCGCTCGGCGGCCGTCGCCGGCAGGCCAGAGCTCGACATCGAGCTCCGGGCATTCGGGCTGAGCGACCGCGCACCGGGGATGGAACGGGCAGCCGCTTGGAAGGTCGCGCGGGTCGGGCGGGTCGCCTCCGAGCCCGGACGGCCGCATCCGGAACGACGGGTCGCCGATCACCGGGAACGCTGCCGCGAGCGCCGACGTGTACGGGTGCGCAGGGCTGCTGAAGACCGCCTCGCTCGGCCCTTCCTCCACGATCCGCCCCGCGTACATGACCGCGATGCGCCGACAGACGTACGCGAGCGTCGCGAGGTCGTGGGTGATGAAGATCATCGAGAGCGCGAGCTCCTTCTGGAGCTTCTCGAGCAACGCGAGCACCTGGGCCTGCACCATCACGTCGAGCGCCGTCGTCGGCTCGTCCGCGATGAGGATGCGCGGGTTGCAGGCGAGCGCGAGCGCGATCAGCACCCGCTGGCGCTGCCCGCCAGACAGCTGATGCGAGAAGTCGGCCGCGCGCCGCGCGGGGAGCCCGACGGTCTCGAGCAGCTCGCCGACCCGCGCCTTGGTCGGCGTCTTCGGATGGTGGAGCTCGATCGCCTCGGCGATCTGGTCGCCGACGCGCTGGACCGGGTTGAGCGAGTGGAGAGCGCCCTGGAACACGATCGAGAGCTCCGACCAGCGGACCGCCCGCAGCCGCCCGGGCCTCATCGTCAACACGTCCTCGCCGTCGAGCAGCACCTCGCCCGTGACCACGGTCCCGCGCGGCAGCACGCGGAGCAGCGCGCCTGCGACGGACGACTTCCCGCAGCCCGACTCCCCGGCCAGCCCGAGCGTCTCGCCGGGGGCGAGATCGAACGAGACGCCGCGCACGGCGGGGACGTCACCTGCGTCGGTGCGGTACCGGACCTCGAGGTCGCGAACCGAGAGGAGAGGCTCGCTCATCCGCGCAGCCCGGCGCGCAGTCGCGGGTCGATGATCGTCTCGAGCGCACGGCCGACGAGGGTGAACGCGAGCACGACGGCGATCACGCAGAGACCCGGCGGCAGGTACCACCACCATGCCTCGCGGCCGAGCGCGCCCGAGGAGAACGCGTCGTCGAGCATCGACCCCCAGGAGACGCGGAGCGGATCGCTCAGCCCGAGGAAGGCGAGCGTGGTCTCCGAGAGGATCGCGATCGGCACGGTCAAGGTTGCGTTCGCGATCACGAGCGGCATCACGTTCGGAAGGATGTGCCGGCCGAGGATATGGCGGCTCGATGCCCCGAGGGCGCGGCTTCGCTCCACGTACAGGCGCTGCTTGACGGTGAGCACCTGGGCGCGGATCAAGCGGGCCGTGACCGGCCACGACGTCACGCCGATCACGAAGATGATGTTCCGCAGCGAGGGGCCGAGGATCGCCGCGAGGACGATCGCGAGCGGGATGAAGGGGATCACGAGGAACCACTCGGAGAGCCTGCTCAGCACGGCGTCGGTCCAGCCTCCGAAGAACCCGGCCGTCGCGCCCACGACGGTGCCGATCACGATCGCTATGAACGTCGCGGCGATACCCACGAGGAGGCTCACCTGCGACCCGTACACGAGCTGGTCGTAGACGGGGCGGCCGAGGTTGTCCGTGCCGAGCGGAGGATGCTCCGAGGGCGGAGCCCAGACCTCGTTGTCGACCGTATTGACGGCGCTCAGCTGGCTGTCATCGGCGAGGACCGGCGCCAGGAGGGCGACGGCCACGAACACGCCGAGCACGACAAGCCCGGACATGCCCTCCCGGTCACGCCGGTATCGGCCCACCCGCGCGTGAAGGCCCGCCGCCTGCGCTCCCACGCGACCGCCGTCATGCGTAGCGCACCCGCGGGTCGAGAAACGGGTAGGCGAGGTCGGCGACGAGGTTGAAGAGGATGACCGAGGCGCTGAAGACGAGGAACAGGCCCTGGAGCATCGGCAGGTCGGGCCCACTCAGCGACTCGGTCGTGAGCAGCCCGAGGCCGGGCCACGAGAACACCGTCTCGACGGCGATCGCGCCCGAGAGGACGAAGCCGAAGTTGATCGCGATCAGCGCCGTCGACGGAAGCAGGGCGTTCCGCACGGCGTGCCGGTCGCGAACCTGCGCGTCGCGCAGTCCTTTCGCGCGGGCAAGCGTGAGGTAGTCCTCGCGCATGACGTCGAGGATCGACGAGCGCATGACGAGCGCGAACTCCCCGACGTACGCGATCGCGAGGGTCAGGCACGGCAACGCCATGTGCCAGGCCTGGTCGAGCAGGTGCTCGAGCCCGGTTGCGTTCGACGACGGATCCTCGATGCCGCCGGTCGGGAACAGCCCGAGCTGCACCGCGAAGACGGTGAGGAGGATCATCCCGAGCCAGAAGTCCGGCGTCGACCACGTCGTCATCGAGGTCGAGGTCAGGAGCCGGTCGCGGCTCGTTCCCCGCCGCCAGCCGGCGGAGATCCCGGCCAGGATCCCGAACACCATCGAGAGCAGCGTCGCGACGCCGACGAGCGCGATCGTCTGGGGCGCGGCCGCCCAGATCTCGTCCATCACCGGCTGGTTCGTCGCGTACGAGCGGCCGAGGTTGAGCTGGAGCGTCTGCTCGACGTAGCGGACGAACTGCTCGAGCTTCGAGCCGTCGAGCCCGAACTCGCGCGTGAGCTGCTCCCGCTGGGCGTCCGTCAGGTTGCGACCCCGGTAGAGCGTCGCCACGGGGTTCGTCTCGACGACGCGGAACAGGAAGAAGTTGAAGACGAGGACGAACGCGAGCGTCGCGAAGGCGCCGAGGAACTTCCCGGCGACGAAGCGGGCGCTCATCCCCGCGCGTGCTCGCCGGCGACCGCTACTCGCGCTCCTCCACCGACCGGCGCCTGAGGAAGTACCAGGCGACAAGCGCGATGCCGATCGCGCCTGCGATCGCGATTGCGGCGATCCCCGCGGTCGACAGGCCGCCGCCCCCGCCCGACGAGGCGAGCGGCGTCAGGTTCCAGTACGACGGCGACGAGTTCGAGAACAGCACGGGCCCCGTCTCGGCCGGCTGCTTCACCCAGCCCTCGAAGCGGTCGGTCCGGTACGCCTGGAGGTCCGGGCTCGTGTTGAGCACGATGTACCCCACGTTCGCGTACCAGCGCTTGAGCATGTCGTGGACGATCCCCTGGCGGGCGTCCTTGTCGAGCTCCGTGTTCTGCTGCTTGTAGAGCCCGTCGTACTCCTCGTCGCAGACGCCGGTGTCGTTGTAGTAGTTCGAGAAGTCCGACGCGTCGACCGAAATCTGGTCGCACTGCATGTACGAGAGCATCGTGTCCGGGTCGACGAACGGCACCCAGCCCCAGACGTAGAGGTCGAAGTCGCCTTTGCCCGCCACCTCGATCAGCTGGCCGTCGTCGTACGACGAGAGCGTCGTCCGGATGCCGATGTCCTCGAGCCAGCCGGTGATGAACTCGGAGTAGGGCTTCGAGTACTCGGACTCGGTCCGGAGCGCGTAGCGGAGGACGATGTCCTCGCCCTCGTGCTCGCGGATGCCGTTGCCGTCGGAGTCGGTGTAGCCCGCGTCCTCGAGGATCTGGTTCGCCTTCTCGAGGTCGAACTCGAAGTCCTCCTCGGCGGTGAGCTCGGGGATCCACGCGGGATCCGGGCTCGGGCTCATCGTCGTCCCCGGCGTGCCGATCCCCGACAGCACGCGCTCGACGAGGGTCTCCTTGTCGATCGCGTGGGCGATCGCCTGGCGGAAGCGGATGTCGCGCAGCGCCGGGATGCGGCGCGTCGAACTTCGACGTGTCGCGCGGAGGCTTGTCCGCGTAGCTGTTCAGGACGAGGTAGTCGAAGCTGCCCTGCTCGCCCTCGACCGCGACGATGTCCTCGGCGGTCTCGAGCTGCGGGAAGGTCGCCGCCGGCACGTTGTGCGCGGCGTCGAGCTCGCCGTTCCGCAGCGCGGCGACCATCGCGTCCGGGTTCCGGAAGACGCGGAAGACGACCTCGTCGATCTCGACCTGGCCGCGCCAGTAGCTCGGGTTCGCCGTCATCCGCCAGAACTGGCCCTTCTTCCACTCCGCCAGGGAGAACGGCGCCGGAGGCGACGCCGTCGAGCGCCTCGTACTTCGTGATCTCGTCGGCGGGGATCTTCTCGTAGACGTGCTTCGGGACGATGTAGGCCGAGAGCCCGGGCAGCTTCGGGTCGTTGACGCTCGAGGTCACGACCACCGTGCGCTCGTCGGTCGCCTCCGCGGTGAGGTTCTGGACGGTCGAGGTGTGGTTCAGCCACTCCTCCTCGCGCGAGCGGTTGATCGTGTACTCGATGTCCTCGGCCGTGAGCGGCGTGCCGTCGGACCACTCGAGACCTTCGCGCAGCACGTACGTCCACTTCTTCCCGTCCTCGGAGCTCCACGACTCCGCGAGGCCCGGGGTCGTCGCGAAGTCGTCGGCCGCGAGGTCGGTGAGCGTCGCGTACTGGAGATTCCAGAGCTCGTACGAGGACACGAGCTCGCCGACGGTCACGTTCGGGCTGTCCAGGTCCTGCGTGAGGCCGATCGTGAGGACGACCTTCTCGTCGTCCTGGGCCGACGGCCCCGGTGGCGAGGGCGAGCATGAGGACGGCGGACATGGCTGCGGCGGTGGCGAGCGCGACGAGTCTCACGGGGATCAGCCTCCGGGGTCGAGTTGCTGCCGATTATTCCCGAGTTCCGCGGCCGGTGTAGGCTCGCGCGCGTGCCGCCTCCTCCAGCTCGCGGACCGCGCCTGCGCGAGCTCGGTCTGCGGATCGGGCGGTTCGAGGCGGGCGCGGCGAACGCGATCACCGACGTGGCCGGTGTCGCGGTCGGTCACGTGACGGTCTGGCGGGACGAGCCGGAGCCGCCGGAGGGCCGCGGGATCGCGCGCACGGGCGTGACCGCGATCCTTCCGGCCGCCGTGGAGACGATGCTCGGCGGCGCCCGTTCCCGCGGGTGTGGCGGTGCTGAACGGCGCCGGCGAGCTGACCGGGTCGATCGCGGTCGCCGAGTGGGGCGTGCTCGAGACGCCCGTCTACCTGACCTCGACGCACGCGGTCGGGCGGGTGTACGACGGAGCGGTGGAGGCGGCGGTCGCGGCGGATCCGCGGGTCGGCGTCGACGACTTCGTCATCCCCGTCGTCGGCGAGTGCGACGACAGCTGGCTCTCCGAGGGCCGGGTCGTGCAGGTCGAGGCCGGCGACGTCGCGCGTGCGCTCGGCGCGGCGGGTGGTGGCGCGGTGGCCGAGGGCGCCGTCGGCGCCGGGACCGGGATGATGACGAAGGGGTTCAAGGCCGGGATCGGCACGGCGAGCCGCGTCGTCCCGCGCTCGGGGGCGCCGTCGGCGTCCTCGTCCTGTCGAACTTCTATCCGCCGCCTCCGCTCGTGGTCGACGGCGTGCCGGTCGGTGCGTTGCTCGAGTCCGGCGCGGCCCCGTCGCGCACGCGGGCGGGCAGCTGCATCGCCGTCGTCGCGGTCGACGCTCCGCTCTCCGCGCGTCAGCTCGAGCGCGTGGCGAGGCGTGCCGGTCTCGGCCTCGCCCGGACCGGCTCCGTGGGACACCACGGGAGTGGCGAGATCTTCCTCGCCTTCGCGCCGCCGGGACGCGCTCCGCGCGGCGAGGCGCCTCGCGCGACGGTTCCCGACGGCGACCTGAACGACGTCTTCGAGGCCGTCGTCGACGCGACCGAAGAGGCAGTGCTCAACGCGCTGTGGGCCGCGCCGGAGGTCGTCGGGCGGGACGGGCGTGTCGGTCTTGCGCTGCCGCACGACAACGTGCTGGCGCTGCTCGAGGCGCACGGGCGACTGTCGCGGCGCTAGGCTCGGCGGCATGGCCACATTCCTGCACACGATGGTTCGCATCACCGATCCCGAGAAGAGCCGCGCGTTCTACGAGGCGCTCGGGTTCCGCTTCAACCGCGACATGGACATCGTCCGGAACGGCGAGCTCGAGGCGACGAACTACTTCTTCTCGATCGGCGACCAGGAGAACGTCCTCGAGCTGACGTACAACCACGACGGCCGCGCCTACGACCTAGGCGACGGTTACGGGCACGTCGCTGTCGGCGTCGACGACCTCGACGCGACGCTCGCGACGCTCTCGTCGGAGCACGGGATCGAGCCGGAACGGCCGCCGTACCAGGTGAGCGAGGGCGGATCGCGGATCTGCTTCGTTCGCGATCCCGACGAGTATCGGATCGAGCTGATCGAGCGCGGCAGGAGGTAGCGGCGGGCTCAGCCGTGGCCGTGGCGAGCAGCGGCCCGTCTCCGAACGCTCCGACGGCCAGCTCGATGTCGGCTTCGCAGTTCCGTATTCCGAGGTAAGTGCGCAGTTGTCGCACTCTTGACACGGAGACGTGTCCCACGCGTTACCCGATCCTCCCTACCCTCGTCGTATGGCAGTGACACAGGAGAAGGCGCGGGCGGTGGCGACGCCGTGGGGATCCGCGACCGTCCTCGAGGAGGTCTCGGTCCCGCAGCGCGCCGGCGACAAGCGGTTCTCCGTCCTCGTGCAGCTGCTCGAGTCGGCGAAGGGAGAGCGACTCGTCCGCTTCGCCTACACGACCGCGGGATCGGCGCGCCGAGGTCCCGTCACGATGCGGGCGCGTGACATCGAGCGGCTGCGGGCGGCGCTCGAGCGCGCGCCCGTGCTCGAGGAGGCGCTCGGGTTGTGAGCCGGTGGGCGCTTGCGTGGGGCGGCTTCGAGGCGCTGCTCCGCCCACGCGGCGGCTCTGCTCTGCCTGAAGCGCGCGCTATGCGGCAGCGACGGAGTACTCGGCGGCCGCGTCGACGAGTGCCGCGAGCAGGAGCCCGCCGTCGGCGGAGCCGAGTAACGGGTCGACGGCGTGCTCGGGGTGCGGCATGAGCCCCGTGACGTTGCCGGTCTCGTTGACGACGCCGGCGACGGCCGCGAATGAGCCGTTCACGTCGTCGTCCCCGCCATAGCGAAGGACGATCTGCCTCCTCGCGACGAGTTGCATGAACTGCCCCTCGTCGGCGTACCAGGCTCCCTCGCCATGCTTGATCGGAAGGACGAGCTCCTGACCGATCTCGCAGCGGCTCGTGAGCACCGAGTCGGCATGCTCGACGCGCACGACGACGTCACGGCAGACGAACTCGAGCTGCCGGTTGGCGCGGAGAGCACCCGGGAGGAGCTTGGCCTCGCACAGGATCTGGAACCCGTTGCAGATCCCGAGGACGGGGCCACCGCGAGCAGCGAAACGGCGCACGGCGTCCATGACCGGGGCGAGCTTCGCCATTGCGCCGCAGCGGAGGTAGTCGCCGTACGAGAAGCCCCCGGGCAGCACGACCGCGCCCGTCCCGGCGGGAAGCTCCTGCTCGTTGTGCCAGACGAGGACCGGTTCGGCGCCGATCGCCCCGAGCGCCCACGCGGCGTCTCGATCGTCGTTCGAGCCCGGAAAGACGAGGACGGCGACGACAGGCCGGCCGGGCAGCTCGTCAGCCTCCCTCGATCCGGAACTGGACGCTCTCGATCAGGGGGTTCGCGAGCAGCTCCGAGCACATCCGCTCGAGCTGCATCCGCGCGTGGTTCGGCCCCTCGGCTTCGAGCTCGAGGTCGATAACTCGCCCGATCCGGACCTGGTCGACCGCGAAGCCGAGCTTGCGAAGCGACGCCTCGACCGCCTCCCCCTGCGGGTCGAGAATGCCCTCCTTCGGCCGCACGAGAACCGTCGCCTTCATGCGAGAACGACCTCGGGGTCGGCGACGTAGCGGTCGAACGCGATGCCCGTGAGCCGCTCGAACGCCTCGACGTAGCGGGCCCGCGTCCCCGCGACGACCTCGGACGGAAGCGCGGGGCCTGGCGCCGTCTTGTCCCAACCGGACTCCTCGCACCAGTCGCGCGCGAACTGCTTGTCGAACGACGGTTGTGGCCCGCCCGGCTCGTAGCCGTCGCGCGGCCAGAATCGCGAAGAGTCGGGGGTCAGCGCCTCGTCTCCGAGCACGAGCGTCCCGTCGGACGCGTGCCCGAGCTCGAACTTCGTGTCCGCGAGAATGATCCCGCGCTCCTCGGCGTGAGCCGCCCCGTGCTCGTAGAGCGCCAGCGAGGCGGTCTTCGCCGCGAGATACGCCTCGTCCCCGCAGAGCGCGGCCGCCTGCTCCTCGTCGATGTTCTGGTCATGCCCGTCGGTCGCCTTCGTCGCGGGGGTGAAGAGCGGTGCGGGCAGACGCTCGGACTCCCGCAGCCCCGCCGGCAGCACGTGCCGCAGACCGCGCCGGTCTCGCGGTAGTCCCGCCAGCCGGAGCCCGAGAGATAGCCCCGCACGACGCACTCGATCGGGAGCATCTCGAGCTTCTGGCAGACGAGCGACCGCCCGTCGGGCCGGATCTCGAGGAGATGGTTCGGGACGATGTGCCGTGTCCGCGAGAACCAGTACGCCGAGAGCCCCGTGAGGACGCGCCCCTTGTCGGGGATCGGCGTCGGCAAGACGACGTCGAAGGTCGAGAGACGGTCACTGGCAACGAGCAGCAGCCGCCCGTCGTCGAGCGAGTAGATCTCCCGCACCTTGCCGCTCGCCACGTGCACCGCGTCAGGCACGAACCGATTCTCCCTGCCGGGCGATGCTACGCAGCCGACCGAAGATGACATCTGCGTGCTGCGTGAACACGCCGAGGTCGAAGACGGCTTCGAGATCGGCTCGTGCCGCAAGCTCGGCATCCGCGCGAACGAGCTCGCGGAAGTCGAGACCCTCGTCCCACGCTCTCATCGCGTGCCGCTGCACCGCGCGATACGCGACGTCGCGGCCGAGGCCCGAGTCGACGAGGGCGAGCAGGAGCCGCTGGCTGAAGAACAGCCCCCGCGTCGACTCGAGGTTCTCGCGCATCCGTTCCGGGCGAACGATGAGACCCTCGATCAGCCACGCGAAGCGGTCGAGCATGTAGTCGACCGCGAGAAAGGCATCGGGAAGAACGACCCGCTCCGCCGACGAGTGCGAGATGTCCCGCTCGTGCCAGAGCGCGACATTCTCGAGACCGACCTGCGCGTGCGCGCGGACGACGCGTGCGAGGCCGCAGATCCGCTCGGCGACGATGGGGTTGCGCTTGTGCGGCATCGCCGAGGAGCCTTTCTGCCCGCGCGCGAACGGCTCCTCGACCTCGCGCACCTCGGTCCGTGCGAGATGGCGGATCTCGAGCGCGAATCGTTCGAGCGAAGACGCGAGCAGAGCAAGGGCAGTCAGAAGCTCGGCGTGACGATCGCGCTGGAGGATCTGGGTCGAGCTCGGCGCCGGCTCGAGCCCGAGCGCCTCGCACGCGATGCGCTCGACATCCGGCGACGTCGCGGAATACGTCCCGACGGCGCCGGAAAGCTTCCCGACCCGAAGGCCGTCGACGGCAGCTGCGACGCGACGGCGATCCCGATCGAGCTGAAACGCCCAGCCCGCGAGCTTCAGCCCGAAGGTCGTCGGCTCGGCGTGCACGCCGTGGGTCCGGCCGATGGTGAGCGTGTCCCGGTGCTCCTCCGCCCGCGCGATGACCGCGCCGAGAGCGCGATCGACGCCGTCGAGCACGATCCGGCCTGCCTCCTGAATCGTGAGCGAGAGCGCGGTGTCGAGCACGTCGGACGACGTCAGTCCGTAGTGGAACCAGCGACCCTCCTCGCCGAGCTCGCCCGCCACCGCGTCCACGAAGGCGGCGACGTCGTGATTCGTGGTCTGCTCGATGCGCGCGATCAGTTCCGGCGACGGCACGGTTGCGCGCTCGCGGATCGAGCCCGCGACCTCGACCGGAATTGCGCCTACGTGCGCCCACGCCTCCAGCGCCGCCAGCTCGACGGCGAGCCAGCTCGCCAGCTTCGCATCCTCCGACCACACGCGCGTCATCTCGGGCCGGGAGTAGCGCGGGATCACTGGAGCGATTGTAGTGAGCCGACCCGGCGGGCCCGTTGCCAGGTGTCCGTGCTGCCGTGTTGCGCGGCGGCGCGAGGTGCGAAACGGCACGCTTTCGGCACGGTCTCGTGTCCCACTCGTACCGAATTCGGAAATAGAATTGGCAGTGGGTGGTGGCCCGGGGTGGCCCCTCCAGACAGCGCCAACTCGGACGTGGCCGGCCCAGACAGTGCTACGTCGGGCCCACCGCATGCCCAGCCGCGGCCGCGAGTCGCGATGTCCTCGCGCCGCCGAACACCTTCGAACTGGATCCGGTCGGCCGCCGTGTACGCCGACAGCCCTCGCGTCGGCCACCGTCTCGCCGAGCCCGGTCACTCCGAGAATCCGCCCGCCGTTCGTGACGAGCCGCGTCCCTTGGAGCGCGGTGCCGGCGTGGAAGACGAGCGCACCGGCGGCCTCCGCCTCCGCGACACCCGCGATCGCCGACCCACGGTCGCCCTCCTCCGGATATCCGCCTGCCGCGAGAACGACCGTTACCGCAGCGCCCGTCCGTGTCGCGAGCTGGACACTCCCCAGCTCTCCGGCCGCCGCCGCCGCCAGCACGCTCACCAGATCGCCCTCGAGCAATGGGAGCACGGACTGCGTCTCGGGATCACCGAAGCGGCAGTTGAACTCGAGAACCCGCATGCCGTCGGAGGTCAGCATCAACCCGGCATACAGCAACCCGACGAACGGCGCACCGCGCCGAGCGAGCTCGGCAAGAACCGGCCGAAGGAACTTCGTCGACCAGCTCATCGACGCGCGTTGCATCGAGACCGGGCACCGGCGCGTACGAGCCCATTCCACCCGTGTTCGGCCCGACATCGCCGTCGTAGGCGCGCTTGAAGTCCTGCGCGGGCACGAGCGGCACCGCATCGTGGCCGTCGCAGACCGCGAAGAGCGAGACCTCGGGCCCTTCGAGCAGCTCCTCGACGACGAACGTGCCCCCGAGCGTCGTCACCGCACGCAGCGCAGCCGCGAGCTCGGCCTCGGTGCGACACACATGGACGCCCTTGCCGGCCGCGAGGCCGTCGGCCTTCACGACGCACGGGGGACGAGCAACGGCCAACGGCGCGGCCATCGGAACTCCGGCGGCCGCCATGACGTCCTTCGCAAACGACTTCGAGCCTTCGATCGCGGCTGCCGCGCCACTCGGCCCGAAGACCGCGACGCCCGCCGGCCGCAACACGTCCGCCACCCCGCCGACCAGCGGAGCCTCGGGCCCGACGACGACGAGGTCGATCCCGAGCGCGTGCGAGAGCGCCAGCAGCCCTTCGGCATCCTCGGCACGGATCGGATGGCACTCGCCGAGCCGCGCGATGCCGGGGCTGCCGGGCGCAGCATGCAGGTCCGTCAACGACGGCGACTGGGCGAGCTTCCACGCCAGCGCATGCTCGCGCCCCCCCGAACCGACGAGCAGCACACGCATCGGGCGAGTCTATTGCCGCGGCAAGCTCGCACCCGATCGCGCACGCTGACATAAGGTGCCCGCATGGACCATGCGGACTTCCAGCGCTGGCTCGAGCGCTACGTCGAGGCCTGGAAGACCTACGACGAAGCGACGATCGGCGATCTCTTCAGTGAGGACGCGTCCTACCGCTACCACCCGTGGGACGACGAGTCGGAGACGGTCCACGGGCGGAAGGCGATCGTCGCAGACTGGCTCGACGATCGTGACGAACCCGGTACCTGGACCGCCGAGTACGCACCGTGGGCGATCGAGGGGGACCGCGCCGTCGCGGTTGGCGTGTCCCGCTACCTCGACGCCGACGGCGGAGTCGATCGCGAGTACCACAACGTGTTCCTCTGTCGCTTCGACGACGACGGTCGCTGCCGCGAGTTCACCGAGATCTTCCTCAGACGAACCGACTGAAGACTCAGTCGAACGCGAGCACGTGCTCGCGGGCAGCACCGGTTCCGACGAGACCGACCGGGACTTCCAGGCTCTGCGCGACGAACTCGACGTACCCCCGGGCCTCGTCCGGAAGCTCGTCACCGATCTCGCTTTCCCACCCGGCAAGCGTCTCGAACACCGGCTGACAGTGGTGGAAGTCCGTCTGGTGCGCAGGGAACTCCTCGGTCTCGCTGCCGTCAGGCAAGCGGTACCGGACGCACACCGGCACCTCCGAAAACGTGGAGAGCACGTCGAGCTTCGTCAGCGCGAGCGACGTGATCCCGTTCACGCGCACCGCGAATCGGAGCGCGACGAGATCGAGCCATCCACAGCGGCGCTCGCGGCCGGTCACGGTGCCGAACTCGTTTCCGAGCTCTCGCACACGATCGTGCGCCGGGCCATCGATCTCACTCGGGAACGGGCCCTCACCGACCCGCGTGACATACGCCTTCGCGACGCCCACGACCTCGTCGATCCGGTTCGGGCCGATGCCGAAGCTCACGGCCGCGCCCGCCGCGATCGGGCTCGACGAGGTGACGAACGGGTAGGTGCCGTGGTCGAGATCGAGCAGCGTTCCCTGCGCGCCCTCGAACAGGACTCGCTGACCGGCGCGGAGCGCGCGATCGACCAGGAGGGACGTGTCCGCGACGTACGGTCCAAGCCGAGCGGCGTGGCCGAGCTGCTCCTCCACGACCGCCTCGACCTCGAACGGCTCGAGCCCGTAGACGCGCTCGAGCCACACGTTCTTCTCCTCCACCGCGAGCTCGAGCTTCTGGCGCAGGATCTTCGCGTCGAGGAGGTCCTGAACGCGGATTCCGATGCGCGTCGTCTTGTCCGCATAGGCGGGACCGATCCCGCGCCTCGTCGTGCCGATCTGGAGCCGACCCAGGCGACGCTCGCGGGCTCCGTCGAGCGCGACGTGCCAGGGCATGACGAGGTGTGCGTTCCCGGACAGGAAGAGCAGGCCGTGCGTGGCATGTCCGCGCGCCTCGAGCTCGTCGAGCTCTGCGATCAGGACCGCCGGATCGACGACACAGCCCGCGCCGATCGCACTCGGCTTGCCGGCGACGATCCCGCTCGGAATCTGGCGGATCTTGTACGTCTCGCCCTCGACCACGATCGTGTGGCCCGCGTTCGGGCCGCCCTGATAGCGGCACACGAGGTCGGACTCCTGGGCCAGGAGGTCGACGATCTTGCCCTTGCCCTCGTCGCCCCACTGCGCCCCGACGATCACGGTCGCGGGCACGTGCCGCAGTGTTGCACGCGACCGCGGATGGCTACGAAATACACCGCGGGTTACACCTTTCGACGAATGGGCGTCCCTCGATCGAGGGAGTAGCTTCCCTGGCCATGATCGAGCTGGCCACGCCGACACATCGAGTTACTGAGATCACGGAGCGCCAGCGGGAGGTCGTGACTCTGATTGCGGCTGGATGCTCGAACGACGAGATCGGCGCGCGGCTCGGGATCTCTCCCAGGACAGCCAAGGCGCATTGCGACGTGCTCCGGCAGAAGCTCGGCGTGAAGCGACGGCGTCAGATTCCGATCGCCTATCGCCTGCTCACGGGCGAGGATCCGCTTTCTGCCGGGTCTCGCCGGCCGCGGGGGACGCGGCTTCCCCGCTGACGAAACGGGTCGCCTCTGCACCCCGCGAACCGCAGGTGTCCCGTCTCGATTCAAGGTGTTAGGGTCGGATCACCGGGCCCGCAAACTGCGGCCAGGCCATGGTGTCTATGCAGACAGTGCAACAGGGGGCACTTAAGCGCCGCCGGATCATCGAGCGGCCGCGGCTCCTCGCCCTCCTCGACGAGTCGAAGGCCCGCGTCCGTCTGCTCGTAGCGTCGGCCGGATACGGGAAGACGACCCTCGCGGACCAATGGATCGCGCGCGACGGGCGAACCGGCGCGTGGTTCCGGGCTCGTCGTTCCTCGACCGACGTCGCCGCGCTGGCACTCGACCTGGCGCGCGTCGCGGCCGGCGTGGTTCCCGGTTGCGACGAGCGCCTCCGCGAGCATCTCCGCGCCCTGCCGGCTCCTGGGGAGCACCCCGATGTCCTTGCGGAGATTCTCGGGGAGGACCTCGCAAGCTGGCCGGACAGCGCCTGGCTCGTCATCGACGAGTACCAGGAGATCGCAGCCTCGACCGAGGCGGAAGGGTTCGTCGAAGCACTGATCGCCGCGTCGCCGATCCAGTTCCTGATTGCGAGCCGGCAGCGACCGTCATGGGTCCGCGAGCGGACGATCCTCTACGGCGACGTGTCCGAGATCACCCAGGCCGACCTGGCGATGGACGATCGAGGAGGCGGCGGACGTTCTCGCCAATCGCAGCGCCTCGACGTCGCGGCTGCTCGCACTGGCAGGAGGATGGCCCGCGGTACTCGGTCTCGCGAGCGTCTCGTCCGCCGAGGTGCAGGAGCCACACGAGGTTCCGGAGTCGCTGTATCGATTCTTCGCGGAGGAAGTCTTCGGCGCATTCGATGCCGAGCGTCCAGCGAGGGCCTGGTCACTCTGTCGATCGCGCCGGTCTTGGATCGTCAGCTCGCCACCGAGCTACTCGGTGCCGAGACGGCGGAGGCCGTCTGTCGAGCTGCCCTCGACGCTCGGGATCATGGTCGAGCGCGGAGCACAGCTAGAGCTCCACCCACTCGCGCGGTCGTTTCTCGAGGAACGCGCAGCTCACGCTGGAATCAGACCTCACCGCTCAAGTCGCTGAGAGTTGCGCGGCTCACTATCGCGAACGCCGAGACTGGGATGCCGCCTTCGACGTGATCTCGCGACACGGGCCACGAGATCAGCTGGAGCCCCTGATGCTGGACGCGCTCGACGAGCTTCTCGACACCGCTCGGCTCTCGACGATCGAAACTTGGTGTGCCCTCGCGGCATCGGGAGCATGCGGACGCTCCCGTGCTTCGCGCTCGCTCGCGCCGAGGTCGCACTCCGCCGCGGCCGCTTCACTGAGGCGCAAACCCATGCCGAGGCAGCCGCAGCGCGGGATTCGACACTCGCGTACCGCGCGCTCTCGACGCAGGAAGGGCCGCTCACCTAGCCTCGCGGGAGGAGGAAGCCCTTGAGCTGTATCGGCGAGCCGAAGTGGCCGCGCAAACTGAACTAGACCGGCGAGAAGCGACGTGGTACCAGGTCGGCTGCTTGATTGATCTGGAGCTGCCCGAAGCCACGCGAGGCCCTGAGAGCCTTCGGTCGACGCTGATCCGTTCGGATCCAGACGATCTATTGAGGAGCGCCGGAGTCGGGCTCGCGTATCAGTTCAAGCTCGGCAGCCCTCGATCTGGCAGAGGCGGACCGAGCGTGCGAGCTGTTGGGTGCAGTGCAAGGATCCGATTGCTGCGAGCGTCGTTCCAGAGCATCTACGGCTTCGGCTTATGTGCATCGCTGCCCGCTATGACGAAGCGCTGGAGGTTGCCGACGCGCTCATCGAGCTCGCTCGAGCTCTTCGGCTCGACTTCGCGGTGCCGTACGCACGCTGTGCGGCCGCTATGGCACAAGCCGGTCGTCGGAGCTGGGCTGCAGCCGAGGCGCACATCGAGGAGGCGCTCTAGAGCGGCACGCGCGGGCCAGAACGACTATGCCGAGCACGTCTGCTCTCGCCGCCAATATTCGAATTCTTGCTCAGCAGGGAAGGCACGAGAGTGCGCTTGCGCTGAACGTCCCGAGTCACTCCAGCTGCAACGCCTTCAGCCAGAGCCGAGGTTCTCGGATCGAGAGCATTGGCGCTTGCATCTTCAGCCCGCTTGCGTGAGGCGGAGGCGACTCGTCGATGAGATACGGGGGTTGTCGCGCGCAATCGAACCTACAGCTCTGATATCGGCTGTCGACGCGATCGTTGCGCTCAAGAGCGGATCTCGCGACGTCAGCTGACCGAGTGACGGAACTCTTTGAAACCGCGATGAGGATTGGAGCGCCTGACTTCCTCGTGACGGCATATCGGTCTTCACCCGAGCTTCTTCGCCTCTCTACTACTCGACGATGCGAAGCACCGGGACGAGTTTGCGAGGCTAGTCGCCCGCATCGGTGATGGGGACCTCGCCGAAGCGGTCGGCCAACCGCTCTCACTCGATGATCCAAGTTCGCAGTTAACGCGACGCGAGCGCGAGGTCCTCAAGCTCATACAAGATGGACTCACCAATAGCCAGATTGCGGCGACACTCTTCATCGCCGAGTCGACGGCCAAGCTGCATGCTCAGCGCGTCTATGACAAGCTCGGAGTGCACTCTCGACGAGAGATTGCGTTCCAGGCGAGGCTGCAACGGAAGGATCAGGCGACTTCAGCAATCGAAGGCACCGACGGCTCGGAGGGAGCGTCGGTGCTCTGAGCGAACTCGAGGAAGTCCCTGCGCTTTGCGACGCGGTATTCCTCCTTAGCGCCGGCCAGAATCGCCTCGAAGGCCGCGATCACTGAAGTATCGAACTGGCTGTCCGCCGCCTGAGCGAGACGCAGACGGGCCACCCGGCTCGGCATCGCGTCGCGGTACGGCCTATCCGAAGTCATGGCGTTGTAGGCATCGGCCACGGCGATGATTCGCGAGACGAGCGGGATGTCATCGGTGTCGAGTCCGTCGGGGTATCCCTGCCCGTCCATCCGCTCGTGGTGATGACGGACGACCTTTGCGATTTCGGCGTACTCGTCGACGTACGCGAGGATCCGCTCACCGATCGCCGAGTGCTCCTGCATCTGGCGCCTCTCCTCCAGCGTCAACGCGCCAGGCTTCTCGAGCAGCCCAGGCGACAGTCCGATCTTCCCGATGTCGTGGACGAGCCCGCACAGATAGGCGTGCTCCTGCATTTCTACCGAGAGCCCCATACGCTCGGCGATGTCACGGGAATAGATCGCGACGGCTGCCGAGTGACCGGCCGTGTACCTGTCTCTCGCGTCGAGCGTAGCGATGAGGGCAGCGGCGAACTGAAGGTTTGCGCGTTCGAGCGTCTCATTCGCCGTCGTGAGGTCGGCGGCCAGCCGACGCTCCTCTTGGTAGAGGTCGTAGAGGCGCTGCGCCGCGATCGTCGGCACGAGGAAGAGCACGAGTGTCCACGGCGAAACCTCGAGGTACATGAACGCGAGCAAAGCCACGATCGGCGTATAGATCGGTGGCGCGAGCACGAGCAGCCGGTGACGAGTGTCCGCGCGGCTTCGCGCACGGATCCGCCCCGCACAGCCGCAGTGATGACGGCGAAGATGATCTCGAGTCCCTCGCTGACAACCGCTCCGACAATGCGTCGCGGCTATCAGACCACCGAACTCCGACGGAACGAACAAGATGACCGACTGGGCGGCCAGCCCTGTCAGAGCGCCCGGTGATGAACCGCGTGCTTGTGTAGGCGGCCCACTTCAGCCGCGGCGCACGATCGGCTCGCCGAGAGACGAGCTCCGGATCGCCGAGCATCGACGCCGCGCCGACGACCGCAGCCGCCAAGCGGACCGAACAGGACCGCGGCAGAACAGCGTGGGAAGGACCGAGAGCGACAGCTCCGTGGTTCGCGTGAGTCGCACGCTGCTCCGCTCGGCCACGGCTGCCGCGACGGCGAGCGCGAGCACGACGAGCGGCGCCTCGAGGCCATAGCCGGCGGCAAGCAAGGGCGAGACCGGTGAGAAGGGCCGCGCACACAACGGCGACGACGTACGCGATGGTCCGGCGCTGCGGACTCCTCCTGATCCCGCGAGACGCCTTGCGCTATCCCTCGAAAGGGGTATACGATTCGGTTGCCGTCAGTTCCCAATTGAGGAGTCATCGCCTATGGCCAGAGGTGGCCGAAGTACTGGTAGCCGTCTCATCCTCCGTTCTCCGCTGATGGGAGGCATCCCTCTTTCGGGTTAGCGCCTTGGGATACCTCTCGCAGGCCGGCGCCAGCGGATCGAAGATCAGACGGCCGTAGCTACGCAATGAGCCCACGCCGGAAGCCAACCGCTACGGCGTGGGCTCTGCTTCGCGCTTGAAGCTTCGCGAGCAGGTGCCTCACGTGTGACTTGACCGTCTCCTCCGAGAGGAAGAGACGTTCGCCGATCTCACGATTCACCAGCCCGTCTGCGACGAGCTGGAGCACTTCGATCTCGCGTGCAGTGGGATCCTGACCGGCCTCTCGCGTTGCGGGGGCGGTGAACGGAATGACCGATCCGTGCCTCCGAGCGCTGCGACGTGCAGCGGCCGCCTCGAAGCGGCGGCTGTGGTCGCGGTAGCGGTCCAGAATCTCTTTGCGCTCGGCGGCATCCACGCCCTCGGTATCGGCGGGCCTGGGAACCCGCTTTAGTCAGGCGTGCTCGTATCGCTCGAACGGGGGACTACCCTCTCGCCGCGCCGGCTCGATGCGTCCGGCCTTCACGTCCTCTGCGTAGTGACATGCGACGAGGTGTCCGTCGAGCTGCCTGAGCTCGGGCTCCTCGTCCGCGCAGCGGGTCGGCTGCACGAATGGGCACCGAGTGTGAAAGCGGCACGCGGCCGGGGGATTGGCGGGGCTCGGGAGGTCGCCTTCCACGCGAATCGCCGTCCGGCGGCGCTCGATCGCCGGGTCGGGGATCGGGATCGCCGACAAAAGGGTGATCGTGTACGGGTGCAGCGGGTTGTCGTAGAGATCGTCCGCGGGCGCGACCTCCACGATCTTGCCGAGGTACATCACCGCGATCCGGTTCGAGATGTGGCGGACGACGGCCAGGTCGTGCGCGATGAACAGGTACGTGAGGCCGAGCTCCTGCTGGAGCTCCTCCATGAGGTTGACGATCTGCGCCTGGATGGACACGTCGAGCGCGGACACGGGCTCGTCGCAGACGAGGAACTCGGGGTTGAGCGCGAGCGCCCTGCGCGACGCCGATCCGCTGACGCTGCCCGCCGGAGAACTCGTGCGGATAGCGCCCCGCGGCATCGGGCGGGAGGCCGACGAGCGAGAGCAGCTCGCGCACCCGCGCCGTCGCCTCGGGCCGGCTGGAGATGCCGTGCACGCGCAGCGGCTCCCCGACGATGCGGCCGACGGAGTGCCGCGGGTTGAGCGACGCGAACGGATCCTGGAAGACCATCTGGATCCGCCGCCGCAGCGGGCGGAGCTCGCTCTCACCCAGATGCGTGATGTCGCGCCCATCGAAGACGATCCGCCCGTCGGTCGGCTCGTAGAGCCGGAGGATCGCGCGGCCGACCGTCGACTTGCCGCACCCCGACTCGCCGACGAGGCCGAGAGTCTCGCCACGCCCGATCGACAGCGTGACCCCGTCGACCGCGCGGATGTCGCCGACGTGCCGGTCGAAGAGGAGCCCGCTCTTGATCGGGAAGTAGACCTTGAGGTCCTCGACCTCGACGAGCGTGCCGTTGGTGCTCACGCCGCGCCCTCGACTCGTGCCCGCTGCCAGGCGTCCTCCGCGACCGGGTTGAAGCACGCGGCCAGGTGGCCCGGCTCGACGGGGTCGAGTGGCGGCAGGTGCTCGACGCAGACCTGAATCGCGTTCGGACAGCGCGGAGCGAACGGGCAGTCCTCCGGCGGGCTCAGCATGTTCCGCGGGTTGCCCTTGATCGGCTGGAGCTTCGCCCGCTTGGCGTCGAGCCGCGGGATGCTCTGGAGCAAACCGAACGTGTACGGGTGCCGCGGGTGGTCGAAGAGCTGCGGGGCACCCGCAGTCTCGACGAACGTGCCCGCGTACATCACGTTCACGCGCTCGCACATGCCGGCGACGACGCCGAGGTCATGCGTGATGAGGATGAGCGCGGCGTCGCGCTCGACCACGAGCTCGCGGAGGAGGTCGAGGATCTGGGCCTGGATCGTGACGTCGAGCGCCGTCGTCGGCTCGTCCGCGATCAGGAGCTTCGGCTCGCACGCCAGAGCCATCGCGATCATCGCGCGCTGCCGCATGCCGCCGGAGAACTGGTGCGGATAGTCGTTGAGCCGCTGCCGCGCGCTCGGAATTCCCACCTGGTCGAGGAGATCGGCCGCGCGCTTCAGTGCTTCCTTGTCCTCGAGCTCGAAATGCGCCTCGAGCGCCTCCACGATCTGCCGCCCGATCGTCAGGACCGGGTTCAGCGAGGTCATCGGGTCCTGGAAGATCATCCCGATCTCGCGGCCGCGGATCTTCCGCAGCTGTCCGTCGTCGAGGCTGAGCAGGTCACGCCCGTCGAAGAGCGCCTGCCCGCCGACCACGCGGCCCGCGCGCGGGAGGATCCCGAGCAGCGCGAGCGACGTCACGCTCTTCCCGCACCCCGACTCGCCCACGATGCCGAGGGTCTGCCCGACGTCGACGTCGAACGAGATCCCGTTGACGGCGTGAACCGTTCCCCGGTTCGTCCAGAACTCGACGCGCAGGTCCTCGACCGAGAGCAGCATCAGCGCCCGCGCAGCTTCGGGTCGAGCGCCTCGCGCAGCCCGTCCCCGATGAGGTTGAACCCGAGGACCGAGATCACGATCGCGAGCCCCGGGATGATCGCGAGGTGCGGCGCCGTCTGGAGGTACCGCACGGTGTCCGTGAGCATCGTGCCCCACTCGGGCGTGGACGGATCCTGCGGGCCGAGGCCGAGGAAGCCGAGCCCGGCGGCGTCGATGATCGCCGTCGCGAGCGCGAGCGTCGCCGCGACGATGATCGGCGAGATCGCGTTGGGAAGGATGTGCGAGATGAGAATCGTGCGCCGGGGCACGCCGACCGAGCGCGCGGCGAGCACGAAGTCGTTTCCCTTCTGGCCGAGCACCGACCCGCGTAAGAGCCGGGCGAAGATCGGGATGTTGACGACCCCGATCGCGATCATGACCGAGAGGAGCCCCGGCCCCATCAGCGCTGCGATGCCGATCGCCATCAGCAGGCCCGGGACCGACGAGCATGATGTCCATCAGCCGCATGAGCGTGGAGTCGGCCCAGCCGCCGAAGAAGCCGGCGAACGATCCGATCACGAGCCCGATGCTCACTCCGACGGTGACCGCGACGACTCCGATCAGCAGCGAGTAGCGAGCGCCGTAGACGACGCGCGAGAACTCGTCGCGGCCTTGCTGGTCGACGCCGAACCAGTGGTCGGACGACGGCCCGGGACAGCAGCCGTCCGCGAGAAGGCTCAGGTCCCCGGGGCCACGCGGGTCGTAGGGCGCGATCCAAGGCGCAAAGATCGCGGTGAGGACGAAGATGGCGACGAGGACGCCGCCGACGATCGCGCCCGGATTGCGGATCAGCCGCCGCCACGCCTCGCTCCAGAGGCCGCTCGGCCCCTCGATCTCGATCTCTCGGCTCTCGAGCTCGGCAACGGACATGTCAGCTCACCCGGATGCGGGGGTCGAGGAAGCCGTACGAGACGTCGACGAGGAGGTTCACGAGCACGAAGACGACCGCGACGAAGAGGATGCCGCCCTGGAGCACGGGGTAGTCACGATCCTCGATCGCGCCCGCGAGCCACGAGCCCATGCCGGGAATCGCGAAGACGGTCTCGGTGAGGATCGCCCCCGAGAGCAGCAGCCCCATCTGCAGGCCGATGATCGTGACCACGGGCAGCATCGCGTTGCGAAGGACGTGCCGCCGGTCGACGATGAGCGGCTCGACGCCCTTCGCGCGCGCCGTGCGCACGTAGTCCTCGTTCTGGACGTCGAGAACCGACGCCCGCGTGATGCGGGCGACGATCGCGAGCGGGATCGAGCCGAGCGCGATCGCGGGCAGGATCAGATGCAGGGCCGCGTCCCAGGCCGCCTCGGGGTTGAGCGTGATGATCCCGTCGAGGACGTAGAAGCCGGTCGGGTGCTCCGCGTCGATGAGCACGTCCTGTCGGCCGATCGTCGGTAACAGCCCGAGCTTCACCGAGAAGACGTACTTGAGGAGGATGGCAAGGAAGAACACGGGAATCGAGATCCCGACCAGCGACGCCACGAGGCTGCCGTGGTCGAGGGCGCTCCCGTAGCGCTTGGCCGCGAAGAAGCCGAGCGGCAGTCCGAGCACGATCGCGAAGATCATGGCCGCGAGGGCGAGCTCGATCGTCGCCGGGAAACGGCGTCCGATCTCCTCCGTCACCGGGCGGCGCGAGGAGATGCTCGTTCCGAGATCGCCCTGGGCGACCCTCTGGAGGTACTTGAGGTACTGCTCCCAGATCGGCTGGTCGAGGCCGTACGTCTTCTCGATCTGCTCGACCGCCTCCGGCGTCGCCCGCTCTCCGAGCAGGGCGTCGGCCGGCCCTCCCGGGAAGCGCCCGGATCCAGACGAAGAGGAGGATCGAGAGCCCGAGGAGGATCGGGACGAGCAGGAGCAGCCGGCGGGCGACGAAGCTAACCACTAGGCCGTCCGCCGGCTGTCCGCGTTAACGGTGACTCCTGCCTTTACCCAGTCTCGGTTGTCTCGGTTTCCGGTCTCCGTTTCCTCGCCGTCGCCCTCTCCGACCTCGACGGTCGCGAACGACTCGCCACCGACTCCGACCGGGCTCGGGACGAAGCCCGAGATGTTGCTCTGGAAGGCGAGGGCCGACTCCGCGTGCACGTACGGGACGCCGGGGATGTGCTGCATGATCAGGCGGTTCGCCTGCTGGTACATCTGATCCCGCTGCGCGGGGTCGCTTTCCTGCTCGGCTCGGTCGAGGAGCGTGTGGATCGCCGGCTCGTTCATGCCGAACTGGTCCTTCGGCTCCTGGAAGAACGTGCCGATGAAGTTGTCCGGGTCCGCGAAGTCGGCAATCCACCCGATGAGGTTCAGGTGGCCGGCATTGCCGCCGCTGACGAGCCCGGTGTACGTCGGCGACCACGGCGCCGTCTTCGGCAACCACCCTGAAGCCCGCCGCGTTCAGATCCGCCGCGAACGCTTCGAAGTTCCGCTTGGGATCCGGCATGTAGTCACGGGTGACGTCGGTCGGGTAGTAGAACTCGATCTCCACGGGCAGGGTGAGCCCAGCCTGCTGGAGGAGCCGGCGCGACAGCTGGGGGTTGTACTCGTACGTCGGCACGTCGGCGGCGTAGCCGAAGATCTCCTGCGGCTGGAACTGCACCGCGACGACGCCGCGCCCGCCGTAGAACGAGTCGACCACCTCCTGCTTGTTGATGGCATGCGCCACTGCCTGCCGAACGAGACGGTTGTCCATCGGCGGCTTCGCCTGGTTGATCGTGATGTAGCCGACGTTGAACGGAGGCCGGTCGATGAGCTGCAGCGCCGAGTCGCCCTCGATGGTCTCGACGTCCTGAGGCTCGACGAGGTCGTAGCCCTGGATCTCGCCCGTCTGGAGCGCCTGGAGCCGCGCCGCGTTGTCCGCGATCGGCCGGAAGATGAGCCGCTCGGTCAGCGCCGTCGCTTCGCCCCAGTAGTCGTCGTTGCGCGTGAGGACGAGCTCCTCGTCCCTGGTCCAGGACTCGAACTTGTACGGGCCCGTGCCGGTCGGGTTCTCCGTGGAGTACGTCCCGCTCGGCTGGAAGAGGCCCTCCGCGTTCGTGGAGCCGTCATCGGCCCCGTACTCCTGCGAGAGCCGTCGGGCTCGCGATGTGCAAGCTCGGGAGGGTCAGCGTCGAGAGGATCGTCGACGACGGCTTCGTCAGGTTCAGCGTGACGGTCGTCTCGTCGACGGCCTCGCAGCTCTCGTACAGGCTCTCGTCCGGGCCCGGTGCACCCTCGGCCGGGGTCTTGAAGCCACCGCCGAAGCCGTACTGCCAGTAGTACGTCGTCGCGTCGCCCTGCAGCGACGGCGGGAAGTTGAACCAGCGGTCGAAGTTGAAGCACACCGCCTCGGCGTTGAACGGCTCGCCGTCGTGGAACGTCACGCCCTCCCGGAGGGTGAACGTCCATGCGAGACCGTCGCTGCTGGTCTCCCACTCGGTTGCGAGCGACGGGATCACTTCGGAGCCGCCGGGCTCGAGAGCCGTCAGTCCCTCCGTCATCTGGTACAGCACGCGGATCGACTCACCGTCGAGCACCAGCGCGCCGTCGAGGGCCGTCGGATCGGCCGGAGTGCCGTAGACGAGAGTGTCTCCTCCGCCGCCGCTACCGCCGCAGCCGAACGCTGCGACCGCGAGCAACACTGCCATGCCGGAGAGTGCGAGTCCCCTCAACCTTCCCATGAGCTCTCCCTTCACTGGATTCGGCGGAGTAGCCAGTATGGCAAGAGCGCTGCGGACAGGGACTGTGAACGCGAGAGAGGCGGGCCTCGGCCCGCCTCTCTCGCGATTGCTTGTCGTTCCGGGTTAGGCCGCTAGGCCTGCGAGGTCACGCAGCGCCTCGAGGCGCTTCAGCGCCTGGCCCTCGAGCTGCCGGACGCGCTCGCGCGTCAGGTCGAGCTCGTGTCCGATGGCCTCGAGCGTCCACGGCTCGCCCTCGAACCCGAAGCGGAGCTCCAGGATCCGTCGCTCACGCTCGGGGAGAGCGTCGAGCGCGCGGCGGATGCTCTGGCGCCTGAGCGACTCCTCGGCCTCGTCGAACGGGTCGACGGCCTCGCGGTCGGCGAAGAGGTCGCCGAGCTCGCCCTCGTCGTCCGCGCCGACCGTCTGGTTCAGCGAGACCGACGCGTGGGCTGCCCCGAGCGCCTCGTCGACGTGCTGGAGCGGCAGGCCGGTGGCCTCGGCGAGCTCCTCCTTCGTCGCCTCGCGGCCGAGCTCCACCTCGAGGCGGCGCGCGGCCCGCGACAGCTTCTGCTGCCGCTCGACGACGTGGACGGGCACGCGGATCGTCCGCGCGTGATTCGCGACGGCGCGCTGCACCGACTGGCGGATCCACCAGGTCGCGTAGGTCGAGAACTTGAAGCCGCGCCTCCAGTCGAACTTCTCGACTGCGCGGTTCAGGCCCAGGGTCCCCTCCTGGATCAGGTCGAGGAAGGGAACACCGAGCCCGCGGTAGCCCTTGGCGATGGAGACGACGAGCCGGAGGTTCGACTCGATCATCGTGCGCTTGGCGACGGGGTCGCCGCGCTCGATGCGCTTCGCGAGCGCGACCTCCTCGGAGGCCGTCAGGAGCTTGTGGCGGCCGACGTCGGCGAGGAACAGCTGCAGGCTGTCGGCGGCGCCGGAGACGGCGCCGGCCTCGTACTGCGGCTTCTCGGCTTCCTTCCCGGCGGCCTCGCCGTCGGGCTGGGCGATCTCGATGCCGTGCGCCTCGAGCTCGCGCTGAAGGAGCTCGGCGTCGTCCTCGCCGAGGTCGTGCTCGAGCACGAAGGCCTCGATCTCGGCGGTGCCGAGATTGCCTCCGTGCTCTTCGGCGCGCTCGATCAGCGCCTTTACGTGCTCGGACTCGAGCAGTTCGATGAGCTGGTTCTGGGTCAAGAGAGTACTTCGGTCCTTTCGATTCGGCGGCTACGTGAGGAGCAACAAACTTACGAAGTGTACGGCGGTAATCCTTCTGATTCCAGGGGTGATTCGTTGTGACGTGGTGTCACAAACTCCTGAACGTCCGTGTCCTCTCTGGTTATTCCGCTCGCCGTGGGTCGGCGGTTTGGCGGCACTGACGCTCGGAGCCCGAAGGCCCACGTACGACCTGAGACGTCGTGACGTCCCCGGCAGTTAGATCATGACCGGGCAAACGGACGGCGAAAACCCCCTGTGAGAAGCTTTACGCGCTCTTAGCGCGCCTTTCTGCGAGCAACTCGGCCGCGCGCTCGGGCGTCACGCCCTCGACCGTGTCGCCCTTCCGCAAACTCGCGTTGGTCTCGCCGTCGGTGACGTACGGGCCGAAGCGGCCGTCCTTGACGACGATCTTCTTGCCGCTCGAGGGATCCTCGCCGAGCTCGCGCAGCGGACCGCGCGCGGCCCCCCGCCCGCGCCGGCGCGGAGGCTCCGCGAGGAGCGCTTTCGCCTGCTCGAGGGTCACGGTGAAGAGCTGCTCTTCGCTCTCGAGCGAGCGGGAGTCCGAGCCGCGCTTGACGTACGGGCCGTAGCGGCCGTTCTGCGCCGTGACCTCCTCGCCGTCGATCTCGCCGACGACGCGCGGGAGCGTCAGCAGGCGCAAGGCGTCGTCGAGGCTGACCGTCTCGGGCGACATCGACGCGAACAGCGACGCCGTGCGCGGCTTCCCCTCCGCGCCATCGGGCAGCACCTCGGTGACGTACGGCCCGTAGCGACCGACGCGCGCGACGATCTCGTGCCCGGTCTCGGGGTCGTGGCCGAGCGCGACGCTGTCCGGCTGCGCGAGGAGCTCCTCGGCCCTCTCGGCGGTCAGCTCGTCCGGCGCGAGGTCGGCGGGGAGGCTCGCGCGCTCGTCGCCGCGCTCGAGGTAGGGGCCGTAGCGGCCGACCCGCACGACGACGTCGCTGCCCGGGATCGGGATCGAGTTGACCGCGCGGGCGTCGATCTCGTCGAGGTGCTCGGTGACGAGATGGTGGAGGCCCGGGCCGCCGTCGCCGAAGTAGAAGCGGCCGAGCCACGCCACGCGCTCCTCGTCGCCGGCCGCGATCCGGTCGAGATCGTGCTCCATGCGCGCGGTGAAGTCGAAGTCGACGAGCTGCTGGAAGTGGCGCTCGAGCAGGTTCACGACCGAGAACGCGAGGAAGGCGGGGACGAGCGCCGTCCCCTTCTTGAAGACGTAGCCGCGGTCGACGATCGTGGAGAGGATCGCCGCGTACGTCGAGGGGCGCCCGATCCCGCGCTCCTCGAGCGCCTTCACGAGCGTCGGCTCCGTGTAGCGCGGAGGCGGCGTGGTCGCATGCCCGTCCGGCTCGAGCGAGAGCGCCGTGACCTCCTGCCCGACCTCGAGCTGAGGCAGGCGGCGCTCCTCCTCGTCGTCGGCCCCCGGCTCGTCGCGTCCGGGCTCGTAGGCGGCGAGGAAGCCGCGGAAGGTGATCACGGTGCCCGAGGCCCCGAACTCGACGTCCTCCCCGCTCGAGGACGTCGCCGCGATCCGCAGTGAGACCGTCTGCCCGCGCGCGTCCTCCATCTGCGACGCGAGCGTGCGCCTCCAGATGAGGTCGTACAGCGCGAGCTCGTCGCGCGAGACCGAGCCCTTGATCTGGTCCGGCGTCCGGAACGTGTCGCCCGCGGGCCGGATCGCCTCGTGAGCCTCCTGCGCGTTCGCGACCGCACGGCCGTAGGCGCGGGGCTTCTCGGGGACGAAGTCGTCGCCGAAGAGCTGCTTGACCTGCGTGCGCGCCGCGGCGAGCGCCGACTCCGACAGCGTCGTCGAGTCGGTGCGCATGTACGTGATGTATCCGGACTCGTAGAGGCGCTGCGCGACGCGCATCGTGGTCTGGGCGGAGAAGCGGAGCTTGCGGCTCGCCTCCTGCTGGAGCGTCGCGGTCCTGAACGGCGCCGCGGGGCGACGGCGGTACGGCTTCTCGTCCGAAGTACGGACGGCGAAGTGGGCGCCGTCGAGCCGTTCCACAAGGCCACGCGTGCCCTCCTCGTCGAGGACGGTGAGGTCGGTGTCACGCAGCGTGCCGTCGGACGCGAAGTCGCGACCCTGCGCGACGCGCTTCCCGGCGACCGTCACGAGCCGCGCTTGGAAGGAACCCGGGTCGAAGGTCCCGAGGAGGTCCCAGTACCCGGCCGAGACGAAGGCGATCCGCTCGCGCTCTCGCTGGACGACGAGCCTCGTCGCGACGGACTGCACCCGCCCGGCGGACAGCTTGGGCATGACCTTCTTCCAGAGCACCGGCGAGACCTCGAAGCCGTAGAGCCGGTCGAGGATGCGCCGCGTCTCCTGGGCGTCGACGAGATCCTGGTCGATATCCCGCGTCTCCTCGAGCGCGCGGGCGATCGCCTCCTTCGTGATCTCGTGGAAGACCATGCGCCGGACCGGCACCTTCGGCTTCAGCACCTCGACGAGATGCCACGCGATCGCCTCGCCCTCGCGGTCCTCGTCCGTCGCGAGCAGGAGCTCGTCCGCGCCCTGGAGGTGCTTCTTCAGCGCGCTGACGACCTTCTTCTTCTCCGCGTCGACGATGTAGTAGGGCTCGAAGCCCTGCTCGACGTCGACGCCGAGCGCGCCGAAGCGCTTCCGCGCGGCAGCCGGCACGTCGGAGGCGCGTTTTGGAAGGTCGCGAATGTGGCCGATGCTCGACTCCACGGCGTAGTCGCCGCCGAGGTAGCCGGCGATCGTCCTGGCCTTTGCAGGCGACTCCACGATGACGAGGCGCTTTCCCATCGGCGCGACAGGTTAGCGGCCTCCAAGCTGCAAGCCGGGTTGGCGGCGCGAGCGGCCGCGAACGCGGCCGCCTTTAGGGATCTTCGCGCGAGCAGAATCCGCGCGAGCGGGTTCTGCTCTGCGCACACGCTCTGTGCGGCGATACTGCCGCGCGTGCGGAAGCCACCCCGGCCGAGCTGGCTCTACTTCGCGGTCGCGGCGCTCAGCTGGCCGGTCCTGAAGACGGTCTTCAGGCACCGCGCGAGCGGCCTGGAGCACGTTCCGCGCGAGGGTGGATTCGTCCTCGCGGCGAACCACTGGTCGAACTTCGACCCCTGGCCGCTCGGGATTCCGCTCTTTCCGCGACGCTTCCTCCGCTTCATGGCGAAGTCGGAGCTCTTCTGGTTCCCGCTCAGCCTCGTCCTCCGGGCGGGCGGCGCGTTCCGCGTGCGGCGCGGGGAGCGGGACGAGGAGGCGATCGCGACGGCGGTCGGCCTCTGCCGCGAGGGGCATGCCGTCGTCATGTTCCCGGAAGGGACGCGGCGCGCGAAGGGCCTCCGCAAGAAGCACGAGGCCCGCTGGCACTCGGGGGCGGCGCGCATCGCGCTCGAAGCGGGCGTCCCCCTCGTCCCGGCGGGCATCGTGGGCACGGATCGGCTCGCCCGCCTCGGCCCGCTGCGCGTTCGCTACGGAGCGCCGATCGAGCTCGAGGATCTCGCCGGTCTACCGCTCGGCGACGGCGCGCAGACAGCGACCGAGCGGCTGCAAGAGACCATCGCCGAGCTCGAGGAGTCGCTCGCGTGAGGCCGCTCCTCGTCATGGACGGCGACTCGTTCGCGCACCGCGCCTACCACGGCGTGCCGAAGACGCTCCGCCGCCGCGACGGCGGTCCCGGGAACATGCTCATCGGCGTCTCGAACTACCTCGTCCGGCTCTGGCAGGGCGAGCAGCCGCGCACCGTGCTCGTGGCCTGGGACACGCTCACGACCCCGACGTACAGGCACCTGGCGCTCGAGGCGTACCAGAGCGGGCGCGAGTTCGACCCCGAGCTCCTCGAGCAGCTGGACATGCTCCCCGCGCTCGTCGAGGCGACGGGATTCGCCGTCGCGAAGGCGCCCGGCTACGAGGCCGACGACTTCCTCGGCGCGGCGGTCTCCGCGGAGGAAGCGCGGGGAGGGACCGTCCTCGTCGCGACCTCCGACCGCGACGCGTTCCAGCTCGCGAGCTCGCAGACGACCATCCTCCAACCGGTGCGCGGCGAGTCGCCCACGCGGATCGGGCCGGACGAGGTGCGCGAGCGCTATGGCGTCGATCCCGAGCAGGTGACGGACTTCATCGCGCTCCGCGGCGATCCGTCGGACAAGATCCCGGGCGCGCGCCGGGTCGGCCCGAAGACGGCGGCGGACCTGCTCGCCCAGTACGGCTCGCTCGACGCGCTGCTCGCGGAGGGCCGCTTCGCGGCGGAGGCCGACGCGCTTCGCCTGTACCGGGAGATCGCGACCCTCGACCGCGCGGCGCCGCTTCCGCCGCTGCCCGACACGGAGCCCGACTGGGCGCGGGCCGCCGAGCACGCGCGCGAGCTCGGCCTCGAAGGGCTCGCGAGGCGGTTCGTGGAGGCGCAGGCGTGAACATCGATCAGCCATGCGGCGATGGCGCAGCTCCACACGCCGGGCCAGCACATCCACGCCGAGAGCCCCGCGCGGCTGGCGGCGCTCCACGCCCGCTTTCCCGGCTTCGCCGAAGGGAGACCGGCGACCCGAGAGCAGCTCGAGCGCGTGCACACGCCGGAGTACCTGCGCGCGATCGACGAGATCGACGGCGAGGTCTGGCTCGACCCCGACACGTTCGCCGGCCGGACGACCTGCGAGGCCGCGCGCCTCGCCGCCGGCTGTGCCGTCGCCGCGGTCGAGCAGGAGGGCTTCGCGCTCGTGCGTCCTCCCGGGCATCACGCGCTCGCGGCGGAGGCGATGGGCTTCTGCATCTTCGGGAATGTGGTCGTCGCCGCACGCCACGCGCAGGCCGAGCTCGGCCTCGCCCGCGTCGCGATCGTCGACTTCGACGTCCACCACGGGAACGGGACCGAGGAGCTCACCCGCGACGATCCGACGGTGCTCTTCGTCTCGCTGCACCAGTGGCCGTTCTGGCCGGGCTCCGGCGGGCCCGGCACGAGCGACGAGCACACGCTCAACATCCCGCTCCCCGCCGGCTCGGGCGACGACGACTACGTGCGCGCGTTCAGGGAGGAGGTCGAGCCGGCGGTCAACGCGTTCGGCCCCGACCTCGTGCTCGTGTCCGCCGGCTTCGACGCGCACGAGCAGGATCCGCTCGGCGAGATGCGCGTCACCGCGGACGGCTTCCGCGAGCTCGCGCGCCGCTGCGCCGCACTCGGGCCGCGCACGGCCGCAGTCCTCGAAGGCGGCTACAACCTGGACACGCTGCCAGACCTCGTGCAGGCAGCGCTCGACGGCTTTACAGGTTGAGACGCGTATCCGCGGGCGGTCTCGAGCCGCTCCAGCGCCTCGCGCCGGGACGAGACGCCCAGCTTGCGGAGGAGGCTCTTCACGTGCGAGCGGACGGTGTGCTCCGAGATGAAGAGGCGCTGCGCGATCTCGTCGGTCCCGAGGTGCTCGTCCAGCAGAAGCAGCACCTCGACCTCGCGGGCGGAGAGCACGCGGGTGATCTCCTCGGGGATGCCGTCCAGGCGGCCCCCTTCGCGCACGCGGTCGAGCAGCCGGCGCGCGACCCCGCCGGAGAGCGCGGCCTCGCCCTGGGCGACACCGCGAAGGAAGGTCGCGATCTGCTCCGGCGGCTCGGTCTTCAGCAGGTAGCCCGCGGCGCCCGGCCTGGATCGCGGCGAGGAGGTTCTCCTCGGCGTCGGACGCCGTGAGGACGACGACCTCGCTGTTCGGGCGCTTCCTCCCGGATGCTCGGGAGTGCGGTGAGCCCGTCCATGCCCGGCATGGTCAGGTCGAGGAGGATCGAGGTCCGGCTGGAGCCGCTCCGCGGCCGCGATCGCCTCCTCCCCGCTCGACGCGTCGCCGACGACCTCGAAGCCCTCCTGGGCGAGCAGGGCGGCGAGGGCATCCCGCGTCAGGGGATGGTCGTCGACCAGCAAGATCCGCTCGGCCACCTTCCGCTTATCGGCAGCAAGCGGCGTGCCGACAAGAGGAGCGTGGAACATCGTCGCTCGCAGACGTACCGCTCCTGGGTCGTGAGCGAGGTGCTGCTCGTCGCCCTGCTCGCATCGGCGACCGCGCTCTTCGCCGCCAGCGGGTCGCTCCAGTCCGCGTACGAGCTCCCCGAGGCGAGGCTCGTCCTCGACACGGCGATCGCGGTCGTTGGCCGCGATCGTGGCCGTGCTCGCGAGCGTCCGCTTCCTCGTCGACGGCCGGACGCTGGATCTCCTCGTGGCCGCGGGGTTCTGGAGCATCGCGCTCGGGACGACGGTGTTCGGGATCGTCCCCGTGCTCAGCGGCGAGACGCTCCCGCCCGCCTCTGCGTGGGCGCTCGTCGGAGCGCGCCTGCTCGGGGCCGCGCTGATCGCGGTCGCGCCGTGGGCGGACGGCCGGCTGCAGTCGCGGCGCCCGGCGCTCGTCGCGGTCGGAATCGGCATCGCGGCGCTGCTCGCGTCCGCCGGGATGGGCCTGAGCACGCCGCAGTGGGACGTCGTGCCGGAGGTCGAGCTCGTCGAAGGCTCATCGGTCGTGCTTGCGGCCACGCTCCTCTCGGTCCTCTGGTTCGTCGCGCTGATCGGCTTCGCGGTGCGGTATCGACGGTACGGCCGCGATCTCGACAGCTGGCTCTGCCTGTCGGTGACGCTCGCGCTCTTCGCGGATCTCCACCTCGTGCTGACGCCCGTCGTCTCGAGCGAGTTCGTGCTCCAGGGCGACTTCCTGCGGCTGATCGCGTACGGGATCCTGCTGGTGGGCGTGTGGCGGGCGATTGCGGATGCCGAGTTTGGCCGAGCGGTCTCGGATGAACGTGCGCGGGTGGCGCGCGAGATCCACGATGGCTTGGCGCAGTACCTGTTCGCGATCTCGACCCAGGTGAACATGCTCGAGACCGGGGGCTCGCTCGAGCAGGTCCTCCCGCGCCTGAAGCGCGCGTCGACCTCGGCGCAGCAGGAGGCGCGCTTCGCGGTCCTCGCGCTGTCCTCGGCCGGCGGCTCCGCCCGCTTCGACTCGGCTCTTCGCCGCTACGTCGAGGTGCTGACCGCGGACGGCGAGCTCGAGGTGGAGGTCGACGTCGACCGGAGCGTGCGGCTCGCGCCGGACGAGCAGATCGAGGTCTTCCGGATCGTGCAGGAAGGGCTCGGGAACGCCCGCCGCCACGCCGGGGCGAAGCACGTGGACATCGAGATCGTCCAGCGAGCGGGTCGCCGCGTCGTCCGCGTGCGCGACGACGGCATCGGCTTCGACGAGGAGACGACCACGAAGGGCCAGGGGCTCGAGAACATGAAGCTGCGCGCGGACGCGATCCAGGGCGAGCTCAGCCTCAACTCGGCGCCGGGACGCGGGACCGCGATCGAGGTCGTCCTCCGTCCGGTGTAGCGGCCGCGTACAGCCGCGCCCACTGCCGCGCGTCGAGATCGCGAGCGCGCGCATCGGGGTCGAAGCCGAGGACGGCCGCGAGCCGTTTGAACTGTCGCGGAGAGATGCGGCGGCGGAGAGCCCGGCTCAGCCGGTCCTGTGCGCCGAAGCCCTCCTCGAGGAAGGCTCGGTAGCTCCGGTGCTCGCTCGGCGGGACGAGTGCGCTCGCTCGGCGCGAGACGCGCAGCACGGCCGCGTCCACGCTCGGCGGCGGTGAGAACGCGCTGCGCGAGAGCCGCGCGACGATCGCGAGCTCGAACCAGGCACGCCAGTACGTGCTCCGCAGCGTCGCCGGCCAGACGGCCGACTGCTTCTGCGCGAGCTCCCACTGCACGATGACGTCCGCCTGTCGCAGGCCGGTGGCGGGATCGGCGAGCAGGCCGCCCAGGATCGCGCCGGAGCCCGTGAAGGGCAGGTTCGCGACCACCGAGAACGGCTCGCGCGCCCAGCGCCAGTCTCGGGCGTCCGCCTCGACGACCTCGACGCCACGGTCCGCGAATCGGCGCCGGAGATCAGCGGCGAGCGCCGGGTCGAGCTCGACGGCCGTCACCCGCGCACCGGCGTTCGCGAGCGCGTTCGTCAGGACGCCGGTGCCCGCGCCGATGTCGATGACGAGCTCGCCGGGAGCGATCCCGGCGTCGGCGACGAGCTCCGCTGCGAGTCTGCTACTGCGGAGGAAGTGCTGGCCGGGAGCGCCCCGCGGGGGTCGCTGCCGAACGGCCACGGAAGACCGCCGTGGTGGTCACCCGCGGGATTCTAGACGGCGGGAGCGGGCTCGGGTGCGCGCGGCTGCGCGACGCCGATCATCGAGTCGCGCGTGACGAGCGCAGTCAGCTCCTCCTCGTCGAGACGCCTCCGTGCCGGCGGGTCGGAGCGGGACGACGAGGTAGCGGATGTCGGCGGTCGAGTCGACCACGCGCACCTCGACGTCGTCGTCGAGCTCGACCCCGAACTCGCGGAGCACCCCGCGAGGATCGGACACGGCGCGGGAGCGGTACGGGAGGCTCTTGTACCAATCCGGTGGCGGGCCGAGCAGCGCCTTCGGGTAGCAGGAGCAGAGCGTGCAGACGACGAGGTGGTGCACGGACTCGGTGTTCTCGAGCGCGACCACGACGGGCGACGGGCCGGGATCGATGCCGACCTCGATGGCCGCCGCGCGCGCGTCGGCGAGGAGCCGCTGCTTGAACTCCGGGTCGACCCAGGCACGCACGACGAGCCGTGCGCCGTCCGCGGGCGAGCGGGACACGAGCCAGTCGATCCGCCGGCGGACGCTCTCGCGATCGATCACGCCCTTCTCGACGAGGAGCTCCTCGAGAGCGCGGACGCGCGCCGCTGCTGCGGGCTCGTCGCCGTTCCCGATCGGCTCGTGGTCGTGTTCGTGCTCGTGGTCGTGGCTCACTCGGGCTCCTCCAGCCAGTGCTCGAAGACGTCGGCGTAGAGCCGGTCGGCGGGCTCGCCGCGGTACTCCGGCCAGAGATCGGCCTGCGCGAAGCGCAGCAGGTAGAGCCGCTGCTCGGGGAGCCCGTCCGCGCCGTACGCGCGAGTCTCGGGATTCGTGAACGAGTCGTGGACGCGCTCGACGACGCCGGTCTTGCCCTTCAGGTAGCCGGGCGTGCGGTGGTGACCGTCATGGGGTCGCGACGAGACGCGGACGACGCGCCCGGGCTCGAACGTCATGACCCGAGCCTCGCGTCGATCTCGCCCGCGCCGACGATGCCCTTCTCCGCGAGGACGGTCTCCATCGCGTAGAGCCAGCGCTCGTAGTACGACGCCCCCTCGTACTCCCCGGGCGGCATGCTCTCGATCGCGCGGCGAAGCTCGTCGACGTTCATGACTCCCGTGCGGCCGAGGACGCCGACGAGCGCGTCCGCGAGCATCTCCCAGTCGGCGAGCTCGTGCTCGCTCCGGTCGATCGGCGCCTCCGTCGGCAGGCCGCCGCGGTCGTGCACGGCATGCGTCACCGTGCGATCGTACCCCGTCAGTCGTCCTCGACCACGGGCGCGACGACGACTCCGTAGCCCTGCTCTTCGAGCATCGAAGCCGCGGCTGCCGCATCCTCCTCGCCCGCGACGAGGATCGTCAGCGTCCCGCCGCGCTCGTGCGAGAGATGCTCCAGGTCGAAGTCCGCGACGTTGATCCGGCCGGCACCGAGAGCCTGGAAGATGCCCGCGAGGACCCCGGGACGGTCGGGCACGTGCACGCGGAGGCGATGCAGCCGGCCGGCGTCCTCGTACGCGGTCTCGAGCATCCGGCGGCGGTTGCCGGCCGCCTCGCCGATCCAGCGGGCGAGGAAGCCGGCGTCGCCTTCCGCGAGCGCGGCCTCGAGCTGCTCGACGCGCCGGCGGTGCTCCGCGAGCGCGGCCGCGACCGCCGCCCGGTTGTCGAGGAAGATGTCGACCCACACGCGCGGGTTGGCCCCGGCGATCCGGGTCATGTCCCGAAGCGAGCCGCCTGCGGCCGCGAGCGGCTCGTGCCCCTCGACGCGCGCCGAGCCCGCCTGGTTCAGGAGGACGTTCGCGAGCGCGTGCGGGAGGTGGCTCGTCACCGCAACGAGCCGGTCGTGCGCCACTGCGTCGATCGCGACGGGCCGGGCGCCCAGCGCGGCGACGAGGGAGTGGATCGCGCGGTAGCGCTCGGGATCGGTCGTCGCGAGCGGGGTCAGGAACCAGGTCGCGCCGTCGAAGAGCTCCGCGGTCGCGCGTTCCGGCCCGCGCGTCTCGGCTCCGCAGATCGGATGGCCGCCGACGAACCGGGGATCGCCGGCCGCGGCGGCGCAGACCGACTCCTTCGTCGAGCCGGCGTCGGTGACCGTGCAGGTCGCCGGCGCCGCCTCGAGAACGGCGCGCACGGCGCTCGGCAGCGAGGCCACGGGAACGGCCACGAGCGCGACGTCGGCCTCGTGGAGCGCTTCCTCCAGCGACGGCGCAGCTGTCACCGCGCCGCGATCGGCCGCGACCTCGAGCGCGCCCGAGTCCTCGTCCCAGCCGACGACCTCGCCGAGCTCCGCCCGCCGGGCCGCAAGGCCGACGGAGGCGCCGATCAGCCCGGTGCCGACGACGGCGAGGCGCACGGTCTCAGACGGACCGCATCAGCTCGGCGACGCGGAACGCGAGGTCGAGCGACTGGCGTCCGTTCAAGCGTGGGTCGCAGAGCGTCTCGTAGCGATGGTCGAGCTGCTCCTCGAGCACCGCCTCCGAGCCGCCGAGGCACTCCGTCACGTCCTCGCCGGTGAACTCGATGTGCACGCCGCCGGGCCACGTGCCGACCTCGCGGTGGGCGGCGAAGAAGCCGCCGAGCTCGTCCATGATCGCGTCGAAGTGGCGCGTCTTCGTCCCGCGCGGCGTGCGCACGTTATTCCCGTGCATCGGGTCGCAGACCCAGACGACCGGGATCCCGGTCTCCCGCACCGCGCGCAGCAGCGGCGGCAGGCCCTCGCGAACGCGCTCGGCGCCGAGCCGCGAGATGAAGGTGAGGCGTCCCGGCACGCGACCGGGATTCAGCCGCTCGGCGAGCGCGACGGCGTCTTCCGGGCGTCGCGGTCGGGCCGAGCTTGACGCCGATCGGGTTGTGCACCCCGGCGAAGAACTCGACGTGCGCGCCCGCAGGGTCGCGAGTCCGCTCCCCGATCCAGAGCAGGTGCGCGGAGCAGTCGTACCAGTCGCCGGTGAGCGAGTCCTTCCGCGTGAGCGCCTCCTCGTACTCGAGCAGGAGCCCCTCGTGGCTCGTCCACACCTCGACCTCGTGCAGGGTGCGCTCGCGGGCGAGGTCGATCCCGATCGCCTCCATGAACCGGAGCGCGCGCTCGATCTCGTCGGCGAGCGCCTCGTACCGCTGCCCGGCCGGCGAGTTCGCGACGAACTCGCGGTTCCACGTGTGCACGAGCGTCAGGTCCGCGAAGCCGCCCTTGGCGAAGGCCCGAAGCAGGTTGAGCGTGGACGCCGCCTGGTAGTAGCCCTGGACGAGCCGTTCCGGATCGGGGACGCGTGCCTCCGGCGTGGGCTCGTCGGAGTGGACGACGTGGCCTCGGAACGAGGGGATCTCGACCCCGTTGACGACCTCTGTCGGCTCGCTTCGGGGCTTCGCGAACTGGCCCGCGATGCGCCCGACCTTGACGACCGGCAACGTCGCTCCGTACGTGAGCACGGCCGACATCTGGAGCAGCACCTTCAGCTTCTCGCGGATCGCGGGAGCCGAGACGTCGCGGAACGACTCGACGCAGTCTCCCGCCTGGAGCAGGAATGCGCGGCCGTCGCACACCTCGGCGAGCGCAGCGGAGAGCGCACGCGCCTCGCCGGCGAACACGAGCGGCGGCAGCCCGCTCAGTCGCTCGCGGACGGCGGCGAGCGCTGCGGCGTCCGGCCACTCGGGCTGCTGGCTCACGGGGAGCTCGCGCCACGAGGACGGCGTCCAGTTCGATGCGGTGACGGCCATGGGCGGTGAGTGTAGAGGCGGCCCCCTTCTCCCTACGATGCGCGGAGTGACGACGGTGGGATATCCGGGACGGGACGGGGCGCACAGCGCCGCCGCATGCGATCGGCTCTTTCCCGAAGCGGAGCTCGTCGCGATGGCGAGCTTCACCGCGGTCGCAGAGGCGACGGCGGCCGGAACGGTCGAGGTGGGAGTGCTCCCGATCGAGAGCTCGCTCTCGGGCCCGGTCGCCGAGACGCACGATCTCCTCTACGACTCGCCGCTCGCGATCACCGGCGAGACGATGCTGCCGATCACGCACAGCCTCGTCGGCGTCGCGGAGGTGCCGCTCGAGGAGATCACGGTGATCCGCTCGCACCCCGTCGCGCTCGACCAGTGCCGGCGGCTGCTCGCGTCGATGCCCTGGGCGACCGCGATCGCGGCGCCGACGACCGCGGATGCGGCCGCCCAGGTCGCCGAGCACGGCGATCCGGCCGAGGCCGCGATCGCGAGCGAGCGCGCGGCGTCGCTCCACGGCCTGGTGGTGATCGCGGGCGACGTCGGCGACCACCCGGAGGCGTTCACGCGCTTCGTTGCGATCGCGAACTATCTGCGGCTGGACGAGAACGGCGGCGCGTGGCGGACGGCGTTCTCCTTCATGACGGATCATCAGCCGGGGGCTCTGCACCGCGCGATCGAGCCGTTCGCGCGCCACGACATCGACCTCCTCCAGCTCGTGTCGCGGCCGATCCCGCAGTCGCCGTGGCGCTACCGCTTCGACGCGGTGCTCGACGGCCATCCGTTGCACCCGATCGTGCGCGAGGCACTGAGTGAGCTTGGCTCGAGGGCGCGGCGGCTGCGGGTCTTCGGGTCGTACCCTGCGGAGACCCGGTCATGACCGACCCGACCATCGATCGCCTCAGGCAGGAGATCTCCGACGTGGATCGGGCGATCCTGCAGGCGGTCAACACGAGGCTCGCGCTCGTCGCCCGGCTGAAGGAGCACAAGGAGAGCCTCGGGATCTCGTTCGTCGACCGCGACCGGGAGCGCGAGCTCCTCGCCGAGCTCGCGGCGGCCAACGGCGGCCCGCTGTCGGAGGAGGGAATGCGCGCGTTGTTCGGCGAGCTGCTCGAGCTGACGAAGCGGGAGCTGGGTCGGCCTCCCGACTCGGCGTAAGCCGACGGCCGGGCGACGCCGTCGACGGGCGCGAAGGTCCGGAAGAGCCGTCGAGCACGCGATTTCGCGGCGCGACAGAGTTGGCGCAGAGTCGTGACCCACGCGTCAGACAATCCTCGGTAGCGTGTCCTCAGGGACACGGGAGTGCCCCTGGGGGCGCGTGGGGATCGAAACTGCGCCCGGCGGCCCGATCGCGTCGCTACGCGCTACGCATCCAGCGCGGCACGCAGCGAACGCACGTACTCGCGCAACGCGTCCGGGCCCTCTTCCGCGGCCAACAGCGCGCGCGACCCGACGACGACGCCGTCCGTCAGGTCCGCCGCCTCCCGCGCCTGCTCGGGCGTCGAGATGCCGAACCCGGCGTAGAGCGGAACGCCCGGGCCGAGCCGGCGGGCTCGGGACGCGAGCTCGCCGAGCGACGACGACAGCGCGTCCCGAACGCCGGTCGTGCCGGTCAGCGTGACGAGGTAGAGCCAGCCGTCGGTCTCGCGCGCGGCGAGCTCGATTCGCTCGTCGGTCGACGTCGGGGCGACGAGTTGGACGCGCCGCACCTCCGGGCGGTCACCGGCCGGAAGGTCGGCGACGATGAGGCTCGTCGCGCCCGCCGCACGCGCGTCCTCGGCGAAGCGCTCCCAACCGTACGCCTCGAGCAGCGACGCGTACGTCATCGGGATCAGCGGCGCATCGCCGACGCGGGCGCGAACGTCGGCGAGGCACTCGAGGCAGGCGCGCGTCCTCATCCCGCGCGAGAGCGCCCGCTCCGCCGCCCGCCTGATCACCGGTCCGTCGGCGAGCGGGTCGGAGAACGGGAACCCGAGCTCGACGATGTCCGCTCCGCCCTCGACCGCGGCCTCCGCGAGCGCCGGCGTCTCGGGCTCCGACATGAGGTAGACGACGAGCGTCTTCGGCACGGCTATGCGTCCGCCAGCGCCCGCAGCGCCTCGGCGAGATCCTTGTCACCGCGGCCGGACAGGCAGACGACGACGAGCTCTGCGTCGAGCTCGTCGACGCGCGCGAGCGCATGCGCCGGCTCGAGCGCGGGGATGATCCCCTCGGTCTCGGCGAGACGCTCGAACGCGGCCAGCGCGTCGGCGTCCGTCGCGGTGACGTACCGCACACGTCCGGTGTCACGGAGGAACGCGTGCTCCGGCCCCACGCCCGGATAGTCGAGCCCCGCCGAGATCGAGTGCGCGTCGGCGACCTGCCCGTCCTCGTCGGCGAGCACGGAGGACCGCGCGCCGTGGAGCACCGCCGCGCGGCCGCTCGAGAGCGACGCGGCGCCGGCCGCCTCCACGCCGACGAGCGCGACCTCGTCGTCGTCGAGGAAGCCGGCGAACATGCCCATCGCGTTCGAGCCGCCCCCGACGCACGCGACCACCGCCTCCGGCAGCCGCCCCTCGAGAGCGAGGATCTGCTCGCGCGTCTCGCGGCCGATGACCGCCTGCAGCTCGCGCACGAGCTCCGGATACGGCGCGGGGCCGACGCAGGAGCCGATCAGATAGTGCGTCGTCTCGACGTTCTCGATCCAGTCCCTGATCGCCTCGCTCGTGGCCTCCTTCAGCGTGCGCGTGCCGAACTCGACGGCGCGCACCTCGGCGCCGAGCAGGCCCATCCGCTCGACGTTCGGCTGCTGCCGGCGCATGTCCTCGGCGCCCATGTACACGACGCACTCGAGGCCGAAGCGCGCGCAGACCGACGCCGTGGCGACGCCGTGCTGGCCCGCGCCGGTCTCCGCGACGATGCGGCGCTTGCCGAGCCTGCGCGCCAGCACCGCCTGGCCGAGCGTGTTGTTGAGCTTGTGCGCGCCGGTGTGCAGGAGGTCCTCCCGCTTGAGGTAGAGCCGCTTCGGCGGGGCGAAGCGGTCGGCCCGGGTCAGCGGCGTCGGCCGGCCGGCGTACGTGCGGCCGAGCTCGTCGACCTCGTCCCAGAACGACTCGTCGGCTTTCGCCGCCTCCCACGCGGCGGTCAGCTCGTCCAGCGCGGGGATCAGCGTCTCCGGGACGTAGCGCCCCCCGTACTCGCCGTACGTCGTCGTCATGCGCGAGCCGCCTCGACGTATGCGCGCACCTTCGCGTGGTCCTTCACGCCGGGGGCGGTCTCGAGCTTCGAGCTCGCGTCGACGCCCCACGGTCGCACCCGCTCGATCGCCGCGCGGACGTTGTCGGGGCCGAGCTTGCCGGCGAGCACGACTCTCCCCTCGACCTCCGCCGCGCGCTCCCAGTGCCCGGGATCGTCCGCCTCCCAGGGCAGGTCGAGATGCTGCGCGACGACCTCGCCCTCACGGAGAAGCACGCCGTCGCGACCGCGGACCTTGCCGTCCTCGCGCGGATGCACCTGGTCGAGCGCCGCCGCGCTCTCGCCCGCCTCGCCGACCCAGACGGCCACCGCCAGCGTCCCTTCGGGCACGGGCAGGACCTCCGTCGCGGCGCGCGGGCTCTCGGGGGCGAGGACGAAGCCGAGCAGGTCCGCGCCTGCTTCGGCCGCTGCCTCGACATCCTCCTCACGCGTCAGCCCGCACACCTTGACGAGCGGCCGCGAGAGGAGCTCGGCGAGCTTCGCCGCCGGGTCCGGCGCGCGCATCAAGGCCGAGCCGACGAGGATCGCGTCGGCGCCGGCGAGCTCCGCGGCGGCGCCCTGCGCTCTCGTCGCGATCCCCGACTCTGCGATCACGACTCGATCGCGCGGAGCGCGCGCGACGAGCTCGAGCTGCGCGGCGCGATCGATCTCGAACGAGCTCAGATCGCGCGCGTTGATCCCGATCACCGGCGCCCCGAGCGCGACTGCGCGCTCGAGCTCGGCCGCGTCGTGCGCCTCGACCAGCGTCTCCAGGCCGAGCGCGGCGGCGGCGTCGAGCAGCTCGGCACACACCGCGTCGTCGAGGTCGCGGAGCAGCAGCAGCGCCGCGTCGGCCCCCGCCGCCCGCGCCTCGAGCAGGTCGTCCTCGGTCGTGAAGAACCCCTTCGCGAGCAGCGGCAGCGACGCCGCGGAGCGCGCCGCGCGCAGGTCGTCCCACGTGCCGCCGAAGCGCTCGTCCACGAGAACGGAGACCGCGGCCGCTCCGGCTCTCTCGTACGCGGCGGCCAGCGCGCGTGGATCTGCGTCCGGCCGCAGGTCGCCGGCCGACGGCGAGCGGCGCTTGATCTCCGCGATCGCGGAGAGCCCCGGCGCCGCCAGCGCATCCCGGAACCGGCCCATCAGAGCGCGTCCCCGCGAGAGAACGTCATGAGCTCGTCCAGCCGCTCCGCCGCGCGGCCGCTGTCGATCGCGGCGGCCGCGAGGTGGAGGCCCTCCTCGAGATCGGCGGCGTGGCCACTCGCCGCGATCGCGCCGGCCGCGTTCAGCAGCACGGCGTCGCGCCTGCCGCCGTGCGCGCCGCCGAGGATCTCCCAGGCGATGCTCGCGTTCTCCTCCGCCGTGCCGCCCGTGAGCTCGTCCGGCGAGCAGCGCTCGATGCCGAGGTCGCGCGGGTCGAGCGTGTGCTCCCGGATGTCGCCGTCGACGATCTCGCAGACGTGGTTGGGCCCCGCCGGCGAGAGCTCGTCGATCCCCTCCGCGCCGTGGACGACGAAGGCGCGCCGCGCGCCGAGGGCGACGAGCACCTCTGCGATCGTCTGCACGAGCGCGTGCGAGTACACGCCGAAGACTCCCGCGCGCGCACCGGCCGGGTTCGTCAGCGGCCCGAGGACGTTGAAGACCGTGCGCGTCCCGAGCTCGCGCCGCACCGGCGCCGCGTGCTTCATGGCCGGATGGTGCGCGGGAGCGAACATGAAGCCGAAGCCGAGCCGGTCGATCGACTCGGCGATGCGCTCGGGTGTCTGCTCGAGCGTGAAGCCGAGCGCCTCGAGGACGTCCGCCGACCCGGAGGCGGAGCTCACCGCGCGATTGCCGTGCTTCGCGACCGCCGCGCCTGCCGCCGCCGCGACGATCGCGGCAGTCGTCGAGATGTTGAACGTCCGCGCGCCGTCCCCGCCCGTGCCCACGACGTCGACCACGTCCTCGCGCGTGGGCCGCACCGGCAGGACGTGCTCGCGCATCGCCTCGGCAGAGCCCGCGATCTCGTCCACGGTCTCGCCCTTCGCGCGGAGCGCGACGAGGAACGCGCTCATCTGCACCGGCGTCGACTCCCCGCGCATGATCTCGTGCATGACCTCGCGCGCCTCGTCGCGCGTGAGGTCCTGTCCGTCGAGCACCTTCGCGAGGGCGGCCTCGATCACCGCAGGAAGTTCTCCGCCATCGCCGGCCCGTCGGGCGTGAGCACGGACTCGGGATGGAACTGCACGCCCTCGATGGGGTGCTCCGTGTGCCGGACGCCCATGACCTCGCCGTCGTCGGTGCGCGCGGTCACGACGAGATCGTCCGGCACGCGCACGGCTGCGAGCGAGTGGTAGCGGCCGGCGTCGATGTCCGCCGGCAGCCCGGCGAACACACCGGCGCCGTCGTGGCTGACCCGGCTCGCCTTCCCGTGGAGCAGCGCCTTCGCCTGCCCGACGTCGCCGCCGAACGCCTCGATGATCGCCTGGTGCCCGAGACAGACTCCGAGCGTCGGCACGCGCGGGCCGAGCCGGCGGATGAGCTCGACCGAGATTCCCGCGTCGGACGGGCGTCCGGGGCCCGGGGAGACGACGAGCCGGTCGGGCTCGAGCGCCTCCGCTTCCTCGACCGTGATCGCGTCGTTTCGGTAGACGGCGACGTCGACGCCGCGCTCCTCGAACAGGTGCACGAGGTTCCACGTGAAGGAGTCGTAGTTGTCGATCATGAGCAGCTTCACGCGTACTCCTCCTCGGCGAGGTCGATCGCCGCCTCGAGCGCGGCCAGCTTGGCGAGGCACTCGCGGTGCTCGGCCGCCGGATCCGAGTCTGCCACGATTCCCGCGCCCGCCTGGAGCCGCGCGACGCCGTCGGTCATGACGATCGTGCGCAGCGCGATGCACGTGTCCATCGTCCCGCCCGGCAGCACGTACCCGACCGCGCCCGCGTACGGGCCGCGGCGGTAGCCCTCGAGCTCGGAGATGATCTGCATCGCGCGGATCTTCGGGGCGCCGGTGACCGTTCCGGCGGGGAAGCACGCGCGCAGGACGTCGAACGGCGTGACGCCGGCGCGGAGCTCGCCGACGACCTCCGAGACGAGGTGGGTCACGTGCGAGAAGCGCTCGACCTCGAGCGAGCGCGTCACGCGCACCGAGCCCGCGGTGCAGACGCGCGAGAGGTCGTTCCGGCCGAGGTCGACGAGCATGACGTGCTCCGCGCGGTCCTTCTCCGACGAGAGCAGGCGCTCGGCGTCGCCCTCCCCCGCCGCCGTCGTCCCTGCGATCGGGCAGACGCTCGCCTGCCCGTCCTCGCACGCGACGAGCCGCTCCGGCGACGAGCCGACGAGTGCGACATCGCCGAGCTCGAGCAGGAAGAGGTACGGCGACGGGTTCACGCGGCGGAGCGCGCGGTACACGGCGAGCGGAGCTCGCGGAGGTCGGCCGCTCCGCCCGCTGTGACGGGACGATCTGGTACGCGTCGCCCGCGACGATGTGCTCCTGGCAGGTGCGCACCATCTCCTCGTAGCGCTCCTGCGACGGGAAGCGGACGAGCGGGCCCGAGCTCGAGCTCGGTGTAGTCGAGTCGTCCGCGAGGGGCTCCTCGAGCCGGTGCGCAAGGTCGTCGGGATCTCCTGCGAGCACCTCGACGACGCCGGCGCCGAGGTCGAAGCGAAGGAGCGTGTCGGCGACGACGAAGAGGCTCTCGGGGAACTGCGGCCCGTCGGCCGGCAGCGGCACCGTCGGCTCGAGCCGCGCGACGTGGTCGTACGCGAGGTAGCCGACTGCGGGCACGCCGAGCCGCTCCACCTCGTCGATGCCGACGAGCCTCGCGCCGCAGCCGACGAACGAGTTCCGCCCCATGCGACCGCGCTCGACCGACTCGAGCAGGAAGCTGCCACCGTCCGCGGAGCGCAGCCGGAGGTACGCCCCGAGCGGAGTCAGGAGGTCGGCGGGGATCGAGTGCGTCGGCGTCATGGCATGAAAAAGGCCTCCTCCGAGGCCGTGTGCGAAGCGGGTTGTGAAGGCTCTCTCAGCGCAGGCTCCCGCTTCGCGTCGTGCGCCACCACCAGGACGTGAGCGAAGCGAGCATCATCGCGGGTCAGGGTAGCCCTGTGGCCTGTGGTTACGCAAGCTCCCATCGCGTTGAATGCCACGCGTGGCGCCGATTCCCGAGACTCCAGCCGACCTGACGCCCGAGTGGCTCACGGCTGCGCTGACCGACTCGGGTGTTCTCGCGGGGGAGCGGGTGATCGCCGCGAGCTGGGAGCGGGTCGGCGCCGAGTACGGCTTCACGGGCGTCGTCGTCCGCGGCGAGCTCGACTACGAGCCCGCGCGCGACGACCTGCCCGCGTCGCTGATCGCGAAGCTGCCGATGGCGGAGGGCGACACGATCTCCGGCTATCGCGCGCTCCAGCGAGCGCGACCCGGACCGCGTGCGCCGCTACTACGAGCGCTGCGCGCGCGAAGCGCGGTTCTATGGCGAGATCCGGAGCCCGCTGCGCGCCGACGCCGTACTTCTCGGCCGTCGACGACACGACGAGCCGGGTCGTCCTGCTGCTCGAAGACCTGAGCGGCGGACGCCAGGGCGACGTCTTGCAGGGCTGCTCCATCGACGAGGCGAGCGCTCGTGATCGACGAGCTGGCGGTGTTCCACGCTCGCTGGTGGGGCGAGCGCACGCCTGCGAGCGGATTCGCACGCCTCGTCCGCGACCCGACGGAGTGGCAAGACCGATACGGGCGACAGGTCGAGACCTTCCTCGAGCGCTACGGCGACACCGACCCGGCCGTCCAGGCGAGCTCGCCTCGCAGCTGCGACCGAGGCTCGCCGACATCGCCGAGGCGCTGTACGAGCGGCCGCGGACGCTGGCCCACGGCGATCTGCACCTCGACAACCTGTTCTTCGACGCGCGCGGCGCCGGCTCCGTCGTCGTGCTCGACTGGCAGACCGTGGCCGTCGGGCCGCCGGCCTGGGACGTCACGCTCTTCCTCGTCGACTCGCTGAGCATCGAGGACCGGCGCGCAGCCGAGGTCGAGCTGCTCGAGCGCTACCTCGCGCTCCTCGCGGAGCACGGCGTGTCCGACTATCGGCTCGAAGAGCTTCGGCTCGAGTGCCGGCCTGTCGCTGCTCCTCCTGCTCGCGGGGACGGTGGGCTGGCTGGCGAACCTGAACGCGAACGACCTGACCGGCCGCGAGCGCGCGCTCCACGAGGCTGCGCTCAGCGACGGGCGCCTCGCCGCCGCCCTGCTCGACCACGATGCCGAAGCCCTGCTGCGCGATCCGTAGTGAACGAACCGCGTACAGTCGTCGCTACTCTCAGGGTCAGCTAGTGATCTCTTGCGGGCGACCGTTGACGAAGCAGGCAGCGTAGCCGGCTGAGGCTCGTCCGGCCGGCGAGCCTGGCCGCCGTCACCACCGCGACGGCGGCCGGGGCGAGCTGAGAGAATGCTCTCCTCCAGCGGCAGCCCCAGCACGTGCGAGACGATCACTGGAAGATCTCCGTCGTGCAGTCGCCGTTCTGGAGACGCACCTCGTGCGCGCGGGCCGGCCCGTCCGGGCGATCGTAGAAGTCGACGAAGAAGTCGCGGTCGATCTCCATGCCGCCGTTCGGATCGCAGTTGACGCGCAGGAGCCACGAGCGCAGCTCCGGATAGAACTGGTTGTCCCAGGTCGAGTAGAGCGAGTTGGAGACGTACAGGCGGCGCCCGTCGTAGGAGAGCTGGAGCATGTTGGGGCCGCCGCTCAGCTCGCGCCCGGCCCGTCGCTCGGCTTGCCGATCACGCCGCCGAGCCAGAGCTGACCGGTCAGCTTCGGGTTGGCCGGGTCGGACACGTCGTACTGGCGCAGGTCGCCGTGCAGCCAGTTGGCGAAGTAGAGGAAGCGGTCGTCCATCGAGAGGACGAGATCGGTGATCAGGCCCGGGACGGGGAACGGCCAGCCCTCGAGCGGGACGCTCTCGACCTCGATCACCGGCTCGGCCGCCCAGGACCCGTTCCGGTGGAAGCGCCACATCACGCTCGAGAGGGCGGCGCCGACGAAGCCCTGCTCGGCGTCCGGGTCGTGGAGCCAGCGCACCTCGAGCGGGACGAGGCCCTTCTCGCCGAGGTCGACCGTCTGCTGCAGCGTCCGCTGCTCGAGGTCCCAGAAGTGGATGCGCTGGCCGTAGCGGCCCGCCTCGACGTCGGCCAAGTCGAAACCAGGCTCGTAGGCGTTCGGCTCGCCGAACTCGCTCGAGACGAGCACGTTCTTGCGCGGCTGGTACCAGAAGTCGTAGTTGAGCGGCGGCCGCTCGCCGCCGTTCTCCCAGCGTCCCTTCACCTCGAAGGTCTGTGCGTCGAGCACGGCGAAGCCGCCGGAGCCGTTGCCGTCGGCGTCGCCGAGCATGGCCACGACGATGTTGTCTCCGGGCATGCAGTGCACGGTGTGCGGGCGGGTGTATCCCGTCTCGCGGATGACCTCGTCCGGCTCGATCACCTTCTCGATCCGCGGCCGGCGCGGGTCGTCCGCCACGTTCACGATGTGGATCCGCGAGGAGCGGAAGCCGGGGACGATCAAGTGTGAGCGGTCGGGGCCGTGGCAGGCCGAGGAGCAGCGGTTCCAGCCGAAGTGGTGCAGCTCGTCGCCGACGTTCGGCATCGGCGTCTCGTGGACGATCTCGCCGCGCTCGGCGTCGACGACGGCCAGGAAGTCGGGTTTCTCGACCCCGGTGCCCTCGTGCAGGCACGCGAGGTAGAGGAACTCCTCCGGAGGCGCCTGCATGGCCTCCTGCGGGGAGCCGTGGAAGGAAGCGGGCTTGTCGTGGTGCGCGTGCATGGGTGCTCCTTTCAGCTGGCGCTGTTGCGGCGTGGGCGCGGCGTAAGCGGCCTTCGGCCCTTGCCCTCTTCGAGCAGCGGCGCAATGAGTGCCGCCGCCCGTGCCGCGCCGTCGGACTCGACCGGCCGGTAGTCGACCTCTTGCCCGATCGTCTCGGCGATCGCAGCCGCGATCGTCTCGGGCGTCTCTTGCTCGAAGTCCATGCAGCGGCCGGCGCCGTAGCGGTCGAGGCGGTGGCGGACGTGGAAGTTCTGCTCGAAGTGGTGGCGAAGGGGGAAGTAGAGGAACGGACGACGGTTGGCGGTCAGCTCCATCGACGTCGTCAGGCCGCCCTGGACGACGGCGAGGTCGCAGGCGGCGAGGTGCCGGTAGAGATCGTGGACGTAGGCGCGCACCTCGAGCCCGTCGTGCGCGGGCAGCGTGGCCGGGTCGATCCGCGGACCGGCGACGACGATCATCCGCAGCGCCGGCACCCGCTCTTTCGCCTCCGGGAAGGCGGCGATCACCCGCCGCAGGAGGTCGCCGCCGACGCCCGAGCCGCCGACGGTGACGATGCAGACCTGCTCGTCGTCGCGGTAGCCGAGCTCTGCCCTGAGCGCCTCGCGGTCGGCGAAGTCGTCGGGATCGAAGCCCGTCACGTAGCCGGCGAACGAGAAGTGCTCCTCCGTCCACTCCCGGATCCAGGGAAGGTGTGACGCGAACCGCTCGGGCACGATGTCCTCGGGGTTGCCGACGAAGACGGCCTGATCGCGCACGCGCGGGAAGCGCGCGATGTGCTCGATCATCTCCTCGTTGTAGTCGCCGGTCAGGAACGCCTCGTGGTCGCCGCCGTCGGACATCGGCAGCCAGCCGACGAAGTCGGTGAGCCAGACGTAGGGGGCGCGCTTCTGCTCCGGGTTCTCGTGCAGGTAGTAGTCGAGCTCCCAGGCTTCGTCGCCGATCCAGAGGTCGTACTGCTCCTCGCGCACGAGGTCGTGGAAGACCATGAAGTTGGAGAGCAGGATCTCGTCCATCCGCCGGATGGCCTGGAAGCAGTGCAGGTCGTGCTCGGCCGACTCGCTCTCGATGTGGTGCGACTCGTTCGCGAGGAACGAGCTGGCCGGATGGATCCGTTCGCCCCGCGCCTCGAGCACCGCCGTGACCGGATGCTGGGCGAGCCAGTCGATCTCGAGGTCGGGATGGAGCTTGCGCAGCTCGTCGGCGATTGCCGCATCGCGCTGCGCGTGGCCGAGCCCGATCGGGGAGGAGATGTAGAGCGCCCGCTTGCGGCGAGACCTCCCGCGCACCCAGCTGCGCGGCGGTGGTGCCGGCGCGGTGAAGTCGCGCAGCAGCAGGTTCACCTTGACCGGGTCGCGGGCGTGCGGAAGATGCCCCGATCCCTCGAGGATCGCGAGCGCGCCGTTCGCGAGCTCGGCGAGCCGTGCGCCCGAGGCGCAGGGTCGTATGGCGTCGTCGCTTCCGTGGATCACCAGGATCGGACAGTCGATTCGGGCAAGGAGCGCGCGCACGCTCTCCTCGTCCTGGAGCCGCGGTGCGAGCTGGGTCGCGACGAGCGTCTCGGCGTCCGTCTCGAGGCCCCAGCCGACGCAGTCTTCGCGCTGTTTCGTCGAGTGCGGCTCGGTGAAGCACTGCGAGAAGAAGAACTCGAGGAAATCCTCGTAGTGCTCGACCCAGTAGTGACGGTTCCACTTCCCCCAGTCGGCGTAGCTCGTCGCGCGGCTCGTTGAACTCCCGCATCGCCTGCAGGCGCGGGGTGGCCGGCGCCAGCGGTAGCGCCGGGGCGATGAACACCATCCTCTCGACCCGCTCGGGATGGTTCGCCGCGAGCAGCAGCGACCGTTCTGCGCCCCGCGACAGCGACACGAGCACCGCGCGCTCGGTCGCGGTTGCGTCCATCACCGCGATCGCGTCCGCGGCGAACTCCTCCTCACGGTAGGCGTCGGGCTCGGACGGGCGGTCGGAGCGGCCGTTCCCCCGGCCGTCGAACGTCAGCACGCGGCAGTGCCGTGCAAGGTAGGGGATCTGCATCTTCCAGTGGCGCGAGTGGATGATCGACCAGGTCGGCAGCAGGAAGACGGTCGGCTCGCCCGAGCCGTAGACCTCGTAGAAGAGGCGCACGCCGTCGCGCTCGACGTAACCCTCCGCATCCGGGTAGCGGGCCCGCGTCTGCTCGCGCGCCGGCGCCTTCAGCTCGACAGCCATCCGTCGATCCAGTCGAGGAGCACGTCGTGGCCGGTCTCGATGCCGCCGAGGCGCTCGACCATGATCCCGATGTTGAACGTCATGACGAGCGAGACGAGCGCGTCGAGCGGCATGTCGATGTTCAGCTGGCGCCGCGGTTCGTCGAGCGCGTCCGTGAGCACGGCGCGCCACTCGGCGTTGACTTGCGCGAGCCGATCCCGCAGCTCGGGGCGGTTCCACGCGAGCGCCTGCAGCTCGAGCCAGATCTTCTCGTACGTGGCGTCCTCGCTCACGAGATAGCGCATCGCCGTCCGCCACTTCTCGACGAAGGGCTCGTCGGACGCGTAGAGCTCGCGCTGGCGGGCGATGAGGCGCTCGGTGAAACGCTCGAGCACGCGCACGAGCAGCTGCTCGACGGAGCCGAAGTAGTAGTGGACGAGACCATGGTTCGCGCCAGCCTCTTCGGCCACCCGCCGAGTCGTAATGCCGGCCGCGCCCACCTCGACGAGCAGCCGCTCGGCGGCGTCGAGGAGCGCCTGCTCGGTCTCGTACCCTGGGCGAACAGCAGTCTTAGCCATTTGACTAATGCATTTGACTAAATCGACGCGGCGATGTCAAGGCCGATTCGAGCGCCAAATAGAAAACCCCCGCATTTGCGGGGGTTTTCCGTAGCAGGCCTGTAAGCCGGATTCTGTCGTGGATGACCATCTGTCTCTGCGGCGTACCCGGTCCCTCGGCGGGCCGCGTCAGCGGGACCTGCTTCGCCTTGCACCGGACGGGGTTTGGCTAGCCGGCGATGTCGCCACCGCCGCTGGTGGGCTCTTACCCCACCGTTTCACCCTTACCGACCTCGGTCTCCCTCAGCCGGCGGTCTCCTTTCTGTTCCACTTTCCGTCGGCTTTCGCCGCCTGGGTCTCCCCAGCGTCCTTGCCCTGCGGTGTCCGGACTTTCCTCGAGCCTCCACACGCTCGTGGAGCGGAGAGACCCGCGGTCACCCGGCCTGCATGGCCGATGGTAGCTCGACTTTCGGGATTTCTCGCCCCTCGGCCAGGATCGAGCGGCACTCGGGGCACGCGAGCGCTCCGCGCACCTGGAGCACGAACTCCCCGCAAACGAGGCATTCGAGGCTCACGCCGCGGACGAGCGCGGTCAGCTCCTGGTCGAGCGTCCGGTCGATCCGAGAGACGCTCATGCCAGGCTCCGTAACACGCCCGTCACCCGGCCGAGAACCTGCACGTGCTCGGGATAGAGCGGCGCCAGCGCGCTGTTCTCCGGCTGCAGGCGGATGCGGCCGGACTCGCGATGGAACGTCTTCACGGTCGCCTCGTCCGCGGACTCGTCGTCCCCGACGAGCGCGACGACGATCTCGCCGTTTCGGGCGTCGTCCTGTCGGCGCACGACGACGATGTCGCCGTCGAGGATCCCGGCCTCGACCATCGAGTCGCCGGTGACGCGAAGCAGGAAGTCGGCGTTCCGACCCAGCATCTCCGGGACGGCGATCCGGTCCTCGACCTGCTCCTCGGCGAGCAGCGGCCCGCCGGCGGCGATCCGGCCGACGAGCGGCAGCTTGGGCGCGGCCGAGTCCTGCACAGCCTCGGGCTTGGGACGGCCGACGAGCTCGATCGCACGCGGCTTCGTGGGATCGCGGCGGATGAGGCCCGCGCGGTCGAGGTTCGCGAGGTGCGCGTGGACGGTGGACGGCGATGCGAGCCCCACGGCGTCGCCGATCTCGCGCACGGTCGGCGGGTAGCCGTGGTCGTCGACGTACTCGACGAGGAACTGCCAGATCTCCTGTTGACGCGCGGTGAGCAGCGGGTTCTCGAGCATCGGGTCTCGTCTCCAGTGTCGGGTTACGAACGTATGTTCGTCAGGAGAGAGTAGACCCCTCCTCGGACGGCGTCAAGCGGCGGGGCGGCGAGCGACGAAAACGGCCTGCTCGTCGGCGTACGGGTTCTCGACGCCGGTCTCGACGAGCTCGAGGCCCGCCTCTTCGATCAGCCGCCGCCAGGTCGCCTCGGGAAAGAGCCCGAGCACGTGCTCGTCGTGCACGATTCGGGGCGGTTCGCCGGGCTCGCGCAGGATGATCGCGTAGTCGACGCGGTACGTCGAGCCGTCGGGCGGATGCGTCCACTCGAGATAGCGCAGGCTGCGTCCGTCCTCGCCGTCGTGCCCGCCGTGGCGGGTCGCGGGAGAGAACATCTCACTCGTGGAGTCCGGCGTGAGGACGACCACGCCGCCGGGGCGCACATGCGTCGCCGCGGTCTCGAGCGCGGCCCCGAGGTCGTCCTCGCTCGTCAGATACGAGATCGCGTCGTGCACGAAGACGACGTCGAAGGTCCGGCCGAGGCGTAGCGTCCGCATGTCGGCCTCGATGTGCTCGCACTCGGGGTTGAGCGTGCGGCTGAGCTCGAGCATCTCCGGCGACAGGTCCGTGAGCGTGCACTCGAAGCTCGTCTTGAGGTGCGACGCGTTGTTGCCGCCGCCCGACCCGAGCTCGAGCAGCGTCTCCGCAGGGCCGTCGCTGGCCGCCTCGACGACGCGGACGACGAACGCAGCCTCCTCCGCGTAGTCCGACGGGTGCGTGAGGAGGTGGAACCAGCCGGCGAGGTCGGAGTAGAGGCGCATGAAGACCGGGGTCAGACCGAAGTCTGACCCCTGCCGTACTCCTATGCGCTGGAGAGGACTTGAACCTCCACGGCCTAAGTGGCCACTAGGCCCTCAACCTAGCGCGTCTACCAATTCCGCCACCAGCGCGAGCCGGGGTAATTCTAGAGCAGGTGGAACAGGATGATCGTGTTCAGGCCGTAGATCGCCGCGACCACGACCGTGAGCCGCGTGAGGTTGCGCTCCACGATGTGCGTGCCGCCCTGCGAGTGAGGCGTGAAGCCGAGGCCGCCCATCCCCGCCTCGCGACCCGAGTGCATGAGCACGAGCACGATCACGAACGCGCTCAGGAGCACCTGGAGGACTGCGGACATCTGGAGCCACGGAATCGACATCGGCGAGCCAGGTTAGCAAGCGCGTTACTGTCAGTCCGTGGGCGACGACGAGGCGCGCGAGCGGATCCAGAAGCTCCTGGTCACGGGCGACAACCGGCTGAAGCAGGGCGTCTCGGCGGAGAAGGTGCGGCAGACGTACGACGAGGCTCTCGCCGTCGCTCGGGAGGCCGGGCTCGAGGACTCGGTGCGACCGCTCGTCGAGGTCAGGCTCGCCGATCTCGAACGGCTCGCTCGAGAATCTCCTCCACCCGGCCCGCCTGCAGCCTGACGTCGTGGGCCTCGGCCGCCTGACGGGCGGCGACGTTCGGGCGGGGAAGCGCGGCGGCGGCGTCCAGCGCGGCTGCGAGCGCGTCGTCGTCTTCCGGATCCACGAGGACTCCGGCCTCGGGCGGAACGAACTCGGGCGGCCCGCCGACGCGCGTCGCGACGACCGAGCGCGCGGACGCCATCGCCTCGAGGGTCGCGAGACCGAAGGGCTCGACGAGGCTCGGCTGGCAGACGACGTCGGCCGCAGAGAGCCAGCGCGGGACCTCGTCGTGCGGCACGCGACCGGCGAGCCCGATCCCCGAGCGCCCTTCGAGCGCCGCGCGCAGCGGACCGTCGCCGACGAAGGTCAGCGTCCCCTCGCCGCGGTGCTCGAACGCCCGCGCGAGGCGGAGGACGTTCTTTCGCTCCGAGAGCGCGCCGAGGCAGAGGAAGTGCGTCCCGTTGGTCGGCAGGCCGAGCTGCGCGCGCGCCTCGTCGGCGTCGCGTTGTGCGAAGCGCTCGAGGTCGACTCCGCAGTCGACGACCTCCGTCTTGGCGGCCGCCTCGGGAACCGCTGTCGCAAGGAGGTCGCGAAGCCAGCCGGACACCGCGATCACCGTCGCGGCGCGCCGGACGACGTACCGCGTCGCAGCCCGGACCGCGGCGTTCTCGACCGCGTTCGCGACGTCCTGGCCGTGCGCGGTGACGACGAGCGGCGCTCTCGTGGCGAGGGCCGCGGCGAGCCCGGCGGGGACGAGGAAATGGGCGTAGACGACGTCGGGGTCGAACCGGCGGGCCGCGCTCCTCGCGTCCCGCACGAGCCGGAGGTGACGGCCGCGCCCGCCAGCTCTCCGGTCGACGACCGCGCGCTCGATCTCGTGCCCGCGCGCGACGAGCTCCCGCTCGAGCGACGCCACGAACACGCCGAGGTCCGGGTCGTCCGGCCCCGGGTACATCTGCGAGACGAGCAGGATGCGCATCGCGTCGGCGAATCGTGACGATTCCGGCACGGAGACGTGAGCGGACAGCGCGTACGGTCGGTGAGTGAGCGACCCAGAGCACCGATCCGACGAACCGTTCGACTCCTACTTCGACCCTGCGGTGCTCCTCGGACAGTGGGCCGACAGCACGTTCGTGCACCGCGGACACGCCGTCTTCGCGATCGACTTCGTCCGCGACGTGCCCGTACACTGCCGATCGCGTGCTCGTCGCCCGTGCGCTCCTGGCACCGTGCCGTCGCAGCTGGATCTGCGAGACCAGCTGGATGAGGCGTGGCGTGCATACTTGAGATGTCGATGCCCGAGGACAGCCGATGATCGAGAGGCACCCGCTGAGCGACCGCCTTCTGAAGGGCGAGTGGTGGCGGTATCCGGCGCCCGAGCGCGAAGAACGCCAGCCCAAGCCCGAGGTCGTCGAGGCCGTTCGCCGGATGCAGCAGAAGCTGATCCGCGAGTACTTCGAGCGTCGCCGGCGGCGCGAGGGCGAAGCCTAAGACGAACGCGTCACCTGGAGCAGCCCCAGGCACATCTCGTCGGTCGTGCCTTCGCCCCAGAGGATGTAGCGCGGCGTCTTCGGAATCCCCTGCCGGCCTGACGCGCGCTTGCCGACGTCGTGGCGGCACGTGACACGAACGACGTCGCCGACTCGCGCCCGCACCGGACGCTTCAGCGCGTAGCCGTTCTGCCAGTGGAAGTCCCAGCGCGGGATGTCGAGCAGCACCCGCGCACGGTCGGTCCCGGGGTTGAGCTCGATCGTGATCGACGAGCCGAGCAGGTGCATGTGGCCGGCGGCGACGCGGATCGTCGACGGCTCGCGGATGCGCCGGTCGCAGGTCGAGACGCCGTCCTCGCTCCCCGAGCCGCCGCAGAGGAGCTGGAGCCCGGCGGGGACGAACGCGGCCTCCGGCCCGTACTTCCGCGCGAGCTCGGCCAGCGCCTCTTCGCGGTTGCAGAGACGTCCCGACTCGCCGTCCGCGCACGGAAGCTCCACCGGCGCGGGCAGGAGCATCGTGCGGATCGGCTTCAGCTTCGCCGACGCCGGGGTGACGGTGACGAGCGCCTGCGAGCGGTCGGGGGCTCGCCCGTTCAGCAGGTTGTAGTGCACCTGCATCACGAGGCGGCTCCCGGCTGCCAGCGGGACGCCGGTCCCGGCCGGGAGGCGCCCGCCTCCCCAGCCCGGCGCCCACGCGGCCACCCAGTCGGCGTCGTCCAGCGTGTTCTGCGACGGGTCGAGCGAGAGCCCCGGTGTCGCCGAAGCAGCGCCAGCCCTGGCCCGGCGCGGCGGCGTCGAGGCCCTGCGCCTCGCCGACCTGCGAGGGATCGACGCGGAAGAGGATCACGTGGTGCACGACCTTCGGCTGACCGGGCTGGATCCGGACCGAGGTCACGAAGGCGTCCCGGGCGAGCTTCGGGTCGACGAGGAAGCAGCGGTAGTCGTCGGTCGCCCCCGCGGGCGCTTTCGGCTGGTACGACCCGCGCATGCGGAGGCGCAGGAGCGTCTCGCCTCGGCGAAGGCGGACTTCCGGCTCCGGTCGGGCCCCGAGCGCCGGGCCGTCCACGCGGCCGCCCGCGAGCGCCCACGAGACGAGCATCGCCCGCTCGCGGCCGCTCAACGTCCGCTCCTTCTCCCCCGCGTACGCGGGCGACTGACCGCCGGGCGGCCAGGGAGGCATGACGCCGGCCTGTACCGCGGCGCCGATGAGGCCCGCACGCGACGAGATCTGCTTCGCGGTCGTGAGCGGGAACGGCGCGATGCCGCCGCTCTGATGGCAGCCGGCGCACTTGTCGCGGATGACGGGCGCCACGTCGCGCGTGAAGCGAGGCGCGACTCCGGGACCACCCGCGCCGTCGCCGCCCTGGCAGGCTGCGAAGGCGAGGAGCAGGAGCACGACCGCGGGAACGATCGCTGCGACGACAGCGACTCGGGCCCGGCGGCTCCTACCCGTGCTGGGCGTCATACGTCCCCCACAGCTCACGCAGCACGCCGCAGACCTCGCCGACGGTGCAGCGCGCGCGCAGCGCCTCCCGCAGCGCCGGCAGGAGGTTGGCGTCGCTCTCCGCCGTGCGCACCACCTCGGACAGCGCCTTCTCCACGGCCGCCGTGGATCGCTCGGCCCGCACCCGGGCCGTCCGCTCGCGCTGGCGCCGCTCGCTCTCGGGATCGACCTGGAGCAGCTCGACCGGCTGCGAGTCGTCCTCGGTGAACCTGTTCACGCCGACGACCACCCGGTCGCCGGCCTCGACCTCCGCCTGGTAGCGGAACGCCGACGCCTCGATCTCGGCCTGGACGAACCCCTGCTCGATCGCCGCGACCGCTCCGCCGAGCCCGTCGACGCGCGCGATCAGCTCCTGCGCTCGCGTCTCGAGCTCGTCGGTGAGCGCCTCGAGGAAGTACGCGCCGCCGAGCGGGTCGGCCGTGTCCGTCCCGCCGGCCTCGTGCGCGAGGATCTGCTGCGTGCGCAGCGCCACGCGCGCGGCGTGCTCGCTCGGAAGTGCGAGCGCCTCGTCGTAGGAGTTCGTGTGGATCGACTGCGCGCCGCCGCAGACCGCGGAGAGCGCCTGGATCGCGACCCGCACGACGTTGTTCTCCGGCTGCTGCGCGGTGAGCGTCGAGCCGCCCGTCTGCGCGTGGAAGCGGAGCGCGGTCGCGCGCGGGTTCGTCGCGCCGAACCGCTCGCTCATGATCCGCGCCCACAGCCGCCGCGCCGCGCGGAACTTCGCGACCTCCTGGAAGAAGTGGTTGTGCGCGTTGAAGAAGAACGAGAGGCGCTCGCCGAACTCGTCCGGCGAGAGCCCCGCCGCGACCGCCGCCTCGCAGTACGCGATCCCGTTCGAGAGCGTGAACGCGAGCTCCTGGGCCGCGCTCGCCCCCGCCTCGCGGATGTGGTAGCCGGAGATGGAGATCGTGTTGAAGCCCGGCAGCCGCTCCGCGCAGTACGCGAAGAGGTCGGTCGTCAGCCGCATCGACGGGCGCGGCGGGAAGATGTAGTTCCCGCGCGCGATGTACTCCTTCAGCACGTCGTTCTGGACGGTGCCGCGCAGCTTGTCTCCCGGGACGCCCTGGCCTTCCGCGACGAGCTCGTACAGGAGGAGGAGCAGCGCGGCCGGCGCGTTGATCGTCATCGAGGTGGAGACCTCGTCGAGCGGGATGCCGTCGAGGAGCGCCTCCATGTCCGCGAGCGAGTCGATCGCGACCCCGGTGCGGCCGACCTCGCCCTCGGCCAGCGGGTCGTCCGAGTCGTAGCCGAGCTGCGTCGGAAGGTCGAACGCGACCGAGAGCCCGGACTGGCCGCGCGCGAGGAGGTAGCGGAAGCGCGCGTTCGTCTCCTCCGCCGAGCCGTAGCCCGCGTACTGGCGGATCGTCCACGGGCGGCCGCGGTACATCGTCTTGTACGGGCCTCGCGTGAACGGATGCTCGCCCGGCGGCTCGAGCTCGCCCGGCGAGAGGTCGGCCGCCGTGTAGACGGGCTTGACCTCGATGCCGGAGTCCGTCTGCGCCCCCGCTGCGGCGAGCGGAATCCTGCGCTAGCGGATCCGCTCTTGCGCGGTCGGCTCGGCCGTCGCCATGCGCTGCATCGTACGGAGTCGCCGCCCCTACACTCACGCGATGAATGTGCGGGTGCGGCTGTTCGCGGCGCTTCGGGAGCGCGCCGGGTCCGGGAGCGTGGAGCTCGAGCTCCCGGACGGCGCGCGCGTCGGCGACGTCTGGACCGCGCTCGACCTCGGAGACGAGCCTCCGGGCATCCTCTTCGCCGTGAACAAGACGTACGCCGAGCGCGAGGCGGCGCTCTCCGGCGGGGACGAGGTCGCGCTCATCCCGCCCGTCTCCGGCGGTTCGTTCCGGCTCGTCGAGGGGCCGCTGTCGCTCGACGCCGCTGTCGACGAGGTGCGCGGGAACGGCGCAGGCGCGATCGCGACGTTCACGGGCACCGTGCGGAACCGCTCGCGCGACCGCGACGTCCTGTACCTCGAGTACGAGGCCTACGAGGGCATGGCCGAGGAGGTCATGGCCGAGCTGGCGGCGCGCCTGCGGGAGCGCCACAAGCTGTCCGGCGTCTCGATCCACCACCGCATCGGACGAGTCGAGATCGGCGAGGCGAGCGTGGTGATCGCGGTGTCCGCACCGCACCGGGCGGAGGCGCTCGCCGCCTGCAAGGAGGCGATCGACGAGCTGAAGACGTCGGTCCCGCTGTGGAAGAAAGAGGTCTACGAGGGAGGCGAGGAGTGGATCGGCAAGGGGAGCTGAGCGGAAAGAGCGGCACCCGAGCCGCGCACGGCTCCGGAGCCGGAGACCCTGCCGCTCGAGCACACCCGCGAGCGGCGCGGTCTGCTGATCCGGCTCGCCGCGCCGTTCCTCGTGCTCGGCGGGCTCCTGCTGAAGTTCGGCGGTGCGCTGAAGTTCCTCACGATCTTCGCGGCCGTCGGCGGGTATGCGCTGATCTGGGGTTGGGCGTTCGCCGTCGGCCTCGTGGCGCTGATCCTCGTGCACGAGCTCGGCCACTACGTGGAGGCGAAGCGCGTCGGCTTCAACCCGTCGCTGCCGGTCTTCATCCCGTTCCTCGGCGCGTACGTCGCGCTCAAGGACATGCCGTTCGACCCGTGGCGCGACGCCCGCGTGACGGTTGCCGGCCCGCTGGTCGGGGGCGCCGGCGCGCTCGCGATGCTGGTGGCGGGCGAGGCTGCCGACTCGAATCTGCTGCGCGCGCTCGCCTACACCGGCTTCCTCCTGAACCTCTTCAACCTCATCCCGATCGGATTCCTCGACGGAGGCCGGCTCTTCCAGTCCTGGAAGGTGCTGCGCGCGGGTGGAGGAGCCGCGACGCCGCAGCGAGCGCAGCAGCTCGGGTTGTGGGTCGCGGTGCTGTCGATCGCGACGGCTGCCGCGCTGGCCGCGGGCATGTTCCTGGCGCACGTGCCGCAGGACCGCGTGTGAGCGACCGGCTGCTCGACCGCCGGCTCCTCCGGCGGACACACGAGACGCTCGCGGGCGACATCTCGCTGATCGCCTCCGAGTTCCTCGCCGGCTTCCAGGCCATTCAGCAGATCGACCGGCCGGCGGTGTCGATCTTCGGCTCCGCGCGCGTGCGCGAGGGCACGCCGACGTACGAGAGCGCGCGGGCGACGGGCGCGGCGTTCGCGGAGGCGGGGTTCGCCGTCGTCACCGGCGGCGGGCCCGGAGTCATGGAGGCCGCGAACCGCGGGTGCCAGGAGGCGGGCGGCCTCTCGGTCGGGTTCAACATCGAGCTGCCGCAGGAGCAGGGGCTCAACGCGTACTGCGACATCGGCCTCACCTTCGACCACTTCTACGCCCGCAAGGTCATGTTCGTGAAGGCGGCCGAGGGCTTCGTGATCTTCCCCGGTGGCTTCGGGACGCAGGACGAGCTGTGGGAGGCGCTCACGCTCATCCAGACGCGGAAGATCGGAGAATTCCCCGTCGTGCTCTTCGACCGCAGCTACTGGGACGAGCTGCTCGACTGGATGCGCAAGGAGATGCTCGAGGACGGGCTGATCTCGCCCGAGGACGTCGAGCTGCTGTCCGTCACCGACGATCCGCGCGAGGTCGTCGAGATGGTCGTCTCGCACTACGACACGCGGATCGCCGAGGGCTCGACCTGATGCTCGAGCAGGCGGTCGCGAGGATCCGCGAGGCGACGGCGCTCGAGCCGCGCGTCGGCGTGATTCTCGGGAGCGGGCTCGGCGGGCTCGCCGACGAGATCGAGGAACGCGTCGAGGTGCCGTACTCCGAGATCCCGGGTTGGCCGGCCTCCACCGCGGTCGGACACGCGGGCGTGCTCGTGCTCGGGACCGTCGACGGCGTGCCGATCGCGGTGCTCCGCGGGCGGGCCCATCTCTACGAGGGCGTCGGCGCCGACCGCGCGGTCTTCGGCATTCGCGTTCTCGGGAAGCTCGGCGTGCGCACGTTCGTCGTCACGAACGCCGCGGGCGCGGTCAACGAGTCGTTCCGCCCGGGGCAGCTCGTGCTCATCTCCGACCACGTCAACCTCCAGGGGACGTCACCGCTCGTCGGGCCGAACGACGACGAGCTCGGCCCGCGCTTCCCGGACATGTCCGATGCGTACGACCCCGAGCTGCGCCGGGCGCGCGCGCGAGGCCGCCGCGCGGCTCGGGATCGAGGTGGGCGAGGGCGTGTACGCGGCCTGGCTCGGGCCGCAGTTCGAGACGCCGGCCGAGATCCGCTTCATGCGCGCGATCGGCGGCGACCTCGCCGGGATGTCGACCGTCCCGGAGGTGATCGCGGCGCGCCACCTCGGGATCCGCTGCCTCGGGATCTCGGTCGTGACGAACATGGCCGCGGGCGTCGTCGAGGGGAAGCTCGGCCACGAGGAGGTGCTCGAGGTCGCCGCCGAGGCGCAGCCGCGGCTGACCGCTCTCCTCCGCGAGCTCCTGCCCACGCTCTGCGCAAGCCCGGAATCCCCGTAGCCGGGGATTCCGAGCGCGCGACAGGCAGGGGCTTGCGGCGTAACGCGCCGGGAGGCGACACTGGCCCCGTGTCCGGGCCGCGTTCCCTCCGCGACTTGCCCTCGGTCGACAAGCTGCTCGCCGACGAGCGCCTCGCCGGCGAGCCGCACGAGCTCGCGGTGGCCGCGGCGCGCGCGGTGCTCGAGCGGGCGCGAGAGGAGATTCGGCGTGGAGGCGAGCCCGGGCCGCTGGTCGAGGCCGTGCTCGAGGAGCTCGCGGGCGCGCGCCGCCCCTCGCTGCGGCGCGTGCTCAACGCGACCGGCGTGCTCGTGCACACGAACCTCGGTCGGGCGCCGCTCGCGGACGCGGCGCTCGCGCGCGTCGCGGAGGTCGGCGGCGCGTACTCGAACCTCGAGTACGACGTCGAGAGCGGCGAGCGAGGCTCGCGACAGGCAGCACCTCGCCCCGCTCCTCGAGCGCCTCACGGGCGCGGAGGCCGCGCTCGTCGTCAACAACAACGCGGCCGCGGTGCTGCTCGCGCTCGCCGCGCTCGCCGAAGGTCGCGAGGTCGTCGTCTCGCGCGGCGAGCTGATCGAGATCGGGGACGGCTTCCGGATCCCGGACGTCCTCGCCCGCTCGGGCGCGCGGCTCGTCGAGGTCGGGACGACGAACCGCACGCGCGCCTCCGACTACGAGGCGGCGATCGGGCCGGAGACCGCGCTGCTGCTGCGCGTCCACCAGTCGAACTTCCGGGTCGTCGGCTTCACCGAGCGTCCCGGGCTTCAGGAGCTGGCCGAGATCGCGAAGCGGGCCGGCCTCCCGCTCGTCGACGACCTCGGCTCCGGCGCGCTCGGAGCCGTCGGCGACGAGCCGACGCCGGCCGAGAGCCTCCGCGCGGGCGCGGATCTCGTGTGCTTCTCCGGGGACAAGCTCCTCGGCGGCCCGCAGGCCGGCGTGGTCGTCGGGCGCGCGGAGCTCGTCGAGCGCCTGCGACGGCATCCGCTCCAGCGCGCGCTCCGCGCGGACAAGCTCACGCTCGCAGCGCTCGAAGGGACGCTCGCGCTGGCGCTCGACCCGGACACACGCGGCGAGATCCCGGTGCTGCGGATGCTCCACGAGCCGGTCGAGGCCGTGCGCGCCCGCGCCGAGCGGCTGGCGGAGCTCGTCGGCGGCGAGGTCGAGGAGACCGTCGCACGGGTCGGCGGCGGCGCGCTCCCGCTCGCGGAGCTCCCGAGCGCCGCCTGCGCGGTCGAGGAGGAGCTCGCGGAGCCGCTACGACTCGGCGAGCCGCCGGTCGTCGGCATCGTCCGCGACGGGAGGCTCCTGCTCGACTGCCGAACGCTCGCCGATGCCGAGGTCGACGAGGCGGCCGCGGCGGTCCGACGCGCCCGGCGATGAGCGAACGCGCTCCCGAGACCCTGCTCTGGGACTTCCTGCGCGGGGCGCTGACGACGAAGGCGCTCGCGATCGTCGTCGACCTCGAGCATCCCGCAGGCGCTCGCGGACGGCCCGCGCCCGGTGGCGGAGCTCGCGCGCGAGTCCGGAGCCGACGCCGACGCGCTCCACCGCATCCTGCGCGCGCTCGCGAGCGACGGGGTCTTCGAGGAGGAGGAGCCGGGCGTCTTCGCTCACACCCCGACGTCGGAGCTCCTGCTCGGGGCCGGCTGGCCCGAGTTCGCGCACTTGTTCGGCGACGTCTTCTACCGGAACGTCGCCGACCTCCACGTCGCGGTCCGAACCGGCGCGGCGACCTTCCCGGACGCATTCGGCACGGACTTCTGGTCGTGGCTCGAAGCGCACCCCGACGAGCGCGCGATCTTCGACGGCGCGATGTCGGGCGACAAAGGGCGTGGCGCGGAGCGGCTCGCCGGGCTCGACTGGCGCGACGGCGAGACCGTCGTGGACGTCGGCGGCGGCAACGGGTCCTTGCTCGCCGAGCTCCTTCGCCGCCGCCCCGGGCTGCGCGGGATCGTGTTCGACCTGCCGGAGACCGACCGCGACGAGAGCACGTTCGGCCCCAACCTCGAGTTCGTCGCGGGGAGCTTCTTCGAGAGCGTGCCGGAGGGCGACGCGTACGTCCTCTCGGGGATCATCCACGACTGGGACGACGAGGCGGCGACGAAGATCCTGCGGACGATCGCGAGCGCGGCGCGCCCGGGCGCACGCGTCCTCGCCACCGAGACGGTCATCCAGCCGGGGAACGAGCCCGACGGCGCGAAGTGGCTCGACCTGCTGATGCTCACGCTCGCGGGCGGCCGCGAGCGGACGGAGCCGCAGTGGCGCACGCTGCTCGAGAGCGCCGGGCTCGAGCCCGTCTCGATCGAGGACGGCCTCGTTCAGGCGCGATGTCCGTGACCGAGGTGGTCGAGGTGCAAGACCCTGCGGAGCGGTCGCGTCTCTGCGAGTCGATCCTGCGCGAGCTCCCCGACTGGTTCGGCATCGAGGAGGCAACGGCGGCATACATCCGCGACGTCGCCGACCTGCCGACGTTCGCCGCCGGCGACGCCGGCTTCCTGTCCGTGAAGCTCCACACGCCGCTGGCGGCCGAGGTGTACGTCATGGGCGTACGTCCGCGCGAGCACCGCCGCGGCCACGGAACGGCGCTGCTGGCGGCGGCCGAGGACTACCTCCGCGCCCGGGGCGTCGACTACCTGCAGGTGAAGACCCTCGGCCCGTCAGACCCGGACGAGGGGTACGAGCGCACGCGCCGCTTCTACGAGGCGCGGGGCTTCGTCGCGCTCGAGGAGATCCACGGGCTCTGGGAGCAGAACCCGTGCCTGCTCATGGTCAAGCGCCTGTGATGCCGCTCACGATCGGGACCGCCGGGCACATCGACCACGGGAAGACATGGCTCGTGCGGGCACTGACCGGGAAGGACACCGACCGGCTGCCCGAGGAGCAGCGGCGCGGGATCTCGATCGACCTCGGCTACGCGCCGCTCGAGCTCGCGGACGGCCGCGCGCCTCTCCGTCGTCGACGTCCCCGGCCACGAGCGCTTCGTGCGGACGATGGTCGCGGGCGCGACCGGGATCGACCTCTTCCTGCTCGTGATCGACGCGGGCGAGGGTGCCCGGCCGCAGACGCACGAGCACCTCGCGATCCTGCGGCTGCTCGGGATCGAGCGCGGCGTCGTCGCGGTCACGAAGGCGGACGCCGTCGACGCGGAGACGCTCGAGCTCGCGGTCGAGGAGGCGCGCGAGCTCGTCCCCGGAGCCGAGGTCGTCGCCGTCAGCGCGAAGACGGGATCGGGGCTCGACGAGCTGCGCGCGGCCATCGCGGCGGTCGCGGACGAGGTCGAGAGAGCCGGCGCCGACCGCCCGACGCGCCTCTACGTCGACCGCTCGTTCACGCTGCGCGGGATCGGCACGGTCGTGACCGGGACGCTCTGGTCGGGGACGATCGGCGCGGGCGACGAGCTCCGCCTCGAGCCGTCGGGACGGACGGTGCGCGTCCGGAGCGTCCAGGTGCACGATCGCGACGTCGAGCGGGCCGAAGCAGGGCAGCGCGTCGCGGTCAGCCTCCCTGGCGTCGAACGCACGGAGGCGCAGCGCGGCGACGCCCTCGTCGCACCCGGCGCGTATCCCGTCTCGTACCGGCTCGACGTCGCGCTCGACGAGCTCGAGCCGATCCCGGACGGCGCCCGCGTGCACGCGCTCGTCGGGACCGGCCACGCCCTCGCCCGGGTCGTGCGCATCGGGGAGCGGCTGGGCGCAGCTCCGGCTCGCGGAGCCCGTCGTCGCGGCGCGCGGGGACCGCGTGATCCTCCGCGGCGAGACGACGCTCGGAGGCGGGACCGTGCTCGATCCCGCGCCGCCTCGGCATCGGGATCCCGAGCGGCTCGCCGCGGTCGAGCGCGGCGAGGTCACGATCCACGCGCCGGTGCTCGTCGACTCGCTGCGCCACGTGCTCGACGACGAGCCGGCGGGGGTGGAGCGCGCGGGACCGTGGGCGTTCTCCCGCGCCTGGCTCGCGGAGCTCGAGCACGAGCTGAGCGCCCGCATCGCGCAGGCGGATCCGATCGACCCCGGTGTCCCGCCGCCGTCCGAGCCCTGGGCCGCCGACGTGCTTCCCCTGCTGCCGTTCGAGCTTCGCGGCGCGAAGCTGTACGCACCCGGCGCCGTTGCGTCGCTGGGCGCACGCGAGGCGGAGGCCGCGGAGCTCGAGCGCGAGCTCGCGACGGCGGGACTGCACGCGACGAAGGTCGACGACGCCGAGCTCGCGCGCTTCCTCGAGGCCAGGGGCGCGCTCGTCCGGCTCGGGCCCGAGCACGCCGTGAGCGCCGCCGCCTACGAGAGCGCGAAAGACGCTCTGCTCGACGAGTGCGCGGTCGGCCGGAGAGATCACGCTCGCGCGCTTCCGCGACCTCGTCGGCACGGGACGGCGCGACGCGCAGCTCCTGCTCGAGCGCTTCGACCGAGACGGGCTCACGCGCCGCGTCGGCGACCGCCGCGTCCTGCGCCGGGCGGCGCTGTCTACGGACAGGCCGTCGTCGTGATGTCGCCGTGAGCGGCATGCCTCCCCCTACGACCGTGGGGCCGGGCATGCCCGGCCCACGTGACCAAGCTATTCCCACTCCGGCTCGTCCTCGATCCCGACGCCGTCGGCGACCCGCGTCACGTAGTTGAAGTAGCCGACGACCTGGATCGCGTCCGAGATGGTCGCGTCGTCGAGTCCCTCCGCGCGGAGCGCGTCGATGTCGGCCTGGTCGACCTCCGCGGCCAGGTGCGTGAGCTTGACCGCGAACTCGCACAGCGCCCGCTCGCGCGGCGAGAGCTCCGCCTGCCGCCAGTCGTGCGCGACGTGTGCTGCCAATTCGTCTGCGGCGCCCTCGGCACGGAGGTCGTCGGCGTGCGCCTTCGTTCAGTAGTGGCAGCTCTGCTCGGCGGAGGCTACGGTCGCGAGCAGCTCGCGCTCCTGCCGCGAGAGCCCGGACTCGCCGAACATGATCTCCCGGTACAGCGCCATCGACGCGCGCAGCACGCCCGGCCGGAGGCTCATCGACTTGACGATGTTGAAGACCTTGCCCGCGCGCTCGACCGCGGCGTCGTAGTCCTCCTTCAGCGGCCCCTCGGCCTCGCCTTCCTCGACCAGCTTGATGTGGGGCATCAGCGCGTCTGCGGGAAGCCGAGGTCGACCTTGCTCGTCGCCGGGTCCGGCCAGCGGCTCGTGACCGCCTTCGTCCGCGTGTAGAAGTCGATGCCCTCCGGCCCGTAGATGTGCCGGTCGCCGAAGAGCGAGCTCTTCCAGCCGCCGAACGAGTAGTACGCGACGGGCACGGGGATCGGGACGTTGATCCCGACCATCCCGACGTTGACGTCGAACTGGAACTGCCGCGCGACTCCGCCGTCCCGCGTGAACAACGCAACGCCGTTCCCGTACGGGTTCTCGTTCACGAGCCGGAGCGCCTCGTCGTACGTCTTCACCCGCACGACCGAGAGCACCGGCCCGAAGATCTCGTCGCGATACGCGTCCATCTCGGGCGTCACCTCGTCCAGAAGGGACACGCCGAGGAAGAACCCGTCTCCATCCGGCGACGTCTCGCGGCCGTCGGCGACGAGCGTCGCCCCCTGCTCCGGCCCGGAGTCGAGGTAGGACGCGACCTTGTCGCGGTGCTCGCGCGTCACGAGCGGGCCCATCTCCGACGACGGGTCCATGCCGTCCCCGACCTTGACCTTCGGGAGCCGCTCCTGGATCGCGCCGACGAGCGGATCCGCTGCGTCACCGACCGCGACCACGACCGAGACCGCCATGCAGCGCTCGCCCGCCGAGCCGTACCCGGCGCTCACCGCGGCGTCGGCGGCCATCTCGATGTCCGCGTCGGGGAGCACGACCATGTGGTTCTTCGCGCCGCCGAGCGCCTGGACGCGCTTCCCGTGCCTCGTGCCGGTCTCGTAGACGTAGCGCGCGATCGGCGTCGAGCCGACGAAGCTGACGGCCGCGATGTCGGGATGCTCGAGGATGCGGTCGACCGCGACCTTGTCGCCCTGCACGACGTTGAAGATGCCGTCCGGCAGGCCCGCCTCCTTCAAGAGCTCGGCGGTCAGGACCGAAGCGGACGGGTCCTTCTCGGACGGCTTCAGGATGAACGCGTTGCCGCATGCGATCGCGGGCGCCCACATCCACATGGGCACCATCGCGGGGAAGTTGAACGGCGTGATCCCGGCGACGACGCCGAGCGGCTGGCGGATCGAGTACACGTCGATCCCCGTCGCCGCCTGCTCGGAGAAGGAGCCCTTGAGCAGCGTCGGGATCCCGCACACGAACTCGATCACCTCGAGCCCGCGCTGCACCTCGCCGAGCGCATCCGAGAGCACCTTCCCGTGCTCGAGCGTCAGCAGGCGCGCGAGGTCCTCGCGGTGCCGGTCGAAGAGATCGAAGATCTTGAAGAAGAGGTCGGCGCGCTTCGACAGGGACGTGGCGCGCCACGCGGGGAATGCGGCCTTCGCGGTCGCGACCGCGCGGTCGATCTCCTCGACGCTCGCGAAGCCGACCTCGCCGGTCTGCTGGCCCGTGGCCGGGTTGTAGACCGGGCCCGTGCGGCCCGACGAGCCTCGAACGGGCTCACCGCCGATCCAGTGGTCGATGACCTTGAGCTCCGTCGTCACCGCTGCGTTCATCTCGCACCTCCTCTGGTCACGCAAGCGTACCGCTGGGGTCAGGCTCAAGCCTGACCCCGCCGCTCCGCGGCTAGCTCTCCGCCAGCCGCAGGATCTCGTCGAGCGAGTGCGCGGCGAGCGAGGGAAGGACGAGATCCGCTCCCTCGAACGACAGGCTGCGCGTGATCTCGCTCGGGACGGCCGCGCACCGGACGCCCGCCCGCTTCGCGGCTTCCAGGCCCGCCGGCGAGTCCTCGAACGCGAGCGCCTCGGCCGCGTCGACCTCGAGCGTCGAGAGCGCGATCCGATACAGCTCGGCCTTGTCGCGCAGCGGGTTCTCGTTCGCGCAGACGAGCGCGTCCCACTCGTGCTCGAGGCCGACCGAGCGCAGCTGGGCGCCGACCCGATCCTCGCGATTCCGCGTGACGATCGCCGTCTTCAGCTGACGCTCCTGAGCCTCGGCGAGCCGTTCTGCGACGCCCGGAAGGAGCGGAGCGCGCGCGTACAGCTCGGCCTTCCGGCGCGACCGGCCGGCGATCACGGCTTCGCGATCGACCGTCCGCCCGATCAGCCCTTCGAGATGCGCCACGGCGTCGAACGCTCCCTCCGTCGAGCTTCCGCTCCCGACCGCGGGCAGCCAGTCCTCGAGGGAGAGGTCGACGCCGAACTCCGCGTACGTGTCCCGCCAGGACTGGTACGTGGGCACCTCGGTGTCGACGACGACGCCGTCGAAGTCGAACAGCAACGCCGCGATCACGCGGGGATGACGAGGCTCGCGAGATCGCGCGGGTAGTACGTGAGGATCTCGCTCCCGTCGTCCGTGACGAGCACCGTGTCCGAGTGGCGGAACCCGCCGAGCTCGGGGTCGTAGAGGCCGGGCTCGACCGTGAACACCATCCCGGGCCGGATCTCGGTGTGGTCGCCCGAGTCGAGGAACGGGCCCTCGTGGTAGCGGAGCCCGATCGCGTGCCCGGTGTGGTGGCGCCAGTACGGGAAGAGGTCGTGCTGCGCGAAGTACGCACGAACGGCCATGTCGACATCCGAGCACCGTGCGCCCGGCCGGATGGCGTCGAAGGCCGTGTCCTGGAGCGCCTTCATGTGCCCGAACATCCGCTCCTGGTCGTCCGTCGGCTCGCCGACGAACATCGTCCGCTCGAGCTCCGACAGGTAGCCCCACACGGGCGCGCTCGCCCCGGTCACGAGCACGTCTCCCTTCTCGAACACGATGTTCCCGCGAGCGCGTGCGGGATCGCCGAGTTCCGCCCGATCTGCCCGCGGTAGCCCGCGTGCGCGCCGCCGCGACCCCAGCTCTGCGCGCGGTAGATCTCGCCGATCGCGTCGAGCATCGCGAACGTCGCCTCGTTCGACGCGCGCTGCTCGACCTCGGTCTCGGTGACGCCCGGCTTCGTGTAGCGCTGGAGCAGGCGGTGCGCGAGGTTCCCCCAGCGGACGCTCTCCTTGATCAGGGCGATCTCGGCGTCGGATTTGATCGCCATCTGCTCCTCGATCTGCTCGACCACGCGCACCACGGTCGCCCCCGAGAGCTCGGACAGCGTCGGCCCGCGGTAGCCGAGGATCCAGGGGTAGCCGTCCTGGTCGGCGCCGATCTTCCCGCTCAGCCCGAGCGCCTCGAGCGCGCGCTCGAGCGCCGTCTCCGAGCGCGGCTCGCCCGGGTACTCGTCGTAGTGCTCGACGCGGTCGAACGTCCCCTTCGCCTGCGCGTGCTCGACCTCAAGCCGCGGGACGACGAGCGCGCGCGTGCCGTCCGCGCCCAGCACGAGCGCCATCGGCCGCTCGGTGGGGACGAACGCGAAGCCGCCGTAGTAGAGGACGTAGTACGGATCGAAGAGGACGACGCCCGAGAGGCCCTCCCCGCCGACGCGCTCCAGGAGGGCATCGCAGCGAGCGCGATGCTCCTCGGGTTCGATCGCGATCGAGGTGATCACGACTGGGCAGCCTAATGCCGGGGTACCCTGCAGGTGGAGTGAGGGGGCTCCTCGCCGCAGCCGTCGTCGCTGGGGCGGTGCTTGGTGGCACCGCCGAAGCGTCTCCGGGCGGGTACTCCCCGTACAGGTACGACCGCGAGCTCCGGATCGCTGCCCGGGAGTCGCTCTGGCGGGCGACGTCGCCGGACCGGCCGATCCGCCGCGATGCGGTCTTGCCGACGTACGTGCGCTGCTTCCATACGGAGGGCGGGTTCGAGCGCTCCTTCGTGCGCCGGTACGGCGAGTCGGCCGATCGCGTGATCGCGTACTACGCCGGCGGCTCGAACGTGTTCCTCCGTCAGACGACCTGCCACAACGTCCACCGGTTCATCGACGGAGAGAACACCCTCGCGACCGCTGCCGCGTTCGCCGTCCTCCTGCACGAGGCCCTGCACCGGCAGGGCGTGCGCGACGAGCGCATCACGACCTGCCTCGCGAACGACACGGTCCGCTCCGGCGCGGAGTGGATCGGCTACACCGAGGCGAAGGCGGGACGCGCGCGCCAGCTCGCGTTCACGTTCACCCGCCGCTTCTCACCTCCGAGCTACCGCATGAGAAGATCGACGCTGCGAGATGCTCAACCGCAGAACGGACTGGACGGACCACCGCTACCTCGCCGACTGAGCGGTGACGAACCCGGACGATGCCCAGGAGCGCCTGGAGGCCGAACAGTCCCAGGAGACGATCAAGGAGCGGCTCGAGCGGGAGCACAACGAGCTGCTGCAGGAGCTGCGCTCGCTCATCCCGGGCGCCGAGGTCCTCTTCGGGTTCCTGCTCGCGATCAGCTTCACGGAGCAGTTCCGCAACCTGACGGACGGGCAGCGCTACGTCTACTACGGGACGCTGCTGAGCACGGCCGTCGCGCTCGTGCTCTACCTCGCGCCTGCCGCGCACCACCGGATCCGCTTCCGGGCAGGGGACAAGGAGTTCATGCTCCGGAAGGGCAACCGCGAGGCGATCGCCGGGACGGTGGCAGCGTCGCTCGCGCTGACCGGCGTGATCTACCTCGTGACCGCGCTTGCCTTCGGGACGACCGAGGCAGTAGTCATCGCGATTGCGTTCTTCGCATTCCTCGCGTGGCGGTGGTGGGCGTATGCGCTGCTGCGAGCCTGGAAGGGTCGCGAGCTCGACGCCTAGCCGGGCCTAGGTTGGCGGAGCGGCGCCGGAGTCGAACCGACCGAGCCGTGGGCTACACGACCGCACTGGTTTTGAAGACCAGCTGGGCCACCGGGCCCATGCCGCTCCGCGCGCGAGCGTAGCCGACTAACCATCTAGGCTCGCGCGCAATGTCCTCGGCGGGCTGCCTCGTGATCACGCTCGGCGCTTCGGTGCTCCTTCTCGTCGTCGCGTTCGCCTGGTTCTACTTCGTCGGAGACGCGATCCAGCCCTAGCCGCCGTCGCCTGCCTCGCGGCGCCAGCTCGTGAGGTCGTAGCGCTTGTTCAGCCGGCTCAGGACCTGCCGCGCGATGAGGTCGCCCGCCTCGCGCTCGAAGTGGACGCCGTCGTCGGCGCGCATCTTCACGAGCGTCCCCCGCGCGTTCGCGACGTACTCCGCGTAGCCGCCGTCGTCGCCGGCGAAGAAGAAGTACGTGTCGAGATAGGACACGTTCGGCGCCCGCTTCTCGGCCTCGGTCTGGACGATCCCGTTGATCGTGTCGAAGCGGGCGGTCTGCGCGGCGTCGTTCGTGATCGGGAGCCCGATCCAGACGAGGAAGGCGCCGTTCCGGGTGACCGTGTCCATGATCCCGCCGACGCGCCGTCGGTACTCGGCCGTCCAGCTCTCGCTCGCGAAGCCGTCGACCTCGACCCCCGCAGGGAGTCCCGTCATGAACCCGTGGTCGTCGTTCGCGCCGAACATGAGGACGACTCCGCGCGGGCGCTCCTTGCGCATCTTCTTGCGCACTTCCTTGAACCAGTTGAAGGCGTCGGGACGCTCCAGGCCGCTGGAGATCCGCCCGTCGACCGGGCCGACCGGCTCCAGGACCCGGCTCCCGCCGATCGCGTTCAGGAGCGACTGACCCGGGACGATCACGAGCGAGTCGCCCGCGACCCAGATCCGGAGCTTCTTCTTCGGCGTGAACTTCGTGCGCGGAGGAGGCCGCGTCTCCGCCGGCTCCTCCACGGGCGGCTCGGGCACCGCGACTCCGGTGTCGATCTCGTCGTCCTCGGAGCGGCCGAGGACTGCCTTGAGCGCGCGCCGCGGCCGGTCGAGCAGGAGCACGTCGCTCACGGACTCGAGCGGCCCGGTCACCGCGAGCGCGACATCGCGCTTCCAGCCCTCCGGCTGGATCGTCGCCGACTTGTGCAGCCCGGGCGCGTTCAGCAGGAGCGCGATCCCGAGCGTGAGCGCCGCGACCACGACCGCCGAGCCCGCCGAGTGCAGGCGCCGCCCAGCCTCGCCCACCCGCCCGCGCGGCCGGCGTCGTCTCGTATGTCTCGGGTCGTCGGCCATCTCAGAACCGGAAGTAGATGAACGGCGCCACGCCCTCGGGGCCCATGGCGTGGACGACGAGCAGGGCGAGCGAGAGGACGCCGGCCTGCGCCGGGATCGGGAGCCGCGAGAAGCGCGCCATGAGGTCGAGCGGCAGCCGGCGCGGGAGGTACTGCGACCCGATCCCGACGGCGATCGCGAGGAGCACCCCGCCGGTCACGAGCTCGGACGGCTCGCCCCACGCCGTGAACAGGCGCACGATCAGCTCCCAGGCGTCCTCGAACGAGCCCGCGCGGAAGAAGATCCACGCGAAGCAGACGATCTGGAAGGTCACGAAGCGCTTCCACGCCCGGCTCCACGCCGTCGACGGGCGCTCGACGTACCCGGGCCGGTCGCGCCACCAGCGCTCCGCGACGAGCGCGACTCCGTGGATCCCGCCCCACACGACGAACGTCCACCCCGCGCCGTGCCAGAGCCCGCCGATGAGCATGGTGAGCATGAGGTTCCGGTACGTGAAGAGCCGCCCGCCGCGGCTCCCGCCGAGCGGGATGTAGACGTAGTCGCGGAGCCAGCGCGAGAGCGTCATGTGCCAACGCCGCCAGAAATCCTGAATGGACACGGCCGCATACGGCGAGTCGAAGTTCTGCGGGAACCTGAAGCCGAGGAGCAGCGCGACCCCGATGGCGATGTTCGTGTAGCCGAAGAAGTCCGCGTAGATCTGCACCGCGTACGCGTAGATCGCGACCAGCACCTCGAGCGACGAGTGCTGGCTCGGCGCGCCGAAGACGTCGTCGACGATGCTCGACGCGAGGTGGTTCGAGATCACCACCTTCATGAAGAGGCCGGTCGCGATCAGGAAGAAGGCGCGCGAGGTGTCGACGTAGCGCGGGTCACGCGGCGAGTCGAGCTGCGGGATGAGCTCGCCCGGCCGCACGATCGGCCCCGCGACGAGGTGGGGGAAGAACGAGAGGTACGCCGCGAACTTCCCGAAGCCGGTCGGCGCGAAGTCGCCGCGGAAGACGTCGACGACGTAGCTGATCCCCATGAACGTGAAGAAGGAGATCCCGACCGGGAGGACGACCGAGCGCGCTTCGAGCGGCACGTCGACGCCGACCCACGCGAAGACGTTGTTCGTCGACGTGACGAAGAAGTCGACGTACTTGAAGTAGCCGAGCACCGCGATGTTCCCGACGATCGCGAGCGCGAGCAGGCGCTTCCGCGCACGCTTCTCCGCCCGGCGGTGGATCGCGAGCGCGAAGGCCTGGTTCCAGACGATCGACGCGGCGAGCAGGAGGACGAAGCGCCAGTCCCACGCGCTGTAGAAGACGAAGCTCGCGGCGACGATGAACGGGCGCCAGCGCTCTCCGCGCGGCATGAGCAGCCACGAGAGCGGCAGAACGACGAGGAAGAAGATCGCGAAGGTGGCGGTGGGGAAGAGCACGGCGCGCCTCAGCTGAGACCGGTGTCAGACACCGGTTTCCGTCAAGGGGAAACGGTGCCAAGAGTGCGCCAACTCATCCACGGGCGCAGCGCGTCTTCACCGCAGTCGCGATCGCGGCTGCCCGGGCGCGGTAGCCGGTGGCGCTCACGTGCACGCCGTCGTCGGAGAGCCAGCGCGGGTGTCGCCCGACCATCCCGACCCAGTCGACGAGGACGAGGTTCGAGTGGCGCCGCGCCGCCCGCGCAAGGGATCGATTCAGGCCGGCGTACGTCGCCCCGACGGCCGGAGGCCGCGCGATCGTCGGCCACACGACGCAGCGCTTGCGACCCGCGGTCGCGAGGACGCCGGAGACGGCGCGCTCGAACACGGTGACCTGTCGCGGATCGTCGTTCGTGCCGGCGCTCACCACGACCACTGCGGGAAGCCGGACCCGCGCGCGGTCGAGGCGCTCGGCCGCGTCGTACGCGTGCAGACCCACGTCGTGGACCCTCCAGATCCGGTACGCGCGCAGGCGCGTCCGGAGGTACGGCGCGGTCCCGACGCTCAGCGAGTCGCCGAGGTCGAGCAGCGACCGCCGCGCCTCGGTCGTGGCGGAGGCCCCCGGAGCGGCGAGCGCGGCGAGCGCCGCAAGCACGCCCGCGAGCATCGTGGCGACGGCAATCCGCACGCGGACGAGGGTAACGCGCTAGACAGACGGGTGGGGCGCGGGCGTCCGCCCCTCCTCGGTGTCCTCGTCCTCCTCCGCGGCGGAGCCGACTCGAGCTGTGTCCGCTCGACCGGAGGCGAGAACCACGAGGGGTCGTCGGCCAGCACCGCGTTCATGCCGGCGAGCGGCGCGAGGGAGAGCTCGGCCTTGCGCCTCGCCTCGCGCGCCGCGAACCACTCCGCGAGCGCGACGATGCCCCACGCCACGGCCATGACGAGCACGATCACGAGGGGATCGAGCTGCGCGATCGCGACCGCGCCGGCGACGACGACGAGGAAGACGACTTCGAGCAGGAGCCTCGGCACGGCGGGCTGCCGCGCGCTCGGGCCGTCGAGCGAGCGGATCCAGGGCGAGCTCTCGCGGCCGACGGACGCGCGGTCGTCCCATCCGTGGACGGGCCGATCGGCCGCAGGGAGCCCGCGCGCCTGCGCCCGGAGGGCCCGGAGCTCGGACTGCAAGCCGTCGATCTCGCCCGAGACCTCCTTGATCGCCTCGAGGAGCTCCGCCGAGTCGGGCTCGGGCGAGCCGACCGACAGCTGCGTCGTCTCGGAAGGATCGGCCATGCCTGGCCTAACCATCTAACTCTCGCCAGGCTCGTTCATCTCGTCGACCGCCGCGCGTCCCTGGCCGTGGACCTCGGCCCGCCGCTCCTCCACCGTGGACACGGGCGGGACGGACGACTCCGGCTCGTCCTCCGTGCGGGTCTCGGCGAGCTTCCGCCTGAGCTCGTCGGCCGGGTCGTCCTCGGCGTCGGTCTCGGCTGCGGCTCCCGCCGCGGCCTCGGACGAAGCTTCCTGATCACGGCTCCTCTGCCGCAGCCGGCGGATGAGCGCGGCGACCCCGAGGGTGACGACGAGCCACATGAGAAGGCGGCGCATTGGTCGATGGTAGCGACCGCCGAGGAAGACAGCAGTCGGGGCGGATAACGGCGGCTGGTAGACTGCCGCGGCTTCCTGCCTCGCACCGGCCCGCCCGTTCCCGGCGGTGCCAGTCCGCAGTGTTTGTCCAACAGTGCCAGGCCGACTCAGACCGAAGGAAGGAGACACGGGAACCTGTGAACGAGTACGAGATTCTGCTGCTGCTCGACCCCGACCTCGACGAGGCTCGTCAGGACGAGGTGGTCGCGCGGACCCGCGAGCTGGTCGAGAAGTCCGGCGGCTCGTGGGACCTGCACGACGTCTGGGGCCGGCGCAAGCTCGCGTACGAGATCGCGCACAAGGGCGACGGCATCTACCACCTGCTGCACTTCACGTGCGACGCCGAGACGCTCGACGAGATCTCGCGGGTGCTCCGCATCGACGACGCGGTCATGCGTCACATGGCGACACGTCGGATCGAGGGGAGTCCCGCACGGCCGGTAGCGGTGGGCGCGCCGACGCGCGAGGATGAAGGCACCGCATCCGAGGTCGAGGAAGAGGAGGAGTAGCCAAATGGCAGGCGACATCAATCGCGTAACGCTCGTCGGGCGCCTGACGCGCGACCCGGAGCTTCGGCACCTTCCGTCCGGCACGCCCGTGCTCGAGATGGGCGTGGCCGTCAACGGACGCATGCAGGACGACGCCGGCAACTGGGTCGACAAGCCGAACTTCTTCGACGTGAAGGTCTACGGGAACCAGGCCGAGATGCTCTCGCAGCACCTGACGAAGGGCCGCCGCATCGGCATCGACGGGCGCCTCGACTGGCGCTCGTGGGAGGCGCAGGACGGCACGAAGCGCTCGAAGGTCGACGTCGTCGCGCAGAGCGTGCAGTTCCTCGACAGCCGCATGGAGGGCGAGGGTGGAGGCCAGTACGTCCCGGCCGGCGCGACCGCCGCGACCGGCGACGACTTCCCGCCGTCCCCCGCAGACGACGACATCCCGTTCTAGGAGCACCATGGCACCGAAGAAACCGCAACGCAGGCGCACGGGCCCGACCACTGCCCCCGGCAGGAGGAAGAGCTGCCACCTCTGCCGCGACAAGGTGGCCGAGGTCGACTACAAGAACCTCGCGCAGCTCAGGCGCTACATCTCCGAGAAGGGCAAGATCCGCTCCCGCCGCATCACCGGCGCCTGCCGCCGGCACCAGATCCAGGTCGCGTCCGCCGTGAAGCGCGCACGCGAGATGGCGCTCCTCCCCTACGTCTCCCACTAGCGCGATGCAGATCATCCTGCTCAAGGACGTCGAGAACGTCGGCCTGCGCGGAGACGTCGTCGACGTGGCCCGCGGCTACGCACGGAACTATCTTCTTCCCCGACAGCTGGCTGAAGTCGCCACGCCCGCGCGCGTGACGGAGCTCCGCCGGGTCGAGGCGCTGCGGGCGACGCAGGAGGCGCGCACCGCCGAGCAGGCGGGCGAGATCGCCGAGGTGCTGGGGAAGACCGTGCTCACGTTCGAGGTGAAGTCCGGCCCGACGGGCTCGCTCTTCGGCTCCGTCACGTCGACCGACGTCGTGGACGAGATCTGGCGCACGCGGAAGATCCGCGTCGACCGGCGCAAGGTCGAGAGCGACCCGATCAAGCGCATCGGCCGGTACGCGATCCCGATCGAGCTGTTCGACGGCGTCCGCGTCGAGGTCAAGACGCTCGTCGTCCCCGAGGGCGGGGAGCTCCCGCCCGAAGAGGTGCTCGCCGAGCTCGAGGCGGCCGAGGCCCAGGCGGAGGCCGTCGAGGAGGCAGAGGCGGTTGCCGAGCACGAGGAGGCGGAGGCGGTGATCGCCGAGCTGATCGCGGAGGACGAGCTCGAGGAGGAAGAGCTCGAGGAGGAGTCGGCGGAGGCCCCGGTAGCCGAAGCCGAAGCCCCTCTCGCGGAGGCGGCCGAGGAGCCGACGGTGCCTCCGGAGGTGCCAGCGGCGGCCGACGAAGAGCCCGCGGCCGCCGACGAGCCAGCCTCCGGCGAGGAGACCGAGGACCAGTCGGCCTGACCGCTGCCGTTACCGTTCGGGTCGAGGTCATCCGAATGGAACGTGGCGTGGTCAACGAGGACGACGGGCGCACGCGCCGGCGCGCGCGGGCCGAGTTTGCGCCGGGCGGCCCGGAGGCGACGAGCCGCGCGCTCGAGCGGGTGGACGGCGCGCGGGGGATCGTGCTCGTCGAGGGGATCAGCGACCAGATCGCGCTCGAGACCCTCGCCGCGCGCCGCGGGCGCGATCTCGAGGCCGAGGGCGTCGTGATCGTGCCCATCGGAGGGGCCCAGGCGATCGAACGCTTCCTGACCCGGTTCGGCCCCGACGAGTCGGGCGTGAAGCTCGCGGGCCTCTGCGACGCCGACGAGGAGAAGGTGTTCCGGCGCGGCCTCGAGCGGGCCGGCTTCGGCTCCGATCTCACGCGCGCCGACATGGAACGGCTGGGATTCCACGTGTGTGTCTCCGACCTCGAGGACGAGCTGATCCGCGCCGTCGGCGCCGCCCGCATCGAAGCCGTCCTCGACGCGCACCGCGACCTCGGGTCGTTCCGCACGTTCCAGAAGCAGCCGGCCTGGCGGGGGCAGAAGGTCGAGGCGCAGCTCAAGCGCTTCATGCGCAGCTCCGATCGCCGGCACCTTCGCTACCCGCGCATCCTCGTCGACGCCCTCGATCTCGACCGGGTGCCGCGACCGCTGGACGCCGTGCTCGCCCACGTCTGACGGCCGCTTTTTCCCCAGGTCCTTCCACAGTCCGCTCACAGCCCTGTTGAAGAACGCACGAATCCCCCGCTCCGAGCGGAGGATTCCGGTTGGAAAACCTGCCCGTCGCGGTGGGCTGTCCAGCCGACGCGGTGGATAGCATACGAACATATGTTCCGATCTCCCTGCACGACGGGTTGCGGGAAGGCGCAGCCCGCGAACTGGACGCCGACACCGGTGCGCGCTTGACTCGGGCCGGAATGGCGCGGGCGGAGCTAGCGGGCGGGACTGACAGGCTGAGTACTCAGAGCCTGGGGGCCCATGTCCCGCCGCAGAACCTCGAAGCCGAGGAGTCGGTCCTCGGCGCGATGCTCCTGTCCGCGACCGCGGTCGGCACGGTCAGCGAGATCCTCGACGCGTCGGACTTCTACCGCGAGAGCCACGCAAAGGTCTACCGGGCGTGCCTCGCGCTGTGGGCGAAGGGCGAGCCCGTCGACGCGATCACGCTCGCGAACGAGCTCGACGCCCGGAGTGAGCTCGAAGGCGTGGGCGGGCCGGCGCGGGTCGCGGAGCTCGCGGCACTCGTCCCCTCGACCTCCAACGTCGAGCACTACGCGCGCATCGTCAAGGAGATGGCGATGCTGCGCGGCCTCGTCCGCACCGGCCAGGAGATTCAGCGGCTCGGCCAGGAGCGACCGGGAGAGGTTCCCGACCTCGTGGATCGGGCGGAGCAGATGGTGTTCGAGCTCGGGCAGCGCCGGGCAACGAGCGACTTCTCCCACATCGAGGCCCTGCTCAAGGACAGCTTCGAGCGGATCTCGCAGCTCGTCGAGATGGGCGCCGAGGTCACGGGCGTGCCGTCCGGCTACAAGGAGCTCGACCTCCTCACCTCCGGGTTCCAGCCGGGGAACCTCGTCATCCTCGCGGCGCGGCCGTCGATGGGGAAGTCGGGGCTCGGGCTCTGCATCGGCGCGAACCTCGCGGTGCGGCACGGAGTCCCGGTCGCGCTCTTCACGCTCGAGATGTCCAAGGCCGAGGTCACGCAGCGGATGATGTGCAGCGAGGGCAAGGTCGAGTCGCAGCGGCTGCGGACCGGGAGGCTCGCCCCGGACGACTGGCCGCGGCTGACCGCGGCGTGCGACCGCCTCTCGAAGGCGCCGATCTGGGTCGACGACACGGGCTCGACCACGATGATGGAGCTCCGCTCGAAGGCCCGGCGCCTGAAGTCGCGCGAGCCGAACCTCGGGCTCATCGTCGTCGACTACCTCCAGCTCATGACCTCAGGGTCGACCGTCGAGAACCGCGTGCAGGAGGTGTCGCAGATCTCGCGCGCGCTCAAGGTGCTCGCGCGCGACCTCGAAGTGCCGATCCTCGCCATGTCCCAGCTCTCGCGCGCGGTCGAGCAGCGGCACGACAAGCGGCCGCTCCTCTCCGACCTGCGCGAGTCCGGGTCGCTCGAGCAGGACGCCGACCTCGTGTTCTTCATCTACCGGGACGAGTACTACCTCGGCGAGGAGTCCGACCAGCAGGGCATCGCGGAGGTCATCCTCGCGAAGCACCGCAACGGCCCCACGGGGACGGTCAAGCTCTCCTTCCTCCGCCGGTACGCGAAGTTCGCGGATCTTGCGGCGGCGTAGCGTCCGGCAAACTGCGCGCGTGGCCCGCAAGCCGAAGGTGAAGAAGGCGCCGGTCAAGAAGGGCCCGTCCGGGCGGATGGTCGTGCTCGCGTTCGCGATCGCCATCGGCTCCGCGGTAGCCCTCGTCGCGGCCGCCCTGCTCCTGCGCGGCGACGACGACGGCAACTCGCCGACTCCGTCTCCGACACCTGCGGTCGACCTGACCGGAATCCCGCAGGACGGGATCCTCCTCGGGGCCGACTCCGCGAACGTCAGGCTCATCGAGTACGCCGACCTTCAGTGCCCGGCCTGCCGCGCTTACACCGAGGCCGTCTTCCCTTCGATCGTGAACGAGTACGTCCGCCCGGGGCGGGTGAAGACGGAGTTCCGCGGCCTCGCGTTCATCGGGGAGGACTCCGTGAAGGCGCGGCGGTTCGTCTATGCCGCCGGTCTCCAGGATCGCCTCTGGCAGCTCCAGGAGGCGCTGTACCGGAACCAGGGCGACGAGAACTCGGGCTGGGTCACGGACGACCTGATCCGCGCGCTCGCGGAGGAGATCGACGGGCTCGACGTCGACCGCCTGTTCGCGGACGCCGAGGGCGAGGAGGTCGCCGCGCTCGTCACGCAGCCGGACGCGCAGGCGCAGGCAGCCGGCGTGCGCGGCACGCCGACCTTCTACATCCAGATCGGCGACGAGGAGCCGTACCAGCTCGAGCTCACGGCGCTCGACCCGGCGGCGTTCCGGCCCGCGCTCGACGACGCCCTCGAGGGTTGAACGACCGCGCGCTCCGGCTGACGGCCGGCCTCGTCGCGCTCGCCGGGGTCGGCGTGGCGGGCTACCTCACGTGGGCGCACTTCGCGGACACGTCCGTGCTGTGTGTCGCCGGCGGCGGCTGCGAGGAGGTTCAGGAGTCGGAGTACGCCGAGATCGCGGGGATCCCGGTGGCCGTCCTCGGTCTCGGGGCGTACGCGACGATCCTTGCGCTCGTCCTCTGGGACAGCGTCGGCGCGCGGCTCGCCGCGGCGGTGCTCGCGTTCGTCGGCCTCCTCTTCAGCATGTACCTGCTCGCGCTCCAGCTCTTCGTGATCGACGCCGTCTGCATCTGGTGCATGGCGAACGACGTCGTGGTCGCGCCGGCGCTCGCGGTTCTGACCGCGCTCAGGCTCAGGTCCTAGGGCCTGTCAGTCGGGGCGCCAGAGGTCGGGCTGGGGCAGCCCGTGGATGCCGAGCGTCTGCGACAGCTCGCCGGCGTGCCAGGCCTCGTGGGTGAGAAGGCGCTGGAGGATCGAGCTACGCGTGTGGATCTGGACGGTGTCGCCGAAGGAGCGCTCGATCTCGTCGGTCAGCATGTCCGTGGTCCAGCGGTCCAGGCAGCCCTCGACGATGGCGAAGCTGGAGTCGAGAGCCGCGGCGAGCTCACCCGCCGAGCGCGCGTGATCGAGGTCGTCCGCCCAGTCGATGGTCTCGCCGTCGACCTGGAACGGCGTCGTCTCCGCCCCGGGCTCGCCGACGACCGCGCACAGCCAGTACACGCGCATCGCGGCCGTATGGCCGACCGTCGCCCAGATCGGCAGGAGATCCGGCGCCGGGCGGATGGCGAGCTGCTCGTCGGTCAGGGCGGCGGTGACGTCGCGCAGCCGGCGGTTGTACTGCGGCCACATGTCGTAGGCGGATCGGATCGAGGTCATGCGGCTGACGGGCGAGACAAGCCTCGCCCCTACGTCATCGGGACTTGACGGAGGACCTTCGGCGCGATGCGGTCGAGGATCTCCGTGAGGCTGTCGCCGGTGCACGTGAGGCCGTGGTTCCGGAGGCCGATGACGGCGTGCGCGGGATCCGGCTCGAGCGCGACGAGGTCGGCGACCGCGACCGCGAGCTCCTGCGTGCCGCACGGGTAGTTCACGTCGGTCGCGGGGATGCCCTCCATCCACGCGTGCACGTGCAGGATCGCGCCGACGTCGGGGTGCGCCTGGTAGATCATCCAGTGCTCGATCGCGTCCACGGACACGCGGCGCGGCTCGATTCCCGGCGGGACGCTGAGGACGATGACGCCGCGCTCCTCGTCGAAGTCCTTCACGAGGAGGATGTCGCGCCCGACGGTCTCGAGCTTCGACTTGTCGACGCCGCTCGCGCTCATCCAGAAGCGGGTCTCGTCCTTGCGGGCGGAGAGGTTCCCGTACGAGAGCCCGCCCACGCTGTAGAGCCGCATGACGTGCCGGAGGTCGCGGCCCGAGAGGTACTCCTCGACCGGGAACGGCGACGGGAGCAGGTCGAGCTCGTCGAGGCGGCGGCCGGCGGACCCGATGTCCTCCGTGACCTCGTCTCCGCCCCAGAGCTCCGGCTCGAGGTCGGAGTGCCAGTCGTTGTCGATCACGAGCCGCGAGGTCGCGAGCGGCTCCAGGCGCTCGTAGATCGACTCCGCGTCGTCCTCGACGTGGTACGTGCCGCGCTCCATCGTCGTGAACCAGACGCCCTCGCCCGGGATCCGCAGGAGGACGACGTTCGAGAGGGTGCGCACGAGCATCGGGTAGCTCGCCTTGAGGACGTCGTCGGGGGTCTCCGGGAGCTCGTAGAACGCGGCGGAGTACGTGCCGCGGGACGCGCGCCGGAACGCCTTCGGATCCTCCGGATCGAACATGTTGAGCACGAAGTCGGCGTCGTTGATGTCGTCGACGCGGGCGAAGTCGTCCTGCTCGAACTGCTTGCCGATCTCGGCCACCCACTCCTCGTGAGCCGGCGAGGTGGCGTTCCCCCAGATGGCGTACTTCCGCACGCCGCGAGTCTAACCGCGGGTGGTGGCCATCCGGTATCCGTGCGCGAGTCGGCGCGCGGCCGTCGCTCATGAAACTCGGCACGAGCTCGTGACCCACGCGTGAGCCGATCGTCGCTAGCGTGTCCTCAGGGACACGGGAGTGCCCCTGGGGGCATGTGGGGGCGTTTTCGTCCCAGGTTCGAGCCGCTACCGAAACAGGTCGCGCTCGCGGGGCATCACGAGGTCGGCGCCACGCCCGTCCCCGGCGATCGCGAGCCCGCGCACGATCGCCGCCGGGATCCCGTCCGTCTTGCCCATGACGAGCTCCGCCGCGCCCGCGATCTCGTCCGCGACCGCGATCTCGGTCGCGTGCAGCTCGTAGCCGACCGAGTCCCGCGTGCCCTTCAAGTCGAGGAGCGCAGCGATCCCCGCGACGCCGAGCGCGACGTCGGTCGTCCCACGCCGCCAGGCGCGGCCGAACGAGTCGGAGACCACGACCCCGACCTCGACGCCGGCGAGCTCGCGGATCCGCTCCCGCAACCGACGCGCAGACGCGTCGGGATCGAGCGGGAGGAGGACGAGCGTTCCGGGCCCCTTCGCGTTCGACGCGTCGACGCCCGCCGACGCGCACACGAACCCGTGCCGGGTCTCGGCGATCACGAGCGGCGGCCGCGCGCGGACGATCTCCCGGCTCTCGCGCAGGATCACCTCGATCCGCCGCGCGTCCTCGTCGCCCGCGAGCTCGCGCGCCCGCGCGGACGGCTCCACGTCGTCGAGCTGCACGACGCGGCCCTCGACCTTCGAGACGGCCTTCTGCGCGACCACGACGACGTCGTTCGCCTCGAACGCGGCACCCTCGACGAGCAGCGCGCCGAGGTCGTCTCCCTCCTCGAGCTCCGGAATCCCGCGAACCGGGATGACGCGCAGCTCGCCGGTCAAGGAAGGCCGGTGACCCGGATGCCCGCGTGCCCGCGGTAGCGCTTGTTCAGGTTGACGATCACCGCGGTCACACCTTCGAGGGCGCGCGCGCTCGCGAGCGGGCCGGCGTCGAGCGCCCGCCCGGACACGAGCTCGGCGGCGAGCTCGAGCGCGAGCGCCTTGGCGTCCGCATCGTCGCCGCAGACGAACGCGTCCTCGTCCGGCGCGTCGTCGGCACCAAGGGTCGAGGCGGCGAGCGAATGCAGCCCCGCGAGGACGGGACCGTCGAGCTCGGCTTGAAGACGCTCCGCGAGCGAGGCGGCTTCGGCCGCGGGCAGAACGCCCGCCGGCGTGAAGCGGAGCTCGGAGGCGACCGAGAGCACCGGCGTCGCGCCGATCGCGTCGCGCAGATCGCGCGCAGTGTCGAGCGCGGCCTCGGCCTTCGTCGCGAAGACGACGAGATCCACGGACCGGACCGCGTCCTCGTTCGCCGCTCCCTCCCCGCCAGTCTCGGCGGCCGCCGCTGCGGCCCGCTCGGCGTCGCGCGAGCCGATCACGACCTCGTGCTCGCTCCCGGCGAGACGGGTCGCGAGCGCCTTGCCGAACGGCCCCGTCCCGCCGACGATCGCTACCCGCACGCGACCTCCAGGACGCGCTCGGCGAGCCGACGCTCGGCAGCGCGGTCGCGCATGAGCGTCTGCGTGACGACGAGCTCGACGTCCGCCTCGGCCGGCGCATCGGCCTCGTCGATCACGAGCGCGTCGATCACGCCTTCGAGGCTCCGAGCCACGACGTCGGGCGTCGTCCCGCCTGCCATGCGCGAGAGCATACGGTCGAGCGGGCCGGAAACCGCCTTGCCCCCGACGAGCGGGCTCACGGCGACGCAACGGACTCGGCGGGCGGCGATCGCGTCCCGGATCTCGCGCACCGCGAGGATCGGCCCGAGCGAGAGGTACGGGTTGCTGGGCGCGAGCACGATCGCCGTCGGCCTCGGCCAGCGCTTCGAGGACGCCCGGGGCCGGTCCAGCCGCCTCGGCGCCTTCGTACGACACCGCGGTCACCTCGTCGCGATGACCTCGACCGACGAACCACTCCTGGAACGGAAACGTCCCCGCCGGCGTCTCGACGTGCGTGCGCAGCCGGTCGTCGGTCGCGGGGACGATGCGCGTCGAAAGCGCCCGCTGAGCGACCAAACGCGAGGTGACCTCCGACAGCGGCACGCCCTCGCGCAGCCACTGCGTACGCACGAGATGGAGCCCGAGGTCGAGGTCGCCGAGCCGGAACCAGTCCTCGCCGCCCCACTCCCCCGCCGACGCGAGCGCGTTCCAGGTCTCCCCGGCGCGGCCCCAGCCGCGCTCGTCGTCGATGAGCCCCGCGAGCGCGTAGAGCAGGCTGTCGAGGTCCGGCGACACGTGCAGACCGAGGATCTCGACGTCGTCGCCGACGTTGCCGACGACCGTCAGCTCACCCGGCGCGAGCACGTCCGCGAGGCCGCGTGCGAAGCGAGCACCCCCGCCGCCGCCCGACAGCAGGACGATCACGCGTGGACGGCGACGAGCGCGCGCGTCCGCGGCCCGAGGCGCGCGACGAGGCGCTCGAGATCCTCGCCCGTGTCGACGTCGGCCTCGAGCTCCGGAATCGCGACCGCCGCGAACGGCGCGTGCGCGCGGAACCGCGCCGCGCTGCCCGGCCCGTAGAGCGGGGCGAACACCGACGGCATCGGGGAGCGAGAGCGCGTTCGTCGTCCCATCGGCAGCCTCGACGAGAGCGAGCCCGGCCGCGGCGAGCAGCCGAAGCGAGGCAGAGGTGGCACAGGGCAGGTCCGCGTTGACGACGAGCGCGTGACCGTCGACGAGCTCCAGGCCGGCTACGACGGCCGCGCCGAGCCCGTCTCCGGGATCCTCGACCGCCTCGGCGCCACGGGGCACGACAGCGACGTCGTCGGTCACGACGAGGACGCGTCCGAGCGAGGACGCCGCCTCGACGACGTCCCCGAGCATCGCGACCGCCGCCGCCGCGCGAATCGGCGCGGGCAGCCGGCGCTTCGCGTCACCGCGGTACGGCACGACGGTCGTGAGCACGAGGCGCAGTGTAGGGCGAGGCTTCGACCGTAAGCTGTCCCAATGCCGCGCTGCTCCGGCTGCGGTCAGTCGAATCCCGAGATCGCCCGCTTCTGCTTCAGCTGTGGGGCCGCGTTCGCCGAGCCTCCGGCAAGCCCGGCGGAGGCACGCAAGACCGTGACCGTCCTGTTCGCAGACGTCGTGGAGTCGACCTCGTTGCTCGACCGGCTCGAGCCCGAGTCGGCCCGACGTGTGCTCGACCGCTTCTTCCAGACCGTGAGCAGCGCCGTCGAGAGCCACGGAGGCATCGTCGAGAAGTTCATCGGCGACGCGGTCATGGCGGTGTTCGGCATCCCGCGGCTGCACGAGGACGACGCCCTCCGCGCCTGCCGCGCCGCCGAGGAGATACGCGCCGGGCTCGCGCGGCTCAACGCCGAGCTCGAGCAAACCGTGGGCGTGACGATTCGGGTGCGGATCGGCGTGAACACCGGCAATGTCGTCGTCGGGGATCCGAGGCGCGGGCAGGCCTTCGTCACCGGAGAGGCGGTCAACGTCGCGGCTCGCCTCGAGACGGCCGCGCAACCGGGGGACGTGCTGATCGGGGAGTCGACCTTCACGCTCGTGCGTCACGTCGTCTCCGCCGAGGCGATCGAGCAGCTCCAGCTCAAGGGCAAGGCGGGCGCGGTCAACGCCCACCGCCTGCTCGCCCTCGGCGGCCGAGCTCCGGCCAGCCGCACCGAGTCGGCGTTCGTCGGGCGTGAGCACGAGCTCGTCGAGCTCATGGCCGAGTTCGAGCGAGTGCGATCCGAGCACGCGAGCCGGCTCGTCACCGTGCTCGGCACCGCCGGCGTCGGCAAGTCGCGCCTCGTCGACGAGTTCCTGGGCACGTGTGCCGACTCCGCGACGATCCTGCGGGGCCGGTGCCTTCCCTACGGCGAGGGCATCACCTTCTGGCCGCTCAAGGAGGCGATCGGCGAGGCCGCAGGCCTCCGCGGCGACGAGAGCGCAGAGGCGGCGCGAACGAGGATCCGCGCGCTCGTCGGGACCGCGGCAGACGGCGATCTGGTCGTCGAGCGGCTCTCGGAGACCCTCGGCATCACGGAAGCCGTGGCCGAGCACCGGGGAAGCTCGTGGGCGACGCGCCGGCTCTTCGAGGAGATCGCGCGAGCAGGCCCCGTCGTTCTCGTGCTCGACGGCCTGCAGTGGGCCGAGCCGACCTTTCTCGATCTCATCGAGGATCTCGCGGAAGGGACCGACGGGACGCCGCTGCTCGTTCTCGGCATGGCGCGCCCCGAGCTGCTCGAGGCTCGGCTCTCGTGGGCCGGCCCTGCGGGTCGCTCTCGGCAGATCTTCCTCGAGCCGCTCTCGGCCGCTGACACCGAGCGCCTGCTCGCGAGCGTGCTCGGAGGCGCAGCTCTCGCCGAGGCCGCCGCGTCGAAGATCGTGAATGCGGCCGACGGGCTCCCGCTCTTCGTGGAAGAGATGGTGGCGATGCTGATCGACGACGGGTCGCTTCGTCGCGAAGACGGCCGCTGGGTGACGCGGAGACCTGGCGCAGATCGCCGCACCTGCCTCGATCCAGGCGTTGCTCGCAGCCCGCCTGGACCAACTCGCGCCGGCGCAGCGGGCAGTGCTCGAGCGAGGCTCGGTCGAAGGCCAGGTCTTCCATCTCGGCGCGGTGGCGCACGTCTCGCCCGAGGAGGAGCGTGCGGACCTGGAGGCGCACGCAGCCGAGCTCGTCCTGAAGGAGCTCATCGAGCCCGAGCAGGCGGAGTTCTCCGAGGACGCGGCCTACCGCTTCCACCACCTGCTCCTGCGGGACGTCGCCTACGAGTCGGTGCAGAAGGAGCAGCGGGCGAAGCTGCACGCACGGTTCGCGGACTGGCTCGACGAGCAGGCCGGCGAGCGGACGGGCGAGTACGACGAGATCGTCGGCTACCACCTGGAGCAGGCGTGCCGGTACGAGACCGAGCTGAGGCCCGGCGGCGCGCTCGACCCCGGGCTCGCGGCCCGTGGAGCGTCACGACTCGGCGGAGCCGGGACCCGCGCACATGCGCGGGGCGATTGGTTCGCGGCCGCGAACCTGCTCGCGCGCGCGGTCGAGCTCCTGCCGCCGGACAGCGACGAGCGAGCGAGGCTCGTGCCCAAGCTCGACGACGCGCTGCTCGAAACAGGGCCCTCGACGCGTTCGGCCCTGGCCGTCAGTCCGATGCTTCTGGAGCTGGCCGCCGGGTCATCGCTGGGTCCTGAAGGAACGGCGCGGGGAGCTCGTGTTCCGCTGCTCGGGCTGCGGGAAGGAGCGGTCGGGTGGGCGAGGACAGTCGTCCGTGCCCGACGGCGGCTCGCCGTCCCCAACGAGCCCGATCGGCGGGGGCGGCTAGGCGGCGTTCGAGGAGGCGTCCGCGCCCGGCCCGCTCGTCGCCCACTCGTTCACGTCGAACCAGTGCGTGTCGCGAAGGGCCTCGCAGACCTCGGCATCGGTGTGCGCGGGGTTGAAGACGTGGTGGTCGATGTCGCAGCAGATCTCGACCTCGCCGAGCGACACCTGCGACATGCGCGCGAGCGTCTCCGCGGGCAGCTGCGCCTCGGCGACGGTGTAGTGCTTGAACTGGAGGTCGGGGTCGACCTCCATCAGCTCGGGCCAGTTTGGGCAGGTGCGGGCGGTCATGGGCGGGTCGTTCTCTCTCTCACGGTGAGTCGGAGACGGGCGCTGGTCAAGGGGCCGCCTACTTCGACCCGCACGCCCGGCTCCCTGCTACGAGCAGCACGGGCCATGTCGCCCAGTGTAGGAACCGCGAGGTTCAGAGCGCGAGAAGCCGCTCCGGGTGCTTGCGCACGAAGCGCGCCATGCCGCGCAGATGCCAGAGCGTGTGGCGCGAGAGGAACCGTTTGTCGATCACGGCCGCGTAGTCGTGCGTGACGACCGCGGCCGGCACGTACCAGCGCTCCCAGCCCGCCCGGGCCGCGCGGTAGCAGAGGTCGATGTCCTCGCAGTAGTGGCGGTAGCCCGCGTCCCAGCCGCCGAGCTCGTCCAGCATCGTCCTGCGCTGGAGGAGGAACGCGCCGAGCAGCCAGTCGGCCTCGACGGGCTCGGTCGGGCGCTCGTCCAGGAGGTAGTGCTCCTTCTGGGAGTACGTCCCCCGGACGCGACGGAGCGGAGTACGGCGCACGAGCGTTCCCCCGACGGTGGGAAAGCGCCTGCGGGAAGGCTGCCAGCGCCCGTCGGGCCAGCGCATCTCGGGCCCGGCGATGCCGCAGCGCGGGTTGGCCTCGGCGACGGCGAGGAGGGCGGCCACCGCGCCCGGCTCGGGAAGCGCGTCGGGATTCGCGTTGAGGACGTACTCGCCGCTCGTGGCGGCGATGCCGAGGTTCACGTTCGCGGCGAGCGGGAGCGGGCGCGGGTTCTCGAGGACGCGAACTCCCTCGGGCAGCGCGGCGACGGAACCGGGCACGTTCGCGACGACGAAGATCTCGTCGACCTGCTGGGCGAGCGCGGCGAGCGCTGCCTCGAGCTCGGCGGCGTGGCCGTGGGAGACGACGACCGCGGAGACCTTCACGCGAGGAGCTCCCGGTACACGGCCAGCGTCCGCTCGGCGCTCGCGCGCCAGCTGAAGGCGCGAGCCCGTTCGAGCCCTGCGGCGACGAGCCGGTCGCGCTCGGCGAGCGCCGTCCGGATCCCGTCCGCGAGCCCGTCGCGCTCGACGAGCACGGCGGCCTCCCCGGCGACCTCCTCGAGGGCGGCCTCACGCACCGCGACGACGGGCGTCCCGCTCGCCATCGCCTCGACGACGGGGAGCCCGAAGCCCTCGTACCGGGACGCCTGCACGACGCAGGCGGCGCCCCGGTACAGCTCCGCGAGGCGATCGGTCTCGACGTAGCCCTCGACGCGGGCTCCCCGCCTTCGCAGCTCGTCTGCGAGCGACGCGTCCTTCTCGGGGCCGGCGACGACGAGCGGAAGCCCGGCGGCGTTCGCCGCCTCGAGCGCGGCGAGCTGGTCCTTCCGCGCCTGGATCGCTCCCACCGCGAGGACGTACGAGCCGTCGCGCGGCGTCTCGTCCGGATGGAACGCCGGATCGACGCCGTTCGGCGTGACGACGACGCGCTCCTCGGCGACGCCGTAGAGCCCGACGAGGTCCCGCTTCGAGCGCTCGGAGACGGTGAGGACGCGAGCCGCTTGCCGAACCGCGCGCGGCACGACGCGCCCGAACACGAAGCGATCCTTCCAGCCCATCAGCGAAGGCTCGCGGGCGAACGAGACGTCGTGCACGGTGACGACGACGGGGCACGGCGACCGGAGCGGCAGCGCGTACTGCGTGTGCGCGAGATCGGCGCCGAGCCGGCGCAGCGCCCGCGGCAGCAAGAGCGCCATGCGGAGCTCCTGCACGCGCGTCGTCAGCTCCACGGGCTCGATGCCGTCCGGGACGAGGTCGACCCGGCGCGTGATCGCCGCGATGCGGATGCCTGCGCCGGGCGCGAGCGCGGCGAGCTCGCGGAGCAGGTTCCGCACGTACGTCTCGTCGCCCGTGCGCTGCCGCCCGAGGACGTCGGCGTCGATCGCGACGAGCTTCACGCGAGCTCCTTCCAGAGGGCCTCGACCGCGTCCGCGGTGCCGGCCCACGTGAACGTGCTCGCGCGAGCAAGGCCGGCCGCGACGAGCTCTTCGCGACGCGACGCCGCTTCGGCGATGCCCTGCGCGATCGACTCGACGTCGAGCGGGTCGACGAGGACGGCCGCGCCGCCCGCGACCTCCTCCAGGGACGTTCCGCGCGAGGTGACGACGGGCGTCCCGCTCGCCATCGCCTCGAGCACGGGGAGCCCGAAGCCCTCGTAGAGCGACGCGGAGACGACGCAGCGCGCGCCGCGGTAGAGGGCGGCGAGCTCGGAGTCCGGGACCTCGCCCACCCAGCCCGGGACGTCGACGCCGCCCCAGCCGCGCGCTCCGACGACGCGCAGCTCGACGCCCGCGACGCTCGCCGCGGCGACGATGCGACCGAGGTTCTTGCGCGGCTCCAGCGTCGCAACCGCGAGCACGAAGTCGCCCTCGGCGCGCGGCCCCTCCGGCGTGAAGACCGGATCGACGCCGAGCGCAATTACACGAATGCGCTCCGGTGACACACGGAGGAGCTCGACGAGCTCGGCCTTCGTGAACTCGGAGTCCGCGACGACGGCGTCCGCTGCGTGCACGACGCGCGAGAGCCCGACGCGGCCGTACAGCCGGTGCCAGCGCGGAAACGACTCGGGATAGCGGAGGATCGCGAGGTCGTGCACCGTGAGCACGGTCGGCGTCTTCGCCGCCGACCGGCCCCCGGAACGTCGTGCAGTGGAGGACATCCAGGGAGCCCGCGCGCCGCGCCATCCCGTGCGGGTACCACACGGCGTCGCGGACGAGGCTCGACGGTCGTCCCGGCCCGCCGAAGGAGAGGAGCTCGAGCTCGAGCCCGGCGCGACCACGCAGCGCGCCGACGAGGCCGCGGACATATCGCGCGGTTCCCGCCCGCGTCTGGACGAGCGGCGAGACGTCGATGCCGACCCTCACGCCTGGGCTCCAAGACTGCGCGCCGCGAGCTCGAGCGCGGCTCTGGGCTCGAAGTACTCGAGCAGGTCGAGCGCCGACTCCTCCGAGCACCAGCGGTAGTCCACGTGCTCGTCGTTGAGGACCGGCTCCCACGCCGGCGGCGCCTCGACGGCGAACGGGTGCAGCGTGATCCACCTCCCGCCCGGCGCCCGGTACCGAAGCTCGAGCGCGATCGGCTCGAACGTCTCCGGCCGGAGCGCGGTCTCCTCGTCGAGCTCGCGACGGGCCGCCTCGAGCGGCGACTCGCCCTCCTCGATCCCGCCGGAGACGAGGTGCCAGAAGCCCTGGCCTTCCGGCGCGCGCAGCAGGACGAGGAACTCCGGCCCCGGCCGGTGCACGACGAGCAGCACCTCGTGGTCGGTCCTCATCGCGAGAGCGCGTCCTCGTAGCCGCGCAGGAACGTCTCGCCGACCGCGCGCCAGCTGAAGGAGCGGGCGTGCTCGAGCCCGGCGGCGACCAGCCGCTCGCGCTCGGCAAGCGCGCGCTCGATCGCCCTGGCGATCGCCTCAGGGTCGTCCGGGTCCGCGCGCAGGGCCGCGCTCCCGCTCGCCTCGTCGAGCGAGGGATGCGAGGACGCGACCGCGGGGCAGCCGCACGCCATCGCCTCGGTCACCGGCATCCCGAAGCCCTCGAAGCGCGACGGGTAGACCGCGACCGCGGCTCCGCGATAGAGGCGGGCGAGCTCGTCGTCGGGCACGAATCCGAGCGCGCGCACGCGCCGCCCGCGAAGCTCGGGCTGGTCGCCCCAGCCCTCTCCGCCGGCAACGGCGAGCAGGAGGTCGCTCTCCAGCAAGGCGTGGGCATCGACGAGCGCCTGGAGGTTCTTGCGCGGCTCGAGCGTCGCCACCGTGAGCACGTAAGGCGCGCCGAGATCGGCCGCGGGACCGTCCGGGCTGAACACGTCCTTCACGGCCGGGTGCGCGACCCGGATCCGCTCGGGCGCCACGCCGAGGGTCTCCGTGACGTCGCGGGCGGTGTACTCGGAGATCGCGAAGATGACGTCGCATGTCGCGGCCGCGTTCTCGTACTTGCGCGAGTGCATCGCGAACGTCCTCGGCGTCACCCACTCGCGGTGATGGAGCGGCACGAGGTCGTAGATCGTGGTCGCGCGCACGCCGCCTCGCTGGGGCGGGTACATCCAGTCGCCGAAGTGGAGCACGTCGAACTCGCCGAGGAGGCGCTCCGCGGCCGGACGGCCGGCGCGGCTCCACGCCGTCCGGAGCGCGTGCGAGGCCGGAAGCCGCCACGTCCGGAGCTCGACGTCGATCCCCGCGAGCGCCGCGCGTATCCGGTCCGGCCCGCGGAGGCTCGACGGCGCGAAGGCGATGACCTCGTGCTCGTCTCCGGCCGCCTCGACGAGCGCGCGCAGCGATTCCCGCAGGTAGCTCCCGATCCCGAGGAGCGGGTGCGAGAGCGGCGAGACGTCGAAGGCGATCCTCATGCACTCGGGTTCGTACACGAACAGCGAGGGGATCCGCAGCGGCGGCACGAGGAGGTGTACCGCACGCTGGCTTAGAGTCCGCCCGCATGCGGGTCGGGCTCTCCCTCCTCACACTCGTTCCGGGAATCTCCGGCGGGAGCGAGACGTACGCGCGGGAGCTCGTCCGCGCGCTCGGGCGGATGGGGCGGCACGAGTACCGCGTCTTCTTGCCGTCGATCGCGGCCGACGTCGACGGGCTTCCCGCGGAGGTCGTCGACGAGTACCGCGCGTCACGGTCGATGCCGGGCCGCATCGCCGCGATGTCCCGCGGCTGGTTCCTCGGAGGGCGGCTACGGCGCCGCTTCGACGGCCTCGACGTCGTCCACTTCCCGCTGACGATCACGATCCCGCGCATCTCGGGAGCGCCCGTCGTGACGAGCATCCTCGACGTCCAGCACGAGTACCTGCCCGAGTTCTTCTCCCGGGCCGAGCTCTTCTACCGACGACGCGTGTACCCGGAGTCGGCGCGCCGGAGCGCCGTTGTCGTCACGCTCTCGGATCACGCGGCCGAGACCATCGTCGACCGCCTCGGCGTCCCGCGGGAGCGAATCCGCACGATCCCGCTCGGGATCGACCACAAGCTCTTTCGTCCCGGCGACGAGCCGCGCGAGCCGTTTCTCCTCTACCCCGCGCGCGAGTGGCCGCACAAGAACCACGCGCGTCCTGTTCGACGCGTTCGCGGAGCTGCGGCGCAGGCGGCCCGGCCTCGAGCTCGTGCTGACCGCGTACGCGGGCGCGACCCTGGACGGCGTGCGCTCCCTGGGGCGCGTGTCGCGCGAGGAGCTCGCGCGCCTGTACCGGACGGCATCCGCCCTCGTCTTCCCGAGCCTGTTCGAGGGCTTCGGCCAGCCCCCGCTCGAGGCGATGGCGTGCGGCTGCCCGGTCGCGTGCTCGAACGCCGCCGCGCTCCCGGAGGTCGTCGGCGACGCCGCGCGGCTCTTCGACCCGACCTCGGCGGAGGAGCTGGTGGCGGCGGTCGAGGAGGTGCTCGACGACCCCGAGCCGTGGCGCGAGCGTGGCCTCCGGCGCTCGGCGGAGTTCACGTGGGACGAGGTGGCCCGCCGCCACGACGAGGTCTACGAGTCGCTCGAGGGTACGCGGGCGACCGCTCGCGACTCGGCTACGATCGCGGACTCGTGAAGCTGTCCCTCATGATCCCGACGCACGACAACGCCGACACGATCGTGCGCTCACTCGAGGCCGCGCTCGCGCAGAAGCACCGCCCGCTCGAAGTCCTCGTGTACGACGAGGCAAGCCGGGACGGGACACGCGAGATCACAGAGGGGCTGCTGTCAGCCGCGGATCCCGAGATCGAGACGCGCTTCCTGACCTCGGAGGAGAACTCGGGCCCCGTGCGCGCCTGGCGGGTGGCGTTGCACGAGATCACCGGCGACTGGTGCTGCTTCGTGTGGTCCGACGACGTGCTGCACCCAGACTTCAGCACGCGCATGATGCCGGCTGCGGACCGAGCCGTCGCACAGGGTCGAACGCTCGTCACCTGCAGCGGCTACGTCGAGAACGACAAGGGTGTCCTTCCCTACCTCGCCACGGACGCCGGGCTGGCGACGCCTCTCGAGTACTCGGAGGGGATCTTCCTCCGGCGGTTTCCGCTGTCCCAGATCTGCTCGGTCTACCCCACCGATGTCACCCGGACGGTCTTCGACCGGCACATCGACATCGAGAATCCGCGCGGATACGACTACTCGCGCGACGCGTACGGCAACGACGTCGGATTTCTCTCCGAGCTCGCCATGGAGGGCGGCGGCGTCGAGCTCGTCGGCGAGCGGCTCGTCACGCTCGTCCTCTCGAACAGCAGCATGACCAGACGAGGCCTCGGCGAGCAGCTCTGGCAGATGCGCTGGCAGTACACGTATGCGTTCCTCCGCGTGTGGCGCTGGTGGGCCGAGCGAGGCATCCCCGGAAGCGACCGCCTCGTCGCAATGGCCGAAAGGCGGCTGGCGCTGTGCTCGATGCTGGTCGGTGGCTTCCGGGAACGAGTGTCACAGGGCAGCGTGAGCAAGGCGATACATGCTTATCTCGAGTTCCGACGACTCGACTACCAGCTGAACAAGACCACCCTCGAGGAGCACCGTGTGTCGATCGCCGGCTCTGCCCGGCGTGACCTGCCACAGCACTCGGTCACCTAGCACCGTGTCCAGCGAGACGACCCCCATGTGGAACGAGGCTGAGATCGCCGCGAGCGTGGAGACGCGCATGACGTGCCGCGTCTGCGGCTCTGAGCCGCTCATCCCGGTCCTCGACCTCGGCGACATGTGCAACTCGGGCGCGTTCACGCCGCCCGGTGCAGAGAGGCTGCCCGAGCCGCGACTGCCGCTCCAGCTCGTGCGCTGCGACCCCGCTGGAGACTCGGGAGCGTGCGGGCTCCTGCAGCTCGGGCACACGCTGCCGGGGTCCCTGCTCTACCGCTCGTACTGGTACCGGAGCGGGGTCAACCGCTCCATGACAGAGAATCTGCACGAGATCGCCGAGCAGGCGGCCGCCGCGGTCGCCGGCTTGCGTCCCGGAGATCTGCTCCTCGACATCGGCTGCAACGACGGGACCCTGCTCGACGGGTATCCCGACGTCGAAGGCGTGACGTTGCTCGGGATGGACCCTTCGGATGTCACGAGGTACGCGGTCGAAAAGGGTTACGACGTCGTCAACGACTTCTACAGCCACGCAGCTCTCGATGCGCGCTTCCCGGGCCGGCGGGCTCGGGTCATCACGAGCATCGCCATGTTCTACGACCTCGAGCAGCCCGGCACCTTCGTCACCGACATCGCTCGCTCGCTGGCGGACGACGGCGTCTGGGTGAGCGAGTTCTCGTACATGCCGACGATGCTGGAACAAGGCGCCTTCGACACGATCTGCCACGAGCACCTCGAGTACTACTCCCTCGCTGTCATCGAGCGTGTCGTCGCGAGCGCCGGGCTCGAGATCGTCCGGGCGGACCTGAACGACGTCAACGGTGGAAGCATCCGCTTCTTCGCGGGGCACGCAGGCCGCCTGACCACACACCCCGACGACGCAGCGGCACTTCGCCGCCTCCGCGACCGCGAGTCGGAGCTCGAGCTCGACACCGCGGCTCCGTACGAGGCGTTCGCGAGGCGCATCCAGAAGTTCAAGGAGGATCTCCTCGCCCTCCTTCGGAGTCTCCGGGCCGACGGGAAGACGATCCACGTGTACGGGGCCTCGACGAAAGGCAACACGATCCTGCAGTTCGTGGGGATCGACGACTCGCTGATCGAGTGTGCCGCCGACCGCAACCCGGACAAGTGGGGATCGGAGACGATCGGAACGCACATCCCGATCGTTTCCGAGCAGGAGTCACGGGAACGGAAGCCGGACTACTACCTCGTGCTCCCGTGGCACTTCCTCGACGAGTTCGTCGAGCGTGAGGCCGAGTACCTGCGAGGCGGTGGGAAGCTCATCGTCCCGCTGCCGGAGCTCCGCGTGGTCGAAGGACCAGCGTCCGAAGGGTGAGGTCACGCCGCCGCGAGCAGCCGGGCTGGAAGCGGCTCTGGCGTCACAGCTACGCGCTCGGGGCGCGCTGGGTGGTACGCGAGGCGAGACACGGCTGGAGACGTGCGACCAGGGTGGGAGCCGCGCGACTGATCGTGCCGCTCGATGCCTGGCGCTACTACGAGATGGGCAGGGTCGCCGAGGAGCCGTTCTGGGGCGCGTGCCTCGACGTCTCGAGCCCGAAGCTGTTGCCGTCGCTCCTCCAGTCCGAGGGCAAGGGGAACTGGATCGGCATCGACCTCTTCGAGGACGAGATCGTCTCCTGGCGCATCGTGGATCCGTCGCTCGAGCTCGAGGTGGAGGACGCGACCGCACTCCGCTTCGCCGACGACACCTTCGACCACTGCATCTGTGTTTCCGTCCTCGAGCACCTAGGAGTCGGGCAAGACGCCGAGGCCCTCGCGGAGATGTGGCGCGTGCTGAAACCTGACGGCGTCCTTCACGTGACGGCGGACGTCGGGTCGGAGCCGCAGGACGTCTTCATCTCCGACAAGCGCTACGGCGACGCGAGCCCGGCGGTCGAGGGCAAGGGCTTCTTCTTCAAGCACGACTACGGCGTCGACGAGATCGAGCGCCTCGTCGCGCAGAGGCCGTGGCGAGTGTCCGAGCGCTCGTACACGGTGCAGCGAAACCCGGGCATCGAGCGCTGGTTCTACGAGCACGCGCCGTGGTCGTACGCGATCGGTCCGTTCCTCCGCTTCGTGTGCCCGTCGAACTTCGAGACATCGTCGAGTCCGGAGCTGATCGCCAGAGCCGGGCGGGGCGTCGTCTACCTGAAGCTCGTGAAATCGGCCGTCACAAACTGAGCTCGACGAGGGTCGGCCGTGCGTGCCCTCAGCCGAGCGCGCGCAGATAGCGCCACGCGAGCGCGAGCCCGCGTGGCCGGACGAGCGTGAGGAGCACGACGTAGACGACGAGGCCGATCCCGGCTGACTCCAGGTCGCCGAGTACGATCGCCGGTGGCACGAACGCGGCGAGCGTCAGTCCCGCCACCGCGAGCGCGGCCGTCGTGAGCGATCGCAGGGTGGCGCCGGCAGCGCCGACGACGACGAGCAGGGCGACGAGCGCGAGCGATGTCGCCGAGGCCAGGGCCAATGCGAGACCTTCGAGCCCGAGCCAACGTGCGGCGCCCCACGCGACTGGAACCTGCACCGTGAGTGCGCCGATCGCGATCAGCGGGAGAGCGCGTGTGCGACCGGCGACGAATGCGAGTGGGAACGTGACCGTCACACCAATCGCGGCCACGACCCAGGGGCTGAACGCGACGACGAGCCGTCCGAGGTCGGCTCCGACCTCACCTGCATAGGCGCGGCCGAGAACGGCCTCGACGACCTGGCCACCGGCGAGCGCGAACACCCCGGCCGCGGCACCCGCGACCACCAGAGCGAGCCACGACGTGGCCACGACGTGACGGACGGCCTCGGCCGCGCTCAGCCCCGTGCGCGTCAGGGGCACCGAGGTGACGATCCCGAGCGAACCGGCGGTGATCGCGACGAGAGCCGACGCCGCCAGGTACGCGTACACGAAGCTCGTTGCGTCACCCGTTTCGAGGCGCGAGGCGAACGCGAGACACAGGACGTAGAGGAGTTGCAGCGCGAGGGGCAGCGACGCACCGATCGCGAAGGCGGCGAGCCTGGCCCGTAACGGAAGCCCCCTCGGCCGGGCTGCTCCGGGACCCATCCGCGCGCGCCGCGCTCGAACGACGAGTGCCGCCGAGGGCACCGCCAGGGCGATCGCCCCGTTGAGCGCGATGCCCCACGCGACCGCGACGATCCCGTCCGGCTCGACCCGCAGCAGGATCAGAGCCACCCCTGCGACGCTCGCGACCGCGTACCCGAGGGCGGCGGTTCCGTAGTCGTCGAGGGCCGCGAGTCCGCTCGCGGCGACAGCGGCGTAGAGCTGCGCGACTCCCGCCGGGACGATCCAGTGAAGGGCATCCGACGCCGTGTCCTTCGCGACCTCGGACTCGTCCCCGGTAAGCAGCCCGGCGAGCTGGTCTGCGCGGAACTCGGCGGCGAGGACGAGCGGGACGGCGACGACGAGAAGCGCGAGCCCGTACCCGACAAGCTCTCCGGCAAGCCGCTGCTCGCCACGCGCGCGAGCGAGCGTCGGCAGCACGGCGATTCGGATCGCCTGGGCCGCGATCACGATGACGATCGAGAGCCCGTACGCCGCCAGCAGCCCGTCAGTCTCCTCCGAGCGACCGAACTCGCGGCGCGATCACGATCCCGATCACCGCGGCCACGAAGGAGACGACGAGGAACGACGACGCCGTCAGCGCGCCGGTAGCCAGCGAGCCGAGACCTGACGAGCCGATACGCTTGCTCACCGACGCGGAAGCGTACGCCTCATGCCGAACGACACCCTCTGGACAGAGAGCGCGCTAGACGACCTCCGCAGCGAGCTCGGCGGCGTCTACGAGGGCCGGACCGTGCTCGTGACCGGCGCCGACGGCTTCATGGGCTCGCACCTCACGGACGCGCTCGTCGCGCTCGGGGCCAACGTGCACGCCTTCGTGCGGGCGACCTCGAGCGGCGCGCTGAACAACATCGCGCACCTGCGCGGGCAGCTGAAGGTGCACTTCGCGGACCTCACCGACAAGCACTCGATCGACCTGCTCGTGCGCCAGGAGCTGCTCGACACGCCCGACCGGCCGTACGTCTTCCACCTCGGGGCCCAGGCCCACGTCCACGAGTCATGGCATCGGCCGTACGAGACCTTCATGTCGAACACGCTCGGGACGCTCAACCTCCTGCAGTCGATCATCGACCACGGCCTCGAGCTCGAGAAGTTCGACACCGCGGGCACGTCGGAGGAGTACGGGAATGTCCGCGAGTCGGTCTCACATCATCACGACTTCGACGACTCCGGCGGCCTGATCCTCCACGAGCGCTCGCCGATCAACCCGAAGTCCGTCTACGCGACGTCGAAGGTCGCGGCCGACTTCCTCACGCTGAACTACCACGACGCCTACGGCCTGCCGGGCATCGTCACGCGGATGTTCAACAACTACGGCCCGCGCCAGAACCCGCGCTACGTGACGGGCACGATCATCACGCAGGCGCTCGAGCGCGAGGAGGTCGAGCTCGGCGCGCTCGAGCCGCTGCGCGACTTCTGCTTCTGCACCGACGGCGTGCGCGGGCACCTCACCGTGACCGCGCACGGCACGCCCGGCGAGCACTACGTCTACGGCCAGGGCGAGAACATCTCGATGGCCGACTGGGCCGCGCTGATCTTCAAGGTCGGCGCCGAGCTCGGCTGCTGGCCCGAGGGGTCACGCGAGATCGTGCAGACCGAGGCGCGGCTCCGGCCCGGCTCGAGCGACGTGACCGCGCTCCGCGTCGGCTACGAGAAGCTGCGGGAGGAGACGGGCTGGGAGCCGAAAGTCTCCTGGGAAGAGGGGATTGCGCACACGATCCGCTGGTACGCCGAGAACCGCGACAAGTGGATCGGCCGCGTCGACTGGCTCGGCGGGACGCACCCGACGGTCAAGCCCCGCGGCGAGTCTCAGCCGGCTGCTTAGGGCTCGCGAGGCCCCTCCTCGTCCGGGTCGACGCCGGCGCGGCGCATCCGCTCCTCCAGCTGCGCGAACCGCTGCGCGAGCAGCGAGTTCTGGTCGGAGAGCCGCGAGATCACGGTCGAGTAGTGCAGGAGCACGACGAGGATGAACAGCATCGCCGTCGCGAAGAGCACGGCCGGCGGGTAACCCGTGACTCCGGCCCAGCCCGCGATCGTGTTGAGCCCGCCGCGCCAGGCCGACAGTCCGAGCAGGACGAACCCGGTGAGCAGCCAGAGCAGCGCGTAGCGCTCTCGCAGGCGGCGGCTCCGGATCAGGTGGAAGACGACCGCCAGCAGCAGGAGCGAGGCGGCGACACCGGCGAGCGAGACGACCCAGGGAGTCAATGTTCCTCCTCCAGCGGCGTCGCAGCCCGGCGCGAGATCGCCATGAGGATCGCGAGCGACACCTTGATCGCGTAGTAGACCGACGCGAGCGCGCCGATGGACGACGTCCCGGCCGTGCGCTCGCGCATGACCACCGGCACCTCGGTGAGGCGGAGCCGGTGCTTGAACACCATCACGGTGGCCTCGACCTCGGGGTAGTCGTGCGGGTAGTCGGCCGCGAACAGGCGGATCGCCTTTCGGTTGCACGCCTGGAAGCCGGACGTCGTGTCGGTGACGCGCTGCCGCGTGAGCAGCGAGACGACGCCCGCGAAGATGCCGGATCCCGAGCCGGCGGAGGAACGGGGGTCGGTACTCGCTCTCACCTGCAAACCGGGAGCCGACGACGATGTCCGCGGAGCCGTCGAGGATCGGCGCGAGCAGCTTCGGCAACTCGGCGGCGATGTGCTGGCCGTCGCCGTCGAGCCGCACCGCGAGGTCGAAGCCCTCGTCCCGCGCGACCTTGAAGCCCGTCTGCACGGCGCCGCCGATTCCGAGGTTGTACGGGAGTGAGAGGACGCGCGCGCCGGCCTCGACCGCGAGCGCGGCGGTCCGGTCCGTGGAGCCGTCGTCGACGACGACGACCTCGTACGAGGCGTCGAACGACTTGATGTCCTCGACGACATCGCGTATGGACTCCGCCTCGTTGCGGGCGGGCACGATCGCAATCGTCCGGCGAGCGGCCATGGCGCGAAAGTATGGCCCCCGGCCAGGAGAGCACCGGCGGCCGCTGCGAAGATGGCGCCGTGCCGACCCTCGCCGTCGTGATCGTCACCTTCAACGAGGCCGGGCCGCTGCGGCGGACGCTTCCCGCCGTCACGGCCGAGCTCCGGGACGACGACGAGCTGATCGTCGTCGACAACGGCTCGACCGACGGCACCGCCGAGGTCGTCGGAGCCTCGTGCCGTCGGCCGCGATCGTCGACACGGGAGCCAACCTCGGCTTCCCGGCGGCCTGCAACCACGGCGCCCGGGCGGCCGGCGCCGACCTCCTCTGCTTCCTCAACCCCGACGCGGCGCCGCAGCCGGGGTTCAGGGACGCGATCGAGAAGCCCGCCGTCGACGGCTCGGGCTGGACGGCCTGGCAGGCGCTCGTGACCGCAGGCGACGGCCGGCTCGTCAACTCGGCCGGGGGCGTGCTGCACTTCACGGGCATCGCCTGGGCGGGCGGAGCCGGACGTCCGCGCGGCGCCACTGTCGAGCACCTGGGCTTCCTCAGCGGCGCCTGCCTCGTCATCGCGCGGGACCGCTTCCACGAGCTCGGCGGGTTCGCAGACGACTACTTCCTCTACCACGACGACGTCGACCTCTCGCTGCGCGTGCTGCTCGAGGGCGGCGAAATCGGCGTCTGCGCGGATGCCGTCGTCGACCACGAGTACGACTTCGACAAGGGCGCGCCGAAGTGGCGCTATCTCGAGCGGAACCGCTGGGCGACGATCGTCCGGACGTATCCAACTGCGCTGCTCGTGCTGCTCGCCCCGTTGCTGCTCGTGGTCGAGCTCGCCGTCCTCGTGGCCGCGATTCGCGGCGGCTGGTGGCGCCAGAAGCTGCTCGCCGCGCAGGACTGCGTGCAACGCCTGCCCGCGTGGCTCCGCCAGCGCCGTCGCGTCCAGAGCGGGCGCACGGTGCCGGCCGCGCGCTTCGCGGAGAGCATGGTCGCGACGCTCGACTCGGAGTACCTCGGCTCGGCGACGCGCTCGCCGCTCGTGTCGGTGCCGCTGCAGGCGTACTGGCGCGTCGTGCGGGCGCTGCTCGGCGTCCGGCGCTAGTACGCGCCGCGGCCCATGAGCACGGCCGGGATCGTCCGCACGATGATCGTGACGTCGAGCCAGATCGACCAGTTCTCGAGGTACGTGAAGTCGAGCCGGACGAGGTCGTCGAACGTGAGCCCGGAGCGCCCCGAGATCTGCCAGAGGCCGGTCATGCCCGGGAGCACGGAGTAGCGGATCCGGTGCCAGTCCTCGAGCTGCGCGTAGTCGCGGAGCGGCAGCGGCCGCGGCCCGACGAGGCTCATCTCCCCCTTGAGGACGTTCACGATCTGCGGGAACTCGTCGAGCGAGAGCCGGCGGAGCACGTGGCCGACGCGCGTCACGCGCGGGTCGTCGCGGATCTTGAAGAGCGCGCCCTCGGCCTCGTTCGCCTCCTCGAGCGTCGGCTGCAGGGCCGGGGCGTCGGCGACCATCGTCCGGAACTTCAGCATCCCGAACTCGCGCTCCCCGACGCCGATCCTCCGGTCGACGAAGAAGACCGGGCCGCGCGAGTCGAGCTTGATCGCAAGGGCGATGAGCAGCCAGAGCGGGAGGAGCAGCACAGCCACGAGCGCGCTGACGACGATGTCGAAGGTGCGCTTGAGCGCCCAGTCCCAGCCCGTGAGGACCGGCGGGCGCAGCTCGAACAGCGGCACGCCCGGACCGGCGACGTACTCGCCGCGCTGGACGAGCACCTCCGTCGTGTCGGGCACCAGCCGCACCTTGATGCCCTGGCGGTGTGCCTGCTCGACGATCTCGAACACCGTGTGCTCGTCGAAGTGCGCCTCCGAGAGGATGACCTCGTCGGGCCGGACCTCCTCGAGGACCGCCGGCAGCTCCTCGCGTGAGCCGAGCCGCCGGAGCCCCCGCACGCCCTCGGTGACGATCGCGCCGACGAACTCGTACTCGAGGCCGCCGCGCGTCGCCGCGAGCGACGCCCGCAGCCGCGCGAGGTCCTCTCCCTCGCCGACGAGCACCACGCGCCGCCTGATCCCCATCGCGCGCATGAGCTCGAGCGAGACCGAGTAGTACGCAGCGCGGAGGATCCCGATCGTCAAGGTCGAGCAGACGACCGCCGTCGGGATCAGCCCGGACGTCGTGAAGTCGTAGTCCGTCCCGATGCCGAACGCGAGCACGATGAGCGCGACGACGATGAGCGACGAGAAGATCCTCCCTGCGCCGGGCCGCCGCTCGCGCTGGCGGTAGAGCCCGGCCTGCGCGAAGACGAGAACCGTGATCGGGGCCGCGAAGTCGAGCCACTCCGCCGGGCCGTCGCGCCAGAGCAGGCCCCAGAGGATGTCACCCTCCCCCCGGACCGCCTCACGGAGAACGAGCGCGAAGTAGATCCCGAGGGCGAGACCGACGACGTCCAGCACGACGAGCGACGCGACCGAGACGACGCGCCGGGCGAAGGCGACGAGGCCCCCGCGCGAGAAGAGGTAGAA
>CAWCLL010000005.1:0-135243 GCA_963796405.1 uncultured Actinomycetes bacterium
CTGCTCGAGGGCCCGGTCACGGTGTTCTCGGCGGTCGTGTACACGATCCCGAGCCTCGCGCTCTTCCAGCTCCTCGTGCCGGTGACCGGCCTGACGGTGACCACGGTCGAGATCGCGCTCGTCGGCTACACGCTGCTCATCCTCTTCCGCAACATCCTCGAGGGGCTGCGCAACGTCCCGCCCGACGTGCTCGAGGCGGCGCGCGGGATGGGCTACACGCGAGCCAGACCCTGTGGCGCGTCGAGCTGCCGCTCGCGGTGCCCGCGATGATCGCCGGGCTGCGCGTGGCCGTCGTGTCGACGATCGCGCTCGCGACGGTCGCGGCGTTCGTCATCCCCCAAGGGCTCGGCTACCCGATCTTCCTCGCGCTCCGGGAGGCGTTCAAGACGGAGATCATCGTCGCGGGCGGGCTCGCGGTCGGGCTCGCGCTCGTCGCCGACGGGCTGCTCGTGTTGCTCCAGCGGGCTCTGACACCGTGGACGCGCGTTCGGAGGACGGCATGATCGCCGCCGACCTCGGGCTCTTCCGGGACGCCGTCGAGTTCATCGTCGACGAGCGGACGCTGATCCTCGAGAAGACATGGGAGCACCTGCTCCTGTCGGGCGCCGCGATGGGCGTCGCGCTCGTGTTCGCGCTCCCGCTCGGCGCCTGGCTCGGGCACCTCCATCGCGGCTCGTTCTTCGCGATCAACCTCGCGAACGTCGGTCGCGCACTCCCGAGCCTGGCGGTGATCGCGATCGGGCTCGCCTTCCTCGGCATCGGCTTCACGAACGTGACCTTCGCGCTCGTCGTGCTGGCCGTGCCGCCGATCCTCACGAACGCGTACGTCGCGGTGGACGAGGTCGAGCCGGATGCCGTCGAGGCCGCCCGCGGCATGGGGATGACGCGCTCGCAGATCCTCCTGCGGGTGGAGCTCCCGATGGCGCTGCCGTTGATCTTCGCGGGAATCCGGACCGCCGTGGTCTTCGTGGTCGCGACCGCTACCATCGCGGCCGTGGCGGGTGGAGGGGGCCTCGGGGACATCATCGTGAACCGTGCTGCGTACGGCTACGAGGGGGTCGTCGGCGCCGCGATCTGCGTCTCGGTGCTCGCCCTCGCCGCCGACGCCGCGCTCGGTCTCGTGCAACGGCTGCTCACTCCCCCGGGACTACGAGCAGGTGCTCATACGTTGGAGCCGGACGTGACGACGGGGGTCACTCGCCTCTAGATCTCGCGGGCCGCGGAAGAGCCCGCAAGTCGACGCCCTGAAAGGGGGTAGTTGTGATTCGTAAACACAACCGGCGTGCCGCCAAGGCCGCCTTCTCGGTCGCACTCGGGGTCGCTCTCGTGTTAGGTCTCCTCGTGTCCGCGGCTCCCGCGGCGCAGAGCCAGGCGACGCCGATCATCATCGGGACGAAGAACTTTCCCGAGCAGTTCATCCTCGGGCAGCTCTACCGGCAGGCCCTGATCGCCGAGGGCTTCCAGGTGCAGTACAAGGAGAACATCGGCTCCACGGAGCTGATCGACACGTCTCTCAAGAGCGGGCAGGTGACGATGTACCCGGAGTACACCGGGACCATGCTGGCCGTCACCTTCGGGAGGAAGCGGTCGCCGGCGACGGCGAGGGCGACCTACCGGCTCGCCCAGCGGCTGTACCAGCGGCGGGGGCACACGCTTCTCCAGCAGACGCCGTTCCAGGACAAGCGACGTGCTCGCGGTGACCCGACGGACCGCGAATCGGTACAACCTCAAGAAGATCGCCGACCTGAGGCGCGTGCCGAGCCTCACGATCACCGGCTTCCCCGAGTGGGACACCCGGTGGCGGGGCCCGCTTCGCCGCCTGTACGGCGTCCGCGGGTTCGAGTTCGAGCCGCTCGCGGGAATCTCCGCGTACCAGGTCCTCGACCAGGGAGACGCGGAGGCGGCGGACGTGTTCACGACCGACCCGCAGCTCCTCGGGAACAAGTACGTGCAGATGCGCGACCCGAAGAACATGTTCGGGTTCCAGCACGTGGCGCCGGTCGTCGACCGTGACCTCATCCGCGCGCACGGATCGACGTTCACGACGACGCTCAACAAGGTCAGTCGCCTGCTCACCGTGAGGGCGATGCAGGCCATGCTCAAGGCGGTCGTCATCAACAAGAAGCAGCCCGCCAAGGTCGCGAGCTCCTTCCTGAAGGCGAACGGCCTCACGTAGCAAGACGAGCGCTCGAGCCGCCGCGGTCGCGTGCCGCGGCGGCTCGGTCGCTCTGGTCGACGACGGCGCGCGCTGGGTGTACCGTGTCCGGCGGGCGGGTAAGGAGGTGTTCGTGGCCGAGCGTGACCGCACCGGTGACCGCACCTGTCCGAGCTGCAGTCAGACGATCGCCGCCGACGCGCGCTTCTGCCCGAGCTGCGGGGCGCGTCTCGATGCCGCGGCCGGTGATGTGCCCAGTGACGCACCGAGTGAGCCGGGCTCGATCTCGTACACGCAGCCGGAGCCACGCCTCTTCGGCGTCCTGCTGCCGGTTCCGACGTTCATCCTCGCCTGCGTCCTGCTCGGCGGCTCGCTGGTCTCGTTCCTGACCGGCGGCGTCGTGCTCGGCGTGCTGCTGCTCGCGTTCGCGGCCGCGCTCTTCGTCCTCTTCTACGGCGCGGCCGAGCGCAATCCCGAAGGCCGGCTCGCGAAGGGGGCCGTGGACGGGGTCGAGCGGGTGTCCGGCTGGTTTCGATTCACGCGCGAGTCCGCGTCGGCGTGGGGCGGCGCGGGGCGCAGCGTGGTCAAGCTCAAGCAGGAGCTCCGGCCGCTCAGGGCCGAGCGCAAGAACGTCCAGCTCGCCCTCGGCGAGGCCGCGTACGAGCAGGACGAGGCGAAGGTCTCCTCACTCCGTGCGCGCATCGCGGAGCTCGACGACGAGATCTCCGCCCGCGAGCAGGAGAGCGCCGAGGCAGTCGCCCGCGCGCGGCACCGCGTGGAGGACGAGCGCGTCGCCGTGACGCCGACCCAGCATCTCGCGCCGGAGCAGCCCGAAGACTCGTAGGGGCGACCCTTGGGTCGCCCTCGGGCGCCACCGGCAGACGAAGGGCGAGGCAAGCCTCGCCCCTACGCCCTGATGTCGACCGGCGAGGGCGCGCGGGGAGTCGCCCGCACGCCCTGCCAGTTCCGTCTACGCCGCCTCGAGGGCGGGCTCGGCGACCGGCGCCTCCTGCAGGTCGCGGCCGCGGATCATGAAGATCGAGACGAGCACGCCCACGAAGGCGATCGCCGCACCGGCCCAGAACGCGTTCACGAAGCCGTCGGTGAGCGCGTTCGGGTCCGTGACCGCGCCGTCGGTCGTCGTGATGGCGATGGTCGAGAGCAGGGCGATGCCGACCGCGCCGCCGATCTGCTGCGAGGTGTTGATCAGGCCCGAGGCGAGCCCCGCTTCCTGCGGCTTCGTTCCCGCAAGAGCGGCGATCGTCACCGGGACGAACACGAACGGGATCGCGACCCCGAGGACGAGGAAGCCCGGGAAGAGGTCGGCCCAGTACGAGCCTCCGACCGACACCTGCGTGAAGTACAGAAGCCCGATCGTCAGCAGGCTCATGCCGAAGATCAGCGCGGGCTTGACCCCGACCTTGTTCACGGCCACAGCGGCGACGTTGGCCCAGATGACCGCGGTGCCGGCGACCGCGAGGTACCCGACCCCCGTCTTGATCGGCGAGTACCCGAGCACCTGCTGCATGTACAGCGTCAGCATCAGGAACATCGAGAACATCGCCGTGCCCATGATGAAGCCGGCGACGTTCGCCCCGGTGAGCGTCTGGAGGCGGAAGATCGAGAACGGGACGAGCGGCTCCGTCTGCCGTTGCTCCCAGAGGACGAAGCCCGGCGAGCAGCGCGGCCGAGGCGGCGAATACGCCGATCGTCGTCGCGGAGCCCCAACCCCAGCTGTAGCCCTGCGTGATCCCGAGGACGAGCAGGACGAGGCCGGACGTCACCAGCACCGCGCCGGGGACGTCGTGGCTCTGCCCGCGCGCGTCCCGGCTCTCGGAGAGCAGGATCGGCGAGAGCACGAGCGCGGCGATGCCGACCGGGATGTTGACCCAGAAGATCCACTCCCAGGACAGGAGGTCGGTGAGGATCCCGCCCAGGAGCACGCCCGCGGCGGCGCCGAAGCCGCCGACCGCGCCCCAGGCGCCGAGCGCGATGTTGCGCTCGCGTCCCTCGGTGAAGGTGGTGGTCAGGATGGAGAGCGCTGCGGGAGTGATGGTCGCGGCGCCGAGACCCTGGATGCGCACGGGCCACGATCAGCGACTCGTCGCTCCAGGCGAAGCCGCACAGGAGCGAGCCGATGGTGAAGATGACGAGCCCGCCCATGAACACGCCTCGGCGTCCGAGGATGTCGGCCAGACGGCCGCCGAGGAGCATGAAGCCGCCGAAGACGAGTGCGTAGGCCGAGATCACCCACTGCAGGTCGCCTTGCGAGAAGCCGAGATCGACCTGGATCGAGGGCAGAGCGACGTTGACGATGGCGATGTCGAGCACGACCATGAACTGGACCGCGCAGATGAGTGCGAGTGCGTACCACTTGGTTCGTTCGGAGGCAACCATGCGAGTTCCCTTCGCTTCGTTTCAGCGTCGAAGGTTGCGATCCTACAGCAGTTACTTTCACTTTGCAAGTTAAGCCTTCCATCTAGCAAGAACACCCTGTACAATCGCAAGCCGTGAAGAGCTACAACCAGTACTGCCCGCTCGCGCACGCCCTCGACGTCGTGGGCGAGCGCTGGTCGCTGCTGATCGTCCGCGAGCTCTTCGAGCACGACCAGCTCCGCTACTCGGACCTCCACGCCAATCTCTCCGGCTGCGGGACGAACATCCTCGCGAGCCGGCTCAAGGAGCTCGAGCGCCACGGCGTCGTACGCCGGCGGCGGCTCCCTCCGCCGGCCGCCTCCACGATCTACGAGCTCACGGCGTACGGCGAGGCGCTGCGCGGGGTGATGCACGAGCTCGCCCACTGGGGCGCGCGCTCACTCGGCCCGCCCTCGTCGACGGGCGAGGAGGTCGAGCCGGGCTGGCTCAAGGGCGCGCTCGAGATGGCCTTCCGGCCGTGCCCGACGGAAGCGACGGTCGAGTTCCGGATCGGGGCGGACGTCGCCTCGCTCGCCTGTGGACGCGCGGTGGCCGGTCCGAGCGAGCAGCCGGACGCGGTCGTCGAGGGCGACGCCGCCGGTTTCTACCGCCTCGTGGTCGAGCGGGACCTCGAGGCCGTCTCGCTCCTCGGGGACGTGAGCGTGGTCGAGAAGCTCCTCGAGACGCTTCCCGAGCCCGTGCCGCTGCCCGAGACCGCGCCGGCCGCCGCAGCCTGACGCCGGCGCCTACGGGCGCTGATATGTGATGCGCATGTAGTCGCCGCTGGAGTAGGCGTCCGCGGCGACCGCGGGCCTGGCGGATCCCCCGGCGAGGGCGAGGAGGGCTGAAAGCATGAGCGCAAGCAGAGAAAGGCCCGTGAGGGTCCGAAATCCGCTGGTGCGGGTTGCTCGCGGTGCTCCCAAACCAACTCCTCGCCCCTCACCGGTCGTTCGTCTTCAGCATCATCGTCAGTCCGGACACCGCGGTACACCCCCGTTGGTCCAGTTCGACGCGACTTTGGTCACCCGGCGCGGGCTAGTTCAGATCAGGCCGCCGCCGTAGCGCCAGGGGCCCGGCTCGAAGCGGATCCCGCGCTTGCGGCAGAACTCGCGCACGGTCTCGAGGACGGGCGCCGCCCTCGCCGTGGATCCGTCTTCCGAGGAGATCGAGGACGGCCGTGCCGGCCGGGACGTCCGCGGGCGCGTCGAGCGTGAGGAAGACGCCTTCGCCGCCGGAGTAGGACGGCGTGAACGCGACGCGCACGCCTTCGACCTCGAATCCCCGCTCCTCGCCCTCCTCGATCGCGGAAACCTCGTGCCCGCGGAGCGCGAGGAGCTCGTGCAGGTCGTCGATCATCTTCCGCCCGAGCTCGATCTGTCGGGGGCGAGACAGCTTGTGGCTCGAGCTGCCGGTGACCCTGGCGGGGACGCCGATCGCGAACGCGCCGGCCGGGATGTCCCCGACGACGTACGAGCTCGACGCGACGATCGCCTCCGCGCCGATGCGGCAGCCCGCGTAGATCACCGTCCCGAGGCCGACCTGCGAGCGGTCCTCGAGCACGACCGGCGCGAACTTGTTCTCGAAGCCCTCGAGCACCGAGTGGCCGATGTTGTGCGTCACGATCAGCGCGCGCATCGTGAGGAAGACCTCGCGCCCGACGAGCACGGGTCTGCAGACGTTCACGAAGACCTCGTCGCCGACGAAGGCGAGGTCGCCGACGGTGAGCACGGCCCACGGGTCCCGGTGACCGCCTCCGCCGAAGCGCACCGAGCGCCCGCCCCAGATGCCCGCGCCGAGGAACGCCTGCCGGCACGTGAGCTCGAGACCCGGCCCGAACTGCGTGAGCTCCCCGATCGCCACGACCTCCTCGCAGCGAACGGTCGAGCCCGGCCCGATCCGCACGCCGTCGTCGAGGACGACCCGCGGCGCCGCGACCAGCGTCCCCTCCCCGAGGACGACTCCCTCCCCCACGCGCGCACCGTGCTCACGCAGCGCGCTCACCTTCTCGTCGGGCGAGAGCGCGCGGAACGCTTCGGGATCGGAGCGGAGCGACTCGAGGTACGCCGGCTCGAGCGCGCCGACGCTCTCGTCCAGGTCGAACGACGCGGGAAGCGAGACGCCGTCCGTCGAGACGCCCGCGAGCGGTCCCGCACCGCTCGAGGTCGCGCGCGCGACGAGCTCCTCCACGTCCTTCTCCGTGATGAATCCGCGCTTGTCGATCTGGGCGAGGTCGACGCCGTGACGCTCGGCGAGCTCGACGGCCTTCCGCGTCGCCTTGCGCTCGCCCTCCTCCGGCTTCGGCGCCGGCCTCTCCGCGCCGGAGTCGAGCGACGCGAGCTCCTCCGCCGTCTCCGCGATCCGCGCGATCGTCTTGCCGAGCTCGACCTCGACCCCGTCCTCGAAGAGCTGGACGATCGTGCCCGCGCCGGGAGCCTCGATCTCGACAGTGGCCTTCGTTGTCTCGATTACGACGACTGCCTGCCCCGTCTCGACCTCCGAGCGGTCAGCGACGAGCCACTCCGCGAGGAGGGCGTACTCGGTGTTCGCGTCCTCGCGCGTCAGGACGATCTCGCAGCATGCGCAGGCGTCTAGCTTCGCACGCCTTCGAGCACGAGGATCGCGTCGATGAGGTCCTCCGCGCTCGGCAGCATCGCCTCCTCGAGCGGGCGCGCCGAGGGGATGATCCCGTCGCGCGCCGCGACCCGCCGCACCGGCCCGCGGAGGTCGCTCCAGGCCGCTTCCGAGACGCGCGCCGCGATCTCGGCGCCGAAGCCGCCGGTCAGCGTGCCCTCCTCCGCCGTGACGAGGAAGCCCGTCCGCGCGACCGACTCGAGCACCGCGTCGAGCTCCATCGGCACGAGCTGCGAGAGCGCGACGACCTCGCAGAAGACCTCGTGCTCGAGGACGAGCTCGGTCACCGCCTCGAGCGCGACCGGAACCATGCCGCCGTACGTCACGATCGTCGCCGTCGCCTCGGAGAACCCGGTCGCGGAGAACGTGAGCGCGGGGTAGCGGTCGCCCGTCTCGCGCACGGCCAGCTCGCCGATGTGCCCCTCCTCCGGCCGCCGCACCGGGCGCCCGTACAGGAGCTTGTTCTCGACGAAGAACACCGGGCGCTCGTCCTCGACCGCGTTCACGAGCAGACCCGCGCAGGTCGTGGCACTCGCTCGCCGCGACGACCACGACGTTCGGGATGCCGAGCAGGAGCTTCTCGAGCGACTGGCTGTGCGTCGGGCCGTAGCCGCGGCGCCCGCCCATCGGCGCCCGCACGACGAGCGGGACGGTGACCTGGTCGTCGTACATCTCGCGGAACTTCGAGATGCCGTTGACGATCTGGTCCATCCCGAGCGCCATGAAGTCGCCGAACATGATCTCGAGGATCGGGCGCCGGCCCCGGAGCGCCATCCCGGCCGCGACGCCGAAGAGCGACGCCTCCGAGATCGGCGTCGTCAGCACGCGGTCGGGGTATGCGTCCGAGAGCCCCTGCGTGACCTTGAACGCGCCGCCGTACGGATCGAGGACGTCCTCGCCGAGGAGATCGACGTCGTCGCGCGTCGCGAAGATCTCGTGCAGCGCCTCGTTCAGGACCTGGACGCCGCGCTTCACGCTGCCTCCGGTGTTGCCTCGGGAGCGGCCTCTGCGGCGTCGACCGTCTCCGCGAGCCGCTCTTCGCAGCGCGCCTCGATCGCCTCGCGCTCGGACGGGTCGAGCCGCACGCCCGCGATCGTCAGCGGATCGCGCTCGCGGCGCGCCTCGATCTCGGCCGGGTCGCGGTTGTCGTCGCCCTTCGAGTGCGGGCTGAAGCGGTACGTGTCGAGCACGAGGAAGAACGGCTCGCCGGTCTCCCTGATCCTCGACACGGCGAAGCGCGCCGCCGCGTGGATCTCCTCGACGTCGGTCGTCGCGAGCTCCGCGGTCTCGATGCCGAACGCCGCCGCCCGCGCCGCGATCGACCCCGCGAGCTCGAGCTCGACCGGCGTCGACTGCGCGTAGTGGTTGTTCTCGACGACGAAGAAGACGGGGAGCTTCCAGAGCGAGGCCATGTTCAGCGACTCGTAGGTCACGCCCTCGCCGAGCGTCCCGTCGCCGAGGAAGACCGTCGACACGGCGCCCGTCCCCTTCTTCTTCTCCGCGAGCGCGATCCCGGTCGCGACCGGGACGATGCTCCCGAGGACGCCGTTCGAGTAGAAGTTGCCGCGGCACAGGTGCTGGCTCCCACCCTTGCCTCCGCACGTGCCGGTCGCCTTCCCCATCACCTCGGAGAGCAGCCCGAACGCGTCGTCCGTGAACGCGAGGTAGTGCCCGTGGCAGCGGTGGTTCGAGAAGATCGTGTCGACCGCGGGCTCGAGGTGGTCGATGATCCCGACCCCGTTCGCCTCCTGGCCGATGTACGTGTGCGTCGTGCCGACGAGCTTCCCCTGGGAGAAGAGGTCGAGGAGGGTCTCCTCGAAGCGGCGGATGAAGAACATCCGCTCGTAGAGAGTCGCGAGCGCGGTCACAGGTAGCCGAGGTCGGCGAGCCTCTTCGCGACGGTCGCCTCCTCCTCCTCCGTCAGCTCGCGGCTCTGGGCGCTCTCGAGCTCGGCGAAGACCCGCGTGCGGAGCTCGGGCGGGACGTCTCCCGAGCGGTTCGAGAGCTCGCGCGGGTCGGTCTCGAGGTGGTACGCCTCCTCCTCCCCGCTCTCGACGTGCAGCGTCAGCTTCCACGGAGGTACGCGCAGCGGCGAGCTGGGTGAGGGCGCCCTTGTCGGTGCCTGCGATCACGGCCGGGCGGTCGCCGTCGACGTGGAGCAACGACTCGCCGTCGGTCTCCCGCGCGGGCAGGCCCGCGAGCTCGAGCAGCGTCGGCATGAGGTCCACGGAGCGCACCTGCTCCGCGACGACCGCAGGCTCGAGCCGGCCGGGCGCGGAGAGAATCAAGGGCACGCGCACGATCTCGTCGTAGAGCGTCGCGCCGTGCATGTGGTAGACGCCCTGCACGTCCTCCTTCGACGCGAAGCGCTCGCCCCAGGACTCGCCGTGGTCGGACAGGAACGCGAAGACCGTCTCGTCGCGCAGGCCGAGCGAGTCGAGCTCCCCGAGCATCCCCGCCACGAGCTCCTCCGACTGCCGCTCGACCGCCTTCCGGTACGCCTCGCGCGTCTCCTCGAGCGCGGCCGCCGAGCCGGACTGGATGCCCGCGATCACCTCCTTCTTGGCCGCGATCCAGTCGGTCCGCTCCGCGTGCGAGACGAAGTACGGCATGTGCGTCGCCCAGCTGTGGAAGAAGAGGAGGAACGGCTTCTCGCGCCGCGCGCGCAGCCACTCGACCGCGCCGTCGAGCGTCTCGCTCGTCCCGAGGACGTTCGCCTCCGGAAGCTCCTTGAAGAGGTAGTTCCGGTCGAAGACGAACGTGCCCACGTCGTACCCGTGCGCGGCGAACGCGCGGAAGAGCGTCTCCGTCGTCGGGTCGAGCGTCGCGTCCCAGTGCAGGTAGCCGTGGTGGTGCGCGTAGAGCCCGGTCACCATCGACGTCATCGAGGGCGCCGTCCACGGCGCCGCGCTGATCGCCTGCTCGTAGCGGACGCCGCCGGCCGCGAGCTCGTCGATCGTCCTCGTGTTCAGGAACCGGGCGCCGTAGCAGCCGAGGTGATCCACGCGCAGCGCGTCGGAGACGTAGACGACGACGTTCACAGCGCGGCGGATTGTAGTGACGCGTTCGCGTGTCGCCCTGGCCGACGAAGGGGTCTAGAGTCAGAGACGGTGGAGGTCACGTTCACGCGAACGGGTGAGCGGCGGTACCGGGTCACAGCGCGCCGCGAGAAGGCGCCCGACGCGTTCATGGAGCCCGCTCCCGGCTTCGACCCGTTCCTCCCGCACGACCTCGTCCACTTCGTCGTCGAGTGCGAGTGGCGGCTCGAGAACGGGATCTTCGGCCAGCTCGCCGCCGGAGGAGACGCGGGCACGTTCCGGACGGTCGAGCCCGAGGAGCGGCGCAAGTGGCGGCGCCGCGGCGAGCGCGTTCGCGAGGCGGCGGGCGACGACTCGGCAAAGTCGGAGCAGCTCGCCCACTTGGCCGATATCGCGTGGAAGGCGCGCCGGGGTCGCCCGCTCGACGCGGCCGAGCTCGAGGCCGTCCAGGAGCTGGACCCGGCGACCCTCGACCGTGTGCTCGCACGGTTCGACGAGCTCGCCGAGGGCTGGCACTCCCTCCAGGTCGGCCGCTCGCTGACGCTTCCCTGGCCGTGGCCGGAGCATGCGCCGAAGCACGGAGGCCGCGTGCGCCGAGCCAAGCGGACAGGCCCGAGCCTCCGTTCTCCACCCGCGCGCAAGCACTGATCGCCACGCCGCCGGTCTTCGCCACGATCTAGCCTCCGCCCGTGCCGAGACGGAGGCCGCTGTACGCGCTGTACGTCGCCGACGCGATCTCGCTCTCGGGGAACAACATCGCGCTGCTCGCGATCCCCTGGTTCGTACTCGTCACGACCGGCAGCGCCGCACTCGACGAGCCTCGCGGTCTTCGTCAACTTCGTGCCGATCGTCCTCGCGACGTTCTTCGGCGGCGTCATCGTCGACCGCGTCGGCTTCCGGACGACGAGCGTCGTCGCCGATCTCGCTAGCGCTGCGGCCGTTGCGGCGATCCCGCTGCTGCACACGACGGTCGGGATCGAGATCTGGCAGCTGCATGGCGCTCGTGTTCGTGGGCGCGCTGCTCGACGCGCCCGGCGCGACCGCGCGGACCGGCGCTGTTCCCGGACGCGGTCGAGCTCGCGGGAGTACCGATGGAGCGGGCGACGGGAATCCGTGCGCGCGATCCAGCAGGGCTCGATCCTCGTCGGGGCGCCAGTCGGCGGAGTTCTGGTGGCCTCGGTGGGAGCGACGGCGGCGCTCTGGCTCGACGCCGCGAGCTTCCTCTTCTCGGCGGCACTCGTCGCGACGGCCGTGCCGCGGGCTCGGCACGAGGCGACGGCGAGACCGAAGCGCCCCGTCGCTTCTTCGCCGAGCTCGGGGAGGGCCTGCGGTTCATCTGGGACCGGCGCCTGCTCCGGGCGATCGTGCTCACGGTCCTCGTCACGAACCTCGTCGAGGCGCCGCTCCCCGTGGTGCTGGCCGTCTTCGCGCGGGAGGCGTACGGCAGCGCGGCCGAGCTCGGCCTGATGTTCGGCGTCTTCGGAGCGTCGGCGCTCGCGGGCGCGCTGCTCTACAGCGCCGATCGGGCACCGGCTGCCGCGGCGGCTGACGTTCCTCTGCTGCTTCGTCGTCGTGCCGTCCACGTACCTCGTCCTGGCGACCTTGCCGAGCCTGCCCGTCGCGCTCGTCGCGATCGCGCTCGGCGGCTTCGCGGCGGGGCCGATCAACCCGCTGCTCGCGACGGTCACGTTCGAGATCGTCCCGTACGCGCTCCGTGGCCGCGTCCTCGGCGTCGGGCGGGCGGGGGCATGGGCGGCGATCCCAGCGGGCATCCTTCTCGGCGGGCTCGCGGTGGAGACCTTCGGCGTCGCGGCGACGTTCCTCGCGATGGGGATCAGCCTCCTCGCGATCACGGTCTACGGCTTCTTCAACCCGGCGTTCCGCGAGATGGATGCGCGGCCCGACGACGACCTACGATCCGCGGAGTGAGCAGGCCTGAGCTCGACGCCGCGATCGATCGCCTCGACGAGGCGCTCCGGGCGGCGGGGCTCGCGGGGCTCGAGGCGCCGAAGGACCTTCAGGCCCTCGACGAAGTAGCGGAGGCGGTCGCCCCGTTCGCCCTGCCGCTCGACCTCCGACGGTTCTGGGAGCGCGTCGATCCGGAGCGTCTCCCCGTCACCTTGTTTCCCCGGCTTCACGGTCCGGCGACTGCGCTCGAGCTCTACCGCGTCGACCTCGAGTTCTCCGTTCCCCTTCGGCCGCCCGTGCTGTTCTTCGTGATCGGATACGACAGTCACGTCCATCGCTCGATCGAGCTCACGAGCAAGTGGGACGGCGGCGGGACGATCCTGCGGTGGGCATGGGACGAGGAGGCATTCCGCATCGCCTATCGCAGCATCGCGGACCTCCTCGACGTCGTCTCGGAGCTCGTCTCCGCAGGCCGCTTCGAACGGTACGGCGACGAGCTCCACGTGTCGGAGGAAGCGGAAGAGAAGCGAAGCAGCTCGAACGCCTCGAGGTCGAGACCGCCGCATCCGCTGTACGGGGAGGCTCGGGAGATCTCCGGCGATCTCAGCTCGTGGCCGGCTCACTGGCTCGCCGCGAGCGGAATCGACCTCCGAGATCGCGAACCGCTCGGGGCCACGCACACGATCGCTGAGTTCGTCGCCGGCAGCCGAGGCAGGACCGGTTAGCGGTCGGATCGCTGGGCTCGTCACGCGCGCTGGCAGGGCATCGGCGACCGACGTGATCGTCCTTGTCGACGACGGCACGCGCGAGCTCGACGTCTGGTGTCCGGCCGGGACGAGCCCGTGGGGCCCGGTGCACGGCGAGCGGTTCGAGTTCGAGGTCACGATCGAAGGACCGGTCGAGGCTCCGCTCGACTTCGACACGGGGCATGCGGAGCTGCAAGAGCCACGCGCTCGCCGGCCGCGTCGAGGAGGCTCAGGCGGCGGCCGAGGCGTTCCTGGGCCGGATCCAGAGCCATCGCGCTCCGGCCGTCGCGACGGCCATCCGGCCGCGTCCCGAGTAGCGTTCGTCGCATGGCCGTGCCGGAGGCTGCGCTTCGCGAGACGAAGTTCGGGCCGGTCTACGACACCGACGGCTGGTTCGTGATCAACGCGCGCGAGACCCGCTGGCGCGACTACGGGCCGCTCGGGGCCGTCTGCGACTTCGAGGGCAAGCGCCCGTTCGAGCAGTTCGGGATCAACCTCAACGTGCTCCTGCCCGGCGAGCCGATGTCGATGTACCACCGCGAGAGCCACCAGGAGGGCTTCCTCGTGCTCTCCGGCGAGTGCCTGCTGATCGTCGAGGGCGAGGAGCGGCGGCTCGGAGCGTGGGACTTCTTCCACTGTCCGGGCGGGACCGCACACGTCCTCCTCGGCGCCGGAGACGGGCCGGCGGTCGTGCTCGCGGTCGGTGCGCGCGGCGGGCGGAAAGGCGTCGTGTACCTCGTCGACCCTGTAGCCGTCGCGCACGGCGCCGGGCGTCGAGGAGGAGACGACGAAGTCCGCCGAGGCGTACGCGCAGTTTCCGGCCTCGACGCGTTCGCGCTACCAGGACGGCTGGCTGCCCTAGTTCGAACCCTTTCGCGGGCGCCTGCGAACACCACCCGAAGGCAGGCACTCCACACAGAGAGGGGACAGACATGAGAAAGCGCTCGGTACTTCTGATGGGGCTGCTCGTCACGGCCCTGCTGGCGGTCTCGGCGCCCATGGTCGCCTCCGCCGACAGGTCGCGCGGCGGCGATCTCGACGTCGTCGCCGTCACCGCCGACGGCAGGCTCATCGAGTTCGAGACCGACGATCCCGACGACGCGGACACGATCGGGAAGATCAAGGGTCTCGTCGGGGACACGACGATCCTCGGCATCGACTACCGGCCGGCGACGGGCGAGCTCATCGGGCTCGGCAACGCCGGCGGGATCTACGCGATCTCCGACCGCAACGCGACGGCGACCAAGAAGTCGCAGCTGAGCGAGGCGCTCGCGGGCACGTCGTTCGGGGTGGACTTCAACCCGACGGTCGACCGCTTCCGGATCGTGAGCGACACCGGCCAGAACCTGCGGGTCAACGTCGACACGGGACTCGCGCTCGTCGACGGGACGCTGAGCTACACGCCGCCGGCGGCAGCCTCGGGCATCACCGGCGCCGCGTACACGAACAACGACGTGGATCTCAACACCGCGACGACGCTCTACGACCTCGACTCGGCCATGGATCAGATCGTGATCCAGTCGCCGGCGAACTCGGGGACGCTCGCCGCGACGGGCAAGCTCGGCGTCGACACGGGCCCCACGGTCGGGTTCGACATCTTCAGCGACACCCGGAAGGGCACGACGGTCGGCGTCCGCGCGTTCGCGTCGCTGACGACCGCCGACGGCAGGTCCCGGCTCTACCGGATCAGCCTGCTCCAGGGTCGCGCGAAGCTGGTCGGCAAGTTCGATCGCGACGACCGGGTCACCGGGATCGCGATCCAGCTCGACAAGTAGTCGAGTCAGCGAGGGAGCGGGGCGGCCTGCGGCCCGCGCCGCTCCCTCCAACCGAGCGGCTCGTCAGTCGGCGTCGACCGGGACGTCGTGGATGAAGAAGAGCCGCTCGCCGGTCTGGGAGCTCGTGAATGCCTGCGCCGTGATCTGCTTCAGGTCGGGGTACTCGACGACCTCGGGCGACGGATGATCCGAGACCATCACGTACCGCGCCGGCGCGTCCGAGTCGTTCCGGAGCGCGTGCGCCCCGTCCGGCCCGCGCGGGAAGAACACGACCTCGCCTTCCGCGACCTCGCGCTCGCCGTCGGGCGTTCGCAGCATGAGGCGCCCGCGGAGGACGATCAGCATCTCCTCGGCGCCGTGGTGGAAGTGGTAGACGGCGAAGTTCCCGGGGCCGAGCTCGTACACGCTCGCTCCGAGCACGTCGCCGCGCGGCAGCCGCTTCGAGAGCGCCGCCGCCGCCCGACCAGTCCTCGCCGGGATCCCAGTCGTCGGTGAAGACGTTCGCCTGTCCCACGGCGCGACTCTATCCCCGCACGCGAGTCGTCCGGGGTCAGCCGCTGTCGGGCGCCAGGGACCAGTGCTGGACGTACGCGTAGTCCGAGACCCGCCTCGGAGAGCCGCCGTCGACCGATACCACTAGTGACGGCGCCGTCGTCGGCGTCGCGTCAGGTAGGCGACGTGCCGGCTGTCAGGCGACCAGACGGGGTCTGCGTCCCTGATCTTCTCGTTGTCGGTCAGATTGCGCGCCTCGCCGGTGGCCACGTCGACGACGAAGATCTCGGGGTCGTCGTCCGCGTGCATCATCGCGATGTACCGGCCGTCCGGGGACCACGCGAGCGAGTGCGTGTTGCGACCGCCGCCGTCGAAGAGCAGGCGGCTATCGCCGCCTTCCGCGCCCACGCTCCACACGTCGCGGTCTCTCAGGTACGCGATGCGGCTGCCGTCCGGCGACCACACCGGGCCCGAATCCCGGCTTCGCCTCCGCTCCAGTGGCGACCGTGCGCTTCCTGCTTCCGTCCCGGCCCATCGTCATCACGGCGCCGTACACCTCGTACGCGATCGACCGCGAGTCGGGCGACCAGGCCGGCGACACGCTGAGCTCCGAAGGATCGGTCAGCGCACGCTTCTCGCCTGTCTCCAGGTCGAGCGTCGTGATGAACCAGGGCTCGCTTTCCGCGCACGCGAGGATCGTCTCGTCGGGAGCCCACACGCGCCCGTGGCACGTCGCGCGGAACCGTCTGCCGGCGCCCGTGTCGACCGTGGTGACGAGTGTCCCGTCGCCTTCGGGACCGTAGGTCGCGACCTTCCTCCCGCTAGCCGACCAGGAGCCTGCGTACTGGGCCCCAGGGCCGATCAGCCGTTCCTCGCCCGACTCGAGAGCGATCGCGTACACGTCGCCGCCGGTCTCGTCGTCTCGCCACACAACGAGCTCCCCGGCCGGGCTCGACCCCTCGCCGCCGCCGCAGCCGACCGCGAGGAGCGCGACTGCACAGACGATGGCAAGCCGTGCCGCCACGGCAGGCGAGTCTACGTCGCTGTCGCTTGGTGCGGCGCGCCGCGTTACCCGTACGTCAGCGGGTCGAAGTAGCGGCCACAGCCGAGCGATCCGACTTCGAGCGGCATCCGCCTTCCTTTCCGTGTTAGTGGTCGACTAACGTGGACGGCGTGACGGCTGGCCGCCAGAAGCACCTCGCGCTCATCCTCGCGCGCGAGCTCGCCACACAGCTCGCGACTGCAGCCTTCATCGCGGATGCGGAAGGCAACCTCGTTTTCTACAACGAGGCCGCAGAGGAGATCCTCGGGCGGACGTTCGCCGAGGCCGGGCAGATCTCGGCCGAGGAATGGACCTCGCTCTACCAGATCGAGGATCTCGACGGATCGACGCTGCCGCTCGAGCGCAACCCCGGCTGGATCGCGCTCGCGGAGCGGCGGCCGGCGCACGTGCGGCTCCGGATCGTGGGCCTCGACGGGGTGCGGCGGCAGCTCTCGGCGACCGCGATGCCGCTCTTCTCCCACCCCACCGAGGTCGTCGGCATGGTCGCCTTCTTCTGGCAGGACGACGGAGCGGCGGAGGACCCCGAGTGACGCTGCTCGCGCGAATCTGGGGCTGTCGAGGGTCCATCCCGGCGCCTGGCGAGGAGACCGTCCGCTACGGCGGGAATACCACGTGCGTCGAGGTCCGGAGCGGCAACGACGTCGTGTTGATCCTCGACGCCGGCACGGGCATCAGGCGGCTCGGTGGCGAGCTCGACCCCAGGGCGCAGATCCACGTGCTGCTCACCCACCTGCATCTCGACCACCTCGAGGGCCTCCGCTTCTTCGCGCCGCTGTGGGACGAAGGACGCGAGATCCACATCTGGGGGCCGCCGTCGCCCGTCCACTCACTGGAGGAGCGGATCGCCCGGTCCTTCTCCCCTCCGCTGTTCCCGGTGGACCTCGCGGACATCCCGGCCGCGATCCACTTCCACGACGTGCCGGACGAGCCCTGGAGGCTCGGGGAGGTGCAGGTGCTCTCGCTCCCCGTGTCGCACCGGGGCTCCACCGTCGGCTATCGGCTGGAGGCGGCTCGAGGCTCGCTCGCCTTCATTCCGGACCACGAGCCGGTCATGGGCGTCGAGCTCGCCGAGCTCGACCCGGACTGGATCTCCGGCCACGCGCTCGCTGCGGGCGTCGACGTCCTGCTCCACGACAGCCAATTCACGGAAGACGAGTACGCGGAGCGTGTCGGCTGGGGTCACTCGAGCGTCGCGCACGCCGTCGAGTTCGCGCGCAAGGCGGACGTCGGCCGCCTCGTGCTCTTCCACCATGATCCGGACCGCAGCGACGCCGAGGTCGAGCGGCTCACGGAGCGCGCCTCCGAGCTCTGGGACGGGGCGGGTGGCGGCGCCGCTCCGCTCGCTGCACACGAAGGGATGACGATCGAGCTCAGGTAACGCCGCGCATCGCGTTCGACCCCCGAGCCAGCCACAATCTCCCCGTGCACGCCGTACCAGAGCCCGCGCAGGAGACCGTCGTCATGAAGTTCGGCGGCTCGTCCGTGGCCGACCCGGACAAGATCCGGCACGTCGCGCGTCGGCTCGTCGAGGCGCACGAGCGCAGCGTCCGGGTGGTCGGGACCGTCTCCGCAATGGGGAAGACGACGGACACGCTGCTCGAGCTCGCGGGCGAGGTCTCGCCGCATCCGCACCCGCGGGAGCTCGACATGCTGCTCTCGACCGGCGAGCGCGTCGCGTGCGCGCTCGTCGCGATGGCGGTGCACGACCTCGGGCAGGAGGCGGTCTCGTTCACCGGCTCGCAGGCCGGGATCCTCACCGACGCCGTCCACACGCGCGCCAAGATCCGCCAGATCACGCCGGTGCGCATCCTCGAGGCGCTCGACGCCGGGAAGATCGTCCTCGTCGCCGGCTTCCAGGGCTTCTCGCGCGACACGATGGACATCACGACGCTCGGGCGGGGCGCCGGCGACCTCACCGCGGTCGCGCTCGCGGCAACCCTCGGAGCCTCGTGCGAGATCTACTCCGACGTCAGCGGCGTCTTCAGCGCCGACCCGCGCATCGTCCCGGCCGCGCGGAAGCTCGAGACCGTCTCGTACGAGGAGATGCTGGAGATGGCCGCGTCCGGCGCGCGCGTGCTCGCTCTGCGTGCGGTCGAGCTCGCGCGCGGGCACGATGTCCGCATCCACGCGCGCTCGACATTCTCGGAGGAGCCCGGAACCTGGGTCCAGGACGTCGCGGGCATGGAGGAGCCGATCATCTCGGCGGTCACGCACTCCGAGGACGAGGTGCTGTTCACGCTCCGCGGCGTGCCCGACCGGCCAGGGGTCGCGGCCGCGATCTTCGAGGCGGTCGCCGGAGAGCACGTCAGCGTGGACACGATCCTCCAGAACGCCGTGCACGGAGCCGCGGAGCTCTCGTTCTCGGTGCCGCAGGAGGACGTTCAGCCGACGCGCCGCGCGCTCGAGAAGGCGCAGGAGTCGATCGGGGCGATCGAGATCGAGGAGGTCGAGGACCTCGGCAAGGTGTCGCTGATCGGTGCGGGGATGCGCACGCACCCGGGCGTCGCCGCGCAGATGTTCCGGACGCTCGCGGAGGAGGGGATCAACCTGCGGCTGATCTCGACGTCGCCGATCAAGATCACCTGTCTCGTCGGAAGCGACGAGGTCGCGAGCGCGGTCCGCGCCTTGCACGCGCGGTTCCTCGAGGGCGGCGCGGCCCCCGACGCCGCTCGCTAGGGTCCGCGCGCTGTCATGAGCGACACCGAAGCTTCCGCGTCGCCTGCTCCGAGACGCCGGGGCCGCGCGACCGCGTCGTGGGTCGTCCTCGTCCTCGCGGCCCTCCTCCTCGTCCTCTCGTCGTTCGCCGTCTGGGTCGACCGGGTCGCGCTCAACACCGACGTCTTCGTGGACACGAGCACCGAGCTGATCGAGGACGACGCCATCCGGCAGGCAGTCGCGACCCGGGCGGTCGACGAGCTCTTCGACAACGTGGACGTCGACGAGGAGATCAAGACGCAGCTCCCGGAGGACTTCAAGAACCTCTCCGGCCCGGCCGCGGCCGGGCTCCGCGAGGCCTCGTACACCATCGTCACCCGCGCGCTCGAGCAGCCGCGCCTGCAACGCCTGTGGGCGGCGACGCTCGAGGAGACCCACCGGACGCTCGTCGCGGTGCTCGAGGGCGACGGCGAGCGGGTCTCGACCGAGGGCGGCATCGTGGCGCTCGACCTCGAAACGCTCGTGCTCGAGGCCGCCGACCGGGTCGGAATCCGGCAACAGGTCGAGGACAACCTGCCCGAGGACGTCGGCCGGATCGAGATCCTGCGCTCGGACGAGCTCGACACCGCCCAGGACGCGTTTCAGGTCCTGAACGCGCTCGCATGGTTCCTCCCGCTCCTCACGATCGCGTTGCTCGCGCTCGCCATCTGGCTCGCCGGCGACCGCCGGCGCGCGGTGCGCAGGATCGGCGTCGCGCTCGTCCTCGTCGGCGTCGTCGGGCTCGTCGCCGTGAACCTCGTCGGGAACTACATCGTGAACGAGCTCGTCTCGGAGACGGACGCCCAGACCGCGGCAGGCAACGCGTGGGACATCCTCACCTCGCTCCTCCGCGACTCGTACCGGTCACTGATCGTCGTCGGCGTGCTCTTCCTCGTCGCCGCCTGGGTCGCGGGCCCCGCGCCGCGCGCGGTCGGCGCGCGCCGCTTCCTCGCGCCGCTGGTGCGCCAGCGGGCGTGGGCGTACATGGGGCTCGCAGCCGTCGGGCTGATCCTGCTCGTCGCGGGCGAGGTCGCCGACTTCACGCGCTTCCTGCTCGTGCTCGTACTGGTCGCGCTCGGTGCAGCGTGGATCGAGGTCACGCGCCGCCAGACGCTGCACGAGTTCCCGAGCGGCTCCGGAACGGCCACGCTGGACGAGGCGCGCGAGAGGCTCTCGGCCTGGTGGGGCTCGATGCGCGAGCGCGCGGCGCAGCCGCGGCCGCCAGCGGCCTCGACCGCGGGAGCCGACCTTTCGTCGACGCTCGCGAGCCTGGCCGACCTCCACGCACGCGGCGAGCTGACGGACGAGGAGTACGCGGCCGCCAAGGCGCGCGTCCTCGCGAGCGAGTAGGCGACCGCATGGACTCGAATGCTCGTGAAGGCACTCGTCGTCGCCGCGATCTGGCTCGGGATCGTCGATCGCGGTGCGCTTCGCGTCTCCGCTTCGCGTTCGACCGCTACGAGACGCAGGCTCGCCGAGCGCGACCCCGCGGTCGCCGCCCGGCGGCGGACGACGTTCAGCTTCCTCCTGCGGGTCGTCGTCGCGCTCGTCGTGCTGCTCGGAACCTGGAACGTGCTCTCGATCTTCCCCGTGACGGAGGAGGTCGCGCGCGCGTTCCTCGCGTCGAGCGCCGTCCTCGCGCTCATCGCGGGGCTCGCGCTGTCGACGCCGCTCGGCAACCTCGGCTCCGGCGTCCTGCTCGCCTTCACGCAGCCGGTGCGCCTCGGCGACCGCATCAGCGTCGGCGAGCACACGGGTGTCGTCTCCGAGATCTCGCTCAGCTACACGAAGCTCATCACGGACGAGGACCGCCACGTCTTCGTCCCGAACCAGATGATGGCTCCTCCGTCATCGTCAACCGGTCGGTCGGGGACCCGAGGCGGATCCTCACAGTCCAGGTCCCGGTCGCGATCGGCGCGTCGCTCGACGAGGCCCGACGCGTAACCGAGGAGGCTGCGTCGAAGGTGGTCGGCGCCGACGGCATCTCGGTTCAGGTCGGCGACGTCGCCGAGAAGCTCGTCTGGCTGAACGTCGTCGGCTACGCGCCGCCCGGCTCGAACGTCGCACAGATCCAGAGCGAGATCCGCGAGCGCGTGCTCGCGGCGCTCGGCGAGGCGGGACTGCTGCCCGCGTAGCTTCGGCGAGGGCGAGGCAAGCCTCGCCCTATACGCAGTCCTTGAGGCCCTGCGCCTCGGGCAGCGACTCGAGCTTCTTCAGCGTGTTGTTCTCGATCTGGCGGATGCGCTCGCGCGTGACGCCGAACGTGCGCCCCACCTCCTCGAGCGTGCACGGCTGCGAGCCGTCGAGCCCGTAGCGAAGCTCGATGACCCGCCGCTCCCGCTCGGGAAGCGCGGACAGCGCAAGCTCGACGTCCTCCCGCCGGAGCGAGAGCGAAGCGGTGTCGAACGGCGACTCGGCCGACTCGTCCGGGACGAAGTCGCCGAGGTTCGAGTCCTCGTCCTCGCCGATCGGCTTCTCCAGCGAGATCGGCAGCTGCGACATGCGGAGGATCTCGCGCACCTCGTCCGTGTGGATCTCGAGCTCCTCGGCGATCTCCTCCGGGAGCGGCTCGCGGCCGAGGCGCTGGACGAGCTGGCGCTCGATGTGCACGACCTTGTTCAGCTTCTCGACCATGTGCACCGGGATCCGGATGGTGCGCGCCTTGTCCGCGATCGCGCGGGTCACCGCCTGCCTGATCCACCACGTCGCGTAGGTCGAGAACTTGAAGCCCTTGCGGTAGTCGAACTTCTCCACGGCGCGAATGAGCCCCAGCGATCCCTCCTGGATCAGGTCGAGGAACGAGAGCCCGCGGCCGAGGTAGCCCTTCGCGATCGAGACGACGAGCCGGAGGTTCGCCTCGATCATGTGCTGCTTCGCGTCCATGTCGCCGCGCTCGATGCGCTTCGCGAGCGTGACCTCCTGGTCGGCGGTCAGGAGCGGCACCTTGCCGATCTCACGCAGGTAGAGCCGCAGCGAGTCGAGCGAGGGCTCGACCGAGAGGTCGAGCTTCGGCGCGGTCTTGTCGTCCTCGACCGGCGGCGGCTCCTCGTGCGGCAGCGCCTTGTGCTCGACGCCTTCGACCAACTCGATCGAGTGGTCGATCAGGTACGTGTAGAAGTCCTCGACCTGCTCCTTCGTGAGCTCGACCTCGTCGAGGCCGGACACGATCTCGTCGTACGTGAGGAAGCCGCGCTCGAAGCCCAGCTCGATGAGACGCTGAAGCTCCTCGACCTCCGGGAGAGCGATTTCGACGGACAGCATGTGGGGGCCCTCTCCTCTCGCGCTCGAATGACACCGACCTCGGGGACTGCCACTGCCACTGCGCTCGAGCCGGCCCGCCTGCCGCTCCGGCTCTCCACCAACAAGCGCGCGCATCGTAGTCCGACTTGACCAATTTGGACAAGGGTCCGTGTCTGACACCTTTTCCACAACCGACCCGGCCGCGGCGGACATGTCCCCTCAGGACGCGCGCAGCTCGCCGACGACCTCGCCGCGGGAGTTGCGCACCGGCACGTCGCCGAGCTCGCCCGTCTCGATCCCGAGCCGCGAGAGGAAGGCGGCGACGGCGGCCCGCGCGGCGCGGATGGCGCCGTCCTCGATCTTCAGCGCGACGCCGAGGCCGTCGGAGCTCGCCGCGCAGAGGAGCCCCTCGGCGCCGCCCTTCGCGATCCAGCCCGGCAGGGTCTGCATGAGCGTCGTGTCGGCCGCGCCCGGGCCGCGGATCAGCTCCGGATGCGCGCGCATCGCCGACGCGACCCGCGCGCCTTCTTCGAAAGTCTCGAGTCGGGAGAACGCGTGCGCCATGCGCTCGAGCGGCAGCCCGAAAGTGACGATGCCGCAGCCGTCGGCGGCCGTCGGCATCGTCTCCGCGCCCACCTCGGCCGCGGCCGCGACCTCGGCCAGGAGCGCCTGCTGGCACGGGTGCTCGGGGAGGCGGTAGCCCGCGACCGGCCAGCCGCGCGTGCGGCAGAGCGCGATGAGCCCCGCGTGCTTCCCGGAGCAGTTGTGCTCGAGCCGCGTGGGCTCGGGGCCGCATTCGAGGTCGTCCTCGGTGGCGTCGGCCTTGGCGAGGAGCGACCGCACCGGCGCGAGCTGCTCCGGCCGCGCGAGGTGGGACGCGCAGGCGATCGCGATCTCGGCGTCGTCGAGGTCGGGGCGGGCGCGGACGACCGGAAGCGCCTGGATCGGCTTCGCCGAGCTGCGGAAGTACGTGACGTGAAACGGGTCGCCGGCCTGGCCGACGATCTCACCGCCCGAGACCGCGACGGCGTGCGCCCGGTGCCGCGCCTCGACGACCTCGCCCCGCGTGACCTCGACCACGATCGCGTCCATCGCGTCCATCGCGTCGGCACCCTACTCGGCCGTTCGGGACATGACCCGGGTCTGACCCTTGCCCGCTCGTTGCGGACAAATCGGCTTGCGAATGGTCGGGATTTCCCGTATGTTCGGCGATCATCGACCGTTTTCCCGACTACGACCTCGACGACGTCCTCACCATCGAGGAGCCGGAGCGGCTGCGCGCCGTCGCCGAGCCGACGCGCGGGCGGATCATCGCGCTGCTGAACCAGCGCGCGGCGAGCACGACCGAGCTCGCGACCGCGCTCGGGATCCCGAAGGGGACGATCGGCCACCACCTGAAGGTGCTCGAGAAAGCCGGGCTCGTGCGCGTCGTCCGGACGAGAAAGGTGCGTGCGCTCACGGAGAAGTACTACGGCCGCGTCGCGCGCCTGTTCGTCCTCAAGAGCGCCGACGAGTCGGTGCCCGAGGAGCTCCGCGGCGGCGGGATCACGGCGATGATGCTCCGCCAGGCCGCGGACGAGGCGATCGCGGCGAGCGGTCACGAGAAGGGCGAGTCGGGGATCGTGCGCATGCGGCTCGCGCCCAAGGACATCCTCCGCTTCCAGAAGCGACTGAACCGCCTAGTCGCCGACTTCCACGGCGCGGCCGATCCGGAAGGCGATCTCCACATCCTCGCGTTCGCGATGTTCCGGTCCGGGACCGACCTCCCGCCGAGGGAAGACGATGCGTAGCCTCTGGCCGAGAGGCGGCCTCTGGCGGCACCCGGACTTCCTCAAGCTCTGGTCCGCCGAGACGATCAGCCAGTTCGGGTCGCAGATCGGCGGGCTCGCGCTCCCCTTCGTCGCGATCCTCGTCCTCGATGCGAGCGCGTTCGAGGTCGCGGCGCTCGGGACGGTCGAGTTCCTGCCGTTCATCCTCTTCACGCTCCCCGCGGGAGTCTGGGTCGACCGGCTGCGCCGGCGCCCGATCCTCATCGCCGGAGACTTCGGTCGCGCGGCGCTCCTGGCGACGATCCCGGCCGCCTACATCGCCGATGCGCTGACGCTCGGCGCAGCTGTTCGTCGTCGGCTTCCTGGTCGGCACGTGCCAGGTCTTCTTCGACGTCGCGTACCAGTCGTACCTGCCGTCCCTCGTCGACCGCGACCACCTCATCGAGGGCAACTCGAAGATGGAGGTCAGCCGCTCGGTCGCCCAGATCAGCGGCCCGGGCCTCGCGGGTGGGCTCGTCCAGATCTTCACCGCCCCGTACGCCGTGCTGATCGACGCGATCAGCTTCCTCGGCTCCGGTCTCTTCGTCCTCGGGATCCGGAAGCACGAGGAGGCCCCGGAGCGCGCGCAGGTCGACGGCAAGCGAACGAGCATGTGGGTGGAGCTCAAGGAGGGACTGCGCTTCGTGTTCGGCAACCCGAACCTCCGGGCTCAGGCGGGATGCACGGCGACGGGGAACCTCTTCTTCACGCTCGGCTTCTCGATCATCCTCGTCTTCTTCGTCCGCGAGCTCGGCCTGTCGCCGGGAGCGATCGGGATCCTGCTCTCGGTCGCCAGCATCGGATCGCTCGCCGCCGCGCTGACCTCGAGGCGGATCTCGGGCCGCTTCGGCATCGGGCCGACGTCGATCGCGGTGACGCTCCTCGAGGGCCCTGCGTTCCTCGCGATGGCGCTCGCGCCGGAGGCGTTCCCGTACCCGTCGCTCATCGTTGGGAGCCTCGTCCTCGGCTTCTGCGTGATCGTCTACAACATCACGCAGGTCAGCTACCGCCAGGCGATCTGCCCGCCGCGGCTCCAGGGCCGCATGAACTCGGTCATGCGCTTCATCGTCTGGGGCACGATCCCGGTGGGCGGGCTGGCGGGCGGCGCGCTCGGGACCGTGGTCGGCCTGCGCGAGACGCTCGTCATCGGCGCGCTCGGCAGCGGGCTGTCGTTCCTCTGGCTCGTCTTCTCGCCGCAGCGCCACCTGCGCGAGATGCCCGAGCCGGTCGAGGACGAGCCGGTGCAGACGGAGGCGGGAGCGGCGGTGCCGGGCGTGGGCGACGCGTGGACACCCGCCGACGAGACGCGCTTCCTGACCGATGCGGCTCTGGCCACACGGCGGCCTGTGGCGGCACCCGGACTTCCTCAAGCTCTGGTCCGCCGAGACGATCAGCCAGTTCGGGTCGCAGATCGGCGTGCTCGCGCTCCCGCTCGTCGCGATCCTCGAGCTCGACGCGAGCCCGTTCGAGGTCGCGGCCCTCGCGACGATCGAGTTCCTCCCGTTCCTCCTCTTCACGCTCCCCGCCGGCGTGTGGGTCGACCGCCTGCCGCGGCGGCCGATCCTCATCGTCGGCGACCTCGGGCGCTTCGTCCTGCTCGCCACCGTGCCGATCGCGTTCGTCGCGGACGCGCTGACGATCTGGCAGCTCTTCGTCGTCGCCTTCCTCGTCGGCATCTGCACCGTCTTCTTCGACGTCGCGTACATGGCGTACGTGCCCTCGCTCGTCGAGCGCGACCAGATCATCGACGGCAACTCGAAGCTCGAGATCAGCCGGTCCGCGGCCCAGGTCGGCGGGCCGGGCCTCGCGGGCGGGTTGGTGCAGATCTTCACGGCGCCCTTCGCGGTGCTCGTCGACGCGATCAGCTTTCTCGGCTCGGGGCTCTTCGTCCTGGGGATACGCAGGCACGAGGAGGCTCCGGCCAGGGAGACGGTCGACGGCCGCAAGACGAGCCTCGTGACGGAGCTGAAGCAAGGGCTTCGCTTCGTGCTCGGCAACCCGAACCTGCGCGCGCAGGCGGGCTGCACGGGAACCTCCAACTTCTTCTCGAACGTCGTGTTCGCGATCGCCCTCGTGTACCTCGTGCGCGACCTCGAGGTCTCGCCGGCGGTCATCGGAATCGCCTTCTCGATCGGAAGCGTCGGCTCGTTCGCCGCCGCCTTCTCCGCGATGCGACTGTCGAGGCGCTTCGGCATCGGCCCGACCACCATCGCCGTCGGGGCGCTCTCGGGGCCGTCGTCGCTGCTGATCGCCTTCGCGCCTGCCGGGAACGAGGCGATTCCCTTCCTCGTCGGCGCGGTACTCATCTCCGGCTTCTCGATCGTCGTCTACAACATCATCCAGGTGAGCTACCGGCAGGCGATCTGCCCGCCGCGGCTGCAAGGGCGGATGAACTCCGTGATGCGCTTCATCGTCTGGGGAACCATTCCGATCGGCGCGCTCGTCGGCGGTGCCCTGGGCTCCTGGGTCGGCCTCCGCGAGACGATCGTCATCGGCAGCATCGGGGGCGGACTCGCGATCCTGTGGATCGTGTTCTCGCCGCAGCGCCACCTGCACGACATGCCCGAGCCGGTCGACGACACGCAGCCGGCGCCGCCTGCGACAGCCGCACCGGGAGCCGAGCCCGCCGGTGCGTGACCTCTGGCCGCGCGGCGGCCTCTGGCGGCACGCGGACTTCCTCCGGCTCTGGTCCGCGCAGACGATCAGCCAGTTCGGGACGCAGATCACCCTGCTCGGGATGCCGCTCGCGGCGATCCTCGTCCTCGACGCGAGCGCCTTCGAGGTCGCGCTGCTCGGGGTGTTCGAGTACCTGCCGTTCCTGCTCTTCGCGCTTCCGGCGGGCGTGTGGGTCGACCGGCTGCGGCGGAAGCCGATCCTCGTGCTCGCCGACGTCTTCCGCGCAGTGCTCCTCGCGTCGATCCCGGTCGCCTACCTGTTCGACGCGCTCACGATCTGGCAGCTCTACGCGGTCGGCTTCCTCGTGGGCGTGGGCACGGTCTTCTTCGATGTCGCCTATCAGTCGTATCTCCCGTCGCTCGTCGAGCGCGAGAGCCTGCTCGAGGGCAACTCGAAGCTCGAGATCAGCCGCTCGGCCGCCCAGCTCGCCGGCCCCGGGCTCGCCGGCGTGCTCATCGCCGCGATCACGGCCCCGTACGCGATCCTGCTCAACGCGATCAGCTTCGTCGGCTCGGCTGCGTTCGTCTTCCGCATCCGGCGCGAGGAGGAGCAACCGGAGCCGGCGGAGGCGCCGAGCATGCGCCGCGAGATCGCCGAGGGCCTGCGCTACCTCCTCGGGCACCCGCTCTGGCGCGCGATCGCGATCACCGTCGCGCTGTCGAACTTCTTCAACATGATGGTGATCTCGATCTTCCTCGTGTACGCCGTGCGCGACCTGGGGCTGTCGGCGCAGGCGATCGGGCTCATGCTCGGGCTGTCCAACATCGGCTGGGTCGTCGGCGCGGTCGCCTCCAGCCGGATCTCGACGACGGCTCCCGGTCGGCCGGACGCTCGTCGGCGCGGCGCTTCTGTTCGGCCCCGCGTTCGTGCTGATCCCCGCCGCGCCGCAGTCGCAGCCGATCCCGTTCATCGTCGCGGGGCTGATGGTGGTTACCTTCGCGGGGATCGTGTTCAACGTCACCGGGCTCTCGTTCCAGCAGGCGGTCACGCCCGACCGCATGCTCGGGCGCCTGAACGCGACACGGAGGTTCATCGTCTGGGGCGTGATCCCGCTCGGCTCGCTCACCGGCGGCGTGCTCGCGTCCGTGATCGGGCTCCGCCCGACGCTGTGGGTCGGCGCGCTCGCGGGATCGCTGAGCTTCCTCCCGCTCGTCCTCTCGCCGGTCCGTTCGCTCGGTCGGATGGACGATGCCGTGCGCGACCATGCCCCTCCCCTCGCGGCGACCGCCGATGCCTGAGCTGCCCGAGGTCGAGGCGTGGGTGCGGGAGCTCGACCCGCTCGTCTCCGCCCGCCCGATCGAGCGCGCCGGGCCCGCGCACGTGGCGACGCTGAAGACGATCGACCCGCCGCTCTCGGCGCTCGAGGGGCGACGGCTCGAGGGGGCGGAGCGACGCGGCAAGAACCTGCTCTTCCCGACCGAGGAGGACGATCTCGTCCTGCGCGTGCACCTGATGAGCGCGGGCCGGCTGCGCTACCTCGACCCGGGCGCGAAGGGGCCGAAGAGGCCGATGTTCCGGCTCCGCTTTCAAGGCGGCGCCGAGCTCGTGCTCACCGAGGCCGGGAAGAAGAAGCGCGCCGGCGTGTGGCTCGTGACGCCGTCAGCAGCTGGAGGACGATCTCGGGCATCTCGGGCCGGACGCGCTCGAGCTCGACGCCGCGGCCCTGGGCGAGATCCTCGGTCGCGAGCGGCGTCAGCTGCATCCGCTGCTGCGCGACCAGCGGGCGCTCGCGGGGATCGGGCGTGCGCACGCGAACGAGATCCTGCTCCGCGCGCGGCTGTCGCCGTTCAAGGCGTCGACGGAGTTGTCGGACGAAGAGACCGAGCGCCTGGCCGCGACGATCCACGAGGATCTCGAGCGCGCCCTCGAGCTCCGACTCCGCGGCAAGGGCGACAAGGCGATCTACGTGATCCACAACCGCCTCGGCGAGCCGTGCCCGCAGTGCGGGACGCCGATCGCGCGCGTCGACTTCGAGGAGCACACGATCTTCTACTGCCCGACCTGCCAGACCGGCGGGCGGCTGCTCAAGGACCGGCGGCTGTCGCGGCTTCTCCGCTAGACGGCTCTCGCGGGCCGCGCCGGGAATTCGGCGCACAATCGTGATCCACGCGTAGTGCCTTCCTCGATACCGTTCGTGTAGGTGTCGCGCCCACACAGGTTGTGAACGGTTGAGGGTGTGATCCGGCCCCCCTTCCAGGCTGTGCGTCTGCCCAGACGTCGGCCAGAAGGAGGGCCAGATGCACGTCCACCGTAACGCCAAGCTCGGACTCGCTGGGCGCCGCGAGCTCGTGCTCGCGATCGCCAGCGGGAGCTCTATCAGGAAGGCTGCCGCGGGCTTCAACGTCTCGCCTGCGACCGCGCATCGTTGGTGGAGTCGTTGGCACGAGGCGGGCGCTCGCCAACGGCGAAGCCTCGCCTGCCTGCTCGACCGCTCGAGCCGGCCGCGGTCGAGCCCGCGGCGACTCGCCGCTGAGGCGGAGCACGCGATCTGTGAGTGCCGGCGCAAGACCGGCTGGGGACCCAGGCTCGTGGCGGGCGCGACCGGCTACTCCCACTCGACGGTGTGGAAGGTGCTCCACCGCTTCGGGCTCTCGCGACCCGAGCGCCCGCCTCGAGAGCCCGCCAACCGCTACGAGTGGCCCTGTCCCGGCGATCTCCTGCACGTCGACTGCTCCCGCTACGTCCGCTACTTCGAGCCGGGGCATCGCGTGACGGGCGATCGCTCGACGACGGCGGCACGTCGCCGCCCGCGCAAAGGCGTCGACTACGTGCACGCGGTCGTCGACGACCACTCGCGTCTCGCCTACGCGGAGGTGCACGCCGACGAGCGCTCGCCGACCGCCGTCGCCTTCCTCGAGCGCGCGCTCGCCTTCTACGCCGCGCACGGCATCGAGGCCAAACGGGTGATGACCGACAACGCCTTCACCTACGTCAGAAGCCGCGCCCTGCGCGAGCTCTTCACCCGGCATGCGATCGAGCACATCACGACCAGGCCGTACCGGCCGCGCACCAACGGCAAAGTCGAACGCTTCCACCAAACGATGGCCCGAGAGTGGGCATACGGGCTCGTCTACCGCTCACACCACGAACGAGCCGCAGCCCTGCCACACTGGCTCACCCACTACAACACACACACACCGCACAGCTCGCTCGGAGACGGCCCCCGCTAGCGGTTCACAAGTTGTGGGTAGAACTAGGGACACGGGAGTGCCCCTGGGGGTGTGTGGGGCGAGCGAGGCCATCGGGATTGGTACGGTGGCCGCGTGACCGACGTCCGGATCCACGAGGATCTGCAGGCATCGCCGCCCGAGATCGCGCTCGCGCTCTCGCGCGCCGGCGTCACCGGGGTGCAGAAGGCGGTTCGCATCCGCCGGGGCGACGCGGAGACGGTCATGGCGGCCGTCATCGACTGCACCGTCGACCTCGCCGCCGACCAGAAGGGCGTGCACATGTCGCGCTTCCCGGAGCTCTTCGAGGAGGCGATCGAGCTCGTCGTCGAGCGCGAGGGCATGCTCGTCGAGGTGCTCGCGGAGCAGATCGCGAGCCGCGTCGTCGAGCGCCAGGAGGCGCTGAAGGCGGAGGTGTGGATCCGCGCGCAGTGGCCGATCAACCGCCGCACTCCGGTGACGGGCCTCAAGACGCAGGAGATGGTGACGCTGTGCGGCATCGCGGCGGCGTCCGAGAAGGGCACGCGCCGCGCGGTCGGCGTCGAGGCGACCGGCATCAACGCGTGCCCGTGCGCGCAGGGCCTCGTCCGGAACCGCGCGAACGAGCGGCTGCTCGAGGCCGGGTTCGACTCCGGCGACATCGAGAAGATCCTCGAGCTCGTCCCGATCGCGACCCACAACCAGCGAGGTCGCGGAACGCTCTTCGTCGGCACGGAGCAGGACATCGACGCCGAGGCACTCGTGGACGTCGTCGAGCGCTCGATGAGCGCGCCGATCTACGACCTGCTCAAGCGGCCCGACGAGCTCTTCGTCGTCGAGCACGCGCACCTCCAGCCGCGCTTCGTCGAGGACTCCGTGCGCCACGCGCTACGCGATGCGCTCGAAGCCCTCCCCCAGCTCGACGACGACGACTTCCTCCTCTCGAAGCAGGTCAACTTCGAGACGATCCACATCCACGACGTCCTCGCCGAGCGCTTCGGGACGGTCGGCGAGCTCCGGTCGGAGCTCCAGAACGGCGCGCGCGAGCGCGCGCCAGACGACGCTCGCAGCCTGGCTGGGCGAGTAAGCCTCTAGGCCCGCCGCGGGCGCCGCAGCTCGAAACGGTGCTCGGTGCCGTGCACGAGCCGGCTGAGGTTGTGGCGGTGGAGGAGGATGATCGCGACCGTCCCTGCCGCCGCGAACGCGACGACCGACCAGTCGTAGCCGAACAGGAGCACGAAGCCGACGAGCGCGAACGCGGTCAGGATCGACGCGAGCGACGCATAGCGCGTGGCCACGAAGACCACGAGCCAGACGCCGACGCAGCAGAGCGTCGCGAGCGGGGCGAGCGCGAAGAAGGCGCCGCCCGCGGTCGCGACCATCTTCCCGCCCTTCTGGAAGCGGAGGAAGACGGGCCGCGCGTGGCCGGCCATCGCCGCCGCGCCGCACACGACTCCGAGCAGCGCGCCTCCGACCCAGAGACCGAGCGCCGCGGCCGCGAAGCCCTTCGCGAGGTCGAGGAACGCGACCGCCGACCCGAGCCACTTCCCGTACACGCGGAAGACGTTCGTCGCGCCGACGTTCCCGCTGCCGTGCGTGCGGATGTCGTCACCACGAATGAGCAGCGGCAGCCAGTAGCCGAACGGCAGCGCGCCGAGGAGGTACCCGCCCACGACGGCGAGCGCCTCGATCATCGGCTAATCGACAGGTATTCGGTAGGCCGAGATCCAGCCGTTCACGACGCGCCAGTCGAGGTTCCGGAGGAAGGCCTCGATGTAGGCGCCGCGGTCGGTCTGGTAGTCGAGGAAGTACGCGTGCTCGTAGACGTCGAGCGCGACGAGCGGCGTCGCGTTCCACACGGGGAACGTGTTCTGGGCGTCGCCGATGTAGTTGAAGAGGCGGCGCTCGTCCCAGTCGTAGGCCGTCCAGGCCCAGCCGCGGCCCGCCAGCCCCGTCGCCTTCAGATCCTCGCGCCACCTTCCGGCCGAGCCGAAATCACGCTCGATCAGCCCGCCGATGGCGCCTTCGGGGTCGCCGCCGCCGCCGCCGAGGTGCTCGAAGTAGAGCTCGTGGTTCTTGATCCCGCCCACCGCGAAGGTGAGATCGAGCTTGAGCGCGCGCACGTCGGAGTACACCTGGTTCGCGCCGTCGAGGTCGACCGAATCCAGCCGCGAGAGGATCTCGTTCCGCTTCGTGACGTAGCCCTGGTACAGCCGGTAATGGGCGTCGATCGTCGTGCGCGAGATGCCGTCGAGCTCGTAGAGCGTCCGCTTCAGCTCGCGGGGCCCGATCTCCACGAAGGTCGTCGTCATCGGCGCTGAGCATATCCTTCCCCCCGACCGCGACCCGCCAGTAGAGCACCGACGAGAGGAGCCCGAAGATGGCGTACAGCGTTCCCGATCTTCCGTACGACTTCGGCGCGCTCGAGCCGCACATCGACGCGCGCACGATGGAGATCCACCACGACAAGCACCACGCAGGCCTACGTGACAACGCGAACAAGGCGCTCGAAGGAACGGAGTGGGCGGACCGGCCGTCGAGGACGTGCTCGAGAGCCTCGACTCGCTCCCCGAGGACAAGCGCACGGCCGTGCGCAACAACGGCGGCGGGCACGCGAACCACTCGCTCTTCTGGGCGATCATGGGCCCGAACGGGGGCGGCGAGCCGCGCGGCGCGCTCGCGGAGGCGATCGACTCGACCTTCGGCGGCTTCGACGCGTTCAAGGAGCAGGCGACGAAGAACGGCGTGACGCGCTTCGGCAGCGGCTGGACGTGGCTCGTCTGGAACGGCTCCGGCCTCGAGGCGTACTCGACCGCGAACCAGGACTCGCCGCTCATGGAGAGGCCACGTGCCGCTCCTCGGCATCGACGTCTGGGAGCACGCCTACTACCTCAACTACCAGAACCGACGCCCCGACTACCTCGCCGCCTGGTGGAACGTGGTCGACTGGGACGCGGTCGCCGCTCGTTTCGAGGCCGTGTAGGGGCGAGGCTTGCCTCGCCCTCGCCCAAACCAAAGCGAGCGCCCGCCCGTAGGTCAGAGCGTGACCGAGGCGCTCGCACTTCCAGCTCCCAGGACGAGACGCCCAGTCGCGACAATGACGCTGGTGCAACGAGGGGCTGAGAGCGACGGCGAGCTGATCGAGCGCATCGCCGACGGCGACCGGTCGGCATTCGAGGAGCTCTACACGCGCTACTCGCGAGCCGTTCTCGGCCTCGCGCTCCGGCGGCTCGGGGATCGCGGGCGCGCCGAGGACGCGTCGCAGGAGGCGTTCGTCGCGATCTGGCGCTCGGCGCGGACCTTCGACCGTACGCGTGGAGCCGGGGCACCGTGGCTCTACACCGTCGCGAGGAATGCGATCACGGACGGGCTCCGCCGGACACCGGAGCCGGTGGCAGAGCTCGCCGACGGCCCCGGCCGCGAGCCCGACCCCGCCGACCACGCCGAGGGGGCGTGGCAGGCGTGGCGCGTGCATCGCGCGCTCGAGGTCCTCCCCGAGCACGAGCGCCCGGTCATCGAGCTCGCGTACTGGCGCGGGCTCTCGCAGAGCGAGATCGCGGACTCCCTCGGCATCCCGCTCGGCACGGTGAAGACACGGACGAGAAGCGCGCTGGCGCGGCTCGCGGACGTGTTGGAGGGGGAGCTTCGGTGAGCGAGCGGGGCCCGGACTTCGAGGCTCTCGTGGGCTCAGGCCTCGAGGCGGACGAGCGCGAGCGGCTTCGTCGCGTGCACGAGCTGCTCGTCGCGGCAGGCCCGCCACCCGAGGCGCCCGCGCGAGCGCCGGTCGTCCCGCTCGGTCGCCGGAGGCGCCGAGGCGTCCTGCTCGCGGTCGCCGCGGCGCTCGCGGTCGCATCCTTCGCGCTCGGAGTCGCGGTCGGCGGCAGCGACGAGGCGCAGGCCGTCGACTTCGTCGTCCAGATGACGGCGACGAGGGAGCCGCGGCGACGCTCACCGTCTTCGAGCTCGACGCCGCCGGGAACTGGCCGATGGAGATGGAGATCGAGGGGCTCGCGCCCGCCGGCGAGCGGAAGGCCGTACGAGCTCTGGCTCACGAGGGGCGGCGAGCCCGTGGCGTTCTGCGGGAGCTTCGCGACGGACGACGGCGGCTCGGCGACGGTGCCCCTGAACGCCCCGTGGAAGCTCGACGAGTTCGACGGGTGGATCGTGGTCGAGGAGGGCTCGACCGCACCCGTGCTCTCCACTTGACGGCCGTTCCCGAGATCCGCTTCGCCATCGTCGTACGTGCCCCGCGCGAGCGCGTGTACGACGCACTCACGCAGGCGGACGAGCTCGACGCGTGGTTCACGACCGGAGCCGAGGTCGACGCGCGACCCGGCGGCGAGATGCGCTGGCGCTGGGTCGACTGGGGCCCGGACGCGTTCACCGGCGAGGACTGGGGACCCGTGCTCGAGGCGACGCGACCCGCGCGCTACGTCTTCCAGTGGCAGGCGAAGCTCGGCGGGACGACGGTCGAGGTCGACCTCGAGGAGCACGTCGACGGGACGGCGGTGCGGCTACGCGAGCACGGCTACCCGGACACGCCCGAAGGCTGGGACGGCTTCGTCGACTGCGCGACCGGGTGGGGCGAGGCGCTGACGCTGCTCAAGTTCTACGTCGAGCACGGCGTTCGCTACTAACCGCGCCTCAGCACGAACTCCCAGCCGGGCTGCCAGTCGAACGGGGCGACGACGACCTCCTCGAGCGGCGCGCCTCCGAGCAGGTGCTGGAGCGACCAGCGCGGCGCCGCGTGCGAGATGAGCAGGACGCGCTCGCCGTCGTGGTCGCGCAGGAGATCGTCGAGGAAGTCGCGCACGCGCTCCGCAACCTGCCGGTAGCTCTCCCCTCCCGGATAAGGCGTGTCGACGCGGCGCGGGATCTCCTCGGCGAGGCGCGCGCTCGGCATCCCGTTCAGCTCGCCGTAGTTGCACTCGCGCAGGCGCGCGTCGAGCCGGATCGGGATCCCGGAGTCGCCGAACGCGATCTCGGCGGTCTCGACCGCGCGGCCCAGGTCGGACGCGTAGACGACCGCGATGCCGTCGTCGCGTCGTCGCCTGCCGAGCTCGAGCGCGAGCTTCCGCCCGGTCTCGGAGAGCTCGCCGTCGAGCCAGCCGGTCGCGACGCCGCGCTCGTTGTCGACGCTCATCGAGTGGGTCTCGTAGACGACCTCGACGCTGCGGACGTGGCCTCCGGGCGAGCGGCTATCGTCGGTCACGTGACCTCGCAGTACGAAGACTTCATGCGCCACGTGTACACGACGGGCGAGCCGAAGGCCGACCGCACCGGAACCGGGACGGTGAGCGTCTTCGGGTACCAGATGCGGTTCGACCTCTCCGAGGGCTTCCCGCTGGTCACGACCAAGAAGGTGCACTTCCCCGCGGTCGCGAAGGAGCTCCTCTGGTTCCTGCGCGGGGAGGGGAACGTGCGCTGGCTCCAGGAGCAGGGCGTCACGATCTGGGACGAGTGGGCCGACGAGGACGGCGACCTCGGGCCGGTCTACGGCGTCCAGTGGCGGAGCTGGCCGACACCCGACGGTGGTCACGTCGACCAGATCGCGGAGGTCGTGCGGCTGCTGCGCGAGGAGCCCGACTCGCGGCGCATCGTCGTCAGCGCCTGGAACGTCGCCGAGCTCCCCAAGATGGCGCTCGCGCCGTGCCACGCCTTCTTCCAGTTCCACGTCGCGGGCGGCGAGCGGCTGAGCTGCCAGCTCTACCAGCGGAGCGCCGACGTCTTCCTCGGCGTCCCGTTCAACATCGCGAGCTACTCGCTCCTGACGCACATGCTCGCGCAGCAGTGCGACCTCGAGGTCGGCGACCTGATCTGGACGGGCGGCGACTGCCACATCTACGACAACCACCGCGAGCAGGTCGAGACGCAGCTCGCGCGCGACCCGTACCCGTACCCGACGCTCGAGCTGCGCCGGCGGCCGCCCTCGATCTTCGACTACGAGTTCGAGGACTTCGAGGTCGTCGGCTACCAGCACCACCCGGTGATCCGCGCGCCGATCGCGGTGTGAGGATCGCGCTCGTCGCGGCCGTCGCGCGCGGCGGCGTCATCGGGCGCGACGGCGGTCTTCCGTGGCGGCTTCCGGAGGACATGGCGCACTTCCGCGAGGTGACCATGGGGCACCCCGTGGTCATGGGCCGGCGCACCTGGGAGTCGCTACCGGAGCGCTTCCGCCCGCTGCCCGGACGGCGGAACGTCGTGCTCACCCGTGACCCCGGCTGGAGCGCCGACGGCGCCGAGCGCGCCGCCTCGCTCGAGGAGGCGCTGCGCCTGCTCGAGGGCGAGAGCCGCGTGTCCGTGATCGGCGGCGGTGAGGTCTTCGCGGCCGCGCTCCCGCTCGCCGACGAGCTGCTCATGACCGAGATCGACCTCGACATCGAGGGGGACACGTTCTTCCCGGGCTGGGATCGCAACGCGTTCGACCGAGGTCGCGCGGGAGAGCACGTCGCCGCGGACGGCACGCCGTTCGCGTTCGTCACGTACGCCCGGACACGTCCGGATTAGGCACTACAACGCTGCTACGCTTGGCACTACAATGGAGCGCGTGGAAGTCGGCATCCGTGAGCTGCGGCTCAACCTGAGCCGCTACGTCGCCCGCGCGAAGACCGGGACCGAGGTGATCGTGACCGACCGCGGCCGACCGGTGGCGCGCCTCGACCGCGATCGACGAGGAGGAAGCTCACTACCAGCGGCTCGTACGCGAAGGCGTCGTCACGCCCGCGCTGCGACCGAAGAGCACATCGCTCCCGCCGCCGATACCGCTCGAGGGAGAAGGACCGCTCGTAAGCGAGATGGTGCTCGAGGACCGGCGCTGATCGCGTACTTCGACTCGTCCGCGTTCGTGAAGCTCCTGCTTCGACGAGCGCGGAACCGACGACGCGCGCGAGCTCTTCTTCGCGGCGACACGGGTCTTCTCGTCCCGACTGCTGGTCCCCGAAGCTTCGTCGGCGCTCGGCCGGGCGACACGCACCGCAGAGCTCGGCACGCGAGCAGCGACGAGCGCTCGCGACCTCGCGCGACACTGCTCGGAGACGTCGGACCCGTCGAGGTCGACGCCGTGCTCGCGGACCGCGCCTGGGATCTTGCGAGCGCATTCGACCTGCGCGGTTACGACGCAGTGCACCTCGGCGTCCTTCGAACACGTCGACGTCGGCGAAGCCGTGCTCGTCGCTTCGGATGGAGCGCTGGTAGGAGCCGCTCGCTCGCTCGGGCACGCGGTCGCCGTGCCCGGAGCCTGACGCTCGCGGCTACGCGCTCGAGGCAGAGCTGAGCGCGGCCTCGCCTTCGGGCGTGAGCGCGACCTGCGACACCGAGCCGTTGCGGACGACGCGCACGAGGCCGTCCGCGAGCGCGTCCTCCCACACCGAGTGGCGCGGACAGTTCGTCTGCCAGACCTCGATCGCCTCGGGATAGAGCGGGCTCGCGCGAGATCCAGTCGAGGAGCTCGAGCGTGTCCGCGCGCATCAGGCGCGGCGGATCCCGACGACGCGGGCCTTCCACGTCCCGCTCGGCGCCTCGACGTCGACGACGTCGCCGACGCCCGCGCCCATCAAGGCCGACCCGAGCGGCGACTCGGGCGCGACGCCGCCGACGCCGGAGATGTGGACCTCCAGCTTCTCCTTGTCGTCGTCCTCGATCTCGACGATCGACCCGACGCCGACGTGGTCGTCGGTGTCGTGCTCGACCGTGACCGCGTGGTGCAGGCGGTGCTTGAGCTTCGTGATCCGCGCCTCGAGGAGCCCCTGGTCGTTCTTCGCCGCGTGGTACTCGAAGTTCTCGGCGAGGTCGCCGAACTCGCGGGCGCGCGCGATCGCCTCGATGGCCTCGCGGCGGCGCGGCCCCTCGAGCTCGGCCAGCTCGGTCTCCAGCGCGGCGCGCTGCTCGGCGGTCATGTGCTCGCTCATCAGTCCAAGGCTAACCGTCCTGGTCGGCCGTGCACGCCGGTCGCGCTCGGATTACGCTCCTCGCCAGCGACCTGCGACAGAAAGGAGAAGCGGTGGCGACCGACCTGGAGCGCTTCGTCGAGGCGGAGGGGCGCGCGGAGCGCGTCAAGGACGTTCGGAAGCAGATCGACGCCGCGGGCGTGACGTACGTCTACTACCAGTTCGTCTCCGTCACGGGCCGGATCATGGGCAAGGGCGTTCCCGCGCCGCACTGGGAGACGATCGCGGAGAAGGGCTTCCAGCTCGTGTACGGGTCGACCGCGAACCTCTTCACCGACCGGCACGGCGACTACATCGGCTACGGCCCGGAGGCGTGGGAGCTCGTCGGCATCCCGGAGCCGGAGACGTTCGCGGTGCTCCCGTGGGACTCGCGCGTCGCGCGCGTCTGGTGCACGTGCTTCCGGAACCGCGAGGACCGCGACGGGCCCGGCGCCTTCCTCACGTCGGACTGCCGCGGGAACCTGCGCCGCATCCAGGAGGAGCTCGAGGGGCGCACCGGGCATGCACCTGCGCGCGGGCATGGAGCCGGAGATGATGTGGCTCAAGCTCGGCGAGGACGGCCAGCCCTCGGTCGAGGGCAAGACGAAGCCCTACTGCTACCACATCGACCAGTTCTCCGAGCTCCAGCCGATCATCCACAAGATGGTCGAGTACGGGCAGGCGCTCGGGCTCGACATGATCCAGGGCGACCACGAGGACGCGCCCGGCCAGATCGAGCTGAACTTCGGCTTCGACCGGGCCGAGACGACCGCCGACAACCTCTCGACGTTCCGCCAGATCGCGAAGCAGGTCGGCCGCGAGGAGGGCGCGTTCCCGTGCTTCATGCCGAAGCCGTTCATGGGCGTCTCGGCCAACGGCTGCCACACGAACATCTCGCTCTGGGAAGGCGACGAGAACGTCTTCCTGCCCGACACCGACGACGTGCACATGCCGAGCCAGGTCGGTCTCCACGCGGTCGGCGGGATCCTCGAGCACCTGCGCGCGCTCACGTGCGTCACGGCCTCGACCGTGAACTCGTATCGCCGCTTCTACGAGACCGGGTTCTGGGCGCCGGTCTTCGCGGACTGGGGATTCCAGAACCGGACGACCGCGCTGCGCATCTCCTCACCGGACCGCTTCGAGTACCGCTCGGTCGACTCCGCCGTGAACCCGTACCTCGCGCTCGCCGGGCTGATCAAGGTCATGGACGACGGCATCCAGCGCAAGCTCGATCCCGGCCCGCCGGAGGAGGGGAACATCTACGAGGCGATCGCCGGGGGCAAGGAGGTCAAGCGGGTGCCGATGACGCTCGGGGAAGCACTGGACGAGCTCGAGCAGGACGACGTCGTGAAGAGCGCGCTGCCGGACGAGATGTACCGTGTGTTCATGCACTACAAGCGGGACGAGTGGGAGCGATTCTGCGCGACCGTCACCGAGTGGGACATGCAGGAGTACCTGGACGTCCTGCCCTGAGCAGATGTGCGGAATAGCAGGGATCATCTATCGCGACGGGTCGCAGCAGCACCCGATCGGCGACGAGATCACGCGGATGCTCCAGTCGATGAAGCACCGCGGCCCGGACTCGACCGGCTACGCGCTGTACGGGAACTCCGCGAACGGCAATCTCGTCATGCGCTACAAGCTCGCGGACGCGAACACGCCGCGTGACTTCGACTTCGAGGAGCGGCTGCGGAAGCACCGCGCGATCGTCGAGTCCCGGCTCGCCGACGCTCGGCGCGCGGATCGACGAGGTCGAGGAGGAGACGCCGTACGCGTTCCGGGTCTCGTTCGAGTACGACGGCGACCTGAAGCTGCTCGCGGACTTCGTCGAGGACATCCCCGACGCGGAGGTGCTCTCGCTCGGCCGCTCGCTCGAGATCGTGAAGGACCTCGGCGACGCGGAGACCGTCCACGACCAGTACGGGCTCTCCGAGTTCACGGGCACGCACGGGATCGGGCACGTGCGCATGGCGACCGAGTCCGAGGTCGACATCGCGGGCGCGCACCCGTACTGGGCGTACCCGTACTCGGACGTCGCGGTCGTCCACAACGGCCAGCTGACGAACTACTTCATGTGGCGGCGGCGCCTGGAGCGCGCCGGGCCGGCGGTTCATGTCCGAGTGCGACTCCGAGATCATCGCCGTGTACCTCGCGCAGGAGATGAGCGAAGGGCGCGACGCCTCAAGGAGGCGATGGACAAGTCGCTCGACGAGCTCGACGGCGTCTTCACGTACATCGCGGTGACGAAGGACGAGCTCGGCGTCGCGAAGGACGAGCTCGCGGCGAAGCCGCTCGTGCTCTACGAGTCGGACGACCTCGTCGCGCTCGCCTCCGAGGAGATCGCGATCCGCGCGATCGTCGACCACGAGATCGACACCTACGACCCGTACGAGCGCGAAGTGCTCGTCTGGCAGCGATAGACGAGCACAGATCACCTACGACGCGCGCGGGCTCGCGGAGCCGTTCGCGGAGGCGCCGCGGATCGCGGAGATCGACGGGGAGCGCGCGCGCTTCGACGCGAAGGACCTGACGACGCGGCACGATCAACCTCGAGCTCCGGCGGCTGCTCTACGAGGAGGGCGTGAAGGAGGTCGAGATCGACAACCCGGGCTCGCGGCACTCGCTCGCGGTCGGGATCCTCACGCGCTGCACGATCACGATCAACGGCAGCCTCGGCTACTTCGGCTGCGGGCTCATCGACGGGCCCGAGATCCACGTCACCGGGCGGGTCGGCTGGTCGGCCTGCGAGAACATGATGTCCGGGGTCGTCGTCGTCGACGGGAACGCGGGCTCGCTGACGGGCGCGGCGCTGCGCGGCGGCGACGTCGTCGTGCGAGGGCGCGTCGGCGCGCGGAGCGGGATCGACCAGAAGGGCGGCACGATCATCGTCGGCGGCTCCGCCGGCTCGATGACCGGGTTCATGATGCAGCGCGGGCGGATCATCATCTGCGGCGACGTCGGCCCCGGCCTCGGCGACTCGATGTACGACGGGACGATCTACGTCGCCGGCACGGTGAAGTCGCTCGGGATCGACTGCGTCGAGGGCGAGTGGACGGACGCGGACACCGAGCTCGATCGAGCGCAAGTTCCGGATCTACGGGCTCGGGACGCCGCCCGAGTTCCAGAAGTTCGTCTGCGGGAAGGTGCTCTACAACTACGACTCGCTCGAGCCGGCCGAGAGGAAGTTGGTCCTGTGAACGCGACGCGCGCGGGGTCAGGCTTCAGCCTGACCTCGGTCTTGGGTTTGCGCGGCGAACACCTCAACGGGGTCAGGCTGAAGCCTGACCCCCGAGACAGATGGCCGACGAGAGCGCTCCCTCCCAGAAGAACGTCCTCGGCCGCAGCCGGATCTTCACGCCGGAGGTCATCAACGACATCCACATCAAGGCCGAGCTCGGCCGCTACCGGATGCGCGGGTTCTCGATCTTCAAGCCGATGCCGCACTGGGACGAGCTCGTCTTCCTCCCCGGCACGCTGACGCGCTTCGTCATCGAGGGCTACCGCGAGAAGTGCGACACGAAGACCGTGCTCGGCGCGCGCTTCGCGAAGAAGCCGCTCGAGCTCGAGATCCCGATCTACATCACGGGCATGTCCTTCGGGGCCCTGTCCCTCGAGGCCAAGATGGCGCTCGCGAAGGGCGCGTCCATGGCGGGCACGGCCACCTGCTCGGGCGAGGGCGGGATGATCCCGCCCGAACGCGACTACTCGACCAAGTGGTACTACCAGGTGCATCCAGTCGCGGTACGGGTTCAACCCGCACCACCTGATGCTCGCGGACGGGGTCGAGTTCTTCATCGGGCAGGGCTGCAAGGTCGGGCTCGGCGGGCACCTCATGGGCCAGAAGGTGACCGAGCAGGTCGCGGAGATGCGCTCGCTCCCGGCCGGGATCGACCAGCGCTCGCCCGCGCGGCACCCGGACTGGCTCGGGCCGGACGACCTCTCGCTCAAGGTCCAGGAGATCCGCGAGGCGACCGACTACCAGGTGCCGATCCAGCTCAAGCTCGGCGCCGCGCGCGTGTACGACGACGTGCGCATGGCGGCCAAGTGCGGGCCGGACATCATCTACCTGGACGGGGCCGAAGGGGGCACCGGCGCGGGCCCGCACATCGCGACCGAGGAGACCGGCATCCCGCTCATGGCCGCGATCCCGGAGGCGCGGCGCGCGCTCGAGGACGTCGGCCTCGCGGACGAGATCGACCTCGTCGTCGCCGGCGGGATCCGGAACGGCGCCGACGTCGCGAAGTGCCTCGCGCTCGGCGCGAAGGCGGTCGCGCTCGGGCACTCGGCGCTGATGGCGCTGAACTGCAACAAGGAGATCCCGGGCGTCACCGACTACGAGGGCACGGTCGGCGTGCCCGCGGGCCAGTGCTACCACTGCCACACCGGGCGCTGCCCGGTCGGGATCACGACGCAGGATCCCGAGCTCCGCAAGCGGCTCGTCGTCGAGGAGGCCTCCGAGCGCGTCTACAACTTCCTGACCGCGCTGACGATGGAGCTGCAGATGCTCGCGCGCGCGTGCGGGAAGACGAACGTCCACTCGCTCGAGCCCGAGGACCTCGCGGCGCTCACGGTCGAGGCCTCGGCGATGGCGCGGGTTCCGCTCGCGGGGACGACCTACACCGTCGGCCAGACCGAGCACGAGATCCTCGCCGAGGTCAAGCGCCTGCTCGCGATCAAGGCCGAGGAGGAGCTCGAGGTTCCCGGCCAGGTGGTCGATCTCGAGGCGGTCGAGATGAGCGACCACGAGCTCGCCTACTCCGAGCCCGAGAAGATCAAGTCGCTCGACGCGGAGTTCCTCTCCGGCCAGCGCTTCCCGTACCAGGAGGACATGTCCCTCGTCGAGGACGTCGACCTCGACGCGGCCACGCCCGGAGAGGATCTGAACTGGCTCGAGGACATCGAGCTCCTCGAGGAGGACGGCGTGCCCGCGGTCTTCGACCGCTACTGCAACTCCTTCCTGAAGATCTACTTCGAGATCCCGCCGGGCCGCGAGAACGAGATCGCGCGCAAGGTGCTCGTCACGCACCTCCAGTCGGGCAACTCGTACGGGATCCAGCTGAAGGAGCAGCACACGAAGTTCCCCCAGCCCGAGCTCGGCCCCTGGGTCGAGGGCTCGAAGACGGTCGGCACCGACTGGAAGCCGCCCGTGCTCGAGGGCTGGGAGCGCCCCGCCGGGCACTGAGCGCACGACGAAGCCCGCCTCGCGACGGGCTCACCTCCCTCTTGGCGCTGCCTAGGCCTTCAGCAGCCGGTCGAAGAACGTGCGATACCGCTTGAGCGCCACGCGGAGCTCCTCGGTCGACACGTCGTCGCCGGCGGCCCACTGGCTCTCGAGCTCCTTGCGCTGGCTCGACAGGCCGTCGGTCACCTGCCGCATGAGATCGTCGACCAGCGCGTCGGCTTCCTCGACGGACTTCTGCGGCTCGTCGACGAAGCTCGCCTGGATGTCCGCCCAGCGACCGGAGAGCTCCTCGTTCCGGTCGGCGGGCAGCAGCGCGCCGTCGTCTCGTCTCTCGTCGTTCATGACGCGGCCCGCGAGTGCTCCGGCGCCTGGCCCACGAGCTCCTCGAAGAGCGCGCGGTAGTGCTTCATCGCCTGGCGCAGGTCCTCGGTCGAGGTCCCGTTGTTCTTGCTCTCCTCCGCGATGCGGTGTCCCTCGCGGTAGTTCTGGACGACGTCCGGGTGGTCGACGGACAGGTCCGCCGCGCGCTGGTCGAAGTCCTCGATCGGATAGCCCCTCTCGGCCATGACCGACTTGAGCAGCTTGTCGGCCGTCCCGATCGCTCCGCGCGGGTCGTCGACGAACTGCGCCTGCACGTCCCGCCACGACTCCTGGTAGCGCTCCCGAGAGTCGTCCGGGAGCGGCTTGATGTCGAACTCGTCCCGGCGCTCCTCCCGGTGCCTCAGCTCGGCCTCGACGTCGCGCCGGCTGTCCATATCGCTCGCGACGCGGTCGTACTCGGGCCCGAAGCGGTCGCGCAACTCCGACGTTCGCCGCGTCACCATCATCTGGCGGACGACGATCGCCGCCAGGACGATCGCCCCGATCGCGATCAAGATCCATCCCCAAACTGGCATGTGCTCCTCCTCAGGTCTTCTCGTTCGCTGAGCCAGGCGAGTACCCGGTCACGGAGATCGAGAAACGACGCGAGCTCGGTTGCTCCCGCGTCCGGCGACGCTCTACGATGACCCCGCCAGCGACGCCGCACCGGAGGTGGGCATGTCCGAGAAGACGTGGGGTGGCGAGCCCTTCTGGGGGCTCGGCTACGAGTGGGACCCCGACTGGTTCTACACCGACCGCCAGAAGGAGCTGCGCGCGCTCCTGATCGAGCTGTGCGAGAAGGAGCTGCGCGCGAACGCGAAGCGCTCCGACGACGAGCTGCTCTTCCCGCGGCGCAACCTCGAGCTGCTGGGCGAGCACGGCTTCCTCGCGCTCACCGTGCCCGAGGAGTACGGCGGCCTCGGCGAGAACCACGTCGCCTACGGGATGGTCTGCGAGACGATCGCGCGCTACGGCTGCGCGTCCACGGCCATGTGCTACGTCATGCACATCGGCGCGGTGAACACGATCATGCTCCGGCCGACGACGGAGCTGATCGACAAGCTACATCCGCCCGCTCGGACAGCGGCAAGATCGGGACGCTCTCGTACTCGGATCCCGAGACCGGCTCGCACTTCTGGTACCCGATCTCGTCCGGCGCCGAGCGCTCGAACGGCGGCTACAACGTGCGCAAGAAGGCGTCGTGGACGACCTCCGCCGGCTTCGCCGACTTCTACGTCGTGCAGACGACGAGCCCGGACTTCTCCGGCTACGACGACCTCTCGGTGTTCGTCATCGACGGCGACGTCGTCGAGTCGCAGCCGTCGCTCTGGGACGCGCTCGGCCTGCGCGGCAACCAGTCCGGCCCGCTCGAGGTGCCGAACGTCGAGGTCCCGGCCGAGCAGCTCGTCGGCCCGGAGGGCGACGGCGCCGCCTCGAACGACGAGTCGGTCGACCCGTGGTTCCTGATCGGCTCCTCGTCGGTCTGGAACGGGCTCGCGATGGGCGCGATCGACATCGCGAAGCGGCACACGACCCGCAAGCGCCACGTCGACGTCGGCCTCCGCGTGGCGGACTACCCGACGATCCAGGACTACGTCGGCGAGGCGGTCATGGACACGAACGCCGCGCGCGCGTTCGTCTACTCGGTCGCCGCGGCGATGGACGACGCGACCGACAACAACACGAAGGTGCTCGCGCCCGGGCGAGTTCGCGCGCGCCGACTTCCTGCACTGGGCCTGGCAGATCAAGTTCATCGCGGCGAAGAACGTCGCGCACGTCGTCGACAAGATGCTCCACGCCTGCGGCGGCTCCGGCTACAAGCGCGACATGGAGCTCGAGCGCTACCTCCGCGACGCGAAGGCCGGCTGGGTCATGGGCCCGACGAACGAGGTGCTGCGGCAGTTCGTCGGCAAGGCCGTGCTCCTCGGCTTCGACTCGCTCGACTACTGGAACCAGACGTACAACCGGCGCGCGGTCGAGAACGAGGTCAAGAAGCTCGACGCCGACGGCAAGCGCGAGCTCGCCGAGAAGCTCATGGCCGAGGCGTCCGAGATGGAGGCGAAGGCGCCCGCCGCGGGCGCGTGAGGTGAGCCGTCGGCCCTCGTCCGCGGGCTGCTTCCCGAGGACCCGTTCCTCGAGACGTACCTCGTGCGGCCCGGCGGCGCGACCGTGCTCTCGCTCGGCGCCGGACGAGCGGCTGACGGTCGTCGACAAGGACGGCGGGCAGGTCGCCGAGGTGACCGTGCTCGACGGGCGGTCGCGCGACGACGCGGCGGCGCTCGGCGCGACGGCCGACGCGCCCGCGACGGTGATCCGCGACGCGCTCGCGCGACCGCGACGGTCGCTGCTCTGGCGCGAGCTCGCCGCGCGCGGGCTCGACCCCGACGGAGGCAACGGCGGTCCGGCTCTTCGGCGAGTGGTCGCCGCCGGGCTCGTCGCAGGCGTTCCGGGCCGACCGCGCGGTGACGGTCGTCGTGGCCGCGCCCGGCGGGCGGATCGTCGACGGCGCCCCGCCCCCGTCCGAGCTCCTCGTCGAGGTCCGCCGCACGACGCCGCGCGCGTACGAGCAGGACGAGCTCCCGCCGCCGCTCGCCGAGCCGCGCCTGGACGTCCGCGATCGACGCCGCGACCGCGCTCGCGTACGAGGTGCGCGCGGGCGAGTTCATCCAGGTGATCGACGTCGAGGGGAAGCAGTGCTCGGACTTCCTCGCGTTCCACCGCGGCAAGCTCGAGAACGGGCTGGAGCGCGGGCTCGACGCGACGACGACGCGGAGCCTCATGGGCCAGGCGTACCCGCAGCCCGGCCTCCAGGGGAAGTTCTACGACGTCGACATGGATCCGCTCGTCGAGGTCGTCCGCGACACCGTCGGCCGCCACGACACGTTCGCGCTCGCCTGCACGGCCAAGTACTACGAGGACATGGGCTACCCGGGCCACGTCAACTGCTCGGAGAACTTCAACGGCCAGATCGACGCCGTTCGGGATCGCTCCGCGCAAGGGCTGGGAGGCGCTCAACTTCTTCTACAACACCGGCTTCGACGCGAACATGGTCTTCGTCATGGACGAGCCGTGGTCGCGCCCGGGCGACTACGTGCTCCTGCGCGCGATGACCGACCTCGTGTGCGCGTCCTCCGCCTGCCCCGACGACATCGACCCGGCGAACGGCTGGCAGATCACGCCCGTGCACGTGCGCGTCTATGCGCCCGACAACACGTTCTCGGTCGCGATCGCGCACCGCGTGACCGCCGACGCCGAGCCGGTGCTCACGCGCGAGACCTCGTTCCACCCGCGCACATCGGAGCTGACGAAGTGCGTTCGTCGAGTACAGGGCCTACTGGCTCCCGCACTGCTTCGACAACGAGGGCGCGGTGGCGGAGTACTGGGCCTGCCGCGAGAAGACGGCGATCATGGATCTCTCCCCGCTCCGCAAGTGGGAGGTGCTCGGCCCCGACGCGGAGACGCTGATCCAGCGCGCGATCACGCGCGACGCGCGGCGGCTCTCGGTCGGGCAGGTGACGTACACCGCGGTCTGCAACGAGACCGGCGGGATGATCGACGACGCGACCGTCTACCGGCTCGGGCAGGACAACTTCCGCTTCGTCGGCGGCGACGAGTACGACGGGATCTGGCTGAAGGAGCTCGCCGACCGGCACGAGCTCAAGGTCTGGGTCAAGCCGTCGACCGACCAGCTGCACAACGTCGCGGTCCAGGGGCCGGAGAGCCGGGAGCTGCTGAAGAAGATCGTGTGGACGCCGCCGACGCAGACCTCGCTCGAGGATCTCCGCTGGTTCCGGTTCACGGTCGGGCGGATCGGGACGTACGACGGGATCCCGATCGTCGTCTCGCGCACCGGCTACACGGGCGAGCTCGGGTACGAGGTCTGGTGCCATCCCTCGGACGGGCCGGCGGTCTGGGACGCGATCTGGGAGGCGGGGCAGGAGCACGGCCTGACGCCGCTCGGGCTCGAGGCGCTCGACATCCTGCGCATCGAGTCGGGCCTGATCTTCGCCGGGTACGAGTTCGACGACCAGGTCGACCCGTTCGAGGCGGGCATCGGGTTCACGGTCGACCTCGAGACGGACGAGGACTTCGTCGGCCGGGCCGCGCTCGAGGAGCGGAAGGCGCATCCGCAGCGGGTGCTCGTCGGGCTCGAGCTCGACGGGAACGAGACCGCCGGCCACGGGGACGAGGTCTACGTCGGGACGCCAGCGCGTCGGCGTCGTGACCAGCGGCACGCGCAGCCCGATCCTCAAGAAGAACGTCGCGCTCGCGCGCCTCGCGGTGCAGTACGCGGAGCTCGGGACGAAGGTCGAGGTCGGCAAGCTCGACGGCCTCCAGAAGCGGATCCCCGCGACGGTCGTGCGCATCCCGTTCTACGACCCCGAGAAGACGCGGCCGCGTCGTAGGTCACGCGTCCGGCACTGCGGCGCCCACCGTCGAAGCGCATCCGTGGGCCGCGCCGGCGGCGACCATCCGCTGACACTCGTCGAGCCCTGGAGCGAGACGGCATCGCCGGAGTCGAGCCCTCCGCGACCACTGTCGCTTCGAGAGCAACCCGCGCTTCCGAAGCGCGTCGACCCGGTAGTCGGTCTGGCGTCGATCTGCGCAGCGAGCGCCGAGCCTCGGCTCCCGTGCGTAGAAGAAGAAGTCAGCTGAGCTCGCCTCGTCACGCCGTCCCGAGCGCCTGCCACGTGGTACGGTTCATCGCCAGCTGCTGCTCGAGATGGGCCTCGGCCTCGGCACGGCGCAGACTGACGCGTCGAGGAATGCGCGATGATCGAGTCGTCTCCGGAGCAGGTCGAGGCGTTCCGGCGCGACGGCTTCCTGATCGTCGAGGAAGGGCTCGTCCCCGAGCGCGCGCTCGAGCTGCTGCGCGAGCGCTACCTGCGCCTGTTCGAGGGCGAGTACGAGACCGGGATCCGGCCGGACGAGGTGAACTGGGTGCCCGGCCGCGACCCCGAGGACCGCACGCGGCAGCTCTGCAACGCGTGGAAGTCCGACATCGGTCGTCGCCGCGCAGGTGCTGTCGGAGAGAACCGGCCGGCTCGCCGCGCAGCTCATGGGCTACCGCGGCGTGCGCATCCTCCAGGACAACGTGCTCTGGAAGCCGCCGGGCACGAAGGCGATCGGCTTCCACCAGGACTCCTCGTACGCGGACTACCTCGTGCCGCCGGAGATGGTCACGTGCTGGGTCTCGCTCCACGACACCGAGGCCGGCGCCGGCCCGCTCGAATTCGTCCGCGGCTCGCACGCCTGGCCGAAGTCGCCGCCCGAGCGCACGCAGTTCCATGCGCCGGACGACTGGCTCGCGGGCGCGCGGGCGGCGGCGCCCGACGGCGCGGAGCCGGAGACGGTGCCGGTCGTCGTGAAGGCCGGCGGCGGCTCGTTCCACCACGGCCTCACCTGGCACGGCTCGGCGCCGAACACGAGCGGCTCGGTCGCGCGCATGGCGCTCGTCTCGCACTTCGTCCCGGTCGAGACACGCTTCCACGAGACGAACGTCGACGTCGACGTACTCGCGCTACCGCCGCCGCGGCGACCTCTCGCTCGACGAGTCGTTCTTCCCGGTCGTGTGGAGCGAGTCCGGCTACCGCACGCCCTGGCTCGCCGAGCTGCCCGCGCTCGACGCCGGATAACCGGCATCCGCTAGTCGGGAAGGAGGAAGTCCAGGCTCTCGAGCGTCTCGAGGACGAGCCACGGCGGCACCGTCTCGACGACGCGCCGCGCGAGCGACGCCACCGACTCGCTGATCGCACCGGCCTCCTCCGCGTCGTCGACCGCGCGCATCAAGTCCGTCGCGGACCGCCTGCTCCGCGTCCTCGCGCGAGATCCCGTGCTCCTCGGCGAAGCTGTCGAGCGCCTCCTCGCTCCGCACCGCGAGGACGAGGTCCTCGCGCGAGACGCCGAGCTCGCAGGCGGCTCCGTCGAGCGCCGAGAGCGCGATCTGCTCCAGCGCCTCCTCGAGGTCGCCCGGATCGCGCCACTCGCGGACGACGCACGGGTCGGCGACGGGCGTCGGCTCGTACGAGGCGCCGCCGAGGGCGAGGTACGGGACGACGACCGCCGCCACGAGCGCCGACGGCGACGAGCAGCGGCAACGCGCGTCTCACGCCGGCCTCCGGCGGACGAGGGCGAGCGGCACGAGCGCCGCGAGCGCGAGCGCCGCCGCGAGCAGGAACGGGCCCGAGAACGCGCTCGTGACCGCGCGGTCGAGCTGCTCCTGGAGGCCGGAGACGAGCTCGCGCCACTCCTCCTCGTCCGGCCGGTCCTCGAACGCCCGCTGGACGTCGGGCAGCTCGCCCGCCTCGTTCGCCCGCGCGACCTCGTCGAGGACGTCCTGGGCGACCCGCAGCTTGTCGAGCGGCGGGATCCGGCTGTCGAGCACCTGCGCCGCCCCGGCGCGGATGGCCTCCTCGCGGCTCTCCTCGAGCGCGGTCGTCAGCACCGGCGCGAGCAGGAGCAGCCCGAGGACGACGCCTGCGTGGCGCGCCGCGAGCGTCCAGCCGCCGTGCACGACCTGGTCGGGGCGGCCGCCGAGCGCGAGCTCGGTGAGGCCGGCGAGCGCGAGGCCGAGGCCGGCGCCGACGAGGATCTGCGGCGGGATCGTCCACGCCCAGCCCGCGCGCGGCATGAACGCGAGCGCGGCCAGACCGCCGGCGACGAGGATCACGCCGCTCGCGACCGCGGTCCGCGTGCCGAGCGAGCGCGGCCGGAAGCGCGCGACGACGATCGCGGCGGCCGGCATCACCGTGACGACGAGCCCGGCCGCCGCCGGCGACATCCCCCAGCCGTCGACGAGCAGGAGCACGATCAGGAACAGCGCGGCGACGAGCCCGCCGGAGACGAGCAGCAGCGCCGCGTTCGCGAGCACCTGCGGCCGCCCGGCGGGCGCGGGCAGCGGCCGCGCCTCGAGCCCGCGCAGCGCGAGCAGCAGGACGAGCGCGACCGGCACCTGCACGAGGAAGATCGACTCCCAGCCGAGCAGCTGCGTGAGCACGCCTCCGGCCGCCGGCCCGAGCGCGGCGCCGACGATGCCCGCCGTCACCCAGATCCCGACCGCGCGCTCGTCGCTCCCGAGCGTCTCCGAGAGCAGGTCGAGCGCCGCGGTCACGATCAGCGCGGCGCCGACCGCCTGGAAGCAGCGCGCGGCGACGAGCACCTCGAACTCGGGCGCGAGCCCGCACGCGAGCGACGCCGCCGCGAAGACGAGGACCCCGACCGCGAACGCCTCCCGCGGCCGGCGCCGCGCGACGTACGCCGCGGGCACAGCGAGCACCGCCAGCACGAGGTTGAACGACGTGAGCACCCACGCGACGTCGGTGATGCTCACGTCGAAGTCGCCGAGGATCTCGGGCAGCGCGAGCGTGACGATCGACGAGTCCGCGAGCGCGAGCCCGATCGCCGAGGCCGAGCAGCCCCGAGCGCACTAGGCGGTCTCGCGGAACCGCGCCGCGAGGACCTCGATGAGGCCGACCGCCGCCCGCGGGTCGGCCTCGAGCGCGGCGATGAGGCTCGCGCGCGTGACGGCGATGCAGCGCACCGGCCCGACCGCGTGGATGTCCGCGATGCGGGCGCCGACCGGGTCGAGCACCTCGATCTCGCCGATGAGGTCGCCCGCGCCGAGCGTGAGGGTCCGGCCCGGGCGCTCGACGCGCACCTCGCCCTCGACCACGAGCAGGAGCTCGTCCCCGGGCTCGCCGCGGCGCATGATCGCCTCGCCGTCCGCGTACTCGCGCTCGCGTCCCGAGCGCGAGGATCGGCTCCAGGAGCTCCTGCGGGAGCAGCGGGAAGTCCCGCGGGTCGCGCACGAGCCGCTCGTAGCGGCCGCCGTGGAAGAGCAGCGGCTGCCCCTCTCCGTAGTGCGCGTACTCGACCTGCCCGAGGAAGAGCGAGTGGTCGCCGCCCCAGTACGAGCGGACGACGCGCGCGACCAGGTGCGCGAGCGCGCCCTCGACGAGCGGCGTGTCGTGCACGAGCTCGAAGCGCGGCTCCTCCGCCTCCTCGACCGCGCGGCCGGCGAAGTGATCCGAGAGCGAGGCCTGCGCCGCCTCGAGCACGTTGACGCCGAAGCGCACGCCCTCGTGCAGGAGATTGCTCATCCGCGCGCGCCGGTCGACCGACACGAGCACGAGCGGCGGCCGCAGCGACACCGACATGAACGCGTTCGCGGTCATCCCGTGCACCTGCTCGCCGGAGCGCGTGGTGATGATCGTCACGCCGGTCGCGAACATGCCGAGAGTCCGGCGGAACGCGATCGCGGGGTCGCCCTCGAGGCCCGCTCCCAGCTCGAGCGCCTCCGCCGCGGGCGCGGCGTCGAACGACGCGCCGAACGCCTCGGGCGCCGAGATCGCAGTCTCGATCGCGACCTCGAACTCCTCCGGGGGGACATCGGTGGGCGTGGCCATGGCTCCGGACGCTGACTCTAGTCACGGGACTTGAAAATCGAGGGGGCGGCCCCCGATAATCGATCCTCTTGGCGGTTGTCCGCTTGCACCGTGATGGCGGAGGGTTCGCGTGAGCGCCCCGCTCACGTCGGACGTGCCCAGTTGCCGTCCTGGCTCCGCCAGCCTCCCCAGTGAAAGGAGTCGCCGATGCAGCTAGCTACCTGGCTGGCGCAGGCCGCCCCCGAGTTCCCCGAGCAGGTGACGACGAACTCGCTCCTGCAAAACCTCGTCTACGCCTCCGGCACCGTGGGGGCGCTCATGATCCTGGCCGGCCTGCTGATGGTCGACACCGGCGGCGTCCGGCGGGTGAACGTCTTCGCGGCGGCGATCGAGAAGATGGTGGGGTTCTTCATCGGCTTCGTCGTCTACTTCCTGATCGGGTTCGCGATCTGGAACTGGCAGTACTACGTCGCGTTCGACATCGCCGACCCGTACTGGCAGTCGATCAAGGACTGGTGGCTCGGGCGGCTCGTTCGCGAACGACCTCGCGCAGAACGTCGACCCCGCTGCCGACGGCGGCATGGGCGCCGCCCTCAACAACCAGCAGATCTTCATCTTCTTCCTCGCCTGCCTTCGCGGGCATCGTCAACGTCCTCATCCACCTCTCGGTGACCGAGCGGATGAAGCCGGCGGCGTACTACGTGATCTGCGTCGTCGCCGCGGTCGTCTCGTCGGTCCTGAGCTGGCTGACCTGGGGCTCGACCGGCCCGCTCACGAACGCCGGCTTCCACGACTTCTTCGGGATCGGGTTCGTGTACCTCTTCCCGGCCGGGATGGCGCTCGTTCTCGTCCGCAAGGTCGGATCGCGACCCGGCATGTACGAGCCGCATCCGGCGGTGCCGGAGTACCGCTCGTACAACCTCGGGCTGACGACGGCCGGCGTCGCCGTCATCTTCGCCGGCCTGCCCATGGTCATCCTCTCGTGCCTCTTCTTCTACGCTCCCGAGGCGTTCGCCGTGAGCGTCACGATGGCGGACACGAGCGTCGGCATCGCGTTCAACAACCTCGGTCTCGCGTGGGCCGGCGGCGCGCTCACCGGCGCGGCCATCGCGTACTGGAAGCGGAGCTACATCTACCTCCTGCTCGGCCCGCTCGGCGGCTACGTCGCCTGCGCCCCCGCGTTCGACGTCTACAAGCCGTGGCAGACGTTGCTCGTCGCGATGGGGGCGCCGATCGTCTGCTACGCGGTGTACGAGTTCAGCCAGGGGCGCCGCTTCGACGAGCACAAGCTCACCCCGCTGTTCCTCGGCGCGGGCTCGTACGGGCTGATCATGGTCGGGCTCGTCAGCTGGGGCGTCGACAAGGGCGGGCACTTCTTCCTCACCGAAGGCGACTACGCGTTCCAGAACGCCGAGATCAACGTCCTCTGGCAGGTGATCGGCCTCGTGGTCGTGGTCGTGGGCCGGGCGTCGTCACCGCGTGCCGTCCTCGCGTCCATCCTCGAGCGGACGATCGGGCTGCGGCTGTCCGAGGAGGAGCAGGTCACGGGGCGTCGACAAGGGCGACTGGGATCTCGAGTCCGACCTCGAGCCGGTGTCTCGGGCGACGGCGTTCCCGCGCGTGCAGCCCGAGCTGGTGCCGGCGGCGCCGGCGCCCGCGCCCGGCGACTGACCTCGAGAGCGGGGCCGCGCGGGAGCTCGACTCCCACGCGGCCCCGCTGCTAGCATGGCGTCCTCCGCAACGTCGTTGCCGATAGAGCAATAGTGCTTCCGAGTCGCAGCCCCTACGTCGTCGTCGGAGCCGGGATCCACGGGCTCTCGACCGCCTACCACCTCGCGCTGGAGCTCGCGGCGCGCAGCGGCGGGTCGGGCGCGGACATCCTCGTCCTCGACAAGGCGCACCCCGGCGCGGGCGCGTCCGGGATCGCGTGCGGCGTCGTCCGGAACAACTACTTCCAGCCCGCGATGAGCGAGCTGATGCAGGCCTGCGTCGAGGTCTGGGAGTCCGACCCGGAGGCGTACGCGTACAACCCGGTCGGGTACATCGCGCTCGGCGCCGCGGTGCAGGAGGCGGATCTGTCGGAGACCTATCTGCGGCAGGAGCGGATCGGCTACTCGTCGGAGCTGATCGTCGGCGAGGCCGAGGTCGACGCGCACATGAAGGCGCTCTTCCCCGACTGGCGCGCGCAGGGCGTCACCGCCTGCCTGCACGAGCACCAGGGCGGGTTCGCGTTCAACATGGACTCGGTCGAGGGGCTCGCGCGCAAGTGCCGCGAGGCCGGCGTCTCGATCGTGACGGGGGTCGAGGTCACCGGGTTCGAGGAGGGCTCCGACGGGTCGATCTCGGCGGTCGAGACCTCGGAGGGCCGCGTCGAGGTCGGCGAGCAGGTCGTCGTCGCGCCGGGGCCGTGGGCGAAGCGGTTCTGGGCCATGCTCGGGCTGCCGGAGACGATCGACGTGCACACGCCGTCGGGCGACGTCGTCCGCGACCGGCCGATGTGGACGTACTGGAACCTGCAGGAGGGCGAGGTCGGGATCGACCCGGCGGTGTTCGCGACCGCGGACGGGGGCGCGCCGCCGGTGATCCACCTCGACACCGACGCGCCGCTCTACTCCGACGACGGGAAGCTGATCGCCGACGAGCTCTGGGGGATCTACTTCAAGCGCGACCGCCACTCGGTGCAGGGCGGGGCGTCACCGCTCGTCGTCGACGGCGACGTCGAGCTCGACCCGTATCCGCAGACGACCGACATCGACCCGGCCTTCCCCGACCTCTTCTGCGCGGCGCTCTCGCACGCGATGTCGCGGTTCGAGGGCTGCCGGCCGCTGTACAAGGTCGCCCGCTCCGGCGGCGTCGGCGCGTTCACGGCGGACAACTTCCCCGTCTTCGACTACTTCCGGCCGAACCTGTACGCGATCCTCGACTCGAACCACGGGTACAAGATGATCGGCGTCGGGCGCGAGGTCGCGAAGGTGCTCGTCGGCGAGCACTCGCGGCTGCTGTACCCGTTCCGGTACGAGCGCTTCGCGACCGGCGACCTCCACCCGGTCTCGAGCTCGCCCTACCCCTGGAGCTGAGTCGGCGCCCGCGCCCCACCCTGGGTGGGGTGTCTGACCACCCTCCACCCGCGTTCGAGCGTACCGCCGAACCCCGCACACGTGGGACGCGACTCTGCGCCGATTCCGTGCCGATTCATCCACCGCGCCACCACACCCGACTCCCCGGTCGAGCGATCGGGGCGCCGCAGGGTTTAGCCGTTCTTTACATGTCGATCCTTACCCTGGCCGGAGATGCCATGCCGACGCCGCGACGACATATCGAGACCCCTGCGCACGCTCGCGCGCGCGCTCCATCTCGTCCCGCATGCCGACGAGTCCGCCGCGGCGGACGTGCTCGGTCCCGAGCACGAGCTCGTGGACGTCCTCGCTCGACGCCGCGCGCTGACCGTCCAGCTCCTCGTCACGCTCGTCCCGCTCGCGCTTCGCGGCCGTCGGCATCGCCCGCGACGTCGCCTCTGCGCCCGTCGTGCTCGTCGCGACCGCGCTCGTCCAGGCCGCGCTCCTCCTGGCGATCCCGTACTTCCGCGGGCGGACGCGCGACCTCGCCGAGGAGCTCATCGCGGCCGGCAACGGCGCCGCGCGCACCCTGCGGCTCGTCGAGGACGAGCACCGCCGGCTCGCGTCGCCGAAGGAGCGGCACCGCCTCGCGCGCTCGCTCGAGCGCCTGATCGCGGACGCCGAGCGGTGGCCGCGGCTCGGCCCCGGCCATCGTCCACCGCCGCCAGGCGTCACAGCCCTCCGCTTCACCGTCCCCGAGGCGCGCGCGGTGGTCGAGCAGATGCGCGCCGAGCCGGCCGAGGTTCGCGGCGTCGCGCTGACGTCGAGACTTCTGAGCGACGGCGGACGGTCGCCGCTCTTCGGCCACGACGCCGAGCTGCTGCGAGAGGAGCTCCGGCGCATCCGCTATCTCCTCGCGGCGCCGCAGGACGCGCACGCCGAGCCCGATCGCCTGGCCGCGTAGCGCCAGACGCGACTTGCCGCGGCCGAGCCGCAGCGCGAGGATGGGCGCGTGCTCCTCTTCCTCCTGCTCGGCACGGCCCCGGTCCTCCTGCTGCTCACGCTCGCCGTGGCGCTGTACCTGACCGTGATCGAGCTCCGCGACATGCAGCCGGCCCCGCACTACGCGTGGTGGATCTGGTGGCTGCTGCTCGTCTTCATGACGCACTTCATCGGCTACCTCTTCCTCAGGGCATATGGCCTCTACCGACGCTGGAACGCCAGCAGCGGGTAACGGCAGCCCGCCGTCCGAGCCGAAGCCGCGGCGCGGACTGCGGGACAGCGTCCTCGGCAGGATCGTGCTGCTCGCGCTCGTGCTCGGCGTCGCGCTCATCGCCGCACGCACCTGCGCGTCCGCCGGCCGGGACGTCTCGAACGAAGAGGCGATCGAGATCGCGAAGGAGAATGCCTCGTTCGAGCCGTGCTCGGACGTGCGCTGTGCGCAGGCGCGTTTCATCCAGCGCGGCATCCCTCCGCGTGCGTACTGGGGCGTCGTGCTCTCGGAGGAGCTCGACGCGCAGGGTCAGCCGACGAGGATCGAGAGCTTCCTGATCGACGCCGCGACCGGCGAGGTCTCCCGGCCCTGACGGACGGCGTGTGTAGGTAGCGCACACACCGGCGCCTGCAACGTCAGCAGGCCCGGACATGGAAACGCGGAAGCCGGGTTCATACGGTCCCCGCACACCGCGTCGTGCGGCGACCCGCCCCCGAGGGAGGAATGACTGTGTCGGTCGTCTCGTCCTGGCTCGCGCAAGCGCCCGATCTGGAGGAGCAGGTCACTCGGATCGATCTCGACTCGGCGATCCTGACCGAGCAGTTCTACTTCTACACCGTCGTCATCATGTGGCTGATCCACGTCGGCTTCATGGCGTACGAGGCGGGGGCCTCGAGACGCAAGAACATCATGTCGACGGCGATGAAGAACATCCTCACCATCGCCGTCGTCACGCCGACGTTCTACTACTTCGGCTGGTACATCTACGGCTGCTTCCAGGAGGGTTGGCCGAAGTCGGGTCACGACAGCCCGGACGTGCTCCCGGGCTTCTGCGAGGCCACGGCGCCGTGGTCGGCGGCGATGGGGCCCAACCTCCAGGACCACGTCAGCGCGGTCTTCTTCCTCGCGTTCCTCCTCTTCTCCTGGACGACGGCGTCGATCATGTCCGGGGCCCTCATCGAGCGCGTCCGGCTCTCGGCCTTCCTCATCCTCGGCTCGATCCTCGGGTCCGTCGTCTGGATCATGGACGCGGCCTGGGGCTGGAGCTCGGGCGGCTGGCTCACGACGCGCTACGGCTTCCACGACTCGATCGCGTCGCTCGTCGTGCACGGCGTCGCGGGAGCGTTCACCTTAGGAGTCCTGCTCAACCTCGGGCCGAGGATCGGGAAGTACACGACGGACGGCCTCGCGCGGAGCTTCCGCGGCCACAACGTCCACCTGACGCTGATGGGGCTGATGCTGATCTTCACCGGCTTCTACGGGTTCTACGCGGCCTGCCTCGTCATCCAGTCGACGATCTTCCCGGGCTGGCTCAACATCTACGGATCGCCGACGACGCTCGGCGCGATCGCGTTCGTGATCACCGTCGGCTTCGCCGGCGGCTTCACGGGCGGGTGGTTCGCGAGCAAGGGCGATCCCTTCTGGACCCTGTCCGGCGGTCTCGCCGGAGTGATCTCGGTCTCAGCGGGCGCCGACGTGTACCACCCGTCGCTCGCGTACCTGCTCGTCGATCTCCGGCGGCATGGTCGCGGTCTGGGCGGGGAACTACATCGAGAAGAAGCTGCGCGTCGACGACGCGGTGGGGGCGGTGGCCGTGCACGGGGTGTGCGGCTTCTACGGAGTGCTCCTCGTCGGCATCTTCGCCGGCGGGTACCCCACCGGGATCAACCAGGTCGAGTCCTCGTTCGGCGGCCAGCTCATGGGGATGATGGCGTTCCTCCCGCTCGCGTTCCTCCCCGGCTACGTGGTGAGCTGGATCCTGAAGAAGCTCAACCTCCTGCGCGTTCCCCCGGAGGTCGAGCTCGAGGGCCTCGACCTGGCCGAGTTCGGGCAGGACTTCTTCCCCGAGTTCGAGCGTGTGCCCGAGGTCATCGTCGAGCCGGACGGGCGCGAGGTCGAGTCGGCGCCCGTGCTGCTCGATGCCTACTGGCAAGCGAACGGCAAACCCACGACCCCGGTCGGCACGGGAGAGAGGAGCTAGGCGATGTTCGACGCGTTCCCGTTCGACGAGTGGGGCGAGGACGTCGCCGAGTTCTGGACCTTCGGCGGCGCCAACTCGACCGGCACGTACATCATGACCGCGCTCGGAGTCACGGTCATGGTCCTCGCCTTCATCGGCTTCGTGATCCTGGAGCACCGCAAGCTCCGGCATCAGGCGGCCACGTTGAGGGCTTCAGGGGCGCTCGATCGCCCGACCGGGCCCTAGGAGGAGACGGAGATGGCAGACAAGCAGATCGACTTCCCGCCCCTCCAGAAGCACGTTTCGTGGCTCACGCCGTTCATGCTCATCCTCTCGCTGCTCTGCATCGTCGTCGTCGTGATCATCCTGTACAGCGACCTCGAGGCGCCCTTCATCGGGCCGTGGGGGTAAGTACCCTAGGCGCAATGTCGCGGCTCTATCTGCGGTGCGTCATCTGCGACCGGCAGCAGGCGGACGGGCTGCTGTCGGGGGCGTCATGGGGGCGGCTGGAGCTGCCGACCGGCACCGAGCTCGAGCACCCCGCGCTGAAAGGCTCGACCCTGCGGGCGTGTCCCCTGTGCATCGGCGGCGACCCCGACTGGCAGCACCGCGCGCTCGCGTCGCTGGGGATCTCGGCCGACGGCTTCAGCGTGCGCGTCGAGCGACGTACGTAGCGCTCGCTAGAACAGCCCGACCGTCTCGCCCGTTACTCGTCGATGTCGATCGCGAAGGCCGCCGGCGTCTTCCCGAGCCCGGGCATCGTCATCATGTCGCCGCAGAGCGCGACGATCCAGCCGGCGCCCGTGTACGGGCGGAGGTCGCGGACCGGCACCGTGAACCCGGTCGGCGCGTTCTTCAGCGCCGGGTCGTGCGAGAGCGAGAGGTGCGTCTTCGCCATGCAGATCGGGAGCTCGCCGAGGCCGGCCTGTCTCGAACTCGACTGCCTTGCGCGCGGCCACGGGGAGCAGCTCGGCCGCGTCCGCGCCGTAGACCTTCGTCGCGATGAGGTCGATCTTCTCCGCGATCGGCGCGTCGAGCGGGTAGGCGAACTCGAAGTCCGATGGCCGCTCGGCGGCGTCGACGACCGCCTCGGCGAGCGCCCGCGCGCCCTCGCCTCCGCGCCCGAAGGCCTCGTTCACCTCGGCCGCGTAGGCGCCGCGCTCGAGCGCGAGCTTGCGCACGACCTCGAGCTCCTCGTCGGTGTCGGTCGGGAAGCGGTTCACCGCGACGACCGCCTGCAGCCCGAACCCGTTGACGATCCCGATGTGCCGCGCGAGGTTCTCGGCGCCGATCTCGATCGCGTCGAGGCCTCCGTCCGAGTCTCCCGCGTGGTGCTTGAGCGCGCGCACCGTCGCGACGAGCACGACCGCGTCCGGGCGCAGGTCGCCGATGCGGCAGGTGATGTCGAAGAACTTCTCCATGCCCATGTCCGCCGCGAAGCCCGACTCGGTGACGACGTAGTCGCCGAGCTTGAGCGCCACGCGATCGGCCACGAGCGAGTTGTTGCCGTGCGCGATGTTCGCGAACGGCCCGCAGTGGACGAACGCCGGCTGGCCCTCGAGCGTCTGGACGAGGTTCGGCTTGATCGCGTCCTTCAGGAGCACCGCGAGCGAGCCCGCCGCGCGTAGCTGCTCCGCGGTCACCGGCTCGCCGTCGTACGTCTGGCCGACGGTGATCGCGCCGAGCCGCCGCCGCAGGTCCTGGAGGTCGCGCGCGACAGCGACGACGGCCATGATCTCGCTCGCGGCGGTGATGTCGAAGCCCGTCTCCCGCGGGGCGCCGTGCGCACGGCCGCCGAGGCCGGTGACGACGTTCCGCAGGTTGCGGTCGTTCATGTCCATGCACCGCCGCCAGGAGATCGAGAGCGGATCGAGCCCGGCCTCGTTCCCGCCGTGCAGGTGGGCGTCGATCATGGCCGCGAGCAGGTTGTTCGCGGCGGTGATCGCGTGCAGGTCGCCGGTGAAGTGCAGGTTCAGGTCCTCCATCGGGACGACCTGCGCGTAGCCGCCGCCCGCGGCGCCGCCCTTCACGCCGAAGACCGGCCCGAGCGAGGCCTCGCGCAGGCAGAGGACGGGATTGCGGCCGAGGAGCCCGAGCCCCTGCGTGAGCGAGACCGAGGTCGTCGTCTTCCCCTCGCCCGCCGGAGTCGGCGTGATCGCGGTGACGTTGATCAGCTTCGCGTCGGGGCGACCCGCGAGCCGCTCGAGCACCGAGAGGTCGACCTTGGCCTTGTAGCGGCCGTAGGTCTCCACCTCGTCGGGCTCCAGGCCGGCGTCGGCGGCGACGTCGAGGATCGGCCGCAGGGTCGCGGCCTGGGCGATCTCGAGGCTGGAGGGCATCTCGGTCTTCATCGGTCTCCTCGGGTCAATGGCTCACCGCAGCCGCGGCGAGCTCGGACACGAGCGTGTCCGCGTGGAAGCGCTCGAGCGCGAAGGGGGCGATCAGGTCCGGCGTGCGGCCGGAGGCGATCAGCTCCGCGAGCGTGACGCCGACGATCGGCGCCGCCTTGAAGCCGTACGTCCCCCAGCCCGCGGACAGGTGGAAGTTGTCGATCTCGGTCTTGCCCAGGATCGGGCTGTAGTCGGGCGAGAGGTCGCAGAGCCCCGTCCACGTGCGGAGCACCTTCACCCGCTCGAGCTGCGGGAAGAGCTCGAGCGTGTGGCGGGCCGAGTACTCGAGGAAGGACAGCGTGCCCGTGCCCTTGTAGGTCGTGTACGGCTCGATCTCGGCGCCGATCAGGAACTCGCCGCGGTCCGTCTGCGAGACGTACACGTGCAGCTGCGACGAGACGATGACGACGTCGAGGAACGGCTTCAGCGGCTCCGTCACGAAGGCCTGGAGGATGTGCGTCGTGATCGGGAGCCGCATGCCCGCGAGGCCGGCTGACGAGCGACGACCAGCCGGCGGTCGCGCTCACGACCTGGCCGCACTCGATCCGTCCGCGCGTCGTCTCGACCGCCGTGATCCGGTCGCCGTCGCGCTCGAGGCCGGTGACCTCCGTGTACGGGTGGATCTCCACGCCGAGCCGGTCGGCGCCGCGGGCGAACGCCCACACCACCGCGTCGTGGCGGATGATCCCGCCCGGCGGGTGGTAGAGCGCGCCGAGCACCGGATACGCGGGTCTGTCCGAGAGATCGAGCTGCGGGCAGAGCTCCCTGATGCGCTCGGGCCCGACGACCTCCGACTTGATCCCGAGCAGCTTGTTCACCTCGGCGCGTTCCTGCGAGACGACCATCCCGCGGTCCGAGTGCGCGAGGGTCAGGTGCCCGTGCTGCGAGAACATGAGATTGAAGTCGAGCTCGTCCGAGAGGCGCTCGTACAGCGCGACGCTCTCGCGGTAGAACTCGGCGCCTTCGGGCGTCCGGTAGTTCGCGCGGATGATCGTCGTGTTGCGGCCCGAGGCGCCGGAGCCGATGTACGACTTCTCGAGGATGCAGACGTCCTTGATCCCGTGCCGCTTGGCGAGGTAGTACGCGGTCGCGAGCCCGTGCGAGCCGCCGCCGATGACGACGACGTCGTAGCGGCGCTTGAGCTCGCCCCGCGGCCGCCACATCCTGCGCACGCGGAAGAGGTCGCTCACACTTCCTCCAGGCCGGCGCGCGCATCGAGAACGGCAAGCGCAACGTCGTGTCCGAGCTCCTGCGGGACGTAGACGCGGAAGCGCTCGCCCTCGTCGCGGAGCACGAGCGCCGGCACGCGGGCGAACGGCCCGGCGGCGGGCAGGTTCTCGAGGTCGAGGTCGGTGAGCCGGCGCATCAGCTGCTCGCCCTCGATCGCGATCCCGGCGAGCGCACCGGTCGCGTCGTACGCGAGGACTCCCGCAGCCCGCGCCCGCTCGACGGCGTCGGCCGGGTCGTCGTCCGTGAACAGGTACCCGCGCCGCGGCGAGAGGCGGACGATCTCCTCGCCCTCGAGCGGCTCGACGAGGTCGAGGTCGCCGCGGAGCTCGACCTTCCCGTCGAGCCAGAGATCCTGGACCTGGATCGGCGGCGCCTCGAGCGCGCGCCGCAGCGGCGAGGTCGTCGTTCCCGGCTCGCAGCGCGACGGCGAGAGGAAGCGGAGATCCGTCACGCGCGCATCCTCTCCCCGGCCGGGTCGTAGAACGCGCCGTGCCGCACTCTCGCGCCGAGCCGCCGGCGGTCGACGCGGATCTCGAAGCGCATCCCGTCCTCGCAGCGATCCGGCGGGAGCCACGCGAGCCCGATCACGACGCCCGTCGCCTCGCTCCTGCGGGCGCTCGTGACGCGGCCTCCCGGTCGCCCCTCGATGACGATCTGCGCGCCCTCGGCCGGCACGACGTCGTCCTCCATCGCGAAGCCGACGAGCCGCTCGCGGTCGTCGCGCTCGGCGAAGTGCTCGACCGCGAGCTTGCCCACGAAGTCCTCCTTGTCGAGCTTCGGGAGCCAGGTCATCCCGGCGGAGAGGAGGTTCGACTCCGAGTCCGTGTCCTGCCCGACGATGATGTGCCCCTTCTCGAGCCGGAGGATGCGCTGGGGCTCGAGGCCGAACGGCCGCGCGCCCGCCTCGACGAGCCGGTCCCAGACGAACTCGCCGGCCGGGCTCGGGAAGTGGAGCTCGTACCCGAGCTCGCCGACGAAGCCGATTCGCAGCGTGAGGCAAGGCACTCCAACAACGCTGAGCTCGCGTGCGTCGAGGTAGCGAAGCGCGTCCTCGGTGACGTCGTCGGGGTCGTCGACCAGGCCGGCGAGCGCCTCGCGCGCCCGCGGGCCGGCGAGGTTCAGCGCGGCCAGCGCGCCCGTGACGTTCACGATCTGCGCGTCGTAGCCCCAGACCGCGTTCCACCACTCGAACCAGGCGGTCACGGCATCCGCGCCGGTCGAGGTCGTCGTGACGTAGAAGAGCTCGTCGGAGAGGCGCGCGATCGTGCCGTCGTCCATGATCCGGCCCCCGTCCGAGGTGAGGACGCCGTAGCGGATGCGACCCGGCTTCAGGTCCTCGAAGCGGTTGGGGTAGAGCCGCTCGAGGAGCGCGGCCGCCTCGGGGCCCTCGACGAGGATCTTTCCGAGCGTCGAGACGTCGATGACGCCGAGCGACTCGTGGACGGCGCGCACCTCTTCCTCCGGCTTCTCGCCGTACGCGTACGGCCGCTTCCACGGGCCTGCCCACATGATCGTGGCGCCCGCCTCCTCGTGCCGGAAGTGGATCGACGTGCGCCGTGCCGGCTCGTAGTGCGGCCCCGCGAGCAGGCCCAGCTCCACCGGCGCCCACGGAGGCCGCGCCGTCGTCGTCCCGACAGCCTCTTCGGCGACGCCGGTCGTCCGCGCGTAGAGGCGGATCGAAGGAAGCTGGCACAGCTTCCCCTGACACGGCCCCATGGTCACGGTCGTGTACCGCTTCGAGAGCTCGATCGAGTCGAAGCCCTCGGCGACCGCACGCGCGACGTCCTTCGTCGTGACGTCCTCGCACACGCAGACGAAGCTCTTGTCCTGCCACTTCCGGCCCGAGGACCGGAACGGGTTGGCCGCCGCGCAGCCCTCACCCGTGACCGAGCCGACGGCCTCGACTCCGGCCGGGAGCTCGCCCGGCACGAAGATCGCGCGCGAGGGCTCGTACTCGACGCGCGCGCCTGCCTGCGCGAGCAGCGAGTACGACGGCTGCCGCCCGGCGGTCGCGACGAGCAGGTCGCAGTCGACTGGATGCCCGTCGAGGAGGACGGACGCGACGCGGCCCTTGCGTCCCTTCGCCTCGAGATGCGCGAGCGGCGCGGTCCGCAGGTCGACCACGCGCGGCACCGCGACTCCGGCCTCGCGCAGCTCGTCCGCGATCTCGAGCTCCCGCTCGTCGGCCGCGAGCACGACCGCACGGTTCCCCGGCTTGACCGCGAAGTCCCGGATGAGGCGGCGGACGCCGTCCGGCAGCATGACGCCGACGAGGTCGTTCCCCGGGAAGACGAGCGGCTGCTCGAGCGCACCAGCCGCGACGACGATCCGCTCGGCGCGGTAGCGGTACAGCACGTTCCCGCAGTCGACGGGCACGAGGTTGCCCTCCCAGATCCCGAGCGCGCGCGCCGGTGCGAGCACCTCGACACCCTCGAGCTCGGCGCCGGCGAGCCGGACGTTCTCGTCGACGAGCACGACCCCGGGGCCTGCGGTCGCGGCCGCGAGCGCCGCCGCGCGCCCCGAGCGCCCACCGCCGACGACGAGCACGCGCGCGCGCCGGTGCTCGACGTCGTACCGCCGCGAGTGCCCCGCGTCCTTGCCGACCCGCCCGAGCCCCGCGAGGCTCCGCAGCACCCTCTCGTACCGCGGCCACATGAACCGCGGCCGGATCATCGTCCGGTAGTAGAAGCCCACCGGCGTGAACGGCCCGCCGATCTTGTCCGTGAGGGACAGGACGTCCCGGTTCAGCGAGCCCCACACGTTCTGCCCCTCGAGGACCGCGCCCGCGCGGATCGGCTCGACGCACACGCGGACGTTCGGGACGCCGTCGACGGTCATCAGGCAGTTGGGGCAGTGACCCGAGCAGCAGAGGAGCCCGCGCGGCCGGTGGTACTTGAACGAGCGCGAGAAGATGCGCTGCCCGGCGGCGTAGAGCGCGGAGCCGAACGTGTCGCCCGCGAAGCCGCCGAAGGGCAGACCGTCGAGCGTGAAGATGACGCGGGAGGAGCGGTCGATCATGCTCCCGCGGGTGCGGCGGGAGCCTCATGTCGCCTGCCGCGCCGTGTCCGGAACGATGACGGCCTCGACCTCGTTCGTCCGCGTGTCGCGGTCCGCGAGGAACCACTCGCCGCAGCCCATCCGGTGCTGCCACCACTCGCGCTGGACGCCGGCGACGTTGTCGCGGAAATAGACGTAGTCGGTCAACTCGCGGAGCGACGGCGACTCACCGGCGGGGCGGGTCGTCACCTCGCCGAAGTACGCGAACTCGTCGACGGGCCGTGGGCCGCAGTGCGGGCACGGGAGCAGGAAGGACATCTACGAGATCAGCGTCACGCGTAATTGCACACTCAGCAACTCCGTGCCAAACTCCGCAACGAAGCTACACCGGTGTCCCGCACTCGTCAACCCTCCACCCGCCGGATCGGCGCCGCCGAGCGGGCGATTGCGGTCCTCGACACGCTGGCCGACGCGGGTGAGCTCGGGACGAACGAGATCGCGCGTCGGACGGGCATGACGCCGAGCACCGTATCGCGCCAGCTCGGAACGCTCGCCGCTTCCGGTCTCGTCGAGCGCGTCGCGACGAGCGGCCGCTACCGGCTCGGCCTCCGCATCGTGCATCTCGCGAACGCCTTGCTCGCGCGGCTCGACGTGCGCGAGGTCGCACGGCCTCATCTCGTCGCCCTCGTCGAGGCGACCGGCGAGACCGCGACGCTGTCCGTTCCGGGCGACCAGGACGCGATCACCGTCGACTTCGTCCCGGGCTCGCACCACGTGCAGCCGGCGTCGCGGCTCGGGCGCCCGTCGATCGCGCACGCGACCTCGGCGGGGAAGGTCATGCTCGCGTTCTCCGGGCGCGAGCTCCCCGATGCGCCGCTGCGGGCGTACACGCCGAGCACGATCACCGATCCGCAGGCGCTCGCGAGCGAGATCGCGCGCGTCCGCGAGCGCGGGTACGCGACGGCGGTCGGCGAGCGGGAGCCCGATCTCGCGGCGGTCGCGGCGCCGATCCGCTCGAGCCGGGGCGAGCTCGAAGCCGTCGTCGCGCTCCAGGGGCCGAGCTCCCGCTTCGACGCGAAGGCGATCAAGGCTGCCCTGCCCGAGCTCGTCGAGCGCGCCGATGCGATCTCGCGCGAGCTCGGCTGGAGCCCGTGAGCGCGCCGCGGTCGGGTTCGTCGCGGGAGTCGTAGGGGCCGGGCATGCCCGGCCCACGTCGACCAGTGGCATCCGCGCGCAAGGCATGCCCCGCGCCTACACGCCCTCGATCATCGGCCGCGTAGACTCGCGCCGAATGCCGACGGTCGGGATCGTCAGTCCCGGAGCCATGGGGAGCGCGATGGCGGACGCGCTCGCACGCGGAGGTGTCCGCGTTGTCGCGACGTTGGCCGGCCGCAGCGAGCGGAGCGCGCGACTCGCAGGTGCCGCGCCCCTCGAGCTGCTGCCGGACCTCGGCGCGGTCGTGCGGGAGGCGGACATCGTGCTCTCGATCGTCCCGCCCGAGGCCGCGCCGGCAGTCGCCGCCGACATCGCGCGCGCGGCGCGCGACGAGGGAGTCGCCTCGCTCCTCGCGGATCTGAACGCGATCGCTCCCGCGACGGTGCGCGCCCTCGCGGACGATGGGCTCGAGCTCGTCGACGGCTCCATCTCCGGGCCGCCGCCGTGGAAGCCCGGGACGCGCGTGTATCTCTCCGGGCCGCGCGCCGGCGAGGTCGCCGCGCTGCCGTTCGAGGGCGTCGAGCGCATCGTCGTCGGGGAGGAAGTCGGGTCGGCCTCCGCGGTGAAGATGAGCACGGCTTCGGTCTACAAGGGCAGCTCGGCGCTCCTGGCGAACGCGCTGATGGCGGCGCACGAGAACGGCGTCCTCGAGCACGTGCTCGCCGACCTGCGCGCGGCTGCGCCGGAGCTCGTGCGGAACGTCGAGCGGCGACTCGCTGTCGCGACGACGAAGGCGCACCGCTACGTCGGCGAGATGCGCGAGATCTCCGCGACCCAGGACGCGGCGGGGCTGACTCCGGCGCTCTTCGACGGGATCGCAGAGGTCTACGAGCGCCTTGCGCGCTCACCGCTTGCGGACGCGAGCCCCGAGGATGTCGAGAAGCCGGCGCTCACCGACGTGCTCGGCGAGATGCGCCCGCGCTAAGCGTCACTCTTCCTTCGCGAGCTTCTTCCGCAGCGACTCGACCTTCGCCTCGGCTCGGCCCCGCGCGCGCTCGGCGTCGCGCGCGGCTTTGGTCGCGGCGTCGAGCTCCTTCTCCGCCTCCTTCAGCTCCTCGCGCAGCGCTTCGGCGCGCGCCTGCTTCTCCGCCTCGCGCTGCTCGGCGCGCGTCGGGCCCTTCTTCGCCGGACGCTTCGGCTTGGCGGCCGCGGTCGCGGCCATCCCGGCGAACGGGGAGAAGCCAGGTGCGTCGAGCTCCTCGGTCAGCGCTCCCCGCGCGAGCGCCTCGCGCGCGTCGTCGTCGGCGGCCGCGCTTCGGAGCAGGACGCGGACGCGTCGGCGCATCGCGTCATTCGCGGCCTTCTTGCCGGGCGGCGAAAGCTGGGCCACGGCGACGTCGGCGAGCAGCCCGAGCGCGTCGTCGAGGTCGCGCAGCGCCTGCTGGAACTCGTCCGGGTCGCCGCCGAGCTGCGTGGCCTTGACGCGCTGGGCTGCTTCGGCCGCCGCCCGCGCGGGCTTCGGGCGATCGCGCGCGGCGCGGTTGACGGCGAACACGACCGCGGTCGGCTTGCGCAGCGCCTCGACGGCTGCCGCGTCCTCGGCGCGACCGTCCTCGCGCAGCTTCTTCGCCAGAGCCGTCCGCTCGTCGACGAACCGCTCGGGAGCGATCGCGAACAGCCGCTCCGCCTCGGGCAGAAGCTCGGGCACCCCCGGAGGCTAGACCACGAGCTGCCGAAACCCTCGCCAAACGCCCCCAGGGGCACTCCCGTGTCCCTGAGTGTCCTACCCACAGACGTTGTGAACGCGGCTGAGCGGGGGCCGGTCTCCGAGCGAGCTGTGCGGTGTGTGTGTGTTGTAGTGGGTGAGCCAGTGTGGCAGGGCTGCGGCTCGTTCGTGGTGTGAGCGGTAGACGAGCCCGTATGCCCACTCTCGGGCCATCGTTTGGTGGAAGCGTTCGACTTTGCCGTTGGTGCGCGGCCGGTACGGCCTGGTCGTGATGTGCTCGATCGCATGCCGGGTGAAGAGCTCGCGCAGGGCGCGGCTTCTGACGTAGGTGAAGGCGTTGTCGGTCATCACCCGTTTGGCCTCGATGCCGTGCGCGGCGTAGAAGGCGAGCGCGCGCTCGAGGAAGGCGACGGCGGTCGGCGAGCGCTCGTCGGCGTGCACCTCCGCGTAGGCGAGACGCGAGTGGTCGTCGACGACCGCGTGCACGTAGTCGACGCCTTTGCGCGGGCGGCGACGTGCCGCCGTCGTCGAGCGATCGCCCGTCACGCGATGCCCCGGCTCGAAGTAGCGGACGTAGCGGGAGCAGTCGACGTGCAGGAGATCGCCGGGACAGGGCCACTCGTAGCGGTTGGCGGGCTCTCGAGGCGGGCGCTCGGGTCGCGAGAGCCCGAAGCGGTGGAGCACCTTCCACACCGTCGAGTGGGAGTAGCCGGTCGCGCCCGCCACGAGCCTGGGTCCCCAGCCGGTCTTGCGCCGGCACTCACAGATCGCGTGCTCCGCCTCAGCGGCGAGTCGCCGCGGGCTCGACCGCGGCCGGCTCGAGCGGTCGAGCAGGCAGGCGAGGCTTCGCCGTTGGCGAGCGCCCGCCTCGTGCCAACGACTCCACCAACGATGCGCGGTCGCAGGCGAGACGTTGAAGCCCGCGGCAGCCTTCCTGATAGAGCTCCCGCTGGCGATCGCGAGCACGAGCTCGCGGCGCCCAGCGAGTCCGAGCTTAGCGTTACGGTGGACGTGCATCTGGCCCTCCTTCTGGCCGACGTCTGGGCAGACGCACAGCCTGGAAGGGGGGCCGGATCACACCCTCAACCGTTCACAACCTGTGTGGGCGCGACACCTACGGACACGCTAGCGAGGACGTGCTCACGCGTGGGTGACGATTGTGCGCCGACTTCGTGCCGCGACGTGTCGCGACTTCGCGCCGCGACTTCGTGTCGCGAGTCGTGCCCGCGACTTCGTGTCGCGAAGCTCCATGTCGCGACTTCGTGCCCGCGATTCGTGTCGCGAAGTCGTGCCCAAACGGATCGGTGAACCGGCGTTCTCGGCGCGAGCGGCGTCGCGCTACGGACGGCTCCAGCCGGGAATCCAGTCCGTCCCGGCGAGCGGCACCCGGGCCATCGCCGCGGCCTCGACGGTCAGCGCGACGAGATCCTCCGGCTCGAGGTTGTGCACGTGCGACTTGCCGCACGCGCGGGCGAGCGTCTGCGTCTCGAGCGTGAGCACGCGGAGGTAGTTCGCGATCTTGCGCCCGCCGACGACCGGGTCGAAGCGTGCCGCGAGCTCGTCCTCCTGCGTCGAGATCCCGGCCGGGTCGCGCCCCGCCTGGTAGTCGTCGTAGAAGCCGGCCGCGCTGCCGATCTCACGATAGGCCGCGTCGAGCTCCGGGCTGTTGTCGCCCATCGCCACCAAGGCGGCCGTCCCGATCGAGACCGCGTCCGCGCCGAGCGCGAGAGCCTTTGCGACATCCGCGCCCGAACGAATGCCGCCGGAGACGACGAGCTGCACCTGCCGATGCATCCCCAGCTCCGTGAGCGCGTCGACCGCGAGCCGCGTCGCGGGCAGCGTCGGGATCCCGACGTGCTCGATGAAGACGTCCTGCGTCGCCGCCGTCCCGCCCTGCATCCCGTCGACGACGATCACGTCCGCGCCGGCCTTCACCGCGAGCTGGACGTCGTAGTACGTCCGCGTCGCGCCGACCTTGACGAAGACCGGCTTCTCCCAGTCGGTGATCTCGCGCAGCTCGTGGATCTTGATCTCGAGGTCGTCGGGCCCCGTCCAGTCCGGGTGCCGCGAGGCGCTCCGCTGGTCGATGCCCTTCGGCAGATCGCGCATCTCCGCGACGCGGTCGGAGATCTTGTGGCCGAGCAGCATCCCGCCGCCGCCCGGCTTCGCGCCCTGCCCGACGACGACCTCGATCGCGTCCGCGCGCCGTAGGTCGTCCGGGTTCATGCCGTAGCGCGACGGGAGCAGCTGGTAGACGAGCGTCTCGGAGTGCTCGCGCTCCTCGTTCGTCATCCCGCCGTCGCCGGTCGTCGTCGAGGTGCCGACCTCGGTCGCGCCGCGGCCGAGCGCCTCCTTCGCGGGCGCGGAGAGCGCGCCGAAGCTCATCCCGGCGATCGTCACCGGGATCTTCAGCTCGAGCGGCTTCTTCGCGAAGCGGGTCCCGAGGACGACGTCGGTCGCGCACCGCTCGCGGTAGCCCTCGAGCGGGTAGCGCGAGATCGACGCGCCGAGGAAGAGCAGGTCGTCGAAGTGCGGCAGGCGCCGCTTCGCGCCGAAGCCGCGGATGTCGTAGATGCCCTCGCGCGCGGCGCGCTGGATCTCGGCGATCGTCGTGCGGTCGAAGAGGTACGACTCGCGGAGGTTCCAGGGGCGGGACTCGACGGCCATCAGTACGCGCCCGCGTTGTCGATCTCAAAGTTGTAGAGCCGCCGCGCGGAGCCGTAGCGGCGGAAGTCGGCCGGGTCGGCGTCCACGCCCGCGGCTTCGAGCAACCCGCGGAGTTGAGACACATGCTCGTCGCGCAGCTCCTTCTCGACGCAGTCCGCGCCGAGGCTCGCCACCGAGCCCGCGACGTAGAGCCGCGCCTCGTAGATCGAGTCGCCGAGCGCCTCGCCCGCGTCGCCGCAGACGACGAGACACCCCGTCTGCGCCATGAACGCGCTCATGTGCCCGACCGAGCCGGCAACGACGATGTCGATCCCCTTCATCGAGATCCCGCACCGCGCGGACGCGTCGCCGCGGACGACGAGGAGCCCGCCGCGCCCGGTCGCGCCGGCGGACTGGCTCACGTTCCCGTCCACGACGACGAGGCCGGACATCATGTTCTCGGCGAGGCCCGTGGACGCGTTCCCGTGCACGCGGACCGTCGCCCGCTTGTTCATCCCCGCGCAGTAGTAGCCGACGTGCCCCTCGATCTCGACCTCGACCTCGGCGTCGATCCCGGCGGCGACGGCGTGCGCGCCGTTCGGGTTGAGGACGCGCCAGTGCGCGGGGCCGGGCTCCCGCGCGAGGTCGTGCAGGCGCTGGTTGAGCTCGCGCAGGGACGTCTGCTCGAGGTCGACGACCTCGACCGCGGCCTCGCGCGCGGCGGCGACGGCCACTATGCGGCCACCTTCTCCCAGACGTAGACGACGCCCGGCTGCGGCTCCCACATGCGTGCGTCCGCGGCGCCGGGGAGAACGGCGATCGCGCGCCACTCGGATCCCATCGCGACCCAGTCGTCCGTCTCCGCCAGCACCGCGGGCTTGCACGCGATCGGATCTCGCAAGACCGCGAACCCGTCCGCGGTCCCGACCGCGAAGGTGTAGAAGCCGTCGAGATCGTCGAGGCAGCCCTCGAGCGCCTGCTCGAGCGAGGCGCCCTCGCGCATGCGCCACGCGAGATACCCCGCGGCGACCTCGGTGTCGTTCTCGGTCTGGAACTCGATCCCCTCGCGGCGCAGGTTCTCGCGCAACCGGTTGTGGTTCGAGAGCGAGCCGTTGTGCACGAGGCAGAGGTCGAAGCCCGTCGAGAACGGGTGCGAGCCCTCGGTCGTGACGCGGCTCTCCGTGGCCATGCGCGTGTGCCCGAGCGCGTGCGTCCCGCGGAGGTCGGTCAGCCGGAACTCCTCCGCGAACGCGCGCGGCAGCCCGGTCTCCTTGTAGATCTCGATCGCGGTGCCCGCGCTCATGACGCGGAGATCGGGGCGGTTCGTACGCACCCACGCGTCGGCCTCCGCCGGCTCCAGGTCCGCCACGAGCACCGCGTGGCTCGCGCGCACCGATGGCTCCGACGCGCCGAGCTCCGCCGCGAGCGCGGCCCAGTCCTCGTTCGGGTCGGCCGAGTAGAGCGTGAGCTTGCTCGACCCGGACGGCGCCGGATCGCGATAGACCGCGACGCCCGCGCTGTCCGGCCCGCGGTCGTTCATCTGCGCGAGCATCGCGGCGAGGTGCACCCCGAGGCGCTCCTCCACCTCGGCCGACTTCGCGAACAGTCCGACGATCCCACACATATGTTCAGAAGTTACACAGCTAGTACCTGCAGAAAAGCCGATCTTGGCGAGTTTGGTATGTGCAAAACCTCCATACGCTGCTAGAAGCGCGTGAGGTACTCCCGGATCTCCCACGGCGTGACCTGCTCGTGGTAGCGGTTCCACTCGTCGAGCTTCACCTTGATGAAGTAGTCGATGTAGTCCTCGTCGCGCCCGACGCCGAGCGCCTCGCGGAGCACCTCGTCCTGCGCGAGCTCGACCGTGGCCATGAGCAGGTTCGACGGCAGCGTGTCGAGGCCGCGCGCGCGGAGCTCGTCGTACGGGATCGCGTACAGGTTGTCCGCGTTCGGCTCGCCCGCGTCGACCTTCCGCTCGATCCCGTCCAGCCCCGCCGCGAGCACTGCCGCGGCGGCGAGGTACGGGTTGCAGGAGCCGTCGATCGTGCGGTCCTCGACGCGTCCCGGCCCCGGGATCCGCAGCATCTGCGTCCGGTTGTTGTAGCCGTACGAGATCCAGACCGGCGACCACGTCGCGCCGCTCGTCGTCGTCCCCACCTTCAGCCGCTTGTACGAGTTCACGGTCGGCGCGGTCAGCGCGCTCGTCGCGCGCGCGTGCTCCTTCAGGCCGCCGATGAAGTTGTAGGCGAGCTCGGAGAGGCCGAGCCCGCGCGGGTCGGACTCGTCGAGGAAGAGGTTCGGTCTCGCCGTCCCACAGGGACATGTGGAAGTGGCAGCCGTTGCCGGTCAGGTCGCTGAACGGCTTCGGCATGAAGGTCGCGATCATCCCGTTCTGCTCCGCGAGCGTGTGCACCATGTAGCGGAAGAAGATCGCGCGGTCGCAGCTCGTGAGCGCGTTCGCGAACGTGAAGTTCTGCTCGAACTGGCCGTTCGCGTCCTCGTGGTCGTTCGCGTAGTTGCCCCAGCCGAGGTCGTTGCAGTTCTTCGAGACCGTGGTCAGGAAGTCGTAGCGCCGCGTGAGCCCGGCCATGTCGTAGCAGGGCTTCTCGAGCGTGTCGTACGGGTCGGCGATCTCGATCGACCCGTCGTCCCGCTGCGTGACGAGGAAGTACTCGAGCTCGAGCCCCATCTTGAACTCGAAGCCCTTCTCTGCGGCGCGGGCGAGCGCTCGGCGGAGGATCGTCCGCGGGCAGTACGGCCACTCCTCGCCCTCGACCGTGACGTCGCACGCGAAGCGCGCGAGGTTCGGCTGCCACGGGACCGGCGTGTAGCTCGCGAGGTCGGGGATCGCCGCGATGTCCGGGTCGCTGGGGACCTGTCCGATCTCGCCGGCGGCGAAGCCGGCGAACCCCGCGCCCTCCTCGAGCAGGCCGTCGAACGCCTCCCGCGAGCCGACCGGGACGAGCTTCGCGCTCGGCCGGGCGTACATGTCGACGAATTGCGCGAAGACGAACTCGACCCCGCGCTGCTGCATGTCCTTCCAGACGGTGTCCGCGCTCGCTGCCATGCCAAGGCCTCCCTCCGACGTCGCGCTATGCCTACCACCCTCGGGAGGGCCGATGAAGGTGCGCTCCCTCCAACCTTCCGGGCGGCTATGTGTCCGGTTTCGCCGCTCCGAGCGCCTTTTGCAGCTTCACCATCTTCACGGCGATCTCGATCATGAGCCAGTCGTCGCGGCGGAGGTCGAGGCCGGACAGCTCCGCGATGCGGCGCAGGCGCTGGCGGAGCGTGTTCGGATGGACGAAGAGCGTCTCCGAGGTCGCGCTGATCGAGCCGTGGCGGCGCAGGAACTCCTCGAGCGTCTGCACCAGCTGCGAGCCCCGTTGCTCGTCGTACGCGGCGAGCCGGTTGACGGCGTCGACGGTCGCGTCGCGGATCCCGCCGTCGAGCGCGACCCGCAGGAGGTACTTGTACGCGCCGAGCTCCTCGTAGGAGAGGATCGCGGGCTGGCCGGTGAGCACGATCGTCCCGAGGAGCGCCTGCTGAGCCTCGGCGAAGCCGTCCGCGAACGCGGCCTCGACCCTGGCAGACGCTCGAGACGCCGACGGAGACGGGCTTCGCGAGCTCGGACTGCGCCTTGCGCAAGCGGTCGAGCAGCCCGTCCGCGCTCGGCGTGGGAAGCTTGACGAGCGCGCGCAGCGAGTCCTCGCGCCGGTCGAAGAGCGACCCGGTGGCAGCGATGCGGATGGCCCGCTCGAACGCGTCGTCGGCGGGCTCGGCGACGAGGACGACGTGCGGCTGGTCGAGGTCGCAGCCGAGACGGGCAGCGCGCCCTTCGAGATCTCCGCGCGGGCGCCCGCCGGCGAGCTCCTCGAAGAAGTCCTTGATCAGGTTCTTCTCCGTGAGCTGCTCGATGACCTGGACCTTCTTGATCGCGACCGCGACCTGGCTCGCGATGCCGCGCCCGAGCTCCACGCGGCCGCTGGCCTCCGCGACGAGCAGCCCGATCAGCTCTCCGTTCGCGACGAGTGGGACGGCGAGGCGCGCGCTCCGGCCGCCGCGGGCGAGCTCCGGGCCGAGCTCCGCCAGGCCGAGCGTCTGCCGCGCGGCCCCCTGCTCGGGGTCGCTGGCGATGCGCTCGAGCTCCTCGCTGCCCGAGTCGAGGAGATACACGTGGCAGGCGCGCGCGCCGAGCAGCGGGCGGGCGCGCTCGACCACCGTCTGGACGAGCTCCTCGAGCCCGTCGGCGCGCGCGATCTCCTCTGCGAGCTCGGCGAGCTGCTCGAGCTCGGTCACGCGCAGGCGCGTCTCCTCGTACAGCCGCGCGTTCTCGATCGCGCCCGCGACGAGCGACGCCGAGGTCACGAGGAAGTCGACCTCGTCGTCCGAGAACTCGCGCGGCGCCTCGGTGTGCGCGGTGATGACGCCGATCACGTCGCCGGAGCGCCCGATCACCGGCACCGCGAGCAGCGACTGGAACTTCTCCTCCTCGAGCTCCGGGAAGTACTTCGTGCGCGGGTCGGCGAGGGCGTTGTCGCGGATGAACGCCGGCTCGGCGCGCTCGGCCGCCCACCACGCGAGCCCCTCTCCGCGGTCGATGACGACCTTGCCGGCCTGGCGCTCGTACGGAGGCGAGGCGGCGCGGAGCACCAGCCGCTCGCCGTCCTCGGAGAGGAGGTAGACGAAGCAGGCATGGACGCCGCTCGCGTCGGACATCAGGCGAACGACGGCGCGCAGCACCTCGGTGAGCTCCAGCGACGACGCGACCGTCGACACGATCTGCTGAAGCGTCTTCTCGCCCGCATGCAGCGGCATCAGGCGTGGATCGTAAGACCGCGCCGCTCTGTGGACAAATCGGCACGCTCTCGGCGCACGTCCAGGGTCAGACGCTGGAGAAGGCGACCGTGAAGCCAAGCCGCTCCGAAGCGGCAAGACATGGCCGATTCGGAGGAGCGCCGTGGATCGATCGGCGCACTCTTGTCGCAGGTTCAGGGTCAGACCCTGGGGGTTCGACATGGCCGGATCGGACGGGCCTCCGGCGCTCCCGTCGCGTCAGAATCAGTGCATCGCGACCACGCCGAGATGGCGGTCGTAGGCGCCGGTCTCGAGGATCTCGGCGATCTGGTCGATCGCGAACCGCAGCTCGTCGTCGGAGTTGAAGAAGTGCGGCCCGAGGCGGATCCCCGCATCCGGCCGGAAGTCGCAGAGGATGCCGCGCGCCTCGAGCTCCGCATGGACGGCGGCGAACTCGGGGACGCGCAGGACGACGGACCCGCCGCGGCGAGCCGCGTCCCGCGGGCTGACGACCTCGAACCCGGCCGCGTCCGCGAGCTCGATCAGGAGCTGCGTCTGGCGCAGCGAGCTCTCGCGAATGCGCTCGACGCCGATCTCCTCGACGAGGTCGTAGCCGGCGGTCCCGGCGTAGTGCGCCGGCACGTTCGGCGTCCCGGTCAGGAACCGCGCCGCGCCGGGCGCGTACTCCAGCTCCTCCTCGAACCCGAACGGGCGCGCGTGCGCCTGCCAGCCGATCGCCTGCGGCTCGAGCGCATCCGCGAGGGCGGGCCGCACGTACAGCCACCCGTTCCCCGGCCCGCCGAGGAGCCACTTGACCGACCCGCCGACCGCGAACGACACGCCCAGCGCGGTCACGTCCAGCGGGACGATCCCGGCGGACTGGTAGCAGTCGAGCACGACGTGCGCGCCAGCTTCTCCCGCGCGCCGCACGATCGGCTCGACGTCCTGGATCTCGCCGTTCTTGAAGAGGACATGGCTCATCGGGACGAGCAAGCGTCCGCTCGTCGATCGCGTCCAGGATCTCGGCGTCGTCCTCGCACACGACGACCTCGAGCTCCGGCTGCGCCTGGTACAGGTAGCGAACCGAAGGGAAGTTCCCGCGCTCGTACACGACACGGTTTCGCGCCGGGTCGACCGGCCGGAAGCACGAGAGCACGACCGCCTCCGCGATCGCGACGTTCTGGTGCATCACCGTCGAGCCCGGCGGCGCTCCCACGATGCGCCCGATCTGGTCGCCGACCGTCATCGGCGTCGCCCACCACCCCTCCGCCCACGCACGGATCCCGCGCTCGGCCCACTCCCGCGCGAACTGCGCCAGACGGTCGCCCGCCGCACGCGGCATCGGCCCGAGCGAATGGCTGACGAGGTACGTCGTATGCTCGAGAATCGGGAACTCGGACCGATACTCGAGGAGGTCGCGCATGAGCGGCAGTCTGCCCGAGATGGGCGGAGACTGGGACGCCGTCTTCGACGAGACGTACCTCCGTACGTATCTCCCCTTCGTCGACGAGGAGCGAACCCGCACCGACGCGCTCGCCGCGGTCGCACTCGCGGGAGTCGATCCCGGAGCCGAGATCCTCGACTGCCCGACCGGCTTCGGCCGGCACGCGTTCGCGCTGACCGAGGCCGGGTACCGCGTGACCGGGCTCGACCGGTCCGAGACCCTGCTCGCCGAAGCGGAGCGGCGCCGCGAAGACGCCGAGTGGCCGCGGCTCGTCCGCGGCGACTACCGCGAGCTGCCCGTTCCCCGACCAGAGCTTCGACGCCGTCCTCAACCTCTTCACGTCGCTCGGCTACCTCGAGCGTGACGAGGACGTCGGCGTGCTCCGCGAGCTCCGCCGCGTCCTGCGGCCGGGAGGCGCGCTCGTCGTCGAGACGATGCACCGGGACGGGCTCGCGCGGATGACCGCGATGAGGATCTGGGATCGGCTCCCGGACGACGCCCTCTTCCTTCGGGAGTTCGCGATCGACTGGTCCACAGGCGAGAACGAGACGCTCCACCTCATCGTGAACCCGGACGGCGAGCGGGTCGAGCGCCGGTTCGTCCACCGCGCGTACTCCGTGAAGGAGTGGATCGCGATGCTGCGCGAGGCGGGGTTCACCGACGTCGAGGCGTTCGGCGGCCTGGATGCCACGAGCCCGCCCTCGCCCGCCAGCTGGCGCCTCGCCCTGCGCGCAACCTGACGTCCGAGATAGGGTCGCGCCATGCCCACACGAGCCCGCTTCGACCGCTTCTACACCTACGCCGAGCTGAACGAGACGCTCGACGCGTGGGCCTCCGAGTTCCCCGGCCTGTGCAAGCTCGACTCCATCGGCCAGTCGTACGAGGGACGCGAGATCCCGCTCGTCACCGTGACGAACTACGACACCGGCCCGCCGGAGGAGAAGCCCGCGGTCTTCGTCCACGCGCAGATCCACGCGATGGAGTTCACCGGGACGACGGCCGCGATGAGCCTCCTCGACCGCCTACTGCACGGCTACGGCGACGACGAGAAGGTCACGCAGGCGCTCGACACGCGGACGTTCTACATCGTCCCGCGCGTCAACCCGGACGGCGCCGACGCTGGGCTCGCCGACGGGCGCTTCAGGCGTTCGAGCGTGCGCCCGTACCCGCGGGACGAGCCGCAGGACGGGCTCCACCGCGAGGACGTCGACGGGGACGGGCGCGTGCTGATGATGCGGATCCCCGACCCGAACGGCTCCTGGAAGACGCATCCCGACGACGCGCGGCTTCTGGTCGCGCGCCGGCCGGACGACGTCGCAGGCGACTTCTACCGCGTGTACCCGGAGGGGACGATCAAGAACTTCGACGGGGTCACGGTGAAGATCGCGCCGCCGCTCGAGGGGCTCGACCTCAACCGCAACTGGCCGGCGGACTGGGCGCCCGAGGGTGACCAGATGGGCGCGGGACCGTACCCGACCTCCGAGCCGGAGGTGCGCGCGCTCGTCCAGGCGATCGTCGACCGGCCGAACATCACGAACTACATCGGGTACCACACGTTCTCGGGCGTGCATCTGCGGCCGTACTCGGGACGCTCGGACGACGACTACCCGACGACGGACCTGCGCGCGTTCAAGCTCATGGGCGAGGAGGCGACGCGGCTCACGGGCTACCCGTCGATCTCGATCTTCCACGACTTCAAGTACGACCCGAAGATGGTCATCCGCGGCGGCGACGTCGACTGGGTCTACGACTTCCTCGGCGCGTTCGCGTGGGTGACCGAGTTCTGGAGCCCGCAGCGCGCGGCCGGCATCGAGGACTACCACTTCATCGACTGGATCCGCGACCACCCGCCGGAGGACGACCTCAAGATCCTGAAGCTCGCGGACGAGTTGGGCGACGGCGGCTACGTCGACTGGTACAGGTTTCAGCACCCCCAGCTCGGTGATGTCGAGCTAGGCGGCTGGAACCTCGTCTACTTCTGGTTCAACGCGCCGTTCTCGCGGCTCCAGGCCGAGGTCGAGCCGCACGCCGACTTCGCGATCTTCCTCGCGCTCGTCTCACCGAGGCTCGAGATCCGGTCGTTCGAGTCCGAGCCCGTCGGCGACGGCGCCCACCGCCTGCGGCTCGTGCTCGAGAACGCGGGCTGGCTGCCGACGAACGTCACGCAGAAGGCGCTCGACCGGAAGGCGGTGCGGCCGATCGAGGTCGAGCTCGAGCTTCCCGACGGCGCCCGCGTCGCGACAGGGCAGGCGCGCGAGGAGGCGGGCCAGCTGTCGGGTCGCGTCGAGAAGCGCACGGTCATGTGGTGGGGCGTCGACCACTCGACGAGCGACCGCACGAAGCTCGAGTGGGTCGTGGAGGCTCCGGCGGGCTCGAACGTCGGCGTCGTCGCGCGGCACGAGCGCGCGGGAACGGCGCGCGCCGAGCTCACGCTCTGAGGACGGCGCCGCTCGGCCGTCAGAGCCGCTTGCGCATGTGCACGTCCTCGGGCTCGAGCTCGAAGAGCTCGGGAAGCGGCTCGGCGTCCAGTTCGAACCCGCGGCCGAGGTAGAAGCGCACCGTGTTCTCCGAGGGCGTCGCGGAGACGACCAGCTCCGAGTCGCCGGCCTCGCGAGCGATGCGCTCCAGCTCGTCGGTGAGACGGACGCCGATCCCCTGACCTCGATAGCCGTTGCTGACGTGCATGTACGCGAGCTGCGCAACCCCTGGGCGAATGCGCGGCGCCACGATCCCGATCCCGACGAGACGCTCCCCGTCGAACGCGCCGAGCGCGGTGCCGCCGGCGTCGAGGTAGTGCTCACACTCGCTCTGCTGCGCGGCGACCGAGTGCTCGCCGTCGCCGGCTGCGAACCACGGACGTGCGCTCCAGTCGCCGGAGAGCTCCTCCAGCTCGGTCCCGTGCTGCACGTAGAGCGTCTCGATCCGCTCGGTGCGGTCGATGTCGCCGATCCGCGCGAGGTCCAGACGTTCGAGCCGCTCGTAGCGGATGTCGCTCGCCGGTTGCCGACCGCTGCTCACCGCGACAGGATCTCAGGACAATGCGTGCAGTGGTGCTAACGGCGGCGCGGACGCCGTTGCAGCCCCAGGAGCTGCCCGACCCCGAACCTGGCCGGGGGCAGGTGCTGCTCCGAGTCCGCGCGTGCGGCGTCTGTCGCACGGACCTCCACATCGTCGACGGCGACCTCGCGGAGCCGAAGCTGCCGCTCGTCCTCGGCCACCAGATCGTCGGCGAGGTCGTCCACGGCGCGTCGCGGTTCTCAGCCGGCGACCGGGTCGGCGTCCCGTGGCTCGGGTGGACGTGCGGCGAGTGCCGGTTCTGCCTCGCAGGGCGCGAGAACCTCTGCGACCGCGCCCGCTTCACCGGCTACGACCTCGACGGCGGCTACGCGGAGCTCGCCGTCGCCGACGAGCGCTACTGCTTCCCGGTTCCCGCCGGCTATCCGGACCAGCAGGCTGCGCCTCTGCTCTGCGCGGGGCTCATCGGCTACCGCTCGCTCCGGCTCGCCGGCGACGGCGAGAGCGTCGGCCTCTACGGCTTCGGCGCCTCGGCGCACATCGTCTGCCAGGTCGCCGTCGCCCAGGGCCGCCGGGTCTTCGCCGGCACTCGCGCGCACGACGCCGAGGGACAGGCGTTCGCCCGCTCCCTCGGAGCCGCCTGGGCCGGCGACGCGCTCGCGGGCCCGCCGGAGGAGCTCGACGCGGTGATCGTGTTCGCGCCGGCCGGAGAGCTCGTCCCGGCCGCGCTCGGCCACGTCCGCAAGGGCGGCGTCGTGGTCTGCGCGGGCATCCACATGAGCGACATCCCGTCCTTTCCGTACGAGCTGCTCTGGGGCGAGCGGGTGGTCCGCTCGGTCGCGAACCTCACGCGCGCCGACGGCGAGGAGTTCCTCGTCGCTCGCGCCGACGATCCCGGTGCGCACCGAGGTCGAGACGTTCGAGCTGGAGCAGGCGAACGACGCGCTCGACCGCCTTCGTCGCGGCACGCTCCGCGGCGCGGCCGTCCTGCTCCTCTAGAAGCGCTCGAGCTCGACCAGCCCGTCCGGATCGGAGACGTGGTCGACCTGGAGCGTCGAGTGCTCGATGCCGAACTCGCGGGCGAGGATCAGCTCCAGCTCGCGGCGGCGCGCGTGGCAGTCCTCGCCGCGCCGGACGAGCACGTGCGCCGAGAGCGCCGGGAAGCCCGACGTGATCGTCCAGATGTGGAGGTCGTGCACGTCCACGACCCCGGGCGCGCCCGCGAGTCTCTCCCCCACGGCGCGCGTGTCGACGTCGCGCGGGGCCGCCTCGAGGAGGATCGACGTCGAGTCGCGGAGGATCGTCCACGAGCTCGCGAGGACGAGGACTCCGATGAGGATGCTCACGAGCGGGTCGGCCTCGAGCCACCCGGTCGCCAGGATCACGACCGCCGCGACGATCACGCCGACCGAGCCGAGCACGTCCGCGACGACGTGGCGAAACGCGGCCTCGACGTTGAGGTTGCCGGCGCGCGAGCCGTACAGGATCGCCCCGGACGCGAGGTTCACGCCGACGCCCACGACTGCGATCGCGAGCATCCAGCCGCCGAGAACCTCCGGCGGGTCGTCGAGCCGGGTGAACGCCGCGTAGAAGATCCAGATCGAGAGCGCGACCAGCGTCACGCCGTTGGCGAGCGCGACCAGCACCTCGGCGCGCCGGTAGCCGAAGGTCCGCTCCGGAGTGGCCGGTTTCGCGCCGAGCCAGACGGCGAAGAGCGCGAGCGCGATCGCGACGTTGTCGGAGAGCATGTGCACGGCGTCCGCGAGCAGGGCGAGGCTTCCGGTGACGAGACCGCCGACGACCTCGACCGCGGTGTAGGTCGCGGTGAGCGCGAGCGCGATGGCGAGCGCGCGACGGCTCCTCCCCGAGACATGGTCGTGGTCGTGGCTCATGCGGAGCGTTCTACCGACTCGGCGACGGCACGGCCAGGCATCATCGACGAGTGCGCGCGAAGCTCCTCGCGCTCGTCGCCGTCGTCGCACTCGCCTCCGCGGCTGTCGTCGTCGTCGCGTCCGCGCGCACCACCGCGAACGGCCTCCCGGCGTACACCGACGGCTGGCAGAAGTGGCCGAAGATCAATCGCAAGCCGTTCACGAGCCGAGGCCCGCTCTCGAGCGCGCACACCGGAGTGAAGAACGTCTACGCGAGCAAGCGCAAGGTCCGCTCGAAGTACCCGAACGGCACCGTCATCGTGAAGACGATCGTCAAGCCGGGCGAGCAGGTTCGTCGGCCAGTTCGCGGTCATGCGCAAGGTCAAGGGCCGCTGGCAGTTCGTCGAGTACGAGCGCTCGAGCGCGAGGGCCAGGTACACCGTTCTCGCGCGAGGCCAGCTCTGCACGTCGTGCCACTTCATGGCGCGCGCGAACGACTACGTGTTCACGAAGCGCTAGACGCCGCGGCGGCAGCCTGGCCGCCGCCGCGGCGGCAGGTGAAAGCGCGTCCTCGCGTCAGGCGGCGGTCGTCGTTCTGTTCCGCCACCCGCGCAGGAGCAGAACGAGGCCCATCAGGATCGCGATGACCCCGACGAGGATGCCCCAGACTTCGCCGACGAACATGAGCAGGATGCCGACGACGAGGAATGCGACACCGAGGACGAGATTGAGCAACATGGCGTGCTGTTCTCCCTCCGTGGGGGGTTTCCTCTAGCGCCGCTTGTCACGGTCGGCGCGCCGCCGAATCTACCTCGGCCGTCGGCTGACGCTGCTGAATGCCTCGATCGCGCGTTCGAGGTGCTCGGGCTCGAGCGCGGCCGACATCTGGACGCGGATCCGGGCCGTCCCTTCCGGCACGACCGGGAACCCGAACCCCGTCACGAACACGCCCTCGTCCAGCAGGCTCTCCGACATCGCGATCGCGTCGGCCGTCTCGCCCACGATGATCGGGATGATCGCCGCCTCGCCGTCGAGCGGCGCGTAGCCGGCGTCGGTCAGCATCCTCCGGAACTCGCGCGTGTTCGCGCGCAGGCGGGAGAGGAGCTCGGGCTGCTCGAGCATGAGCTCGATCGCGCGGAGCGCGCTGCACGCGACGGTCGGCGGGAGCGCGTTCGAGAAGAGCTGCGGCCGCGAGCGCTGCTGGAGCAGGTCGCAGACCTCCTCCGAAGCGGCGACGTAGCCGCCGGCAGCGCCGCCGAGCGCCTTCCCGAGCGTGCCCGTGATGATGTCCACCTCGCCGAGGAGCCCGAAGTGCTCGACGGTGCCGCGGCCGGTCTCCCCCAGCACGCCCACGCCGTGCGAGTCGTCGACGACCACGACGGCGTCGTGCTCGCGCGCGAGCTCGACGATCTCGGGCAGCCGCGCGAGGTCGCCCTCCATCGAGAAGACGCCGTCCGTGAGCACGAGCTTGCGCGCGTCCCGCGGCGCCGCCGCGAGCGCGTCTCCGAGCGCGGCCATGTCCGAGTGCGGGTAGATGACCTTGCCCGCCGGCCGCGACAGGCGAACCGCGTCGATGATGCTCGCGTGGTTCAGCTCGTCGGTGAAGATCACCGTCGACGCGTCCGTGAGCGTCGGGATCACGGCCTCGTTCGCGTTCCAGCAGGACACGTACGTGAGCGCGGCCTCGGTGCCGGAGAGATCCGCGAGCACGCGCTCGAGCTCGTGGTGCGGCGCGAAGGTCCCGCAGATGAAGCGGACGGAGGCGGTCCCGGCGCCGTACTGCTCGAGCCCCTCGATCCCGGCCCGGACGACCTCCGGGTGCGCCGCGAGCCCGAGGTAGTTGTTCGACGAGAGGACGATCACGTCCCCGCGGCCGGCCATCTGCACGACGGGCCCCTGCGGCGACTCGAGGGTGAGGAAGCGCTTGTACGTGCGGGCCTCGCGGAGCGCGTCGAGCTCCGAGCCCACCTGCCGGTCCAGGGTCATGGTCATGGCGATGCTCCGTTCGGCTCGAGGACGATCTTGCAGGCTTCTCCGGACTCGAGCAGCTCGAACGCCTCCTCGAAGCGCTCGAGCGGCATGCGCGCGGTGATGAGCGGCGCGAGGTCGACGACGCCGTGCTCGAGGAGCCAGCGGGTCGTGTACCAGGTCTCCCAGATCTCGCGCCCGTTCACGGCGGTGACGTTCAGGTTCTTGAAGATGAGCGACTCGGCGATGTCGATCGTCGCGGGCTGGGCCGGGATCCCGAACAGGACGACGTGGCCGCCGTGGCGGACGATCTCGAAGGCGTTCTCGATCGCCTTCAGCGCTCCGGACATCTCGAAGACGATGCCCATGCCGACGCCCTCGTTCTGCTCCGCGAACCACGCCGGCACATCGGCGACCTCGCCGACGTTGACGACCGCGTCCGCGCCGAGCTGCTTCGCGAGCTCGAGCCGGTAGGGGACATGGTCGGAGGCGAGGAGGCGCCCGGCGCCGAACGCGCGCGCGATCGCGATCGCGAACAGCCCGACAGGCCCGCAGCCGAGAACCGCGATCGCCCGTCCGGCGAGCTCCTGGGTCGAGGTCGCGAAGACGGCGTTCCCGAACGGCTCTTGCAGGCAGGCGATCTCCGGCGGGAGCTTCGAGCGGTCGTTGCGCCAGACCACCGAGGCCGGCACGACGGCGTAGTCGGCGAAGCCGCCGTCACGGTCGACGCCGAGGATCTGCGTCCGCTCGCACATGTGCGCGCGACCGGTGCGGCAGTGGAAGCACATCCCGCACGTGACGTGGCTCTCGGCCGACACGTAGTCGCCCTCGACGAAGTCGCGCACCGAGCTCCCGACCGCGGCCACGGTCCCGGAGAGCTCGTGGCCGAGCGTGAGCGGAGGCTTCACGCGCTCGGACGACCACTTGTCCCAGCGCCGGATGTGGAGATCGGTGCCGCAGATGCTCGCGGCTTCGATCCGCACGAGCACCTCGTCGGCCTTCGGTGTGGGAACGGGCAGCTCGTCGAGGACGAGGCCCGGCTCGGGCCCGACCTTCCGCACGGCGCGCATCGTCTCCACGGCGGAACGATCTTGCCACGCATTGGTAGTGCGCAAGACCGGAATCCCCGAACGGGGATCCCGCCGTCGCGCGAGCGGAACGATGCACCAGATGGCGCGCGAAAGAGGACCTAAAGCGCGGCCGCTTCGCGCCCGCGGGCGCGCCGACTCACGTCGGGCCTGCCTAGAACACGTGCACCGGCGTGCCGATGGACGCCCAGAGGTAGACCCTCTGCGCATCCCCGGCCGGCAGCCTGACGCAGCCGTGCGACGCCGGGTACGACGGGACGTCCGGGTACTGGTGCATCGCGATCCCGCCGGTGAAGTACGAGGCGTACGGCATCCAGACGCTGAACGGCACCGACCAGGACATCGTCTCCTTGCGGTACACGCGGAAGGTCCCGTACGGCGTGCCGCCGCCCGCGCCCGTGGACGTGTGCACGGCGCGGAAGAGCTCGCCGTTCGCGAACGCGAGCAGGACGCCGCGGTCGCGGTGGATCTCGACGTGCTTGCCGCCGATGCGGACCCGCGCGCGCGGCCGGTCGGCGCGAACGAGCCTGACCTGCACCTCGCCCGTGATCGTCCCGCTGCGGTACAAGCCCTCCCAGCCCTGGAAGGCGAGGAGCGCCTGGCTCAGCGAGTAGTCGACCTGCCCGGTGACCTGCGACGGCGAGAGGTAGCCGAGCTGGAGCAGCCGGCGCTGGATGCCGCGCACGCTGTAGACGTATCCGCCCTCGCCCTCGACCGCGCTCCAGCTTCCCGGACGCGGCCCGATCGGCAGCACGGTCGCGAGGCGGCCCGCGAGCGAGATCGCGACCTGCTTCATCGGAGCGTCGAGCCGGTCGAGCGTCGCCTCGATCTGCGTGAGCCGCATGTGGTTCTTCTGCGCGGTGCCGGGGACGAGGAGCGAGCGCGAGAAGCTCGCCTGCCAGAGGTCGCCGTCCGGCCGGAGAAAGCGCAGCTGCACGTCGTCACGGAGCGCGGAGCGGATGCCCTTCCGCCGCTCGGCGCGCGTCGGGCCCATGACGAGCTCTCGGATCGCGTGCGCTGCGGGACTGACGCCCTTCGGAACCACGCGTTCCACCAGCACGAGCCGGCCCCGGCGCACGAACGCGACCTCGACCGTCCGCGGCTTCGCGACGGTCACGACCCGCACGGGGGCGGGCGCGGGAGCGGCTTCGGCGCGGCTCCGCGACGACCCCGCCTCGAGGTCCAGGGCGAGCAAGCCCGCGAAGGCGAGAACGGCGGTGACGGTGAGCGTGCGCATCATCGACATTCAGACGGGATCATCGGCAGATTTCTTCGCCGCCGAAAGGACGACGCCTGCACGCTTTCCGGGGCTCAGCGGCGGGTGGAGGCGACGACCTCGGAGAGGTGCCCGTGCGCGACGCAGACCACGGTGTCCGCCGCGCCGTAGTACACGGTCAGCCGATCCCGTTCGCGCTCGACGAGCGCCGCGCACGGGAAGACGACGTTCGGCACGTCTCCGACCCGCTCGTAGCTCTCGACCGGGGCGAGGAGGTAGTCGCGACCGCGCGCGACGACCTTCCACGGCTCGTCGAGGTCGAGCAGCGCCGCGCCCAGCGAGTACACGAACCCGTTACAGGAGGTGAGCACGCCGTGGTAGAGCAGCAGCCAGCCCTCGTCGGTCTCGATCGGCGTCGGGCCGGCGCCGACCTTCGTCGACTGCCACGTCCACGGAACCGTCCCCAGGACGTGCCGGTGCCGTCCCCAATGGACGAGGTCGGGGCTCTCCGACCAGTAGATGTCGCCGAAGGGCGTGTGGCCGTCGTCGCTCGGCCGGCTCAGCATCGCGTAGCGCTCCCCGATCCGGCGCGGGAAGAGCACGCCGTTCCGGTTGAACGGGAGGAACGCGTTGTCGAGCTGCGTGAACGTCTCGAAGTCGTTCGTGTGCGCGACCCCGATCGTCGGCCCGTGGTACCCGTTGCACCAGGTGACGTACCAGCGGTCCTCGAGCCACGTCACGCGCGGGTCGTAGGCGTAGAGGAGCTCCTCCTGGATCTCGAGGACGCGCGCGTCGCCGGCGACGAACCGGATCGGCTCGGGGTCTAGCTCCCAGGCCATCCCGTCCGCGCTCCGGCCGGCGTGCAGGCGCATCGCGCGGCTCGTGTCGTCGACGCGGAACACGCCCGCGTAGCCCGACCCGAACGGCACCACCGCCGAGTTGAAGATGCTGTTCGCGCGCGGGACGTGGGCAGGCGTGATGACGGGGTTCCGGCTCGAGCGCCAGAGGACGCCGCCCGCGCCGGCCGGCCGGTCCTCCCAGGGAATGGTCGCCTGGCCGGGGAGCGGCGCGGTCGCGGTCACAGGCCCTCCGCGGCGACGAGATGGTCCTCCTCGACCTCGACGAGCTCGCCGGCGTCGTCGTACGAGACCGCCTCGGCGAGCCCCGGCTCGTCGCGCCACTTCCGGTGCAGCTGGGGTACCGAGGCGAGGAGCATCCGCGTGTACGGGTGCAGCGGGTTCCCGAAGACGCGCTCGGTCCCGCCCATCTCGACGATGCGCCCGCGCCGGAGGATCACGATCCGGTCGCTCAGGTAGTGGCCGAGCGACAGGTCGTGGGTGATGAACAGGATCCCGAGACCGCGGCCCTTGAGCTCCCCGAGCAGGTTCAGGACGTCGATCCGGGTGGACGCGTCGAGCATGCTGATGATCTCGTCCGCGACGAGGAGCTCGATCTCGAGCAGCAGCGCCCGCGCGACGAGGAGCCGCTGGAGCTGGCCGCCGGAGAGCTGGTGCGGGTACTTGTCGAGGCAGTCGGCGGGGTTGAGGCTGACCGCCCGCAGCGCCTCCTCCACCTTTCGCTCCCACTCGTCCCGGCCCACGTGCGGGAAGAACCCGCCCTTCACCTGCTCGAGCACGCGGTCGGCCTTGAAGATCGGGTTGTACGAGCTGAACGGGTCCTGGAAGACGCCCTGCACGCGCCGGTAGTAGCCCTTGAGCGCGCTCCGCTCGAGCGTCGAGACGTCGATGCCGTCGAAGGAGATGACGCCCTCGCTCGCCGGCGAGAGCCGCAGGATCATGCGCCCGATCGTGCTCTTCCCGCTCCCGCTCTCGCCGATCAGGGACACGACCTCGCCCGGCCGCACGGCGAAGCTCACGTCGCGCACGGCCTGGAACGCCTTCCCGCCGAAGGTGCCGGTCTTGTACGTCTTCGAGACCCGCTCGAGCGTCAGCATCGGGTCAGGCCTCCCAGCACGCGACGTGGTGGTCGGGCTCGATCTCGACGAACGGCGGCTCCTCGAGGCACTTCTCCGACGCGAGCGGACAGCGGTCGCGGAAGCGGCAGCCGGTCGGCGGGTTCAGCAGCGAGGGCGGGCGCCCCGGGATCCCGGTCAGCCGCTCCCCCGCGTACGTCACGCCCACCTCGGGCAGCGAGGCGAGCAGCGCCTTCGTGTACGGGTGGCGCGGCGCGTGGACGATCGTCTCGGCCGGCGCCTTCTCCGCGAGCTTGCCCGCGTACATGACGAGGATCGTGTCCGCGATCTGGTACAGCACCGCGAGGTCGTGCGTGATCACGATCACGCTCTTCACGTAGCCGCGGTCGCGGAACTGGACGAGCATCTCGCTGACGGCCTTCTGGCTCGAGACGTCGAGGGCGGACGTGAGCTCGTCCGCGATCAGCAGCGACGGGTCGAGGAGCGTCGAGAGCACCATCACGACGCGCTGCTTCATGCCGCCGGAGAGCTCGATCGGGTACAGGTCGAGGACGCTCTCGTCCAGGCCGACGAGCCCGAGCCGGCGGCTGAGCTCGGGCAGCGTCTCGTCGTAGCTGACGCCGCGCGAGTCGAGGACCTCCGAGATCATCCGCCCGACCTTCCGGATCGGGTTGAGCGCGCTCATCGCGTACTGCGGGACGATCGAGACCTCGCGAGAAGCGGAACGCGTCCATCGCCTTGTCGTTCCCGATCGGCAGCCCCGCACCGTCCAGCTCCACCGTGCCGCCGACGAGCCGCATGCGCCCGTCGAGCCGGATCAGGCTCTTGCCGAGGGTCGTCTTGCCGCAGCCCGACTCGCCGGCGAGGCCCATGATCTCCCCGTCCTCGACGCCGAACGTCACGCCGTCGAGCGCCTTCACGTCGCCGCGCAGCGTGCGGTAATGAACCCGCAGGTCGGACACGGCGAGGCTCATCGCTCGCGCAGCCTCGGGTTGAAGACCTCGTCGAGGCCGACGTTCGTCACGTACAGGCCGCCGACGATCGCGGTGATCCCGATCCCGGGCGGGATGAACCACCACCACATGCCGAGCTGGAGCGCGCTCGCGTAGACCGCCGTGTACATCATCAGGCCGAGCGACATCACCTGCGAGGGGCCGAGCCCGAGGAAGTCGAGCGTCGCCGCGGTCAGCACCGCCCCGCCGAAGAGCAGGATGAAGACGAGGAAGAGGTACGAGCTCATGTTCGGCGCGATCTCCCGCACGATGATCCTCGTGCTCCCCGCCCCGGACAGCCGCGCGAGCGAGACGAACTCCCGCGAGGCGAGCGAGAAGGTCTGGGCGCGGATCGCGCGCGCGGCCCACGGCCAGAGCGTCACCCCGATCAGCACCGCCTCCGAAAGCAGGCTGCCGACGCTCAGGTAGGCGGCGAAGACGATGAGGACGGCGAGCGTCGGCAGCACGAGCACGACGTTCGTCACCAGGCCGAGGATCTCGTCGACGACGCCGCCGCGATACCCGCTGACGAACCCGATCGTCATCGCGATCAGCGAGGCGATGAGAGCGGCGATCGCACCGACGACGAAGCTCGAGCGCAGGCCGTACACGAACTGCGAGAAGACGTCCTGGCCCGCCGCCGTCGTCCCGAGCCAGTGGTCCCGCGACGGCGACTCGCCGGTCGGGTAGCCGAACTCGAACGGGTCGGCGTCGGTGAGCCACGGCCCGACGATCGCGAGCACGAGGAACGCGAGCACGACCGAGAGCCCGATGACGAGCTTGCGGTTGCGGAACGCGAAGTAGAGCGCCTCGTACCCGAGCCGCCTACGTGGCACCAACGGCGCCTCGACGAGCGGCTCGCCCGCGAGGGACTCGACGGGAGGCTCGATCGTCGCCATCTACGACCCCTGGATCCCCGCCCGCGTCCGCGGATCCACGATCACGTACGCGATGTCGACGACGAAGTTCGCGATGAGCACCCCGGTGATGATGAGCAGGAAGATCCCCTGGAGCAGGAAGTAGTCCCGGTTCTGGATCGCGGTGAGGATCAGCGACCCGATGCCCGGATAGCCGAAGACGATCTCGGTCACGAGCGCGCCGGCGACGACCGCGCCGAGCGCGAGCGCGAGCCCGGTCATCTGCGGGAGCACCGCGTTGCCGTACGCGTACCGGCGCACGAGCCCGCGCGGCGCCCCGAGCGAGCGGAGGTAGTTCGCGTAGTCGGACTCGAGCTCGTAGATGATGAGGTTCCGCATCCCGATCGCCCAGCCGCCGAACGCGACGAGGAAGAGCGTCAGGAACGGCAGGAACCAGTGGCTCAGGAAGCTCCGGACGAACTCCCACGTCCACGCGGGCTGGAGCGAGAAGTCGTACGCGCCGGAGACGGGGAACCAGTCCAGCTTGAAGGCGAGGACGTACGCGAGGACGAGCGCGAGCCACATGTACGGCGTCGCGCTCAAGACGTACGCGACCGGGAGCACGGTGTTGTCGAGCGACTTCCGCCGCGCGGCCATCGCGCCGACGCGGTTGCCGGCGATGTAGCTCAGCACGATCGCGGGGACGAGCAGTGCGAGCGTGTACGGCAGCGCCGCCCAGATCAGCTCGCTCACCGACGAGCCGACGTACGCGATGCTCGGCCCGAGGTCGCCGACGAGGAGCCCGCGCCAGAACGTCAGGTACTGCTCCCAGAGCGGCTGGTCGAGCCCGAACGACTCGGTGAAGTACCCGTGCAGCTCCTCGGACGCCGCCGGGTCGGCCTGGAGGCGCGAGATGAGACCGTCGATCGGGTCGCCGGGCATGAGCCGCGGGATCGCGAAGTCGATGGTGACCGCGACGAAGAAGGTCAGGAGGTAGATCGCGATCTTGCGGATGAGGTAACGGGTCACGGCGCTGTGGGTCGCAACGCTCGCACGAGCCCGCGAGCGCCGCAGATCATGGAGGTGAGGCCGGTGCCCGACCGCCGCACCCGAGCGGGGTGCGGCGGTCTGGGCGGCCGGGGATCGTCGATCGTGTCCTTACTTGCCGGACTTCTTCTTCAGCTTCGAGAGGGCGTCGATGCCCGTCATGTTGAGGTAGCCGTTCCACGTCGACGGCGTGTTCTGCAACCCCCTGCCCGTGGCACTCGGGAAGTTGGTCCAGACGGACGTGTTCCACTGGGCCCACATGCCGTTGTACCAAAGCGGAATCGCGGGCAGGTCCTGGAGGATGACCTTCTGGATCTGCGAGTGAACGGCCTTCGCCCGCTTCACGTCGGTCGACTTGATCTTGTTCAGCTTGAGCGTCAGCGCCCACGGCCTCGCGCCGGCCTGCGTGAAGCGCGAGAAGTTGACGTTCGTCTGCTCGGCGGCGACCGGGAGGTGGAAGAGGTAGTCGTAGTAGGTGTACGGCGTGTTGCCGAACGCCTTGTCGTTGTTGATGACGAGATCGAACTTGCCCGTGTTCCGCTCTTCCACGAGGGCGTTGAAGTCGGGGAACGCCGGCGTGAGCTTGATACCGGCAGCCTTCGTCGAGTCGGCGATGATCTGAATGGCGGTCATCCAGTCCGACCAGCCGTTGGGAACGATGATCCGGAGGTCGAGCTCCGACCCGTTCTTGTTCTCGACGAAGCCGTCGTTGTTCGTGTCGCGGTAGCCGTTCGCCGCGAGCAGCGACTTCGCCCCGGCGATGTTGTACTTGAAGCCGAGCTTCTTGACCTGCGCCTTGTTGATCCACTTGCCCCATGCGGGCGAGAGCCCGGTCGGATCGGCCTTGGAGACGATGTTGCCGTAGTCGGCCGTGACGATCCGGTTGATGTTGATCGACATCGCGAGCGCGCGTCGGAACGCCCGATCGTTCAGTGGCGCCTTCGTCGTGTTCGGGAGGAGCCAGGCCGTGTTGGCGGAGAGCATGTACGGCGCCTTCTTGTAGTAGGTGCCGATCTTGCCGCCGACCTGCTTGTCGATCCCCGGGAAGAAGTTGTTGCTGAGGTCGATCTTGTTCTGCAGGAAGTTCTGCAGGGACGCGGTGTTCGAGGTGTTGTGGATGTCGACGATGTGCTTCATCGGCAAGCGCATCCCGAACGCCTTCGTCGCCCACCAGCCCGCGCGCCGGTTCCACTGGAGCGTCTGCGACCCGCCCGCGCCCGCGCCGTACTTCATCGGACCGGTACCGACCTGCTTGCTGGCCTGGTCGGTGTTACCGGTCGTGATGTCCTTGGCCGAGTACTTCGACCACACGTGCTTGGGCACGATCGGGAGCGAGTACATGTGGGAGTCCCACTCCTGGTAGTTCGGCGTGCCCTTGAAGCGGAACGTGACGACCCTGCCACGCGTGGTGATGTTCGTCAGGCCGGTCTTCCACATCGTCGAGTACTGGGACCCGGCGAGCTTCCCGGTCTGGAACGTGAACTTCACGTCGGCGGCAGTGAGCGGCTTGCCGTCGTTCCACTTGACGCCCGGACGCACGGTCGCGACGAAGTTCTTGCCCTGCCACTTCCCGCTCGTCGCGAGCCACGGCATGAACTTGTCCTTGAGCGGGTCGTAGCGGAAGAGCGTCTCGTAGACGAGCCCTACGAGGCCCGTGTTGTAGTCGGGTCGGAGCGGGTTGAAGTTCGTGTACGGGCCCCACTGCTTCCCCGACGTGTACAGCGTGTCGCCGCGCGGCAGCGCGAACGGAGACTGCTCGCCGGCACCCGCCCCACCTGCGGTGAGCGAGGCGAACGCGACGATCACGACGATCACCGCGAAGGCGCCGATACCCCTTGTCCTACGGGTTGACATCACTCTCTACTCCCTCCTCTTTCGCGGCGTCGTCCTGCCAACGGGGCGCCGGCGAGTACGACGATACGTATCTGGCAGCTCGGAGCGGACGGTTCCGCCTCGGCTGCTGCGTCTTCCGGCATCGGAGCCATCCAGCGCACAGGGGAACTTCATCACTTATCCGGTTAAGTGTCAAGCTGAATTTTCACTGACCGTTCACCGGCGGGCGTCGATTCCCCGCTACGGGCGTCGCGGGCGACCGGTGCTTCCGCGCGTCGTGAGCTCGCCCGCAGGCGTCTCGACGTCGCCGGTCGCGTGCCCTTCGACGGCCGCGAGGAGCTGCCTCGTGCAGTCGACGCCGAAGGCCTCGATGTCGCGCGTGATCGCCGTGAGTGCCGGATGCACGACCTGGCTGATCAGCGAGTCGTCCCACCCGACGATCGAGACGTCCTCCGGAACCGAGAACCCCATCTGCTGGGCCACCCCGAGACCGGTGACCGCGAGCAGGTCGCTGTCGAAGACGATCGCCGTCGGGGGGCTCGGGGAGGACAGGAGCTTGCGCGTCGCGCGCGCGCCGCTCTCCGCGCTGTAGTCGGTCTCGACCACCTCGCCGTGGACCCCGAGCTCGCGCGTCGCGCTCGTGAAAGCGGCCATGCGCTGGGCCGTGTGCACGAACTCCGCGACGCCGGCGACGTGGGCGATCCGGCCGTGCCCGAGCGCCACCAGGTACTGGACCGCCTCGGTGACGACAGCGGCTTCATCGTGCCAAACAGACGGTAATTCCCCGTTTTCGAGCGGCCCGCCGACGACGACCGCGGGCAGGCCGAGGCGGACGAGCTCGTCGATGCGAGGATCGTCGCGGCGCAGATCGAGCACGAGGACACCGTCGACGCGATGCTCGCCCCACCAGCGCCGATAGACGGCCATCTCCTCCTGGACGTCCCGGACGAGCTGGAGCGTCAGGGCGACCGACCGGTTGGCGAGCTCGGCCTCGACGCCCGCGATGAACTCCATGAAGAACGGCTCGAGCGCGAGCGTCCGGGCGGGGCGCGCGAGGACGAGCCCGCAGGCCTCCGCCCGCGCGGCGGACAGGGCCCGCGCCGCCCGGTTCGGGTACCAGCCGAGCTCGTTCGCGATCGAGATGATGCGCTCCCGGGTGTCCTCCGAGACGCCGGGCCGGCCGTTCAGCGCGTACGAGACGGCGCCCTTCGAGACGCCGGCTCGCTCGGCGATGTCCCTGATCGTGACTCTCGATTGCCGCGCCTGCTGGGCCACTCGTTCACCTTCCCTCTAGCATCTCGCGCCGATTTGTGATCTTCTTTACCGGTTCAGCAATGGAGGGTACACCTTGACCATGGCAGACGGACAGCTTCCCGGCAATTTCACGTGGGGCGCGGCGGTCTCCGCGTACCAGATCGAGGGCGCGACGGACGAGGACGGGCGAGGCGAGAGCATCTGGGACCGCTTCGCCGCGACCCCCGGCAAGATCGCGAACGGCGACAGCGGGCGCATCGCCTGCGATTCGTACCACCGCTACCCGGACGACGTGCGCCTCATGCGCGAGCTCGGGCTCGACGCCTTCCGCTTCTCGATCGCCTGGCCGCGGATCCTTCCGGACGGCCGCGGCCGCCGCAACGAGGCGGGCCTCGACTTCTACGACCGCTTCGTGGACGAGCTCCTGGCCGCCGGCATCGAGCCGTTCGTCACGCTGTACCACTGGGACCTGCCGCAAGCGCTCGAGGACCGCGGCGGCTGGCCGGTGCGCGAGACCGTCGACGCGTACGTCGAGTACGTGGAGGCCGTGGTCGGGCGCCTCGGCGACCGCGTGACGAACTGGATCACGGAGTGCGAGCCGTGGGTGATCTCGTGGCTCAGCTACGGGCTCGGCGTGCACGCCCCGGGCCGCACCGACGACGCCGACGCGCTCGCAGCGGCGCACCACGTCCTGCTCGCGCACGGGCGGGCGGCCGACGTGCTGCGGCGGGACTCCGCGCAGGCGCGGGTCGGGATCACGATCGACCTCGTCGCGTATCACCCGCTCACGAGCTCGGCCGAGGATCTCGCCGCGGTCGCACGCGCGGACGGCCATCGCAACCGCTGGTTCCTCGACCCCGTCCTCGAGGGCCGCTACCCGGAGGACATGCTCGAGCACTACGCGGACCTGCTGCCGCGACATCGAGCCCGACGACCTGAAGACGATCGCGGCTCCCCTCGACTTCCTCGGCGTCAACTACTACACGCGGAGCGTGGTGCGGGCGGACTCGAACGGCGGCGAGCCGATCACCGTGCCCGGCGACGACGTCGAGCGGACCGGCATGGGCTGGGAGATCTACCCGGACGGCCTCTACGAGCTGCTCGTGCGCCTGCACGAGCGGTACGAGCTCCCGGAGCTGTACGTCACCGAGAACGGGGCCGCGTTCCCGGACTCCCGCTCGAACGGAAGCGTGCCCGACCCCGAGCGCATCTCCTACGTCGACCGCCACCTGGACGCGATCGGACGGGCGATCGACCACGGCGTTCCCGTGCGCGGCTACTTCCTGTGGTCGTTCCTCGACAACTTCGAGTGGACGCACGGGTACTCGCAGCGGTTCGGGATCGTCTACGTCGACTACGAGACGCTCGAGCGCGTCCCGAAGTCGAGCTTCTACTGGTACCGCGACCGGATCGCGGGCGCCGCAAGTCCTTCGGCTTCCCCTTGACCCCTCCCCCGAGTGCCGGTTCTCCCGCCGGCCTGCCGCGAGAAGGGCTCCGCCGAGGCGGGGCCCTTCTCGTGCATAGACTCGGCGGACAGTGGCGCTCGAGCTCTACATGGTCGGCGTGATCGTCGAGGACATGCCTCGCGCGCTCGAGTTCTACCGCCGCCTCGGCGTGGCCGTTCCGGACGGTGCGGAGACCGAGGGACATGTCGAGGTGAAGATGAGCGGGCTCACGTTCTTCCTCTCGACGAAGCAGGCGAACGCGCGCTGGGACCCGGCGCGGACGGACGCGTCGGGCGGCTACCGGATCATCCTCGAGTTCTATCTCGAGACCTTCGCTGCCCTCGACGCGAAGTACGAGGAGCTGACCGGCTTCGGCTACGTCGGCCACTGCGCGCCGTACGACGTCACCCCGAACACGCGCTTCGCGATGGTCGACGACCCCGACGGCAACACGATCCTCCTCTCGGCCTTCGCCGGCCACACGACGTAACCCGTCGCGGACCTAGAGCTATCTGCGCCGTAGTACTCTTCATCGACCGGTTGCACATAGGCTGCTTTGCTCATCGCGTCAGCGGTTCGTCCCCGCCGCGATTGGAGGCCGCGCTCATGAAGCTTGACAACCTGCGAGAGCGACTCTCGAAACGCGCCAACACGTATCCGGTGTCAGCCACAGCCTACGATCTCGTCTACAAGTCCGTTAACCGACTCACCCTGCTGATGGTGATGAAGTGCTTGACGATAGACACCGTCGATAGCGGATTTCTTCAGCGAGACGAAAAGTACACTTGCGAGTTTCTCGATGCGGAAAGATTGCGGACACTTTCGGAAAGCCGCGAATATGAGATGAAGAAGGATTTTCTCGAAGAGGCAATCGGCAAAGGCGATGAGTGTCTTGCGATTCTCGACGGCGATCGCCTTGCCAGCTACGGCTGGTACTCCACCAAACCCACCAAGGTGAACCAAGACTTGGAGATCGATTTCGACGAGCGGTACGTCTACATGTACAAGGGCTTCACCCATCCGAGCTACAGAGGGGAAAGGCTGCATGCGACGGGAATGACGATCGCGCTGAGTCACTATCTCGACCAGGGATATCGAGGGATCGTCTCGTGGGTCGAAGCCAACAACGTCAGGTCGCTGCGGTCGTGCTACCGGATGGGTTACAGAGACTTCGGGGAGATATACATCGTCAAGCTCTTTCGCAAGCATTTCATTCGTTGTAGCGAAGGGTGCGAGAATTACGGAGTCACGGTGTCGGCAATCCGATGAGTCTGCTTTCACCACTCCGGGCTCGGATACGGCCCGGCGGAGTCGACGCCGAGATCAGGGCCTGCCGCTCCCACGATCGCGGGCAGTACGGCGAGATGCCCAGAGACGAAACCACGACACTCGAGGGTCGCGCCGGACTCGAAGGCGGCGATCTGGGAGCGACGGCTTCGCTGCGATCGCGAGGTCGACCGAGGCGACGTGAGGTGTGGAGGTGCTCACGAGCCGCGACGTACAACCGGCGAAGCCGCCGAGGCGGCTCCTGGGGCCAAGAGGCCGAGGCCCATCCTCGAGCCTCGTCGACGACGAGCTCTCGATCTGAGCGTCTACGAAAGGAAAGCCGACGCGCGGACTCGAACCGCGGACCCCTTCATTACGAGTGAAGTGCTCTACCAGCTGAGCTACGTCGGCGCTCCCCTCAATATGCCAGCTTCTCGAGCCGTGTAGGCGCCGCCAACCAGTCGGCCCTCGCGCTCGTCTCAATTGATACGCGCGACGCAAGCGCCGTGCCACCTCGTCTATGCCGCAGGGCACGACGGTTCTGGCGTCGCCGTACGGCGCCACCGCCGGGCCGTTGGCCCGTTTCGGCCCGGCACGTGGCGCCATGAGTAGTCGCTAGGCCGGGGCGTGCGCGGGACGAAGCTCGCGCGCGATCCTGACGAACAGCGCCTCGAGCGCGAGGGACGGGTTGAGGTTGAACTCCTCGAGCGCGCGCCACGTCTCCCGCGCCTCCTCGGCCGCACGCACCGGGCCTTCGCCGAGCTCGAGAGCGACGTCCGCGCGCAGGTCGTCGAGCCGGTCGGCGTGCACCGCCGCCGTCTCGGCGCCGGCAGCCACGACCACCAGGTCCCGGTACCACGCCTCGAGCGCCTCGAGCCCCGCGAGGATCTCGTCCCGCTCGGCGCCGCGCTGCGCGCGGCGGACCCGCTGCTCCGCCTCGCGCGCCGGCAGGTCGATGCCCTCGAGCGCGGCCTGCTCGCGCTCCTTCGCCTCCTGGCCGCTCGCGTCCGCCGCAGCCAACAGAACGCCGGCGGCGACGTCGGGCTCGAACCCGGGATCGAGGTAGACCGAGCGCGCGGCCGCGACGAGCAGCTCCCGGCGATCGGCGGCGGCCGGATCGAGCAGGCGGCGCGCGCGGTCGAGCCGGCCTGCGGCCGCGCGGGCGAGCGCGCGAACCTCGTCCTCGCTCCGCTCGGGAGCGCGCTCCGCGATCCACTCGCGCACCGCGCGCTCCGAGAGTCGCCGGAACGGGACGAGCTGGCAGCGGGAGAGAATCGTCGGCGGCAGCGGGCCGAGCTCGGACGCGACCAGCACGATCGTCGCGTACGGCGGCGGCTCCTCGAGATCCTTGAGCAGCGCGTCGGCCGCGTCCTCGTTCATCCGCTGCGCGTCGAGCACGAGGTAGACGCGGCGCTCGCCTTCGTACGGGCGCATGTGCAGGTCGTGACGGAGCGCCCGCACGTCGTCGATCCGGATCATCTCGCCGAGCGGCTCGAGCACGTACAGGTCGGGATGCGTGCGCGCCTCGACGCGGCGCGCGTCACCGAGGAGCGCGGCCGCGAAGGCGACGGCCGCGGTGCTTCTTCCCGACTCCGGGCGGGCCGTGCAGAAGGTAGGCGTGCGCCGGGCGGTCGTCGGCGAGCGCTGCGGCGAGCAGGCGCTTCGCCTCGGGCTGCTCAGGGACCGCCGTGAAGCTCTCGGTAGACATACTCGGCGAGGTCCTCGGCGTCGCGCGTCCCGTCGAGGACGACGATGCGCTCGGGGAAGCGGGCGGCCAGGTCTCGGTAGGCCGAGGCGGCGAGCGCCCGGAACGCGTCTCCCTCGCGCTCCAGCCGGTCGTGATTGCCACCGAGCCGGTTCGGGACGTCGGCCGGATCGATCTGGAGCAGGAAGGTGCGGTCGGGCATGAGCCCGCCGACGGCGGTCACGTTCAGGTCGAGCACGCGCTCGAGCCCGAGCCCGCGCGCGACGCCCTGGTACGCGACCGACGAGTCGATGTAGCGGTCGCAGACGACGGACGCGCCGCGCTCGAGCGCCGGGCCGGATGATCTCCTCGACGTGCTGCGCCCGTGACGCGGCGTAGAGGAGCGCCTCGGCCCACGGGGCGACGTGGCCTCCGTGGAGAACGAGGTCGCGGATGCGCTCACCGAGCTCGGTGCCTCCTGGCTCTCGCGTCGCGACGACCTCCGTCCCGTTCGCCTCGAGCCGGGCCTGGAGGAGCTTCGCCTGCGTCGACTTGCCGGACCCGTCGAGGCCTTCGAAGGAGATGAACATCTCGCGCATCCTACGGAGGAGCGGCGCGTTGTACAGGCTGGCCGCGCGAGTCGTAGGACGCGCGCGCGGCATCGCCAGCGTCTGACCCTCGAGGTGTGACAACACCGCGCCGATCGCTCCACTCCCGACGCGTCCCAGGCGGCCAGGACTCCTGCCGCTGCCGGCTTGGGACCTGGCTCCGCGCGCGGTCGTGTTGCCAGCGTCTGACCCTGGAACGACCACAAGACTGCGCCAATGGCTCCACAGACGAACCGTCCGAAACGGCCGCGCGACTCGTAGGATGCGGCGCGTGCGAGCGATCGTCACCGGCGGCGCCGGCTTCATCGGATCCCACGTCGTCGACGCGTTGATCGTCAAGGGCGACGAGGTCGTCGTCGTCGACTCGCTCGCAACCGGCAAGCGCGAGAACGTCACCGCGAGCGCGCAGCTCGTCGAGCGCGACATCCGGGAGCCGCTCGACGACCTGTTCGACGACGTCCGCCCGGAGGCCGTCTACCACCTCGCCGCGCAGGCCGACCTGCGTGTCGCCGTCGAGAACCCGCACCTGGACGCCGACGTCAACCTGCTCGGGACGATCCGCGTGCTCGAGGCCGCGCGACGCCACGACGCCCAGGTCGTGTTCAGCTCGACCGGCGGCGCGATCTACGGCGAGTGCGCCGAGCCCGCGAAGGAGTCGGCGCCGCGCCTCCCGATCTCGCCGTACGGCGCCTCGAAGCTCGCCGCCGAGGAGTACCTGAGCACGTACAACCGCCTCTACGGGACGATCCACGTCGCCCTCCGGTACGGCAACGTCTACGGGCCGCGCCAGGATCCGCACGGCGAGGCCGGGGTCGTCGCGATCTTCCTCGGCGCCCTCGCCCGCGACGAGCAGGCACGCATCTTCGGCGACGGCCTGCAGACCCGCGACTACGTCTACGTCGGCGACGTCGCCCGCGCGACGCTGTCCGCGCTCGGGCAGGAAGGCGGCGTCTTCAACATCGGAACCGGCCGCGAGACCTCGGTCGTCGAGCTCTACGACCTGTGCCGCGCCGCCGCCGGCTCGACGCGCGGAGGCGGTGCACGCGCCGGCCCGCCTCGGTGAGCTGCAACGAAGCGTCCTCGACACGCAGCGCGCCGCGGACGAGCTCGGTTTCGCCGCGATGGTCGCGCTCGAGGACGGATTGCTCGCGACGTGGGAGTCGTTGTCGGGCGACCTCGCTTCGAAGTCCTGAGAAGGAGTCGCGGCGGCTCGGACGAATCGAGTCGCGCGTGGATCACCCGCTCCCCAGTCCCGACATGCTGGTGCGTCCCTGGCGCGTCGCCGCGTTCGTGGCCGCCTCGATCGCGGCCGTCGAGCTGCTCGTGCTGCTCGCGATCGGCGGCGGTGAGCTCGCCCAGGCCGTCTCGAGCCGCGTCCAGGTGGCCGCGAAGGAGCACGCACTCGCGCCGAAGAAGCCCGAGCAGAAGCCCGCAGCCGGCAAGCGCAGCGACGCGAAGCCCCAAGCCGCGAAGCTCGCGCGCGGGAAGACCGTCGTCCTCGTCCTGAACGGGAACGGGCGCACCGGCGCCGCGGCCGAGGCGGCGTCGCAGGTCATGCGCGAGGGCTACCGGGTCGGCGCGGTCGGGAACGCGCCGCGCACCGACTTCCCGCGGACCTTCGTGATGTTCAGGCCGGGCTTCGCCGGCGAGGGACGACGACTCGCCCGCGACCTCGGAGTCGGCCGGGCCGGGCCCGCTCGACGGCATGCGCGTCCGGGACCTCGGACGCGCGCACGCCGTGCTCATCCTCGGGGCATAGCGCCGCACACTCCGTCGTCGACCGCCTCTCGTGCCACGTCGAGCGGGCCGCCGGGAACCCACTGGTTCCCCACGGGGTCGAGCGCGAACGCCCGCTCGAGGTACTCGTGCGCCGCGCAGAGGTCGCGGATGACTTCGTACTCGTAGAGCCCGAGCGCGTACCACGTCTCGGGGTTCTCCGGCTGGAGCTCGACCGCGTCGACGTAGCGCGCCTGCGCCTCGCGCACGTCGCCCTGGCGTTCCGCGATCCGCGCCAGCGCCGCGATCGGCTCGAGCGAGTACGGGTTCAGGGAACTGCCCCGCTCCGCCTGGTCCCGCGCCCGCTCGTAGTCGCGCTCCTCGAGCGCCCGGGTCGAGGCGCGAACGCTGCGCTCCGCGAGCCGGGGCGCCGCGAACGAGGCGAGGACGACCACCGCGACGACGACCACGCCGACGGCCAGCGCCGGGAGACGGCGACGCTCCCCGGGAGGGCGGCCCGCGCCGGCGAGGACGCCGAGCGCGACCATCGTCGGCGCCGTCACCGCGAGGAAGTCCCAGCTGTAGTCGACAAGGGAGTGCAGGAGATACGCCGCAGGCGCCGCGACGAGCGCGATCCCCGCTGCGCGCTCCGCGCCGTCGAGCCGGCGAATCGCGCACACGCAGGCGGCAGCGGCGGCGGCCACGAAGGCCACGAAGAGCCCGATCCCCGCGACGCCCCCGTCCGCGAGGTGCTGCAGCGCGACGTTGTGCGGCTGGGAGACGTTCCGCCCGTCCTCCCGGTGCCGGCGGCGCGCGATCTCGAACGATGCCCGCGCCCGCGCCGAGAGGCGCGTGCGCGCCGAAGACCTCCAGCGCCTCGTCCCACCAGCACGTGCGGTTGCTGAAGTTGAACGAGCCGAGGCGGCTCGGGTCGTTCACGAGCTCGGCACACGGCGTGCGCGAGGTCTCGGCGTTGCCGATAGCGAGCACGAGCCCGGAGAGCGCGCCCGCCGCCACGACCACGGCCACGACGACGAGAACGCGCTTCCGCATCGCCTCGCTCAGCGGACGTGTCACGGCAAGCCACACGAGCGCGGCCACGAGAGCGGCTCCGGCCAGCGCGAGAACGCCGAGGACCGCCCCGTCGGCGACGCGGTCGGACCGCTCCGCGACGTCCTCGACGAGCGCGGGCCGGGTGAACGCCCAACCCGCGACGAGCACGGCCGGAAGCGCCGAGGCCGCGAGCAGCAGAGCCCCTTCCATGCGCTCGCGCGAGAGCACGAGCCAGAGCGCGACGACCGCGACCCCGGCCACGACTCCTGCTCGCGAGATCGTCAACAGAAGCGTGAGCGTCGCCACGTACAGGAGCAGCCCGCCCGCGATCCGCACGATCCGGCGGTGCTCGCGCGACGCGCCGAGCCAGAGCGCGAGCACGAGCGCGATGTTCGCGATGAGCGCGAGCGCGTTCCAGTACTCGACGGGCGAGCGCAGCCGCGCGACGCGGTCGCCCTCGGGGTCGAGCGCCGGGATCACCTTCGAGGCGAGAGCGGCCGTCAGGACCGCCGCGGTCACGACCGACGAGCACCGTCGCGCCGACGCGCGCCGCCATCCCACGCATCGCGGCCGCGAGCACGACCCCGAGGCCGAGAAACGCGAGGAAGACGAGGCTCCGGTTGAACGCGTCCCAGCTCCGGTCGGGCGTGATCGACCACTCGACCGACGCTCCGATCCACAGGCAGAGAAGCGCGAGCGAAGCCGACGGCAGCGAGCCCCGACCAGCCGATCCGGGGAACCGGGAGCGCACCGAACCCGACTGCGGCGAACGCGGCGGCGAGCACGACCAACGCCCAGCCGCCGACCGGGAGGATCCCCCCGACATCGGACCCGTCGCCGGCAAACGTCGCCCCGAGAAGGCCGACTCCGACGGCGATCGCGAGGACGAGCGGGGCCTTGCCGAGCGCCCGGACGGACGACTCGGACGCCCCTTCCATGGTCGTCGAGGCTACCACCGCGCCCAGCGCGCAGACCGCATGGCTAACAGGTCTGGGGCGCCGCTCGTCTAACAATACGTTTACCCTGTACATACGCGGGGATCAACTCGGAGGGAGAAACTCCCTCCAGCCTCGCCTACGCCGCCCGTGATCACGCCTACTCTTTTCCCACGCCGCCGCCTGGCCGCACTCGTCGGGACTCTCGTTCTGCTCGCGAGCGCGGTCGCGGCCCTGGCCCTTCCGGGCACGGCCATGGCGTCCAAGTGCGGGGAGCGGGTCCTCCAGGATTGGTTCGACAACGGGCGCATCGATCGCGTCTATCCGCTCCACTGCTACGAGGAGGCGATCGACTCGATCCCGGCGGACTTCCGCGACTACTCGGACGCCGAGGACGTCATCATGCGGGCGCTCCAGAGCGCGGGCCGAGGCGGCGACGGAGGCTCCGATCCCCCCTCGGAACCCGAGCGGGACACCGTCCGACCCGACCAGTCCGAGCGAGCCGGCAAGAGATCCGGGCACGGAGAACCCGAGTGGGCCCGCGTCCGGACCCGACGTCAGAGGCAGTCCCCGACGTCACGTCCGACCCGTCGTCGCTTCCGATCCCGCTCCTCGTCCTCGGCGGAATGTCGCTCGCGCTCCTCGGCGCCGGCGGCCTCGGCTACCTCTCGCGCCGCCGGCGCGCGGACGACGCGGACGCCCTCGGCGACGACGACCTCGTCGTCTGAGCCGCCCTCTCGCCCGTCGCGGGCACCTCGGTAGCAAAGGGTCCCGCGGGTAGACTTCACAGGACCGTGACGCGGTCCAGATTTCACGCTATTTGCAGGAAAAAACCGGGGCATCCGTACCATCCGACCCCCGTCCTACTCTCCTAGGTCCGCTCGCATGACGCACGTCGCCCATCCGGGCGGGGAGAGTTGATGTCGGACACGGCCCGGGAGGAAGCAATGGCAACGGCGAGGCAGGCGCTGAGCACGGAGGAGCCGACGAACGCGGCTTCGAGCACGGACGAGGAGATCGTCAACACGGTCGTCGAGGAGGACGCGAGCGTCGCTCCGCGCCGCCTCTTCACGATCCCCGGACGCGACCCCTTCGAGGAGGTCGAGTGGGAGCTCCGGCACGCCCACATCCCCGGCAAGGACGGCCCCGCGTTCGAGCAGCGCGACGTCGAGTTCCCGAAGTTCTGGTCGCAGACCGCGACGAACATCGTCGCGCAGAAGTACTTCCGCGGCCGCATGTCCTCGCCCGAGCGCGAGCGCTCCGTGAAGCAGATGATCGGCCGCGTCGTCGACACGATCGGCGGCTGGGGCCGCGAGGGCGGCTACTTCGCGACCGACGAGGAGGCCGACACCTTCGAGGCCGAGCTCAAGGCGATCCTCGTCAACCAGTACGCGTCGTTCAACTCCCCGGTCTGGTTCAACGTCGGCTTCGAGGCGAAGCCGCAGTGCTCGCGCGTGCTTCATCCTCTCGATCGAGGACTCGATGGAGTCGATCCTCGACTGGATCCGGCGCGAGGGCATCATCTTCCGCGGCGGCTCCGGCTCCGGCGTCAACCTCTCCCGCCTGCGCTCCTCGAAGGAGCAGCTCTCGAAGGGCGGCTACGCGTCCGGGCCCGGTCAGCTTCATGCGCGGCGCCGACGCCTCCGCCGGCACGATCAAGTCCGGCGGCAAGACGCGGCGCGCGGCGAAGATGGTCGTCCTCGACGTCGACCACCCGGACGTCGAGGAGTTCATCTGGTGCAAGGCCAAGGAGGAGCGCAAGGCGCGCGTCCTCGAGCAGGCGGGCTACGACATGTCGCTCGACTCGCCCGACTGGGCCTCGATCCAGTACCAGAACGCGAACAACTCCGTCCGCGTCACGGACGCCTTCATGGAGGCCGTGATCGAGGGCAAGGAGTGGAACCTCACCGGGCGCACCGACGGCTCCGTCGTCGAGACCACCGACGCGCGCGCCCTGCTCCGGCAGATGGCCGAGGCCGCGTGGGAGTGCGCCGACCCGGGCGTCCAGTACGACACGACGATCAACACCTGGCACACGCTCCCGAACACGAGCCGGATCAACGCCTCCAACCCGTGCTCGGAGTACATGTCCATCGACGACAGCGCGTGCAACCTCGCGTCGCTGAACCTCCTCAAGTTCCGCCGCGAGGACGGCGAGCTCGACGTCGAGGCGTTCCAGCACGCCGTCGACGTCGTCTTCCTCGCGCAGGAGATCGCGGTCGGCTACTCCTCGTACCCGACGCCCGAGATCGAGAAGAACGCGAAGGCCTTCCGCCAGCTCGGGCTCGGCTACGCGAACCTCGGCGCGCTGCTCATGGCGCGCGGGCTCCCGTACGACTCCGACGAGGGTCGCGCGTACGCGGCCGCGATCACCGCGCTCATGACCGGGCGCGCGTACCGCAAGTCGGCCGAGGTCGCGAAGCGCATGGGCGCGTTCGCCGGCTACCAGCCGAACGCTGCCGCCATGACGGGCGTCATCGCGAAGCACCGCGCCGCCGTCGGGAACATCGACCACGCGAGCTCGGTGCCGGACGACCTGCTCGCCGCGGCCCGCCGCGCCTGGGACGACGCCCTCGACCTCGGCGAGGTCTCGGGGTGGCGGAACGCGCAGGCGACCGTCCTCGCCCCCACCGGGACGATCAGCTTCATGATGGATTGCGACACGACCGGGGTCGAGCCCGACTTCTCGCTCGTGAAGTCGAAGAAGCTCGTCGGCGGCGGCGAGATCACGATCGTCAACAAGACCGTGCCGATGGCGCTCGACAAGCTCGGCTACGCGCCGAACGAGATCGAGGAGATCTCCGCGTTCATCGACGAGCGGAACACGATCGTCGGCGCGCCCACGGTCAAGGCCGAGCACTACCCGGTCTTCGACTGCGCGATCGGCGACCGCGCGATCCACTACATGGGCCACGTGAAGATGATGGGCGCCGTCCAGCCGTTCATCTCGGGCGCGATCTCGAAGACGGTCAACCTGCCCGAGGAGGTCACGGTCGACGAGGTCGCCCAGCTCCTCATCGAGTCGTGGCAGCTCGGCGTGAAGGCGATCGCGATCTACCGCGACAACTGCAAGGTCGCGCAGCCGCTCTCCGGGAAGGCCGACGCGGGCGCGACGACGCTCGCGCCGGTCGCGGGCGCCGTGGCGCCGCTCCCGCAGCGCCGCCGGCTCCCCGACGACCGCGTCGAGGTCGGCCGCAAGTTCAAGGTCGGCGAGTACGAGGGCTACATCCACGTCGGCCTCTTCGACGACGGGACGCCCGGCGACATCTTCGTGGACATCGCGAAGGAGGGCACGACCCTCGCCGGCCTCATGAACTCGTTCATGATCTCCGTCTCGCTCGGCCTCCAGTACGGCGTGCCGCTCGAGGTGTACGTCTCGAAGTTCAGCCACATGCGCTTCGAGCCGTCGGGGATGACGAACGACGCGGACATCCGAGTCGCGAAGTCGATCGTCGACTACATCTTCCGCTGGATGGGGAAGAAGTTCCTCTCCACCGACCAGCAGGAGGAAGCGGGCATCCTGACCGCCGAGGTGAAGGCGCGCCTAGCGGCGGCCTACGCCGATGCCGGCGAGCATGCCGCGGCAGCGGTGACGCTGGATGCGCCCCCGCCGGGCCAGACGGCGCTCTTCAACCAGTGGGAAGACGCAGTCGAGTGCGCCAAGTGCGGCGGCCGCATGGTCAGAACGGGCAGCTGCTACACGTGCCGCGACTGCGGCACGAACACCGGCTGCAGCTAGCAAGCCGATCGGCGACAGAACCAGGCTGAGAGAGCCGCGGAGACGCGGCTCTCCCGTCGTCACCGAGCGCTCTGCTCGCTTAGATCGGGAATGATGAGCTGCGTGACCGGAGGTCGTGACTCGAGCCTCGGCGCTGCGCGGAGGTTCCGCGAAGCATTCAGCCGCCGTGACGACCCGGACGACACTCGCGCTCTCGAGCGCCTCACACTGTGGGCCGAGGACGTCTGTCGCAAGGGCATCGCTACGTTGGAGTTCAAAGAGTCGCGGGGTGGCGCAACCCGTACTCTCGGGCTTGTCCCAAGTGACAAGCCGACGGCTCTCGTGTCGGTCATCAACGACGACCGGAGCGGCAACCACGCTTACCTCTACCCGTACGCAGATGTCCGTGCACGTGCTCCAAAAGCCCACGACCGCCTGGCGAAGCTGATGGTCGGAGTCGTCGGTGTCGGAAACGTCAAGAGGGAAGTTCCTGGAGCGGACGTCACGAAGGAGCTACTCGCAGCCTGGCGCACGGCACTCGAAGAGGCCAACACGAGCGGCTCTTCGTCGACTGCCAGACAGCGATCTCGGCGAGTCACGTTTCGACCGCTCCGAGTTCCACGGTCGAAGGCGGCGTCCCCCCTCAGGCGCGACGTCTGGAGTCGCGACCCCGACAAGATCGATCGGGGTACTTCGGCACACGACCGACTGCTGCTCGACGTTGCCTCCCTCGCGCGCAGTCATGGTCTGATGCCCGAGCAGTCCGCCGAAATCGACCTGAGCTGGGTTGTCGATGACACGAGGGTCGTGATTGAGGCGAAGAGCATCACGAGCGGGAACGAGGTACGGCAGCTGCGACTTGGGCTCGGGCAGGTTCTCGACTACGCCCACCTCGTCTCAACCGCACAACACGAGCGCGTACGGGCCGTGCTCGCAATCGAGCGCCGCCCGTCGGACACACGCTGGCGTGATCTCTGCCGCATGCATGACGTCGAGCTCGTGTGGCCGGACACGTTCTCGACCCTGTTCGACTGATCACAGTGCCTTGAAGCCGGCTGCGATCAGGGTCAATCCGATCGGCAGCCCGATCAGCGTGATGCAGAAGAGCAGCCCCACGGTCACGAGCGCGAGGCAAACGGGGATGCCGATGAACAGGTGATAGACGAGCTCCATCTCGACTCAGCGTGTTGTCCCACACATTCAGACACTTTCTTACGTGGCTTCGCGCAGGTCCGCGGGCGTCTCTAACCGCTGCAACCATCCCTCGTTGATACCTACAAGGGTATGATGCGACCATGCACACGACAGCCACTCGCTGGCCCGTCTGGGCGCTGATTCGCGAGGCTCGCCGCCGCGCGGGCATCACGCAGGCCGAGCTGGCGAGGCGCGTCGGCACGTCCCAGCCGGCGATCGCGCGCTACGAGCGAGCCCGAGCCATGCCCGACCTCGCGACGGTGCACCGGATCGCCCAGGCGTGCGGGCTCGAGCTCCGGGTTGAGCTCGTCGAGCCGGACGCGCAGCGCGAGGCCGCGGCGACGGGCGCGCTCGAGCGCTCGCCGGAGGAGCGACTCGAGGCGAACATGCATCAGGCCGAACTCGTTCACGCGCTCCGCAATGGGTGATCCGGACGCGCCGCCGGTGCAGACTGCAGAGCTGCTCCAGCTCCTCGACAGGCACGGCGTCCGCTACGTCGTGGTCGGGGGCTTGGCGGCGACGGTGCACGGCGCCACACGTGTCACGTTCGACATCGACCTCGTTCCGGAGTGGACGGACCACAACCTCGACCGCCTCGCGTCCGCGTTGCGGGAGGCCGAGGCGGAGCTTCAGGCACCGGGCGCTCCGGCTCCGGTCGTATTCCCGATCGACGCCCACTCCCTCCGACAGTTCGAGGTCTCGACTTGGCGAACGCGTCTCGGCGACATCGATGTGATCGTCGGCACACCGACCGCGACCCGCGGCGTGCTCGCGAGGTTCGACACGCTCGCCCCGCGCGCGGTCGAGCGGGAGGCGTTCGGCGTCACGATCCTCGTCTCCCACCTCGACGACGTCATCGAGTCGAAGCAGGCGCTCGGCCGCGAGACGGACCTCGTCGCGCTCCCGGAGCTCCACCGCCTGCGCGAGCGATTGCGCTGACGCGAGCCTCGTCGACGCCCGAGGGCTGGCACGTTGCGCGGCTAGCGACGGCAGAGAAGGCTGTCGAGGTACTTCCCCAGCGCCTGGAGCCCTGGCTGGCTGCCGCCGTTCACGGCGAGGGCGACGATTCGGCGGGCATCTCGTGACCCCGCCGCCCACGTGACGCGGGCGTGCCGCCGGCGTGGACGTAGCACCAGCGACTGCACGGCGACGGGAGCTTGTACAGGCCCAGCCCCTCGCCGTGCGACCCCGGCGCCTTCGTCGGCTTCTTCATCAGCGCGACCAGCCGCGGCGCGGCGAAGAACACCCCGGTACCGCTGAGAATCTGACTCGTGCGAGACGACGACGTCAGAAGCGCTTGCTTCGCGGCGGCGCCGCGTAGGTTCGCGTCGGCCGGTGTGCGGCTACCGGCCTGCTTCGGACGCCTGGGCTGCAGCGGCCGCGATCGGGGCTTCTTCGTACCCCGCCGTCTGGACTAGATAGCCCGGTAGAGGCAGGAGCGCCGCGATCAGAAACATCGACGGTGCCAAGAACCGCTTCTTCCTCGTCAGCAGAAAGTAGACACCTCGGATCGCGACCGCGATTCCAAGGCTGATGGCACCCACTGCGAGGTAGGCGAGGACGACAGCAGCGCCGTCTCGTCCGTCACTGATCTCCCGCGCCAGCGGAATGACGCTCAGCACCCAGATCGAGATGAAGGTGGCGTATCTCACGAGGCGACCCCGACGTCGCCGCGTCCTCAACTCCTCCGCGTACGACCGGTCGCTGCTGCCGGCGATGAAGTGCGAGTCGGCCTCGGTGAGCTTGCCGGTCGGCCCGGCGGTGGGATTCCGGTCCGCAACGTCACGGGGGTCAATGGTGGTTGTACTCATGTGGTTCTCCTTCGGTCCGATCAGGACAGTGAGTCCGAACGAACTCCCTGCTGTGCTCCGGAGGAGGCGACAGTCGGCGAGGAAGCCTCCCCTACTGAGCCGCCCCGCCCTCGTCTTCCCAGGAGTCGGTTTCCGTCGACTCCGGCGAGACCGTCTCTGACTCTCCCAGCCGCACGAGCTCCCCAGCTGGCCGCACGGCGACGCCTCCTGACGACCTGTAGACGCCATAGGCAGTCATTGCCTCGAAATCGTGCCGTCGCCGTCCCGGGTAGTACCGGGACCGGAAGCCTTGCCAGTCGAGGTCGTCCTCGACGGTCGCATCCTGAGCGAGGTCGTCGACGTCGAGGGCTGGAACGGCGGCGAGGTGGGTCCGGGCGGCGGGCGTTGGTGGGGCGTGTGCTGTCGCGCTCGCCGACGGACTTGGAAGGTTCCACGCTACGCGATCGCGCTCGGCGACCACGTCCGCCCGCTCAGCGGTCGAGAGAACTCGAGTCAAAAGGCTCTCCTCTCCGATATGGCTCAGACCTGGCGCGACTCATCGAGAGTGCAGCGGCGGAAGGAGAGAGCTACGTGCTCGACAGTCTACTCGAAGGATCCCCGCGTCGATCGTAACCGGGGTCAGGTCTTGATCTGTGCCGCCGAGCTGACTAGCGCTGGCAGAGAAGCACCGTCGAGGTACTTCCCCAGCGCTTGCAGCGCGGGCTGGCTGACGCCGTTCACGGCGAGCACGACGATTCGGCTGGCGTCGCGTGAGCCCGCGGCCCACGTGACATAGCCGGGCGTGCCGCCAGCGTGGCCGTAGTACCAGCGGCTGCACGGCGACGGGAGCTTGTAGAGGCCCAGCCCCTCGCCGTGCGAGCCCGGCACCTTCGTCGGCCTCTTCATCAGGGCGACCAACCGCGGCGGGACGAGCTTTCCCCGCAGCAGCGCGCCGAAGAACACCGCCAGGTCGCGGGCGCTCGACACGAGCGCACCGTCGGCCCACGGGCCGCCGAGCCGGTGTAGCGAGACGTCCACCGGGCGCGGCCCGGAGACGTCGTAGCCGCGAACCCGGTTGCCTCCGACCACTCCCCGCCCGCTCTCAAACGACGTTGCGCGCAGCTCCAGCGGGCCGAAGACGCGCGCCCGGAGCAGGCGGCCGATCGGTCGTCCCGTTTCCCGCTCGAGTATCTCCGCCAGCACGAGGTAGTTCGTGTTGGAGTAGGACGCCTCCGTTCCCGGCTCGAAGTCGAGCTCCAGGCGGGCCGCCGAGGAGACGAGCCGGCGCGCCGGAATCCGGACACGCGGGTTCCGCGCGACGGCGGTGGCCCACGGGTCGAGCCGCATGTACTCCGGGATCCCGCTCGTGTGGTTGAGCAGCTGCCGCAGCCGGATCCGCCGCCCTTCGCGGATGCGGCCGGGGAGGAGCTCTTCGACCGTGTCGCCGAGGTCGAGCCTGCCCTCGGCCACGAGCTGCATGACGACCGTCGCGACGAAGGCCTTGGTGATGCTTCCGACCCAGAACCTGTCGCTCGGTCGCATCGCCCTGCGACGTGCCACGTCGCCGAGACCCGCGGAGACGACGGTGCGACGGCCGTCCTGCTCGACGATCGTGACGACGCCCGGGATCTCAGTCGTCGCGACGAGCCGGTCTGCGTTCCGCTGCAGCTCGGACTTCGGAGGGGGCGCGGCTCCGGCGACCGCGGCGCCGAAAAGCGCAGCTCCGGCGAGAGCGAGCATCGCGTAACGGCGCATCTCCCGAATACGCGGCGAGCCACCGTCCCGTTACACCTGCGCCGCTCAGCGTGTAAGAGAGAGGCATGGCGTCCGAGTACCCGATCGAGCTCCCGCTACTGCGAGCCGAGCGCGACTCCGAGGCAGCGCTCGTCGCGCGCGCGGCCGCGGGCGACCACGACGCGTACGCCGCGCTCGTCCGGCCGCACGAGCACGTCGCGTACCGCGTCGCCGTCTCGATCACCGGCTGGAACGCGGACGCGCAGGAGGCGGTTCAGAACGCCTACGTGAAGGCTTATCGCTCGCTGCGACGCTTCCGCCGCGGCGCGGCGTTCAGACCGTGGCTGCTGAAGATCGTCGTCAACGAGGCACGCAACGTGCGCCGCGCCGAGCTGCGCCACGAGCGGCTCGCCGTGCGAGCTGCGGAGCGGCACGAGACTGCTGCGGCCGGCGCCGACGAGGCGGTGCTCGAGCAGGAGGAGGTCGCCACCGTCCTGCACGCGCTCACGCAGCTCTCGGAGGCCGATCGTCTAGTGATCGCCCTGAGGTACTTCGCCCAGCTTCCCGATGCCGAGGCGGCGCCGCTCGCGGGCACGTCGACGGGCACCTACCGCGTGCGCCTGATGCGCGCGCGGCGCCGGCTCGAGGCGCTCCTGGAGGAAGCGGATGCCTGAACAGCTCGAGTTCCGCCTCCGCACGGTCGCCCACGCGCTCGACGCCGACGCGCCTGCGTTCGACCCCGCCGCCCTCGGCGCCTCCCGTCGCCGAGCCCCTCGCCTGCTGGTCGCCTTCGCAGTTCTCGCCGCGGTCGCGGGCGCAGTCGCCGCGCCGACGGCGATCTCGGCTCTCGCCGATCTGTTCGAGGTCGAGGAGGTGCCCGAGCTCGGACCAGCTCCGTACGACGTCGCCCCGGCGTTCCGCGGGCGGCAGGTCCCGCTGACAGAAGCGCAGACGACCGTCGCCTTCCCGGTCAGGACCATCGCGTCGTTCGGCGCGCCGGATGCCGCCTACGTGCGAGACGACATCGTCGGCGGGATGGTCAGCGTCACGTACGACGGCGGGCGAATCCGGCTCACGCAGTGGTCGGTGGCCGACGTCGGCGCACGAGCCGCAGTCGTCCCGAGCAGCGGAACCGCGGAGGAGGTTGCCGTCGGAGGAGGCCTGCGCGCACTCTGGATCGCGGGCACCGCGCGCGGGACCTTCACGGTCATCGGCGCCGACCTGGCCGTCCACAAGGAGCTCTTCGACGTCACCGCGGGCGCGCTGCTCTGGCAAGAAGGCGGTGCCGCGTTCCTCCTCCAGGGCGCCGGCACGAAGGAGAACGCGGCTCTCCTCGCTGCGGATGTAAGTCCCCGGTAGCTCGTGTGGCCCGCTCAGATGCCGAGTTCCTCGGCGAAGGCCCACATCGAAGCACCGATAGCGAACGCAACGAGCCCGACGAGGACTGCCAGGAGCGCGAGTGCTCCTCGGCCCTCGGCTGCCGCCCTTCGCCGCCCCTCGATCCCGAGCGTGGTCCCGAGCCCGCCGAGGAGGATCGGGGCGCTGAGGAAGAACACGAGCACGCCCGCGAGCCCGAGCACGCTGCAGACGAGGCCAACGGTCGCTGGACGATTGCGGCCACCGGTGTTCCTCCATGCCCGCCGACCGACGAGCGCGAACAGCCCAATCGTCAGCAGGATGACGATCGGGACCAGGATTACGCCCTCGCGATCCTGGGGTACGACAAACCACGCGAGTCGCCACCACGACTCGTCCTGGTCGCGGATGCCTTGGATCCTCGGGAAGAAGATCGCGGATGCCGCTGTGACGAGCGCTCCGGCCCACAGCAACCTCTCACCCGATCGCTGATCAACTCGAGTTGACACGGCCCGCGAGCATAATCAGCCCTCGGCAGAGCGGCCCGCCGAAGTGACGCTACAGCCCGGGCATCTGAGGCACGAGCAGGACGCTCCCGAAGCGCGCCGAGCGACCCGCAAGACCGACGACGAAGAACGACGCCAGTCGCAGTCGCCACGCTCCGGCGATCGCCGCCACGAGCGCGAACGGAGGCAGGCCGGTGAATGCGGACACGAACACGGTCGCGACGGCGGCGACGCGCTGCCGGGCGGCACGTGCCATGAGCCGGCTCACGCGCTCGCTCCGCGGCGGCCGCGGCGCCTTGCTGCGCTTTCTCCAGGTGAGCACGCCACGTCCTCCGAGGAAGAAGCAGCTCTTGCCGAGCATCTGGCCGACCGCCGCCGCGAGCACCTGGGCGAGCAAGAGCCTCCCGGAGCTCCCCGTAGCCGCGGCGGCGACGAGCGCAAGCTCGATGGAGACGACCGGAACGAACGCCGAGACGAACGCGAGCACGAGCACTCCGGCGATCAGTCCGAGCTCCTTCATCGCGCGGCCACTTCCGTGCGCGCAAAGCATTCCGACGGTCGCGCGAGCAAGGTCTTCAGCACGCGCAGGAGCGAGAAGCTCTTGATCCCGAGCGCGACCGTCGCCGCGGCGGCAGCCGCCCACGGCCGCCCCGTCATCAGCAGGACGAGGAAGACGGCGGAGTTGAGCAGCTTCGCGGGCGGCGAGAAGTTCAAGAGCCACACGCGCTCGTCGACGAGCCGGAGGTAGTTGACGCCGAGGAGCGGCCAGGCCAGGAACGTCAGGGACAGGAGGGTGTCCACGACGACGAACGCGAGCAGGTACACGGCGACTGGAAGCGCGAAGGACGGCTTTGGTGCGACGACGCCGAGCATCACGAGCGCGCAGCAGGCCCGGTCGCAGACGACGTCGAGCGCAGCGCCGAACCGCGTCTCGCGGCCGGTCGCGCGAGCCAGGATGCCGTCCGCGACGTCGCCGACCCAGTACGCCGCGACGGCCGCGAGGAGAAATGCCCACGACGCATGGCCAACGGCAGCCACGACCAGGGCCGCACACGCGATCGTCCTCGCGATCGTGAGCGCGTTCGGGAGCGTCGCGATGCTCGTCGTGGCGCGGCACGAGCACCCGCGCGTCTCGCACGCCGAGGCGGTCTCTGGCTGCGTGCTTGCCCCGAGATCCGAGGTCGGAATGAACGGCAGCGACGTCATCCTTCGAGGCTAGAACCGGCCGACTCGGGCCGGTACTCGGCTCACCCCGAACCACCCTCAGGGCTTGCCCTGATCTTGATTCGCGCGGCGAGGAGGGTAGAGTCGCGGCCATGACGCAGCCGCCGGTGTCCCGTCGTGGCTGAGTCCCTCAAGACGCTCGTAACGCCCGACGGGCGCGAGCTTGCGTTCGCGATCTGGGGCGACCCGTCGGGGTTCCCCATCCTCACGCTGCACGGGACACCGGGATCTCGCCTCGGGCGCTGGCCGAACGAAGATCTCTACCGCGAGCTCGGAGTCTGCTACGTGACGCACGACCGCGCGGGCTATGGACGATCTGCCCGCCGCCGCGGACGTTCCGTCGCCGACGAGGTCGACGACGTCGTCGCGCTCGCCGATCACTTCGGCCTCGAGCAGTTCGGCGTCTCGGGCGGATCCGGAGGCGGGCCGCACTCGCTCGCCTGCGCCGCGCGGCTTCCCGATCGGGTCGTGCGCGCGACCTGTCTCGTCGGCATCGCGCCGGTCGGGTCTCCCGGGCTCGACCACGACGCGTGGACTGCCGGCATGGATCCGGAGAACGTCAAGGAGTTCGGCTGGGCGCTCGAGGGCGAGGACGTTCTCGCCGTGGAGCTGGAGCGCGAGCACGCGGCGATGGAGGAACGGGTCGCCGCCGACCCGACGAACGTCCTCGGCGACTTCGAGATCAGCGACTCCGACCGCGAGCAGCTCGCCCGGCCGGAGATGATGCAAGTGATCCGCGAGTCGGTTGCCGAAGAGGCCGTGAACGGCGTGTGGGGCTGGGTCGACGACGACCTGGCGTTCGTCCGGCCGTGGGGTTTCGACGTGACGGAGGTCGCCGTGCCGGTCCTCGTCTGGTACGGGAGCTCCGACGTACTCGTCCCCCCGGCGCACGGCGAGTGGCTCGCCGAGAACGTCCCGGGCTGCATCGTGAAGGTGGACGACGTCGCCGGTCACCTCGGGTCCGACCCCGAGCAGGAGATCGCGGAGAACGTGCGGTGGCTCCGCGACGGAGTCCCGCCGCCCTAGAGCCGTTCGAGTAGGTCGCTCAGCAGCTGGTTGAAGCCGGCCGGGTCCTCCAGCATCAGGAAGTGCGCGACGCCGGGCATCACGATCGGCTCGACGCTGTGACGGCGGAGCGAAGCGACGTCCGTCGGGCGACTATCGGGATTGATCGCGAAGAAGGGCAGCTTCAGCTCGCGGAGCCCGGACAGGATGGCGTCATCGTTGGTGATCGTGTGCTTCATCGCGTCGAGGGCGATCTCGGGCGGCGCGGATGACATGTCCGTTGCAACCCACTCCACGAGGTCGCTGTCCGAGTCCGGCGCGAAGAGCCGCTCGACGAATTCCCGGGTCGCCGTGACGAAGTCGCGCCGGAAGGGATCCATGAACGCGTCGGCATCCCGGCTCGGGCCTCCGAGACTCGCGTAGACGTCCACCCAGACGAGCGCGGCGATCCGACCTCGAAGGCGAAGTGCGGCCTCGACGATGGCGTCCCCTCCCATCGAGTGGCCGACCAGCACGATGTCCTCCAACCACCCCAGCTTCTCGACGACTGCGACGACGTCGTCGCCGAAGGCGGGCATCGTCCACACCTTCCGGCCCGTACCCGACTCACCGTGTCCCGCCAGGTCGAGAGTCGCTACTCGATGCCGTCTGGCGAAGTGCTCGACCTGGCCTCGCCAGTAGCGCCGGTCGCAGGACCAGCCGTGGACGAAGACAAGCGGTCGTCCCTCCGTCCCTTGCACCCCGTAACGGATCGAGACGCCGTCGCTCGAGAGAGCGGTGCTCTCCACCGTTCCGGACCGTAACGCAGGCGGCGCGCTAGGGCTGCTGCATCGCACGCTCGTCCGGCTCGGCGCTCTCGGAAGCGTGTTGATAGCGCCACGCGACCGCGATCGTCGTCGCAGTCACGACCGCCGCCAACGCGTTCGGGATGATCAGCGCGAAGTTGTCCGCCGCGATCCCGTACGCGAGCCACAGCACGAAGCCCACGAACAGGACGAGGAAGTACGCGATCGAGACGCCGCGGGCGCTCTTCAGCTCGACGATCCTGCGAATCTGCAGCGCGGGGCTGAGCGCCATCGCGATGGCCCACGTCGCGGCCGTGACGGCGAGAGTGGATTCCATGGGTTCTCCTCGGGTCGAACGACAGGTCACGCCCGAGGAGGCCGCGTGCTCGGATCGTCGATCCGCGGGCACGAGCACGCCCATCGAGTGTACGCGTACGATCGCGTGACCGGCTCGCGTTCGAGCGCCGATAGCGCCCGCGTCAGCCAACTCCCGCCGCGAAAACCTCCCATTCGCCCGGGACACCGCGCAGCGCGTGCGTTCCGCGCTCCTCGAACTCGATCCCCGAACCTGCAGTCAGGTCCTTCACCGTCCGCGTCACGAGTACCTCGCCCGCTGCGCCCAGCGCACCGACCCGTGCGCCGATGTGGACTGCGATGCCGCTGACGCCGTCCCCGACGACCTCGACCTCGCCAGTGTGGACGCCCGCACGGACTTCCAAGCCCAGGCGCTCGAGATCAGACACGACCTGCAGCGCGCAGCGCACCGCCCGGCCAGGGCCGTCGAAGGTCGCGAGGAAGCCGTCGCCCGCGTTGTCGATCTCCCGGCCACCGAACTGCGCCAGCAGCCGGCGCACGACGGCGTCGTGCTCGCCGCTCAACGCGCGCCAGCGCTCGTCTCCGAGCTCGGCCACACGCTCCGTCGAACGCACGAGATCCGTGAACAACACGGTCGCGAGGACGCGATCGGGCTCCCGGGCCGCTGGGCGGACGCCCGTGACGAAGGTCGCGACTTCGTCCACGAGCGCGTCCTGGTCGCCGAACCACGGGAGATAGTCGCGCCCGGGCAGGATCTCGAGCGACGCGTCGAGCATCTGCTCGACGACCCATCGCGCCTCTTCGACCGCGTCGACGTCCACGCTGCCCTTCGGATTCGTCGCCGCGCTTCGTGCGAGCACGAGGGTCGGAACGTGAACGTGCGGCAGGATCGCTCGCACGTCCATCGCCGCGTTCATGCGCGAGAGAGCGCGCTGCGCGGCTGGGCTTCCTGCAGCGCGGAGGACGCGGGCCGTCCACTCGACGACCCGATCGTCGCCCTGCACTGAGGGCGCGAGCCGCCCAAGCCACTCGTCGGCGAACTCCCTCGTGCCCCACATGCGGGTCGACCGCTCGATCCACGCCGCGTGCTCGTCCGGCGTGGCTCCCCAGGGATGGTCCTCCGTTCGCAGGCCGCCCTTGGCGCTCGGTGCGTACAGGATGAGCGAGGACGTCCGCTCCGGGTACGTGGCGGCGAAGAGGATCGCGATCGGGCACGCGTATCCCTGGCCGAGGATCGTGGCGCGCCTGACACCGAGATCGTCGAGCACCGCACGGATGTCGTCCATCCTCGTCTCGAGCGTCGGGAGGCCCGAGGGCGCGACCCGGTCGGAGAGCCCGAGTCCCCGCCGGTCGAACACGATGACGCGAGCGAAGGAAGCGAGGCGCCGCAGGAACCGCGCGAGCGAAGGCTCCTCCCAGTAGAGGTCGAGCTGCGAGACCCAGCCCGGGACCCAGACGAGGTCGGGACCAGCGCCGAACGCCTGGTACGCGATCCGCACCTCGCCGCTCGTCGCATAACGAGTTTCAGGGGTCCCGCCCACGTTCAAGGACACAAGTAAAGCGCGTCGTCCGTCAGACCACTCCCGTACCGTCATTCGCATGTCAGCCGTTCCGGGAGAGTTGCCGCTCGGTCGGCTCGAAGCGCTCAGCGACGGCGTCTTCGCGATCGCGATCACGCTCCTCGTCCTCGAGCTGGCCGTCGAGCCCGACGCGGCCGACCATGCGCTGCGCTCGATCCTCGACGAGTGGCCGTCCTACCTCGCATACGTCACGAGCTTCCTGACGATCGGCGTCGTCTGGATGGCGCACTCCGTCATCACCGGCGCGCTGCGCGCGGCCGACGGCACGCTCTACCGCCTGAACCTGCTGGTGCTCCTGCTCGCGTCGTTCCTGCCCTTCCCGACGAAGCTCGTCAGCGACTTCATCGACGACGACGACGCGGAGCGGGTCGCGGTCGTCTTCTACGGGCTGACGCTGCTGGCGCTCATGATCTCGCTGACGTTCCTGATCCGCTACGCGTCCGAGCGGCGCCCGCTGCTGAAGGAGCACGTCGACGAGGAGACCGCCGCCGCGGCTCGTCGCTTCCGCCCGACCTATGTCCTGTACCTCGTCGCGATCGCGGTCGGCCTGCTCGCACCCGTCGTCGCGGTCGCGCTCTACCTCGGGATCGCGCTCTTCCTCGCCGTTCCGGCCCGCACGATCCGCCGGCTCGCCCGAGCCGGGTAGCCGCTAGCTGATCCGCTTCCGAATCCACCAGATCGAGAAGGCGAGCAGTGCGAGAGCAGCGCAGGCGAAGATGCTCGCCTCGATCGCCTGGAAGAGCCAGAACCGGTCCGCCGGGTGGTACGTGGCGAACGTGTTCTGCACGATGCCGTACCTGTCGAAGCAGCCACTCTTCGCTTCCGTCGCGGTCTTCGTTGCGTCCCCAAGGCAGCTGCTCAACCCAGGGTCCGAACGCACTCCTTCAGGGACGACGAGCTCTCCACCCGAGGAGAGGGCCCAGGCGTCACGCGGAGCGAGGTCGGCGTCGCCCGGCGCGGACTCGCGAATCGGGTCCTGGTAGTTCGGGCGAGCCCAGGCAACGATCGCTATCCGGGCGACGAGGAAGGCGACGAGCGACAGACCGATCGCCGCTGCCGTGCGCCCTAGGACGACGCCGATCGCGATGACGAGTGTGGCGGCAAACAGCGTGTAGGCCGTCGGGACCAGACCCTCGAGGTCGAAGCCGTCCGCCAGGCGGCTGCCCGCGGCGTCGAGCGGGCGCCGCCACCAGGTCATGAGCAGCGTGAGGAGCGCCGAGGCTGCGACGCAGGCACCGACGATCAGACCGATCCTCGTGGCAAGCCAGCGGCCGCGCGTAACGCTCTGCGTCCAGGCCAGCCGGAACGTGCCGCGCTCGAACTCGAGCACGAAGGGAGCGGCAATCAAGGCTCCGAGCAAGCCGGGCACCAGGTTGAGCCAGCCGACGAGATTCCGGAGGGAGTCCCAGCGCGCAACGAAGGAGTCGACGGTCGAGTTGCAGGTGACGGACGAATTCGCGAGGCAGGCGGCGATCCCGTCGTCGTCGTAAACGGAGGCCATGTGCAGACCGGTGGGGACGAGTAGAGCCGCTACAAGGGCCAGCAGGAGCGCCCCGATCAGGGTCTCGGTGCGTTGCTGGCGCCAGGCGAGCCAGATCACGACGCCAGCTCCAGTGCGCCGCGCTCGGGCGCGCGTGGCACAGCCTGCTGTCCGAGATACGCGAGCACGATCTCCTCCAGCCCGACCTCGTCGACCTGCCACGAGTCGTCGACGTGACTGTTCACGCGAACGAGCAACGTCGTCTGCCGCTCGGTGTGGCTCTCCTGGATCACCGAATGGACACGAGCGACGCGTGCCGGGTCACGGCGCGGCCCCGTCAGCACGCGGTGCGACTCGAGAACCTCCTCGATCGGCCCTTCGAGCTGGACTCCGCCGGCCGCGAGGATAACGAGGTGGTCACACACGCGCTCGAGCTCGGCGACGATGTGCGACGAGAGCACGACGGTGAGCCCTTCCTCGGCAACGGCCCCCATCAACGACTGCAGGAACTCGCGTCGTGCGAGTGGGTCGAGCGAGGCCACCGGCTCGTCGAGCACGAGCAACTCGGGCCGTTTGGCGAGGGCGAGTGTCAGTGCGACCTGCGCCTGCTGGCCTCCGGAAAGACGGCCGACCTTCTGGCCGAGCGGAATGCCGAGCCCCTCGAGCCTCGCCCGCGCGAGGTCGTCGTCCCAGCGTGGGTTCAGCTTCCGGCCCAGCTTTAGCATCTCGGCGAGCTTGAAGCCGCGGTAGAGCGGATGCTCCTGGGCCACGAACCCGACGCGGGGGAGCACGAGCTGCGACTGCTCGCGTGGCGACCAGCCGAGAACGCGCACGTCGCCGGCGCTCGGCTCGCTGAGCCCGATCAGCAGGTGCAGCAGCGTCGTCTTGCCGGCGCCGTTGGGGCCGACGAGCGCCACGACCGAGCCCGCAGGCATCGTCAGCGAGCAGTCCTGGAGCGCCCACAGCGACCCGTAGCGCTTTCCGAGAGCATTCGTCTCGACGACGGGGACCCCGGTCACGCCGCCTGCCTCGCGAAGGCGTCGCGGACAGCGGCGGCGACGAGCGCGGAGACGTCTTCCTCCTCGAGCCCTGCGTCGCGCGCCTCCTTCATCCAGCGCAGCAAGGCTGCTTGCAACGCCGCGTACTCGGCCGGTGGCGTCGGCGTGAGGGTGCGCGAGACGAACGTCCCCCGTCCGCGGCGTGCCTCGACGAGCCCTTCGCGATCGAGCTCCCGGTACGCCTTCAGCACCGTGTTCGGGTTGATCGCCAGCCCGGCGACGACGTCCTTCACGGTGGGAAGCTGGTCACCCGGCTGCAGCACGCCGAGCCGGACGGCCTGCCGGACCTGCTGCACCAGCTGCAGATAGGTCGGCACTCCGGATCGGTCGCTGAGTCGAAACTCGATCACGCGCAGTCGAGTATATCTAACAGGCTAGATAAATAGTTAAATAGTTTGTAAGAGGGCTCGATAAGAGTGCTCGTCCTCGAGCTATCCCGGGAGCCAGCCGTCGCGGTAGCGCGTGAGCTTCATCTCCGGCAAGTGCGCGTACGCGACGTCCCCGTCGTTCGTCTCCTCCTGGACTCCCGCGCCGTGCCTGATCGCGACCTCGTTCACGGTGTAGCCGCCCCAGTCCTCGCGCCACTCCAAGGTGCCGTCGACCCTCGACCCCGTCGTGTGATTCTCCAGCGCGCCGACGGCGAAGACGACACAAGGGCTCTCCCCGGCTCCGACGATCACGTGGTTCGTCCCCGGCGGGCAATGGACGAAGTCCCACTGGCGCAATGGCCGCTCCTCGCCCTCGATGACGAGCACCGCCTCGCCGGAGAGGATCAGAAAGTCCTCCTGGTCGGTCTCCCAGTGGTACATCGACATGGGCTCGCCCGGCCCGATCACGTTCAGGCTCATCCCGAGCTGCGAGAAGTCGCCGCGCCCCTGGAGACCTGACTCAACCCCCTTGCCTTCGCACTCGGCCCAGAGCGCGTCGTGCGCGTTCAGGACGAACCAGCCGCGCCCGGCGGGCACGAGCCCGTGCTCGGTCTGCTCGAGCGGGGCTTCCGGGACCACGCGCCGATGCTAGCGGCGTACGCCCGCACCGCCGAGACCGAAGCTCAGGGTGTCGGGTCGCGGGGAGGCGAGTCGGAGACGATCGTGGTGTTCTGCGTCGAGTCGGCGGTCGTGTCGGTAGGCGTGCGTCCGGGATACGGAACCCACTCCATCGCCAGCGCGAGGCCGAGCAGCAGCACGATTCCTCCGATGATGACGCCGGTTATCTGCAACCAGCCGAACACTTCGCCCTCGCCGATCCCGAGCGGATCCGCGAACGCCGCGATGGCCGTACCGACCGCACCCACGAGCGCGACCACGATCCCCAGAGATCTTGTATCCATCATGCGGCTCGCTTACCCGCTAACTCGCGTGGCCTAACGTCACAGCGCAAACTCGATCAGTGCGCCTGACTAGGTCAGGGTGACGGCTGGTCTGTCAAGTCTCCGATGAGGCGTAGCTGGTTCAAGTAGACTGGTGGGTCGACACGTAGCTCTCTCCTTCCGCCGCTGCACTCTCGATGAGTCGCGCCAGGTCTGAGCAATATCGGAGAGGAGAGCCTTTTGACTGGAGTTCTCTCGACCGCTGAGCGGGCGGACGTGGTCGCCGAGCGCGATCGCGTAGCGTGGAACCTTCCAAGTCCGTCGGCGAGCGCGACAGCACACGCCCCACCAACGCCCGCCGCCCGGACCCACCTCGCCGCCGTTCCAGCCCTCGACGTCGACGACCTCGCTCAGGATGCGACCGTCGAGGACGACCTCGACTGGCAAGGCTTCCGGTCCCGGTACTACCCGGGACGGCGACGGCACGATTTCGAGGCAATGACTGCCTATGGCGTCTACAGGTCGTCAGGAGGCGTCGCCGTGCGGCCAGCTGGGGAGCTCGTGCGGCTGGGAGAGTCAGAGACGGTCTCGCCGGAGTCGACGGAAGCCGACTCCTGGGAAAACGAAGGCGGGGCGGCTCAGTAGGGGAGGCTTCCTCGCCGACTGTCGCCTCCTCCGCAGCACAGCAGGGAGTTCGTTCGGACTCACTGTCCTGATCGGACCGAAGGAGATCCACATGAGTACAACCACCACTCGCCCCCGTGACGTTGTGGACCGGAAACCCACCGCCGGGCTGACCGGCAAGCTCACCGAGGACGACTCGCGCTTCATCGCCGGCAGCAGCGACCGGTCGTACGCGGATGAACTGAGGACGCGGGCACATCGGCTTCGCCTCGTGGCATTCTCCGCCTGTATCTCGCTCTGGGTGCTGAGCGTCATTCCACCGGCGCGCGAGAACATCGGCGGACGAGAAGGCGTGGCTGTCGTCCTCTTCTACCTCGCAGTCGCTGCCATCAGCCTTGGAGTCGCGGCCGCGATCCGCGGCGTCTACATCGCGCTGAGGAGAAAGAAGCAGTTCTGGTCACCGGTGGTGTTCCTGATGGCAGCCGTCTTGGCGATCATGAGCTACGGGGCCCAGACCGCGGGGGAAGAAGAAGTCCCGATCGCGGGCGCTCCAGCCCAAGCGTCCGAAGCGGGCTGGTAGCCGAACACTCACCCCGTGGACCGCTCCGCTGGGCTGGTAGGGCTCGTGTTCGGCCGAACGTCGCAGGCGTCCTGGCGGAGGCGTTCGGTGGGCACTCGCCCGAGCTAACCACGCCCGAGTTGGCGATCGGTTGGGATCGGCGGGATCATGCCCAGACATGGATGACTACGAAGTAGTCGCCGAGGAGCTGAGCAAGCTCGGTGAAAAGTGGCACGACCTCGAGGAGCGCGTGGCCGAGGTCGAGAGAGTGAACACGCGACTTGAGGAAGCCGCCCTGACCACGGCCCGCGCACTGGAAGAGGTCTCACGGCACTGGAACGCGGTGTACGACGCGATGCGCCGCGCAGACAGAATCGACCGCGAAGTCTCGTCCGAGCGCGACCGCGATGCGGCTCGGGCGCGTCGCGGCGAGTCATCGGAATAGAGGCGTCGCGCGCTACCACCTTTGGGGTCGCTCCAAGGGCGTCTTCCTGAGACGCATTCGACGGGAGGGCCCGGCTTGCCGGGCCCTCCCTCGTTCGGCCATAAGACGTCACGCACTTCATCGGCCAGCGTTCAGAAATGTCTCTTGACAACGGCCGCGAACTGCTGCTGGTGCGGGTTTGCTTGCGGCTCGAGAGTGAGGCGATGATGCGGGTGCCGCCTTGCTTTCTCGAAGTCACGCCCTCGGGCCGGGGGGCCAGCGTCGCCCCCCGGCCCATGGAGTGCTACGAGCTACACCGGAACTTCGCCGCCTAGCTCGAAACGCCGGCCGCGGCAGGGATCGTCGCGTTGACTGCCGTCTGGATGAGTTCGGCAACGGCTGCAGGCTTCGAGACATAGATCGCATGGCTGCCCGCGACCTCAATGACGGTCGCACCCGCCCGCGCGGACATCTCGCGCTGAGCAGATGGAGGGATCATCCGGTCTTCGGTCGTGACCAGGTACCAGCTTGGCTTGCTCTGCCACGCAGGCTCGCTGATCGTGCCGCCCAGGGCGCCAACGCCCCACGGGACTTGCGAGTCGGCCATGAACGCGGCCTCTTCGGCGCTCACGTCACCTGCGAATGACGCATGGAACTTCTCCCGGTCGAGGAAGAGAAACCCGTCCCGCGGCGGCAGAATCGGCGGCTGCGGGCCATCGGTCGGGAAGCCCCCGATGAGGGTGTTCACCGACTCGCCCTTGTCCGGCACAAAGCCCGCGATGTAAACGAGCGCTGCAACTTTGGGATGGGTACCCGCCTCGGTGATCACCGCGCCGCCGTAGGAATGGCCGACGAGTATCACTGGTTCGTCCTGCGCGTCGAGGATGAGATTCGTCGCGGCGGCATCGCCTTCGAGCGAAATCGTCGGGTTCTGCACAACGGCGACCTTGTGGCCGTCCTTCTTCAGGTGCTCGTAGACCCCCTGCCAGCCAGAGCCGTCCACGAAACCGCCGTGGACAAGGACGACAGTCGGAGTGTCGGACTCAGTCATGAGCAGCTCCCCTCTCTGGAGATGTCGGTTCTCTGTGGTGTCGCCTGGGTTGGCTCGGCGAAGTTCCTCCCAGCTCCGCTACTCGAGCCCGACTCGCTGATGCAGCATCAGCGGAGTTCGGTTGGTGGAGGCGGCTCCACCGCGTGACCGTACGGTCGTAGCTCCAACCAGGTTACTCCTGTTGCGCAACAGGCCAAGAGCTGGTGAACCACTCCGTTACAGGCGGCTGGACGATCTGGCCTGTCATGCGCATGACTCACGCCGGGCTCTACGGAATCAGCACTCGCCTGGGCCGGCGTGACCTCACAAGGTGACAACGACCTTCCCTTGGGGGTGCGCTTCGCCCATGTACCGGAACGCCTCCGCGACCTCGCTGAGCTCGAACGTCTTGTCGATCACCGGCGTCAGCTTCCCGGCTTCGAGCAGCTCGCGCAGCGACTCCATGTCCTCCTTGTTCACCTTCGCGATGAAGAAGGCGACCTTCCGTCTCCTGAGCATTCCCCCGAGCTTGAGCCGGATCACGCCACCGAGCGGTCCGAGCAGGCGATTCTTTCGCGGCCCTCCGATGAGGACGAGCGTCCCCTTTGGGTCGAGCACGCGCTTCAGGTCGCGCCACGAACAGCCTCCCCGGATGTCCGCCAGCAGGTCGTAGCGCCGGCCGTTGCGGGTGAAGTCCTCTTTCGTGTAGTCGACGACGTGATCGGCGCCGAGCGAGCGCGCGATGTCGACGCCCCGCGGGCCACACACGGCGGTGACCTCCCCTCCGAGCGCCTTGGCAACCAGCACCGCGAACGTGCCCACGCCTCCGGACGCGCCGTTGATGAGGACCTTCTGCCCCGCCTGGAGCTGCCCCTTGTCGCGGAGGCCCTGGAGTGCCGTGAGCGCCGCGACAGGCACCGCGGCCGCCTCCTCGAACGTGACGTTCGCCGGCTTCGGCACGATCCCGCGGCCCTCGTTGGCCGCCACGTACTCCGCAAGAGCGCCGTCCCTCGCGCCGAAGACCTCCTCGCCCGGCCGGAACTGCGTGACGTCCTTGCCGACTGCTTCCACCACGCCTGCATAGTCGGTTCCCTGCCTGATGTCCTTCGGCCCTCGCAACCCCATGCCCATCAGGCGGCCGATCCACGGCCTGCCCCGCACGGCGTACCAGTTGCTGATGTTCAGCGACGCCGCGCGAACCTGCACGAGCACCTCGTCGTCGGCGGGTACCGGCTTGTCGATCTCCCGCACCTCGACGACGGTCTCGGGCGGGCCGAAGCGGTCTCCGACGCCGCCTTCATCGAGCCGGCCCGCCGTTCAGCGTCAGGACGACGTTCCCGGTCTTCTGTCCCGTCTCGACGTACCTCGCCGCCTCGGCGATCTCCTCGAGCGGGTAGCGGCGATCGACGACCGGGCGGTACTTCCCCGTCTCGATCAGCCGCTTGAGGAGGAGCATGTCGTCCTCCGACGAGCCGCTCATCGGGAAGAGCAGCTTCTTGTCGCCGAACCACCTGCTCCACAGCGCGAGCAGCGGGGACGTGCCACATGAACCCGAGGTCGGTCGCGAGGAAGCGCCCGCCGGGCTTCAGAGAGCGCCGGCAGCGCCTGAACGAGTGCTTGCCGACGGCGTCCAGGACCACGTGGTACGTCTCGCCGTTCTTCGTGAAGTCCTCCTGGAGGTAGTCGACGACCACGTCCGCGCCGAGCGAGCGCACGAGCTCGACGTTCTTCGTGTTGCAGACGGCGGTGACGTGCGCCCCGAAGTGCTTGGCGAGCTGCACGGCCGCGGTGCCCATCGCGCCGGACGCCCCGTAGACCACGATCCGCTTCCCCTCGAGCGGCTCCACGCTCCGGAGCGACGTGAGCGCCGCGAGCGCCCCGTCGGAGGCCGCCGCGGCTTCCTCGAAGCTCATCGCCGCGGGCTTGTGCGCGATCTTGGCGCTCTCCCGCACGCACATGAACTCCGCGTGCGCGCCGAACCGGTACCCGCTCGTGCCGAAGACGTGGTCGCCGACGGAGAACTTCGTCACCCCCGGCCCGACCTCGACGACCTCTCCGGCGAGCTCGCTTCCCGACAGCCGCTGCTTCGGCCGCCGGAGCCCGGCGCCGAAGAGGCGCCAGAGGAACGGGTCGGCCTTGCGGATGTGGCAGTCCGTCCGGTTGACGGTCGTGGCGTGGATCTTCACGAGGAGCTCGTCCTCCTTGGGCGCCGGACGCTCGATCTCCTGAAGCCGCAGGACCTCCGGCGGCCCGTACCTGTCGTGCACCACTGCTCTCATGCCGTCCCTTCCTCTCGTCGGTTCGGGGTCGCGCCGTTCGAGAGTCAGGACGACGTTCCCGGTCTTCTGCCAGGTCTCCACGTACTCCGATGCCTCGACCACGTCCTCGAGCGGATAGGTGCGATCGATGACCGCCCGGTACTCGCCGGCCTCGATGAGCTCCTTGAGGACGAGGACGTCCGCCTTCGTGAGCTTCGGCAGCGCGAAGACGACCTTGCGGTCGCTCCACTTCGTCGCCAGCCACAGGACGAGGAAGCGCAGGCCGTCCGTCGCGACGAAGAGCCCGCCCGGCTTCAGGGATCGCCGCCAGCGTCGGACCGAGTACTTGCCGACGGCGTCGAGAACGACGTCGTACTCCTCGCCGTTCCTCGTGAAGTCCTCTTTCAGGTAGTCGACGACCACGTCGGCGCCGAGCGAGCGGACGAGCTCGACGTTCTTCGTATTGCAGACTGCGGTCACGTGGGCGCCGAAGTGCTTGGCGAGCTGCACCGACGCCGTCCCGCAGGATCCCGACGCCCCGTAGACGACGATGCGCGTGGCCGGCCCGACGTTCGCGCGACGCAGGTGGGCGAGCGCCTGATGCGCTCCGTCGCACACCGCCGCGGCCTCCTCGAAGGTCATGCGCTCCGGCTTGTGCGCAAGCGGGGAGCTCTCCCGGATGGTCGTGAACTCCGCGTGCGCGCCGAAGCTCTTGATGCCGAAGACGTGATCTCCCGGCGCGAACTCGGTCACGCCGGCTCCGACCGCCTCGACCTCTCCTGCGAGCTCCATGCCGAGCGTCCTCCGCTTCGGCCGGAGGAGGCCGGCGAAGAAGCGCCAGAAGAACGGCTTGGCCGCGCGGAGGTGGCAGTCGGTCTGGTTGACGGTCGTCGCGTGGACCCTGACGAGGATCTCGTCGTCCTTAGGCACCGGCCGCTCGACCTCTTCGACGCGCAGGACCTCCGGCGGCCCGTACCGGTCGTGGACAACAGCTCTCATGCGTTCACGTCCTCTCCGGGCCCGGTGCCGTTCAGCGTCAGGACGACGTTCCCGGTCTTCTGCCAGCTCTCCACGTACTTCGATGCCTCGACGACGTCGTCGAGCGGGTAGGTGCGATCGATGACCGCGCGGTACGCGCCGGCCTCGATCAGGCTCTTGTAGAAGAGGAGATCGTCTCGCGTGGGGTACTCGACCCGGAACACGACCTTCCGCGTGTCGAACCACCTCGTCCAGTAGCGGAGGACGAGGTTGTGCAGCCGGTCGGTGGCGACGTAGGTGCCGCCCGGCCGGAGCGAGCGTCGGCACTTCCAGAACGCGTACTTGCCGACCGCGTCGATGACGACGTCGTACACCTGGCCGTTCTTCGTGAAGTCCTCGTTCAGGTAGTCGACCACGTCGTCGGCGCCGAGCGAGCGCATGAGCTCGAGGTTCTTCGCGGTGCAGACCGCGGTCACGTGCGCGCCGCGATGCCGAGCGAGCTGCACCGCCGCCGTGCCCAGCGACCCGGACGCGCCGTACACGACGAGCCGCGTCCCCTCGCCGACGTTCCCGGTGCGCAGCGCCGAGAGCCCCTGGTACGCGCCGTCGCAGATCGCGGCGGCCTCCTCGAACGCCATGCCGTCGGGCATGTGGACGACGAGGCCCGACTCTCGGATGCACAGGTACTCGGCGTGGGCGGCTGCGCTCCAGCGCCAGCCGAAGACGCGGTCACCCTGCACGAAGCCCATGACCGCTGAACCCACCGCCTCCACCTCGCCCGCGAACTCGGTGCCGAGGATCTGTTGCTTGGGCCGCAGGAAGCCGGCGATGAAGCGCCAGAAGACTTGCTTCGCGGCGCGACGGTGGCAGTCGGTCTGGTTGACGGTGGTCGCGCGGACGCGCACGAGAAGCTCGTCGTCCTTCGGCTCCGGCCGCGGGACCTCGCGGATCTCCTGCACTTCGGGCGGCCCGTAGCGCTCGTGGACGACCGCCTTCACGCGGTCACCTCTTCCGGCCGAGTGCCGTTGAGCGTCAGGACGACGTTGCCGGTCTTCTGACCCGTCTCGACGTACTTCGTCGCCTCGATCACGTCCTCGAGCGGGTAGCGGCGGTCGATGACCGCGCGATACTTCCCGGCCTCGATGAGCTCCTTCGCGAAGACGACGTGCTCCTTCGTGTAGCTCGGGATCTCGATCGTCACGCGCTTGTCGCCGATCCACCTGCTCAGCAGAGCGAGCGGCGGCACGTGCCAAAGGAACCCGAGGTCGGTCGCGATGTAGACGCCGCCGGGCTTGATGGAGCCCCGGCAGCGCCGGAACGAGTGCTTGCCGACCGCGTCCATGACGACGTCGTACGTCTGGCCGTTCTTCGTGAAGTCCTCCTGCAGGTAGTCGACGACCTCGTCGGCTCCGAGCGAGCGCACGAGCTCGACGTTCTTCGTGTTGCAGACGGCCGTGACGTGGGCGCCGGCAGCCTTGGCCAGCTGCACCGCGGCCGTCCCGATCGACCCTGAGGCGCCGTAGATGAGGATGCTCCGCCCTTCGCGCAGATCCGCCTTCCGCAGGCAGGCCCGGGCGATGATCACTCCGTCGGGGACCGCCGCGGCCTCGTCGAAGCTCATGCTCGCCGGCTTGTGCGCCAGCGCGCCTTGCTCCCGGACGCAGACGTACTCGGCGTGCGCACCCGAGCGGGCGCCGAAGACCTCGTCTCCCACCTCGAATTCGGTGACCCCAGGGCCGACCGACTCGACGACTCCCGCGAGCTCGATGCCACCAATCCTGTTCGTCGGTCGGCGGAGTCCCGTGAAGTAGCGCGAGAAGAACGGATGGGCCGCCCGGTTTCCGCAGTCGGATCGGGTCACCGTCGTGGCGTGGACCTTGACGAGGACCTCGCCGTCCTTCGGCGCGGGACGCTCGACGTCCTCGAGTTGCTGGACCTCGGGCGGCCCGTACCGGTCGTGCACAACCGCTTTCATGCCTTCACTTCCTCTCGTTCGTTCGCCGTGGTTGCCGGGGCCTGTGCGCGGGTCACGGTGAGCACCACGTTCCCCGTCTTCTGTCCGGTCTCGACGTACTTGCTCGCCTCGATCACGTCCTCGAGCGGGTAGCGCCGGTCGATGACCGGGCGGAACTTCCCCGCCTCCACGAGCTCTTTCAGGAAGAGGGAGTCCTCCTTCGCGTAGCGGGTGATCCCCATCGCGACCTTCTTCTGTCCGATCCGCTTCGTCAGCAGCGCGAGCAGCGGGACGTGCCACATGAACCCCGGGTCGGTCGTGACGAAGACCCCGCCCGGCTTCAGCGAGCGCCGGCAGCGCCGGAACGACTGCTTGCCGACGGCATCGAAGATCAGGTCGCAGAGCTCGCTGCGCTTGGTGAAGTCTTCGTTCAGGTAGTCGATGACCTCGTCGGCCCCGAGCGAGCGCACGAGCTCGACGTTCTTCGTGTTGCAGACGGCCGTGACGTGCGCGCCCGCATTCTTGGCCAGCTGCACGCCGGCGGTGCCGACGGCTCCCGACGCGCCGTAGACGAGCACGCGCGTGCCCTCGCGGAGGTCCGCCTTCCTCAGGCACGCGAGCGCGAGGCTCGCCCCGTCGCAGACGGCGGCAGCCTCGTCGAAGCTCATTCCTGCCGGCTTGTGTGCAAGCACGCCCGCCTCGCGGACGCAGACGAACTCGGCGTGGGCGCCGGAGCGGACGCCGAAGACCTCGTCCCCGACCGCGAACTCCGTGACGTCTGCGCCGGCGATCTCGACCACGCCCGCGAACTCGAGGCCGGGAGTCTTCTGCTTCGGCCGGCGGAGTCCCGTGAAGAAGCGGCTGACGAAGTACTCGGCGCTCCGCAGTCCCGTATCGGTCCGGGTGACCGTCGTCGCGTGGACCTTGACGAGCACCTCGTGCGCTTCCGGGACCGGGCGCTCCAATTCCTCGAGCCTGAGGACCTCGGGCGGCCCGTATCGCTCGTAGACCACGGCTCTCATCGTTCACCCCCGTGGCGCTTGATCGGGCCGCCGTGGCTCCACGCCGGTCCGGCCTCGTACAGCTCGGCGGGGCGGCCGCCGCCCGGTCCCGGCTGAGCTCGGCGCCCGGTCGGGACCACCCAATCCTCCGGGACGACGCTCCGCCGGAAGTTCGCCGCGTCGAGCCGAACACCCCAGACGGCCTCGTACACCGCCCGCAGCTCGGCGAGCGTGAATGTCGTCCCGACGAACGCCGTCGCGAGGCCCGTGAGCTCCAGGTCGACGCGAACGCGCTCGACCGCGTCGCGGACGATGTCCAGGTGGTCGAACGCGAGCTCGAGCTCGCCGCCGAGCACGGCCGAGACCGGGACGAGAGAGGCCTCCGCCGCGTCCGTGCCCGCGACGAGCGCACCGACGTCGCGGAGCACCGCGAAGTACGCGACCGTCACGACGTTCATCCGCGGGTCACGTCCGGGATCGCCGTAGGCGCGAAACTGGGTCATCAAGCTCGCGGCGTCGACGCCGGTCTCGTCGACGAGCTCGCGCTTCGCGGCCTCGTCGAGCGTCTCGGGCGGGCGCTTGAAGCCGCCCGGGATCGCCCACATGCCCTCGAACGGCGCCTCACCGCGGCGCACGAGCAGGACGTGTAGGGCGCCGGTGGACATCGTGAGGATCACGATGTCCACCGTGACCGCGAATGCCGGGTACTGCGAAGGGTCGTAGCCGACCAGCGGCTCTTCGTTTCTCGTCGCGGGCGTCACGCGGCGTCCCTAGCTCGCTCGCGCCGCACGCGATTGCCGTGCGGCCGCGTGCGCGACCGGCGAATGCGATCGCCGGGGTCGAGGTACTTGACGTAGTCGAATGGAAGTGCAGCGGGATGCATGGAAAGCTCCTTTCTGAGCTCTAGTTTTTGTCTCCATGACTGTTACCGTAGCACCTGGTTATAGTCTTGTCAACCAAAACTGCGTACTACTTGTCGATCCCCGAACCGGGCGCCCGTCGTCCAGAGAGAAAGGCTGAAACGAGAGGGAAGGAGCGACCATGAAGTTCCTGATGTTCGTCTGCTGGGACTCCGACGACATGAACGCGCAGACCGAGCCCGACCCGGCCGAGCCCCGGGAAGAGGAGAGCTTCCCCTGGCTGGACGACGTTCAGGCCAGAGGCATCTGGATCACCGGCGACCAATTGGCGCCGCCGCGCCGAGCGCGGTCGGTCCGCATCCGCGACGGGAAGGCGCTGGTCACCGACGGCCCGTTCGCCGAGACCAAGGAGGCGGTCGGCGGGTTCGACGTCATCGAGTGCGACAGCCTCGAGGAGGCGCTCGAGGTCGCGGCAGGGCATCCCGCCGCCAAGATCGGGACGATCGAGGTGCGGCCGCTGTGGGGGAGCTGAGGCATGAGCCTCGACGTGTGAAGGTCTGCATCGTCGGGGCGTCCGGGAAGCTCGGGCAGCGGGAGCGACCCCGAGGAGGGCGAGAGCCAGGGCCAACCTGTGTGGAGCCGGCACGTGGGCGACCCGATTCTCGAGAGCAACCTCACCCGCCGGATCGACTTCGCCCTCTTCATGGTCGAGGCGCTCACGAACGACGAGCTCGTCCACGAGGCGCCGGCGATCGTCGGCCGCGAGACGCCGTCGGCGCTCGCGCACGCTACGAGCACATGACCGTCAGTCGGCGAGGAAGGCTTCGAGCCGAGAGGCCTCGTCTTCCACTTCGCTTCGCACAGAGCGTGACAGCGTCGCGAACGGCTCGAGCTCGACGCGCCCGTTCTCCGCACGCCAGATGCCGGCGACGAACCCGTCGACGAGAAACGTCTGCGCGACGTCGCCGTTCATGCGGATGACGGTCTTCCGGTACTGCTCCGGCAGCACGCGGGTGCGATCCGCCCACGCCAGCAGCACGTTGTCCCACTTCGGCAGGAAGCGAACGGGCGCGGGAGTGTCGGCGTGCGGAATCGGCGCGCGCGGGACGTCGAGGAGCTCGCGGCCCTGCTCGTCGCGGAAGCGGCGCAGCGGCTCCAGGCGGTCGAGCGCGCGCTGGATCTCCGGTACGTGCATCATCGACCAAGCGACCATGTCGCGGCGCGACGACGGCCCGAACGCGGCGAGGTAGCGGCGAAAGATCTCGGCACGCGCCTCGGTCGGGTCGTGCTCGTCCGGCTCCTCGACCGCGACGAAGCGGCCCACGGGCCGCCCGTTCCAGAGGGCCGTCTCGTGGTGGTGGAGGACGTGCGCGCGCACGCGTGCCGCGCTCCAGGCGCGGCGCGCTTCGATCCCTGTGAGCCCGTGCTCGCGCTCGAGGTGGGCGAGGGCTTCTGCTGTGGTCACGGGGCCGTTCGCGGCGAGCGCCCGCACGGACGGCGCGAGCCGCTCCGCGACGGCCGACCGCCACGGGAAGTTCGTCTCGCTCGTCGCTGCCCGCAGCAGCGCGTAGTCCCGTCGCGTGAGGAGGTGCAGCGTCTGCCGCATCGCGGTCGCCTTGACGATCGTCGCGCGCGCGAGCTCGCGCTCGAGCGCCTGGCGCCGGAAGCTCGTCGTGCGCGTCCAGATGCCGACGTACGGCGCCGGCGGCCACTGCGCCTGCATCCCGACGAGGCGCTCGATCACCGCCGTCGGCGAGAGCCGCTTCCGCTCCAGCAGCAGCTGACGCGCGAGCGTCGCGCGGTTCAGCTCGCGCAGGGTGAGGACGCGCTCGGCCACCCGCGACGGCTACTCGGGAAGCCAGCCGGCGCGGTACGCGGTCGGCTCGCGGCCCGGAACGGAGGCGTACGCGACGTCCCCGTCGGTCGTGTCCTCCTCGACGCTCGCACCGTGGCGCTTCGCGACCTCGTCGGCGGGGAAGCCGATCTGGTCGTGCTCGCGTGCACCGACGGCGATCACGAGGCACGGCCCGCTTCCGGCGCCGACGAGCACGTGCTTCGTGTGCGGCGGGCAGTGAACGAAGTCCCACGCGCGTAGCTGCCGCTCCTCGCCCTCGACGATCAGGGTCGCTTCGCCCGAGAGGACGAGGAAGCCCTCCTGGTCGGCCTCCCAGTGGTACATGCCCATCGGCTCGCCCGGCCCGAGCACGAATGGATTGACGCCGAACTGGGCGGCGTCCCGGCGCCAGCCTTCGAAGTCGTCGGCGATGACGCAGACGGCGCCGCGACCGTCGGCGTGACGCCACTCGGCGTCGCGCATGTTGAGGACGTACCAGCCTCCGCCCTGCGGGACCAGCCCGTGCTCGGTCTGCTCGAGCTTCGACTCCGCGACGATTGCTACGGGCCCTCCTCGGTGAGACCTCTCTTCGCGAGCGCCGCATTGACGCGCGCGGTGATCTCGTCCCCCAGCGACTCCATCCGCGCGGCGATGTCGTCGACGGACGACGCGTCGCCCGGCGGACGCGGAGGCGCTGCCTTCCGCTCGAGCTTCTGCTCGAGCTTCTGGGCGACGCGCTCCTGAATCGCTGCCGAAAGCCGCTCGCCGAAGTCCTCGAACCGCTTGTCGATGTCGCGCTCGAGCGCGGCCTCCTGCGGCGGAGGGGGCGGCGCTGGCGGCTGGACGGGCTCGCTCGGCTCCGGCTCGGGCGCGACCTCGGGCTCCTCCTGCTCGAGACCGTCGATAGCGACCTCGTAGACCCGCTCGGGCTCGTCGATCCCGCGCAGGTGCCGCTGGCCGAGCGGGAACACGGACACGCCCTCCGGCAACCCCGATCCGACCAGCGACCGCGTCGTCTCGGAAAGGAGGATCTGCCCGCCGCGCCCCTCGGTGCAGATGCGGGCCGCCCGCACGACGTCGAGCCCGACGTACCCCTCCTCGTGGAGCGCGGGCTCGCCCGTGTGCAGACCCATGCGCACGCGGACGCTCTCGTCGCCGGGCCACTTCGACGAGGCGTGGACGCGCTGCGCCTCGACGGTGGCCGCGACCGCGTCGCGGGCACGCGGGAAGACGTAGAAGAACGCGTCGCCCTGCGTGTCCATCTCGATGCCGTCGAACGCGCCGAACGCGTTGCGGACCATCTTCCGGTGCGCGCTCAAGACATCCGGGTACCCGTCTCCGAGACGGTTGAGAAGCCCCGTCGAGTCTTCGATGTCGGTGAAGACGAAGGTGACCGTTCCTTGGGGCAGCCCGGACACGACGCGATCGTACGCGCTACGCGACTTGGTAGCGGAGAAGCATGACCCCGGTGTCGAATGTCTCGGAGCCGAGGAGCGTCAGCTGCGGCCGGGTGCCCTCGTAGGGCCGCGCGCCTTCTCCCCACACGACGGGATGCACCCAGAACCAGAGCTCGTCCACGAGGCCGGCCTCGAGCGCGTTGCACGCAAGCTCGCCCGTGCCGACCAGGACGAGGTCGTCCTCGAGCGCTCCCTTCAGCCGGGTGACGCCGTCCGCGAGGTCATCCTCGATCAGCGTCGAGTTCCACTCGAGCCGGCCTTCGAGCGTGCGCGAGGCGACGTACTTCGGCATCGGGTTGAGCGCGTCCGCCCATGGGCCTTCCTGCTCCGGCCAGTAGCCGAGGAAGCCCTCGTAGGACTTCCGCCCCATCAGCATCGCCGACGCTCGCTCGAACAGCCCGCGCGCCGCCTCGTTGTGCTCGCCTCCGGACACGAACCACTCGCCGACGGTGGCGACGCCGTCGAGGGTCATCGTCGTCGATCCGATCACCTTGCCCATCGAGACCTCCTTTCGTCGTTGCCGCGAAGAGGACCGCGCGCAGAAGCGAAAATCATCGCTACCCTCCTCGATCATGGTTCCCGAGGCGCCGCTCGAGCAGACCGAGGACGGGATCGTCCCGAAGAGCGACGGCTGGTTCGTGCTCGACGCGCGCGACGCGCGCTGGCTCCACGCCGACGGGCGGAGCGCCTGGTGAGACTTCGAAGGCGATCACGACTTCTCGCAGCTCGGCATCAACGTCCAGGTCCTCGAGCCAGGCGTCCCGATCGGTATGTACCACTGGGAGGCCGACCAGGAGGACTTCCTCGTCGTCTCCGGCGAGGCGGTACTCGTCGTCGAGGGCGAGGAGCGCCCGCTGCGGCAGTGGGACTTCGTCCATTGCCCTCCCCAGGCGAAGCACATCATCGTGGGCGCCGGAACCGAGCCCTGTGTCGTGGTCGCGGTCGGCGCGCGCGAGCATCAGGACGCGCCGGGCTGGGGTGGCTAACCGTGGACGAGGCGGCGCTACGCCACAACGCCGGCGCCGAGCATGAGACGAGCGAGCCGACCGAGGCCTACGCGAACGTCAATCGGCGCGCGTACACGCCGTACCGCGAGGGCTGGCTCCCGGAGTAGTCGCGCAGGAGCTTCGCGACCGGCCAGGCGCCGTTGGTCCAGTTCGAGATGACCGTCTGCGTCGTA
>CAWCLL010000006.1:0-73768 GCA_963796405.1 uncultured Actinomycetes bacterium
CCCGCGCGTCGGCCACCGCGCCATCGAGCCGGTAGCCGTTGGTGCCGAGCTGCGCGAGATCCAGCGGCGTCGTCGCTGTCCTCCCGAAGACGACGTACGCCGAGCCCGATCCGTCGCGGCCGTTGTTGTCGGTGAACGGCGCTCCGACGATGACGTCCGCGCGCCCGTCACCGTTCACGTCGCCCGCGCCCGAGACGGACCAGCCGGCGATTGATCCTCGACGGCCGCACCGTCGATTCGGAATCCGCCGTCGCCGAGCGTCCCCAGCTCGACCTCCGTCATGGCGACTCCTTGCCGAAGACCACAGTAGGCCGAGCCCGACAGGTGCGGCCGTTGGTTGTCCGCATCGAGGGCGCCGATCACGACGTGTCCGGCCGCCCGTCCCCGTTGACGTCGCCCGCGCCCGGACAGCGTGTCCGGCTCCGTCGAGGGTGCCGCTCCCTGCGATTCGGAAGCCAGCCTCGGCTTCGAGCGTAGCCAGGTCGATCGGCGTCGTGGTGCCTTTCCCGAAGACGACGTAGGCGCACCGCGATCGAACGGCGAACCCCTACGAGCCCACGAGCATGTCCGAACCCGTCGGCGTTCATGTCGCCACGCCCGGAAACCGCGTCGCCGGCCGTGTAGGATGGCTCCGCTCCGTCGATCCGGAACCCGCCGCTCCCAGCGACGGCGAGATCGACGTTCGTCGGCGAGCTGGAGCCGAAGACGACGTAGGCCGAGCCCGAGCGTGCGCCTGCCGTGTCCTCGTGCCGCGCTCCGACGAGACGTCCGCGAAGCTCGTCGTTGTTCACGTCGCCGGCACCGGAGACCGAGAACCCGGCGCTATCGTCCAGCGCGGCCGCTCCGTCGATCCGGAAACCGCCGCTTCCGAGCGTCGGCCAGGTCGACCGGCGAGTGTCGAGGCCTTTCCGAAGACCACGTAGGCCGAGCCGGAGTCCTTGCGGCCGTTGTTGTCGGCACCGCCGCGCCGATGAGCAGATCCGCCAGCCCGTCCTCGTTCACGTCTCCGGCGCCGGCAGACGTGTCGTGCCCGGCGCGGAGTCAGTATGCGTCGGCTCCGTCGATCTGGAAGACCCGCGTCGCCGAACGCCGCGAGGTCGACGGTCGGGCCCGCGGACCCTCCGAAGACGACGTAGGCGCCCCCCGAGTCGTGCGCCCGTTGTTGTTCGTCCCGGATGCGCCGAGGACGACGTCGAGCTGCCGTCGCCGTTCACGTCGCCGGCGATCGGCGACGCGAAGCGCCGGCGCCGGCGACCGCGAAACCGCCGTCGATCCGCAGCTTGCCGTCGGTGAGCAGATCGATGACGCCCGACTGCGGCGGTACGGCCGCCGCGCCCGGGACGAGCGCTGTGCAAATGACGACGAGCGGGAGCACGCCGACAAGTCGTACGCGCGCTCCGAGGACTCGACTCCTCAACGTCGGATGATTATTCCACGCGTGTTGGTCTTCCTGTTCCCGGCTCGGTCGCGTGCCCGGATGCTCACGATCGCCTTCGCGCGCTTGCCTCTGGCGAGGAAGCCGGCCAGGCGTTTCCGGGCCGCCTTCGTCAGGACGAGGGCGAGCGTGCGCTGCGCGATCTTGTGCTTGGGCGCGTTCGCGGAGCGGAGCGCGATGATGGCTCTGCTCCCGCGGATCACGATCGCGCCCTGGAGCCTCAGCGCGCACGGCTCGTTGCAGCCCACGCGGAGCAGGATTCGCTTCTGCTTGAGCGCACGCTGCTTCGCCGCGGCCCGGATCCGGAGCAGCGGCGGGATGCGGTCGGCGGTCACGGTCAGGACGAGCGGTGCGGAGACCTCGCCCGCGAGATCCTCCATCGTCACGGTGTGCGTCGTCTGCGCCTGGCCGGCCGTGGGCGTGCCGACGACCGCGCCCAGCCCGCCGAGCGACAGTCCCTTCGGCAGAGGCGGCGTCACCTGGAACATCGGCGGGCCGGTGCGCTCGAAGAGCCTCGGGGCGTGCGGCTTCAGCTTCACGCCGGCGGTCGCCTCGAGCGGGTCGTACGCGAGCCGCGGCTCGCCGAACCCGTATAAGACGTAGGCCGAGCCTGACTGCGCGCGACCGTTGTTGTCCGCCACGGCCGACACGAGCACGTCCGGGCGCCTGTCGCCGTTCACGTCGCCGCCGCCCGAGAGATCCTGGCCGACGGCGTCGCCCGCAGCGGCGCCGTCGATGCGATAGCCGCCGGAGTCGAGCGCGCCGAGGCTCACCGCCGACGACGTCGCCTTCCCGAAGACGACGTAGGCGGTGCCGCCCGAGCGCGGGCCGTCGGCGGACGGCGCGCCCACGAGCACGTCTGGGCGGCCGTCCCCGTTCACGTCCCCGACGCCGGAGACGGCGTCGCCGGCAGAGTCGTCGGCCGCGGCGCCGTCCATGCGGAAACCACCGTCTGCGAGCTCGTTCAGGTCGATGCCCCCCGTCGACGTCTTGCCGAAGACGACGTACGCCGCACCTTGGTTGTCGACGCCGGCGTCCCGCGCGCCGACGAGGATGTCTGCCCGGCCGTCGCCGTTCACGTCGCCGGCGCCCGCGACGGCCTCTCCTGCGCCGTCTCCGGCGAGCGCGCCGTCGATCCGGAAGCCGAGGCCGTCCGCTTCGAGCGACACGAGCTGGACCGAGGTGGTCGACGCCTTGCCGAAGACGACGTACGCGGAGCCCGATCCGGTGACGGTGTTGTTCGACGCGCCGGACGCGCCGACGATCACGTCCGCGCGCCCGTCGGCGTTCACGTCGCCGGCGCCCGAGACGGCCTGGCCGGCATTGTCGGACGCGAGCGTGCCGACGATCCGGAAACCTTCCGTGCCGAGCGCGGGCAGCGAGATCCTCGTCGTCGCGGTTCTCCCGAAGACGACGTACGCCGAGCCGATCGACCCGACGACGACGTCGGCGCGACCGTCGCCGTTGACGTCGCCCGCGCCCGAGACCGAGTAGCCGATGCGGCTCTGCGCACCGCTTCCGTCCATCGCGAACCCGCCGTCACCGAGCGCTGCGAGGTCGACCGCGGTCGTCGAGGTCTTCCCGAAGACGACGTACGCGGAGCCCGCATTCTGGTTGCCGCCGTTGGTCGGCCGTCGGCGCGCCGACGACGACGTCCGCGCGCTGGTCGCCGTTCACGTCCCCCGCCCCGGACACCGCGAAGCCCGCGCCGCCGCCCGCGACGGCTCCGTCGATCCGGAAGCCGCCGTTCCCGAGCGAGGCGAGGTCGACGGTGGTCGTGGTCGCCCGGCCGAAGACGACGTACGCCGAGCCGGACCTGCTGCGCCCGTTGTTGCTCGCGCCGAGGGCTCCCACGAGCACGTCGTCGCGGCCGTCGCCGTTCACGTCGCCGGCGTTCGCCACGCGAGAGGCGTGGCTGAAGGTGTCGTCGGCGGCCGCGCCGTCGATCCGCAGATTGGCCTGGGTCAGAAGGTCGACGATCCCGGACTGCTGCGGAAGGACGGCCGGCGCCGCGCCGGCGCCCGGGACGAGCGCGGCGCAGGCGGCGACGAGCCACAGCATGGCCACCAACCTCCCCGCCGCAGTCGAAGTCCCCGGACGCATGAGCCGAAGAGGCTAGCGACGCACGACGATGCCGCGGCTGCGCGAGCGTGCGTTCCCGGCGGCGTCACGCGCGCGGATGCTGACGATCGCCTTCGCGCGCCGCCCCTTGGCGAAGTAGCGGGCAAGGCGCCTCTGGCCTCCCTTGGAGAGCTTCAGCGTGAGCGCGCGCTTCGACTTCGACGCTCTGTTCGAGCTCACGGTGCCCAGGTTGATCAGGGCGGAGATCCCCCGGAACACGATCCCGCCCTGGGCCCTCAGCATGCACGGCTCGTTACAGCTCGCGTGGACGACGATGCGCTTCTTCCGCAGCGCCCGCTGCGGCGAGGTGACGAACAGGTTGAGGCCCGGCGCAGTCCGGTGCGGCGGGTGGAGGCGGCGGGGGTGGAGGCGGCGGCGGCGGCGGCGGGGTCGGCGCGGCAGCGATGGTCACGACGAGCGGTGCCGCCGCCTGGCCGGCGAGGTCGGTCATCGTCACCGTGTGCGTCGTCTGTGCCTGAGCCGCGGTCGGCGTGCCCGTGACGACGCCCGTCGCCGCGTCGAGCACGAGGCCGGCGGGAAGCGCCGCCTGGAAGCTCGCGGTCCCGGTGCGCTGGACGAGCGTCGGCGCGTGAGGCGCGATCGCCTGGCCGACGGTCCCCGACAGCGCGTTGTACGCGACCTGCGGCTGGCCGAAGCCGAAGACGACGTACGCCGAGCCGGAGTCGTCGGCGCCCTCGAAAGGCGCGCCGACGAGCACGTCCGGACGCGCGTCGCCGTTCACGTCCCCGGCGCCGGAGACGTAGGAGCCGGCCACGGTCGCTCGGCAGCGGCTCCGTCGATGCGGAAGCCGCCCGCCCCGAGCGCGTCCAGGTCGACCGTGCGTCGTCGTGGTCTTTCCGTAGACGACGTAGGCCGAGCCCGAGCCGGCGCGGCCGTTGTAGCCCGCGAAGGGTGCCCCGACGAGCACGTCCACCCGCCCGTCTCCGTTCACGTCGCCCGCGCCCGAGACGGCTTCGCCGGCAAACGTCGTTGTTCGGCCGCTCCGTCGATCAGGAATCCGCCCGTTCCGAGCGCGCCCAGGTCGACGTGTCGCGTCCGCGGCCTTCCCGAAGACGACGTAGGCGGCGCCGCGTCCGCGGCCTGGGTGCTCGGGGGCACACCGACGATCATGTCGGCCGGTCCGTCGCCGTTCATGTCCCCGATGCCGGAGACGGCGACGCCCGGCTCGGTCGTCGTCGGCGGCTCCGGTCGATCCGGAAGCCCTCGCTGTTCCGAGCGTTCCCAGATCGCCAGGTCGACCGTCGTCGTGGTGTCCTTCCCGAAGACGACATAGGCCGCGCCCTGGCTGCTGTTGACGCCGGGGGCGCCCACGAGCACTTCGCCGTTGGCATCTCCGTTCATGTCGTCCGACGCCGGAGACGGAGAAGCCGGCCTGGTCGCCGCGGCCGCTCCGTCGATCTGGAAGCCTGCGCCGCCGAGCGCGGCCAGGTCGACGTTCGTCGGCGAGTCCTGTGCCGAAGACGACGTACGCCGCGCCGAGTGCTGCCGTGGTCGGCACCGGGTGCTCCGACGATCACGTCGGCGAACTCGCGTCACCGTTCACATTGCCCGCGCCGACGGCGCGCCGGCGAAGTCCTCGGCGGCCGCCCCGTCGATCCGGAATCCGCTCGTTCCCGAGGGTCTCCAGGTCGACCGGTCCGTCGTGGCCTTCCCGAAGACGACGTAGACCGAGCCGGAGTGCGTGCGCGTTGTTGCTCGCATTGCGCGCGCCGAGGATCACGTCGGTCTTGTCCGTCCCCGTTCACGTCCCCGGACGAGACGGCGTCACCCGCGACGGTCGTCGTCGCTCGGCTCCGTCGATCCGGAACCCGCCGCTCCCGAGGTCGCCGAGATCGACGGTCGTCGCCGAGGGCGCGCCGAAGACGACGTAGGCGGAGCCGGAGAACGTGCAGCGCCGCTGCTGGCCGACGGCGCGCCGATCAGCAATCCGCCGCGCCCGTCCCCGTTCACGTCACCCGCGCTCGAGACAGGGCCTGCACCGCGTCGCCCGCGGCCGAGCCGTCGAGCCGGATGTTCGCCTGCGTCAACAGGTCGACGACCCCGACTGCTGGGGAAGCGCGCTCTGCGCGGCGCCGGCCACGAAGGCGGCGCACACGGCAGCGAGCGATAGCGCGACGATGACCCGGGCCGAGGGCAAGCGGGCAGCCTAGCCGCCGGAGCGGCTGGTTGCATGCCCATCCGTGCGTCTCTTTTCCTTGATTTCCAGGAACATTTCACCGTGTTGACGGATGCTTAATCGGAGCTTCACCCGTACGACGCCCAGCTAGCGTCGAACGGCGAGGATGGCCGTGCTCATGCCCGCGATCCACGTCTTCCGCGCCGCCGACGTCCGAGCCGCGGTCTCGCCGCAGGATGCGTACGACGCAGTGCGTGACGCGTTCCTCGCCTACGCGCGCGGCGAGTGGTCGATGCCGCCGAAGGTCTACGTCACGAACTACCCAGCGGGCGACTTCCGCGCGATGCCCGCGCTCGGCGGCGGGCAGGCGCTTCTCAAATGGGTGACGTCGTTCCCTGGGAACCCCGCCCGCGGGCTCCCGACGGTGACGGGGCTCGTGCTGCTCTCGGACGCGGAGGACGGCCGCCTGCTGGCGGTACTCGACGCGGCCGCGGTGACCGCGCTCCGCACGGCCGCCGCCGCGGTCGTCGCCGCCGACGCGCTGTGCCGGGAGGGCGCGGCCTCGTACGCCGTGATCGGGTGCGGCGTGAACGGGGCGGAGACGGCGCGGATGCTCGTCGCCCGCGGTTCCCGCCCACTCCTGTGGGACGTCGACCCGGCCCGCAGGAGCGCGGTCGCAGAGGAGCTGGGCACGGACGTGGCCGGCAGCGCGGAGGAAGCGCTCGCGTGCGACGTCGTCGCGACCGTGACGCCCGGGTCGACCGTGCTCTACGGGCCCGGCTCGCTCCAGCCCGGCCAGCACGTCTCGCTCATGGGCGCCGACGGGCCGGGCAAGGCGGAGGTCGCGATCGAGGAGCTCGGCCGCGCACGCCTCTTCTGCGACGACTGGGAGCAGGCGAGCCACGGCGGGGAGCTCGCGGCCGCCGCCGAGGCGGGAGTCGTGACCCGCGAGAGCGTCACGGAGCTCGGAGCGGTGCTCACAGGCTCAGCGGACGGCCGCCGTGACGCGCATGAGATCACGCTCTTCGATTCGACCGGGCTCGCGATCCAGGACCTCGCGATCGCGAAGGCCGCGTTCGCGAAGGCGGACGATCTCGAACTGCAAGCGATCGACCTCTAGACGAACAGCAAGCGCGATCAAGCAACCGGCATCGCGCCGCAGGAGAATGGCTCACATGCGCGTGACGGTCGACATCTTCTCCGGCTTCGTCGACGACGTGGCCTCGACGCTCGACGAGCGCGCGTCAACGGCGGACGAGCTGGCGTCCCGCCTGCACGTGTCGCGGTACTACTTCGCTCGAGTCGTCTCGGCGGTCGCCGGCGAGGCGCCGGCGGCATTCCGCCGACGCATCCTGCTCGAGCGCGCGGCCTACCGGCTGCTCGCGAGCGACGACACGGTTCTCGAGGTCGCTCTGGAAGCCGGCTACTCCTCCCACGAGGCCTTCACCCGCGCGTTTGCCCGTGCGCATGGACGAACACCGTCCGAGTGGCGCCGACGGCCGTCGACCTTCCAGCTCGACGCGCCGAGCGGCGTGCACTTCCATCCGCCGGGAGGCCTTCGCGTCCCGGCCCCACGAAAGGTGACTGCCATGGATCTGCTCAACCGAATGGTCCAGCACCACGTCTGGCTGGTGGGCGAAGTGCTCGACCGCGCCGAGGGGCTGCCGGACGAAGCGCTCGACACGCCGATCGAGATCTCGGTCGAGGGGATCGACGACGCGCCGACGCTTCGCTCGCAGCTATCCCGGCTGGTGGGTCAGCTGGCGCAGTGGAACGCAGCCATCGCCGGCCGGGAGTACGACTTCGACGGCGAGCAGGAGTCGAGCGTCGGCTGCCTGCGGAGGCGACTCGCCGACGCCGGGCCGGCGTTCGTCGAGAGCGTCGACGCGATCGTGCGGGAGGACCGTCTCGACGAGACCTTCGTGGACGTCACCTGCGAGCCCCCGAGAGTCTTCACGTACGGCGGGATGATCGCCCACGTCCTCACCTTCGGCGCGCACCGGCGGACACTCGTTTGCGGCGCCCTCGCGGATGCCGGGATCACGGACCTCGGCGCCGGCGATCCCATGCACTGGGTGGCCGAACCGGCCTGATCCTCGGCGCCTAGACGCTCTCGAACTCGGCGAGCAGCTCCTGCACGCGACGGTCGATGTCATCGCGTACGCGGCGCACCTCGTCGACCGGCGCGCCGGTCGGGTCGCCGACCCTCCAGTCGACGTGTCTTACGCCCTCGGGGATGTCGACGGCTCCGACGCTGCGACCCATGGTCACCGCAACGTCCGCCGCCTCGAGAACCTCCGGCGAGAGCGGCTTCGCGTACGCCTCCGAGAGGTCGACCCTCAGCTCCGCCATCACCTCGACGACGGCTGCGTCGACGTCGACACCGCGCGTGCTCCCGGCCGAGTGGGTAACGACCCGGCCTTCGGAGCGCAGGGTGACGAGCGCGGCCGCGATCTGGCCGCGGCCGGTATCCCCCAACCCGATGAAGAGCACGTCCGAGGCCGCACCCTCCGCCCCGCGCGCGCGGCGGAGCGCCTTCAGCCGCTCCCGCGCGAAGCGGTGGGCGAGCGCCGGCACGAAGTCGTCGACCTCGACGTCGCGCACGAGCTGGCGGAGCGAGTCGTCCATCACCCGCTCGATCGTCTCGCGCGAGTGGGCGCCCTCGAACTCCTCCTCGAGCGACTCGACGGCTTTCTCGATGTGATGCCGGGCGACCGGGTTGAGCTCCTCGCGCACGCTCATACGCGGGATTCTCCGACGCGGGCTCGTGTCCGAGCGGTTGCCGTCCGGCGAGAAACCGGTTACTTCACGAGCAGCCGCGACGGCTCGAAGAGGTCGAGCAGCGGGTCGCGGTCGCCGAGGATCGCGCGTGCGACGAGCCTCCCGCACGCGAAGCCGAGCACGTTTCCGTGGCCCGAGTAGCCACCGGCGACCCACACGCCGTCCTCGCCCGGCACGGTGCCGACGACCGGGACGAAGTCGAAGACCATCCCGAAGATGCCCGCCCAGCGGTGCTCGATGCCCACACGCCGTTCTAGGAGCGACTCGACGAACGACTCGAGCGCCTTCTGCACGACCGGCGTCGTCACCTCGTCGGCGGTGAACTCGTCCTGGAGCGAGACGTCGCGGAAGCCGCCCGCGACAATGCGCCCGTCCGCCGTCTGATGCCAGTAGTCGAACCCGTGGCGGCCGTAGTGCGGAATCTCGAAGAAGCGCTCGGGCACCGGCTCGGTGGCGATGACCTGCCCGCGCGTGGGGACGATGAGCCCTTCGAGCTCGCCGAGGAGCCCGCTCGGGTAGCCGTCGGTCGCGACGACGACCGTCTCGGCGTCGACCTCGTCCGCAGAGCCGACGCGCGTGTGCTCGCGGATCTCGACTCCGGCAGCGGCCGCCCGCTCGGCCAGCCTCCGCACGAGCCGGGCCGGCTGGAGGACTCCGTCCCGCGGATGGAAGATCGCGCCCGGGTAGCGGTCTCGAAGCGGCAGCGCGAGCGCGGCCGGTTCCCGCCACTCGATCGCGAAGCCGTCGGCCGCAAGCGCGTCGTGCTCCTCGACGAGCTCGTCCCGCTCCTCCTCGTCCGCGGCCAGCCGCAGGCTCCCCGTGCGCCGGAACGCGTCGCCCGCGAGGGAGGCGAGCGCGTCGAGCTCGCCTTCGGTCCAGCGCCAGAGCGCCGCCGCCGTCTCTCTTCCGAGCGAATCCGCCAGCACGGGATACGGCGCGGCGCCGCCCCGGAGCGCGAAGCCGCCGTTCCGGCCGCTCGCGCCGCCCGCGATCTCGCGAGCTTCGAAGAGACGGACGCGCACACCGGCCTCCGCGAGGGCCAGCGCGCATGAGCAGCCCGTGATCCCTCCGCCGACGATCGCGACCTCCGCACGCCCGCCGAGCGGTCTCCGCGGAATCGCTTCGGACGCCTCCGCGAGCCAGTACGATGTCGTGCCCATCGAGGGGCGATCCTAGGTAACAAGGGGCGCTCGGAGACTTTTGAGTATTCCTTGAGGTCGGGAGGGCAAGCTCACACGATGAACACGCGGCTGGCGAAGACGACGTCGGTGCTGGTTGCTCTCGGCGCCGCCTGCGGCCTGCTCCTCGCGAGCTCCGCCTCGGCGAGTCCCGCCGGCGAGGCGCGGGAGCAGATCAAGCCGCCGGCCGGCATCCCGAACCTCTCGAGCATGGCGCTGAAGACCAGCGACCTGTCTCCCGGTGCGAGAGTCCTGCGCCAGGGCTACGTCCGGCCCGCGAGCGGGTTCGTCGCCTCGTACACGCGCGAGTTCAGGACCGGGGCTCGGCTCCGCGGCAAGCGCTTCCTGTACCTCGAGAACGACATCGAGCTGCTGCAGAACGTCGCCGATGCGCGGCTCTTCTACAACCTCGTCAGGCTCTTCTCGGGCCGCATCGATCCGGACGAGCTGGCCGCCGACTTCGCGAAGGAGAGCGGCATCAAGGTGCAGTACGTCCGCATCGGCAGGCCCGCTGCGCTGCGTGTGGGCAACCAGTCCTTTGCCTCGACGGTCCGCATCGGCACGCGACTGGGAGAGTTCCACGTCGTGACCGCGGTGGTACGGGTCGATCGGATCGTCGCGTACGTCGGAATCGGTGGCTTCCCGAAGACGAAGGTCGGAACACCCGAGGCAAAAACCCTCGTGCGTGCCGTGGGCCGCCGTATGGCGGACGGCCTGCGCCCGGTGAACAGAGTGCGTCCTGCGATCACCGGCACTGCTGCCGTCGGCCAGACGCTCACGGCGAGCACGGGGAGCTGGATCAACCAGCCGACCGGCTACGCGTACACGTGGGGCCGCTGCGACGCGGCAACCATCAACTGCACGGTCATTCCCGGCGCCACCGCCCGGACGTACGTACTCACCGCAGCCGACGGCGGTTTCACCATCCGCGTCGTCGTGACGGCGAGAAACGCCCGCGGGTCCGGTGAGGCGGTCTCCCTCGCCACCCAGACCGTCGTCGGACCGCCCGTCAACACGATGCTGCCGACGATCAGCGGAGGGCCGTCGGTCGGAATGACGCTCACGGTGAGCCCCGGCTCGTGGTCTGCGGGGGTAACGGGCTACACGTACGCCTGGCGGCGCTGCGACGCGGCCGGGGCCAACTGCGTGGACATCGTGGGCGCGACCGGCCAGACCTACGTCGTCACAGCGGCCGACTCGGGATACACGCTCCGCGCCGCGGTGACGGCATCGAGCGCGTACGGGCCGACGACCGCGGTCTCCGCGCAGACCATCATGGTCCCGTAGTCAGACCGTGACGCGGTAGACGCCGTCCTCGAGCGCGACCAGCCGGGCGAGCTCCAGCTCGAGCAGCGCGGCCGAGGCCTCCTGCCGCGTCGACGCCGGAGGCACGGACGAGCTCGTCGGCCGACAGGGCGCCGTCGCGAAGTCGTTCGAGCAGGGACTCGGCGGCCGCGCCGAGATCGGTGACTTCGGGCTCGGCGGGCTCGAGGCCGAAGCTCTCGAGCACGTCGGCCGCGCACGTCGCCGGGGTCGCTCCGAGACGGAGGAGCGCGTTCGTCCCAGCCGAGAGCGCGCTCGTGATCTCGCCCGGGACGGCCAGCACCTCCCTGCCCTCCTCGAGCGCGAAGTCGGCCGTGATCAGCGCTCCGCTCCGCTCGCGAGCCTCGACGACGACGGTCGCCTGGCAGAGCCCGGCGATGATCCGGTTGCGCGCGGGGAAGCGCCACGGGGCGGGCTCGACTCCGGGCTCGTACTCCGAGACGACGAGACCGCGCTCGCAGATCCTTCGGGCGAGCTCCGCGTGCGCGGCCGGATAGTCGCGGTCGATGCCGCAGCCGAGAACTGCGACCGTCTCGCCCTGCCTCGAGCGCGCCGCGGTGAACCTCGCCGTCGATCCCGCGCGCCATTCCGCTGACGACGACGACGCCCGCGGCAGCGAGCTCCCGGCCGAGTGACCGCGCGACCGCGCGTCCGTAGGCCGAGCACGAGCGCGCGCCCACGACCGCCACCGCCGGGCGCTCGAGCAGCTCCTCGGACGCGGCGCCACGCAGGAAGATCGCCGGCGGCGGGTCGTGGATCGCCGCGAGCAGGGGCGGAAACGCAGCGTCCCGCCGCCGCAGGCGCCGGATCTCCGTCACGACGCAGGCATCCGGTACGAGAGCGCCTCCGCGACGTGTGGAGGCTCGACCTCGGCGGCTCCGGCGAGCGCGGCGATCGTGCGCGCGACTCGTGCAACCCGGACGCGACCGCGGCCCGAGAGCGGCAGCCGCTCGACGGCGTTCGAGAGGAGCTCGGACGCCGCCTCGGTCCGGCGCGGGACGGCCGACGCCAGCCGGGCACGAGCCGCCTCGACGCGCTCGCGAACCGGCGCCGAGGCCTCGCCGGGCGGCGCCGCGAGCTCGACCGCACGCGGGCGCGGCATCGAGACCGCGAGGTCGAAGCGGTCGAGGAGGGCGCGCGAGAGCTTCTCGCGGTAGGCGGCCAGGCGCTGCGGGCTGCACGCGCACTCGACCGCCGGGTCGCCGCGCGCGCCGCACGGGCACATGTTCATCGTCCCGACGAGCTGGAACCGCGCCGGGAAGAGCGCGTGCCCGCCGACCCGCGCGACCGCGACGATCCCGTCCTCGAGCGGCTGGCGCAAGGCCTCGAGCACGGAGCGCGGGAACTCCGGCAGCTCGTCGAGCAGGAGCACGCCGAAGTGCGCGAGCGACACCTCGCCCGGCCGCGGGCCGGGGCCGCCGCCCACGACCGCGGGAGCCGACGCGCCGTGATGGGGCGCGCGGAACGGCGGCACGATGATGAGCGGCCGCTCGGGCGGGAGCAGCCCGCACACGGAGTGGATCCGCGTCACCTCCAGCGACTTCTGCCGGTCGAGCGGCGGCAGGATCCCGGGCAGCCGCCGCGCGAGCATCGTCTTCCCCGTGCCGGGCGGCCCCTGCAGCAGGAGGTTGTGCGAGCCCGCGGCAGCGATCTCGAGCGCCCGCCGCGCCCGCTCCTGCCCGCGTACGTCCGCGAGATCGGGAGCCGCGGGCGACGCCAGCTCGTCGGCGCGGAGAGGGTCGAACGGCGGCGCGTCGATCTCGCCGCGGAGGTAGGCGACCGCCTCGACGAGGTGCTGAACCGGGATCGGCTCGATGCCGGCGAGCGCGGCCTCGGGCGCGGACTCCGCCGCACAGACGACCCGCTCGAGCCCGGCCCGCCTGGCCCCCTCCGCGACGGCCAGCGTCCCCGCCACCGGCCGGATGCGTCCGTCGAGCGCAAGCTCGCCGACCGCGGCGTGCTGGGCGAGCCGCTCGGGCGGAAGCTGCCTCGTGGCGGCGAGCACCGCCAGGGAGATGGGCAGGTCGAAGCCGGAGCCTTCCTTGCGGAGCGCCGCCGGGGCGAGATTCACGGTGATCCGCCGGTTCAGCGGCCAGTCGAGCTCCGCGGAGACGACGCCGCTCCGGACGCGATGCTTCGCCTCCTGGCACGCGCGGTCGGCGAGGCCGACGATCGCGAAGCCGGGGACGCCGAGCTGGAGGTGCGCTTCGACCTCGACCTTGCGGGGCTCGAGGCCCACGAGCGCATGGGTGACCGCGCGAGCGAGCACCCTCCCCAGGGTAGGCACGGTCCGGCCGCGACCTGCAACGGCCCAGTGCCGGGTCCGTCACGAATCAATGACTGGCAGAGTCCAGCGGCGTGCTTCGGTTCCTGGCGATCTGGATCGTGCTCTCCGCGCTCGCGGTGCTGCTCGTGTCGCTGCTCGGCCCAGTGGGCCGCCTGGAGTTCGTCGGCCCTGGTGCTCGCGTGCCTCGTGGCGACCGTCCTCCTCGTACGGCGCTGGCCACCGGCGGCGAGCCGTAGTACCGAGCGCTAGCGGCTCGCGACGAGGATCGACTCGAAGTACTCGCCCGCGCGGCGGCCGGTGCGGCGGTTGACGTGGCGCTCGAGGCGGTCGACGAGCCGGAGCCCGCTGCGCTCCAGGATCTCCGGGTAGAGGCCGCGACGGTCGTTCACGACCACGATGACGGGCGCGCCCGGTCGTAGCGACTCGGCGCAGCGGCTCAGCACGGCCGAGATCCCGGCGACGTAGTCCTCGACCGCGCCCTTGCTCGTCCCGCGCGCGGCGGCGCCGAGCTCGCGGTCCCGCCGGTCGTCCAGGCCGAGGAGCTCGTAGGCGTACCGGTGCTGCTCGTGGTAGTCGATGAGGCCGGGGTACGGCGGCGAGGTGAGGACGGCGTCGAACGGGCCGTCGAGAGCTGCGTCGCGCGCGTCGCCGTGGACGACGTGCGCCTCCCGCTTCCGGTCGCGCACGCGCTGGAACGCCTTGATCCGGTCGAGCGTGTCGAGCAGGTAGCGGCCGAGGAACTTGTCGGCCTCCTCCACCGGGCGGCACGTCCTCCGGTGCTTGTGGCACCAGTACGGCTCGCGCTGCGGCGCCTGCGGGAACTCGAGGTCGAAGTGGGTCGTCCGCCGGGCCGAGCGCGCCGCGCGCGCGAGCACGACGCGGAGGACGTCCGCGTGCTCGTACTCCTCGAGCAGCGAGCGGAAGTGCAGGAGCTCGGAGGCGGCGCGCGGCGCGTACCACTCGGCGACGTAGCCGCTCGGCCGCTCCGTCGACTGGCCGCGGCGCGAGAGCGCGTCGCGCAGCTCCTTCTCGAGCGCGAACGCGTCGTAGCGCGCGGTCTTCACGCGCATGAGGAGGCAGTTGAACGCGGCGACGTCGACGCCCGTCGCGTCGTACCCGCTCTCCAGCGACTGCACCAGCGTGGTGCCGGACCCCGCGAACGGATCGAGCACGCGTCCTCGAGGCCTGACGTAGCGCCCGAGCAGCGCCTCGACGAGCTGCGGGATGAACTTGCCCAGGTACGGGTGGAGCCGGTGGACGTGCTTCGTCCGCTCCCGCTCCGGCAGCTCCTGCTCCGACCAGGACAGGTGAAGGTCGTCGCCGCGAAGGTCGTCGTAGAGGGCAGCCTGCGTCGGAGCCATCGATCACGCTCCTTCGACGGGCCGTCGGCGACCGGGTCAGGCTGAGCCGATCGAGCGGCACGCGCTCGACCCGCCGGCCCCGCACCGCCACGGCCTCGAGCGACACCTCGAGCCCCGAGACCTCGGGGTGCGACGCGAGCCACGCGCTCGCGCCGGCGCTCACGCGCCGCACCTTCTCCGGGTCGATCATCTCCAGCGGATGCCCGAACGCGGGACCGCCCTTCTCCTTCACCTCCGCGACCACGAGCCGGCGGCCGCGCCGGAGCACGAGGTCGAGCTCGTAGCGGCCGACGCGCGCGTTCGCGTCGAGCAGGCGGTAGCCACGGAGCCGGTAGTGCAGGAGCGCGCGCCGCTCGCCGCGATTCACGCGGCCTCGGACCCTCCCAGGTAGCAGCGGGCGTCGAACGAGCGGCGGTGGAGGTCGGACGGGCCGAAGACGCGGACCGCCTCCGAGTGCGCGGGCGTGATGTAGCCCACGTGCGACATGAACCCGTACCGCGGGAACACCGCGTCGAGGCGCCGCATCACGCGGTCCCGCAGCACCTTCGCGACGATGGACGCGGCAGCGATCGCCGCGCTCCGGGTGTCGCCGTCGACGAGCGCGCGATGGGGCGGCGCCGCCGGCCCGAGCCGGAAGCCGTCGACGAGACAGGCGTCGGCCGGCGGGTGGAGATCGGCGAGCACGGCACGCAGGCCGGCGAGGTTCGAGCGGTGCAGTCCCGCGCGGTCGATCTGGGTCGACGAGACCACGCGCACGCTGATCCGCGACGCGCACCCGACGACCGCCTCGAACAGCGCCTCGCGCTCTTCCCGCGGAACCTGCTTCGAGTCGTTCAGCGCGGCGAGCGGGCGGACACAGTGCCCGCGCAGGCGCTCGTAGTCGAGGAGCACGCCCGCGACGACCAGCGGGCCCGCAAGCGAGCCGCGCCCCGCCTCGTCGGCGCCCGCGACGAAGCGGACGCCGAGGCTTGCCGATCATGTGCGAGGAGCCGCTGGCCGGAGGAACGAGCCACCGGCCGAGGATAGACGCTAGCTCTGCCGGAGCTCGCGGACGCGCGCCTTCTTCCCCACTCTCGAGCGCAAGTAGTAGAGCTTCGCCCGGCGGACGTCGCCGATCGCGGCGACCTCGAGCTTGTCGATCTTGGGCGAGTGGAGTGGGAACGTGCGCTCGACGCCGACGCCGAAGGACTGCTTGCGCACGGTGAAGGTCTCGCGGAAGCCGGCTCCCTGGCGCTTGATGACGATCCCCTCGAACACCTGGATGCGCTGGCGGTTGCCCTCGATCACCTTGAAGTGCACGCGCACGGTGTCCCCCGCCTTGAATTGCGGCAGGTCCGTGCGCATGTTGCGCTGCTCGATGCTCTCGATCGTGGCGTTCATGAGGAGGAGCGGCCGAGGCCGACCGGAGATCCTAGCGAAACCGCCCGCACTCTAGAACAGCGAGATCCGGTTCGGCGGCCAGTAGGTCGCGAAGACCTTCCCGATGAGGTTGTCCTCGGGCACCGCCCCCCACACGCGCGAGTCGCACGACTGCGAGCGGTTGTCGCCCATCACGAAGTAGTGGCCCTGGGGAACCCGGAACTGCTCGCCGGGCCCGATGTCCCGGCGATCCTGCTCGATGTACGGCTCGTCGAGCGGCTGGCCGTTGATGTAGACGAACGCCGCGCCTTTCTGCAGCCGGATCTGCACCCTCTCGCCCGGGAGGCCGATGATGCGCTTCACGAACGTCCCTCCCGCCCCGCACTTGGCCCGCGCCTGCGGCGGCGTCTCGAACACGACGACGTCCCCGCGCGCGGGGTCGCTGAAGCGGTAGATGAAGCGGTTTGCGAGCACGCGGTCGGAGAAGCGCGACTCGCAGCCCGCCGCGGGGCGCGCGCAGTGCAGGGTCGACTCCATCGAGGACGAGGGAATCCGGTACGGGTTTATGACCCAGGCCTTGATCGCGAGGACGATCGCGACGGCGCCGACGATGGTGACGACCCAGTCGACGATGATGCGGAGCCGGCGCGGGAGGCGGCCGGTGACACGGTCGAGCGGGTGGTGGAACTCGTGCTTCTCCTCCGGGATCGGCCACGAGAACGGAGGCGCGGGTGGCGGCACCGGCCTCGGCAGCTCCTCGTGCAGCTCGGCGACGGGCCAGGAGAACGGCGGCGCGGGCGGCGGCGCGCCACCGTCCTGCTCGGGCGGCGGCTGCCTCTCGTCCAGCTCGGTCACGTGACGCTCCGGACCCGCTCGCGGCGCCAGTCCTCGATGCGCGCGTGATCTCCCGAGAGGAGCACCTCGGGCACGCGCCAGCCCCTGAACTCCGCGGGACGCGTGTAGTGCGGGTACTCGAGCCCGCCGTCGAGCGCCGCGGAGAAGCTCTCGACCTCGCGGATCCTTCCGTGAGCGCGCCCGGCAGTCTTCTTACGACAGCGTCGACGACCGCGAGCGCTGGGATCTCGCCTCCGGAGAGGACGTACGGGCCGATCGAGACCGTGTCGGAGCAGAGGTGGTCGAGGATCCGCTGGTCGAAGCCCTCGAACCGGGCGGAGAGCAGCGTCAGCGCCGGCTCCATGGCGAGCTCCTCGACGAGGTACTGGTCGAGCTGGCGCCCGGCCGGCGTGAGGGCCACGACGCGATTGTCCGGAACGCCTCCGTAGACCCCCTCGAACGCCGCGGCGACGACGTCCACGCGGAGCACCATCCCCGGCCCGCCGCCGTACGGGCTGTCGTCGACCTGACCCGCGGAGAGCGGAGTCGTGTCGCGGTAGTTGAAGACGCGCAGCTCGAGCTCCGTACCGAGCACGGCAGCGACCGGACGGCGCTCCCCGAGCCACGCGAAGGCCTCCGGAATCAGGGTGAAGACGTCGAGTCGCAAAGCAGATCGAGGTTACCGGTCACCCAGGAAATTCGGTGTGATCACGATGCGGCCGCCGGCGAGGTCCACCTCGCGGACGCAGTCCTCGACGAGCGGCAGCAGGAGGCCCGTGTCGAGCTCCAGCACGTCGTTCGCGACCCCGGGAAGGACGTCGCTGACGATGCCGAGGCTCGCTCCTCCCTCCTCGACCGCGTCGAGGCCGATGAGGTCCGAGACGTAGTACGAGTCGGCCTCGGGAGGCGGGAGCTCGGCCCGCGAGACGCAGAGCTCGGCGCCGCGCTCGACCGGGCGGTCGAGCTTGATCGCGGGCCGGCCGCGTCCGACGCGGCGTGAGAGCACGACCGTTGCCGGCTCGCCGCCGACGAGAAGGGTCGCGCCGACCGCGAAGCGTGACGCGTCCTCGCTCGCCTGCTCGACGACGAACGCGCCGTCGAGGCCATGGGGCCGGCCGACACGCCCGACCACGACGAGGTCGTGCCCGTGCTCAGCCGGCAATCTCGAGGAAGTAGCGCTCTTCGGCGCGGGCGCCCGCGGCGCGCACGATGCTCCGGAGCGCGCGGGCCATGCGGCCCTGGCGCCCGATCACCTTCCCGACATCGTCCTCTGCGACATAGAGGTGGAACACGATCGCGTCCTCTCGCTCCTCGGTCTCGACGCGGACGGCGTCCGGCTCGTCGACGAGCCGGCGCACGACCCACTCGAGGAGCTCAGCCATCTCTCGGCGCAAGAGCAGAATCCGCGAGCGCGGATTCTGCTCGCGCAAGACCCCTGAAGCCGGCCGCTTCGCGGCCGGATCGCGGCGCACTCATTCAGTCTCCACCGATGCCTGCGGCCTTCATCAGCCGCGAGACCGGCGCGCTCGGCTGGGCGCCCTTCGCGATCCAGTCCTTGACCTTCGCCTCGTCGAGCTCGATCGTCGACGGGTCGGTCTGCGGGTTGTAGCGCCCGATGATCTCGATGAAGCGACCGTCGCGGGGCGAGCGCGAGTCGGCCACGACGACGCGGTAGATCGGGTTCTTCTTCGACCCGATGCGCGTCAGCCTGATTCGTACAGCCATCTCTCTCCTTGCAGCGACTCAGTAGTGGACGCCGCATTGTACGTACGCCAACCGTCCGGTTCCGCGCAACTTCGAGCGCCGGCGCGCGTCACAGGCGGTGTGCGCGCGAGCTGTCGGCAAGGCTGGTCCGCTGTCTGAGTCGCACTGGAGAGACGGGACGGGCTTCAAGGGTGGGGTGATCGCCGTTCTCATCGGTGTCGCCGGCGTGCTGGCCATAGCCGGGCTCTACTGGTGGAGCCCGTGGGTGGAGCCGACGGAGGTCGAGTGGCTCGGCACGTACGAGTCGTGGACCGAAGGGATCGAGGCGTCGCTCGCCGGCGGCTTCGAGATGTCGCGAGCGGCGTGCGAGTCGACGTACGACGACGAGGTCGGAGATCCGCCGAAGGCGCGGCTCGAGCCGGTGTCGGCCGCGGCGCGCGACGGCTGCGCGACGCTCTCTCCGGACGGCTGGCGGAGCGCCCAGGCGGACGTCGTGCGCGCGCTCATCGGCGCGCACAGCGAGCTGCTGCCGCCGCGGCAGCGGCAGGAGTTCGCCGAGATCGCGCGCTCGAGCGTCGGCGTGGAGCCGAAGGTGTACTGCTGGCAGCCGGCGGCATGGGTGGAGTTCGTCGAGCAGTACGCGATCCTGCGCGGCGACGAGAAGATCCGGCTGAAAGCGATCGGCGACAACGCGAGGAACCGCATCGACCTCGACCCCGGCGTCTGCGTTGCGCTCAGGGGCTACCTCGCACGGACCCGCCCGCCGCCCCTGAGCTACCACAACTTCGAGCTCGCGGAGGCCCTCATCGCCCTTACCCACGAGGCCGAGCACCTGAAGGCGCCGTCCGCGTCCGAGACGGAGGTCGAGTGCTACGCCGTCCAGCACGTGCGCCCGCTCCTCCGCGCAGTCGGCTGGGACCCCGCCTTCGCGAAGGAGATCGCACTGCACGGCTGGGAGATCGGATACACGCAGCTGCCGCCGCGCTACCGCATGCCCGAATGCCGCGACGGCGGGCCGCTCGACCGGAACCCGCGCTCGAACGAGTGGCCCTGAGAAGCCTCGCCGTCAGCCGCACGGCCAGGCGGCGGCATGCCAGGAAGGGCGGGCATCTTGCCCTTCCCCATCTGCTTCATCATCTTCGCCATCTGCTTGCGGGCGGCCATGAGCTTGTTCACCTCGTCGATCGAGGTGCCGCTCCCGGCGGCGATCCGCCGCCTCCGCCCGGGGTTGATGACGTGCGGCAGCGCGCGCTCGTGCGGCGTCATCGAGAGCACGATCGCCTCGACCCGCGCCAGCTGCTTCTCGTCCACGTCGACGCCCTGGAGCTGCTTGCCGAGGCCGGGGACGAGCTTCAGCACGCCCTGGAGCGGGCCCATCCGCCGCAGCATCCGGTAGCTCGCGAGGAAGTCGTCGAACGTGAACTCGCCGGCGCGCAGTCGGCGCCTCCATCTCCTCCTGGTCGTCCTCCTCGACCGCAGCCTCGGCCTTCTCGATCAGCGTGAGGACGTCGCCCATGCCGAGGATCCGCGAGGCCATGCGGTCGGGATGGAAGTACTCGAGCTGGTCGAGCTTCTCGCCGACCGACGCGAGCTTCACGGGCCGCCCCGTGACCGCGCGCACGGACAGCGCCGCGCCGCCGCGCGCGTCGCCGTCGAGCTTCGTGAGCAGCACGCCGTCGAACGCGATCCGCTCCTGGAAGGCCCGCGCGACGTTCACGGCCTCCTGGCCCGTCATCGCGTCGAGGACGAGGAGGACGTTCGTCGGCTTCGTCGCGTCACGGACGCGCGCGAGCTCGTCCATCAGGTCCTCGTCGACGTGCAGCCGGCCGGCGGTGTCGAGGATCACGACGTCGAGGCCCTCCTTGCGCGCGGCCTCGAGCCCGTCCCGGGCGGCCGCGACCGGATCGGCCGGGTCGAGGGCGTACACCGGAATCTGGATCTGCTTGCCGAGCTGCTTCAGCTGCTCCACCGCGGCAGGTCGCTGAAGGTCGGCCGCGACGAGCGCCGGCCGCTTCTTCTCCTTCCGGAGCAGCAGCGCGAGCTTGGCGGCAGCCGTGGTCTTCCCGGCGCCCTGGAGGCCGGCGAGGAGGATCACGGTCGGCGGGCGGCCGAACGCGAGCCGCGAGTCTCCCGAGCCCATGAGCTCGGTCAGCTCCTCGTGGACGATCTTCACGACCTGCTGGCCGGGCGACAGGCTCCGGAGCACGTCCTGACCGAGCGCGCGCTCCTTCACGGAGGCCGTGAAGTCCTTCGCGACCTCGAAGTCGACGTCGGCCTCGAGCAGCGCGAGACGGATCTCGCGCATCGCCTTCGAGACCGACTCCTCGTCGAGCCGGCCGCCCCGGCCGAGGCCGCCGAGAGTCGCCTGGAGCTTGTCCGCGAGGGTGTCGAACATCGTCGGGGCAGTGTAGAGACGTCCTCCAGGCTGGAAGTCTCCGCGGAGGCTCGTAGACTCGAGCCATGGCCGAGGGACGGGAGGTTCAGGGGCGCCTGCCGGTCGGGACGGTGACGCTCCTCTTCGTCGACGTCGAGGGCTCGACGCAGCTCATCCGCTCGCTCGGAGAGCGCTACGCCGCTGTCCGTGCACGTTTGCGCGAGCTCGTGCGCGAGGCGGCCGCACGGCGGAACGGCCACGAGGTGGACTGGGCCGGGGACGGCGCGTTTCTCGCCTTCGCGGGCGCCCGCGACGCGGTCGGCGCGGCCCTCGACCTCCAGCGCGCGATCGGCGCGGAGGAGTGGCCGCCCGACGGCGTGCTGCGGGTGCGGATCGGGATCCACACGGGGGAGCCCGAGCCCGTCGACGAGGGCTACGTCGGCCTCGACGTCCACGTCGCGGCGCGGGTCTCCGCCGCCGGCCACGGTGGCCAGGTCATCGTCTCGCAGGCGACCCGCGACGTCGCCGGCGACGAGCCGTTCCCCGGCGCGAGCTTCAGGCCGCTCGGCCGCCACCGGCTGAAGGACGTCCCCGAGCGCCAGCCGCTCTTCCAACTCGCGGCGCCCGGCCTCGGCGAGGACTTCCCTCCGCTTCGCACGCTCGCCGGGGCGACGCTCCCCGCGCTCCATCACCGGCTCGTCGGCCGGGCAACCGACCTGGCGGCCGTGCAGTCGCTCCTGACGCGTCCGGACGTGCGGCTCGTGACGATCACGGGCCCCGGCGGGGCGGGCAAGAGCCGGCTCGCGCTCGAGGTCGCGGGAGAGGCGGCCGTGCACCGCCCGGTGCACCTCGTCGGCCTCGCGCCCGGTCTCGAACCGCGAGCTCGTGCCCGCCGCGATCGCCCGGGCGGTCGGGGTGCGCGAGGCGCCCGGCCGCACGCTCTTCGAGAGCATCGGCGAAGCGCTCGCCGAGACCGGCGCCCTGATCCTGCTCGACAACCTCGAGCACCTACCGGGCGCCGCGAACGACGTCCGCGAGCTGCTCGACGCGGCCCCGGACGTCAAGCTGCTCGTGACGAGCCGCGTGCCGCTTCGCCTCTCGGCCGAGCACGTCGTGCCGCTCGCGCCGCTGCCCGTGCCCGACGCGTCCGAGCTCTTCTCCGAGCTCGCCGCCGCGCGCGGCATCGTGCTCCGGGAGGACACGCACGGGCTCGATCGAGGAGATCTGCCGGCGCCTGGACGGCCTCCCGCTCGCGATCGAGCTCGTCGTGGGGGCCCTCGCGCCGCTGCCCGTGCCCGACGCGTCCGAGCTCTTCACCGAGCTCGCGGCCGCCCGCGGCATCGTGCTCCGGGACGACACACTCGGCTCGATCGAAGAGATCTGCCGCCGCCTGGACGGCCTTCCGCTCGCAATCGAGCTCGTCGCGGCACGGCTGGTCGTGCTCCCGCCGGCGCAGGTGCTCGAGGCGCTCGGCCAAGGCCTCGCGCTCGAGATGGAGGGGCCCGTCGACCTGCCGGAGCGCCAGCGCACGCTGCGGGCGACGCTCGAGTGGAGCTACGGGCTCCTCAGCGACAGCCAGCGGGCGCTGCACGAGACGCTCGCGGTCTTCGCCGGCGGCTGCACGCTCGCCGACGCTCGGGCGCTGACCGGGGCGAGCCCGGGCCTCCTCGGCGACCTCGAGGCGCTCGTCGCCTGGAGCCTCGTGCGGAGCGACGTCGCCGACGGCGACGTCCGGCTGTCCATGCTCGAGACCGTCCGCGAGGACGCGGTCGACGCGGCTCGCGGAGCACGGAACGCCTCGACGAGCTGCGCCGCCGGCACGCCGAGCGGTTCGTCGAGCTCGCGACGTCGGCCGAGGAGGAGCTCGAGGGCCCGCATCAGGGGCCGTGGCTCGAGCGGCTCGAGCAGGAGCTCGACAACATCCGCGCCGCGCTCGACTGGTGCTTCTCGACGGGTCGGGTCGAGGACGGCCTGCGGAGTGCCGCGGCGCTCCATCGCTTCTGGCGCGGCGCAGGGGCCACGTGTCCGAGGCGCGCGCGCTGGCTCTCGCTCGGCGCTCGGCCTGGCAAGGACGTCGCGCCGACGTGCGCGCGAGCGCGCTGTGGACGGCCGCGCACCAGGCGGATGCGCAGTACGACTGGGACGCCGCGATCCCGCTCCTCGAGGAGGCGCTCGCGCTCTTCCGCGAGTGCGGCGAGGGGCGGGAGGCCTCGTTCGCGCTGTCGGAGCTCGGGTTCGTCGCGCTCATGCAGGGACGACCCGCAGAGAGCCGAGCAGCTACTGCGAGGAGGCGCTCGCGGTCGCGCGCGAGCTCGGCGACGCCCGCGCGATCGTCGGCCGCGCTCAACAACCTCGGCGAGGTTCGCTCGGCTCGAGCGGCGACCACGAGCGCGCCCTCGCCTGCCACGAGGAGGCGGTCGCGCTCCGGCCGCACGCTCGGCGACCCCGATGCTGGTCTCGACGCCTCGACGTACAACCTGGGCGTCGCCGCGTTCCGGAGCGGAGACCTCGAGCGCGCACGCGACGCGTTCACGCGAGGCGCACGCGAGTCGCTCGCGCGCGCATCGGGGAGGAGCTGCACACGCGCGGCCCAGTCTTCATGCTGGCCGAGCTCGACCTGCTCGCGGGCGAGCGCGGACGCCGCGGAGCAGAGCGATCCGCGAGGCGTCGCGATCTTCATGCGAGCTCGAGAACGAGCGCGAGCGCGCCGCCTGCATCGTCGTCCTCGGCGGCGTCGCCGTCGCCCGGAAGTCGTACGAGGACGGCGGCTCAGCTGTTCGGCGCGGCGGAGGCGCTCCGCGGCGACTCGCCGCTCGAGCGCGCCGAGCTGACGGTGCTCGAGCGCTTCGAGCCCGAGCTCGAGTCGGCGCTCGGCGTCGGCAAGCTCGCCGACCTCAAGGCGCGCGGCGGCGACCTGGACGACGACGGCGGCTGATCGCGGAGGTTGTCTCCACCGGCAGCCGGGAGTAACGTCGTCCCGTCGACAGGCGAGGAGACATGAGATCGTCCGGTCACCGATCAAGGAGGTCGAGACAATGAGCACGAGACAACCGTGGTCCGTAGCCGTCGTCGCAGGAAGTGCGTCGCAGGAGTGATCGGTGCACTGCTCGTCCTCGGCATCCAGTTCGTGGTCGACAGGTGGACGATCCGACCTCGATCATCGACGACGACGAGGCGACGGGCGGAGGAGCCGCTCGCGCTCGACAGGCGATCCACGCCGCGGCCCAGGACGCGGTCGACGATGCGGGGCTCGCGGGGGAGAGCCTGAAGATCGCGCACATCGAGGTCGACGGCCGGCAACCCCCACATCACCGCGTACCGGGTGATTCTCGAGAAGTAGCGCGCGGGCGACGTCAGGGAGCTTCCGGCGCCTCCGCCGGCGCCGGCGGCCGCGGCTCGTTCATCGCCTTGAAGCCGCCGAGCTCGGCGACGGTGACGTCGGCGACGACCGCGCCGAGGCCCAGGAACGAGACGAAGCGGCGGCGCAGGAGGATCCCGAGCACGAGCAGCGCGAGCCCGGCGAGGCCGACCGGGCCGAACGCGATCGTGGTCTCGCGCTCCTCGTCCACGGCGCGATCCTAGACGCCGGCGCGGACCGCGAAAGGCCGCGCCGGCGCGACTTACGCGACCCAGCTCGCGACCGCGGCCGGGCGGGACATCATGCCGAGCCGGTCGATCGTGTCCGGGTCGGCTGCATACAGGTTGTGGAGTGGAGCGAACTGGCACTCCGGCTCCCCGTCGATCCCGAGCCCGGCCGCCGTCGGCAGGAGTCGATGCTCGAGGAAGCCGTAGAAGGCCTGCTCGGTCCGCCAGACCTCGCAGACCTCGAGGCCGCCGTCCGAGAACGTTGCGAGGTGCAGGACGTCGCCCGCGGCAGGGTTCGAGTCGAGCTCGAGCCGCGCCATGAGAGCGTCGTACTGGTTCGGGGTGATCCCATCCCAGCGCATGAACATCGCGACAGCCATTCCCCATCCTCCTTCCCCTCTTTAACAGTGGGGTCCCACTAAAAAGGTTACGTCGGACGAGGGATGCGCGCAACAGGCAACGCGCGACTACTCCGCTGCGCCGACGAGAGCCCGCGCGTAGTCGCGCGCGTCGAACGGGCGCAGGTCGTCGACGCCCTCGCCCACGCCGACGAGCTTCACCGGGAGCCCGAGCTCGACCGCGATCGCGATCGCGACCCCGCCTCGGGCGCTGCCGTCGAGCTTCGTCAGCGCGACGCCCGTCACGCCGACGGCCTCTCCGAACAGGCGCGCCTGCTGGAGCGCGTTCTGCCCGGTCGTCGCGTCGACGACGAGCAGCGTCTCGTGCGGCGCGCCGTCGACCCGCCCGGCGATCACGCGGCGGAGCTTCTCGAGCTCGGCCATGAGGTTCGCCTGCGTGTGCAGGCGGCCGGCGGTGTCGACGACGACCACGTCGTGGCCGCGGGCCCTGGCGGCCTCGACCGCGTCGAACGCCACGGCGGCGGGATCCGCCCCGCGCGGGGCGCCGACGAAGTCCGCGCCCGCCCGCTCGGCCCAGATCTCGAGCTGCTCCTCGGCGGCCGCCCGGAACGTGTCGGCTGCGCCCACGAGCACGGAGCGGCCGTGCTCACGGAGCTTCTGGGAGAGCTTGCCGATCGTCGTCGTCTTGCCCGTCCCGTTCACGCCCACGACGAGGACGACGCTCGGCGCGCCGTCGAGCGCGAGCGTCGGCGGGTCGCCGAAGAGGTCCTCGACCTCGTCGGCGAGCGCGTCCTCGAACGATCCCAGCTCGCCGCGAGCTTCCAGGCGCCGCACGAGCTCGGCAGTCGCCGGCACGCCGACGTCGCTGCGGATCAGGGCCTCCTCGAGCCGCTCCCACGCCTCGTCGTCGCCCGGGTCGAAGCCGGCGGACGCCATCTGCTCGGTCAGCGCGCGCCGGCTCTTGGCGAGCGACTCGCGCATGCGTCCGAAGAAGCCGGTGCGCTCGGGCTCGTCGGCGTCGGTCGGCTCGTCGCCGAGCAGCTCGGACCAGGTGCGGCTCACGCGGGCGAGCTTACGCGCGGGAGGCTCTGTGGACGACTCTCAACGCAATCGGCACACGTCCAGGGTCAGACGCTGGCAACAATCTACCGCGCAACCACGCGGATCCGACGACCGCCACGTGTCCCGATCGGCGGGGGTCTCTGTGAATCGATCGGCACGCACTCGGCGCACGTTCGGGGTCAGACGCTGGCAACGGGACGTGTCCTGTTCGAACGCGAGCGTCCGACCTCGTTTGCTTACGCCGCAGCGTGCTCGGCCGCGCGCGGGAGCCGGCGGGAGACGACCTGCGAGACGCCGTCGGGCCCCATGGTCACGCCGTAGAGCACGTCCGCCGCCTCCATCGTCCGCTTCTGGTGCGTGACGACGACGAACTGCGCGCGGTCGGAGTACCGCCGCAACAGCTCGACGAAGCGCGCGATGTTCGTGTCGTCGAGCGCGGCCTCGACCTCGTCCAGGAGGTAGAACGCGCACGGCCGCGCGAGGAAGAGCGCGAACAGGAACGAGATCGCCCCGAGCGCCTTCTCGCCGCCCGAGAGCAGCGACAGCCGCGTGATCCGCTTGCCCGCCGGGCGGAGCTCGACCTCGACCCCGGCCTCGGCGTCCTCCCCTTCCGGCTCGACGAGGCGCAGGCGCCCCTCCCCGCCGGGGAAGAGCGTCGTCGCGACGTCCTCGAAGTGCCGCGCGACGGCGTCGAACGTCTCGGAGAAGCGGCGCTCGACCGTCTCCGCCAGCTCGGTTCGCAGGCGCTCGAGCTCCTCGAGTGAGCGCTCGAGGTCCTCGCGCTGCGTCTGGAGATCGGTCAGCCGCTCCTTCTCCGCCTCGTACTCCTCGCGGGCGAGCGGGTTCACCTGGCCGAGCGTCGCGCGGCGCGTCTCGAGCCGCTCTGCGCGCGCGGCGAGCTCGTCGCGGTCGTCGCCCTCCGCGGGCTCGGCTCCCGCGGCTTCGAGGCGGCGCCGCGCGTCTCCGGCCTCGGCTTCGAGCCGCGCGAGCTCGATCTCCGCGCTCGTGACGCGCTCGGCGGCCTCTTCGAGCTCGCTGCGGAGCGCGACCTCGGAGGCGCCGAGCCGGCGCAGCTCCTCGCCGCGGTCCTTCGACTTCAGCGCGCCCGCGTCGACCCGCGCGCGGAGCGGTGCGTCGAAGCGACCGGCGGCCTCCTGGGCGGCCGCGAGCTGGTCGGTCAGCCCGCGCGCGGCGGTCGCGATGCGCGCCAGGAGCTCGCGGTCGAGCGGCACACCGCGCGGGACGCTCCCGTACGCGGCCGCCGCCACCCGCGCCGCCTCGGCCGTCTCCGCGGCAGTCACGCGCAGCCTCCGCCGACTTGCGCTCGAGCTCGGCGGCCTCGGCCGCGACCTCGCGCCGTCTCGCCTCGAGCTCGAGCATGACCGCCTCGGCCGTCTCGCCCGCGAACCAGAGCTCGCGGCGGTCGGGGTCGTAGCCGAAGCCCTCGCGCGTGACCGACGGCACGCGCGCGTCGAGCAGCCGGTCGCGCGGCACGACGGGAAGCTCCTCCACGAGCGCCTGCGGGTCGCCTCCGGCGAGGACGGTGAGGCTGCCGAGGCCCTCGGAACGCGCGCGTTCGAGCAGCTCGAGCGCGGCCTGCGGATCGTCGGCGAGCACGGCCGAGGCGCGGCCCCTGAGCGCGGCAGCGACGGCGCGCTCGGAGCCCGGATCGACCTCGAGCGCGCCGAGCGCGAGCTTCGCGCCGCCTTCCGCGAGCGCACGCGCGGCCGGAGGAAGCCCTTCCTGCTCGGCGAGGACGCGCTCGACGGAGCGCAGGCGCTCCGCGGCCAGGCGGGCCTGCTCGGCGAGCGACTCCCGCTCGCCGGCGGCCCTGCGCGCCGCCGCCGCGGTGTCGACCGCCTCGCGCTCGAGCCGGGAGAGGTCTCCAGCGTCCCCGGCCGCCGGCTGCAGCGCCGAGAGCTCGGCCTCGAGCCGGTCGCGGAGAGCCGTCGCGGATTCGCTACGCAGCGCCAGGCGCTCCGATCCGCCTTGGAGCCGATACAGGGATGCGACCGCCGCCTCGCGCTTGCCGGCGGCGTCCGAGAGCTCGTCCTCGGCGCGCGCGCGATCCGCGAGCAGCCCCTCCAGCCGCGACTGGGCGCCACGCCGCGTGAGCGCAGCCGCGTCGCGACGCTCCTCCGCCTCGGCCTGACGCCGCTCGCCGTCGCCGAGGTCGAGCTCGGCGATCCGCGCATGCAGCGAGGCGATCTCGACCGCGAGCTTCTCCGCGCGTTCGGCGGCCGTCGCCTGCAATGCGAGCGGCCGCAGGCGCTTCCGCACCTCCGCCTCGACGTCGAGAGCCCGCTCGACCTGAAGCGCGACGCGCGCGAGCTTGAGCTCGGCCCGGTGCTTGCGGCGCTTGAACTTCCCGAGCCCGGCCGCCTCCTCGACGAGCGCGCGGCGATCCTCGGGCTTGGAGGCGAGCACCTGCTCGACCTTCCCCTGGCCGACGATCGAGTGCATCGCCGAGCCGAGCCCGACGTCGGCGAGCAGCTCCACGAGATCGGTGCGGCGGACGGGAGCGCGGTTCACGAGGTACTGGCCCTCGGCGCCGCGGACGAGCCGGCGCGCGATCGAGACCTCGCTGAAGTCGAGCTCCGGCCACGCGCCGTCCTCGTTGTCGAAGAGGAGCTCGACCTCGCAGTGGTCGGCCGCCTTGCGCTCGCCGCCGCCGGCGAAGAGGACGTCGTCGGGGCGTCTCCGCGCGGAGCTCGGACGGCGTCAGCGAGCCGGACGCCCAGACGACGGCGTCCGCGATGTTCGACTTCCCGGAGCCGTTCGGGCCGACGACGACGGCGACCCCACGCTCGAGCGCGATCTCGAGGGAGTCCGGGAACGACTTGAAGCCGCGGATGCGGATCGTTTTCAGGTGCACCGGGGCTGCATTCTCGCGATCGGCGCGGACGGCCCGCCGCCTCGACCGCTTACAGCTGCTCGGGGACGACGCCGAGCTCGTCGAGCGCCTGGCGCGCGGCCTCCTGCTCGGCGGCCTTCTTCGTCGAGCCCCGCCCCACGCCGAGCTGGACGCCGGCGACGTGCGCGGCGCAGACGAACCGCCGGTCGTGCGGCGGCCCCTCGACCTCGAGCACCGTGTAGTGCACCTGCTTGCCCGAGCGCGCGAGCGCCTCCTGCAGCTCCGTCTTGTAGTCGACGTGGCTCGAGCGCGCGTACTCGATCATGTCCTCGAACGCAGCCACGATCGCCGGCTCGATGCGCTCGAACCCGTGCTCGAGGTAGAGCGCCGCCATCGCGGCCTCGAGCACGGCGGCCAGGACGTTCCGGCTCCGGGAGATGCGCTGGAGCTCGTCCGGCGGGATGTCGCCCGCGTACTCGAGCAGGCGGTCGCCGAGGCCGAGCTCCTTCGCGACGACGGCACAGCTCGCGCGGGAGACGACGTGCGCGCGGATCTTCGCGAGCCGCCCCTCGGAGGCGTCGGGAAACCGGTCGAAGACGGCTCTCGCGATCGCGAGCTCGAGGACGCTGTCCCCGAGGAACTCCAGGCGCTCGTACGAGTCCGCTCGCTCTCCGGCCCAGGACGCGTGCGTGAACACCTGCTCCAGGCGAGCTTCCGGCAGCTCGGCGACGAGTCGGCCGAGCTCTGCGGTGCCGCTCACCTGCTTCGCGCCGCTACTCCTGGTGGGCGATGACGTAGTCGATCGCCTTGCCGACGGTCGTGAGCCCGCGGGCGTCGTCGTCCGGGATCTTCAGCCCGAACTGATCCTCGAGGTCCATGACGACCTCGACGAGGTCGAGCGAGTCGGCACCGAGATCCTCCTCGAACGACGCCTCCTCGGTGATCTCGCTCTCCTCGATTCCGAGCTTCTCTGAGAGTGCGCCCTTGACCTGCTCGAGAATCTCCTCACGCGAGTGTGCCACTTCGAAACCTCACCTCTCTGCCATCGGGGTCGTAGAGCGCGCCGATGCTAACACGCCGCGTGGAAGCCGCTCTCCGAGACGCGCGACGACGTCGTGCTCGACTCCGCGAGCGGCGAGCCCGATCGCGTTCGCGATCGCGACCCGGCTGCTCGAGCCGTGCGCGATGACGACGAGGCCGCGCAGCCCGAGGAGGTACGCGCCTCCGTACGTCTCGGGGTCGAGTCGCTCGCGGACACGCCGCGCTGCCGGCCGGATGAGGAGCCCTCCGAGCCGCGCGCGCCACGAGGACTCGATCTCCGCGCGCAGCGACTCGAGGATGCTGCGGATGGTGCCCTCGAGCGCCTTCAAGGCGACGTTTCCGGTGAACCCGTCCGTGACGACGACGTCGGTGTCGCCCTCGAGCAGGCGCCGGCTCTCCGTGTTCCCCGCGAACGGGAGCCCGCTCGCGCGGAGGAGCTGGCCCGCCTCGAGCGTGAGCTGGCTTCCCTTCTCGTCCTCCTCGCCGATCGAGAGCAGCCGGATCTCGGGCTCCTGCTTGTCCAGGATCTCCTGCGCGAAGACCGCGCCCATGTGCGCGAACTGGAGCAGGTGCTCGGGCCGCGCGTCCGCGTTCGCGCCGGCGTCGATGAGCACGCTCGGGCCGCTGCGCGCCGGAAGGACGACCGCGATCCCGGGGCGGTGGACTCCCTCCAGGCGCCGGATGTGGAGCAGCGACGCCGCGAGCATCGCGCCGGTCGAGCCCGCCGAGACCACCACGTCCGCCTCGCCGTCCGCGACCGCTTTCACCGCGCGGACGAGCGACGAGTCGGCCTTGCCGCGCACGGCCTCGACCGGGTGGTCGTCCATCTCGATCGTCTCGGTCGTCTCGACGAGCGGGAGGCCGGCCGTGTCGAGCCCGCGCGGCCCGAAGAGGATCGGCTCGATGTCGGACGAGGCGGCCGCGACCGCTCCCGCGACGATCTCCTCAGGGGCCTGGTCGCCTCCAAGAGCATCGACCGCGACACGGACGGTCATAGGCGGGCGTCTCTAGGGGCCCTGGATGCGGATCGGCTCGACGTCCCGGCCCTTGTACGTCTTGCAGTTCGGGCACACGCGATGCGAGCGCTTCGGCTGCTTGCACGTCGGGCAGAGCTGGACGCGCGGGATCGTGATCCCATGCTGCGCGCGGCGCTTGTCGCGCCTCGACTTCGACGTCTTTCGCTTCGGGACGGCCATGAGCGGCTGCGGAGTATAGCGAGCGGCCAGTGCGATCTCCCGGCTCGGCGCGAGCGTCTCCAGGAAGCGGCGGTCGTGGGAGACGACGACGAGCGTTCCCTCGTAGGTCGCGAGCGCGGTCTCGAGCTGCTCGACGGCCTCGAGGTCGAGGTGGTTCGTCGGCTCGTCGAGCACGAGGAGGTTCACCGCCCGCGCCTGGAGCTCGGCGAGATGCGCTCGCGTGCGCTCTCCTGGCGAGAGGCTCGAGCACGGACGGCTGACGTGGTCGGCGCCCAAGCCGAACTTCGCGAGCAGCGTCCGCGCGTCCTCCGCCGGAAGGCCCGTCCTCGCGCGGAGCTCGTCGAGGAGCGACGCGTCGGAGCCGTACGCCTCGCGCCCCTGGCCGAGCGCGCCGACGGTCGTCCGCGGCCCCACCTGCCTCGTGCCGGCGGCGAGCGGAATGTCACCGAGCAGCATCCCGAGCAGCGTCGACTTCCCGCTCCCGTTCGGGCCGGTGACGGAGAGCCGCTCGCCGGGCTCGAGATCGACGTCGAGCGGCCCGAGCCGGAAGCTCCCGCGCTCGGCGACGGCGCCCTGGAGCGTCAGCACCCGGTCGCTCGGGCGCTCCGCGCGGCCGAACGACAGCCGGAGCTCCCACGGCTCGAAGGGCTTCTCGGGCAGCTCGTTCCGCCCGAGCAGGCGCTCGGCCTGGCGCACCTTCGTGGAGAGCGCATGCGTCGCCCGCCGGTCGGCGCCGCCGGTCGCCTTGCCCAGCGAGTCGCCCTTCCCGCGCGCCTCGGTGCGGCGCCGGTTGAGGAGCTCGGCGAGCGTGCGCCGCCGCTCCTCGGCCTCCTCGAAGCGGGCGTACGCGGCCGCGCGCTCGGCGTTCCTGCGCTGCTCGTAGTCGCTGAAGCCGCCCGCCCACTCGCGGACGCGCCCCGTCTCCGGCTCGATCGAGGCGATCCGCGTGACCGTGCGGTCGAGGAACGCGCGGTCGTGCGACACGACCACGAGCGCGCCGGCGTACGCCTCGAGGAAGCGCTCGAGCCGGTCGAGGCCGTCGAAGTCGAGGTCGTTCGTCGGCTCGTCGAGGAGGAGCACGTCGTAGCGCGAGAGCAGGATCGACGCGAGCGCCGCGCGCGCGGACTCCCCGCCCGAGAGCACCGACGAGGGCCGGTCGAGGTCGACGGCGAGGCCGAGCTCGGCGCACGTCGCCCGGGCGCGCGCGTCGAAGTCGCCGCCGCCGAGCGCGAGGAACCGCTCGAGCGCCGCGGCGTACCTCGTCTCCGCCGGCTCGCCCCGGGCCAGAGCCTCCGCGGCGGCGCCGAGCTCGCGTTCGGCCGCGGCGACTCCGGTCCGCCGCGCGAGGGACTCGAGCAGCGTCTCGCCCTCGCGCCCGCGGCGCTCCTGGGGCAGGTAGCCCGCGGTCAGCTCGGCGGGCGCACGGACGACGCGACCCTCGTCCGGCTGCTCGAGCCCGGCGAGCAGGCGCAGCAGCGTCGACTTCCCGGAGCCGTTCGGCCCCACGAGCCCGAGCCGGGCCTGCGGGCCGACGGTCAGCGTGACCTGGTCGAGAACCTTCTGCGCGCCGAAGTGCTTCGCGACGCCTGCGAGCTGGACGCGCATCGCTGCGTCAGAGCTGGTCCCGCAGGCTCTCGAGCGCGGCCCAGCGCGGATCGAGCTCGCGGTCGGCGTGCTCGTGCGGCTCGACGTTCAGGTCCTTCCCACACACGCCGCAGAGCCCCGCGCACTCCTCCCGGCACAGGACCTGCTCGGGCACGCGAGCGCGATGGCGTCGCGGGCCCAGTCGCCGACCCGGAGCTCGTCCTCCACCACGTAGTCGGAGCGGAGCGCGTCGGCGGGCGGCGCCGTCGGGTCGTGGACCTCCTTCGCTCGCGCGTCGACCTCGACCTCCGCGAACCCGAGACAGCGCATGCACGGTCCCGGTGAGATGCGCGTGCAGCCGCAGGTCGAAGATGGTCGCGCCCGACGCCTGCGTGATCTCGACGTCGACCGGAACGGTCTCGGGGTGCGCCTCGTAGCGCTGCCCGCCGAGCAGGAACGGCTCCGGCTGGACGTCGACGCGCTCACGGCGCACGTCCCCCGGGCGTAGGCGCAGGCGGTTGAGGTCGATGACGGCCATCGGGCGGAGCGTAGCGCCGTTCGCCGCCGAGCGCCCGATTAGCGCGTCTGCTCCTTGCTAGCCTCTCGATCATGGAAACTGATCGCTGGCTCGGCCTCGACCTCCGCCACCTCGTCGCGCTGAAGGCGATCTCCGACGAGGGCTCGTTCGGACGGGCGGCCGAGAAGCTCGGGTACACGCAGTCGGCGGTGTCGCAGCAGATCGCGACGCTCGAGCGGATCGTGGGGCTGCGGCTGGTCGAGCGCCCCGGCGGCCCGCGCCCGGTCTCGCTGACGAACGCCGGGCTCGTCCTCCTCCGCCACGCGGACGCGATCCAGGCGCGACTGCTCGCCGCGAAGGCCGACATGAAGGCGCTGGAGGCGGGCGACGCCGGCCGCCTCCGCATCGGGACGTTCCAGAGCGTCGGCGCGCGCATCCTGCCCACGCTCCTCCGGCGCTTCTCGGAGGCGCACCCGGGGGTCGAGGTCACGCTCCACGAGTCCGTGGACGAGAGCGAGCTCATGGAGCTCGTCGAGCGCGGCGAGCTCGACCTCACCTTCTGGACGCTCCCCACCACGTCCGGGCCCTACGAGTCGGTCGAGCTCCTGACCGATCCGTACGTTCTCCTCGTGCCGGCCGGCTCGCCGCTCGCGGCGGCGAAGCGGGCGCCGACGCTGAAGGAGATCGTGCTCCACCCCATCGTCGGCTTCAACAACTGCGCCGCCACGGAGCATGTGATGTCGCGACTGGCGGCCACCGGGCGTCCCCCGAACGTCGTGTTTCGCTCCGACAACAACGGCACGGTTCAGGGGCTCGTGGGCGCCGGCGTCGGGATCGCGCTCACGCCGCGTCTGACCGTGGACGAGGACGACCCGAACGTCGAGATCATCGACCTCCCGGGCCGCATCGACCCTCGGGTCATCGGGCTCGTCTGGCACGCCGACCGCCACAAGAGCCCGGCCGCCGACGCGTTCGTCGAGTCGGCGATCGCGGTCTGCAGCGAGCTGGCGGCCGAGCCGGCCGCGGCCTGAGCCGGCGGCCGAGCCCGCCGCCGCGTACCCGGCGCTCAGACACGTACGGCCTGAACTCGCGGCGCCGCGCCGGCCGATGCGCACCTTCTCCCGCGGCTGCCGACCTGCGCGTAGGCCGTCCGCAACGCCCTGCTCGACGCGTTCGCGGAACCACGCGCGTCGCTCCTCGGGCACGAGCTCGGCCGGATCGGACTTCCACGCGGCAACCCAATCAGCGAGCACGCTCGAGGCGTGCGCCGGCGCGGATTGCTCGATGAACACCGCCACGGAGAACAAGAGCGGGTAAGGGTCCGTGATCACCTGTTCGCTGTCCCGCAGCCGGCTTGCCGCGCGCTCGTGACGAACCAGCGCCCCCTCGACCCAGAGCGATGCGTGCACTCGCGTCGACAAGCTGCAGGCACACCTCGACGTCCTCATAGCGAACACGGCAGCGCCGGGTTGAATGCGCCGACCCGCTGCAGCGCCGACCTCCGAAAGCTCATGTTGCACCCGGCCAGGTAGAGGAACGGGTCGGAGCCTCGTCCGAGATAGCGCTCCGCCGGCGGCTCGCTGTGCGTGTCCACGGATCCGTCCCGCGTGCACGTACAGATCGCCCACTCGATCCGCCCGAGCGGAACGTCGAACACCGGGCCGCCCGCTGCCGCGACTGTCGGATCCTCGAAGGCGCCGGCCAGCTGCTCGAGCCAGTCCGGCTCCGGCTCGGCGTCATCGTCGATGAAGGCGAGGATGTCGCCGGCAGCCATCTGGACGCCGATGTTGCGGGAAACCGTGACGTGCGCCTCCGAGCACGTCCCGACGCGCACCGGGTAGTCGGCCAGCATCTCGGACGTGCCGATCCGAGCTCGGACCGTTAACGACGACCACCTCGAACGAGCGAAAGGTCTGACGGGCGAGGCCGTCGAGCGTGCGGCGCAGACTGTCGCACCGATCCAGGGTGATGACGACGACGCTTGCCGTCGTCGCAGCGTGCCGCAACCGCATGGCTGCGCAAGCGTACTACGCGCCGTCGAGCAGGGGCGCAAGCGCGGAGCGGATCCGCGGCACGAGCACGTCCGGCCGCAGCTCTGCGAGGCGCCGGTCGGCAGCGTCGGCGAGCGCGTCCCGAGTCGAGCGCGACGACGTGAGCTCGTGCAGCGCCTCGGCGACGAGCGCCAGGTCGGCGCCGTCGACGACGAGCCCGGCGCGTCCGAGCGTCTCCGGCATCGCGCCCGCGTCGCGCGCAATGACGGGCACGCCGTGCGCGAGGGCCTCGATCAAAGGCACGCAGAACCCTTCGTGCACCGACATCGAGAGGTAGACGTCGGCGCGGCGGTACCACGCGTCGCGGGCCTCGAGTGAGATCTGGCCGGTGAAGAACACCCGGCGAGCCCGAGTGCGCATGACCATCCGGTCGAGCGCATGGCGGTAGTTCTCGAACCCCTGGTACGGCCCGACGAGGACGAGCGATGCCCCAGGCGCGTGGCGACGCTGGAAGAGCGCGAATGCCTTGATGACGTCCTCGAGCCGCTTGTTGGGGACGATCCGACCGACCGTGAGAACGACGGGCTCGGGGCTCGGGTCCCGGCGCGGGACCTCGTCCGGAAGCTCGAGCATGAGCGGGACGACCGTCGCCTCGCCGAGCCTCGCGTCGCGCAGGTCGTCCGCGTTGAAGCTCGAGTCGGCGATCAGGGCGGCGACGCGCCCGCCGAACTCGGGAAGCGCGGCTCGCCCCCGATCGCAGAGCGCCGCGAGGTCCGGATTGAAGTCGCGCAGCAGCTCTCCCGGGGTGATGTTGTGGTAGCAGAGCCCGAGCGGGGCCTGCGCTCCGAGCGCCGCCTCCGCGGCGGTGCTCCAGATCGTGTAGTGGAGGACGAATCCGCCCTTGCTCACGAGCTGCCGCCCCGCGCGATCGAGCATCCGGACCGTGCCCATCAGCTCCGGGTGCACCGACTCGGCGACGATCTCGCTCTCGTAGCCCCAGCCCCGCAGCAGCCGGCGCCAGATGAGCGCCTGCTCGGTCGTGGCGTCGTGCGGCGCGGCCGCCGAGAGAAGTTGGTGGATCCCGGTCACGCGAGGACGGCGAAGAGTACGCAACGGCGCGCGCACCAGCCTGCATCGCCACACCGGGAGCGTGGCTCGGTGTCCGGGCTACGTTGGCGAGCCTGTCGAGCCAATGGTCGAAGCGGAGGCGAGACTGCTCTTCCGACGCCAGTCAGGCTCTGACGAGCACACCGTAGAGGAAGGTGTACGACCGCCCCTTGAAGCGAACGGCACGCTCGTCGACTGCTCGAATGAGCGCGCGCGGATCCGCGCTCGGCGACAGCCCGAATTGATGAGCACGTTCCAACAGCGCCTCGATCTCCTCCGCGCTGAAGATTCGCCAGGGAAGACCGAAGAGCCGCACCCCATCAGTGGTCACTTTCTCGGGCCAGTAGTCGGTGGAGAAGACGAAGAGACCTCCCGGCCTAAGTAGGCGGGCAATCTCCGCGAGCAGCGCCTCGTCCTCGATGCCGTGCTCGATCACGCTGATGGCGGTTATGGCCGCGAACGAGCCGTCAGGCCGCTTCGTGCGGGTCAGATCTTCGGCTGCGTACTCGATCTGCTCCGAGTTGAACATCGCGTGGACCCGCTCGTCGAGGTCGATTCCGGTAAGCCTCCGATAGCCGAGGGAGTGGAGACAGGGGAGAACGGCTGATGCCAGACTGCCGACGTCGAGCACAGGATCGTCGCGCTCGACCGACGAAGACACAGCCTCGATGGTCCGAAGCACATCCCAGCTCTTGACCGGATCCGGGAAAAAGGTCGACCCGCGGATCCGGACGTCCGAGCCTCCTCGCGAAGCGCGCGACGACCCGCCTCGCAGCGCGTGGCCGGGGCGGGAGCAGTTCCTGCCGGTCGAGCTAAGCCCTTGCCGCGTCGATGTCAGCGCGTCGCTGGAGCACAGCGAACTCGAGCGGAGAGGACTCCGTCGTCGACGCGGCAGCTGGACGCACCCGCTGGAGGGTACTTCGTAAGGAGGGAGTGGACAGTCGTGAGTGACGTCGAGGCGGTCTCGGGTGATGACCACCTCGTCGGCGTCCTCGACACGCCGCAGGCCGGTCCCAAGGTCATTCGCGGCATGGGGATTCGCGCAAGCGGCTACGCGGTCAGCGTCCTTCTGGGCGTCCTCTCGGCAGCGGTTGCTCTTCGCTACCTCGGCGTTGTCGACTCCGGCCGGCTGATCACGGTCCTCGCCATCGTGACCATCGCAGGCGGAGTCAGCGATATCGGGCTCAGCAGCCTTGCCTTGCGCGAATACGCGACCAAGCGCCCCCGCGAACGAGACGACGCAATGCGCAACATCCTCGGCCTCAGGCTGGCGCTTGCAGTCGCGGGCATTCTCGCAGCGACGGCCTTCGCAGCGATAGCGGGCTATCCGGCCGTCATGGTTGCCGGGACGCTGCTCGCGAGCAGCGCGCTCCTAGTCGGGGTCGTGCAGCAGAACCTCGCCGTGTCGCTCTCCGCAACGCTCCGACTCGGGTGGGTGACCTCGCTGACCCTGCTGGGTCACCTCGGCGTGGCGATCGGGTTCATCGTCCTCTCCCTAGTGGGCGCCGGCCCGCTCGCGTTCTACGCAGTTCCCGGGCTCGCACTTTTCCCGGGACTCGTCGTGACGTTGGTGCTCGTCCGAGGGACGGTGCCCGTACGGCCAGCCTGGATGCTGGGAGTCTGGCGGCGGACGGTTCGCGACATCCTCCCCTACTCCGTTGCGGCCCTCTTCTACATTCTCTACTTCCGCTTCGCCGTGATCGCGGTATCGCTTCTTTCATCGGAGGAGGAGACGGGGTACTACGCCGCTTCCTTCCGAATCATCGACGTGTTGACGCTGGTTCCCGCGCTCATGGCGGCGTCCGCGTTCCCGCTCCTTGCGCGCGCGGCTCGTGACGATCGGCCGCGCCTGCACTACGCAATCGGCCGGCTGACCCAGGGAACGCTGATTCTCGGGCTCTGGATCGCGTTGGTCCTCGGGCTCGGCGCATCATTCGCCATCAGGGTCGTCGCCGGGCCCGACTTCGAGCCGGCGGTCGACCCGCTTCGCATCCAGGCGGTTGCACTCGTCGCGACCTCGCTCCTCGCAGTCTGGGGGTACGGTCTTCTCTCGCTGAGGCGCCATCGAGCGATCATGCTCGCGAACGTCGTGCCGCTCGTCTTTGCCGGCGTGCTGAGCATCGCGCTCGTTCCCCAGTTCGGAGCCGTTGGCGCCGCGGTGGCGCTCACGGTTGCCGAGATCGGTCTGGCCGCCAGCTACGGTCTCGCGCTCAGGCGCTCCGACCCCGAACTCCTGCGCCGCCTCGGCGCGGTCCCCCGAATCCTGATCGCCGCAGGGCTCGCGCTTGCCGTGCCGGTTGTGTTGGGGCTCGGCGACGTTCTCTCCGTTGTCGTCGCGACTGCGATCTACGCGGTCGCGCTCGTGGTGCTCAGAGCTATCCCCTCGGAGCTCAAGGACGCGCTTCTCGCCCGGTTCACCGGTCCGCCGGCCGCCTGAGGGAGTACATGCTCTGGCGGACGCGGTGTGCGGCGGGACGCAGCCCTGCCACTGGGATGAACTTGAGGAGCGGCTTCGAGTCGAGGAGTACGAAGAAGCGGGTCCGCACCGTCGGACGCCGTTCTCGAGCAGTACCTCCGTCATCGCGCTCCCTCAGCACGGCGCGGTAGTCCTCGACGAGCGCCTGAGCGACGCGGTCCCAGCTGCGCTGCTCGGCGTAGGGGTCCGTGAAGAGTTCCCGAAGATGGGCCTCGAGCTCGGACGGCTCTCGAACCTTGTGGAGCGTGGCCGTCCGGTCCGGGAGGTCGCGAAACCATTCGGTGTCGTTGACGAACAGCGGCCGCCTGGTCGAGATAGCCAGTGGTGCCGCAGCGCTCCCCCCCGAGGCCCGGTCTTCCTTGTACCAGAGCACGATCGCGTCGCAGTCGCGAAGCCAACGATAGAGCTCCTCGTACTCGAGCCAGCGGTCGCTTCCGAATGACGTCTCGAGTCGCCATCCGTTCCGCTCGCAGATCTCGGCGATCAGCCCCACGTCCACCTTTCCCAGACCAAAGGTCTTGATCAGCGGTGGTCGCACGTCGATCCCCTGTGGGATGAGTCGCCGGTCACCAATCCCCACGTCGTCCCGATGCGCGTAGAGGATGTCCGCAAGCCCGGAGGGGAACGTCTTGCGGCCAACGACCTTGTCGTGGTACGTGAGGGCCACGACGCCGGGAAAGCGCGTCATCAGCTCGATGAGCCTCCGGCGGCTGTAGAAGAGGTTGCTGTACTGGATGTGGAGGACGTCGAGATCGTGGGCCAAGACCTCATCGACGTCGAGCTCGTATCGGTGCTTGGGATTCCATAGCTGAACGTCGAAGACCGGTACGGCCCAATCCTCGAAGTCGCTCACGCTTCGATCCGGCGTGTTACGCGAGCCGAAGACGGTGATCGAGACGTCGCCGCGCCGTCGCATCGCGGAGATGAGAGAACGCGAGTACTCCGCGATCCCACACCGCGTGTTCCATGTGGTCAGGGCGCCGACTCGTAGCTTCACGAGCGTCCTATCTTGTCAAGGGCCCGACCGTAGCTCGCGAGCGTCGCGGCCGCGGTCGCCTCCCAACTGAAGGCCCTTGCTCTCTCGGCGCCCTTCGCTCGAAGCCGCTCGCGTAGCTCTTCCTCGGTGAGCAGGCGTTCGATCGCCTTCGTCATGCCGGCGACATCGGTCGGGTCGAAGTAGAGGGCGGCGTCTCCGGCCAGCTCTTCGAGCGCGACGATGCGTCGAGCACGCAACCGGCGTTCCGCGCACCATCGCCTCGAGCACCGGCAGACCGAAGCCCTCGGCGAGCGAGGGAAAGACGAAGCACGAAGCTGCGCGGTAGAGGCCGTCGAGCACGTCGTCCTCGAGCCAGCCCGTGAACCGGATCCGACTGCCGACTCCCAAGGCCTCGGCACGCGCCCGCAGCTCCGGCTCGTGGAACGTCGGGTACCCCGGAACGACGAGCACGGGCTCGGGCTTCGCGCGAACGCCGCTGAACGCCTCGAAGAGCCGCTCGAGGTTCTTGTGCGGCCTCTTCGCGGAGACCGTGAGCACGATCGGCGCTCCGCCGAGCTCGAGCCGGCGGCGGACATCGTCGCCCGACACCGTCTCGTCCTCCTGAAGCGCGGGGCCGAGGTAGGTGACGTCGACGCTGTCGGCGGGCACGTGCAGGAAGCGGACGATGTCGTCCTTCGCAGCCTGCGAGAGCGTGAGCACGCGCCGCGAGCGCCGTGCTGCGAGCGGGACGAGCAGGCGCATGCCGTAGCTCAGAAGGCCGCCGTGCGCCTCGGGGAAGCGCTTGTAGATCACGTCGAGGATCGTCGTCACCTGCGGCACGCCCGGCAGAGCGGGCGCGGTCGTGAAGAGGTTGTGCAGGAGCTCGATGCCAGAACCGGCGATCGCGCGGCGCAGAGCCGTCTGCTCGGCGAGCACACGCCTGACGCGGTTGCGGGCCTGAACCGGGACGCGGACGATCTCGACGCGCTCCGCCCATGGCTCGGCCGCGAGCGAAGCAACCGCCTCGTTCGGCGCGAACACGACGAGGCGTGGAGACCCCTCCAACGCGGCGAGCGCGCCGACCAGACCGACGCGCGTACAGCTCCGATCCCCCGGTCTCCCCGGAACGAGATGGAGGGCGTTCAGGCCGACGGCGAGGGTCACGCCGGTCTTCGTGCGTACGCGGCGAGCACGGTCTCGAGCGACCGATCGAGCGAGAGCCGGTCGGCGTTGCGGTCGTACCAGGCCGCCGTCGATTCGCGCAGCGCGAAGCCGGCCGCGTGCACGCGAAGGATCGCGGCCGCCAGCTCGGCAGGCTCGGCGGAGTCGGCCACGGCGCCGTTCTCACCTTCCTCCACGAGCTCGGTCGCCGCGTTGTCCGGGCCCCGCACGACCACGCTCGGCACACCAAGCGCAGCCGCCTCGACGACCACGAGGCCGTAGCCCTCGCGCCTCGACGGCAACGCGAGGCAGAGCGCGCGTCGGAGGGTGCTGCGCAGTCGGTCCTCGGCCACGAACCCGGGTGCCTCCACCGCGCCGTCCAGGCCGTGCTCCGCGATCAGTCGCAATACCTCGGGTCGGGCGGGGCCGTCGCCGAAGATCTCGCCGCGGAGCTCGGGCACGCTGCTCGCGGGCAAGTGCGATTGCCGGCACCAGTGCAGCCGCCTGCTTCTCGGGGATGTGGCGTCCGGCGAAGACGACGACCGGCTCGGCGGGTTCCGGCGGAGTGCCGGGCGGGCCCGCGTAGATGCCCTCGAGCACCGTTACCTCGCCCGCGAGGCCCTGCTCGTGCAGCCGTCGTGCGAACAGCCGCGAGAAGCAGAAAGCCTGGTGCGGCACGCGGATGCAGCGGCGTTGGACCGCGAATCCGATGCGTCCCAGCGACCGGCCCGAGATAGTCGCGCCAGTACTCGCTCGACCAGACCTCGAACCAGTCGACGACGATCCGAAAACGATGTCGTCGCCGGGCCAGGGCGGCCGCGAGCAGCGAGAAGTAGGGGAACGCGGCAGTGTGGACGACGTCATAGCGCGCGCCTGCGCGGGTGAGGTGGCGGAGGACGCCCAGGCCGAAGCGAAGCGCCGGCCCGATCCGCCTCCGTCCGCTCGAGGTGTACAGCTCGAGCCTGGGGCCGACGGGTATGACCTCGACTCCCGGCACCTCCACGGCTTCGCCGTCGGGCCAGTGACGCAAGCGTCAGGTAGGTGACGCGATGGCCCTCCGCGGCGAGACGCTCGGCGAGGCTCCGGTACCAGCGGTCGGCCCCGCCGATCGTGTAGGGGTAGAGGAGGTCGTAAACGATGCAGATGTGCATGGCTAAGCGACGTGCCGTACGCCGCGTATTCAGTCGCGTCCTCCTGGCAGCCCCAGCGCCGGAGACCTCCGACTCAGCGGTGTCGCTGAGCACGCTTCATGCCGACGACGAGCAGCCAGCCCGCCACGACCGTGGCGATCACCCAGCCGAACGCTTTGGGCCAGTCGGGCAGTCGGCCGAAAGCCTGCGCGCTCGTCTCCTCAGGCTCGACCATGACCTGCCCCGCCCGCACTGTGCCGCGCCCCTCGTAGAAGACAGTTGTCTGGATCAGACCGCCGTTGGGGTTCGAGAACTCGAGCGTGACATCGGTCATGCGGCGCGATGCGAGCTCGCCGGCAGTCAGCGCCTTCCTGGCCAGGACCTTCACCGGCGGTGAGCTCGTGACATCGAGCACGGCGACCCTCCAGCCCGGGCGCGCCCCGGTGGCGGCCAGCTGGAAGGTCGCCCGGTAGGTGCCGCGCTTCAGCGCCGAGTACGGCCCATAGAGCAGGTAGTTCGGCGCGTCACCGGGCTTGGCGACGGCGTACCCGTCCTGCACGCGCCCTGTATTGGGGCCGAAGGCGCCCGGAGACAGGGTGAAGGACGTCGGGGCCGGCTCGGGATTCGTGATCGGGAACAGGCTCGCTGTGGTCCGCGCGCCGAAGAGCCGCGGCCTCTCGCTCGCCGGGTAGAGGTGGAGGTGTTCCTGCACGGTCGCTGCCGCGAAAACGAGCGAGACGGCGAGCAGCGGGAAGAAGACGACGCAGCGCAGCGCGAACCTCCTGGATCACGAGAGCGATCGGAACTGCGATGAGCGGGATCACGAGAATCAGGTACCGCGCCGGGAACTGCCAAGCCGCCCCCGGCGCCCGCACTCGCAAGGAGAAGCTCGTAGCCGACCGGCACAGCGATGCAGGCGGCTGCGGCCCATCGCCAGCGGACGACGAGGCACCCGAGGGCAGCAAGGCCCAACCAGTGCACCGGCACGTACGGGATCCAACCGTGAACCGGGTTCGAGCACGTCGGCGAGGGCAAACTCGTACAGGAACGACCAGCCTCCCGTCCCGGCGGTCGGTCCGAGAGAGCGCGGTACGGCGCGGTCGGGTGAGCCGTGCCGTAAAAGTGATACGACACCACGGCGAACAACGCGATGTCGGCTGAGATACGGGACCGCAATCGGCACGGTCACGGTTCGCCACTCCTTCGTCAGAATTCGGGCGCATCGCACCAGCTCGGCCCACGCCGCGCGGACGACGCCAATCAGCCCGGGCGCTCGCGGGTCGGCAGCTCCCGGCAGAGTAGCCCGGCACGCGGCAATGACGAGCCCGAGGAGCAAGCCGGCGGAAAGCGGGAATGAAGCGCACGTGCAACCACACGAGCAAAGCGGCGGCGGTTGATCCGACGGCGAGCGCAAGCGGGGAAGACGCGCGCTTCACCATCACTCGGAGAGCAATGACGATGAGCAGGGCGCCGGGAAGCTCTGGGTAGACCTGGCTGGAGAACGCGAGCACCGGGTAACAGAACGCCACCGCGACCCAGGCCAGAGCTGCGTACCTCCGGCGAAAGCCGAGATCCTTGAGCAACCGAAACAACTGATCGGCGAGGAGCGCGGCGATGAGCACCATCAGCAGGCGCACGCCCGTCTCCGCGCCCAACGCAACGGCCGGCGCGAGCCAGGGTGGCCATCCCGATGCCGCGTAGCGGGCGAAGCTCGCCCGAGTCCCTGTAGTCGGCCGCATGACCGTACGTGTCGAGCGCGAGGGAGCCCGCCACCCGTTCGGTCCGCTCGCGACTCGCATAGTCGTTGGTGAGGTCGAGGTCGCCGTCGTAGGCCAGGCTCTGGGCCGCGACCATGTAGTGAGGCTCGTCGCCGGTCGCGTCCGGGCTCATCACGAACAAGGCGGCGGAATATGCCGCCAGCGCCAGCACGAAAGGTGCGAGCTGCACGACCCAGAACGACGCGCGCTCGCGCACGCGCCAGGCGTTCGAGGCCGGGAGCGAGCCGGCGGCGTTGCTCGCGTTCGTCGTCATCCGCAGTGCGCTACCTGCGCCGCAGTCCCAGCACGCTCAGGAAGAGTGCGGACAGGGCGGTCTGCATCCCGCACGCGATCAGCATCGCGCCCGGAATGACGATTCGCAACGTGTCCGGGTAGTCGAGACGCCCGAAACCGGCCTGGTTCCAGGTTGCGAGGGCGTAGACCGACAGGCCGAGCCCGCAGGCAACGAGGAGGACGCCGACGAGGAGCCCGATCTCGAGCCTCCCGCGGCGTTCGATCAGCCCGCGGATGCGTGGGTCGTCGGGAAGCAGGCCTTCGGTGATTCCGAACCACTTCGCCGTGAGGAAGAAGTACACCGCTTGCAGGCCGATGACGACGGCGAGCGCGAAGTAGAGGAGCGTGCTCACGTCGAAGCCAACCGGGCCGATCGCCCGATTCCCGGGCAGGAGCCAGACCATCCCGGCGATCCCGGCGAGCAGGAGGAAGAGGCCCGGATACAGGAACAGCCACTTGGGGCTGTAGAGGAGCAACAGCCGGATCGAGCGCCAGCCGTCGCGCCACGTGTTGAGGTGCGGCTCCCGTCCCTCCGCGTCCGGGGAGAGCGTCGTCGGGACCTCGGCGACGCGCAGGCCGTTCATCGTCGCCTTCACGATCATCTCGATCGCGTACTCCATGCCGGTCGACCGGATGTCGAGGGCTGCGATCTTCTCGCGGTCGAAGCCGCGGATCCCGCAGTAGATGTCTCCCACGGGTGCCCCGTAGAGCCTTCGGCCGACGAACGACAACACGGGATTCCCGAACCACCTGTGCAGCCACGGCATGGCGCCCTCTCGGATCCCGCCCTCGAACCGGTTGCCGGCGACGAGGTCGTAGCCCTCCTGGAGGCGCTGGACGAACGGCTCGAGGTCCGAGAAGTCATAGCTGTCGTCGGCGTCGCCCATGATCACCCAGCGGCCGCGCGCGGCCGCGATGCCTCCGGTGAGGGCGGCTCCGTAGCCGCGCTGGGCAACCGGCACAACACGAGCGCCGAGCTCTTCGGCGATCTCCCGCGATCCGTCGGTCGAGCCGTTGTCAGCGACGATGACCTCACCGCGGATTCCGAGCCGCTCGAAGGACGCCTGAGCCTTCCGGATACAGATCCCGAGCGTGCGCGCCTCGTCGAGGCAGGGCATGACGACCGACAGCTCTGGCGCGGAGTGCTCGCCGGGCGCGGTCGCAGGTGCGGGAGTCGCCTCCGCTGAGCTCACCGCGACGCCGCCGGCGAGAGGCCGCGTGCGTTCTTCAGTCGATTGTCCGCGAGAATCGGCCACACGAAGCCCCCAGCGCACACCGGCATGATCGTAGTCTTCACCGCGAATGCAGTGCGCCTAAACGCGCAGGTCTTTACGGAAACCTTCCGTGCGACCTGGCGGCCGCCAGTGCTGGCTACGAGCGCTTCGCCTGCTCCTCGAGGGCGGCGATGCGCTCGGTGAGCGTGCGCACCTCGTTCTGGGCCGCGCGGCGGGCATCCGCCTCCGCGTCGAGCGCCTCGGACAACGCCTCGCGCGCGGCGGCCTCGGCGGCCAGCGCCGACTCGAGCCGAGCGACCGCCGCGTCAGCCTGGCGGGCGAGGTCGTCGAACACGTAGAAGAGCAGCCGCAGGTTGAGCTTCTTGACCCCGGTTATGAGAGGGCCGACGACAGGCTTCGAGGAGAACCCGAGCTCCGGCCGAAAGCGGATGCGTCCCGCGGTGCCGCCGAGATCGAACCCGTAGGCGAGCATGCTCGAGTCGTGCTCGGAGGGGACCTGGAGCTCGAGCGCAGCCAGCTCGTCCGCTTCCGCGTACTCCCCTTCCGCGCGCTCGCGCGCGACGCGCGTCTTCAGCTCCGCGACGATCTCCTCGGTGTCGACGATGCGTCTCTCCGTCATCGCCCGCCGATGCTAGCCACGCGAAGCGACATACAGCCCATATTCTCTCCGGCATGGGGACCGACGGGGACTCGAAGCCGCCGGCCTCGCCGGTCAAGGGGAGCCTGAAGGCGGCCGGACGAGGGGTGCTGTGGCCTGCCCGACGCTTCGTCGACCCGCGGATCCAGGGGCTGCTCGAGCACATCGACGCCAGGCACGACGAGCTCATGGCGCGGCTGGAGTCCGCGCCCGCGTTGGAGGCGTCGGCGGCGCTGCAGGCGTTGCACGCGCTACAGGAAGCGAACGCGGACGCGCAGGTCGAAGCGCTGACGGTCATCGGGCGCTCGCTCGACGACATCTTGCGCGAGACGGAGAACGTCGGTCTGCTCCTCGAACAGCCGCCGGGCAAGCGATTCATCGATGGCGTCGCCGACCTCGACCCAGAGGTGGCCAGCTTCCTCAACTATGCCCTCGGCAACGCCGGTTTCTCGGCGCAGGAGGGACTCTGGTTCAACCCACCGGTCCTCGTCCTGCATCACGAGGGCCGCGTCGAGGTCGAGCACGTCACCGAGCGAATCGCCGAGGTCCCGTACGTCTTCCGCGCACTTGGTGCGCTGAGCAAGCCCGCCAGGATCCTCGATGTAGGCGCAGCAGAGAGCACCGTCGCACTGTCACTCGCGTCACTCGGATATGAGGTGACCGCGGTCGATCCACGCCCATATCCCCTGTCGCATCCGCGACTCCAGTCGGTTCAGAGCCGGATCGAGGACTGGAGCACGAGCACTGCGTTCGACGGCGTCATCTGTCTCTCGACGATCGAGCACCTGGGCCTGCCCGCTTACGGCCAGGAGGACCGCGCCGACGCAGACATCGCTGCGATGCGCCGCATTCACGAGCTCACCGCTCCCGGTGGACTGCTGATCCTGACCGCTCCGTTCGGGGAGTCGTTCCACGTAGACGCGTTCCAGCGGACCTACGATCGAGAACACCTCGACGAGCTGCTCGCGGGCTGGGAGGTCGACGACCTCACCATCGTGCACCGGACGGACCCCACCTGCTGGCAGGTCGACGGCGAGGACGCAGAGCCCGTCGGCGACGGTCCGGGGCAAGTTGCGCTCGTGACGGCACGCCGATCGAGCTGACGCTCGCGGGTCTTTCCGACCATGACGGTCCTGCTCGACATCCAGGGAGTGCAGAGCCGAGTCTTCGCGGAGCGAGGCATAGCCCGCTACGTCAGGGAGCTCGCCAGCGCGCTGGAGCGCGAGTATCCGGAGGTCGTCTCGCGGTACCTCCTGAACCCAGATCTCCCCGTGCCGGACGCTATCGACTCGATCCCGCGGTGGCGTCTCGACTTCAACGATCGCGTCGACCTCGCGGGCGCGAACGTCTACCACATCGGATCCCCTTTCGAAGCCGCACGGATCGGCCGAATCTGGCCGTCAACGGCCAGTCAGGCGGGACTGCGCATCGCGGTCACGCTCTACGACCTGATCCCCGAGATCTTCTCCGATGCGTATCTCGCGAACCCCGTGGCTCGCGTCCGCTATCACACGCGACTCGCGACGCTGCGGCGAGCCGACCACCTCCACGTCATCTCCGAGGCGACCGCGCGAGACGCAACCGAGCGACTCGAGATCCATCCTGATCGGATCCGGCTCGTGGGTGCGGCCGCATCCGAGCACTTCGTACCCCCTGCGAGCCGTGAGGCGGCGCTGGCGAACCTGAGAGAGCGGGAGCCGTGGGTGCCTCCGGGTTACGTGCTCTGCACCGGCGGTATCGACCACCGAAAGAACATCGATCGCCTGCTCATGGCCTATGCCGCGTTGCCGGCGGACCTACGGACGTCCCACCCGCTGGTCATCGCGGGCCGTGTCCAGGCAGCCGAGCGGAAGGCGTTCGGCCGGCGGTTCGACGAGCTCGGCATCGCCCACGACGTTCACCTCAGCGGTTACGTGCCCGAAGACCTGCTCGTGCTCTTCTACCAGGCTGCACATCTCGTCATCTACCCCTCGCTCTACGAGGGCTTCGGCCTCCCGGTGGCGGAGGCGATCTCGTGCGGAGCACCCGTGCTCACGGGACGCACGTCCTCGCTCGTGGAGTTGGTCGACGACGACGTCGCGCTGTTCGAGCCGACCCAGCCGCGCTCCATCCGCGAAGCGCTGGAGCGGACGCTCACCGACGAGCGAGTCCGGGCGCGCCTTTCGGCGTTGAAGCTGCACAAGCGCCATACGTGGCCCGAGGTCGCGCGCCGAACGGCAGCAGCGTACGCTGAGCTCGATCGGGCTGGACGCCGTCCGGCTCGCCGTAGACGTCGTTTCTCCAGCACGATGGGATCCGCACGAGTGAGCTACTGCAAGGTCTGTGAGCTCGAAGACTTCGCCGATCTCGAGCTGCGCGACCTCATCCGCGAGGCCTACGCCAGCCACGTCGAGTTGTTCGGGCCCGCCTTCCCGAACAGCGTCGAGCAGCGGAAGCACTGGGAGGTCGCAATGGGTCTGCGGGCGTTCCGCGACTTCGGGGTGCTCGGCCCTACCAGCGAGGTACTCGGCGTCGGCGCCGGTGCAGAGTCGACGATCTTCTGGCTCACGAACCACTGTGGCCGCGTCTTCGCCACCGACCTCTATTTCGACAACCAGGAGTGGGGGTCGGAGTCGCCCGCAGAGATGCTTACGAATCCGGGAACGCTCGCGACCTGCCCATGGAACCCACGGCGGCTCGTGGTCCAGCACATGGACGCGCTCGAGCTTCGGTACGAGGACGCGACCTTCGACGGCGTCTTCTCGTCGGGCTCGATCGAGCACTTCGGTAGCCACGCCGACGTTCGTCGCGCGCTCGCCGAGATGCATCGCGTGCTCCGCCCGGGTGGGATCGCGGCGCTCTCCACCGAGTACCGGATCGCCGGCGACCTCGAGTCGCTCCCCGGCATCCTGCTGTTCGACGAAGTCCAGCTCCGCGCCCTCTTCGACGAAGAGCTGTGGGAGCTCGTCGAGCCGCTCGATCTGACCATTTCCGAGACGACGATGCGGGTCGTCATCGACATCGAGGAGGCCGTCGCCGCCCGCACTCGAGCCGGACTCCCCCACCGGGCGCACTACCCGCACCTCGTGGTGAAGCACAAGGCGGGCGCAACCTGGACGAGCGTGCACGTCGTCCTGCGCGCGTTGAAGTGACCGGGCCGTAACTAGACTGGCCCAGCCTTGAGCCTGTACGCGGACGTCTTCCGGCACGGCGAGCTCTTCCGCGGCCTCTTCCGTCGCGAGCTCCGCGTCCGCTACCGGGGATCGTCGCTCGGCCTCGCCTGGACGCTGATCTACCCGCTCATGCTGATGATCGGCTACTGGCTGCTCTTCTCCGTCCTGCTCAAGGCGGTGGCGATCGAGAACTACCCGCTGTTCGTGATCTCGGGCCTCGTCACGTGGACGTTCTTCCAGACGTCGCTCCAGATGTCTTCGACGAGCCTGCTCGGGCAGGCGAACCTCGTGAAGCAGGTGCGCTTTCCGCGCCAGCTGCTGCCCCTCTCGGTCGTCGCCACGAACCTGACCACCCTCCTCGCCATGCTCGCCATCGTCGTGCCCGTGAACCTCATCGTCAGGCCGGAGACGAGGTCGTCGAGCACGTAGAAGAGCAGGCGCAGGTTGAGCTTCTTGACGCCGGTGATGACCGGTCCGATCACCGGCTTCGAGGAGAAGCCGAGCTCGGGGCGGAAGCGGATGCGCTGCCCGGTGCCGCCCAGGTCGAAGCCTTCCGCGAGCGTTCCCGGCGGGCGCTCCGGAGGCAGGCACCTCGAGCTCGAGCGCGGCGAGCTCGTCCGCGTCCGCGTAGCGCCCCTCGGCCCGCTCGCGCGCGGCGCGCTGCTTCAGGTCCGCGACGAGAGCGCTCGACGTCGATGATCGGCTTCTCTCTCAGCTCTCGGCCACTCCGGAGGCGATGCTAGTGGAACCAGGTCGGAATTAGACTGGCCTCGCCTTGAGCCTCTACGCAGACGTCTTCAAGCACGGCGAGCTCTTCAGAGAGCCTCTTCCGTCGCGAGCTCCGGGTCCGCTACCGCGGGTCCTCGCTCGGCCTCGCCTGGACGCTCATCTACCCGATCATGCTCATGGTCGGGTACTGGCTGCTCTTCTCGCTCCTGCTGAAGGCCGTGTCCGTCGAGAACTACCCGCTGTTCGTCATCTCGGGCCTCATCAGCTGGACGTTCTTCCAGTCGTCGCTCCAGATGTCGTCGACGAGCCTGCTCGGGCAGGCGAACCTCGTGAAGCAGGTCCGCTTCCCGCGCCAGCTGCTGCCGCTCGCCGTCGTCGCTACGAATCTGACGACTCTGCTCGCGTTGCTGCTCATCGTCGTTCCGCTCAATCTCGTCGTCCGGCCGGAGACCCGCACGACGTTCTGGATCGCGATCCCCCTGCTCGTGCCGCTGATCGCGCTCGCGAGCGGGCTGGCGATCGTCGTCGCCGGAGCGACCGTGATCTTCCGGGACGTGGAGCACCTGCTCGCGACGATCCTCGTCCCCTGGTTCATCCTGACGCCGATCTTCTACACCTTCGACCTGCTGCCCGGGCTCGAGCGAGCACGAGACGGTCGCGAACGTCCTCTACTACGGGAACGTCATGGCCCCGATCGTGGAGGCGATCCGCGATCCGATCTTCTTCGGGGAGGTGCCGGCGGCGGGCGACGTGCTCTACTCCGTCGGAGTCGCCCTCGCGTCGCTCGCGCTCGGGGCGTGGGCTTTCGGCCGCCTGGACGACCGGCTCGCGGCCTCGCTCTGAGCCTGGATTGGCAGGCGCTTTCAGTACGCTCATCCGCATGGAGCCCGGCGCGATCACGGTCGAGAACGTCAGCCGACGGTTCCTCGTCTACCCGACGCGGAACATCACGCTGAAGGAGGCGATCGTGCGCCGCCGCCACCAGCGGCCGGCGGAGATCTGGGCGCTCCGCGACGTCTCGCTCGAGATCGAGCCCGGGCAGTCGCTCGGCATCGTCGGCCGGAACGGCTCGGGCAAGACGACGCTCCTCCGGCTGCTCGCGGGCATCTTCAAGCCCACGAGCGGGAGGATCGCGGTCGGCGGCTCGGTCGGATCCCTGCTCGAGCTCGGCGCCGGGTTCCACCCCGACTTCACGGGGCGGGAGAACATCTTCCTGAGCGGCGCGATCTACGGGATGAAGCGCGCGCAGATCCGCGACTCGCTCGACGACATCATCGAGTTCACCGAGCTCGAGCGCTTCATCGACCTGCCCGTGCGCACGTACTCGTCGGGGATGTACATGCGCCTCGGGTTCGCGCTCGCCGTGCACCTCGACGCCGACGTCCTGCTGCTCGACGAGGTCTTCGCGGTCGGCGACGAGGCGTTCCAGCGCAAGTGCATGGACCGGATCATGTCGTTCAAGCGGGAAGGCGGGACGACCGTCTTCGTCTCGCACTCCCCGGCCGCCGTCGAGCGAATGTGCGACCGCGCGGTGCTGCTCAACGGCGGCCAGGTCGCCTTCGACGGAGAGACCCACGACGCCCTGCGCCACTACTCGGCCCTGCTCGCGGAGCAGGAGTCGACCACACCCGAGCGCAGCCCGGGCCCGTCCGAATGGGGAAGCCGCGAGGTCCGCGTCACGCGCGTGACGCTCGAGGGGCCGGGCGGCGTGGAAGGGCACGAGCTCGGCGCCGACGAGCCGGCCGTCCTGCGCATCTGGCTCGCCTCCGAGTCGAAGCTGCCGCTCACCCGACATCGCGGTCGAGCTCCGCGACTCGAGCGGCGGCCTCCTCGGCTCGCACGTCCAGTCGACCGCCGAGCTCGGTTGGGACGGCTCGCCCGGCGAGCGCGTGTTCCGCTTCGAGCTCGACCGCCTCCCGGTCGTGGACGGCCGCTTCCGGTTCGGGGTCGCGCTCTACGACGCCGACAGCGGCGCCACGTACCACGGCGTCGAGAAGGCGGTCGAGTTCCTCGTCGCGCCCGCGGCCGGGGCCCGCGGGTGGCTGCGCTTCAGCGGCCGCTTCATCCTCGACGAGTCGGCGAGCATGGCGTCGGTTCGCTAGGCGATGAGGGCGCTCGTCACCGGCTGCGCGGGCTTCATCGGCTCGCAGCTCACGGAGTCGCTGCTCGGCGACGGCCACGAGGTGGTCGGCGTGGACGCCTTCGTCGACAACTACGCCGCCGAGGTCAAGCTCGGAAACCTCGAGCGCGCGAAGGAGTTCGACACGTTCTCCTTCCGCGAAGACGATCTCGCCGAGCTGCGACTCGAGCCGCTGGTCGAGGAGTGCGACGCGATCTTCCACCTGGCCGCCGAGCCCGGCGTGCGCACGAGCTGGGGCGACCGCTTCGAGTCCTACGCGAGGAACAACGTCCTCGCGACCCAGCGTCTGCTCGAGGCGGCCAGGCAGTGGCCCGACAAGCGAGTGGTCTACGCGTCCTCCTCGTCCATCTACGGCGATGCGGAGGTGCTTCCGACGCCGGAGGACGTGCTGCCGAAGCCGTTCTCCCCCTACGGCGTCACCAAGCTCGCGGCCGAGCACCTCTGCGTCCTGTACCACGGGAACTACGGCGTCGACACGGTCTCCCTGCGGTACTTCTCGGTGTACGGACCGCGCCAGCGGCCCGACATGGCCTTCAACCGCTTCTGCCGCGCGGCGGTGCGCGGGGAGCCGCTCACCGTCTTCGGCACCGGCGAGCAGACGCGCGACTTCACGTTCGTCGCCGACGTCGTCGCCGCGACGAGGGCCGCTGCGACCTCACCGGCCGCCCGCGGTCAGGTCTACAACGTGGGCGGCGGCTCGCGCGTGAGCGTCAACGAGGCGCTCGAGCACATCGCCTCCTTCGCGGCCGTCCGCTGGACGTGCGCCACGTCGAGTTCGAACGGGGCGACGTCCGGAACACCGGCGCCGATACGACGCGCGCGCGGCGGGACCTCGGCTTCGATCCGACCACGTCGGTGGAAGAGGGACTACGGGCCGAGTTCGAGTGGACGCAGGCTCAGATCCGCTAGGCGAATCTGTCGACTTCCTCGGGCTCCATCGGCTCGGGGCCCACTCCGGCGACGACCGTCTCCTGCGAGCGCTCGTGGAGCCGCTCGCGCCCCCGCTTCACCGCGCCGAGGAACTTGTCGAGGTTCACCTCGAGCGTCGAGAGGATGCTGTCGGCCCAGTCCTCCATCTCGAGCCGCGTCTCCCGCGCCGACCGGCGGGCCTCGTCGACGATGTCCTCGGCCTGCCGCTCGGCGAGCTTGACGATCTCCGTCTGCGACGCCTCCCGGATCGCCTGCTCCCGCGCCTCCTGGATGATCCGGTCGCACTCGCGCTTCGCCTCGGCGAGCATCTCCTGGCGCTCTTTGACGATCCAGCGGGCCTGCTTGATCTCCTCCGGGATCGTGGCGCGCATCTGGTCGAGGATCTCGTAGATCTCCTCGCGGTCGAGGCGCACCTGGTCGGTGAGAGGGACGGCCTTGGCGTTGTGCACCAGGTCGTCGAGCTTGTCGATGAGAACGAGGACGTCCATGGCCGAAAAGTCTACTGGCGGGGTGAGACGCTACTCCTGCGGTGAGACCGGGGCGCCCGGGCCGACCGTCCGGATACAGCTCCGCAAAGCGCTCGGCGACGGCCTTCGGCACGAGCTCGTCGACGCGGCCGCCGAACGAGGCGATCTCCTTCACGCCGCTCGAGGAGACGAAGCTGTACAGCGGGCTCGCCATGACGTAGACGGTCTCGATCTCGGGCGCGAGCTGGCGGTTCAGGTGGTTCATCTGGAACTCCCACTCGAAGTCCGAGATCACGCGGAGGCCCTTCACCATCGTCTGCGCGTCGTGCTTTCTGGCGAAGTCGACGACGAGCTCGGAGAAGACGTCGACGACGACGTTGTCGCAGCGACGCGAGCGCGTCCTGGAGGAACTTCACGCGCTCCTCGACCGTGAACAGCGTCTCCTTGTGCAGCGGGTCGCGCACGACGCCGACGACGATGCGGTCGAAGATCGCCGCGGCGCGGCGGATGACGTCGACGTGACCGTTCGTCACGGGGTCGTACGAGCCTGGGCAGATTGCCGTGATCATCGGGAGAAGACCGTGATGCGTGCGGAACCGTAGCGGCGGCTCGTCCGCACGGCGAGGGGAAGCTCGGGCTCGACGCGCGACTCCGTCTCGACGACGGCGACGCCGTCGTCCGTGAGGAGCTCGGGGAGGAGCTCGGCGAGCGGCTCCGCGAAGCGATCCCACTCCTCGTACGGCGCGTCGACGAGGATCAGGTCGTAGCGGTGCGCGCGGGCCTTCTCCTCGCGCAGCGCCCGGGTCGCGTCCTGGCAGAGGACGACCGCACCGGTCAGGCGCAGCTTCTCGAGGTTCTGCTGGATGACGCGGCAGGCGTCGCGGTCGGACTCGACGAAGACCGCGCGCGCGGCGCCGCGCGAGAGCGCCTCGAGGCCCATCGCGCCCGAGCCCGCGAAGACGTCGAGCACCGTCGCGTCGTCGACCGGCCCGACGATCGAGAAGACGGCCTCGCGGACGCGATCGCCGGTCGGCCGCGTGCCCGCGCCTTTCGGCGCCGCGATCCGGTGGCCCTTCCTCGAGCCGGCGACGATCCGCACGCGGAGAGAGTTACAGCTCGACGACGAGCTCGTGCGCGCCGTCGGCGAACGACGAGTGCGCGACGCGACCGACCCGGCGCAGGAGCGCGAGCGCGCCTTCGTTCCCGGGAAGCACGAGCGCCGTGAAGCGCTCGACGCCGTCTCGCTTCGCGAGCGTCGAGAGCTCGCGCAGGAGCTTGCCTCCGACGCCGCTTCCCTGGCACGGGTCGACGACCTCGAACGCGACCTCGGCGGCGCGCGGGTCCTCGCTGTCGAACGGACGAACCTCGCGAGCCCGACGACCTCGCCCGTCACGAGGTCGACCGCGCCCACGGCCTCGCGGCCGCAGCAGCCGACGTCTGCGAGGACGTCGACCTCGGCCTCGGGCAGCCGCGGCTTCGGGCCGTGGAAGCGCAGCCGCCGGGACTGCTCCGAGAGGCCGTCGAAGACCTCGAGCACGGCAGCGCGATCGTCGGGACCGAGCCGCCCGACCGTGACGAGGCCGCGCTGGCAGCCTGGCTGTACGTCTGCGAGAGCCATGCCCGGAGGCTCGCAGCGCGCGTCCTCGAGCACAGTGAGGCAGGCGCGAGCGGGCAGGTGCGGTTATCCGTACTTTCCGCGGTCCTGACGCAACTCACTCCGCGCCTGGAGCCTCGACGCGAGACCCGAGGCTCGTGCCGCGCGACCGAGCTGACGATCGTAGGTCACGAGCATCGAGGATCCCGGCTCGACGGCCAGAGGCGCGAGATGAATCGCGTCGAGAGTTCGCGAGCGACACGGACCCGCAAGCGCGGCGCGCCTCGAGCGAGCGATGTCGCGAGTCGACATCGAGCAGCACGCAGGCATGCGAGCATCTCGATGGGCCTCGTCTTCGCCCTCGATCCTCGGCCTCGGCTACGCGAATGCGCACGAAGCAACCTCGACATCCGCGAGCGCCACTCGACGCGACGCGATCTGCAGCCTCGTTCAGGAAGACCGCGAGAGCTGTCGACTCACTGGCTCGCGCACAACGAGCTTGACGAGCGCCGACGAGTCGGCGTAGACGAGCTCGCTCAGCGGTCGGCACGGTCGCGCGAGGATCGACCTCGCGACGCCGACATCGGGCCCTTCGCCTCGACCAAGCGCTTCGGGGGCTTGAACGGCCGGCCAGGTGTCGCACGGCCTTCGGCGATCAGCTGATCGATCGGGCTACGTCGATACGGTGCGAGCACGGCGACCGGCTCGCCATCGTTCGTGATCTCGATGATCTCTCCGGCGCGGACTCGACGAATCGTCTTCGTCAGGGAGTCGCGAAGCTCGCGGATGCCCATGCGTGTGGCCATGCGTGGTCACACGATACCAAAGGCGCTACGACTCGCCCAGGTGCTCGGCTTCGCCGAGGAGCCGGTCGGCCGCCTCGGCGAGGAGGCCCTCGTCCTCGAGCCCGCGCGCGACCTCGCGTGCGCGCTCCAGCAGCTCGCGGTCCTGGCGCAGCCGCACGAAGCGGAGGTCCGACAGCCCGGACTGGCGGGCGCCGAGGAGCTGGCCTTCGCCCCTGATCTCGAGATCCTTCTCTGCGAGCTCGAAGCCGTCGGTCGTCTCCACCATCGCCTCGAGCCGCTCGACGGCGCCCTCGGTCAGCTCCTCGCGCGGGCGCGAGACGAGCAGGCAGTACGACTGCTCCGCGCCGCGGCCGACGCGCCCTCGCAGCTGGTGCAGCTGCGCGAGACCGAAGCGGTCGGCCTCCTGCACGATCATGATCGTCGCGTTCGGGACGTCGACTCCGACCTCGATCACCGTCGTCGCGACGAGGACGTCGAGCTCGCGCGCCTTGAAGCTGGCCATCACAGCGCGCCGGTCGGCGGGTCGCAGCCGACCGTGGAGGCAGCCGACGCGGTAGCCGCGCAGCTCGCCCGTTCGGAGACGTTCTGCCTCGGCCTCCGCCGCGCGCGCCACCTTCGTCTCCGACTGCTCGATCAGCGGGCAGACGACGTACGCCTGCCGGCCGTCGTCGAGGTGCCGCCGCAGCCGCGTGTACGCCTCGGAGCTGCGATCGTCGGTGACCCAGGCGGTGACGATCGGCTTCCGGTCGGCGGGCGGCAACGCGAGCTCGCTCACGTCGAGGTCGCCGTACACCGTCAGCGCGAGCGTCCGCGGGATCGGCGTCGCCGTGAGATGGAGGACATGCGGGCTGCGGCCCTCGACGAGCGCGCTCCGCTGGCTCACGCCGAAGCGGTGCTGCTCGTCCACGACGGCGACGGCGAGGTCGTGGAAGTCGACCTCCTCCTGGATCAGGGCATGCGTCCCGACGACGACGTGCGCGTCGCCGGACGCGATCAGCTGGCGCGCGGCCGCGTGCTCGCGGGCGCGGATCGAGCTCGTGAGGAGCGAGACGCGCACGCCGAGCGGCTGGCAGAGCTCGTCGATCGTGAGGAAGTGCTGCTCGGCGAGGGTTTCCGTCGGCGCCATCAGCGCGCCCTGGCGTCCTGCCTCGACCGCGCGCAGCAGCGCGTACAGCGCGACGACCGTCTTCCCGGAGCCGACGTCGCCCTGGAGGAGGCGCTGCATCGGCGTCGTGCGGCCGAGGTCGCCGTCGATCTCGCCGATCGCCCCCTCCTGGTGCGGGGTGAGCGTGAACGGCAGCGACGCGCGGTAGCGCTCGATCAGCTCGCCCGGCGCGGCGAGCGCCTGCGCGGAGGCCTGCTCGCGGAGTGCTGCCGTCCTCGCGAGCGCGATCTGGAGAACGAGAAGCTCGTCGAAGGCCAGTCGTAGCCTTCCTTGCTCGGCCTCGGGCAGCGCGCGCGGGCGGTGCAGCGCGACGAGCGCATCGGCACGCACCGGGAGCTGCTCGCTCTGGCGGAGCGCCGCGGGCAACGGCTCGCCCGCGTCGCGGACGAGCGCGAGCGCCTGCGCGCGGAGCCCGCGCAAGCGTCTTCTGGGCGACGTCCTCGCCGGCCGGGTAGACGGGCGCGAAGTCGGCCGTCTCGACCTCGCCCTCGAGGTCGTACGAGCTGACCGCGAAGCCGTACCGGTTCGCGCGGCCGCGCAGCCGCACTCGTGTCCCGGGAGTGAGCTTCGACTCGAGCCAGGGCTGGTTGAACCAGGTCGCCTTGATCTCGCCGGTGTCGTCCGCGACCCGTGCGGTCAGGATCTTGAGCCGTCCACGCCGGCGGCTCGAGGCCGCGCGCACCTCGACTTCGACGGTCGCCTCCTCGTCTCCGAAGAGCTCGCTGATCCGCTTCGCGGGGACGGGAGCCTCGTACCGGCGCGGCCGCTGCCAGAGCAGGTCGCCGACGGTCTCGAGCCCGATCCGCTTCAGGCGACGCGCGATCGTCGAGCCGACGCCGTCGAGCGTCTCGACGGACGCCTCGAGGCGTTCGGGCCGCGGCACGCTCGCCGGCCGCGGCCAGGCGGCCGGCGATTCGAGGCCGGCGAACGCGACCGGAAGCCGGACCGTGGTCCTCGAGGAGGGCACGCGGTCACTATAGGTCCCGAGCTGCCGTGATCTGGGCCGAGAGACGTCTCAGTTGCCAGGGTCTGACCCTCGAGGTGTGCCGAATGCGTGCCGATTTCGGTCTTCGGACACATGCCATGTGACTGCCGCTGTCGCTCAACCAAGCGACGGAGCCGGTGGTCCGCACAAAGCGTCTGACCCTGAACGTGTGCCAGGGACGTGCCGATCTCTCCACAGCCGCATCGCGGCCCGCGTGTTGCCGCTACTCGTCCTGGAACCAGAAGAAGCCGACCGCGCCCGGGCCGGCATGCGTCGAGACGACGGCGCCGAGGTTCGCGGTGAACTCGATCTCGGCTTTCGGGCGCACACGCCAGACGAGCTCGGAGAGCGTTCCCACCCACTCCGCCGCGTCGGCGTGCGCGATCGCGACGCGAAGCCCCGCCTGATCCTCGGTCGCTTCCGCGAAGCGGCGCTCGAACTCGGCGAGCGCCTTCTGCCGCCCGCGGACGCGCGCGACCGCGACGACCTCCCCGTCCTGGACGCCGAGGATCGGCCGGACGTTCAGCAGCGACCCGGCCAGAGCCGCCGCGCGCCCGATGCGCCCGCCCTTCTGGAGGTACTCGAGCGTCTCGACGGTGAAGACCACGCTGCAGTCGCGATGGAACCGCTCGACGAGGGCGTCGATCTCCTCGTCGGTCGTCCCGCGGGTGAGCCGCCGCTGAATGGCATGGGCGAGCATCGCGATCGCGAGCGACGCCGTCAGCGAGTCGACGAGGCGCACCTTGTCCCCGCCGAGCTCGTTCGCGGCCAGCTCCGCGCTCGCGTACGTGCCCGAGACCTTCGAGGAGACGTGGATCGAGTAGATGCGCTCGTAGCCGGAGAGCGCCTGGTAGGCGGTCAGGAAGTCCTGCGGAGTCGGCTGCGAGGTCGCCGGGAGCACCGCCGACCCGCGCAGCTTCTCGAAGAACGCGTCCGGGCCGAGCTCGACGTAGTCGCGGAAGGTCTCGTCCCCGAAGCGCACGTAGAGCGGGACGAAGCGCATGTTCGGGAACCGCTCGGGCGCCTCCGGGTAGTCCGAGGTCGAGTCGAGCACGATCGCCGTGTTCTCGATGGTCAGGTTCACGCCCCTCTCCTTCCCGCCGCCGCGCGCATCGCGCCGACGAGCGTGTCGACGCCCTCATCCTTTCGGATCAGCTCGACCCCTGCGCGGCGGGCCGCGTCGTGCTCCTCGTCGCCCGCCGACGCGCTCAGGAAGACGATCGCGGTCTCCGGGCTGCGCTCGCGGATCGCGGCCGCCGCCTCGGCGCCGTCCTCGTCGGGGAGGCGGTAGTCGACGACGGCGACGTCGACGCTCAGCTCGACGCACGCGGCAGGCGCGGCCCCTGCGGTCCCCACCGCGCCGACGACCTCGAGCCCCTCGTACCGGCCGAGGAGGAAGGCGAGCGCGTCGCGGTAGATCTCGTTGTCCTCGACGAGCAGCACCCGGATCGGCTCCATGCCCCTTACTCCGCCACGACGAGCAGCGGGTAGTGGGGCTGGCCGCCGTCGTGCACCTCGACGTCGACGTCCGGATGCGCGGCGTTGACCGCCGCGAGGAGCTCCTCCACGGGCGGAGCGCCCTCCCCCGTCAGGATCCCGAGCCAACCTTGCTCGCCGTCCAGCACGCGCGCGACCACCTCGAGCGCGACTTCGTGGAGACTGTCACCAGCCGTCACCGCCGCGTCCTCGACGAGCCCGAGGTACGCGCCCTTCACGATCTTCACGCCGTCGAGCTCGGTGTCGCGCGACGCGACGGTCACCTCCCCCGTGCGGACCGACGCGAGGGCGTCGAGCATGTCCTCCTCGTTCTGCTCGGCCGCGTTCGTGGAGATGTAGCGGCCCATCGCCGCGAGTCCCGCCTGCACCGAGCGGGAGGGGATGACGCGAACCGCCTTCGACGACAGCGCGGCGGCCTGCTCCGCGGTGAGGATCACGTTCGAGTTGTTCGGGAGGACGAGGACCTCGTCCGCGGGCGTCGCGTCGATCGCCTCGACGATCTCCGCGGTCGACGGGTTCATCGTCTGGCCGCCCTCGATGACCTTCGTCGCGCCGAGGCTCTCGAAGAGGCGGCGGTTTCCCTGCGCCCGGGCACACCGCGACGAGGCCCGTCTCTAGCATGGGCAGCTCGCCGGTCGCAGGCGCTCGATCAGTCGCTCCTCGCGCTGCGCCGTCTGCGCGTGCATGTTGGCGATCTCGACTCCCTCGACGACGCCGAGCGCGGTGCCGGCCGCGAGCGCGAGCCCGGGCTCGTCCGTGTGCACGTGCACCTTGAGCGCGCTCGAGTCCCCGACGACGAGCAGCGAGTCGCCGATCTCCTCGAGCGTGCGCTCGAGGCTCTCGAGCTCGAGGCCCTCGCCCTCGACGACGAAGACCGTGCAGTAGCGGTACTTCGAGAGCTCCAGGTGGATCGCGTCGAAGGACAGTGCTTCCCCCTCGACGGGTGCTTCCGGCAGAGGCTCGCCCGCGAGCGCGAGCGTGAGCCCGCGCGTGATCTCGACCAGCCCGGCCCCGCCCGCGTCCACGACCCCTGCGTCGCGGAGGACCTCGAGCATCTCCGGCGTGCGCGCGAGCGCGTCCTCGCCGCGCGCGAGCACCGTCTTCAGGAAGTCGTGCGGCTCGAGGCGGCGGTTCTCCTTCCGCTCGCCCTCCTCGGCCATCTCGCGGATCACCGTCAGCATCGTTCCCTCGACCGGCCGCTTGACCGCGCGGTACGCGGCGTCGCTCGCTCCGCGGAAGGCGCGGCGCAGACGGGGCGTGCTCGCGTCCTCGTGCTCGCCGAGGACGTCGACGAAGCCGCGCACGATCTGGGAGAAGATCACCCCGGAGTTGCCGCGCGCGCCCATCAGCGCCGCGCGCGAGAGCTCCTTCGCGACCGCCTCGCTGCCCTGCGCGTTCGAGGCGTCGAGCGTCTCGACGATCGAGCGCAGAGTCAGCACGAGATTCGTTCCGGTGTCGCCGTCGGGCACGGGATAGACGTTCAGGTCGTCGATCCGGCCGCGATGCGCCTCGAGATTCTGGAGGGCGGCGCGCGCGAGCGTGCGGACGATCTCGAGCTGCATCAGCGGCCCCGGACGCCGTCGATGTGGACGTCGAGGGAGGCGACGGGGATGCCGACCATGCGCTCGACCTCGTACAGGACGCGCGCGCGCACGGCGGTCGCGACCTCGGCGAGCTTGAGGCCGTTCTCGACGACGATCCGGCACTCGAGCACGAGGCCGTCCGCGCGCCTGCCGACGTCGACGCCTTTCTTGATGCCCCAGGGCAGGAGGCGCGACCAGCGGCTCCGGCCCGCGAGCGCGACGACCCCGTAGCTCTCTGCGGCCGCGTACCCGACGATCTGCGCGATCGCGTCGTTCGAGAACGCGATGCGGCCGAGCGGCGACGGCGCGACGTCGTAGTGCTCGCGGTCCACGGCGCGAGCTTAGTCCGTCGCGGCAGGCCCTAGAGGGCCTTCTGGACCTTGCCGGCTTTCAGGCAGCGCGTGCAGACGTACGCCCGCTGCGCCCGGCCCTCGAGGAGCACGCGGACGCGCTGGAGGTTCGGGTTGAAGCGGCGGCGCGTGGCGACCATGGAGTGGCTCCGGTTGTTGCCGAAGCCGGGCTTCTTCCCGCAGATGGCGCAGACCTTGGACATGCGGCTGAGCATGGTACCGATCAGCGTGCCGCTGCTGCCCGCAGATGCGAGAAGACGTCGGCCATCTCGAGCGCGCTGCGGACGGCCTCGGCGCCCTTCTCGATCCGCGGCTCCGCCTGCTCGACGCGGTCGAGCGTGAGGACGCCGAAGGAGACGGGGACGCCGGTCTCGAGCGCGGCGAGCTGGATCCCGCTCGCGGCCTCGCCGGCGACGTAGTCGAAGTGCGGCGTGTCGCCGCGGATGATGCAACCGAGCGCGACGATGCAGGCGAAGCGCCGCGTCTTCGCGAGCGCCGTCGCGGCGACCGGCAGCTCGAACGCGCCCGGCACGACCATGATCGTGATCGCGTCGTGCCGGACACCCGCCTGCTCGAGCTCCTCGAGCGCGCGGGCGAGGAGCCTCGACGTGACCTTGCCGTTGAAGCGCGAGACGACGAGGCCGACCGCTCTGCGGCCGCCGTCGGCGACGCCCTCGAGGACCGCATAGCCCTCGGGGATCTCGAGGTCGCCGGCGGCGTGCTCGGTCGAGGGAGCGAGCGCGATCGCCGCGCCGAGGTCGTCGTCCTGCTCCGGCTCGAGCTGCTCCTCCTCGACCTCGTCGATCTCCTCGACCTCCGGCTCGTCGAGCTCGGGCTCGGCTCGGCTCGGGCTCGGGAGCGGCGACCGCTTCCATGTCGGCTTCCATGTCGGCCGACGAGCCCCACGCGGCCGCGTCGTCTTCGGAGACCGCGTCCGGCTCCCCGTCCGGCCGGCGCGGCCAGTCCGAGAGCACGTTCTCGCTGGATTCGTCGATGTCGGGATTGCTCACGTGTCGGATTCGGAATCGGGCTCCGGCTCGAACCGGACGCCCTGGTGGTGGAGCTTCGTGATCGTGTGCCCCAGCTTCTCACGCTTGGCGGTCAGATAGCGCTCGTTCTCCGGCTGCGGCTCCACCTCGATCGGCACCTGCTCGACGACGGTCAGCCCGTAGCCGTCGAGGCCGCTGAGCTTCGCGGGGTTGTTCGTGAGGATCCTGATCGTCGTCAGGCCGAGGTCGGCGAGGATCTGGTTCCCGATCCCCCACTCGCGCGCGTCCGGGGGGAACCCGAGCTCGAGGTTCGCCTCGACCGTGTCGAGCCCGTTCGCCTGCAGCTCGTAGGCGCGGAGCTTGTTCAGGAGGCCGATGCCGCGTCCCTCCTGCGCCATGTACAGGAGCACGCCGCGCCCCTCCGCCTCGATCCGCTCGAGCGACAGGGCGAGCTGCTCGCCGCAGTCGCAGAGCAGCGAGTGGAAGACGTCGCCCGTGAGGCACTCCGAGTGGACGCGGACGAGCACGTTCTCGGCGCCCTCGACGTCGCCCTTCACGAGCGCGACGTGGCGCTTGTCGTCGAGGAGCTCGCGATAGGCGATCGCATGGAACGCCCCGTGCTCCGTCGGCAGCCGCACCGAGACCACGCGCTCGACGAGCTTCTCCGTGCGCCGGCGGTACTCGATCAGGTCGGCGACGGTGATCATCTTCAGGCCGTGCCGCTCGGCGAACAACGCGAGGTCGGGCACGCGGGCCATCGTCCCGTCCTCGTTCATGATCTCGCAGACGACGCCCGCGGGGTTCAGGCCGGCGAGCCGCGCGAGGTCGACCGAGGCCTCCGTCTGGCCGGCGCGCTGGAGCACGCCGCCCGGCTTCGCGCGGAGCGGGAAGACGTGGCCCGGCTGGACGAGGTCGTGCGGGGTCGAGCTCGGGTCGATCGCGACCTGGATCGTCTGCGCGCGGTCGGCGGCGGAGATACCCGTGGAGACCCCCTCGCGCGCCTCGATCGAGACGGTGAACGCGGTTCCGAGCGGCGTCTCGTTGTGCTCGGTCATCGGTCGCAGCTCGAGCTCGTCGCAGCGGTCGGGAGTCAGGCAGAGGCAGATGAGGCCGCGCGCGTGCGTCGCCATGAAGTTGATCCCCTCCGGCGTGACGAACTGCGCGGCGATCGTGAGGTCGCCTTCGTTCTCGCGATCCGCGTCGTCCACGACGATGACGAACTTCCCGGACCGGAAGTCCTCGATCGCCGCCTCGATCTCGCTGAAGGGAGTGGTCCTCACGTCGACGCTCACGCCCAGGATCGTAGCCCTCACCCTCGCAGCAGGCGCTCGACGTACTTCGCGAGCACGTCGACCTCGACGTTCACGCGCTGTGCGGGCTCGAGGGTCGCGAGGGTCGTCGCCGCGAGCGTGTGCGGCACGAGCGCGACCGCGAACGCGTCCTCCGAGAGCTCCGCGACCGTGAGCGAGACGCCGTCCACGGTGACCGAGCCCTTCTCCACGAGGTAGCGCAGGATCTCGCGCGGCGCCTCGAAGGAGACGCGGAGCCCGTCCCCCTCCTGCTCGACCGACCGCACGCGTGCGACCGCGTCGACGTGGCCCTGGACGTAGTGGCCGCCGAGCGGGTCGCCGGCGCGGAGCGCGGGCTCGACGTTCACGCGGTCGCCGGCTGCGAGGCCGCCGAGGGTCGAGCGCGCGAGCGACTCCGGCACCGCGTGCAGCGAGACCCGGCCGTTCGTGACGGTCTCGGCGGTCAGGCAGACGCCGTCGATCGAGATCGAGTCGCCCACCGCGAGCGCGCCCGCGGTCTCCGGCGCCTCGACGACGAGCGCGAGCCCGTCGCCGTCCGTCTCCGCGGAGACGACGCGGCCGAGCTCGCGGACGATCCCGGTGAACATCGCGCGACGGCTAACCGCAGCCAGATGCAGTGTCCGACCCGGCCGTGTACCGCGGTACCCGGCCGCGCGCGGGTCACGGCGGGCTCGTTCCGCTCGGTGAAGGCTCGCCATGCGGCTCGATCGCGGTCGCCGGACGCGCAGAGTGTCTGACACCGAACGTTTCCGAGAGCTTTCGGACATGTCCAAGCGACAGTCCGCGCAGCCTGTCGCCTCGCGATTCACGGCTCGTGGACGTAGCCCTGGAGGAGCACGTCCTCGCCGATCGAGCGCGCTTCGAGGCGCGTGAGCTCCAGCTTCCCGGGGAGGCCCGAGAGCATCCCGGGGCCCTCGCCGGAGAGCTTCGGCGCGACGAAGACGAGCAGCTTGTCGACGAGATCCTGCTCGAGGAAGGCGGCCGCGAGCGTGGGGCCGCCTTCGAGGAGGAGCGACTGGACGCCGTCGGCGGCAAGCGCTTCGAGCTCCTCGCGCAGCGGCCCGGAGCGGAGCTCGAGCTCGGAGCTCTCGGGCAGCGGGCCGCGGCCGAACGCGAGGCGGCGCGGCTGGCCGCGCGGGGTCGGGACGTCGCGCGCGTCGAGGCGCGGGTCGTCCCAGCGCACGGTTCCCATCCCGACTGCGACCGCGTCCGACGCAGCGCGGAGCACGTGGACGAGGCGACGCGAGGCCTCCCCCGTCACCCAGCGCTCGCCCGGCACGCGGACGCGGCCGTCGAGCGTGACCGCGACCTTGTACGTCACGAACGGGCGGCCGAGCGTGACCCACGTGCGCCACTCCTCGAGCTGCTGCCTGGCGCGGAACGCGAGCTCGCCCTCCGCGAGCTCGACCTCGACTCCGGCGGCGCCGAAGCTTCTCGAGCCCGCCGCCCTCGACGTTCGGGTTCGGGTCGAGCTGGCCGGCGACGACGCGCGCGACCCCGGCCTCGAGCACGGCGTCGACGCAGGGCGGCGTCGTGCCGTGGTGCGCGCAGGGCTCCATCGTCACGTAGAGCGTCCCGCCGCGCGCGGCCTCGCCCGCAGCGTCGAGCGCGACCCGCTCTCCGTGCCGGCCTTCCGCCTCCGTGACTCCCTCCCCCACGACCTCGCCCTCGCGGACGACGACCGCGCCGACCGTCGGCTTGGGATGAGCCACGCCGAGCGACTCTCCGGCGAGCTCGAGCGCCCGCTCCACGAACACGGCGTCGTCCTCCGTCACGTGCCGATCGTAGAGCCGCAGGAGTACGATGCGAGCGTGACCGGCTTCACGTAGCGCTAGGGCCCGAGCGCGGCTCACGGCCGCGTCGAGCCGAGGGCCCGAGGCCCTCCTTCGTCGCCTTCCTCTTCGGAACGGCGACGAAAGGAGGAGGTCTTGGGCAGGAACGCCCGCCGCCTGCGGACGCTGGCGGCAGAGCTGGCGCGTGCACACCCGCACGTCGAGGATCCGGCTGCGTACGTCTCGGAGCAAGGTGTCCTCGTCGACGGCATCGTCGTCGACAATCCGCGCTCGCTCGTTCGCGAGGGCGCGCGCATCGAGCTGCGCGTCTCGACTCCCCTGCGCGGTGAGACGAAGCTGCGCGCGGCGCTCGACACGTTCGGAGTCGACGTGGCCGGGCGGGTCGCGCTCGACCTGGGCGCCGCCGCGGGCGGCTTCACGCGGGCGCTGCTCGAGGCAGGGGCGTCGCGCGTGTACGCGGTCGACGCCGGCTACGGGCAGCTGCTCGGCTCGCTCCGGCAGGACCGGCGTGTCGTGCGTGCTCGAACGGGTGAATCTCGGCGATCTCGATCGCGAGCTCGTCCCCGACACCGTGGAGGTGATCACGATGGACCTGTCCTACCTGGCCGTCGCCCAGGCGGCTCCGCAGCTCGAGCCGCTCGAGATCGCGCCCGGCGCGGACCTGATCGCGCTCGTCAAGCCGATGTTCGAGCTCGGGCTCGCGGCGCCGCCGACCGACCCAGCGCAGCTCGAAGAGGCCACCGACCGTGCGCGAGCCGGCCTCGAGGCGTGCGGCTGGGAGTGTCGCCGCAGCGCTGCGCTCTCCCGTGACCGGAGCGCGCGGCGCGATCGAGATCCTCGTGCACGCGAGACGGGCTTAGGCTCCCGCGATGCGTCTTCCCGCAGCGTTCCTCGAGACCTGGGCGCACGAGCCCGAGTGGCTCGCGGCGCTCCCGCGGCTCGTGCGCGAGTGCGCGGACGCGTGGGAGCTCGAGCTCGAGGAGCCGGTCGACACGCCGCACTCGCTCGTCGTGCCGGCGGGCGACGCGGTGCTGAAGCTGAACGCGCCGTCGCACTTCGAGTCGGATCACGAGGCCGACGCGCTCGAGCGCTGGGGCGGCGAGGGAGCCGTGCGCCTGCTCGCGCGCGACGACGAGCGGCGGGCGTATCTCATGGAGCGCTGCCGGCCGGGCACGCGGCTGTGGGACGCGCAGGTCGACGAGGCCGTGGTCATGGCCGCGCTGGTGCCACGGCTCCAGATCGAGATCCGGGACCCGCACCCGTTCCGGCTCCTCGCCGACGAGGCGGCGCGCTGGGCCGAGCGACGTCCCGCGCTGGTACGACGAGGCGGGCGAGCCCTTCGAGCGCTCGCTGCTCGACCTCGCGCTCGACGTCTATCGCAGCGTCGACCGGTCAGCCGCGTACCTCGTCAACCAGGACCTGCACGGCGGGAACGTCCTGCGCGCCGAGCGCGAGCCGTGGCTCGTCATCGACCCGAAGCCGCTCGTCGGCGAGCGCGAGCTCGAGGCCAGCGCGCTCCTCCGCAACGCCGACTCGGTCACGCGCTGGCTCGACGTCCTCGCCGACGTCGGCCTCGACCGGGAGCGTGCGCGCGGCTGGGGAGTCGCGCACAACCTCGCGTGGAGCGTGGGACGAGAACCGGCATGTCTGGCATGCCGGAGCACGTCGCGGAGGCGCGCCGGATCTTCAGCGCGCGATGAGCCGGGCGGCGAAGAAGCCGGCCGTGCCGTGCACGTGCGGCAGCGTGAGGACGAACTCGGGCCGGCTCGGGTGCCGGAACTGCGGCCACTCGTCTCCGAGCGTGGGGTCGACCTCGAGCCCGGAGGCGTCGACGACCGCTTCGGCCTCGTCCGCGTTGATCGTGCAGACCGAGTAGACGACCGTCCCTCCGGGCTTCACGCGTTCGGCGGCCGCGCGCAGGAGCTCGAGCTGGAGCTCGGGGAGCGGCTCGGCGCGCCAGCGGAGATCCGGGCGGCTGTTGAGGACTCCGAGGCCGGAGCAGGGCGCGTCCACGAGCGCGCGGTCGAAGCCGGTGAGCTCGGGCGGAAGCTCGCGGCCGTCGGCGACGACGACGCGCACGTTCGCGGCACCGAGCCGCCGCGTGGTCTCCTCGAGCTCCCGCGCCCGCGCCTCGTTGACCTCGACCGCGACGACCTCGCCCGCGAGCATGGTCGCCTTGCCGCCCGGGGCCGCGCAGAGATCGAGCGTGCGCTCCCCGTCGCGCGAGCCGACCGCGAGGCCGACGAGCTGCGACGCGCGGCTCTGCGGCCAGATCCGGCCTTCCGCGAGCGCGACCTCGTCGATCCGCTCGACCCGCCAGGCGCCGGGCACGTCCGTCGGCTCGCCGTCGATCTCGCCGCGCACGAGCCGCACGACGAGCTCCGCGGGCTCGTTCTGGGCGCGCATGAGCGCGCGCGCGCCGTCGGCGCCGAGGTCGCGCCACCAGGTCTCGGCGACCCAGTCGGGATACGAATGCGCGAGCGCGGCCTCGTGCGCGGTCTCCTCCGGGAGCGCGGCGAGCAGCGGCCCGATCCCGTCCGCCACGCGTCGCAGGACCGCGTTCGTGAAGGCGACGGCGCGCGCAAGCCCCGCCGCGCGAACCAGCTCGACCGACTCGTTCACCGCCGCGTAGCGCGGCACGCCGTCGACGAACCCGAGCTGGTACGCGCCGAGGCGGAGCGCCGCGCGCACCGGCGGGTCGAGCTTCCGCACCGGGCGGCGGCCGAGCGTCTCGATCGCGTGGTCGAGCGTGCGCACGCGCTGGACGGCACCGAAGGCGAGCCGCTGCGCGAGGGAGCGGTCGCGCTCGTCGAGCCCGGCGGCCGCCGACCGGAACACGCGGTCCGCGTACGCGTCGTCCTCGAAGACCCGGCGGAGAACCTCGAACGCCGCTCGCCGCGCCGGGCTTACCTGAGCCCGCGCAGCCACGCCTCGTACTCCATCCGGCGGCCGCCCTGCGGCTGTACCTCCAGCGGTTCGAAGGCGCCGTCCTCGCCGATGCGCGCACGCCAGACCGTCACCGGCCGGCCGTGGAGCTCCGTCCGCGCGCCGATGTGCGGCGAGAGGGCGCGGACCGTGTCGACGAGCTCCCGCGCCGGGCGGGCGAGGTCGAGGATGCGGTCGTCGGGCTCGATCTTGGCCGCGTACGTGACGCCCTCCTCCGGCTGCGGGCTGGAAGGCCGGCTCGGCCGCCGAGGACGTCGTCGAGCAGGTCGGCGGCCACCGGAGCGGCCCGCGCGTAGACCTCCCCCGCGTCGTCGTCCTCCTCGATCAGGAACGACGCCTGCGCCGCGATCGGCCCGGCGTCGAGCTCCTTCACCGTCCGGTGGATCGTGACGCCCGTCTCGACGTCGCCGGCCATGAGCGCGCGCTCGACCGGCGCAGCGCCGCGCCAGCGCGGCAGGAGCGAGGGATGGACGTTCAGCCACAGCCGCTCCTCGAGCAGCGACTCCGGAATGAGCTTCCCGTACGCGACGACCACGACCGTCGGGGCGGCGAGATCGAGACCCGGCTCCGGGCGCTCCGGCTGGAGAACGCGGACGCCCAGCCGTTCCGCGACCTCCTTCGCCGGCGGCGGCGCGAGCTTCCGCCCGCGTCCGGCGGGAGCGTCGGGGCGCGTCAGGAGCGCGGCGATCTCGTGCCGCGCGGCAAGGCGTTCGAGGACGTCTGCGCCGAAGGGCGCGGTGGCGGCGACGGCGAATCCGCGCGGGGCTCAACCGTCGCGTGGCCCGAGGACGGGCTGCGGCCGGAGCTTCCCGAGCGCGGCGCGGCGCGACTCGTCGTCCGTGTGATCGAGGATCAGCACGCCGTCCAGGTGGTCGAGCTCGTGCTGGACGATGCGCGCCGACGGCAGCTCGAGCTCGAGCTTCACCGGCTCGCCGGTGGCGTCGAGACCCTCGATCGTGACCCCGGTCGGGCGCTCCACGGGGACGAGCACCTCGCGCAGGGAGAGGCAGCCCTCGTCGTCGACCTCGGTCTCCTTCGAGCGCTTCGTGATCACCGGGTTGACGAGCACGCGGTCCTCGCCCTCGTCCACGAAGACGAACAGCCGGCGGAGGACACCGACCTGCGTGGCCGCGAGGCCCACGCCCTGCGCCTCGTGCATCAGCGCCGTCATCCGCTCGGCCAGGCGCCTGACGTCGTCGTCGACGCTCTCGATCTCGCGCGCCTTCATGCGCAGGGCCGGGTCGCCGTACTGGCGGATCCGCGCGAGCGCGAGCATGCGCCGGGCCTGGCGCTCGAGCGCGGCCTCGTCCGCCTGCTCGTCGTGCTCGTCCTCGTGGTCGTGATCGTGCTCGTGGTCCGTCATCGGCGCGGCGAGTCTAGCTCCGGCTACAGCGACTGGGGATCGACGTCGACGACGGCCGCGAGAGAGTCGCGGCGCATCGCCGGAGCGGCCGCGGCGAGCCAGGCTGCCGCGCGGCGGGCGAGGTCCCGCGGCGCGGTCGTCTTCGCGACGAGCTGGGCGCGGTGCCGCCCGCGCAGCCGGAGCAGCGGCGCGGGCCCGAGGAGCTGCAGGCCCGGAGCACCGAGCGCCTCGCGAAGCTCGAGCAGCGCCGCGCGCGGGCCGTGCGGCTCGGGGCCGGAGACGACGATCGACACGAGGTGCCGGTACGGCGGATACGCGAGCTCTTCGCGGCGCGCGAGCTCGTGCGCGAGGAACCCGGCGACGTCGTGGCGGGCGGCGAACGCGAGCGGCGTGGCGTCGGGCTGGAAGGTCTGCACGAGCACCTTCCCGGGCGCATCGCGTCCGCTCCGCCCCGCGAGCTGGGTCACGAGCTGGAACGTCCGCTCCTCGGCGCGGAAGTCGGGGAAGGCGAGGCCCGTGTCCGCGTCGACGACCGCGGCGACGGCGACTCCCGGGAAGTGGTGTCCCTTGGCGACCATCTGCGTCCCGATCAGCACGGTCGAGCGGGCCGAGGCGAACCGCGTCAGCGCTTCGCGGAGCGCGCCCGGCTTCGAGGCGGTGTCCGCGTCGAGCCGGATCCGCTCGAGCCCGGGGACACGCCGCTCCAGCTCGGCCTCGAGGCGCTGCGTGCCCGCGCCGACACGGGCGAGCTCGACCGAGCCACACTCGGGACAGCGCGGCGGAAGCTCCTCCGTGTATCCGCAGTGGTGGCAGTGCAGCCGCTCGTCCCGGTGGAGCGTGAGCGCCACGTCGCAGCTCCGGCAGCGGCGCGAGACTCCGCAGGCGCGGCAGTGGATCGCGCCGGAGACTCCGCGCCGGTTGAGCAGCAGGATCGCGCGGCCGCCCTTCTCCTCGACCGCGGCCAGCTCGGCCAGCAGCGGCGCGGACAGCGGATAGCCCGCCTCGCGGCGGAGATCGACGATGCGAACCGTGGGCATTGGCGCTCCGATCCGGGTCGGAAGCGCGAGCCGCTCGAGCCGCGCCCAGCTCTCCGCCCGCGGGGTCGCGCTGCCGTAGACGGCGACCGCGCCCTCGAGCGCGGCGCGCTTCGCCGCGACCGTGCGCGCGTCGTAGCGCGGGTCGGACTCCTGCTTGAACGAGGCGTCGTGCTCCTCGTCGACGACGAGCAGGCCGAGGGCGGGAACCGGTGCGAAGACCGCCGAGCGCGCGCCCACGACGACCCGCGCCTCGCCCGACGCGATCCGCTCGCGCTCGTCACGCCGCTCGGCGTCCGTGAGCGCCGAGTGGAGGACGGCGACGCCGTCGCCGAAGCGCGCGGCGAAGCGGCCGACGGTCTGCGGCGTGAGCGCGATCTCCGGCACGAGCACGATCGCGCCCTTCCCGCGCTCGAGGGCGGCGGCGCAGGCCCGGAGGTAGACCTCCGTCTTCCCGCTCCCGGTCGGGCCGTGCAGCAGGACGTGCCCGCCTCCCTCGTCGAGCGCGCCGACGACCCGGGCGACCGCCTCGCGCTGCGCGGGGGTCAGCTCCTCCGGCTCGGCCTCGCCGGGGAGCGAGTCGCGATGCGCCGGAGCGCGGCGCTCGCCCCTGCGGGCGCGCACGTGTGGCGCGACGAGCGCGAGTGTGCGCGCCGGCGTCGACCCGTAGTACTCCGCGAGCCAGAGCGCGAGCTCGACGAGCGCCGCGGGAACGCGGTCGACGACCGGGCCCGAGGGAGCGATCTCGACGCCGTCCGGCGCGTCGACTCCGACGTCGACGACCACGCCGCGCACGCGCCGTCCACCGAGGCCGACGCTCACGACCGCGCCGCGCTCGACGTCGTCCGCCACCTCGTACGTGAACGGTCGAGAGAGCGCGCGGGCGGTCACGAGCGGGTAGATCTCGGCGAGCGGCATCGCCGCGCGAGCGTATCCGCGGCCTGCGGCGATGCGAACTGTTTTGTTTCAGGGCCTGGCCCTGCAACAGCAACAAGAGTGCGCCAATAAGCCCACAGCCGCGTCCGCGCGGCGTCGATGCGAGGCGGCCGCGCGTTCCGGTGTAAGGTTTCCCTTACATGGCCTGCTCGATGATCCGGCTCGACGAGGTGACGAAGCGCTTCGGCGACGTCGTCGCCGTCGACGGGGCAACCCTGTGCGTCGATCGCGGCGAGGTGGTGGCTCTGCTTGGCCCCTCCGGCTGCGGGAAGACGACGCTTCTGCGGCTGATCGCAGGGTTCGAGCGCGCGGACGCGGGCACCGTCGAAGTCGCCGAGAAGACCGTCTGCGGGACGAGCACCTGGGTGCCGCCCGAGCAGCGCCGCGTCGGCATGGTCTTCCAGGACTACGCGCTCTTCCCGCACCTCACCGTTGCGGAGAACATCGGCTTCGGCGTGCCGCGCCGAGCCCGCCCCGGCCGCACCGCGGAGCTGCTCTCGATCGTCGGCCTCGACGGCCTCGGCCGCCGCTATCCGCACGAGCTCTCCGGCGGCCAGCAGCAGCGCGTCGCGCTCGCGCGCGCGCTCGCGCCCTCGCCCGAGCTCGTCCTGCTCGACGAGCCGTGGTCGAACGTCGACCCGTTCCTGCGCGAGACGCTGCGCGCGGAGGTGGCCGAGATCTTCCGTCCGCTCGGCGTGACCGTCGTCCTCGTGACGCACGACCGCGAGGAGGCGTTCTCGCTCGCCGACCGCATCGCGCTCATGCGCGACGGCGCAGTCGTCCAGGAGGGCACCTCGGAGGAGCTCTACTTCGCGCCCGCCTCGCGCTGGGCGCGCCGAGTTCGTCGGCGCCGCCAACGTCCTCTCGGGACGTGTCGTCGACGGCCGCGTCGAGACGCCGCTCGGCGCCTTCCCCGCGAACGGGAGCGCGCGCGACGCGAAGGCGAAGGTCCTCGTCCGCCCCGAGCTCCTCGAGCTGGAGCCCGATCCCGCCGGCCCGGGCGAGGTCGTCGCGCGCGAGTTCCGCGGTCACGACGTCCTCTACCGCGTCCTCCTCGACGGCGTGGAGCTGGTCTCCCAGCGACCGTCGACGGAGGTCGTCCCGCTAGGCGCCCGCGTCTCGATCCGCCTGCACGAGGGGCACACGCCCGTCCTCGACTGAGACCCGCGCACCCGATCCACGGCCGATGTAAGGTGCTGCCTTACACCGCGGATGAGGTGCGACTAACGGGAAGAGGAGAGAGAACGTGACGAAGCTCATCGCCGCCGCGCTCGCGGCAATGGTGACGGCGCTGGCGATCGCGGGCGGCGCCGCGACCGCGGCGCAGCAGGGGGCCTCCCTGACGATCTACTCGGGCCGGGATCGCGTGCTCGTCGAGCCCGTGCTCAACCGCTTCACGCAGGAGACTGGGATCGCGCTCAACGTGCGTTACGCCTCGTCGGCGGCGCTCGCGACCGCGCTCGTCGAGGAGGGCGGGAACAGCCCCGCGGACGTGTACTGGTCGACCGAGCCGGGGACGCTCGGCCTCGTCTCGTCGCGGGGGCTCCTGAAGCGTCTCCCGAAGAAGACCTGGACGAAGGTTCCCCAGAAGTACACGACCAAGAGCCACCGCTGGGTGGGAACGAGCGCGCGCTCGCGGGTGCTCGCCTGGAACACGCAGCTGCTGACGCAGTCGCAGCTCCCGACCTCGATCTGGGGGCTCACGAACCCGCGCTGGAAGGGGAAGATCGGCATCGCACCGACGAACGGCTCGTTCCAGGCCTTCCTGGGCGCGGCGATCTACCTCCACGGCGAGGACCGGATGCGCGACTGGCTGCGCGGCCTCCGTGACAACGACGTGAAGTTCTTCCCGAACAACACGACGGTCGTGCAGGCGGTCGGCCGCGGTGACGTGCAGGTCGGGCTCGTGAACCACTACTACCTCCACAACCTGCTCGCGGACAACCCGAACCTCCCGGTGCGGAACCACTGGTTCCGGGCAGGTGACCCCGGATCGCTCGTGCTCGCCGCGGGCGTCGGGATCGTCTCCGCGTCGGAGAAGACGAGACAGGCCCAGCGGTTCGTGGACTTCCTGCTCTCGAAGTGGGCGCAGCGGTTCATCGCCCGCGGCCCCGGCGCGGCCGAATACCCGCTGATCAAGCGC
>CAWCLL010000007.1:0-32564 GCA_963796405.1 uncultured Actinomycetes bacterium
GCGTTTCGAGCTAGGCGGCGAAGTCCGGCGTAGCTCGTAGCACTCCATGGGCCGGGGGCGACGCTTGCCCCGGCCCGAGGCGTGACCTCGAGAGGATTGGTCGCGCGCCCTGTCATGCATTGGACGGAGTCGACGGGTGCGCGGCCGTGACCTCCGGTCGTTTCGTGTAGTCGCACGGCACTTTCGTGCCCAGCCTGACCGCAGCCCGAATCGGCTTGAAATGGCGGTGGCCAGACTCGGTTATGGGTGGTCTTGGTCGCTTTGGCCACCCTCGAGAGAAGAGTGTGTGTAGTCCGGCGAAATCTGGCGTCTAGGTCGACAACACAACATGCCGATTTGCAGGGACTTTTACGGGAGCGACGGGACTCGAACCCGCGACCTCCGGCGTGACAGGCCGGCGTTCTAACCAACTGAACTACGCCCCCGAGGGCCGCGACAGTGTAGCCGCGCGGCGGGGATCGGTCTTCCTCGCAGCGTAGGCTCTCGGCGGTGTCCGCCGCTGATTGGATCGTGCTCGGCGTCGTCGTGCTCGCGGGGCTGTACGGGCTCTCGCGAGGGCTCGTCCGGGGCGCGTTGTCGCTCGCCGGGTTCGCGCTCGGCGCGTACCTCGGCGCGAAGATCGCGCCGGCCATCCTCGACGAGGGGTCGCCGTATGCGCCGCTGATCGCGCTCGGGGCGGCGCTCCTCGGCGGCACGCTGCTCTCGAGCATCGCCGAGATGCTCGGCGTCTCGCTGCGGAGGACGATGGGCGCCGTCCCGGGCCTGCGGAAGCTCGACTCCGGAGCCGGGCTCGTGCTCGGCGCGTTCGCGGGGCTCGTCCTCTGCTGGGCCGTGGGGGCGGTGCTCCTGTACCTCCCGGGCCAGTCCGATCTCCGGCAGGCGGTGCAGCGGTCGGTGATCCTCGCGCGGATCAACGAGGAGTTCCCTCCCGAGCGCCTCCTGGAGACGCTCGAGGGGGTGGATCCCCTCGGCGTGCTGGTCGGGCCGCCGGTCGCCGTGCCGCCGCCGAACTCGGCGCTCGCGCGCGATCCGGACGTGGTCGCGGCGCTGGACAGCGTGGTGCGCGTCTCGGGCGTCTCGTGCGGGCTCGGGGTCGAGGGCTCCGGCTGGATCGCGAAGCGCGGGGTGGTCGTCACGAACGCGCACGTCGTCGCCGGCATCGAGCGCCCGCGGGTCGATCGCGGCGACGGCGGCGGCCAGGTCGCCAGCGTCGTCGAGTTCGACGTGAAGAACGACATCGCGATTCTCCGCGTGCCGGGGCTCGAGGGGAGGCCGCTTCCGCTCGCGGATCCGGAGCGCGGGGTCGGGGTCGTCCTCCTCGGATATCCGGCGAACGGCCCGCTCTCGCGGATCCCCGGGCGCCTCGGTGGCACGAGCGCGTTCGTCGGCCGGGACGCGTACGGGCGCGGGCCGGTGACGAGGACCGTGACCGCGATCCGGGGCGTCGTGCGGCCCGGGCTCTCGGGCGGCCCGGGCGTCGACGCGCGCGGCCGCGTCCGGACGACGGTCTTCGCGCGCCGGGCCGGGGAGCGTGGGGGGTACGGCGTTCCGACCGATCTCGTCCGGAGCGCCCTCGACCGGGCGGCGGGGTCGACGACGCCGCTCGTCACCGACTGCGCGCGCTCGTAGGAACGGTTACGGGAACAGGTCGAGCGCCGCGAGCGGCTGCCGGAACGGCGGGATGAGGTAGACGCCCGCCGCGCGCTCGCGCGACTCGGCGAGGAGCTCGCGCGCGATCGTCAGGCCGACCTCGGCCGCGTCAGCGCCGGCGTCGCTCAGGCGCGCCTGGACGTGGTCCGGCACGACGATCCCCGGCACCTCGTTGTGGAGCCGGAGCGCGAGCTGGTAGCTCCGCACGTAGAAGATCCCGATCAGCAGGGGAATCGGGCAGGGGCGGCCGAGCCGCTCGAGGAACGTGTCCAGGTACGCGAAGTCGAAGAGCACCTGCGTCATCGCGAACTCGGCTCCGGCTTCGAGCTTCTGCTCGAAGCGCTCGAGCTCGTAGTCGAGGTCGTCCGCGGCCGGGTTCACCGCGACGCCGAGGAAGAACGAGGTCGGCGCGTCGATCTCGCGGCCGTTGAAGTCCTCGCCTGCGTTCATCCGCGTGATCACCTTCGAGAGCCCGATCGAGTCGACCTCGTAGACGCCGCGCGCGCCCGGGTAGTCGCCGGCCTCGGGTGGGTCTCCGGTCACCGCGAGCACGTTGCGAATCCCGTCCGCGTGCGCGGCGAGGAGCATCGACTCGAGCCCCGCGATCGAGGAGTCGCGCGGCGTCAGGTGCGGGATCGTCTCGATGCCGACGAGGCGCTCGATCGTCGCGGACGCGAACAGCCCGTTCATGCGCGCGCGGGCGCGCGGGTTGTCGTTCACGTCGACGACGTCGACGTGCGGCGACTCGTGGAGCGTGCGCGCGAGCTCGAGCATCGACTCCGCGTTTCCGCCGCGCGGCGGGTCGATCTCGACCGAGACGACGAACTCGCCGGCGGCGAGCTTCCGCTGGAGCAGCGTCTCGTGCGCGGCCGCGGGTGCGGCGACGACGAGCTCGCGCGTCCGGGCCACGAGCGGCGTCCTCGGGCGGCGGCGCTCGTCGACCGCGGCGCGGATCGCGGCGATCTCGGTCGGCGTCGTCCCGCAGCAGCCGCCGATGATCCGCGCGCCGAGATCCTGCGCGTGGGCCGCGAAGTCCCCGAAGTACTCGGGTGTCGCGTGCGGGAAGACGATCCGGCGGCCGGCGAGGCTCGCGAGGCCGACGTTCGGCATGACGGCCAGCGGCATCTCTCCGTCGCGCATCTGCTCGATCGCGCGGAGCGACGCTTGGGGGCCGACGCCGTGGTTCGCGCCGATCGCGGCGACGTCGAGGTCGGCGAGCGCGGCGGCAGCGTCCGCCGCGGACACGCCGCCGAACGTCATCGCGTCCTCGTCGAAGGTGAGCAGCGCGACGATCGGGAGCGCCGAGACCGAGCGGACGGCGGCGAGCGCGGTGAGGAGCTCGTCGAGCTCGTAGAAGGTCTCGACGAGGAGCAGGTCGACGCCGCGGCCCTCGAGGAGCTCGGCCTGCTCGGCGAAGATCGCGGCCCGCTCGGTGGTCGGTCCGGCGAGATCCCCGAGCGGTCCGATCGAGCCCGCGATGAAGACGTCCCGGCCGGACACCTCGCGGGCGTCGCGGGCGAGCTTCACGGCGGCCTCGTTGATTGCCTTCACGTCGTCCTCGAGGAACTGCGCGCGCAGCTTGTTCCGGTTCGCGCCGAATGTGTTCGTCTCGATCAGGTCGGCGCCGGCGCGGATGAAGCCGAGGTGAAGCGAGACGACGCTGTCGGGGGAGCGGAGATTCGCCTCCTCAGGGCAGCGCAGCCTGGAGACCGCGCTCGAGACGAGGACACCCATCCCGCCGTCGCCCACGAGCGGCGGCCCCTCGTGGAGGCGTTCCAGGAACCGGGCGGCGGGCACGGCCGGACTCTAGATCGGGTGAAGCGGTGAAGCAGCCTCGTGAACCCAGACCGAGTGATCGATCAAGTCCACTCGGGTGACGCCCAGAGCGGGGGAATCGCCCACGGTACGGATCGCTCACGGGGCGCGCGATGCGGCAGTCGCGGGAGCGAGTTGGGTGAGTTGAGGGGCAGCGGTTCCTCCTCGAGGGACCTGCCGGGATCGGGGCGGGGGCTTGGCGGCTACCCCGCCTCATGCGCAAGAGCGGGATCGCCTAGCGGCGATCCCGCTCGCGCGATAAGCAGACCCCTTTATGGGGTGCCCGAACGGCTCCTCTTGTCGGGGTGTGAAGTCGCCTGGCTGTCTCCTTCGCGTTTTGGCTCAAGCTCCGTGGGTGGGCTGCCGATAGCTGAGGTGGCTCCAGCTGGGGACTGACGGCAATCACGAACCGGCTTCGGGGCGTCGAGAAGGGGCGGCGGACGACGCCGCCCTTCTCTTTGCGCAAGAGCGGGATCGCCTAGCGGCGATCCCGCTCGCGCGATAAGCAGACCCCTTCATGGGGTGCCCGAACGGCTCCTCTCGTCGGGGTGTGAAGTCGGCTGCTTGTCGGGGCGTTGCCACTCGAAGACCGCGAGCAGGCAGCCGCTCTCCGTCCACGAGTTGTGGCGCGTGCCCGGCTCGTACGAGATGAAGTCGCCGGGGCCGAAGCGGGCGCCGTCCGAGTCGACCAGGTCGCCTTCGAGGACGAGGAACTCCTCCATCCCCTGGTGCTCGTGGGCGATCGTGACCGCGCCCGCCTCCATTCGCATGAGGTAGCACCCCTGCCCGGTGTCGCGGTCGTAGCTCACCGGGAGCCAGCTCAGCTCCGGCTGCACCGGGCCCTCGAGGTCGTACTCGAGGAACGGTGTCGTGTACGCGTTGAACGTGCGCCTGCCTTCGGGCTCGGCCATCTGCGCCTCCTCACTCGGCGTGAATCGTGCGGCCCTCCATCCCGCCCGCGACGACGACGACCTGCCCGCTGACGTGGCCGGAGAGCGTGTCCGACGCGAGCACGACGACCTGCGCCGCGATGTCGTCGGGCTGCGCGACCTTCCGCAGCGCCATCGTGCGCGACACGGTTCGAACGCGCTCCGGGTCGACGAGCCCGCGCGTCATCGGCGACTCCGTCCAGCCCGGCGCGACCGCGTTGACCCTGCCTAGCGGCGCGCTCTGGACGATCTCGTTCTTCAGCGAGAGCAGGAGGCCGCCGAGGACGGCGGACTTCGCGGCGGCGTAGTCGGCGTGCCCGGCCTCGCCGAAGACGCCCGCCGTGGAGCCGACGAGGACGAGCGACCCGTGGCCGTTGCGCTCGACCTCGCGGAGGAACGCGCGCGCGACGAGAAACGTCGTCGTGAGGTTCGCTCGCAGCGTCTCCTCCCAGCGCTCGAGGGGCAGGTCGCGAACGGGCACGTCCTCGCGCGGCCATACCCCGTGCACCTGCGCGCATACGTCCACCTGCCCGAGCGCGTCGCGCGCTTCCGCGAAGAGCTGCTCGACGCCGGCCTCGTCCGTGAGGTCCGCCTGCGCCACCGGCGCGCCGCCGAGGTCCGCCGCGAGCGCGCGTGCCCGCTCCTCTCCGCGGTGGAAGTGAACAAGGACGCGCGCGCCTTCTGCGGCAAAGGCGCGCGCGCATGCAGATCCTATGCCACCGGACGCGCCGGTGACGAGCACACCCTTGTCCTGCAGCCCGCTGTCCAGGCGGCGTACGCTACTTCGCCCTGCGCAATTTGACACCGGGGTGCGACTCCGATTCGATGCACATCCGGCAGGCGTTCGAGGCGACGGGCAACACTGGTGCGCTGCCCCCGTCGAAAGAGCCAAAGCAAGAGGAGGGCAGATGAGGAAAGGATTGATCGCCGCAGGTGTTGCGGTCCTGGCGTTCGCCGCGATCGTGACTTCGGGAGTGGCGAAGACGGCGGGACCTGAGGCGTCCAGCCAGCTGTCAGCGTGCACGAACGTCTCGCTGGGAGTGAACGCGCCGCTGACGGGCCCGGCCGGCTTTCTCGGCCAGGAGCAGCTGAGCTGGGCTCGATTCGCAGTCTCCAGGTACAACCAGGCGCGAGGGCACGAGGTTCAAGATCGTCACGGCCGACTCGCAGCTCGACGCCGCGAAGGCGCGGACGGGCACGCAGCGGTTCGTGTCGAACGCGAACGTCATGGCGTCCATCGGACCGTCGATCAGCCAGGGCGTGATCACGAGCAAGACGCTGCTGCAGAGGGCGAAGCTGCTCGCGATCTCCCCGTCCGCGACGCGGGTCGACCTCACGCTCCCGAAGCGGGCCTACGCCGGCGGTTCTTCCGGAACGTCCCGCACGACGGGATCCAGGCGCCGACGATGGCGACCTTCGTCAAGAAGAACCTCAAGGCGAGCGACGTCGTGATCGTGGACTCGCAGGACGACTACTCGGTGCCGCTTGCGAACGCGATCGGGCGGATCCTTCGGCGCCAGAACGTGGACGTCGGCCGAGAGTCGGTCCCGGCGACGGACACCGACTTCTCGTCGATCGTGGCGAACGTCGGTGACGAGGTCGACGTCGTCGTCTTCGCGACGCAGACGGCGTCTCAGGCGCAGACGCTGTCCCAGCAGCTGCGCGAGCAGGGCAAGAAGGCGGTCGTGTTCGGGACGGACGGCGTGTACTCGCCGTCGTCGTACAAGCCGCGGCTGGGCTACGTCTCGGTCTTCGCGGCCGACCTGCACTTCCTGAAGAGCGCGCAACCGATCGTGCGTGGGTACAACAGGTTCTCGAAGAACAAGACCTTCGGCGCCTTCGGGCCTCCGACCTACATGGCGGCGTGGATCGCGATGAACGCGGTCGTCAGGGCGTGCGCCGACGGGAACGTGACTCGGGCCGAGCTCATCCCGCTCGTCCAGAGGTCGGACACGCCGTCGATCCTCGGCGGCACCATCCGCTTCGACCGGCAAGAGGTGACGTCCGGGCGGCGAAGTTCGCGATCTACAAGGTCACCAGCGGCAGGTACAGCCCCAGCGGGCTGATCCCCGGTCCCAACTCTCACAGCGAGCGGCCCACCCTGGCGGGTGGGCCGCTCGTGTGAGATAAGGCGCTCGGATGGACTGGGACAAGCTCGTCCAGCTCCTCGTCAACGGCGTGACGCTCGGAAGCGTCTACGCCCTCGTCGCGCTCGGGTTCTCGCTCGTCTACGGGATCCTGAAGCTCCTGAACCTGGCGCACGGCGACGTGGTCATGGTGGGCGCCTTCCTCGGCTGGGGCATCCTCGGCTGGCTCGGCGGTGCGGAGAGCCCGAGCGTCGCCATCTGGCTCCTGATCTCGCTGATGGTGCTCGGCGCGATGATCGGCTGCGGCTTCCTCGGCGTCGCGATCGAGCGCTTCGCCTACAGACCCCTGCGGCGCGCGCCGCGGATCGCGCCGCTCATCAGCGCGCTCGGCGTCTCGTTCTTCCTCCAGAACACCGTGCTCCTGCTGTGGGGTGCGGACTTCCGGAGCTACGACACGGACTTCCTCGTCGACGTCGACGTCGGCATCGACTGGGGGCCGCTCACGGTGTGGGTGATCCGACTCGTGGTCATCGCCGCGGCCTTCGCGATGATGCTCGGGCTCTGGCTCCTCGTGACGCGAACGCGTCTCGGGAAGGCGATGCGCGCGACCGCGTTCGACCGCGAGGCGGCGGAGATGATGGGGATCGACGTCGACCGCGTGATCGTCACGACGTTCTTCATCGGCTCCGCGCTCGCCGGCGCGGCCGGCGTCCTCATCGGTCTCGTCTTCTTCCAGATCAACCACTTCATGGGCTTCAACTACGGGCTCAAGGGGTTCACGGCGGCCGTCGTCGGCGGGATCGGCTCGATCCCGGGCGCGATGTTCGGGGGCCTGCTGATCGGGATCGTCGAGTCGCTGAGCGTGGGCTACATCCAGGACTTCACCGGCGGCCGGCTCAACAGCTCGTTCCGCGACCTCGTGGTCTTCTCCATCCTCGTCGTCTTCATGCTCCTGCGGCCGCAGGGGCTCTTCGGCAAGCGGGAGGTGAAGAAGGTTTGAGCCAGCCGCCCGAGCAACCCGAGCGACGCGAGCAGCCCGGAATCGGCGTGGACGAGTGGGTCGCGCAGGCCGAGGGGCGGCACGCGCTCGCCGGCCGATCGCGCACGGGACCTCTACGAGCGGACGCCGCCGGTCGTCAGGCTGGCCGCGCTCGTCGTCCCCTTCGCCGCCTACCCGCTGCTCGTCGACTCGGGGTACCTCATGCAGGTCGGGATCGACACGCTCGTCTTCGCCTTGCTCGCGCTCGGCCTCAACGTCGTCGTGGGCTGGGTGGGGCTGCTCGATCTCGGCTACGTCGCGTTCTTCGGCCTCGGCGCGTACTTCTACGCGGCTCTCGCCTCCGAGTACGCGGGCCGCCACTGGGACGCCCAGTGGGCGCTTGCCCGCGATCGTGGCGAGCACCGCCGTCATGGGCCTTCTGCTCGGCCTCCCCTCACGCCGGCTCGTCGGCGACTACCTGGCGATCGTGACCCTGTTCTTCCTCCAGATCTTCCTCGTGGTCGTGCTGAACGCGCGGTTCACGAGGGGGCCGAACGGGATCTCCGACATCGATCCCCTGAGCTTCCTCGGTCGCGAGATCACGAGCCTCGACGCCTCGTACTACCTCCTCGTCGGAGCGCTCGCGTTGGTGATCGCGGTGCTCTACCTCGTCAACCGGTCTCGTACCGGTCGAGCCTGGCGCGCGCTGCGCGAGGACGAGCTCGCTGCGGAGCTCATGACCATGCCGGTCGACTGGCTCAAGCTCCTGGCCTTCTCGTTCGGCGCCGGCGTCGCGGGCTTGGCCGGCGCGCTCTTCGCGGCTCAGCAGGGCGCGATCTTCCCCTCCAGCGTGGCCATCCCGCTGCTCATCACCGTCTATGCGATGGTCATCCTGGGTGGGTCCGGGAGCATCCTCGGCGTCGTGTTCGGAGCCGTCTTGATCAACGCGTCACTCGAGGCGCTCCAGACGCCCGAGAACGCGAGCGTCCTGTTCTTCGCGGCGCTCGCGATCGGGCTCGCGGTGCTGCTGCGGCCGTGGTGGCGGTTTGCCGCCGTCGCCGGCGGGACGATCGTCTTCGGATTCGTCGTCCACGAGTGTGGCGGAGTCGATGCGCCCGTCGCTCGTGGAGGGGACGAGCGTCGGAGGAGCCCGGATCGACGACGCCGTCTCCAACTGGGTGCTCCTCCCCGAGAACATCGTGACCGGGGACGGCCTACCCGCAGGGTCAGCGGCACGCCTGCTGTATCTCGGGCTCGTCGCGGCCGTCCTCGGCCTGACCCTCGTGCGCAACTCGCGCTGGCGGGACGTGCTCCTGGTGCCGACGCTCTACCTCGCCTGCTGCGTCTGGGAGAACATCATGCTCCCGCAGCCGTCGGTCTCCCGCTTCATCCTCATCGGCGCGATGCTGGTCGGGCTGATGGCGTTCCGGCCGCAGGGCCTCTTCGGGCAGCAACGCGTGGAGGTCGTGTGAGCACTGAAAGCACGCCGCTGCTCGAGCTCGAGGGCGTCTCGCTGTCGTTCGGCGGCCTCGCCTGCATCCACCGCCTCGACCTCGTCGTCCGCGAGGGCGAGATCGTGAGCGTCATCGGGCCGAACGGCGCCGGCAAGACCTCGCTCTTCAACGTGATCACGGGCGTGTACCCGCCGGACGAGGGGCGCATCCTGCTCGAAGGCAGGTCGCTGGTCGGGCTCGACCCGCACAAGATCGCCCAGCGCGGCGTCGGCCGGACGTTCCAGACGCTCCGGCTGTTCCTGAACATGAGCGTCAAGGAGAACGTCATGGCCGCCGCCTACGGCCACACGAAGGCGGGCGTCCTGCGCTCGGTGCTGAGAACACCGGGCATGCGGCGCGAGGAGCGCGAGATCGAGCGCCTCGCGGAAGAGCGCCTCGGCTTCTTCGGAGACCGCCTCGTCGGCTATCGCTGGAAGCAGCCGGCATACAGCCTCTCGTACGCGAACCGGCGCCGGCTGGAGATCGCGCGCGCGACCGCGGCCCAGCCGAAGCTCCTGCTGCTCGACGAGCCCGCGGCCGGGATGAACCCGGTCGAGACGCACGAGATCACGGAGCTCATCGGCCGCCTGCGCGAGGAGGGCGGCTACACCATCCTCGTGATCGAGCACGACATGCACGTCGTCGAGGGGATCTCCGACCGCGTCGTCGCGCTCGACCACGGCGAGAAGATCGCGGAGGGCTCGTTCGACGAGGTCGCGACCGATCCGCGCGTCGTCGAGGCGTACCTGGGGACGTCGAGGAGCGAGCGCGGATGAGCACGAACGGAGCCCTTCTCCGGCTCGAGGGCGTCAACACCTACTACGGCCAGATGCACATCCTCAAGGACGTCGACCTCGAAGTGGGGGAGGGCGAGCTCGTCTGCCTGCTCGGCGGCAACGCCTCCGGGAAGTCGACGACGCTGAAGACGATTCTCGGGCTCGTCCGGGCACGCTCGGGGAGGCTGACGTTCGGAGGCGAGGACCTGACCGGGATGCAGACCTCCCGCCGGATCGAGCGCGGGCTCGCGATCGTGCCCGAGAACCGCCGGCTCTTCGGCCCCATGACCGTGCTCGAGAACCTCGAGATGGGCGCCTACCTCCGGCCGCGCGCCGACCTCCGGGAGGACCTGTCCCGCGTGTACGAGCTCTTTCCGCTGCTCGCCGAGCGGCGCTCGCAGCTCGCCGGGACGCTCTCGGGCGGCGAGCAGCAGATGGTCGCGATGGGCCGGGCGCTGATGGCGCGGCCGAAGCTGCTGCTCATGGACGAGCCGTCGATGGGGCTCGCACCGATCCTCGTCGAGCGGAGCTTCGAGATCATCCAGCAGGTGAACGCCGCCGGGGTCGCCATGCTCGTCGTCGAGCAGAACGCGAACGTGTCGCTCTCGATCGCCGACCGCGGGCTACGTGCTCTCCACCGGGAGGATCGTGCTCGAGGGGAAGGCGTCCGAGCTCATCCAGCACGAGGAGCTGCGGAAGGCGTACCTGGGCCGATGATCGGCGAGACGATCCGCGACCGCTTCCCGATCTTCGAGCGCGTGACGTACGCGAACTCGTGCTCGCAGGGCGCGCTCTCGACGGACGTCCGCCGCGCCTACGAGGAGTACCTCGCGGGCTGGGACGAGCACGGTGCCGAGTGGGAGCACTGGGTCGAGCGGGCCGAGACGGCGCGCGCGGCGTTCGCGCGGCTCGTCTCCGCGGATCCGTCCGAGATCGCCGTCACCACGTCCGTCTCGCAGGCGGTCTCCGCGCTCGTCAGCGCACTCCCGCTCGAGGACGGCCGGAACCGGATCGTGATCTCCGAGTTCGAGTTCCCGACCGTGGGCCAGATCGCGCACGCGCAGGAGCTCCGCGGCGCCGAGGTCGTGCACGTGCGGCCCGGACTCGGACGGGCGCATTCCTTTGGAGCGCTTCGCGGATGCGATCGACGAGCGGACGGCGCTCGTGTGCTGCACCGCGATCTCGTACCGCAGCGGCTATCGCCTCGACGTCGCCGAGGTCGCGCGCCTCGCCCACGCGCAGGGCGCGCTCTGCCTGGCCGACAGCTACCAGGCCGCCGGCGCCGTTCCGCTCGACGTCGGCGCAGCTCGGCGTCGACCTGCTCACCGCCGGCACCGTCAAGTACCTGCTCGCCTCCGCCGGGCTCGCGTTCATGTTCGTCCGGCGCGACCTCCACGAGCGGCTCGTGCCCGACCCAGACCGGCTGGTTCGCCGACGAGGACGTGTTCCGGATGGACATCTCGGACTACTCGCCCGCCGCCGACGCGAGGCGTTTCGACTCCGGGACGCCGCCCGTCCCGAACATCTACGCCGGGCTCGCCGGCCTCGGGATCCTCGAGGAGGTGGGCGTGGCGAACATCGAGGCCCACGTCGGCGGCCTCGTCGACCACCTGCTGGCGGGGCTCGACGAGATCGGCGCCACGGTCGTCACGCCTCGCGGAGAAGGCGAGCGCGGCCCGCTCGTCTGCGTCGCCTCGACCGACCCGGAGGCGCTCGTCCGCGCGCTGCTCGCCGACAAGATCGTCACGTCGTCGCGCGACGCGAGCGTCCGCGTGTCGCTCCACCTCTACAACGTCCGCGAGGACGTCGACCGCATCGTTGCGGCTCTGGAGGCGAATCGTTCGTTGCTTCTGCCCCGCTCTTGAGGGGATTTTGAGCGGGCCGCCGTATCTCTAGGGCATGAGCTCCGGCACCTACGGTCTCGAGGCCCGGCTGGCGCGGCTGGAACGGGAGCTCGCGCGCATCTCCGGCGAGATCGCCGAGGTGCGTGCGCTCCTGGGCCCCGCGGAGGCGCCCGCGCCGGCACCCGTCGCTCCGGAACCGCTCGGTGCCGCCGGTCGTGACGGAGCCCGCCATCGTCGCGTTCGCCGAGGCCCAGGCTCCGCCTCCGCCTCCGCTGCCACCACCTCCCGCCCCGCGCGCCTCCTCCGCCACGCGCGTCCGCTCCACCGCCTCCGCCTCGGCCCGCTGCTCCACCCCCGCCACCGGCGCCTCCTCCGCCTCCGCGCCGGACGATCGGAGACCTCGCGCGCGACTGGGATCTCATGGGCGCGCGCGGGTTCGCGATCGCGGGCGGCGCCGTCATGGCGTTCGGCATCGGTCTCTTCTTCGTGCTCGCGACGAACCGGGGCTGGATCGACGAGCGCGCGCGGGTCGCGCTCGGGGCGACCGCCTCGGGGCTCGTCTTCGCGGCGGGGATCCTCCTGCGCGCGCGCTTCGGCCAGTACTGGGCGGCGCTGGCGGCCGTCGGCGCGGGGATCGCGGGCGCCTACGCGACCCTGGCCGCAGCCGCCGCGCGCTACGACCTCGTCCCCGACGCGCTCGCCCTGCCGCTGGCCGGCGTCATCGCCGCGGCGGCGACCGTCGTCGCCGTCCGCTGGCGCTCGCAGATGATCGCCGCGCTCGGACTGCTCGGGGCGGCGCTCGCGCCCGCGCTCCAGTCGCTCGACTCCGAGCTCACGTGGGAGTCCGCGGCGTTCGCGGTCATCGTCCTCCTCGCGACGGGCGCGGTCGCGATCCCGTGTCGCTGGCGCGAGCTCCTGATCGCGATGTCCGTCGTCGTCGGGCTCGAGGTCGAGTGGCTCCTGGCGAGCGTGGACGTCGTGGACACCGGCACGGTGGTCGTCGCGTCCGCGTTCGCGCTGGCGATCCTCGGCATCGCGATCGGCCTCCAGGTCACGAGCGGCCGGAAGGACGTCGAGCCGCTCGCGCTCGCGTACGGGCTCGCCTCCTTCGCGGTCGTTCTGCTCGCGTCCGTGCAGCTGTTCGAGGACCAGACCGACCGCGGGATCGCGCTGCTCGCCGCGGCCGGAATCTGGGCTCTCGCCTTCGCCGCGCTCCAGTGGCGGCGGCTGCCGGACCTCGCGTTCGCTCTCGGAGCCTCCGCTCTCGCGCTGGCCGCGGTCGGGACGGCGGATCTTCTCGTCGGCGGGACGCTGACGGTCGTCTGGGCGGCCGAGGCCGTCGCCCTCGCGTTCGTCTCCTGGCGGCTTCGCGACGCCCGCGTGCGGGCGATGGCGATCGGCTACTCGGCGCTCGCCGCCGTGCACGCGCTCGCAACGGATGCCGGCCTCGACCTCCTCTTCGACGACGGCGCCGACCATCTGGGCGCGGTGCTGCCGCTCGCCTCGGTCGCAGCGGCAGCGGCGGCGTGCGGGCTGCTCACGCCTGCGTCGTACGTCGTCCGCACCGAGGACGGCCTGCTCGCGTTCCTCAAGGAGCTTCGCCTCCGCCTCGAGCGCCACGCGCGCGGGATCGCGGAGGCGCTCTGCTTCGCCGGCGCCGCCTTCGCAACCCTCGCCTGCTCGTTCGCGCTCGTCTCGGTCTCGTTCGAGAAGGGCCACATGGCCGCGACCACGCTGGCGGCCGCCGTCGGCGCCGTCGTTCTCGCCGTCGCCGCGCTGCGGCGCTCGCCCGTTCTCGCCGGCGCGTCGTACGCCTGGCTCGGGATCGTGCTCGCCGAGCCGTTCGCGTTCGACGTCACGGGCGGCTACGACGGCGGGTCGAAGTCCTTCTGGGGCGGCCTGTCGATCGTCGCCGCCTCGGCCGGTCTGCTCGCAGGAGGCTACGCGCACCGGCTCATCGACCCCGTTCGCCGGGGCGCGGATGCGATTCACGGCGCCGCCGCGGGCATCGCGGCCGCGTCGACCGCGTTCGCCCTTCCGTTCTTCCTGGACACGGAGCGCGCGGGCGGCGTGGGACTGCTCGGCCTGGCGCTCGTCTACGGCGTCCTCGCCGCCGCGATCTTTCCCCGGCAAGGGTTCCGGGACGCGTCCACGACGCTGTGGGCGATCGGGCTCGTCGCCCTCGTCGCGGCCGAGGGGCTGCTCGTCACCGACGACGTGCTGCGGACGGTCGTCATCGCGGGAACCGGCCTCGCCGTGGGGTCGCTGTACCGCTTGCTCGGCGAGTCCCGCTTCTGGCTCGCCGGCGGCGTTGTCGTCGTGCTCACCACGCTCGCGTCGCTCGTCGTCGCAGGTCCAGCCGTGGCGCGAGGAAGGGGAGCTCGCGCTGCGGCTGTCGTTTGCGTCCGGCGCCTGCGCGCTGGCGGCGTTCGGGCTCGCGGCGCTCGTCTGGCGCGAGGCGTCGGCGCGGGATCTCTCGACGGTGCTCTGGAGCACGGGAGTCCTGGCGCTGCTCGCGACGGAGCGCGTGCTCATGGACGACCTGCGCTGGACGGCGTTCGTGATCGTCCTCACCGGCGCCGTGCTCGCGGCGCTCGCGCGGCCGCTCGGCGAGGCTCGGCTCTGGCTCGCCGGGCTCGCGGTCTCCGGGATCGCGACCGCGGCGGTGGTGTTCGCGGCCATCCCGCCGTCCCGTCTCTTCGAGGCATCCGAGAGCCCGGGCGCGGGCCTCTGGATACTCGCCGCCTGCATCGCCGCGCTCGCCGTGATCGCTTTCACGGCGGAGGACGCCCGCGCCCGCGCCGTGCTCGCTGCCGTTGCCGGCGGGTTGGCGCTCTACGCGGCCTCGCTCCTCATTCTCGAGATCGCCGAGCGAGTCTCCTCCAACTCTGTGGAAACGGACTTCGAGCGCGGACACACCGCGGTGAGCGCGCTCTGGGCGCTCACCGGGCTCGGCCTCCTCGTCGCCGGGCTTGCTCCGGGGCTCGGCCGCGGTTCGCTACGCCGGCCTCGCCCTCTTCGGGCTCAGCCTCGCGAAGATCTTCCTCTACGACCTCGCCGAGCTGAGCTCGATCGCGCGCGCCTTCTCGTTCATCTTCGTCGGCGGCCTGCTGCTCGCGGGCGGCTTCTTCCTCCAGCGCCTCAGCGACCGCATGGGGCCGCGCGCGTCCGAGGACGGCGCCGCGCTAGGGCTTGCGGGCGCGGACGATCGCGCCGTGCATCCCGTCGGCGACGCGGTGCGTGAACTCGACTTCGATCTCGTGGAGGCCGACCGCCGCGAGCCCTGCGCGGTACTCGGACTCCGAGAGGGCGCCCGCGATGCACCCGACATGGCTCCCGCGCTCGGCGCGATCGTCCACCGACAGACGATCTTCGGCGACGACGTCCGTGATCCCGACGCGGCCGCCCGGCTTCAGCACGCGCACGATCTCCGCGAGCACCTTGTCCTTCTCGGGGGAGAGGTTCACGACGCAGTTCGAGATCACGACGTCGACGCTCTCGGCCGGGAGCGGGACCTCCTCGATGAGCCCCTTCAGGAAGTGGACGTTCGTCACGCCCGCCTCGCGCGCGTTCCGCTGCGCGAGCGCGAGCATCTCGTCGGTCATGTCGAGGCCGTAGACCGTTCCGGACGGGCCGACGCGGCGCGCGGACAGGAGCACGTCGATGCCGCCGCCCGAGCCGAGGTCGAGCACGGTGTCGCCCTCGCGGAGGTCGGCGACGGCGACGGGGTTGCCGCAGCCGAGACTCGCCGAGACGGCGCTGTCGGGGAGAGCGCGAGCGCTCGCCGGTCGTCGTACAAGCCCTGGCCGAAGAGCGTCGTCGCCTCCTCGCCGCAGCAGCCGATCGAGTCGCAGTCGCACCCGCAGCCGTTCCCTTCCGCGAGGCCGAGGGCGGCCTCGGCGTAGCGCTCTCGTACTGCTCGCGCACGTCCGTGCTCATACCGCGACTCCTTCCAGGTCGAAGACGCTCGCCGCGCGGTCGAGGCCCTCGCGGTCGAGGGTGTAGAAGGCCCAGACGCCGCGCTGCTCGCGGATGAGCAGGCCCGCCTGGACGAGCTTCTTCAGGTGGTGGCTCACGGTCGGTTGGGCGAGCCCGACCGCCGGCGTCAGCTCGCAGACGCACACCGGCTCGGGGTTGCGGGCGAGCAGGTTGACGATGCGGACGCGGGCCGGGTCCGAGAGCGCCTTGAAGACCGCCGCGGTCGCCTCGGCGTCCTCGGCCGTCAGCCCGTCGACGTCGAGCGGGCGGCAGCAGGCGACCACGTTCGGAAGATCGACGTTCATCGATGAAAGAGCCTAGACGATCAGATCGACGTTCGTCAATGTCTCGGGCACGAAGTACGATGCCCGCCCCGATGGGCGAGCGAGACTCCGCAGCCGCGCTCGAGACGACGATCGAGCGCTACAACGACGCGTGGAACGCCCACGACGTCGACGCGATCGTCGCGCTGCACGCGCCGGGGATGGTGTTCGAGAACCACACCGCCGGCGAGCGGGTCGAGGGCGACGCGGTCGGGCCGCACATCGCGCGCATCTTCGAGAACTGGCCCGATCTGACCTTTCGCGGGCGCCGGCTGTACGCGCGCGACGGGCTCGTGGTCAGCGAGTGGACGGCGACCGCGACGGCCTCCGACGGCCGCCGGCTCGAGTGGGACGGCATCGACGTCTTCCCGTTCGAGGACGGGCTGATCCTGCGCAAGGACGTCTACTCCTCGTCGCACCGCCCGCGCGTTCTCTGACCGCGGTGAAGCGCTTCGGCAGCGCGTCCATGACGGGGACGCTCGAGCGCGTCCTCGTGCGGCCGCCGCTCGCCGAGGACGTCGCGCGCTGGCGCGAGTACGGCTGGCGGGGAGCGCCCGACCCGGCCGCCGCCGCGGCCGAGCACGAGGTGCTCGTCGGGCTGCTCGAGGAGGCGGGTGCGGAGGTCGTCGTCTCGCTCCACGACCCGGGCAATCCCGATGCGATCTACGTCTACGACCCCGTGCTCGTCGGCAGCGACGGCGCCGTGCTGCTGCGTCCCGGGAAGGAGGGCCGGCGCGGGGAGCCGGGAGCGCTCGCGAGCGTTCTCGAGGAGGCGGGGGTGCCGGTCGCGGCCGAGCTCGCGGAGCCCGCGCTCGCCGAGGGCGGCGACACGCTCTGGCTCGACGAGACGACGCTCCTCGTCGGGATCGGCTACCGGACGAACGAGGCCGCGATCGCGGCGCTCCGCGACGCGTTCCCGGGAGTCGAGGTGATCGCATTCGACCTCCCGCACTGGAACGGCGCCTCTGAGGTGATGCACCTGATGTCGTTCATCTCGCCGCTCGACCGGGATCTCGCGCTCGTGTACCTGCGGCTCGCGCCGGTGCGGCTCGTGGCGCTGCTCGCGGAGCGGGGAGTCTCGATCGTCGAGGTCCCGGACGAGGAGTTCGAGTCCCAGGGCTCGAACGTCCTCGCGCTCGGCCCGCGGCGCGCGCTCGCGCTCGACGGGAACCCGGAGACGCGGCGGCGCATGGAGCGTGCGGGGGTCGACGTCGTCGTCTATCGGGGGGACGAGATCTCGCGCAAGGGCGACGGCGGCCCGACGTGCCTCACGCGTCCGCTCCTTCGGGGTCGGTGACGTACGGCTAGAACAACGGTGTCTGACACAGGCGTCCCTGGCCGCATTGTCCACGGCCCGTACGGATGTCTTCCGAGAGCACGTGGCCGTCGGCGCAGTCCGTGTTTCCAAGCCGATTCTCCCGTGGAGTGATCGTCACGCATTTGTTACGCAAGCCCCTTGACGCGAATCAGTGTCTGACACCGTCTCTCGAGCTCGGCTCCAGCGTGAGCTGACGGTACGGCGAGAGGCTGGAGACGCCGACGCCGACAAGGCGGAGCGCGCCCGGCCGGTCGCGCAGGCCGCGGTCGAGGAGGCCGCACGCGATGTCGCCGATGAGCTCGGCCTCGTCAACCGCTGCGGAGAGCGTCGTCGAGCGCGTCCGGATCGAGAAGTCTCCGTATCGGAGCTTCGCCGTCACCGTCCGGCCCGAGAGGCCGGAGCTCTCGAGCCGCTGCGCGACCAGCTCGGCCAGCCGCCGTACTTCCGCATGCAGGACGGCCCGTTCCGACACGTCCCGCGCGAACGTGTCCTCCGCCGACACGGACACCTGCTCCAGCTCGAGCTCGAGGTCGCGCGGGTCGATCCCGCGGGCGCGGTCTCTGAGCACGAGCCCGACCGAGCCGGGGAGCACGGCCTTCAGCTCCGTGTCGGAGAGCGCGGCGAGCGACCCGATCGTCGCGATCCCGGCGCGCGCGAGCCGCTCCTCGGCGCGCGGCCCCACGCCCGGGAGGAGCCGAACAGCGAGCGGTGCAGGAAACGGCGCCTCGCTCCCGGGTGGCACGACGGTGATCCCGCCGGGCTTCCTGCGGTCGGACGCGATCTTGCAGACGACCTTCGACGTCGACACGCCCAGCGAGCACGTGAGGCTGGTCGTCGCGCGGATCGAGGTCTGGATCGCGGATGCGAGGGCGCGCGCCCGCGAGAAGCGGTCCACGACCGTCCCGAGGTCGAGGTAGCCCTCGTCGATCCCGGTGCGCTCGATCCGCGGGACGATCTCTCCGACCGTGTCCCAGACTGCGCGCGAGTACTGGCGGTAGAGCGCGTGGCGCGGCCGCAGGAAGACCGCACTCGGGCAGCGCCGGAGCGCCTCCGCGGAGCTCATCGCCGAGTGGATCCCGAACCGCCGGGCGACGTAGTTCGCGGTCGACACGACTCCGCGGCCGTGCGGGTCGCCGCCGACGACGAGCGGCTGCTCGCGGAGCGACGGATCCTCGAGCTCCTCGACCGCCGCGAAGAACGCATCGAGATCGAGGTGGGCGAGGATGGGAGTCGGGGAAGCCTGCACCGCGCAAGGCTAGAGCGCGAGCACCGGTTCGCGGAGAATGGCTCGATGCCTGCTCGGGTGCGGCTCGCAGATCTCCTCGCCGGGCTCTCGATCGCGATCGACCACGGCTTCGGCCTGTCGCCCGAGTCGGCCATGCGTCAGTGCCTCGTCGGACGCGGCTCGCGCGAGCGCATGGACTCGCGGAGGCCGACGTACGGGACAGCTTCTTCGCCAGCCTCCTGCTCACGTCGGCTGTCCCGGCTTCTCGCACGAGACCGCGGCGCTCTTCGTGAACGAGCTGGTCCTCACCGGAGCCGTTGCGCGAACGAACCTGGCCGATCCGGCGGACTACGAGGCGACCCTGCTCCCGGAGGCGACGCGTGGACTGGCGCCGCGCCAGCGTCGAGAGGTCGCCGATCGTCTCGTTCGCGACGGGGCCGCGTTCGGCGAGCAGTTCGACACGGCGAGTTGCGAGATCGGACGGAGCGTCGCCGCGCGGATCGGTCTCGGCGCGGGTGCGGAGCGCGCTCTGTACGAGGTCGGCGAGTGGTGGAACGGCGACGGCGCGCCGCAGCGACTCCGCGAGGAGGAGATCGCTCCGGCCGCGCGCGTCGCACATCTCGCCGCGGATGCCGTCGCGCTCGACGACGTCGGCGGTCCCGAGTTGGCGGTCGACGGATTGCGCCGGCGCGCCGGGTCGATCCTCGACCCGAGCCTGGTGGAGACCTTCGCGGCGAACGCGCGCGAGATCCTCGAGTGGAGCGGCGATCCCCGTGAACGGCTCCTCGAAGAGGAACCCGGCCCGGTCGAGGAGCGAGCACCGAGCGCCGTCCGCGAGATCGCGGTCGTGTTCGGCGATGTGCCCGAAGATTCTCCGGTGCTGGTTACTCCAGTGAGGATGCTTGGCCCGCGCACCAGGCAGGCCCTCGCTCATCGGCCGAACGGCGCATCCCTCTGGCTAACCGAGACATGGGCGAGCGATCGGCGTCGGCGCGCTGAGCTCCCGCGCACGAGCACGAGCCGGTACGGGCGCGATGAGCGTCGCGAGCCTGTCGGAAGGGCGACGCCAAGTTACAACTTGAACTTGGCGCTCCACCGACTGGCCGTGGGCCAGGAGGCGTCCCTCCGAGCAGGGAGATCCGAGTGCCGAGGAGGGAGCGCCGTGTGCCGAAAAGGACGCCAAGTTACAAGTTGCAACTTGGGGCTTCGAGCGGCGATCTATCGTTGCGCTCGTGATCGACGCGCCGCCTCTGCCGCCTCCGGCGATCGAGCAGCCCGCCCCGCGGCAGGCGTCGTACGGGCTCGTGACCGGGCTCGGCGCCATCGGGACCCGGCGCGTCGTCGTGACGGTGAAGGGAGAGGTCGTCGGAGCGCGGTTCGTCTCCGGGCGCCGCTTCTGGCTCCGCGTCCCGCTTCCGCTCGGTGACCAATCCGTGCGCGTGACGACGATCGCGGACGACGGACGCAGCTCGAGCCGCCTCGTGCGCGACGTGTTCGGCCTCCCGGCGGCCGCGCGGCCCCGCATCGTCAGCGCCCGCGCGGATCCGGCGCTCGGGCGCACGCTCAGACAGAACACCAGCCGCTTCCGCGGAACCTCCTCCTTCTACGTCCAGAGCCTGACCGGCGGGCACGGCGCGGCGTGGAACGCGAAAGCGCGCTTCCCGGCCGCGTCGACCCTCAAGCTCGCGATCGCCGTCACCGCGCTCGCCGGGCACTCGGGGATCCCGGCGCGCGGCTCCTACGTCGACGGGCTCTTCCGGAAGATGATCCTGGTCTCCGACGACGAGGCCGCGAACCTCGTCGAGGTCTGGATGGCCGGCTCGACGAGCGCCGGCTCCGCCCGCGTGAACTCGATGATGCGCTCGATCGGGCTCGTCGACTCGATCATGTACGGGGGCTACGAGGTCACGAGGACGCCGTCCGGCCGGATCCCGGTCCGCGTCGACGACCAGCCGTACTTCGGGGTCGGGAAGTACACGACCGCCTGGGACATGTCCCAGCTGTGGCGCGCGGTCTGGCTCGCGTCCGAGGCCAAGGGGCCGCTGCGCGCGAAGCAGCCGGGCTTCACGCCCGACGACGCGCGCTACCTCCTCTGGCTCCTCGCGCACGTTCGCGACACGCCGAAGCTCGACGGCTCCTTCGGCGGCGCCGCCGGCGTCTCGGTCCTGCACAAGGCGGGCTGGATCCAGAACGCGCGGCACGACACCGGGCTCGTGTTCTGGAGCGGCGGCGTGTTCGTCGCCGGCGTCATGACGTGGAGCCCGAGCGGCGCCGGGCCCTCGTCCGATCGCCTCGCCGGACGCACTGCCTCGCTGGCGCTCCACCGCTTCCGTCGCCTCGAGCGCTGAAGCGCCTCGACGGAGCCCGAAACCGACTCGCTACACTTTTCGGACTAACTACGACTGACGAACCTACGTCCGAAAGCGAGGATCGTGAGCACGAACGCGACCAGACTCCTGCTCGTCCCCCTGGAAGACCTCGTGGTCTTCCCCAACATGAGCGTCACCCTCACCGTCGAAGTCGGCGACGAGGAGCGCGTGCTGCTCGTCCCCAAGCACGACGACGAGTACGCGAAGGTCGGCACCGTCGCCGAGGTGACCGACCGGATCCGCCTCCCCGGCGGAGCGCGTGCCGTCGCCTTGAACGGCCTCTTCCGCGGCATCGCGGGAGCGGCCGGCAGCGACAGCCAGGGCCGGTTGTTCGTCGACGTCGAGGAGCACCCCGACGACGAGACCGTCGACGGACGGATCCGCGAGCTCGAGACCGAGTACCGCGCGGTCGTCGAGGAGATCCTCGAGCTGCGCGGCGATGACGGCCGTATCGCGGCCTTCGTCCGCTCGATCAGCGATCCCGGCGCCCTGGCCGACACCGCGGGCTACTCGCCCGACCTGACCTTCGAGCAGAAGGTCCAGCTGCTCGAGGCCGTCGACGTCCGCGAGCGCCTCGAGCTCTCGCTCGAGATGCAGCGCGAGCGCCTCGCCCTCATGCAGGTGCGCCGCCGCATCCAGGAGGACGTCGAGTCCGGCGTCGAGCAGCAGCAGCGCGAGTACATCCTGCGCCGCCAGATGGAGTCGATCCGCAAGGAGCTCGGCGAGGACGAGGCCTCCGTCGTCGAGGAGTACCGGACGAAGATCGCCGACGCCGGGATGCCAGAGGCTGTCCTGGAGCAAGCCGAGCGCGAGCTCTCGCGGCTCGAGCGGATGGGCGACCAGACCCCGGAGGCCACCGTCATCCGCAACTACCTCGACTGGCTGCTCGCGGTGCCGTGGAACGAGCGTTCGGAAGAGCGGCTCGACCCGCAGCACACGCGCGAGGTGCTCGACGCCGACCACGCCGGCCTCGACGACGTCAAGGACCGGATCGTCGAGTACATCGCCGTCGCGAAGCTGCGCAAGGAGCGCGGCGTCGAGGACGACAAGCGCGTGGCTGGTAGCGCCGACGGCGAAGCCGCCGGCGCCCGGCCGGGAACCCGCCTCGGCGGAGGGGGCGCGATCCTCACGCTCATCGGCCCGCCCGGCACCGGCAAGACGTCGATCGGGGAGTCCATCGCCCGCGCGACGGGACGCGAGTTCGTGCGCATGTCGCTCGGCGGGATTCGCGACGAGGCCGAGATCCGCGGCCACCGCCGCACGTACATCGGCGCGCTCCCCGGACGGCTCGTCCGGGCGCTCCGCGACGCCGGGACGATGAACCCCGTGATCATGCTCGACGAGGTCGACAAGGTCGGCGCCGACTGGCGCGGCGATCCTTCGTCGGCGCTGCTCGAGGTGCTCGACCCGGCGCAGAACCACTCGTTCCGCGACCACTACCTCGACGTCGAGCTCGACCTCTCGCAGGTGTTCTTCATCGCCACCGGCAACATGGCCGAGACGATCCCCGGGCCGCTCCTCGACCGGATGGAGGTCATCCGGTTCGACGGGTACACGACCGACGAGAAGGTCGCGATCGCGAAGGGCTACCTCTGGCCGCGCCAGCGCGAGCGGAACGGCCTGCGCGAGGACGAGGTCTCGATCTCCGACGACGCGCTCGACCTCGTCGTCACCGAGTACACGCGCGAGGCGGGCGTCCGCCAGCTCGAGCGCGAGCTCGGCACCGTGCTCCGCAAGACGGCGACGAAGATCGCGTCGGAGGAGGTCGAGCCGCCGGTCGAGATCGACGCCGTGGCGGTTCGCGACGCCCTCGGCCGGCAGCGGTTCTACCGCGAGGTCGCGGAGCGCACGGCCGTGCCCGGGGTCGCCACGGGCCTGGCCGCGACGGCGACGGGCGGAGACGTCCTCTTCATCGAGGCCACGTCCCACAAGGACGGCGACAAGCTCGTCCTCACCGGGCAGCTCGGCGACGTGATGAAGGAGTCGGCGCAGATCGCGATCTCGAGCGTCCGCGCTCTCGCCGCGAAGCTCGGGATCGACGAGGACGCGTTCGACAACCGCGCGTTCCACGTGCACGTGCCCGCGGGCGCGATCCCGAAGGACGGCCCGAGCGCCGGGATCACGATGGCGACCGCGATCGCGTCGCTCCTGACCGACCGGCCGGTCAAGCACACCATCGGCATGACGGGCGAGATCACGCTCCAGGGGCGCGTGCTCCCGATCGGCGGTCTCAAGCAGAAGGTGCTCGCGGCCCACGCCGCCGGCATCACCGACATCATCATCCCGGAGCGCAACCGGGCCGATCTCGACGAGATCCCCGAGAAGGTCCGCGACGAGGTCAGCTTCCACCCGGTCATCTCGATCGACGAGGTGATCTCCCTGGCGCTCGAGCCCGGGCAGGTGGAGTCGAGTGTGGCGCTGTAAGACCCACGAGCCGGTTCCCGAGGAGGTCCGCCGCGTCGCGGACCTCCTCGAGCGGCGCTACGCGGTCTCGATCCTGTACGCGTCGCACCAGGGCTGCACGCGCTTCACGGAGTTCCGGCAGGTGCTCGGCGAGATTCCACCGGGAACGCTGACGCAGCGGCTCGTCGAGCTCGAGGAGGCCGGCGTTCTCCGGCGCGAGGTGACCGACGCCCGGCCGCCGCGCGTCGAGTACGTGCTGACCACGGAGGGGCTCGCCCTGCGGACGCTTGTCGACGCGCTCGCGGTTTGGGCACGCGCCTGAGCGGATAACTCGTTTCTCGAGTGCACTCGAGGAAAGGAATGCAATGCCCACGACCACCGAGGTCAAGCAGCTGATCGAGGACTGGGATCTTGTCCAGCCTGACGGAGCGCTTCCGCCAGAGCGGGCTCGACAAGCAGGTCTCGAGCTGGATCGCGAAGGGCCAGAACCTGCCGGTCGCCGGCGACCAGATCGAGCGCGCGCTCGGCAGCGACACGGTCGCGAGCATCGCGGGCAAGCTCGGCATCACGCAGGTCGAAGCCGCCGACGAGCTCGCCGAGGCGGTGCCCGAGGTCGTCGACGAGAAGACGCCCGAGGGCCAGCTGCCGCGTCGGCCTGAATCCTCGCGCGGGGTCAGGCTTCAGCCTGACCCCGGTCTTGGTTGGACGACAACCTCACCCCGGGGTCTGGCTGAAGCCGGACCCCGGACCGGACGCGTTGGGGTAATACTTCCCAAAGTGAAGCGACTCGCCGACCCGTACCGCGACCTCGACGTCATCGACTCGCGCGCGCCTCGCTTCAACCAGGCGGTCGTCGGGCTCCTCGTCGGCGCTGGCCGTCGTCACCGGCTGGTGGTGGCTGCTCGCGCTCCTCGCGCTCCAGCTCGCCGTCGGCCTGACGCTCGGCCGCCGCTACTGCCTGCCCTGCCTCGCGTACTTCGAGCTCGTGCAGCCCCGCTTCGGCGAAGGCCCGCTCGAGGACGCCCGCCCTCCGCGCTTCGCGAACATGGTCGGCGTCGTCTTCCTCACGGCCGCGACGATCGCCTACCTCGCGGGAGCGAGCACCCTCGGGACCGTCCTCGGCGCGCTCGTCGCGGCGCTCGCGCTGCTCGCGTCGGCGACCGGATTCTGCGCCGGCTGCGAGGCGTTCAAGCTCGGCTACTTGCTCACCGGGCGCCGGTTCGTCTCGTGCCCGCTGCCGCCGACCCCGCGCACTGCCGCAGACCGCTAGAGAGAGCTAAATGCCCCTACGAGTCCTCCGGCCAGAAGTTCTCGAGGTACTCGGCGTCGTCGCGGGCGTCCTCGATCCGGGTCGAGATGATGATGAGCTCCACGTCGTCGGGCTCGTCGTTCCACACCGAGCGCCACGTCTCGGGCGGCACGCGCACGGCGGAGCCCGCACCGAGCTCGTGGATGTCGTCACCGAGCTTGAACTGGAGCGTCCCCGCGGCGACGAAGTAGATCTCCTCCTGCGTCTTGTGCCGGTGGCCGTACGACCCCTTGCCGCCCGTGAACTGAGGCATGCGCCGATACGTGAACGCGACCTGCTCGGCGTCGAGATGGGCCGTGAGCAGGCGCATCTCGCCGGGGTAGTCGCCGAGGACGTCGTCCACGTCCTCGAGCCGCACGATCGTGTATTCCGCCATCCCGCCTTCTTCGCTCCGGATCTCGGCGGACTCTAATCGACGCCGAGCGGCGGAACCGTCGCGTTGGCCGGCATCCGTGCGGGATCCGCGTCCTCGGCGGCGTGGAAGTGGCCGGCGCCCGGCCAGGGCGTGAGGAGCAGGAGAAGTCGCGACGCCTCGAGGGCGCGGACGCTGCGCGTCTCGCCGGGCTCGAAGGTCATCAGCATCCCCGCCTCGCATTCGACCTCCCGGCCCGCTTGCGCCAGGCCGAGGCGGCCGGAGACGACCTGCACCACCGCGTGCTCGTACAGGCGATGGTCGCCGAGCTCGTCGCCCTCGTTCAGGTCGAGGACGACCGCGCGGCAGTCCGGGCGCGAGAAGAGGACGCGCGGCTCGCGCTTCCCGTCCGCTGCGATCGAGGGAAGATGCCAGCGCTCCATCCCCGCGGACGCTAGCAGCGCGCTACGCGAGACCGCGGGCCGCCCACGCGCGCGACGTCAGGACGAACGGCGGCTCCGGGCACAGCTCACGGCAGCGCTCGCGGAGCTCGGCCTGCCGCGTCGCGTCGAGGCTCGCGACATAGCCGCCCGCCGGGCCGACGCCGAGCGTGAACGGCTCCCACCAGTCCTCGAAGGTCGGATGCTCGGCGCTCACGGTGAGAACGCCGTCCTCGACCTCCTCCAACCCCGCTGCGTCGAGCAGCTCGGCGAGGTGGCCCTCGCGAGCTCCGGGAAGCCGCGCCTCGTCGAGGACGTCGTGATCGAGCGCGTGCGCCGCCTCCCAGAACATGCTGAGCGGCCCCTGGCCGCCGGCGTGATCCCAGACGCAGGCCGCGACGACACCCTGCGGCCGGGTCACGCGCGCCATCTCGCGCAGCCCCGCGACCGGGTCGGCCAGGAAGTGGACGACGAGCTGCGCGAGGACGGTGTCGAACGTCGTCGCTCGCGAACGGCAGGTCCTCGGTGGACGCCAGGAGCACGTCGACCCCGGGGTGCCGCTCTCGAGCGGCGACCACGAACGGCTCCGAGGGATCCACGGCCGAGACGTGATCCGGCCCGAGCCGCGCCACCAGCTCGGCCGTGAGCGCACCGGGGCCGCAGCCGACGTCGAGCACCTGCTGCCCGCCGCCGACGTCCGCGAAGTCGGCGAACAGCGGTGCGAGCGGCACCGAGTACCGGCCCATGAACCGGTCGTAGGCGTCGGCTGCCACGGCGAAGCTCACGCGGCGCAATCTACGCGTATCGCGCACCTCGTTCGTTAGGCTCGGCGCTCCGGCTTCGCGCAGGGAACGTCGCTCTGTTCCCACCGTGCGAACGGCGAGGCGAGGGGGATCGCTTCCCTGAGCGGACCGGGTGTCAGCCCAGTACGCGACAGAGAGGGGAGAGCGATATGGGCGAGACCGAAGTCCTGACGCGGGACGCAGGCGTCGCCACTCCACACGAGATCGAGGAGGTCACGATGAGCAGCCGACTTCGGCGTTCCGTCGTACTGGCGACCGTCCTGGCACTAGTGCTCGGGGTGATGTCCGGCGCGGCAGCGCCGATCGCCTCTGGCAATGGCAAGCACGGCAAGCACGACAACTCGACGACCATCAGGGGCATCGACGTCGACAAGACGACGATCCCCGAGCTCCAGAAGCTGATGAACCGCCACAAGCTCACGTCGGTCCAGCTCACCCTGTTCTATCTGAATCGGATCAAGAAGCTCAATCCGAAGCTCAACGCGGTGATCACCGTCGACAAGAGCGCCCTGTTCGACGCGATCCGGGCCGACGTGCGGCGTCTCTTCGGCGATCGTCGCCCGCTCCTCGGCATCCCGATCATCGTCAAGGACAACGTCAACACCACCGGCATGCCGACGACAGCCGGCTCGTTCGCGCTCGCGGGCAGCAGCCCGCGCGACGCGTTCCTCGTCAAGAAGCTCCGCGCCGCCGGCGCGCTGATCATCGGCAAGGCCAACCTCTCCGAGTGGGCGAACTTCCGGTCCTCCCCGTCGTCGTCCGGTTGGAGCGGGATCGGGGACCAGACGAACATGCCCTACGTCCTCGATCGCAACCCGTGCGGCTCGAGCTCCGGCTCCGGCGTCGTCGCGGCTGCTGATCTCGCGGTCGCGGCCGTCGGCACGGAGACGGACGGCTCGATCGTCTGCCCGTCCGGCGCCAACAGCGTCGTCGGGATCAAGCCGACACTCGGGCTCTGGAGCCGCGCCGGCGTCATCCCGATCAGCGCCGACCAGGACACGGCCGGCCCGATGGCCCGCAACGTGACCGACGCTGCGGTACTCCTCGGCGCAGCGACCGGCGTCGACCCGGACGACGCCGCGACCGCCGCTCAGGCCGGCAATGCCTTCCGTGACTACACGAAGTTCCTCGACAAGAAGGCGCTCAAGGGCGCCCGGATCGGCGTCTGGCGCGCCGGAACGTTCGGCCCCTCCACCGCGGCGATCGTCGAGCCGATCCTGAACGACACCATTGACGCGCTCGAGGACGAAGGCGCGACCGTGATCGACAGCCGAACTCCTCCATCGACCGACATCGACCTCTCGGCCACCGAGTTCGAGGGCGACGCACTCACGTGCGAGTTCAAGACCGACATCCAGACGTACCTCGAGACGTACGTCTCCGGCACGAACCCGGTCGATGGCCAGCCCTACCCGCAGACCCTCGCGGAGCTGCTCGCATTCAACGTGGCGCACCCCGAGCTCGAGGGGCCGTGGAACAGCGCCATCTTCGCGGCGGGCGTCGCGACCGGCGGACGCAACGCGGCCTGCGCGCTGCTTCGCGCGGGCGTGACACCGCCGGTCCAGGCCGAAGTCGACGCGGCCATGGCCCGCAACAACCTCGACGCGATCATCGCCCTGACCAACGGACCGGCCTGGATCACCAGCGACGATCCGAACGGCGGCGACTTTGCCGCGACGAACGGCTTCGCGAACTTCGTCGGCTCCTCGTCCGCGGCGGCTGTCTCCGGCTACGCGGACATCACGGTGCCGGCCGGGTATCACGGAGTCCTGCCGATCGGCATCACCTTCATCGGCGGCCGCTGGGACGAGCCGGAGCTGATCGGCCTCGCCTACGACTTCGAGCAGGCCACGACAGGTTCGGGTCCCGCCGAGGTTCATCCCGACCATCGGCGACGACCCCCTGGGCGGGAGCGCGGCGCAGCCCGCGAAGAAGAAGAAGAAGAACGCCGCGATTCGGGCCCGCAACAGCCACTGGAAGATGCCGTCGCTGCGCTAGGCGGCGACCATCGCAGACACGACGAAGCCCGGCCTTCGGCCGGGCTTCGTCGCTGGTTTCCACCTGCTCGAGTCACGCGGCGGCAGCGACGCGCTCGGCTGCCTTCTGGCACTCGCTCGCACGATGGAGCGACTCGTCGGCCGTGAACCGCTGCGCGACGCGGACGACCTCGCCGCCGAGCGTCTTCAGCTGCTGCTCGACCGCCTGGTCGTGGATCCGGCCCTCGGGATCGAAGACCCGAGCCGCCGCCGCGACCGGAACCACGTAGGGGACGGCCCAGCCGCGGAGCGCGCGGACGGCGAACTCCATCGTGTTGATCGCCTGCAGTCCCTGCGTCCCGCCTGCGGTCGAGACGAGACCGATGACCTTGTCGTGGAGGAACGGCGGATCCCGATCCTCGAGGAGGCGCATCCAGTCGAGCGCGTTCTTGAAGGCGCCGGAGATCGTCCCCTGGTACAGCGGGCTGCTCCACAGCATGCCGTCCGCTGCGTGACACGCCTCGAGCAGCCTGGTTGCGGCCTCGGTCGGCCGGTCGTCCTCGGGGTTGAACATCGGCAGGGCGAGCTCACGCAGGTCGAGAAGCTGGGTCGCGGCGCCGGCGCTCGCTGCTCCGTCGAGCGCCACCTGTAACGCGGAGCGGCTCCTCGACAGCGCGGCGACCGAGCCGCCGAGGCCGACGACGGTCAGCGTCTTCTGCATCAGCCTGCCTCGACCGCGGGCTGCGGAGCCCCGACGAGCTGGCCCCCTGGGCATCTCTCCGCCTCGACGGCCCTCCGCGGATTCGTGATCCCGATCGCGCCGAGAACTCCGCCGGCGGCGACGAGCGCCGCGCAGATCGCGACAACCTGCCGGAACGCGTCCACGGACTCCTCGTTGGCGGCGAACGTGTCGCCGGCGAGCGTGCCCGCGACGACGACGCCGACGACCGAGACGCCGATTAGCCCGGCGACCCGGGCGACGGCGTTGTTGATCGCGGAGGCGATGCCGGCGTCGCTCTCGTCCGCGTCGGCGAGGACGGTGGCGGTGAGAGGGGCGACGGTGAGCGAGAGGCCGAGAGCGAACACGAGGAGCGCCGGCAGCAGGTCGGTGACGAACGACGGGTGCATCCCGACCCTGAGCAGGAGCAGGATGCCCGCCGCCGCGATCAGCGGCCCGGCGCCCATGAAGAGGCGCGGCCCGTACCGGTCGGCCAGCGCGCCGTTCCGGCGCGAGAGCGCGAACATGACGACCGTCACCGGCAGGATCGTAAGGCCGCTCTTCAGCGCGCTGTAGCCGGCGACCTGCTGGAGGTAGATGACGAGGAAGAAGAAGAGGATCGCGAGCCCGCCGTACAGCGCGAGCGTCTCGGCGTTCCCGACCGCGAAGTTGCGCCGCGAGAAGAGCTCGAGCTTCAGCATCGGCTCGGCTGTGCGGCGCTCGTAGGCGAGGAACGACGCGAAGGAGACGGCGCCGACGACCAGGGGAACGAAGATGACCGGGCTGGCCCAGCCGTGGTTCGGCTGCTCGATCAGCGCGTACACGATCCCACCCAGCCCGAGCGCGCAGAGCCCGGCGCCGACGAAATCGACGCGACGTTCGCGCGACACGCGTCGTTCGCGGCACCGCCGCGCGGATCAGCACGAGCGTGGCCAGGACGAGTGGGACGTTGAGGGCGAAGATCCAGCGCCACGAGCCCTGGTCCACGATCAGGCCCCCCGCGAGCGGGCCGACGATCGCCGCGATCCCGCCCCATGCGGTCCAGGAGCCGATCGCTGCGCCTCGCTCGCTCGGCCCGAACGCGGCCACGATGATCGCGAGCGAACTCGGTGTCACGAGCGCCGCGGCCGCGCCCTGCAGCGCGCGGGCGCCGATCAGCACCTCGATCGTCGGGGCGAGCGCGCACGCGATCGACGTGACGCCGAACGCCGCCACGCCGAGCGCGAACACGCGCCGCTCGCCGTAGATGTCGCCGAGCGAGCCGCCGACGAGGATCAGCGAGCCGAGCGCCAGCAGATACGCGTTCGAGACCCACTGCTGCGCGCTCAACCCGCCGCCGAGATCCTCCTCGATCGCCGGCAGCGCGACGCTGACGATCGAGCCGTCGATCGTGGCCAGCGCCGAGCCGACGATCGCGGCGAGCAACGTCAGCCGCTGATGGTGGCTCACGCGCGGCCCAGCAGCTCGCTGAGCTCCGGCGGGCTCGGGCACCACGCCGACTCGAGCTCCGCGCGGTCCCAGCCGGCGAGCGTCGCCCCTTCCTCGTAGGCGCTCTGGAAGAAGGAGAGCAGCGTCGAGCGCGGGTCGGGAGCGGTCCTGACCGACTCGTATGGAAGCACTGCGAGCGAGCCGGCGCCCTGCTCGATCCAGCGGGCGTCGTCGGGACGAAGCCGCCGCTCGCGCAAGCCCGGCGGCTCGGGCGCCGTGTACGAGTAGAAGGTCGGCTCGCGCAGGTTCTCGTCGCCCGCCCAGAGCCCGAACGCGATCACCTCGTGCGAGTACGCCTCGCGGTTGACGGGGTCGAGCTCGGCCGAAGCCGGCGCGCGCTTGCCGCCGTACCGCGCGAGCGCAAGGTCGAGCCCGTGCCAGAAGAGGTGGACGGGACTCTCCTTCCCGCAGAACCAGCCGGCGAACTCCTCGAGCACGGAGTCGGTCCAGTCGAGGATCCGCCAGAAGCGCTCGACGGCGTCGGCGTCGTAGGCGGCATGTTCGGTGTCCTCGCGGAACGGCGTCGTCGTCGCGGTGCGGAACGGCTCCTCGCGGATCGCCACGTCGAGCCCGAGGCGGCCGAGCGCCGCGTGCAGGCTCTCGTCGAAGGCCGCGACCGCGAGCCCGTCGTGGAGCGCGAACGACTCGAGCTCCCCGCGGCTGGTCCTGACGACGAGCCGGTGGTCGACGAAGTCGAAGTCGATCTGGAACGTGGCGCCGGACGGCGAGTGCATCCGGCGTGTCGTCAGCCCGCGCACGTCGACGTAGAGCGTCACGTGCCACCAGTGGTTGCGAGGTGCGGTCGAGGCCATCCGCACCTTGCCGACGATCTGCGTCCACAGGTGCAGCGTGTTCTTCGTCGCCTCCCACCCGCTGAGGGGGAGCTCGGGCAGCTCCCCCTGCGTCACGACACCGTGCCGCTCGCGTCGACCACGAAGGCCACCTCGTCGACGAAGCACCAGCTCCAGTCCTCTCCCGGCTCGGCCGAGCGGGCGATGGGATGGCCCACGTCGCGCGCGTGCCGGCTCGCATGCCGGTTCGGCGAGGAGTCGCAGCAGCCGATCTGCCCGCAGGTCATGCACATGCGCAGGTGCACCCACCTGTCGCCCGTCTTCAGGCACTCGGCGCAGCCCTCGATGGACGAGGGCAGCGCCGTTACCTGGATCTGGTCGAGGTGCGTGCAGCCGGGGACGTCCACGCAGGGATATGCCGATCCGCGACGTCGGCTAGTCGGGCCCGGGAGCTTCCAGCGCCGCGTGGGCGGCCGCGACCTTGGCCCGGCGGGCCTTCGTCAGCTCCTGGACGAAGATCTGGATCGTCGCGGCGAGCGGGACCGCGGTGAGCGCGCCGAGGACACCCAGTAACGCGCCGAAGAGCGTGACGGCGACGATGATGAAGAACCCCGAGAGGTTGACGGCCACACCCTGGATCTTCGGCGTGAGGACGTTGTTCTCCACCTGCTGGTAGACGAGCACGACGACGAGCATGATGATCGCCGCGGTGAGCCCTTCCTCGGCCCAGATCGCCGGGACGAGGATGAAGCCGGCGAGCGTCGCGCCGAGGTTCGGGATCATGTCGAGCAGCCCTGCGATCACGCCGAGCGCGAGCGCGTAGCTCGACCCGAGCAACCAGGCGGTCGTGCCCTGCACCGTGCCGGCGATCGTGGCGATCACGACGACGCCGATGGCCCAGCGCGAGATCGAGGTCGTCACGCGCTCCCAAACTCCGAGCCAGCGCTCGTCCTCGCCCGGCATCAGAACGCTCCCCAACGCCCGCTTCAAGTTCGCGATGTCGCTGAGCAGGAACAGGCAGATGAAGATGACCGTGAAGAGGACGAGGAACGCCGAGAAGAAGCCGCCCGCGATGCCGAGCACGGCCGAGATCGCGTCCGGCACGGCCGACGAGACCTCTTCGGATCCCGCCTGCACGTTCTCGGCGGCCCCGCTGTCGCCCAGCCACGACAGTTCGTCCGACTCGCGCAGGTCCTCGACGATCTGCGGAAGCTCCTGGAGGAAGTCCCGCACCGCGCCGACGATCGGCACCAGGAACAGCAGCGCGAGCGCGGTCACCGCTGCGGCAGTACCGAGCACGGTGACTGTCGCCGCCAGCCCGCGCGACATCTTCGTCTTCGACATCAGATACCGCACCGGGTACTCGAACACGAGCGCCAGGAAGATCCCGACGAACACGATCAGGAAGGTGTCGCCGATCGCCCAGAACGCGGCGAGCAGACCTGCCGTCGCGGCAACGAGCAGCACCGTGCGCATCGGCAGGATCAGCTCGACGCGC
>CAWCLL010000008.1:0-143439 GCA_963796405.1 uncultured Actinomycetes bacterium
AGCTACGAATCCCGCGACCTCGTGCTTCACGTCGCTCGTTCGCGTCGATGCGACGACCGACACCGCGTCCACTCGCGCCCTACGAGGCCCACCGAGGGGCGCGACGAGCCCGGCCAGGTAGCCGGCAAGGTGAGCCGACTGCTCTTGCGCGAAGCGCACCGCGGTCACGTTCGGCGCCCCTCCGAGCGAGAGCGCCTCCAGCGAGCTGTGAGAAACACGAACCTCGTGTCCGGCGTCGTCCTCGCGACCTGCGCGAGCTCCCGCTGCGTGCCGGCGGCCACGGCGACGAGAACGGTCGCGAAGCCTCCGTCCTCGATGCGCTCCACGACGCTCGTGGGATCGTCGCCCATGACCAGAGTCTCGGCCCCGACGCCCGACGAGAGCGCGGCGTCGAACGCGAGCGCGGTTCGCTCCACCCGGGACTCGTTGCCGGGGGTGTAGTCCGGCTGCGTCGGTAGGACGAGCGCGACTCTCTCGCCCGCGGGCTGCCGGAGCGGATCCCGGCCCGCCGTGCTTCCGCTCGCCGTGAAGGCACCTGACCGCCGTGACTGCGACGCCGACGAGGACGAGCTCGGACACACGCTTCGCCCTGCCCGGATCGCCTGCCTGCGCTTCGACGGCCGCTGGGCGCGAGCCACTGGAGAGGCGAAGATGGTCGCCGCGTCCATCGGCGTCGGGTACCTGCTGCTCGTCGGCGCGGCTGGCAACTCCGGGCGTGGGGATCATCATGGCGCCCGTCCACGCACGGGGAACGCTCGACAAGAAGCTCGACGTCAAGAGCGACGCCGGGATCAAGCTGAAGTCGAAGCGCACGATGGACTTCGTCACGCAGCAGATCGTCATCGGCGGCGGCGGCTCGACGGGCTGGCACAGCCACCCGGGGCCGGTGCTCGTGACAGTCAAGTCGGGCAGGCTGAGGCTGATCTATGCCGACGACCCGAACTGCGACGGGACGGTCTACGTGGCGGGTGACAGCTTCGTCGACCGCGGCGACGCGACGGTGCACATCGCGCGGAACGAGTCGCTGCTCGCGAACGTCGAGCTGTGGGCGACCTACCTCGTGCCGGGCACACCCGGAACGACCCCGTTCAGGATCGACGAGCCGGATCCCGGCCCTCCGGACAGCTGCAACTGAAGAAGAAGCGCGACGACGACGACTGAGAAGCGGATCGTCGATCGGGAGGCCGGCCCCCGGGAGAGGGCCGGCCTCCGGCGTCTCTACGTCTCGGCGGGCTCGCGGGCCGCGTCGGCCGCGCCGGCGAGGTGCGCCTTCAGGCGCAGGATCGCCTTCGTGTGGAGCTGCGAGACCCGGGACTCGGTCACGCCGAGAACCTCGCCGATCTCGCGGAGGGTGAGCTCCTCGTAGTAGTAGAGCGTGACGACGAGCTTCTCGCGCTCCGGCAGGCTCGAGATCGACTCCGCGAGCGCCTCCTTGATCTCGGTCTGCTCGAGCGACATCTCCGGGTCCGGGCCCGACTCGTCCTCGATCGTGTCGATCAGGGCGATCTGGTCTCCGCTCCCCGACGGCGACCACAGCTCGTCGAGCGCCGCGATCGACGTGCGCGAGATCTCGTGCAGGCTCTCCTCGAGCTCCTCGGGCGTCACCCCGAGCTTCTTCGCGATCTCCTCGTCGGTCGGCGCGCGCATCAGCTCCTTCTCGAGGGCCGCGATCGCGCGCTCGATCTGCCGCGCGCGTGTTCTCACCGAACGCGGCACCCAGTCCAGGGAGCGCAGCTCGTCGATGATCGCGCCGCGGATTCTCGCCATCGCGAAGGTCTCGAACTTGATCTCGCGGGCAGGATCGAAGCGCTCGATCGCGCCGATCAGCCCCAAGAGGCCGTACGACACGAGATCCTGCTCGTCGACGTGGGACGGAAGGCTCGCCCCCACGCGGCCCGCGACGAACTTGACAAGCGGCGCGTAGGTGAGGATGAGCCGGTCGCGGAGCGACCGGTCCCGCGACCTCCGGTACTCGTGCCAGAGGGCGTGCGTCTGGTTCGCCATCGCCATCCCAGATGAGAATACGCCGGAAACGGCCGAATTCCTCAGTCAGCGACGCACGAGCGCGCGGCGCGCGAGGTCGGCCAGCCAGAGAGCGACGACTGCCGCTGCGAGCGCGAGCACCCAGGCGCGCCCGCCCGCGAGCGCGGAGTAGACGGCGATCGCGCCGAGGCCCGCGGCGAGCACGGCGAAGAGGAGCCCGAGCGCGCGCCGGTGCACGGCGGGGAGCCTATCCCGAGTCGCGGGCTACACTCGCTTGCGCAGCCCAGGGGCGTAGCTCAATTGGTAGAGCACTGGTCTCCAAAACCAGGGGTTGCAGGTTCGAGTCCTGTCGCCCCTGTCTCTCGATTCGGAGGATGCCATGGGGGTGGCGCTTGTCGCGAAGCAGCCGGTTGTAGCGACCCCGTTGACGAACTTCCACGACACGCCTCTCGTGAGATTGACCCTCGGGTACGGCGACTGGGTAGTCCTCGGGCGGGTCGTATTCCGCAATGCTGATGGAGATCCCCAGGACGCGACGGCGCAGCTCGTCGCTACGACCGCCGCGGGCGCAGTTGGTGTGACCCTGGACGACATCCGCGTGCGAGTCCCTGACGGCGGCGGCATGCAGTGCGTCGAGCTCCAAGCGACGTACGAGGCCCGGAACAGAACGAGCCGCGTGGAGATGAATTGCGCCACCTATAAGGGGACGGCATCCGACGGCTCGTTGATCGCGATGCAGGTCGATGAAGTCGTCCCCTGAGGTCGATGCGACGAATGACGACCGGGCCGCGGTGACGCGGCCCGGTCGTCTGGTCAATCGGACCTAAGAGCTAGGCCTCGCAGCGGACGCTCAGCTCGCCGTTCGTGCAGGCGTCCGGTCCGCGCCCGCCGTCCAGCGTGTCAGCCGCCGGCGCCGCCGTCGAGGCGGTCTGGCCCGGCCGCCGCTGACGGTGTCGTCGCCGGTGAAGGACTCGAGCACGTCCCGGCCCCAGCCGCCGTTCAGCACGTCGTTGCCGCCCCAGCCGTGCACTTCGTCGGCTCCCTGGCCGCCGTAGAGCACGTTGTTGCCGAAGTCGCTCGCGTGCACCACGTCCCTGCCCGGGCCGCCGCGCACGAGATCGTTACCGCCGTTGCCGGGTCCGCAGCAGCCGAGCACACCGCCGTCCAGGAGATCGGCGCCCTGCTCGCCCGCGACGACGTCCGTGCCGTCGCCGCCCTGGACCGTGTCCCTGCCGGGCCCGCCGCAGAGGACGTCGTTGCCACCCTCACCCTGACGTGGTCGTTGCCGGCCCCCGCGGCGATCACGTCAGGGCCGGAAGTACCCGTCAGGGTGTCGGCGCGGTTCGTCCCTACGATCGTCGGGGTCAGGCCGAGACACGACCTGAGCGCGTGCCTGGGCTTCTGCGTAGCGGTAGCGCCGCTCGCGAAGATGCCTACTCCGACCAGCGCGGCCGCGAGGGCGAGGATCGTGACCTTCCTCATGTGGAGACCTCCTGTTCGTGCTTCGAGAACGATTGCGGTGTCATGTGATCGTGCGGCTCGGCCTTCCTCAACAGACCACGATGAGGTGGAAGGCGCGATCCGCGGCGGCGCCGTTCTGGTTGCGCGTGTTCACGCGCACGCCGTTCACGTTTCCGTTCCGACGCCCGACGGAAGTCATGCCGAGGGCACCGGAGATGACGCCCGCGTCGCCCACGTTCGCCTGGTAGACGCAGTTCTGGACGTCCTGGCCGAAGATGACCTCGTACTGCCCGAGGCCGAGCCGGCCCGTCGAGGTCGTTCCGGCCGAGCGCGCGAGGCTACCGCTCGCGTTGACGACAGCCCAGAGCTCGGCCACCTGTCCCGTGGGCCCCGCAGGCCCTGCTGGCCCAGCAGGCCCGCGGAGGCCGCGCCTGGCTCCGGGCGAAAGGTCTCCGAGGCCGATGGAGCCGTTGCGGACCTCGGGCGAGCGCACGGCGCCCGTCTTGATCTGCTTGACCCCGACGCTGTTCCTCGGAAGCGTCTGTTGGAGCGTCGCCCAGCTCGTTTCGCTGAGCGCCACGGCGAGTGCGATTGCAGCTACCACGAGCGCTGGCGAGGCTTTGAATCTACGAAGTGCTTTCATGTCAGTACTCCTTTCCTTTCCGACCGTTGGCGGTCGCCCAATCGTAGAACTGAGAGTTCAGGAAATCGTCAGGCTCGGGCTACGGATACGTGAGGAAATTGTCAGGCGGCTATGTGCGGCCGGATCAGGTCGTCGATCTGGCGCCCGGTGACGCGCCCGTCGAGCCGGCCGACCACCTGACTGTCCTTGATGAGCACGAGCGAGGGGGTCTCGGTCACGCCGAGCCGGCCCGCCAGCTCGGGGCTCCGGTCGGCGTCGACGTCCACCACACGCAGGCGTTTCTTCTCGGTGACACGCACCCAGGCGACGAGGCTCTCCATCCGCCGCGATACGCCGCAGGCGCGTCGCCGGACGAAAACGAGCGCCGGCATTCGGGCCTGCAAGCCGCCCTCTTCGCCCGCTCGGGCTCTTGCCGTCATGTCGAAGAGGTGCCCGACACGCGCAGTCCTAAAACGCCCTCATACCGTTTCGAGCACGGCTCGTCCGGGCAGGACCTGCAAGTCGGCAGATTCTGAGTTCCCGAGGAGGATGGCAATGTCGAGCACGACCGTCAGAGAAGTCATGACTCGCTCCCCGAGCACGATCGATAGCGGCGAGAGCGTCGTCGAAGCGGCGCAGCGGATGCTGAACGAGGACGTCGGCTCGCTGCCGGTCGTTCGCGGCGACGAGCTGGTCGGGATGGTCACCGACCGTGACCTCGTGCTCCAGGTCGTGGCCAAGAACCTCGATCCGAGCAAGGTCCAGGTGGCCGAGGTCTGCAGCGAGGACCCCACCGTCGCGACGCCGAACGAGCCGCTCGAGCAGGCTCTCGCGATCATGGCGGCCGAGCAGGTACGGCGGCTGCCGGTCGTGGAGGACGGCAGGCTCGTCGGCATCCTCGCCCAGGCCGACATCGCACGCTCGGCCGAGCCGAGCTCGACCGGACGGCTGGTCGAGGACATCTCTCAGGACTGAGCGAGCCGGCTCAGACGCGTCTGCGCGAGAGCTCGAGCGTGAGCCACTCGGCACCGTCGCGCTGCGACGCAGACGCCGAGTCGACCAGGGGGTCGAGCACACGTGCGAGTGCGACGTCCGAGCTGCTGCCGGCGACGAGCGGCCCGACGGAGATGACGAGCGACTCGCCGTCGGCGTCCACTTCGAGCGTGACCTCGTCCCCGTCCCCGGCCTCGAGCAGCGAGAGCACCGCGAGCTGGAGGTCGTCGACCCGCTCGTAGGGCAGCTCGAGACGGCTCCCGATGCCGCCGAGCACGAGAGTCGCGACGCCGCGGAGGCGGGGGTCCACGGGAAGCGTGAGCGTGATCCGGTCGGTCATCGCGATCACCAGCGATCCCCACCTTCCCCTAGACTCGCTCTGATGGCAAGGGCGGGCGACGTCGAGGTGACGATCGAGACGGTCTCGGACGGCATCGTGGTCGCCCGGGTCGAGGGCGAGCTCGACCTCGCGACGAGTCCCGACTTCGAGCGGTCGATAGAGGGCACGAATCCTGCGAGCCGGCTCGTCATCGATCTCACCGAGTGCACGTTCCTCGATTCGTCGGCCGTCCGCGTGCTCGCGGAGACGGCTCGTGCGGCCGGCGAGGCCGGAGGCAGCGTGTCGCTCGTGACCGCCGACCCTGGGATCCGTCGCGTGCTCGAGATCGCAGCGATCGACACCGTGCTGCCGGTGCACGAGAAGCTCGACTCGGCCCTGTCGTAGACCGATAGCCGCCGGGCTCACTCCGCCTTCGCCGCCTGCAGCGCTTCCGCCCGCGATTCGTCGAGCTCGAAGACGCGATCGAGATGAGTGATCTCGAGGATCCGCCTCACGTCTGAGCCGGGAGCGACGATCCGGAGCCGACCTCCGGTGTCGCGCAAGGCGCTTCGTGGCTCCCAGTAGCACGCCGAGCGCCATCGAGTCGAGAAACGTCGCCTCCGAGAAGTCGACGATCACGGTTACCGGAGCATCCGCGGCAGCCGACCGCAGCCCCTTCTCGAACTCGTCGGCGACGTGGAGATCGACGTCACCGCGCACCGCGAGCACAACGGTTCGCGGCCGCGGGTGCGCGAAGTCGAGACCGAACTCGTGCTCGGCCCCTGCACGTGTGGCCCCTGCACGTGTGGCGGGGTGTGTGTCGATCCGCCCCATGACCATCTCTCCGCATACCCGAGCGCGCCGTCGCCGAAACCCGCTCTCTCGATGTTTTCGGCCGCCGCTCCTCGGGTACCTCCGAAGCGCCGGCGCACGAGAGGCCGGCAAACCTTCGAATAAGGAGTTGAAATGGGCATCAGCCTCAGCATCCTGCTCATCGCCGTCGGCGCAGTCCTGACGTGGGCCGTCTCCGCGGAGATGCAGGGCCTCGACATCAACGCCGTGGGCGTGATCCTGATGATCGTCGGCGGTCTCGGGCTCCTCGTCTCGCTCGTCTTCTGGTCGAGCTGGGGCGGTTTCGGCACGCGCGACGACGGTCGCGGCGGTCAGAACACGACCGTGATCGAGCGCGATCGCGTCTAGCAGCTCGATGGGCATCATCGGCTGGATCGTCCTCGGGTTCCTCGCGGGCGTGATCGCGAAGGCGATCGCGCCCGGCGGGGAGAGCGCGGGCATCGTGGTGACCACGCTCCTGGGGATCGCGGGCGCGTTGCTCGGCGGATTCATCGCCACCGCCCTCAACTTCGGAGACCCGATCGACGAGTTCTTCGACTTCAGCACGTGGCTCGCGGCCGTTCTCGGCGCGGTCCTCATCCTCGTCGTCTGGAACGCGATCCGCGGCCGGTCCGTGACGTAAGGCGGATCCGCCCTGGGATCGGTCTATCCGACCCTCGGCGCGCCCGCCTGCTTTCCTCTCCCCGCGTGCACCGGATCAGCGTCGACACGACTGCCGCGCCGGCGGTCGTCACGGCCGAGGGAGAGCTCGACGCCTACGTCGCGCCCGACCTGACCGCGGCGTTCGACGAGATCCGCAGCGCGACGACTGCTGTTGCCGACCTGACCGCGGTCTCCTTCCTCGACTCGACGGCGCTCGGGGTCGTCGTCCGCGCGGTGCGCGAGATCGGCGATCGGGAGGGCCGGATCCTCGTCGTGCTTCCGACCTCGGCCGCGCGGCGGATCTTCGAGATCACGAGCCTCGATCGCGCCCTGCCCGTCGCGAGGACCCTCGCGGACGCGCTCGAGGAGCTTCGCCGCGGCCCGTGACGTTAGTTGGCGGCAGTCGTCGCGGCGAGGTACTTCGTCATGTGCACGACGGTCCCGCGGCCGTCGCCGCCCTCGCGGACGTCGAGCTCGTCGACGATCGCACGGATGATCGCCATGCCCATGCCGCCGTCGACCGGCTGTTCCAGGGGCTCTGGGTCCGCATTGACGAGCTCGTCGAGCTGCGGCAGGCCGATGCCCGAGCCGTCGTCGGCCACGATCATGTCGAGACGATCCGGCCGGAGCACGAGCTCCAGGCGAACGGTTCCGTCGGCTCCCCTGTACGCGTGCCTGACGGCGTTTCCGCAGGCCTCGGTGACCGCGAGCTTGAGGTCGGCCAGCAGCTCGGAGTCGATCGGCATGTTGCGCGCGAGCCCGGCCAGGGCGAGGCGGGCGAGGAGCAGGTAGTCCGCCTTGGCGGGAAAGGTCAGCCGGACGGTCGCGTCACTCATCGAGCACCCTCTCCTCGATCCTCCCGCGCATGACCGCGAGCGCCTGGCGCAGCAGCCGGGAGACGTGCATCTGGGAGATCCCGACCTCGGCCGCGATCTGGGACTGCGTCATCTCCTCGAAGAACCTGAGCTCGACGATCCGGCGCTCGCGCTCGTCGAGCGCGTCCAGCCCCGCCGCGACGAGCGAGCTGTCCTCGATCTCCTCGAAGCCGGAGTCGTCGGCGCCGAGCCGGTCGGCGAGCGTGTCGCCGGCGCCGTCCTCGAACGGTGTGTGCAGCGAGCGCGTCGAGTAGGCGTTCGCGGAGTCGAGCGCGTCGATCACCTCTTCCTCGTCCGCCCCGGTCGCCTCGGCGAGCTCCGCGACCGTCGGCGAGCGGCCGAGCTCGTTCGTGAGCTCGTCGAGCACGCGCGACAGGCGGACGCTCAGCTCCTTCAGGCGCCGCGGGACGTGCATCGCCCAGGCCTTGTCGCGGAAGTGGCGGCGGATCTCGCCGACGATCGTCGGCACCGCGTAGCTCGAGAACTCGACGCCGCGGTCGACGTCGAAGCGGTCGACCGCCTTGATCAGGCCGACGTAGCCGACCTGCACGAGATCGTCCATCGGCTCACCGCGACCGGCGTACCTGCTCGCCAGCGCGCGCACGAGCGGCATGAGCTCGACCAGCGCCCGGTCGCGTGCGTCGCGATCGCCGTTTCGGTGATACGCGCTGAGCAGCGCGTCGACATCTCGTTCCATGGTTACGGGTGGCATCGGCCAGTGGGGACGCAGGGCTCGCCGGAGCCCAGCATACGGTGGCGGAGGACGCCGAAACCCCACCAGGCGGACGCGGGATCGGTGGCGCCCGTCCGTCGGGGATGGACGTCAGCCCCGCTCACGGATGAGTCGTACCCGCGGCGCGGTCGAGCCAAACGACGCGCCTATCTACCGCAGGGCGCGCTCGAGCTGCGCCTTGGTCATCTTCGAGCGGCCCTTGACGTTGCGGCGGCGCGCTTCCTCGTAGAGCTGGTCGCGCGTCCGCCCGCGCGGGCGCTTCCGGTGGCTGCGGATGCCACCGCGACGGCCCGAGGAGATGTCTTCGCGCGAGAGCCGCGACGACTCCCTCGCCTCGCCGCTGCGGGCCCGTTCCTTGTTGACGGTCCGCGCCGCGATCTCCTCGGCGCGATCCTCGGAGCTGCCCCGCTCCCTGAGCGAGTCCTTGATGTGCTCGTACTGGCGCCCCCTCTTCGAGCCCTTCTTCACTCCGCGTGGCGGCATGTCGAACCTCTCTTCGGTCGTGTTCCTGCCGCATACCCGAGCGGAACGGCCGCAAACGCGTTTCGGCGACGGCCGTCCGTGGAATACCCCTAGGCGGAAACCGAGAGGAAGCAACCGAGAAGAGAGGAGGAACAGATGTATATCGGTGGAGGCGTTCTCGCACTCATCCTGATCATCCTGCTCCTGATCCTGCTCTTCTAACCAGGTTCACGGGCCGGGGGCTCGTCGGCTCCGGTGAGCGCCTTTTCGAGCGTCACGCGCGTTCCCGAGCCACTGGGCGCGACGTCGACGGAGGACATCGTCGAGCGCATCAGCCGGAGCCCGAGCCCCCGCCCGGCCCGTTCCGTCGGGGGCTGCCAGGTGCCATTGTCCTCGACGACGACTCTTCACCTTGCTGTCCGTCACGTCCGCGCGGACGTCCACGTGGGCGTCCTCGTGGTCGCCGGAGTGCTCGATCGCGTTCGCGCACGCTTCCCAGACCGCGAGCACGACGTCCTGGGACTCCCTCCGGTCGAGCGACGACCCGGCCAGCCACGCGCGGAGCGCATCGCGGACGAGATCCAGCGCGTCGACCTCGCTCGGGATGCGCACGTGGAGCGGCTGCGGGGCGACCGGGAGAACGCGCACGGCGAGCATCGCGATGTCGTCCTCGCGCTCGTCCGTCCCGACCAGCCGCTCGAGGATGTGCTCGACCAGCTGCTCCGGCTCCCGCGGGCCGTCGCGCGCCGCCCGCTGGAGCTCGGCGAGCCCGTCGTCGATCGGGCGGCCGCGGCGCTCGACGAGCCCGTCGGTGTAGAGGAGCAGCACCGTTCCGACGGGCAGCTCGACGACGTCCTGCGCGTACACCGTGTCGGCCCCGGCGCCGAGCGGCAGTCCGCGACCGCCTTCGAGCAGCTCGACGCGACCGTCCGGGTAGGCGACGAGCGGCGGCGGATGCCCCGCCGAGGTGAAGCGGCAGACGCGCGTGGTCGGGTCGATGATCGCGTAGACGAGCGTCGCGAAGGTCGTCTCGACGACCTCCTCGGCGAGGCGGTTCAGGCGTGCCAGCGTCGAGGACGGCTTCATGCGATCGAGCGAGAAGGCACGCAGCGCGTTCCGGAGCTGTGCCATCGTCGAAGCCGCCTGCACGCCCTTTCCGACGACGTCTCCGACGACGAGCCCGAGCCGGCCGTCGGGGAGGGGAATGGCGTCGAACCAGTCCCCGCCGACGTCGAGCCCGGCGGTGCCCGGCAGGTAGCGCGCGGCGAGGTGGACGCCGTCGACGCGCGGAAGCGACACCGGGAGCACGCTGCGCTGGAGCGTCTCGGCGATCGTCTGCTCGGTCTCGAAGCTCGTCGCGCGATCGAGCGTCTGCGCGGCCTGGCCGACGAGCGACTCCACGAAGCGCCGCTCCTCGAGCGCGAGCGCAGACCGGGCTGCTCCCACGAGACGACGAGGACGGTGTTGGCGCGGCGGCCGGCGACGAGGGGCACGAACAGGAACGACTCGTGACCCAGGCGCGCGAGGTCGTCGGCCACGTCCGGAAACTCCGTTCGCAGGTCGTCGAGCGACTCGTAGAACGCGGAAGCCCGACGCTCGAGAGTGCGACTGGCGGGCGTGTGGACGTCGGGCGACACCTCCAGCCACGACAGCGGGACGTCCTCGGGATAGCCGCGCATCGCGAGCGGGGTCACGCGTCCCCGCTCGACCACGACCTCGGCGAGAGCGGCGCCGTCGGCGCTCACGGCGTCGCCGACCTCGTCGACGACGATGTTCGCGACGTCGGCGCGCGTCAGCGCGGTGGACAGCGCCGCGGTCATGGCCTGGAGCCGTTCCGAGCGGCGGCGCAGGAGCTGCTCCGCGTCGAACAGGCGGCTCCGCTCGAGCGCCTGCGCGCACTGGGAGACGATCGCCTGCAGCCAGCGCCGCTCGTCCTCCCCGAGCTCGCGAGGACTGCGGAACGCGAGGTGGAGCGCGCCCCGCACGCCGGCGGCCGTCTTCAGCGGCAGCACCGCCCACGCGGTGTCCGAGCCCGCGGACGCCCCGGTGAACGAGGCGACGTCGTCCGCGGTGAAGGCCCAGACGGCCTCGCCCGAGGAGATCGCACGGGCGAAGGGCACGTCGTCGTCGAGCGCGAGCCCGCCCCAGCGCGCGACCTCGTCCTCCTCGTACCCGCTGCTCGTGACGAGGTCGATCGCGACGCTCTCGGGACGAGTCAGGACGACGAACCCGGCCTCCGCCCCGACGGCTTCGAGCGCGTGCTCGAGGCAGGTGGTGCTCACGTCGGCGGCGGTCGAGGCGATGGCCAGCGCGGCGGTGATCTCCTGCAGCCGGCGGGTCTCGTCGGCGCGGCGCGCCGCCTCCTCCTCGGCCCGGCGGCGCTCGACCTGCTCGAGCGCGAGCCCCGCCTGGTCGGTGAAGCGGCGGACGATGGCCAGCGTCGTCGGATCGGGCTCGGTCACCACGCGAGTTCCAGGAGACGATGAGGACGATCTCGGCCTCGGCTCCTCCGATCGCGATCGGCGTTCGCAGCGACGAGTGGAGGCCGAGGCGCCGCGAGCGCTCCAGCCCGGCGCCGCGCGCCTCCGTCTGGATGTCCGAGACGAACGAGGGCTCGACACTGGCGATGGCCTCGCGGAGCTCCGGAAAGTCCTCGGGCTCCGCCACCATCCCCGGCTCGAGCGGCTCCGGCTTGGGATCGCTCTGGACGAGGACGAGCTTCTGCTCCCGCAAGCGCCAGAGCGTCACGAGATCGGCGCCGAAGGTCGTCCGCGCCTCGCGGCAGATCGCCTCGGTCGCGGCCTCGAGGCTCTCGGCGTGGAACCGAGGCGCGACGCGCAGGATCCGGTCGAGCGCTTGCCGCGACTCTCGTTCCCGCTCGTAGAGACGCGCGCGCTCGAGCGCCTGTCCGCCGAGATCGGCGGCGAGCGCCGCGATCGTCTCCGCTTCCTCCCGGATCGTCGCGTCCTCGCCGTAGAGGAGGCTCACGGACCCGACCACGTCTCCGGCGACGCGAAGCGGGAACCGCAAGGGCTCCGTGCGCGTACAGCGTCAACGCCGCGCCCTCGGGGAACTCGCGCTCGAACGTCTCGCGGTCGCGCACGACGACCAAGTCGCCGGTGCGTGCGGCCTTGGCGATGGGGGCCCGCACTCCGAGAGGGAGCCTGAGGCCCGGCTGGTGCGTCTGTCCGGCGACGCCGCGTGGATCGACGATCTCGAGCTCGTCGCCGTCGACGAGGCCGAGCGACCCTCCCCGCGCCCCGACGAGCGCCGGCGTCTCCTCGAGCAGGGCATGGGCGACGTCCGACGGCGTCACGGCGGCCGAGAGCGACGTCGTGAGCGCCTGGATGCCCGCCATCTCGTGGACGGACTCCTGGACCGTGCGCGCGACGGTCGAGGCGCGCTCGCGGCTCTGCTGAAGGGCGCCGGCGGCCCAGCCGATCGCGAGCGCGACCGCGAGGTTGACCCCCCACCTCGCCATGTCGTCGCCCGAGCCCTCGGCGAACGGATAGGGCTCGACGAACAGCCCGAGGGCGAACGCCCAGCCGACGACGATCGAGAGGACCGCCGGCCCGATCCCGCCGTACCAGACCACGATCGCGACGACGCCGGCGAGGGGCGCGTAGATGGGCTCCTCTGCGATCTGCTGGAGGAGGACGGCGGCGAGGAGCGCGCCGAGGGTCAGGAGCAGCGCCACGCCGTAGCGGCGAAGGGCCGGCCGGTCGCCGGTGGCGCGGCCAAGCTCGTCGGCAGCGTCGTTCACGTGGTCATCCGAGGTAGACAGACCTGTATCATCGCTCCTCCGACGAGCGAAGGGTACGCACCAGCGTGACCGATACCGCGACGACACTGGGAGGAGCCGACAACCTCGCCGCGGGCGCTCGCGAGCGCATCCTCGAAGCCGCCTACGACCTCTTCTCGCGGCACGGCGTCCGCGGCGTCGGGATCGACACCGTGGTCGAGCACTCGGGCGTCGCGAAGGCCACGCTGTACCGGCACTTCGCCTCGAAGGACGACCTCGTCGTCGAGTTCCTCCGCCTGCCGCGAAGAGCGCTGGACGAGGGACTGGCTGCAGCGCGAGGTCGAGCAGCGGGTCGAAGCCCCGGAGGAGCGGCTGCTCGCGATCTTCGACGTCTTCCACGACTGGTTCCAGCGAGACGACTTCGAAGGCTGCTCGTTCATCAACGTGCTCGTCGAGACGGGCGACGACCACGCGAGCCCGGTGTACAAGGCGACGGTCGGGCATCTCGAGGTCATCCGAGGCTTTCTCGCCGGCCTGGCCGAGGAGGCGGGGATCTCCGAGCCCGAGGACTTCGCACGGCGCTGGCACATCCTCATGAAGGGGTCGATCGTCGCCGCACAGGAAGGCGACCGGGACGCCGCCCGGCGCAGCCGCCAGATCGGCGAGATCATCCTCGCGCGCAAGCGCAGCGGCTTGCTCGACTAGATCCAGCGCCGCATGCGGGCGGCGGCGACCGTGCCCGCGGCGATCACGGCCATGAGCGCGAGCACCACCCAGAAGTAGAGGCGTGTCCTCGAAGATGCCGAGCTTGAAGTTCATGCCCATGATCCCGGCGAGGAGCGCGCCTGGGAGCAGCAACAGGGAGCCGAGCGTGAGCACCTTCACGATCTCGTTCGTCCGCTGCTCGGTGCGCGCGATGACGATGTCGAAGGAGCCGACGATCGAGTCGCGGCTGTCCCGGGCGGCCTGAACGACGTCCTCGAGCCTCGCCCGCAGCGCTGCGAAGCGGTCGGCGTGGTCGGACCTCGTGATCGCCTCGAGCTCCGGGCGAGCGAGAGCGAGGAAGAGCTGCCGGTGAGAGACCAGCGCACGGCGCAGGCGCCCGATCACGCGTCGCAGCTCGACGAGGCGGCGCAGCTCCTGCTCGGGAGGCTCGAGCGAGCCCTCGAGCACCTTCGTGTCGAGCTCCTCGAGCGCGAGCTCGACCGCCTCGAACGACCTCAGGTACGCCTCGAGCACCCACTCGAGGAGACCCGCCAGGAAGTCCACACCGTCCAGCCGACCGACGTCGCCCGAACCCTCGGCGCGCCGGCGGTAATCGTCGAAGACCTCGATCGGCGTCTCGTGCACGGTCACGACCCACCGCTCGGCGACGAGGCACTCGACCCGCTCGAGCGTCACGTCGGTCTCCTCACGCGTGGGGACGAAGACCGTGACGTGGAGGAAGGTCGCGAAGTCGCCGAAGAAGGGGCGCCCGTCGCTGTCCAGCAGCCGCTCCCGGCACTCCGGCGCGAGGTCGAGGCTCTCCATCGCCTCGTCGAGTTGCTCCTGCGACCGGTCGAGGTCGACCCAGAGGATGGAGTTCCGTCCGAGCCTGTCGACCCGGCTGGCCCAGTCGTCGATCTCGTCGACCTGCTCGCGTTCGAAGAGGAGCGCCGTCACCCGCTCCGGCGTACCCGCAGGGATGAAGAGCGAAAACTAGGCCAGCTGGTACGCCGCGACGACGAAGGCGAGCGCGACGACGAACAGGGCAGGCGACGATCGCGAGCATGCTGGCGATCACCGCGACGGGAGTCGACGCGGGCCGGCCTCCTGCGTGCTCCTGCTCGTCGGAGCGCGCGTCCGGGCTGCGGGCCTCGGGGACGGGGTCGTGCCTCGAATGCGTCACGCCCCTCGGTTACCCGCGGAGCGCTAGTACAAAACGTGGCTACTCGCCGTCAGGCTGTCGATCGCGAGGTCGACCCCGGGCGGAGTCTCGATCGCGGCCTCGCGCCGGTACAGGACGACCTCGCGCGCGATGGCGAGCAGCGAGCCGGCGATCGGGATCGCGAGCAGCGCGCCGAGGATCCCCGCGAGCTCGGCGCCGATCAGCACCGCGCAGAGCACCCCGAGCGGCGAGAGCTGCACCGTCCTTCCGTAGACCAGCGGCTGCAGGACGTGGTTCTCGAGCTGCTGGTAGCCGACGAAGAACGCGATCACGATGACGCCCCGCACCCAGTCGGTCTCGATGAAGATGACCGTCGAGACGAAGATCGCGGCCAGCGTCGCGCCCGCGAGCGGGACGAGATCGAGGATCGCGACGAGGAGCCCGAGCGCGATCGCGTAGTCGCTGCCCACCGCGAACAGCAGCACGGCCGAGGTCACGCCCGCGACGAGGCTGATGAGGAGGTTCCCGGTGACGTAGCCGCTGATCGTGCGGTAGATCTCGTCGCCGACCCGCTCGAAGCGGACGCGGGAATCGACAGGAAGGAGGTCGAGCAGGCGGCGGAGCGTGCGCGGGCCCTCGAGGAGCATGAAGAACGTGAGGAAGATCACCGTGATCGCGCCGACGACGGCGGTCACGACGCTGCGCACGATGTCCAGCACCGGCTCGCTGATCCCGAGGACGCCGGCGGCACCCTCGGTCTCGATCGCCTCGCGAATGCGATCGACGATCTGGTAGTCGTCCTGGAGGAACCCGAGCGGCCCGCGCCCGGCGGTGAGGTCGTCGACGAAGTCCGGCACCGCCTCGACGAAGTCCGACACCTGCGCGATGAGCGGCGGCACGATGAGAAACCCGATCGCGGTCAGGACGAGCAGCGCGAGGGAGAACACGATCGAGGCCGCGACCGACCTGCGCATGCCGCGGCGCTCGAGTGCCTCGACCGCTGGGTTCAGGGCCGCCGCGAGGACGATCGCGATGATGATCCAGCTCAGGACGTGCCAGGCCAGGTACCAGAGCAGCAGAACGGCGCCGACGAGCACGGTGATCCCGAGCACGGTGAGGACCGTGATCGGGCGAATCGCGACCACCCGTTCCTCGGGTCGGGCCATGCTCCGGGTGTTCGGGGCCGGTCGAGGACTTCCTGGCGGGGGCCGGCAGCTACGCGGCGAGGGAGTCGGCCGGCTCGACGATCCCGAGCCCCTCGACGAGCGTCAGGAAGGCGCGTCCGAAGGGCGAGCGGCCCGACCGCGCACGCACGAACGGCCAGTCGATCTGCTCCCGCAAGCGCCCGCGCGAGCTCGAGCACCGCGCCGAAGTCGGGCTCCTGCTCGTTGAGCGCGAGGAGCTTCGTCACGAGGACGTCGTCGATCGAGGCCACGAGGAGGTTCTGCGCGTTGACCTCGAGCCAGCTCGCGCGCTCGAAGTGCTCGTCCGTGATCGGCCCGCCGGCCGGCACGGAAGACGAGGTCGACGAGAACGTCGCCGTCGTACGCCTTGTAGAGCCACTCCTCCGGCGGCCGCTCCGGCCTCAGCCCGGCCGCGACGAGCGCGTCGAGGCCCGCCTTCGCGTGCTCCTCGCGGACGTAGAAGTCGACGTCGTGGTCGGTCGACGGCCCGCCCCGCGCCCAGGCCGCGAGGCCGCCCCCGAGCATGAACTCGATCTCCGCGTCCCTGAGGGCGGCCGCGGCGATCTTCATGGTCGAGACGAGCTCCTGGAGCGTCTCTTTCGAGGCAGCGTTCATCGCGGCTGGGTCGTACCCGGTTTCGGCGTTCCCGGAACCTCCCGCGCGGGTACACCATGCTCATGGCGGCTCCGGTCCGAATCGCCGCCGCAGGCGACATCCACGCCGTCGAGCCGCTGCGAGACCGGCTGACGCGCGCGTTCGCAGAGGCGGCGGAGGAGAACGACCTCGTCCTGCTGGCCGGCGACCTGACGACGCACGGCCTGCCCGAGCAGGCGGCCGTGCTCGCCGATGCCTGCAGCGGCCTGCAGGTCCCCGTCGTCGCGGTGCTCGGAAACCACGACCACCACTCCGGAAGGTGCGACGAGATCGTGGACGTCCTCGCCGAGGCGGGCGTGACCGTGCTCGACCGCGACCACGTCATCCTGGAGCTCGGCGACACGGAGGTCGGCATCGCCGGGACGAAGGGCTTCGTCGGAGGGTTTCCCGGCGCGGAGATCGCCGACTTCGGCGAGCCCACGCTGCGCTCCGTGTACTCCGAGACGACGCTCGAGGTCGAGGCGCTCGAGCGCGGCCTCGAGCAGATCGCGGGGTGTCACAAGCGCCTCGTGCTCCTCCACTACGCGCCCGTCGTCGACACCCTGGTCGGAGAGCCCGAGTCGATCTGGGCGTTTCTCGGGTCGGGGCGCCTCGCCGGGCCGATCGGCGCCCACCGCCCCGACCTCGTCGTCCACGGGCACGCGCACCACGGCGACGCCGCGGGGCGCGATCGGGGAGATCCCCGTGCACAACGTCGCCGTGCACGTCACGGGACGCGACTTCGTGACGTTCGAGGTGTGAACAGAGTGTGTGGAGACCGGCGCGACCGGGTACACGGCATCCAGAACCGACCGCGCGCAGCGGCGGCATAGAGCTGCAGCGGGTGGCAGGGGACCCACCCGCTGCGGCACGACGTTGCGACGGGAGCTGCGTGTGCCTAGGCTCCGTGTATCGGAGACACGCCCGGGATGGGGGTACCGGAGAGCGAGCGCCTGGCGCGGCGCTACTTCGCGCTCTCCGAGCACGACGACAGCGACCGGATGCGCGATGTCATCCATCCGGAGATCGAGATGACGACCCGTCCCGGCGACCTTCTGCGAGGACCGGACGAGATCGTCGCGTTCCTCCGGGCGACGGGGCGGTTCTACGAGACGTACCCCGAGGTCTACCGGCCGCTCGACGACGACCGCATCGTGGTCGAGGGGCGCGTGCGGTGGATGGACGACGAGCGGATCCTGAGAGACGACCCGATGATCTGGGCGCTCGAGTTCCGCCAGGGCCTCCTCGTCAGATCGACGCCGGCGCAGTCGGTTCTCGAGGCCGAGGCGATCCTCGGCGCGGCAATCTGAGGCGACGCGACATGCACGCCGAGAGCGATCCGCCCGCGCTGCCCGACGACGTCATGGCGCTCGTCGAGCAGGGCGAGCGCGACGGCTGCCTCACGATGTCCGAGATCGAGGCTCTCGTCGAGACCCTCGAGCTCGACGACGAGCAAACCGCGGCGCTCCACGAGGAGCTCGACCGGCGCGGGATCGAGATCGAGGACGACTGCGCCCGCGACGGCGCGCGCGACGCCGCCTACTCGAACGGCGAGCTCGCGACGGCGACGACGGACTCGCTCCAGCTCTTCCTGAACGAGATCGGCCGCTATCCGCTCCTGACCGCCGAGGAGGAGGTCGAGCTCGCAAAGCGGATCGAGCGCGGCGACCTCGCCGCGAAGGAGCGCATGATCAACTCGAACCTCCGGCTCGTGGTCTCGATCGCGAAGCGCTACCAGGGGCACGGGCTCTCGCTCCTCGACCTGATCCAGGAGGGCGTCCTGGGGTTGATCCGGGCGACGGAGAAGTTCGACTGGCGCCGCGGGTTCAAGTTCTCGACGTACGCGACGTGGTGGATCCGGCAGGCGGTGCAACGAGGCGTCCAGAACCGCAGTCGAACGATCCGCGTGCCGGTGCACGTGGCCGAGCTCGAGCGCAAGGCGGCCCGGGTCGAGCGCGAGCTGACGGGGAAGCTCGGTCGCTTCCCGACCGAGGAGGAGGTCGCCGAGGCCGCCCAGATCGACCTCGAGAAGCTGCGCCAGGCGCGCGAGGCGGTGCGGACGCTGACGAGCCTCGACCGGCCGATCGGGGAGGACGGCGACGCGACGCTGGGCGACCTCGTCGCGGCGACCAACGGCGACCCGGCCGCCGAGCTCGCCGTGAGCCTCGAGAGCGGCGCGCTCGAGGGCGCGCTCGCCTCGCTCGCGCCCGAGACGCGCCGGCTGCTCGAGCTCCGCTTCGGCCTCGGCGGCGGCGAGCCCGCGTCGATCGAGCGCGTCGCCGAGGAGCTCGCGATGTCACGCGATCGCGTGCGCCGGCTCGAGCGGGACGCGCTGGAGCAGCTCTCCCGCAACCGCGAGCTCCTCGAGGAGCGCGAGGCCGCCTAGCGTCTCGAGATCAGGTGATGCGGCCGACGTCCTCGCCGGACGTCGAGTCGACCCAGCCGGTGAACGTTGCCTCGTAGAACGCGTCCCACTGGCTCGCGATCTCGTCGGCGTGCTTCTTCGCGGACGCCAGGTGCGCCTCCGCGAGCTCGAGCCGTTCCCGTGTCGCCGCCGCTCGCGGCCAGCCGCTTCAGCAGCTCGTAGGCGGCGATCTGCGTGCTCGCGAGGACGTACGCGTCGCGTCCGACCTTCCCCGGGGCGTCGCTCCGAATCGCGTCGGAGACGCCCTTGACCAGCGAGACCGCCACGCCCTCGATCTTCTTCCGGATCGGGAGATCGCCCCGCTCGAGCTGCTCGAGACGCCGCTTCAGCCGCTCGGCGTTCCCGCGGCTGACCAGCCGGTGCCGCTGGAGCATCTGCGCCAGCTCGAGCTCGTCGAGCGACCGGATCATCGAGTCGAGGTTGTCGACGATCCCCTCCTCGAGCGCGAGCGCGTCCTCGACGTAGTCGCCGAGCTTCTGGGTCAGCGTGTCCTGGACCATGGTCGTCATGGCTCCTCCTCCTCGTGTCGTGTGACCGAGTCGGGATACCCCCGGCGCTCGCCGCCGAAAACGCGGCGCTGGATCCGAGGCGATCGCCTATCCTATCGAGCGTGCAGTTCACCGCCGCAGTCACGCACGAGGAACCCTGGTACGTCGCTCGCTGTCTCGAGGTCGAGGTCGCAAGCCAGGGCAAGACGATGGACGAGGCGCTCGGAAATCTGAAGGAAGCGCTCGAGCTGTACTTCGAGGACACACCCCTGCCTGAAGGCGTCGAAGCGCCGATCATCGCCACGGTCGAGATCGCAGCGTGAGCCCTAGGCTCCCGATCGTCTCGGGAGCCGAGGCAGTTCGCGCTTTGAGTCGAGCTGACTTCAGCGGGTGAGCCAGCGTGGCAGCCACGTGAAGCTGCGCCATGCGGACGGGAACGGTGATCGTCCCACTGCATGAGAGCTCGCGCGCGGAACATTGCGTCGATCCTGCGGCAGGCGGACTTGACTGTCGACGAGTTCGTCGAGCTGCTCTGACTAGGCCTCCGCAAGGCGGTCAGCTCGCGGCGCAGGTCCTTGATCTCGTCCCGGAGCTTCGCGGCGTACTCGAAGCGGAGCTCCTCGGCGGCGAGGTACATCTCCTCCTCGAGCGTGATGACGAGCTTCTCGAGCTCCTCGCGGGACATCCCCTCGACCTCGTCCTTGCCGCGGCGGCGGCGCGAGCGAGGAACGTGCGGCGACTCGAGGGCGAGCAGCTCCGCGATGTCGGAGACGCCCTTGACGATCGTCTCCGGTGTGATCCCGTGCTCCTCGTTGTACGCGATCTGGTACTCGCGGCGCCGGTTCGTCTCCTCGAGCGCGCCGACGATCGCCTCCGTCTGCTTGTCGGCGTACAGGAGCACCTTCCCGTTCACGTTGCGCGCTGCCCGCCCGGTCGTCTGCACGAGGGCGGTCTTCCCGCGCAGGAAGCCCTCCTTGTCGGCGTCGAGCACGGCCACCAGGGACACCTCCGGCAGGTCGAGCCCCTCGCGCAGGAGGTTGACGCCGACGAGCACGTCGTACTCGCCGAGGCGAAGCTCGCGGATGATCGCGATCCGCTCGAGCGTGTCGATCTCGGAGTGCAGGTAGCGCGCGCGGACGCCCGCCTCGAGCAGGTAGTCGGTCAGGTCCTCGGCCATCTTCTTCGTCAGCGTCGTGACGAGCGTGCGCTCCCCCACCTCCTCGCGCTTGCGGATCTCGTTCAGGAGGTCGTCGATCTGGTTGCGCGTCGGGCGGAGCTCGACCTCCGGATCCACCACCCCGGTCGGACGGATGAGCTGCTCGGAGATCACCTTCGAGCGCGTGAGCTCGAACGCGCTCGGAGTCGCCGAGACGAAGACGAGCTGGTTCACCTTCCCGAGGAACTCGTCGAAGCGGAGCGGGCGGTTGTCGAGCGCCGAGGGGAGCCGGAAGCCGTAGTCGACGAGCGTCTGCTTGCGGGAGCGGTCGCCCTCGTACATGCCGCCGAGCTGCGGCACGGTCTGGTGCGACTCGTCGACGAAGCAGACGAAGTCGTCCGGGAAGTAGTCGATGAGCGTGAACGGGTGCGAGCCCGGCGGGCGGCCCTCGAGGATCCTGCGAGTAGTTCTCGATCCCGCTCGTGAAGCCGAGCTCCTTCAGCATCTCCATGTCGTACTCGGTGCGCTGGCGGATTCGGTGGGCCTCGAGCATGCGGCCCTCGGCCTCGAAGAACGCGACCTGCTGTTCGAGCTCGGCCTTGATCTCGTCGATCGCGCGCTCGACCGTCGGGCGCGAGGTCACGTACTCGGTCGCGGGCCAGATGACGAGGTTGTCGAGCCGCGAGTAGACCTCGCCCGTGAGCGGGTTGAAGTGCGTGATCTGCTCGACCTCGTCGCCGAAGAACGAGATGCGGTACGCGGTCTCGATGTTCGCCGGCTGCACCTCGACGACGTCGCCCTTCACGCGGAAGCGGCCGCGCCCGAGCACGGTGTCGTTGCGGACGTACTGGCTCTCGATGAGCTTGCGCAGCATCGCGTCGCGGTCGTGCTCCTGCCCCACCTCGAGGATGAGCACGCGCTCGCGCCACTCCTCGGGCGAGCCGAGCCCGTAGATGCACGAGACCGACGCGACGACGACCGCGTCGCGGCGGGTCAGGAGCGACGACGTCGCCGAGAGCCGCAGCCGCGCGATGTCGTCGTTCTGGGACGAGTCCTTCTCGATGTAGAGATCGGCCTGCGGGACGTACGCCTCGGGCTGGTAGTAGTCGTAGTACGAGACGAAGTACTCGACCGCGTTCTCGGGGAAGAACTCCCGGAACTCGTTGCAGAGCTGCGCGGCGAGCGTCTTGTTGTGCGCGATGACGAGCGCAGGCCGCTGGATCTTCTCGATGATCCAGGCCATCGTCGCCGTCTTGCCCGTGCCGGTCGCGCCGAGCAGGGTCTGGAAGCGGTTGCCGGCGGAGACGGACGCGGCGATCTCCTCGATCGCGCGCGGCTGGTCGCCGGTGGGCGCATACATCTCGGACGCCGGAACTGCGCGCACGAGCCGCAGCGTAGCCGGGAGCGCGTCGCCCGAGTCTTGAGCGATCCCTTGAGTGCGCTGGGCAACCCTCCGAGCATGTCTCGACGGGTCCCCGCAGCCGCTTTCGCGTGTGCGGCACTGGCGTTCATGCTGCCGTTCGGCACGATCTCCTCGTGCGAAGGCGAGGAGGTCGGCTTCACCGGCGTCCAGCTCGCGACGTTCAGGGTCCCGGCGGACCCGTCGACCGACGGCGAGACGCTGCACCAGGAGGCCGAGCACAACGCCGGCGCGCTCGCGCTCGTCATCCTCCTCACGGCGCTGATCGGTCTCGGGCTCGATCTGGCACGCCGGCCGGGAGGGGGAATCTGCGCCTCGCTCGGGCTCTTCACGATGCAGCTTCTCGGCGGCGCGATCCTCGTGACCGGCAGTGGAGGCGGAGAGCCCGGAGTTGGGTACGGGCTCGCGCTGCTCGCGTTTGCGACCGCTGCGGTACTCCACCTGGTGCGCGTCCTGCGGATCCGCCGAGAGTCCGGTGCTTCGCGCTGGAGCTATGCGATTCCGCGAGTCGTGCTCGCCCTTCTTCCGACGCTCCTGTTCGTCGTCGTTGCCTGCTCTTGCCAGCGCGTCGGGCACGCTGAGCCTACGCGCGCAGGAAGGCGAGCACCGCCAGCACGCGGCGGTGCTCGTCCGGCGCGGGCACGAGGTCGAGCTTCCAGAAGATCGAGTTCACGTGCGTCTCGATCGTCTTCGGGCTGACGACGAGCTTCTCGCAGATGCCGCGGTTCGAGAGCCCTTCCGCCATGAGGCCGAGGACCTCGCGCTCGCGCGGCGTGAGCACGCCGAGCGGGTCCTCCTCGCGCCGGCGGCCGAGGAGCTGCGCGATCACCTCGGGGTCGATCGCGGTGCCTCCCTTCCCCACGCGCCGAACGGCGTCGAGGAAGTCGTCGATCTCGAGGACGCGGTCCTTGAGCAGGTAGCCGAAGCCGGCGGGGTTGTCGCTCGCGAGCGCGAGCGCGTGCGTCGCCTCGATCACCTGCGACAGGAGCAGGACTGCGACCTCCGGGTGCTCGGCGCGGATCTCGACCGCGGCCTGCGCGCCCTCGTCCGTCTGCGTCGGCGGCATGCGGATGTCGACGACTGCGACCTCGGGCTTGAAGCGGCGAACGGCCTTCTTCAGCTCGTCGGCGTTCGCCGTCTGCGCGACGACCTCGAAGCCGCCGTCGGTGAGGACGCGCGCGAGGCCCTCGCGCAGCAGCACCGAGTCCTCTGCGATCACGACGCGCATGGGATCTCCGCCAGGATGCGCGTTCCCGCTCCGGGCTCGCTCTCGACGACGAGCCTGCCGCCGCGGGCCTCGACCCGATCGGCGAGACCGTGGAGCCCCGTTCCGGCGTCCACTCGAGCGCCGCCGACGCCGTCGTCCGAGATCTCCAGCACGAGCATCCCATTCTCGCTGGTCGCGCGAACGGCCGCCCTCGAGGCGTTCGCGTGCTTCCCGACGTTCGCGAGCGCCTCGCTCGCGACGAAGTAGGCCGTCGCCTCGACATCGGGCGGGAGCCGCTCCGCCAGAGCATCCACCGTCACCGGCAGAGGCATCCGCGCGGCGAGAGCTTCGAGCGCCGACGCGAGACCCGCCTGCGTGAGCGTCCCCGGATGGATCCCGTGCGCGAGCGAGCGGAGCTCCTCGACGGCGACGTGGAGCTCGTCCGCCGTCGAGGCGAGGAGGCGATCGACCTCGGGATCGGCGTCGTCGCCGAGCCCGCGCTGCGCACTTCGGAGCTCGAGCGCGAGCGCGACCAGCCGTTGCTGCGCGCCGTCGTGGAGATCTCGCTCGATGCGCCTGCGCTCGTCGTCCGCGGCCGTGACGATGCGGGCGCGAGACTCCTTCACCGTCTCCAGCTGCGCCCGCACCTCGGCGTGCAGGCGCGCGTTCACGAGCGCGAGCCGGGCGGCGGCGGCGACGCCCTCGACGAGCTTCGGCTCGTCGCGCAGCGTCGGGTCGTGGACGAGCACGGCGAGCGGCCGGCCGTCGTGCTCGATCCTCGTCACGGCGCGCGCCGGGCCGTCCTCCGGCACGGTGACGGCGCCACCGGCGGGATCGACGTACTCGCGCCGTTCCGGCAGCCAGAGACCGAGCTCGAGCGTGCGGTCGCCGAGCGCCTCGGCGAGCTCGTCGCGGATCCCCTCGACCGGCGTCTCCTCCAGGTGGACCACGAGCTCGCTCACGTGCACGCGCGCGAGGCGGGCGCGCAGGAGCCCTGCGAGGAGCGCGAGCGGAAGCGCGGTGAGCGCGACGATCTGCCACCAGAAGAGGTCGTAGGTGAGGCCCGGCACGGGCCGCACGAAGCCGAGGATGCCCTGGAGCAGGGCCCACAGCGCGGCGACGCCGGCCGCGAGGAGCAGCGGCGCGAACACCCGGCGGGCCCGCGGCGTCGCACGCAGGAGCTTGCGCGCGAGGAGCGCGACGAACACGGCCGCGAGCACCCCGTAGCCCGCGACGGCGTAGACGACCTGGAGAGCGTCGGCGAGATCGACGTCGCCGGCAACGACCAGGAGGCTCTCCCGCGGGGTGTCGTCGAAGTACCGGAGCGTCCCCGGGGGCTCGTACACGAGCAGGATCGCGAGCGGGAAGGCGAGCGCGACCGTGTACGCGACTCGCAGGAACCAGAGCTCGAGACGGTCGGTGACGCGACCCGTCGGATAGGCGAGCGCGACGTGCGCATAGAGCGCGTAGCCGAGCTCCCCGAGAAGGAAGAAGATCGTGAACGCGAGCTCGTCGTGGCTGTACCGGAACTGGCGGCAGAGCAGCGCGAAGCAGGTCGCGATCATCAGCGGGCCGAGGCGGTTGCCCGGCCGCCGTGACACGGCGACGAGACCGGCGGCGAGGAAGGACCACGCGGCAAGCACCGAGGCGAGCGCCCGCGCGGAGGTCGTGTCCGGCAGGTTGTCGACCTGAGCCTGGTACGCGAGGACGCCGACGGCGACTCCGGCCACGCCGAGAAGTACCTGCGCCAGCCGGGTCATCGACACCTGCGCATGGTCACACAGCGCTTTGACGGCGAACAGGGGAAATTCCCGCGCGGCGAGATCGGGGCAAGCCCCGAGACGAGTCCAGAGCCCGCCCGGTTACCGCGGCGGCGCTCCGGGAGCACGCTGGGGCACATGACCGAGACACACGACCCAGGAGGTGCTCCGATGATCGCTTCGACCCCTCAGGCACGCTCGTCCTTCCGCGGCGACCTGCTCCGCGCCGCGGCAATGCTCGGCTTCATCGCGGGAATGTGCGCCGCGCTCGCCTGGATGGCCCCGGTCGAGATCTTCGTGCCGTGGCCGCGCTGAGCCCGCCCGCCACCTGCTGATTCGTCAGCGCGTCCGGCCGGCCCGTCCCCGAACGGGCACGGCCGGACACCCGAACGCCGGGGTCAGGCCGAAGCCTGGCCCCGTTTCTCGTGCTCGGGAATTTCCCTACTTCGGGCAGGCGCAATCTCCTGACTTCTCCCACGCGAAATCCGGTGTTTTTCCGAGGTCGCAATTCCGCCCGCAGTTGAGCATTGGCGCATGGAAATCATGCGCCGGAATTCCTGTGATCGGCGCACCGGAGAACCGGGAGAGGAGGAAACGATGCGCCAGGTCACTCGTCTGCACCGCACGCTCACGGTGCTCGCAACCGGTCTGCTCGCACTCGCCGCTCCGCTCGTCGCGTATGCGAGCGACGGCGGCCCGACGGGCAGCTAGAACGAGCAACGCCGGTAGACGCAAGGCCCGCGCTGCGGGCCTTGCGCGCGTCAGGCGGGCAGAAGGTCGGTCTGGAGCCGGCGGACCTGCGCGGCGCCGACGAGGTTGCCCTTCTGCTCGTAGAGCTCGAGCGCGCGGCTCAGAGCCGCTGCGGCCTCGGCGGTGCGCCCCGCGAGCTCTGCGACCTCGGCGACGTCGCGCTGCACCTTCGCCAGCCGGTTGAGGCCGTCGCTCGCCTCCGACAGCTCGACCGCCTCCCGCGCGAGCTTCTCCGCCGTCTCGAGCTCGCCGCGACGCGCCGCCACCTTCGCGCGGACGAGACGCCACCGGACCTGGGCGCCGAAGTCGTCTACGGCGGCGTGGGTCTCGGCTATCCGCGTCCAGGCGTCCGCGTCGTCGAGAAGACCCTGCGCGTAGAGCGCCTCGGCGAGGTCGCCGGCCCGGCTCGCGAGGTGGCCGAAGTCGCGCGCGCGCTCGAGCTCCGCGCAGACCTCGCGCAGCATCAGCTCCGCCCGCCCTGCCTCACCGGCGAGCAGCTCGACGTCGCGCGAGCACGCTCGCGGTGTAGGCCGCGAGCGCCGGACGGTGTCCGAGCTCCGCGTAGATCGACCCCGCGGCGGCGACGAGGTCCCGCGCCTCGTCGAAGCGGCCGAGCTGCGCGACGAGCCCGCCCTCGAACACGAGCACGTTCGCGCGCCCGAGCCGGTCCATGACCTCCTCCGCGAGGAGCCGCTCGCAGCGCGCCAGCGCGTCCGGCACCGGGGTCGGGCCGAAGTAGAGGGCCGCCGCGAGCTCGCCGAGGCATGTGGACGTCGACCAGCCGGCCCGCCGGTAGTGCACCAGCGCGCGCTCGGCCGACTCCTCCCAGCGGCGCGTAGCGGCCGCTGTGGCCGCCGTGGGCGAAGCCCGCGAGCAGCCACGCCCGGCCGAGCGCGCGGTCGTCCCCGACGCTCTCGAGGACGGGAATCGCCGCCGTCGGTCGCGTCGAGGAGAACGCTCGCAGGCATCCCCGACTCGTGCAGGACCTGGATGAACGCATGCTCGACCCGTGCGCGCATCTCGACCGGGCGGTCTCCCGCCTCACGTGCGTCCCGCATCGTCTCTGCGAGCATGCTCTCGGCGCCTGCAGCGTCACCCGTTGCGCGAAGCGCGATGCCGAGCTCGCACCGGAGCTCGCGATGCCGTCGCTCGTCCGCGGGCAGGAGCGCGATCGCCCGGCGGAGGAGGTTCACGGTCGCGTAGGTGTCGTTCCGCTTCCAGGCCCGAATGCCGGCGTCGCCGAGCCGCCGGCCGCCGTCCTGTGCGAGGCGCGCCGTGCGGCGGTCCGACTCGCCGAGCTCGCCGAGCAGGCGCTGCGCCTGTTCGAGGTGGTAGCCGACGAACTCGTCGAGGTCGGCGACGTCCGCGGCGACCGCGTCCAGCCGGTCGGCGTAGCGCTCGTGGAGCTCGGCGCGGAGCCGCTTCGGGGTCGCGCGGTACGCAGCCTCCTGGACGAGCACATGGCGAAACGCGAACGCGCCGTCGTCGGGCCGCACGAAGCCGCGCGCGGCGAGCGTGCGCAGGTGGGCGTCGGCAGTCGGCGCGGCGTGAGGATCGAGCAGCACGGCGACGTCCTCCGCGGTGAACTCCTTCCCGACCACCGCGCCGCGCTCGAGGACCGCGCGCTCGCCCGGGCCGAGCCGATCGAGGCGCGCGGCGAGCAGCGCCTGGATCGTCTCGGGGAGGCCGCGCTCGCCGAGCCCTCCTCCCTCGAGCGACAGCGCGAGCAGCTGCTCGAGGAAGAACGGGTTGCCTTCCGCGGCCTCGACGATGCGCGCACGCTGGTCGGATTCGAGGACCGCGCCGCCGAGACCGTCGAGCATGGCATCCGTCTCTTCCGGCGTGAGCGCGTCGAGCTCGATCCGCACGACGTTCTCCCGGTCGGCGAGGAAGTCCGGATGGCCTTCGAGCAGCTCGTCGCGCGCGAGGCAGACGAGGAGGATCGGCGCCATCGCCGCGGTCGGCCAGCTGCTCGATCAGCGCGAGGAGGGTCGGCTCGGCCCAGTGGACGTCGTCGAAGACGAGGATGAGCGGCCGCTCGCGCGCGAGCCGCTCGCAGAGCTGCCGGAAGAGGAGAGCGATCTCGGCGGCCGGCGGAGGCGGGTCGGCGTCGAGCGCGGCGAGCACGGCGTCGCGCTCCTCGCTCGCCGCAGCCTGCCCCACGACCTCGCGTAGCGGCCAGTACGTGATGCCGTCGCCGTAGGAGAGGCAGCGACCGCCGAGCACCGTGACTCCCTTCGCCGCGCGCGCGAGCTCGGCGACGAGCCGCGACTTCCCGACGCCGGGCGGGCCGAGGACGACGCAGGCACGCAGCGAGCCGCCCGTCGACCGCGAGCTTCAGCTGCTCACGCAGGGCCGCGAGCTCCTGCTCGCGGCCGACGAGCGGCGCGTCCAGACGGGTCTCGAACGCGGGGGCAACCGCGCTGAGGGCGACCAGCCGGTAGGCGGACACCGGCTCGCGCTTGCCCTCGAGCGCGATCTCGCCCAGGGGCTCGAGCTCGGCCGCATGGTCGATCAGGCGGCCGGCGACCTGGCCGACGACGATCTCGCCGGCGCCCGCCGCCTCCTCGAGCCTCGCCGCGACTCCGACCGCCTCGCCGCTGACGAGGCGCTGGCGCGCGTCCGTCTCCATGGCCACGACCTCGCCGCTCTCGAGCCCGATCCGGACCTCGAGGCCGAGACCGTGCTCCTGCGTCGAGCTGCTCGGCGAGCGCGGCGATCCCGGCGCGGATGTCGAGCGCGGCGCGGGCGGCCCGCAGCGCGTCGTCCTCGTGCGAGATCGGGATGCCGAAGGCGGCCATGACCGCGTCGCCCGCGTACTTCTCGACGGTGCCGCCGTGGCGCGTCACCGCGCCCGAGACCGTCTCGAAGTACCGCTGGAGCACGCGGCCGAGCGCCTCCGCGTCGAGCGCCTCCGCCAGCGCCATCGACTCGACGACGTCGACGAAGAGGAGCGTCACGAGCCGGCGGGACTCCAGCGGCGGCGTCGCGGGCACGGCCTCGTCGAGGAGGAGCGACGCGTCCTGGCGGAGGATCGCGGCTTCGAGGTTCCGGAGCTCGGGCCCCGGATCGATCCCGAGCTCCTCGACGAGCGTCTCGCGCGCGGCCCGGTAGGCGGCGAGCGCTTCCGCCTGGCGGCCCGCGCGGTAGAGCGCGAGCATCAGCTGGGCGCGCGGGCGCTCGCGGAGCGGCTGCGAGTCGACCAACGCCTCGAGCTCGGACACGAGCTCGGCATGGCGGCCGAGCGCGAGGTCGGCCTCCAGCCGCGCCTCGAGCGCCACGAGCCGGAGCTCGTCGAGCCGTGCGATCTCGGCCTGCGCGAACGGCTCGTACGTGAAGTCGGCGAGCGCGGTCCCTCGCCAGAGACCGAGCGCCTCCCGCAGCGAGACCTCCGCCGCGACCGCGTCTCCGGCCCCGAGCGCCGCGCGCCCCTCGTCGGCAAGCCGGACGAAGCGGTGGAGGTCGACCCGCTCCGGCTCGAGCTCGAGCACGTACCCGGGAGCGCGGGTCGAGATGGCCTCGCTCCCGAGCGCCTTGCGGAGCTGCGAGACGTAGACCTGGATCGTGTGCGGGGCCGTCCTCGGCGGCTCCGCCGGCCAGAGATCCTCCACCAGGCGGTCGACGGAGACGACGCGGCCGGCCTCGAGCGCGAGCACCGCGAGGAGCGTGCGCGGCTTCGGGCCGCCGATCGGGACCACGCGACCGCCCGTCGACACCTCCAGGGGCCCGAGCAGTCGCAGCTCGAGCTTCGAATCGCCTGCCCGGTGCGCGCCGCTCATGGAACTCCTCGCCTCGTGGCGCCGCAAGCTTCGCAGCCTCGTCACGGCTTGTCCATGCGGCCTTGAGCGGATCTTGAGCGCTCTGGACGAACCTGTTGCGCAGCCCGTCAGAAAGGAGACCGAATGGCAGCCGTCGTCCTCACTCCGCGAGCCCCGGCGGGCATCGCCGCATCCGAGCCGCGCATCGACATCTTCCCCGGTGCCTCGACCCCAGCGGTCTTCGCCGCGCGAACGCCGTTCTGGATCGGCTACGGCTTCGTCCCGCAGGACGAGCGCTCGCTCGAGGAGACCACCCGCTTCGAGCTCGCCGTCGACGGCGAGCCGGTTTCGACGAGCACGGATCTCGAGGTCGAGGACGAGCGCACGGTGAGCAAGCTCACCGTCGCGAGCTTCGAAGCGGGTCTCCCCGCCGGCTGGCACCGGTTCGCAGGACGTTGGTACGTCGACGGAAGGCTCGTCCTCGCGAACGACACGTCGATCGAGTTCGTCGAGCCTTGAGCGTTTCTTGAGCAGCTCCGGACAGGCTCCCTCCCGTCAACGGATCGGAGGTCTCGGCATGAACGCACTGCGGATGAAGCGACCGAGCACGGCACTCGTCGTGGCCATGGTTGCGCTCTTCGTCGCGCTCGGCGGCACCGCCGGAGCGGTCGTGACCGCTGCAGTCCCGCTCGCGAAGCGCGCGCTCGTCGCCGACAAGGCGAAGACGGCGACCACGGCGAAGACGGCGACCACGGCCAAGACCGCGAAGGTCGCCGACAACGCCAAGAGGCTCGGCGGGGGAACCGTCGACCAGGTCATCATCGCGGCCGCCACCGTGGGCGCCGAGGCTGCGCTCGAGCTCTCTCCGGCGGGCCCGCGGCCGGCGAGCACGGCGGCCGGGCTCGTCACGGTGAGGACGTCCGCGATCGCGCTTGGCGCAGGCGAGAGGGAAGGCTTCGACGTCTCCTGCGACCCGGGGCAGAAGGCGCTCGGGGGCGGCTACTCCACGTTCGGCCTCGTCGTCGCGCTCGGCTCGTTCCCGGCGAACAACGGGACCACCTGGCGCCTCGATCTCGAGAACGTGAGCGATCCTCCGGCGGCCACGACCGGGGACGTCTACGTCACCTGTCTCAAGTAGGGCGGGGAGCGGTCGGCCGGCGGCGCCATTCCCGAGATGCGCCGCCGGCGACCGCAGCTCTCAGGGGACGGCCGGCTCGGGCTCCGCGATCGCGATGTCCTCGTCGCGATGGCGCAGGACGATCGCCGCGTACACGAGCGCCATCACCGTGACGCCGGCGACGGTCGCGGCGAAGAGCGGCGCGACGCCCCAGTGCTCGAGCACCTGACCGGCGACGAGGAAGCCGAGCGGCGCGGCGAGCGTGTTGATCGAGATCACCGCGGTGATCGCCATCGCCCGCAGGCCTTCGGGCGTCCGGGCGGTGAGGACGGCGATGAGCGGCCCGTTGATGAGCGGCGTGAAGAACATCGCGGCGAAGAGCGCGACGAAGACGACCGGCCAGGGCGGTAGGAACGGGAGCACCCAGAGCGGGATCGAGAACGCGATGATCGACAGCCCCGACAGCCGGAGGGGCGCCACCTTCCGCACGGCGGCGACGGCCACGATGCTGCCGACGAGCGCGCCCGCACCGAGCGCGGCGTAGAAGAGGCCCGCGATCCGCGAGCTCCCTTCGAACTCCTCGAACGCGTAGAACGGCAGCCCGGCGGAAAGGCCGGCGCTGAGGAAGCCGAACGCGACGACGACGACGGCGATCGGGGCGAGCAGGTGGTCGCCGAGCAGGAAGCGGACGCCGGAGAGCACCTTCGGCCGGACCGCCGCGGCGATCGGCTTCCGGCGCGGGACGAAGAGGAGCACGAGCAAGAACGCGACCGCGTACGTGGCGGCGTCGACGTACAGGACGTTCGGCGCGCCGATGAACGGGATGAGCAGACCCGCGATCGCCGGCCCGAGGAGCGCGGCGAACGCCGCTCCGCCCTCGATAGATGCTGTTTCCCTGCGAGATCCGCCGCTCGTCCTCGCCCACGAGCTCCGGCAGGATCGTCCGCTGCGAGGCGAAGTACGGCGGCATGAAGCAGCCGAGCAGCGCGACGATCCCGAGCAGGAGCGGGAAGGTGAGGAGGTCGAGCCCGTGCAGCAGCGGGATCGACGCGAGGATCGGCGCGCGCGCGAAGTCCGAGATCAGCATCGTGTTCCGCGCGCCGATGCGCTCGACGAGGATCCCGCTCGGGATGCCGAGCACGACCATCGGCGCGATCTCGGCCGCGAGGACGAGCGTCATCTTTCCCGGCGACCCCGTCGTGACGAGGACGAACCACGGCAGCGCGAGGTACGTCATGCGCGTGCCGAAGACGGAGATGACCTCGGCGAGAACGAGCGCCGAGACGGCGGTCTTCTTCACAGAAGTTGTCGTCGCCTCGGCGCCGTCCATGGCGCGAGTAATATAAAACGTCCGTACGGTTTTGTAAAGTGCGAGTTGTCAGATGCCGAAGATCAGCGACGAGAAGAGGAACGCGCGCCGGGAGCAGATCCTCGCCGGCGCGAGACGCTGCTTCGCCGAGCACGGATACGAGGGCGCCACCGTCGCGCGGCTCGAGGACGAGATCGGGCTCTCGCGCGGCGCGATCTTCAACTACTTCTCCTCCAAGGAGGATCTCTTCGTCGAGCTGGCGGTGCAGGACAGCGCGCGCATGTCCGAGCTGTGGGTCAACGAGGGCCTCGAGGCGGTCCTGCGCGAGATCGTCGAGCTCGACCCCGCCTGGCTGACCGTCTACCTGGAGCTGATCCGCCGGGTCCGCACGGACGTCCCGTTCCGCCGAGCGGATCGAGGAGCGCCAGGAGGCGTTCATGCCGGTCAACCGCGCCCGCATCGAGGAGGCGCAGCGCGACGGGCGAGCTCCGCGACGACCTCGAGCCGAAGGAGATCGGCGCCTTCGTGAACCTCGTGCTGAACGGCCTCGCGATCCAGCGCGCGTCCGGCGAGGAGCCGCCGCCGCTCGAGCTCGTCCTCGGCCTGCTCGAGGACGCTATCGGAGGCGAAGGTCGGCCTGGTACGCGTCCGCGTACACCCGCCTGAGCCGCTCGACCTCGTCCACGTAGTCGCGCGTCTCGGGGAACACGATGCCGAGGCCTTCGGCGCGCCAGTGGTCGACGTTCCCCTGGCCGGCGTGGTACGCGGCGAGCGCGAGCTCCACCTGCCCGTAGCGCTCCCGCAGGTGGTCGAGGTACCACGTCCCGTAGCGCACGTTGATCTCGGGATCGCGGAGATCGGCGACCACGAAGCGCTCGCCGCCGGTTCTCAGCGCAATTCCCTTGGCGGTGTCCGGTAGGAGCTGCATGAGCCCGATCGCGCCGGCCGCGGACTCGGCGTTGGGGTCGAACCGGCTCTCGACGTAGACGACCGCGGCGACGAGCGCGGGGTCGAGGTCGTGGTTCCGCGCGTGCGTGCGGATGATGTGCTCGTACTCGAGGGGGTAGCGCGCGCGGAGGTAGACGTCGGGCTCGGTCTCGACGACCCACGCGGCCGCGCCGGCCACGGCCAGGACGGCCACGGCCAGTCCGATCACGATACGCACGAAGTCCCTTCCGTCAGAGGCCGCGAGCCGCCAAGTTACACCTTGTAACTTGGCTCCCCCTCGTCCTGCCTGGACCGGGCCCGTTCGGTCAGGGTGGCCATGACGCCGGCGACCCAGGCATCGAGCTCCGCCGGCGTGCCGGTGTTGACGTAGACGAAGTCCCCGCGCTTCGCCTTCTCCTTGTCCGGCAGCAGGCGCGCCTCGCGGTCGTCCTTGCGGCCCCCGCGCCGCGCCTCGCGGAGCTTGGCCGGCGCCGTGACGACGACGACGACGTCGAAGCGCTCGTCCGCCCCGACCTCGTACAGCAGCGGGACCTCGGTCACGCAGACCGCCGGCGGTGTCGGGAGCTGGGCGAGCTGCTCGCGCCACTGGAGGTACTCGCGGGAGACGAGCGGGTGCAGGAGCTTCTCGAGGAAGTCGAGCGCTTCCGGGTCCTTGAAGACGCGGAACGCGATCCGCTCGCGGTCCGGGGCGCCGTCCTCGCCGAGGATCCCGTCGCCGAGGCGCTCGACGAGCGCCTGCTTCACGTCGGGGTCGGTCGCGAGCAGGTGGTGGACGATCTCGTCGCTCGAGACCGTCGCCGCCCCGTGCCGGCGGAAGCTGTCGAGCGCGGTCGACTTGCCGGCGCCGATGCCTCCGGTGATCGCGACCGCGATCGGGCGCAACGTGGTCCTAGGCGGATTCGTCGTCCGGCTCGGGCTCGGGCTCGGCGGCGCGGCTCGGCGTCCTCGTCGGCCGCATCCGGCTCCGCCTGCTCCGCCGACGCTTCGATCTCGGTCTCGACCTCGGCCTCGACCTCGAGCTCCGCGACCGCCTCGGGCTCGGCCGGCGCCTCGGCTCGGCCTCGGCTTCGGCTCGGCTCGACCTCGACTTCGGCTGCGGGCTCGGCTTCGGCCTCGGCCTCGGGCTCGGCTCGGCTCGGCCTCGGCTTCGGCTTCGACCTCGACTTCGGCTCGGGCTCGGCTTCGGCTTCGGCTTCGGCTACGGGCTCGGCTTCGGCTGCGGGCTCGGCTCGGCTTCGGCTGCGGGCTCGCCCTCGGACAGCTCCTCGGCGACCTCCGCCTCCGCGGCCACGGCGCCACCCGCCGGGAACGCCTCCTCGGAGAGCACGAGGTCCGGGGTCTGGTGCACCGACTCCGATCCGTCCGCGCGCGGCACGGGCTCCTCGCCCTCCTCGACCTGCTTCAGCGAGAGCGAGAGCCGGCGGCGCTCGCCGTCGATCTCGAGGATCTTGACGTTGACGGCCTGCCCCTGGGAGACGACCTCCCGCGGGTTCTCGACGTGGTGCCGGGCGAGCTCCGAGATGTGGACGAGGCCTTCGACTCCCGGGAGGATCTCGACGAAGGCGCCGAAGGTGACGACCTTCGCGACGCGGCCCTCGACGACGTCCTCCTCGCGGTACGAGTCGAGCACCTGCTGCCACGGATCGCTCTGGGTCTGCTTGAGGCCGAGCGAGATCCGCTGCCGCTCGCGGTCGATGTCGAGCACCTTGACCTTCACCGTCTGGCCGATCTCGAGCACCTCCGAGGGGTGGTTCACGTGGCTCCACGAGAGCTCGGAGATGTGGATGAGCCCGTCCATGCCGTCGAGGTCGACGAAAGCGCCGAAGTCGACGATGTTGGAGATCTGCCCCTCGATCACGTCGCCGGGATTCAGCCGGTCGAGGATCGCCTGGCGCATCTCCTTGCGCTCGTCCTCGAGCACGGCTCGTCGGGAGAGCACCACGTTGTTGCGCGACCGGTTCAGCTCGATCACCTTGCAGCGCAGCTCGCGCGCGAGGAACTCGTCGAGATCCTGGACGCGCCGGATGTCCACGAGCGACGCCGGGAGGAAGCCGCGCACGCCGAGGTCGAGGATGAGCCCGCCCTTGACGACCTCGATCACCTTGCCGGTGACCGGCTCGCCGGACTCGGCCGCGCCCTCGATCTTCTTCCACGCGAGCTCGAAGCGGGCGCGCTTCTTCGAGAGGATCAGCCGGCCTTCGGCGTCCTCCTTCGTGAGCACGAGCGCGTCGATCTCGTCCCCGACCGACACCTCGTCGGCGGGGTTGACCGAGCGGCGGATCGTGAGCTCGGCGACCGGGATGACGCCCTCCGACTTGTAGCCGATGTCGACGAGCACCTCGTCCTTGTCCACGCGCACGACGGTGCCGTGGACGACCTCGCCCTCGTTGATCTCGGGGAACGAGGAGTCGTAGTCGGGTACGAGCTCGCCGTCCGGGCCGGTGACCCAGACCCCCTCCTCGACTACAGTGGGCTTCTCGACGGTGTCGTTCGCCATCGGATCGCGGAGTATAGCCAGCGTTTTTCTGCGCAAGAACGGAATCCGCGAGTGCGGATCCCGTTCGCGCGTCAGGCAGACCCCTTCATGTGGTGCTCATACAACTCCTCTTCTCGGGGTGTGAAGTAGGACGTCGGTCCACGCTCCCTCGCGCGGTGGGCGACGGTCCAACTCGCCGAGCCGGAGGCTGAGGTAGAAAACGCGTGCGATGAGGCTCACCTTGGTGCGCAGCGCGACCGTGCTTCTCGAGCTTCGCGGTCGCCGGATCCTCGTCGATCCGATGCTCGACGACGCGAACACGCGTCCGCCGGTCGAGCAGACGGCGAACCCGGTCCGGAACCCGACCGTCCCGCTGCCGTTTCCGCCCGAGGAGGTCGTTCGCGGCCTCGCTGCGATCGTCGTCACGCACCGGCACCGCGACCATCTGGACGCGCGCGCCGAGGAGCTGCTGCCGCGGGACGTCCCCGTCTTCTGCCAGCCCGAGGACGAGGACGCGCTGCGGGCGCTCGGCCTCGACGCCAGGCCGGTCTCCGACAGCCTCGACTGGGACGGGCTCGCGATCGCCCGCACGCCCGCGCGGCACGGGACGGGCCGGATGGCGGAGCTGCTCGGGCCCGTCAGCGGGTTCGTGCTCGACGACCTCTACCTCGCCGGCGACACCGTCTGGTACGAGGGCGTCGAGGAGGCGATCGAGCGGCACCGGCCACGCGTCGCGATCGTGAACGCGGGCGGCGCCGAGTTCCTCGAGGGCGGCCCGATCGTCATGGGGATCGAGGACGTGCGCGAGGTGGCGGCGAGGGTGCCGGTCGTGGTCGCGGTGCACATGGAGGCGCTCAACCACTGCTTCCTCTCGCGAGCCGCGCTGCGCGAGGCGGTTCCGGGCGTGCTGGTGCCGGAGGACGGCGAGACGCTCGAGCTCTAGGATCGCGACGTGCCGAAGGTCTGGGCGTACGTGTTCATCGACACCGTCAACCCCGGGCCGAAGCAGGTTGTCAGGGAGGTGCGTGCGCTGCCCGGCGTCGTGCGCGCCGACGCGCTCCTCGGGACGCCGGACGTGATCGCGATCGTCGAAGGCTCGGACCTCGGCGAGATGGACGCCGTCATCGACCGCATCGCCGAGCTCGACGGGGTGGTCGACACCGAGTCGAAGGTCGCGCGCTGGATCGACTGAGGGCGAGGCAAGCCTCGGCCCTACGCCTTCGCTTCCGCCCAGTCGTCGCCCGTGCCGACGTCCACGGCGAGCGGCGGATCGAGCGGGTACGCGCCGACCATCTCCTCGCGGACGAGGTCGCGCACCGCGGAGACCTCGGTCTCGGGCACCTCGAGCAGCAGCTCGTCGTGCACCTGGAGGACGAGCCGCGCGCCGCGGCCCTCGTCGCGTAGCCGCGAGTGGATCGCGACCATCGCGACCTTGATGATGTCCGCGTTCGAGCCCTGCATGACGAAGTTGACGGCGACGCGCTCGCCGAAGCCGCGCGTCTGGCGGTTCGACGCACGCAGCTCGGGAACGGGACGGCGCCGCCCGAGCAGGCTCGCCGCGTACCCGTCCTCCCCGGCCTGCGCGATCGTCCGCGCGATGAACGCCTGCACCTGCGGGAAGCGCGCGAGGTAGGAGTCGATGTACTCCTGCGCCTGCTCCTTCGGGATGTCGAGGTTCTCGGAGAGCCCGAACGCGGAGATCCCGTAGACGATCCCGAAGTTGATCATCTTCGCGATCGCCCTCTCTCCCGACGTCAGAGTGGCTGGATCCTTCCCGAGCACCTCGGCCGCGGTCGCCGTGTGGATGTCCTCGCCGCGGAGGAACGCCTCGCGCAGCTTCGGCTCGCCGGAGACGTGCGCGAGGATCCGCAGCTCGATCTGGGAGTAGTCCGCCGACAGGAGCCGGTGGCCGGGCTCGGCGACGAACGCCGAGCGGATCTCGCGGCCGAGCTCGGTGCGGATCGGGATCGCCTGCAGGTTCGGGCTCGACGTCGAGAGCCGGCCGGTCGAGGCGACGTGCTGGTTGATCGTCGTGTGCAGGCGGCCGTCCTCTCCGATCAGCGTCGGCAGCGGGCCGAGGTACGTGTTCACGAGCTTCGTCAGCTCGCGCCACTCCTCGATCGCGGGGACGATCTCGTGGTCGCCTCGGATCGCGCGCAGCACCTTGCCGTCGGTCGAGTAGCCGGTCTTCCCCTTCCGGCCGGGCGTGAGGCCGAGCTTCTCGAAGAGGATCCGCCCGAGCTGCATCGGCGAGCCGATGACGAACTCCTCGCCCGCGAGCTCGTACGCGCGGGCCTCGAGCTCCTCGATCCGGTCCGAGAGGCGCGCGGTGATCTCCCCCATGCGGTACGTGTCGATGCGGACGCCCGCGTCCTCCATCGCGGCGAGCACCGAGCTGAGCGGCAGCTCGATGTCGTCGTAGAGGCGCTCGAGCCCGCGCTCGCGCACCTTCTCGCGCAGGAGCGGGGCCAGGCGGCGCGCCGCCTCGGCGTGGCGAACGAGCGCCGCGGTCTCCTCCTCGGCCGCCGGGTCGGGCTCCAGCTCGAGCGCGTGCTCGGCGGCGAGGTCGTCGAGGTCGTACTCGGCCCGTCCGGGATCGATCAGGTACGCGGCGAGCATCGTGTCGTCCGCGGCCGCCACGCGCTGGGCCTTGGCGTCGTGCACGGCCAGCTCGGCGTCTCCGGCCGCGAGGGGCTCGGGCCGGGCGGCCACGACGACCTCGTCGCCGGTCGCGATCGCGACTCGCCCGCCGTCCCCCGCGAGGCCGATCCGGCCGCGGAGCTTCGGGAGCTCGCCTTCGCGCCAGGCTACGGTCTCCGACTCGGCCTTCGGCAGCTCGGCCGCGGGCAGCGCCTCGTCGAGCGTGTCGACCCGGCTGAGGAGCCCACGGAACTCGAAGCGGCGGAAGATCTCCTTCAGCGTCGAGCGGTCCGGCGGGCGGGAGACGAGCTCGCCGGGGTCGACGCCGAGCTCGAGGTCCCGGCGCATCGTCGCGAGGAGCTTCGACTCGCGTGCCTGGTCGGCGTGCTCCTCGAGCGAGCGCCTGCGCGCGGGAGAGAGCTCCTCGGTGTGCTCGAGCACGCCCTTCGACCGAGCCGTACTGCGCGATCAGCTGGCCGGCGGTCTTGTCCCCGATGCCCGGGACGCCGGGGATGTTGTCGCTCGTGTCCCCCTTGAGCCCGATGAAGTCGGGAACCTGCTCCGGCCGGATGCCGTAGCGCAGCTCGACGCGCTCGGGCGTGTACACGTGGACGTCCGCGACGCCGCGCGGCGTCATCATCAGGCAGACGTTCTCCGTGACGAGCTGGAACGCGTCGCGGTCGGTCGAGACGACGCACGTCTTGATCGCGGCCTCGTCGGCGCGGGTCGCGAGCGTCGCGATGACGTCGTCCGCCTCCCAGCCCTCGAACTCGAGGTTGACGTACCCGAACGCCTCGACGATCGGCCGGAAGTGCGGGAACTGCTCGCGCAGGAGGTCCGGCATCGAACGCCGCCCGGACTTGTACTCGGCCGAGATCTCGGTCCGGTGCACCGGCCTCGTGTCCCACGCGACCGCGACTCCCCGTGGCGTGTAGTCCGAGAGCAGCTTGAAGAGCATGTTCGTGAAGCCGAGGAGCGCGTTCGTGAACTGCCCGTCGGTCGTCTGCAGCTCCTCCGGGAGCGCGAAGAACGCGCGATACGCGAGGTTGTTGCCGTCGACGAGGAAGAGCTCGGCATCGCGCACGGGGCCGTCGTCGAGCTGGAGCTCCTCTCCGGTCAGGGTCTTCGGCACGCTCCAACTCTAGTCCCGGCCCTCCCCCGCGGGCCGGGACCGGAGTCGACGCCGCTAGCGCCAGACCGGGATGACCTGAACGGCCTTCTGCCCGTGGTCGAAGGCCGCCTCCGCGCACGGGCGCTCGCTCGTGAAGCCGTCGCCGACGACGACGATCGTCCAGTCTCCGTAGCCGTGCGCGTCGAGCGCGCGGCGGATCGCGGCGTCGCGCCTCGTGCTCGCCCAGGCACTTCGAACTCCCGACCGAGGATCCCGTGGCCGGCTCGCCGAGCTTCGCGAGAACGGCTCTTCGGAGCGCGGCGAAGCGATCGAATTCCGCGAGCGCCGCGGCGCCGAGATCGGCGAGGCCGAGCTGGGCGCAGGTGCCGCGAGAGCCGGGGAAGACGCCGATCGCGCCCGTGCCGAGGACGCAGGCCGCGAGTGCGCGCGGCGCAGGGGCCCCCATGGTGCCGCCTCGCCAGAGCTCGGCGCAGATCTCCACCGGGCTCCGGCCGTCGATGTCGGCGATTGCGACGTTGGCGCTCTCGCTCGCCGTCTCGTAGCACCCGATCGACATGTAGTGCGTCGGCTCGCGGAGCAGGGAGTACGTCGTGAAGCCGGTCGCGACGACGATCGCGAGAGCGGCGGCCGGAGCGAGAACGAGTGCGAGCCGGCGGCGACGCCGCCGCCGCGGCGCCTCCACGCGCCCGAGCTCGGCCACGAGATGCGCCGCGAGCCGTTCGAGGCGTCGCGCCGGAAGGTCACGTCCTGCGGGAACGTGCGGGAAGGTGTTCATGTCGTCTTCGTCTCCTGGATCGAGATGCCGGATTCGCTCAATACGTGTCCGTGGTGGCCGGCGAGTTCCCGCAGACGTGCTCGCGCCCGCGACAGCCGCGAGCGCACGGTCCCGACCGGCGTTCCGAGCGCGACCGCCGCCTCGTCGTAGCTCAGGCCTTCCCAGACGCAGAGCGCGAGGACGTCGCGGTCGGCGCGCGAGAGCTGCTCGACGACGCGGAGGATCTGCTCGCATCTGCCGCTCGTCGTCGAGGCGCCCGTCGACTTCGCTCGCGAAGTCGGGCTCGTGGCCGCGCGGAAGCCGCTCGAGCGCGGCCCGCTGCCGACGCTGTGCGCGACGCGTGTTGCGAAGGACGTTCGTCGCGACCCCGAGCAGCCATGGGAGCGCGTTCGGCCCCTCGAGCCGCACCTCGCGCCGACGCCGCCAGGCCTCGAGGAAGACGACCGAGGTCAGCTCCTCTGCCAGCGCCCAGTCGGCGGTGCGGCGGAAGCAGAAGTTGTAGACCCGGCCCGCATGGCGTTCGAAGAGCACGCCGAAGGCCGGGTGGTCGCCCGCGGCTGCGCGCTGCCAGAGCTCGGCGTCCGTCGGCTCGCCCATCACCTCGTTCGTGTCCGCGGCCGGCGGCGGGTTCCATGCGTGAGACGTCACGACGCCCGGCATCCTCGCGGACCGCGCGGTGGTTGGATTACGAGGTGAGGCGTGTCCCTTTGCTCTCGGGCTCGCGCGTGGTTCTCGTCCCTGTCGGCGAGGAGGACGTCGTCGTGCGCGCGCCGCCTGCGTCGGAGCAGGTCGTCGACGTCGCCGGCGCGGTCCGGGATGCGCTCCGCTTCCCGATCTCGGGCCTGCCGCTGCACGAGCTGGCGCCGCGCGGCGGGCGCGCGACGATCGTCGTCGAGCCGGCCGCGCTTCCCGTTCCCGGCGGCCCGCAGGACGCGCGCCAGACCGCGATCGCGGTCGCGATCGAGGAGCTCGAGCGCTGCGGCATCCCCGACGAGCGGCAGACGATCCTCGTCGCGGGCGGGCTCGGTCGCCGCTTCGGCCAGAACGACCTCGAGCGGCTGCTCTCGCCGCCCCGAGCACGCGCGTTCCACGGCCGCGTGGTCGTCCACGACGTCGAGGACGAGCGGCTCGTGCCGCTCGTCGGCGACGTGCGCGTGAGCCCCGCCCTCGTCGAGACCGACCTCGTTCTCGCGGTCACCGCCGCCGAGTCCGTCCTGCACGGCGGGCCGGCCGCGTTCGTCGCCGCGGCGGACGTGGCCACGAATCGCCGCGTCGTGGAGGTCGACTCGCTGCTCGAGGCGCCGAGCTCGCCGGCGTGGACGCTCGCGCTCGAGATCGAGGACGCGCTCGCCGCGCGGGTCGCGGTCGCGGGGGTGTCTCTCGCCCTCGACCTGCCCCGGCTGACGGGCCGCTATCGCGGCTACCCCGACTCCGACACGGCCGTCGAGCGGGTCGTCCGGTCACCGCTCCGCACGATCCTCTCGCTTCGCTCCGGATCAGGTCCGCAGCGATCTCCTGTCCGGCCTGAAGCGACGGCTCGCGGCGCTCGGCGCGTTCGCCGGGAGGCCGTCGGAGGCGCACGCCGAGGCGCTCCTGCGGGGGGTCGCGCGCCGCGGCGCGCACCTGCCCGAGCCGGTGGACGCGCTCGTCGTCGGGATCCCCTGGCTCGGGCCCCACGTCCCGCGCGAGACCATGAACCCGATCACGACGGCCGCGGTCGCGCTCGGGCTCGTGCTCCGGCTCAGGCGCGGCGCCTTCCCGATCCGGCCCGACGGGACGCTCGTCGTCGCGCATCACCTGACGCGCTCGTTCGCGGCGGGCACGCAAGCGCCCTACGCCGCGATGTTCAACGCGCTGCGGGCCACAGAGAGTGCGGACGAAATGGCCGTTGTGGAACGCGTGACGGCGCGGGACGAGAAGGCGCTCGCTGAGTATCGCGCCGGGAAGACGTGCCACCCGCTGCTGCCGTACGCGGACTGGGCGGCGTGCCGCCCCGCGCTCTCACAACTCGGCCGCGTGGTCGTCGCGGGCTGTCGCGACGCGACGGCGGCCCGGACGCTCGGCTTCGTGCCGAGCCACGGGATCGGAAGCGCGCTCGAGATGGCCCACGGCGTGGCCGAAGGCGGCCGCGCCCAGGTCGGGATCCTGCTCGCGCCGCCCTATCCGCCCCTGCTCGTCGGCTGAGCGGTGATCTGCTGCACGAGGAGCTGCACGAGCGTCACGACGAGCGCCGCGAGGATGATCATGCCCCCGGCGAAGATCGCGACGTCCGCGATGTTGAACGCGCGCTCGCCGCTCCGGATGAAGTCGGTCACCCACCCGAGGCGCGCGCGGTCGACGAGGTTGCCGAGCCCGCCTCCGACGAGGAGCCCGAAGCCGACGGCGAGGGTGAGTCGCGCGCGCGACCGCGGCGCGAGGAACTCGTACAGGAGGACGACTCCGATGATCGAGAGCACGGCCAGCGGCAGCGCGTTGCCCTCGAGCCCTCCGCCCGAGACACCGGCGTTCTGGAAGTGCTGGATCCAGTACGCGCCGAACGCGTGCGTGCCCTCACCCGGCTCGAAGGACGTGCGCACGGCCTCCTTCGTGAACTGATCGACGGCCACGACCGCCGAGGCGATCGCACCGAGAGCGAGCCAGCGCGGCGAGGGCCGCGACCGGTCGACGGCACCTTCCCCAGTGAACCCCATTCGGACTTCCCCCTCCTTCCGGTCTCCCAGCCGGACAGAACACTCGAAGCGTACCCGCTTGCGCACGAGACTCAAGCGTTTATAAGGAGGCTCTCACCCCTCGCCGAGGTACGTCGCCCGAACCTGGTCGTTCGTCTTGAGCTCCGCCGCCTCGCCCTCGAGCGCGATGTGGCCGGTCTCCATGACGTACCCGCGGTGGGCGACGTCGAGCGCCATCAGGGCGTTCTGCTCGACGAGCAGCACCGGCGTGCCCTGCTTGTTGACCTCGACGATGGTCTCGAAGATCCGGTCGACGAAGATCGGCGCCAGCCCCATCGACGGCTCGTCGAGCAGGAGCAGCTGCGGGCGCGCCATCAGCGCGCGGCCGATCGCGCACATCTGCTGCTCGCCGCCGGACATCGTCCCGGCCTTCTGCGTCCGCCGCTCCTTGAGGCGCGGGAAGAGCTCGAAGACGCGCTCCATGTCGGAGGCGAAGTTCTCCTTGTCGCTGCGCTGGAACGCGCCCATCTCGAGGTTCTCGGTGACGCTCATCCGCGGGAAGAGCCGGCGACCCTCCGGGCTCTGCGCGATGCCGTTCTTCACGATCGAGTGCGGGGATGCCCCGGTGATCTCGTTGCCCCGGAAGCGGATCGTCCCCTTCCGCGCGCGGTTGAGCCCGTTGATCGCGCGCAGCGTCGTGGACTTCCCGGCCCCGTTCGAGCCGATCAGCGTCACGATCTCGCCCTCGCCGACGCGGAGAGAGACGCCTTTGAGCGCGTGGATGGCGCCGTAGTAGACGTGGAGGTCGTCGACCTCGAGGATCGGGCCGCCCGCGCCGGTGCTCACGCGGCAGCCCCCTTCCCGAGGTAGGCCTCGATCACGCGCTCGTCCGCCTGCACCTCGGCCGGCAGGCCCTCGGCGATCTTCGCGCCGTACTCGAGCACGGTGATCCGCTCGGACACGCCCATGACGACCTTCATGTCGTGCTCGATCAGCAGCACCGTGAGCTCCTTCTCGTCGCGCATGCGGCGCACGAACGACGTGAACTCGGCCGTCTCCTGCGGGTTCATGCCCGCGGTCGGCTCGTCGAGGAGCAGGAGCTTCGGGTCCGTCGCGAGCGCCCGCGCCACCTCGAGCCGGCGCTGGTCTCCGTAGGGGAGCGTGCCCGCGTACTCCTCGTGCCGCCGGGGCAGGCCGCAGTAGCGGAGCAGCTCGCGCGCCTTCTCGTGGGCCTCCGCCTCCTCGCGCCGCACCCGCGGCGTGCGGAGGACCGACCCGAAGATGCCGCCCTTGAGCCGGCAGTGCATCCCGACGAGCACGTTCTCGACCGCGGTCATCTGGGCGAAGAGGCGGATGTTCTGGAACGTCCTCCCCACCCCGAGCTCGACGATCGCGTGCGGGGGCTTGCCGACGACCTCGACCCCGTCGAAGACGATCGAGCCGGACGTGGGGACGTACACCCCGGTGATCTGGTTGAAGAACGTCGTCTTGCCGGCGCCGTTCGGGCCGATCAGCGCGACGATCCCGCCGCGCGGGATCGTGAAGTCGATGTCGTCCGTCGCGACGAGCCCGCCGAACTCCTTCCGGACCTTCGCCGCGACGAGCAGGTTGTCGGGCTCCGCGGCCATCAGTCGTCGCGCGGGTCGCGGTCGGTGAGCGTGCCCTCGGTCTGGACGTCGTAGAAGGGCGTGTCGTGGACGCCCTCCTCGATCTCGATCTTGTGCCGGCGCTCGGGGATCAGCCCGGTCGGCCGGAAGAGCATCATCGCCACGATGATGACCCCGTAGATCCCGAACTGGTACTGCGTCGGGTCGAAGTCCACACCCGCCTCCTGGATCTTCGAGCCGATGTTCGCCAGCCCCTCGATGTTGAGGTAGCCGAGGATCAGCCCCGCCGTGACGACGCCCCAGATGCTCCCGATCCCGCCGAGGATCACCATGCACAGGAGGAAGACCGAGAACTGGAAGTAGAAGTCCGAGGGGTTCGCGCTCAGCTTGAAGCTCGCGTAGAAGGCGCCCGCGACCCCTCCGAAGAACGCGCCGATCGCGTACGACCACGTCTTCGTGCGCATCAGCGGCACGCCCATCGCCGCCGCCGCGGTCTCGTCCTCGCGAATCGCGATCCACGCGCGCCCGAGCCTGGAGTCGCGCAGCCGGATGCAGCAGTAGATCGTGCCGAGGATCAGGGCGATCGCGGTCCAGTAGTAGTAGTCGGCGTCGAACGTGAAACCGAAGATCCCGAACGTGTCGATCGGGCTGATCCCGTTGACGCCGTTGGTCAGGTTGAAGCCGAGCCCGTCGTCGTCGGCGTTTCGCACGACCTGCGGGATGATCTCGCCGAAGCCGAGCGTGACGATCGCGAGGTAGTCGCCGCGCAGGCGGAGGGTCGGCAGCCCGATGAGGATCCCGACGACCGTGGTGAACACGCCCGCGAACACGAGGACCGCCCACATCGAGATGTGGATCCCCTGGAGCCCGTCCGAGGCGGTCGTGAAGAAGTGGAAGTTCACCTGGCTGAAGTGCAGGGAGGCGAGCCAGCCGGCGGCATAGGCGCCCGCCGCGTAGAACGCGACGTAGCCGAGGTCGAGGAGCCCCGCGTAGCCGACGACGACGTTGAGCCCGAGGGCCATCATCGTGACCACGAGCACGTAGACCATCGAGCGGATCCCCGGGACGAAGTCGCCGAGGAAGGGCACGTCCTGGAGGTACGTGTAGATCCACGGGTAGATCAGCCCGATCGAGACGAGCACGATCGCCGCGAGCTTCGCCTTCTCCAGCCGGCGGGGGTCGAGCTGGGCGGCGATCGACGTCATGCGCCCTCGGGCGTGCGCTCGCCGAGCAGCCCCTCGGGCCGGAAGACGAGCGTCGCGATGAGGATTCCGAAGACGATCGTGCGCGTCCAGTCGCCGCCGGGAGTGCCGTCGAGGCCCTCGTTGTAGGCCTGGACGAGGCCGATGACCATCGCGCCGAGCACCGCGCCCGGCAGGTTCCCGATCCCTCCGAGCACGGCGGCGGTGAACGCGATCAACCCGAGCTCGAAGCCCGTGTCGTACCGCATGTTGAACTGGAGGATGTAGATGAGGCCTGCGGCGGCGGCCAGCGAGCCGGCGAGCATGAACGAGACCGAGATCGTCCGGTTGACGTCGATTCCGAGCATCGCCGCGGCGTCGGTGTCCTGGGCTACCGCCCGCATCGACTTCCCCTGGCGGGTCGAGCGCACGAACCACGTGAGCAGGAGGAGGAGCGGGATCACGACGGCGAAGACCGCGAGGTCGTTCCACTGGATCTGGACGCCCCCGATCTCGACGACGTTGCTCCGGGGGATGAAGTTGGGCACCGACTTGAAGCTCGGCCCGTAGAGCGCCAGCGCCACGTTCTGGACGATGAACGAGACGCCGACGGCCGTGATCAGCGGCGCCAGCCGGGGGGCGTTGCGCAGGGGCTTGTAGGCGACGCGCTCGATCGTCGCGTTCAAGAGCGCGAAGACCGGCATCGTGATGGCGAGCGTGAGGAGCAGGCCGCCGACGATGAGGAGGACGCTCGCGTCCGCGTCGAGGTTGAGCACGGAGACGAGGAGCGTCCCCGCCACGAGCCCGGACAGCGCGAACACGTCGCCGTGCGCGAAGTTGATCAGCTGCAGGATCCCGTAGACGAGCGTGTAGCCGAGGGCGATCAGCGCATACGTCGCGCCGACCGTGAGGCCGATCATGGTGACGTTCAGGAAGCGCTCCGGGTTGTCGAGGAACTTGAGGAACAGCCAGAGGAGCGCGAGCCCGACGAGGAAGAGCCCGATGGCGTCGAGCAGGCTCGACGAGCGGACCCGATTCAGCGCAGCAACTGCCGTGGCCGCCATTGGGCCGTGACTCTAGACCGGTGGCGGCGGGGGCGCAATGGCCCCCGCCGCCCGGTTCTGGAACCGCTAGCTCTGCGCCGCCGTCACCGTTTCCGGCGTCGGCGAGAAGGACTTCACGCTCTCGAGCGCGTCCGCGGCCTTGTACATCGTGAAGGCCACGACCGCCCCGCTCGCGTCCTGCGGGTCACCGTTCTCGTTGAACGTGAACGAGCCGATGTAGCCGTCGGTCACCTCGGTCGCGAACATCTGCTCGAGGATGCTCGCGCGGGTGCCGTCCGAGGCCTCGATCGCGCCGAGCAGCACCTCGGCTGCCTGGCCGGCGTACACGGCGTACGGCTCGATCGGCTTGCCGGAGAGTGCCCCCGCCTTCAGCTGGTCGATGAACTCCTGAGCTGCCGCACCCGTGAGCGCGTCGATCGGGACGCCGGCGTTGGACAGGAACATGCCTGCCGCAGCGCCGCCCGACTCGTCGATCGTCGCCTGCGAGGCGAAGCCGTCAGGCCCGAACAGCTTGACGTTGCCGTCGTTCGGCCCGAGCACGGCCACCTTGTCCTTGATCACCTGGCCGCCGTTCTCGGAGATGAGCCCGCCGAGGAAGATCGCGTCGGCTCCGGAGCCCTCGATCTTCCGCATGAGGGACTCGTAGCTCGAGGCCTTCGGGTTCCAGGCCTCGTCGCCGACGATCTCGATCCCGACGTGCTCCATCGCCTTGCGGGTCGTCCCCGCGACGCCGAGCCCGTAGGACTCCTTGTCGTTGAGGATGTACGCCTTCTTCACGCCCTGCTCCTTGGCGAACTCGGCGACGAACGCGCCCTGGTAGTCGTCCGAAGGAGCGACGCGCAGGTAGTTGCGAGTGCCGGTCGGGTAGTACTTGTCCGTCCCGTTCGGCTCGCAGCCGCCGGCGAGGTTGACCGTCAGGCACGGCCATGTGTTCGCCGGGGAGATCATCGGGATCGCCTCCGGGTTCTCCGTGCCCTGCTCTCCGCCCTTCGCCCTGTTCAGCAGCGGGATGATAAGCGCCGCACACGGCGAGTTGTACGTGCCGATGACGCCGACGAGGCCGTCGTTCACGGCGTACGCGTTGGCGTTCTGCGAGCACTTGCCCGTGTCGTAGTTCGCGGCCTGCGCCGTCGAGTCGTCGCAAACCTGGTACGCGACGTTGTAGTCGCCGGCCTTCCAGCTCGTTGTTCACCAGCACCTGGCGGATGGCCTCGACCATCTGCGAGGTCTGCACGTTGGACGGCCCCTGCATCGGGAGGTCGGAGGCGATCAGGACGTCGGGATCGCCCTCGCCCTCGAACTCGATCCCCTGGCACGAGGATGTCGGCAGCGCGACGACCTCAGCGCCTCCGTCGTCGCCCCCTCCACAGCTCGAGGCCACCAGCGCGAGCGCGGCCACGAGCAGCCCGAAGATGACGAGCGTACTTCGCTTTCTCACAGTCAACCTGTCCTCCTCACCTTGGATTGCGACTGCTCGCCGGCGCAACCGGCGTGCGCGCAAGTATCTGCACTCGCGTAGCCAAGCGCAACCGTGAGCTAACACGACGCAACCGCACCGCAACGCCAGGGTTCATGCCCGAGGTCGCGGGGCGACCCTCGCATGCCGCTCGCGCCGAGCTACGTCTTTGGGCCGATGAACGGTCGAGGAGCGCGACGCTCTGCCGACGTGCGATCGAGACCTCGTGCCACGGTCGTGGGTGCATTCGATCCCGAGTCCGTCGCATGCGTGCGCAGGAGCGCTCTGATGTCGTTCGACACCTGCCGAAGAGGCACCGCGGGTACGCCGTTCCGTTCACGCGGTTGAGCACCCGGCAGCCGTCGGAGTGGATGAGGCCGCGGAGGAACTCTCGCGGATGCCGGTCGACGATCTCCTGCTGCCAGGGAGCGAGCTCGACTTGCGCTCGTGCTTCCGTCCTGGCCCGTGCTGCGGAAGAGCAGCGGCCGAGCTTCGAGGAGCAGCCGATCTCGACGGCTCGTACGGCAGCTGTCGGATGAGCACGCGATTCTCGGCATCACCGCCTGCATGCCGCGGCGCACGGCGATGGCGGCCGGCAGGCTGCCGACGTGCTCCCAGCCCGGGACGAGGAGGGGTCGCGGGGGAACCTGGGTTCCCCGCGCTCGTTAACCGAAGAAGGCGCGCGCGACCTCGTACCACTCGGCCGGCACGGTCTTGAGCTCGCGCGTCGCGTCCTCGAGCGCGACGTCGACGATCTCGTCGCCTTTCAGCGCGGCCATCCGGCCGAACCGGCGCTCGTGGGCGAGGTCGGCCGCCCGCAGCCCGAACCGGGTCGCGAGCACGCGATCGCGCGGGGTCGGGCTGCCGCCTCGCTGGACGTGACCGAGCACGGTCACGCGGGTCTCGAACCCGGTCCGCTGCTCGATCTCGCGGCCGAGCGCGTCGCCGACGCCGCCGAGCACGACGTGCCCGAACTGATCGGTCTCCCGCGCCTCGCCGGCGACGAGCCGCTGCTCGCCGGACTCGTACGTGAGCTCGTACCCCTCGCTCACGACGACGATCGAGAAGTCCTTCCCGCCGTCGTGCCGCTTCACGAGCTCGCGACAGGCGTCCTCGACCGTGATCGGCTGCTCCGGGATGAGGATGACGTCCGCCCCGCCCGCGATCCCGCTCGTGACCGCGATCCAGCCGGTGTGCCGCCCCATCACCTCGACCACCATCACGCGGTTGTGCGACTCCGCGGTCGTGTGCAGACGGTCGATCGCCTCGGTCGCGATCGTCACCGCGGTGTCGAAGCCGAAGGTGTAGTCCGTCCCGGAGAGGTCGTTGTCGATGGTCTTCGGCACGCCGACGACCGGGAGCTCGCGCTCGCGGTGGAGCCGCGCGGCGACCCCGAGCGTGTCCTCGCCGCCGATCGCGACGAGGGCGTCGAGGCGCTCGTCCGCGAAGTGGCGGAGAACCGCGTCGGCCCCGCCGTCGACCTTGTACGGGTTCGTCCGCGTCGTCCCGAGGATGGTGCCGCCGCGCGGGAGGATCCCCGAAACCTCGCGCCGGCCGAGGGGGACGAAGATGCCGTCGGTCAGGCCCTTCCAGCCGTCGCGGACGCCGACGAGCTCGTGCCCGTTCTCGGTCCCGCGACGGACGACGGCGCGGATCACGGCGTTCAGCCCGGGGCAGTCGCCGCCGCCGGTCAGGATTCCGATCCGCATCGCCCGCATGGTCTCACCGGAGCGGCGCGCGCGCCGTAGTACCCTCTCCCGCATCGAAATCGCAGCTGCCGGAGTCGTGAGGCTCGGTCCCCCGCGTTGGCTCGGCTCGGCAGAGAAGGAGGGGCACATGTCGAAAGGACTGTCTGCGGTCCTCGCCGTCCTCGCACTTGCGCTCGGACTCGCGCTGTCCGGGTGCGGCGGAGGCGACGAGGCGAGCGACGACCTGCTCGCGGCGATCGAGGAGAAGGGGACGCTGACCGTCTCGACGGATCCCGCGTACCCGCCGCAGTCGGAGCTGAACCCGGATACGAACCAGTACGAGGGCTTCGACATCGACGTCGCGACCGAGATCGCGGAACGGCTCGGCGTCGAGATCGCGTGGCAGGCGCCCGCCTGGGAGACGATCATCGCCGGGAACTGGAACGGACGCTGGGACATCTCGGTCGGATCGATGACCGATCACGCCCGAGCGCGCCGAGGTGCTGCACTTCACGCCGCCCTACTACTTCACGCCCGCCTCGTATCGCCGTGCACGAGGACAACACGACGATCACCGACGTCAGCGGCCTGAACGGCAAGAAGATCGGCGCGTGCGGAGGCTGCACGTACGACACCTACCTCCAGGGCACGCTCAACATCGCCGAGGACGAGTCCGGCGAGCCGGTGAAGATCGAGTCCGCCGTGACCGACCCGACGATCAAGACGTACGACACGGACTCGACCGCGATCCAGGACTCGAGCTCGGCGACGGGCGGCGTCTCGACGCGGTCGTCTCCGCGTTCCCGACCCTCGAGCAGGCGATCGACGCCGGCGCCCCGATCAAGGTCGTGCCGCCGAGCCGCTCTACTACGAGCCGCTGTCGGTGGCCGTCGACCGCAGCTCGCAGCTCGACCCGACGAGCCTCGTCGACCGGATCTCGGAGATCGTCGAGGAGATGCACGACGACGGCACGCTGCTCGAGCTGTCGGAGAAGTGGTACAGGACCGACCTCACCGTCGCTCCGCGCAAGGTGACGGGGTGAGCTGAGCCGGAAGTTGGCTTCGTGACAACGAGCCGCGAGGGCGGCGGCGAGAGTCACGTCGCGCAGCCGCCGCGCCCCCGGCTCACGAAAAGCGCAGCCGGCGCGACACCTTCGAGCTCCGGTCCGCGCGCATCCCGTTCAGGCTGAAGCTCGCCGTCGTGTGGGCGGTGATCCTCGCCGCTGCTGGTCGGGCTCTTCGCCGCCGCCGACTTCGACACGGCCTGGATGCGCGAGAACGCAGGCTTCATCGCGAAAGGGATCACCTGGACGCTCGTGATCGCCGTGTGCGCGATCGTGCTCGCCTGCACGCTCGCGCTCCTCGGCGCCCTCGGCCGCCTCAGCTCGAGCGCGATCGCGGTGGGCGTCACCGGCTTCTACACGTCGTTCTTCCGCGGGACGCCGCTGATCGTGCAGATGTTCCTCATCTACCTCGCGCTGCCCCAGATCGGGATCGCGTTCGGCGACCCGTGGGCAGACTGGCTGACGCTCGACTTCCTGACCGCGGGGATCCTCGCCCTCGGCCTGAACTACGGCGCGTACATGACGGAGATCTTCCGCGCGGGCATCCAGTCCGTCGGGCACGGCCAGTCGGAGGCGGCCGAGGCGCTAGGGATGACCTACGCGCAGAAGATGCGCCGCGTCGTCCTTCCGCAGGCCCTGCGGGTCATCGTCCCACCGGCGGGCAACGAGTTCATCGCGATGATGAAGGACACCGCCCTCGTCAGCTTCCTCGGGGCGAGCCTCGACCAGATGGAGATCTTCCGCCGCGCCCAGCTCCTCGGCCGTGCGGACTTCCGCAACCTCGAGGCGCTGCTCGATCGCGGCGCTCATCTACTGGGGCCTGACGACGATCTTCCAGTACTTCCAGCTCCGGCTCGAGCGGCGGCTGAGCAGGGGCTACGTGCGGGGAACCGCCGGCACCGTCGTCCAGGGCCAGCATCACCCGACGCCGGCGGCGGGCGCACAGTGAGCGAGCTCCGGGTCGAGGGCCTCCGGAAGTCGTTCGGCGGCCACGAGGTGCTGAAGGGCATCGACCTCGACGTCGGCGCGGGCGAGGTCGTCGTCGTCTTCGGGAGGTCCGGGCTCCGGCAAGAGCACGCTCCTGCGCTGCATCAACTTCCTGGAGGAGCCCAGCGCGGGCGCGATCGAAGTCGCGGGCATCCGCGTGGAAGGGGGCGGGCATCGCACACACTCGCAGCGCGAGCGGATCCGCGAAGCTGCGGATCCGGACGGGATGGTGTTCCAGGACTTCAACCTCTTCCCGCACCGGACCGCGCTCGACAACGTCATGGAGGGCCCGCTGGTCGTGCTCGGAGAAGCCGAGACGCGAGGCCGAGGCGACCGGACGCGAGCTGCTCGCGATGGTCGGGCTTCCGGAGAAGGCGGATGCGTATCCGATCCAGCTCTCCGGCGGTCAGCAGCAGCGGATCGCGATCGCCCGCGCGCTCGCGATGAATCCGCGGCTGATGCTCTTCGACGAGCCGACCTCCGCGCTCGACCCGGAGCTGATCGGCGAGGTGCTCGGCGTCATGCGCCGACTGGCGACGGAGCTGCACATGACGATGCTCGTCGTGACGCACGAGATGGGCTTCGCGCGCGAGGTGGCGTCGCGCATGGCGTTCGTCCACGAGGGCGAGATCGTCGAGGAAGGGCCGCCGTCCGAGGTCCTCAACCGGCCCGCGCGCCCCGAGACCGCCAGGTTCCTGGAGGCCGTCCTGTAGGGCGAGATGATCTCGCCCTAGACGTCGGGCGGCTCGGTGCCGACGAGCGCCGCGACGTTCCCGGCCGCGACGAGAACGCCGTCGACCCCGGCGCGCTCGAGCTCCGCGACGTCGTCCGCCGTCGCGTCCGCGAGCTCCGCGATCGCGAGCTTCCCAGCGGGGACGTCGTGGAGGAGCGCGAGCAGGATCTCGAGCGGATCGTCGTCCGAGTCGATCGCGGCCGCGAGCAGGAAGAGCTCGGGGTCGAGCTCCGTCAGCGCGCGCTCCAGGTCGTCGGCGCTCGTGACGCGGACGACGCACTCGAGCCCGAGCGCGCGAGCCTCGTCCCAGGCCACGGCGTCCGGCGAGATGACGACGGCATCCGAAGCGGCGGCGGCCGCCGGGCCACCGCCCAGGTGCAGGAGCGGCAGCTGGGTCGACGCCCGCACCGAGTCCGCGCTGCGCCGCACGGCGAGCCCGTCGGCGCCGTCCTTCTGCGCGCTCTCGGCCGTGTCCGCGTCGGACACCTCGACGAGGATCGAGATGCCGTCCCCTTCGGACAGGGCCTGACTGAGCCTGCTCACGTGGAGCTCACGCGCGGCATGCTAATCACCGCGCCGCCAACCCGAGGAGCCAGTCCGCGACCAGGCGGATCGTCTCGTCGGGCGCGTGCGCGAGCAGGTCGTGCTCCGAGTCGAGCGTGTCGACGGTCGCGCGTGGGACCGCCGCGCGAAAGCGCTCGGTGGCGGCGCTGGTGTCGTTCCGCGACGCGAGGAGGAGCAGGATCGGCAGGTCGGAGCTTCCCGAGCGCGGGGAGCGTGGAACTCGGAGGCTCGAGCGCGAGGAAGTGGAGCGCCGCGGCGCCCGCGCGGACGTCGGCGCGGGCGACGACGACACCGTCCCGCTCGTGCATGCCGGCGCGGATCCGCTCCTCGAGCTCAGGTCGCCACGCTGTGGCACGCCCTTGCGCGGCGGCGAGCAGCGCGTCCCAGTCGGGGAACGAGACCTGGTCGGCCTCGAACTCGGTGATGCGCTCCTCGAGGCTCTTGTCCACCCAGCCGGGCATGTCCTGCGCGTCCGTGTGCCCGGCATCGAGAAGTACGAGGGACGAGAGCCGGTCGTCGTGGCGTGCCGCGAGATGGACGCCGACCGAGGCGCCCCACGACCAGCCGACGAAGTCGAAACGACCGAGGCCGAGCTCGTCGGCGAGCGTCACGACGAGGTCCGCGAGACGCGATGGGCGATACGCGGAGGGTCGTCGAAGGCCGGTGACTCGCCCAAGCCGGGCGCGGCCGGGGCGCTGACCCGGAACCCTCGCGCCGCCCACGCCGGGCCTGCCTCGTTCAGCTGGAGGGCGCCGAACGGATTGAGGCCATGCCAGAAGACCAGCGGCCGGGCGTCCTCGTCCCCCCACTCCCGCACGACGACATCGGCACCGCCCGCCGCGATCGTGCTCGTGCGAGCCGTGTCAGAGACCGATGGGATGCCAGACCGTCTTCAGCTCGAGGAAGGCTTCGATCTCCCACGGGCTCTGTACGTCCGGCGTCGAGCGGACGACGCGCTTCACGTTCTCCGCGGCGAGCCGCTCGAGCTCGGCGGTGCCTCCGTTCACGCCGGTGAGGTCGATCGCGTTCACGTCCATGTGGCCGGCGAGCCAGGGCGCGAGCTCGTCCTGGAAGCCCGTGAGGATGTTGACGACGCCCGCGGGCACGTCGGAGGTCGCGATCGCCTCGGCGAACTCGACGGCGGCGAGCGGATGCGCCTCGGAGGCGACGGCGACGACGGAGTTGCCCCCGACGAGCGCGGGCACGATGCGTGAGACGAGACCGGCGAGCGCCGGCTCGGGCGGCGCCAGGACGGCGACGACCCCGGTCGGCTCGGGGATGCTGAAGTCGAAGTACGGGCCGGCGACGGGGTTCGAGCCGCCGAGCACCTGCGAGAGCTTGTCCGCCCAGCCCGCGTACCAGATGACGCGGTCGATGGCTGCGGCCACCTCGTCCTCGCCGGCGCAGACGTGCGCGAGGTCGGCGGCCCGCGCCTCCATCATCTCGGCGAGCCGGTAGAGGATCTGGCCGCGGTTGTAGGCGGTTGCGCCGGCCCAGCCGGGGAAGGCGGCGCGAGCGGCGCGCACGGCGTCGCGGGCGTCCTTGCGCGAGGCGCGGGCGACGTTCTGGCCCTCGGCCTCGTACGAGCGGCCCGACTCGGAGCGCGGGAAGGCGCCGCCGATGTAGAGCTTGTAGGTCTTCTTGACCGGGAGCCGGGTCATCGCAGGGAGCTCGTCGTGGGGCGGCGCGGAGCCGAGCGCGCCGCCGGTGTCGGTCGGCCGGTCGCGAGCCGCGTGGCCTGTGGAACGATCGGCACGGATTCGGCACGGAGCCGCGCACCACGCGTTCGCACCTTCGGCGTTACGCTCGGAGGCGGGTGGAGGGTGGCCGAACACCCCACCCAGGGTGGGGAGCGCTGCGTGCGTGGCGCGAGCGCCTCGGGATGCGGCGCGCGCGAGGAATACGGCGAGCTCATTCGTCGAACCCGAGATACGGCTCGAGCCCGTGCCGCCCGCCTTCGCGGCCGAAGCCCGACTCCTTGTACCCGCCGAACGGCGACGTCGGATCGAAGCGGTTGAACGTGTTCGCCCACACGACGCCCGCGCGCAAGCCGCTCGACCATCCAGAGAATCCGCGACCCCTTCTCCGTCCACACGCCCGCCGACAGCCCGTACGGCGTGTTGTTCGCCTTCTCGACCGCCTCCTCGGGCGTCCGGAACGTGAGCACGGAAAGCACCGGCCCGAAGATCTCCTCCTGCGCGATCCGGTGGCTCTGCGCGACGTTCGTGAACAGCGTCGGCACGAACCAGAACCCGCGCTCGGGCAGCTGGCACGCGGGCTGGTAGATCTCGGCGCCCTCCTCCTCCCCGCTCGCGACGAGCTCCTTGATCCGCTCGAGCTGCGCCTTCGAGTTGATCGCGCCCACGTCCGTGTTCTTGTCGAGCGGGTCGCCGACCCGCAGCGTGGAGAGCCGGCGCTTCAGCTTCTCGATCACGGGCTCGTAGATCGACTCCTGCAGGAGCAGCCGCGAGCCGGCGCAGCAGACGTGGCCCTGGTTGAAGTAGATCCCGTTGACGATCCCCTCGACCGCCTGGTCGAGCGCCGCGTCGTCGAAGACGATGTTGGCGGCCTTCCCGCCGAGCTCGAGCGTCATCCGCACGTCCCGGCCGGCGAGCTCGCGCATGATCAGCTTCCCGACCTCGGTCGAGCCCGTGAACGCGAGCTTGTCGATGCCCTCGCTCCGGACGAGGTGAGCTCCGGTCGCGCCGTCGCCCGTGACGATGTTGACGACGCCGGGCGGCAGCTCCGCCTGCCGGCAGATGTCCGCGAACAGCAGCGCCGTGAGCGGCGTCGTCTCGGCGGGCTTGAGGACGACGGTGTTCCCGGCTGCGAGCGCGGGCGCGATCTTCCACGCGAGCATGAGCAGCGGGAAGTTCCAGGGGATGATCTGCGCCGCGACGCCGAGCGGGCGCGGCCTGCGGTTCGGGAAGGCGTACTCGAGCTTGTCGGCCCAGCCCGCGTAGTAGAAGAAGTGCGCCGCGGCGAGGGGAAGGTCGACGTCGCGCGACTCGCGGATCGGCTTGCCGCCGTCGAGCGACTCCGCGACGGCGAGCTCGCGCGAGCGCTCCTGGATGATGCGCGCGATCCGGAAGAGGTACTTCGCGCGCTCCGACGGCGCGATCTCCGCCCAGCCGTTCGCGAACGCGCCGCGCGCCGCGCCGACCGCGAGCTCGACGTCCTCCGGCCCCGCCTGCGCGACCTCGAAGAGGTGCTCCTCGGTCGCCGGCGAGATCGACGGGAACCACTCGCCCGAGCGCGGCTCGACGATCTCGCCGCCGATGTACAGCCCGTAGCGCTCGCGGAGCTTGACGAGGTCCCGCGCCTCGGGCGCCGGCGCGTACTCCCACTCGAGGAGGGCGGGGACGGAGGGCTCGCGCTTCTCGACCTGCGCCATCAGTCGATGGTGAAGTAGTCGCCGGACTGATATCGCCCCGTCTTCTCCTTGCGGATCTGCATCAGGACGTCGTTGAGCAGGGACGAGGCGCCGAAGCGGAAGAGGTCGGGCGTCATCCACTCGGGGCCGAGCGTCTCGTACAGCGTCACGAGGTACTGGACCGCCTGCTTCGAGGCGCGAATGCCGCCGGCGGGCTTGATCCCGACCTTGCGCCCGGTCTCGTGGTAGACGTCGCGGACGGCCTCCATCATGCAGAGCGTCACCGGCAGCGTCGCCGCGGGGCTGATCTTGCCGGTCGAGGTCTTGACGAAGTCGGCGCCGGCCGCGATCGCGAGCAGCGACGCGCGGCGCACGTTGTCGTACGTCCCGAGCTCGCCGGTCTCGAGGATGACCTTGAGGTGCACGTCGCCGCACGCCTCCTTGACCCGGAGGACCTCGTCGTACACCTTCGCGTACCGGCCCGCGTGGAACGCCCCGCGGTCGATGACCATGTCGACCTCGTCCGCGCCGAGCTCGACGACCGCACGCGCTTCGGCGACCTTCAGCTCGGTCGGCGACTGGCCGGACGGGAACGCGGTGGCGACCGACGCGACCTTGACGCCGCTTCCCGCCAGGTGCTCCTTCGCCGCCTGGACGAGGTTCGGGTACACGCACACCGCCGCGACCGGAGGAACGGTCGGGTCAACCGGGTCCGGGCGCTTCGCCTTCGAGCACAGCGCGGCGATCTTCCCGGTCGTGTCCTGGCCTTCGAGCGTCGTCAGGTCCATCATCCGGATCGCGAGATCGAGCGCCTGGAGCTTCGACTCGCGCTTGATCGAGCGCTTGGCGAGCGTCGCCGCGCGCTCCTCGAGCGCGACCGCGTCGACCGAGCCGACACGCGGAAGCCGCGGGCCCGCCGGGAGCTCGAAACCGCCGATGAGCGCAGGCGCCTTGGCCATGAAGCCAGTCTAGATGCGGGTTGCCTCCATGGCGTCCGGCCGTCTCCCGTCGATCAGCGGCAATTCGTCGCCGCGCTCGAGCGCCGCGGCGATATCGCGTACCGCGCGCCCCGACCGCAGCGTCCCGCGCACGCGCCACTCGAGCCGCGCCTGTGGGCTTCGTGCGGTCACCGTCCACGGCGAAATCGACAGGAGCCTGGCCCCGAGGACGCCGATGGCGACCAGCAACCCGAGCACGGCGAAGACGAGCGGGAAGACAGCGAAGAACAGGAGCACGACGAGAAGGCTCCCGAAGAAGACGAGCACGGTCCCCCACCACGAGTCCCGAATAGGCCGGCCCACTCGAGCCGGTCGCCCGCATCCTCGAGGGTGTCGTCGCCGGGATCGGGTGAGCTCCGCGACCACTCGGGACGCCGAAACCACTCCCGGGCCACCTCCCAGGCCATGGCCGCGCCGGTGGACGAAGGCTCTCGCTCGAGAGTGTCAGCAAAGATCTCGAGCGCGCGACGCGCATCGGCGACCTCTCCGCATGCGAGAGCCTCTGCGATCACGACGTCGACGGCCTCGAACCACGAAGGGAAGCCGCCGCCTTCCGCGAAGGACGGCTGGAGGCGCTCGAGCTCGACACGAAATGCGGCCGCGAGACGCCGTCGCGACCGAGGAGCACGTCGACTGCGGCGCGCGAGACGAGGCCGTACGGCGTCTCGGGAAAGCCCTCGCGAGCCGCATACCAGGCGCACGGCCCGCTCGAGGAGCGCGCGCTCCCCACGCTCCGTCGCGACGGGGACGAGCACGTGCCAGGTACGAGCAGCCGCCCGGTGGTAGCTCCGTGCCTCGGCGACGGCCAGCGCCGCCAGGCAGGCTGCGACCGCCGCCTCCCAGTCGCCGCGAACAAACTCCGCCTCTGAGCGGTAGTAGTCGGCCCACGCGGCGCTCTCGTCGAGCTGATGGGCGGCGGCGAACGAGGCCAGGCGGCCGGCCGCGGTCACCGTGCCGACCGGATCGTCCGGCAGGCAGAGACCGGCGAGCGTGCGCCGGGCCTCGGCCACGTCCGGCCAGCGTCGCTAACCGGATTGCGAGCTGCTCGACAGCTCGCCAGGCTTCTGGGGCCCCCTCGTCGAACGCCACCAGCCGACACGCGCTCGAGCTCGAGCTCGGGATCATCGAGCGCCGCGGCGAGCTCGAGCACGCGTGCCCGATCCGCCGCGACTGCCTCCCACGCCTCGTCGCCGATCATGGCTGCGCCCATGACTCGCGTCAGGAGCACTCGGGCCGTCGGCGCGTCGCCGCGATCGCGAAGCTGCGTCGAGCGTGTCGTTCGCGAGGGCCAGCATCTTCTGGAACCGGAGCTGCTGCGCGTAGATCGCGCCGACGAGGGCAACCGCACGCGACAGCTCGTCGCGCAGCTCTGCGTTGCCCGGGACCTCCACCTCCGCTGCACTAAGCAGAGCGAGTGCCTCCTCGGCCGCCTGCAGTCCCGCGTCCATGTCCGCCGTGAACGCGGTCGCCTGCGCGAGGCCGAGGAGCCGCGCCGCACGCCGTCGCGGCGCACCGTCTTCTGTGAGCTCGAGCGCGCGACTGAAGAACCGCGCTGCAGTGTCGTAGGCGGCCGCTCCGAGGGCCGCGTTCCCTGCCCGCTCGAACCATGCGGCGCGAGCACGGCAGCCTCGCCGCGCGTCAGACCGTCGCCGAGGTCGCGCGCAAGCGTCGGCGCCGCAGTCAGGGCGGCGCGTAGTGCCGGGCCGTCACCTCGGCGATCTCGGCAGGCCGCTCGCGGCCCCTCCCCTCGAGCCAGCGTGCCATGCGCACGTGGAGCACTGCCCGCTCGGCGCGGGCGAGGCTCGCGTAGCCGACGTCGCGCAGGAGCGCGTGCCGGAACACGAACGACTGCCCGAGCACCGGATCCGCGATCGGCGTCCGACGATCCCGCGCCGCGCGAGCACGTCGAGCCCTCGTCTCCGTCGGAGCCGAGGGCCTCGAGCGCGGCCGTGGGGAACTGACGTCCCGCGACGGACGCACGCCGGACGACGGAGCGCGCGGCCGGAGGTAGATCGTCGAGCTGTGCTGCGTAGATGCTCTGGACGGTCGACGGCAGCTCGACGTCGCCGACCGCGCGCGCCAGCACCCATCTGTCCTCGTGTGTGTCGAGGAGCCCGCTGCCGGCCCACGCCCGCAAGAGCTCCTCGACGAAGAGTGGATTGCCGCCCGACGCTTCCGCGATGCGGCCGACGAGCTCCGGCTGGGAGCGCGTCGCCGACGAGCGCGCGGACGAGCTCCGCAGCGGACTGCGCGGAGAGGGGCTCGAGCTCCACGGTTTCGCCACCGGCGACCCACTCCGCGTCGGACTCGAGCAAAGACGGTCTTGCCGTACAGACGACGAGGCGCCCGTGTGCAGCGCCCGCACGCGCCGCGTCCAGGAAAGCGCGCAGGTCCCGCTCGACCAGTGCAGGTCTTCGAGGAGCCACACCTCGACTCCGTGGGCGAGGCCGCCGAGCGCTTCCGACCAAGAACCGAAGCGCGCCGACCGCCGGGCTTCGGCTTCGCCGACCGCGACGACTCCGCCCTCGTGACCCAGGAGAGCGGCGAAGTCGGCTGCGACGACGGCCGCGCGCTCGTCGCCGAGCGTGCGAGCGAGGACGCCGCTGAGGTCCTGCTCGCTCGCGACGCCTGCCTGGGCATGCGCGTCCGCGACGAGCTCGGCAACGGGGCCGAACGCCGACAACGCGTCGGCCCGCACCCTGCCGCGGCGAACGTCCGCGCCGTGACCCACGGCCGATCGCGCTAGCTCCTCGAGGAGTCGCGACTTTCCGGTTCCCGGAGGAGCGACGACGGTGACACGACGCACCGCGCCGGACGCACACTCATCGAGGAGGCGCCCGAGGCGCTAGAGCTCGGCCGTGCGACCGACCGTGGGCGCCCGCAGCGCTCCCATAGCGCGCTCCCGCTCGGGCTCGGCGAGTACGGCGCTAGCGCGGGAAGCGCGGACCGGCTCCGCCTTGCCTTTCAGAACGAGCTCCTCGGCGGGCTCGAGCTCGACGACGTGGCGACGGCCAGAGCGGTCTCCGGTCCGACGAGAACGCCGTTCAGAGGAGCCGCCGCCTGCAGTCGAGCGGCGGTGTTGACGACGTCACCGGTCACCATCGCCTCGCCCGGCGCAGGCGACGGGTGCACGACGACCTCGCCGGTATTCACGCCGACGCGAACGTGCAGTGACTCGTCGTCCAGACCGAGGTGCGCAGCGAGCTGCTCGAGCGCGCCGACGATCGCGAGTGCGGTGCGAACGGCGCGCACCGCATCCTCCTCGCCCGCGAGCGGGACGCCGAAGACGCCGACAGCCGCGTCTCCGATGAACTTCTCGAGCGTGCCGCCGTGGCGAGTGACGGCAGCACGCACCGCGGAGAAGTAGGCATTCTGGACGATCGCGACGTCCTCGGGATCGAGCCGTTCCGAGAGGGACGTGAAGCCGGCGAGGTCGCAGAAGAGAACAGTGACGATGCGCCGTTCGAGCTCGGCGCGGTGGAGATCCGCTGCCATGCAAGCCTAGAGACCGAGCCGCTCGAGCAGCTTCGGGTCGCGGCGCCACTTCGGCCGCACCTTGACCGTGAGCTCGAGGAACACGCGGTGGCCGACGAGCGCCTCGACCTCGGGTCGCGCGCGCGTCCCGATCTCGCGCACCATCGCCCCGCGCTTACCGACGAGGATGCCCTTCTGCGACTCGGTCTCGACGTAGACGATCGCCGTCACGCGCTTCTCGTCGATCTCCTCGACCTCGACGAAGACCGCGTGGGGAACCTCCTCGCGAGTGAGCCGGAGCGCCTTCTCGCGGATGACCTCGGCAACGCGCTCCTCGAGCGTGAGGTCGGTCTTCTGCCCGTCGGGGAAGTACGCCGGTCCTTCGGGCAGGAGGAAGACGAGGTCGCTGCGGAGCTCGTCGACCCCGTCCTTCGTCACCGCGCTCACGGGGTGGAGCGCATGGAAGTCGCCGAGTCGGGAGGCCGCCCGCATCTGCGAGAGGACATGTCCCTTCTTCAGGCGGTCGATCTTGTTGAGGGCGATGATGACCGGCTTCTCGAGCGCGAACACGCGCCGAGCGACGAAGCGGTCGCCCGCTCCGATCCGCGCGCGTGCATCGACGACGAGGAGCACCGCGTCGACGTCCTCGAACGACGCGTCGACGGTCTCCTGCATCCGCTCGGTGAGCGCGTCGAGCGGGCGCTGGAACCCTGGGAGATCGACGAGCGCGAGCTGGTAGCCCGGCCCGTCGGCGACCCCGAAGAGCCGGCGCCTGGTCGTGTTCGGGACGGTCGAGGTGATCGCGACCTTCTCGCCGCAGAGCGCGTTGACGAGGGTCGACTTCCCGACGTTCGGCCGGCCGGCGACCGCGACCACCCCACTCTTCACGGCCACCTTCCATCGGGGCACCCCATCCCACCACCCGCTGCGATCGTAACGAGGAAATCCGTACGCGTGGGACACGGATCCGTGCCAAAAGCGCGCCGAACGCTCCCCAGCCTCATGCGAGATCCGACGAGTCGAACGACTCGGGCAGGAGCTCGTCCGTGGTCATCGTCACGACCCGCCCGCCGTTCCGGAAGACGACGCGCTCGACGCCCATCTCGTGCAGCCACTGCCGGCAGCCGCCGCAGGGCGACGCGGTGATCGCGGCGACGACGAAGTCGCCGGGCCGGTACCCCTCCGCCACCGCCCGCGCGAACGCGGTGCGCTCCGCGCACACCCCGAGCGGGTACGCCGCGTTCTCGACGTTGACGCCCTCGATGACCCGCCCGTCGCGAGCGAGCACGGCGCAGCCGACGTCGAAGCTCGAGTACGGCGCGTACGCCCGCTCCGCCACCGCATCCGCCAACGCCAGGAGCTCGGCGTCCGTCATCCGAACGCCTGGAAGAGCACGAGCGTGACCAGCGCGCCGAGCAGCCCGCCGCTCGCCACCTCGGAGGCGCTGTGGACACCGGTCTCGACGCGAGTCTGAGCCACGAGCAACGCCATGATGAACGTCAGCGAGGAGATCAGGAAGCGATGGCCGGAGTCGTCGAGCACGAGCGTCACCGCCATCCAGCCCGCGAACGCCACGGCGGCATGGCCCGACGGCAGCCCGCCGCGGAGCGGAGTGCCCCGACCCGTGTAGGCCTTGATCGCAATCACGATGATCACGGTCACCGCGAGCGCGACGAGCGTGAGCTCGGCGGGCGCGTCGCTCAGCCGGTCGAGGAAGCGGGAGCTGCGATCCGCGACCGCCCCGGAGAAGACGAGGTATCCCACGGCGACCGCGTTCAGCGTCGCGACGAGGACCGCCCCCGCGCCGATGTCCTTCGCGATCTTGGCCATCGGGTCGAAGGAAGTGGTCGAGACGTCGACCGCCGCCTCGATCGCGGTGTTCACGAGCTCGGCCACGAGGACGAAGGTGATCGCGACCAGGAGCACCATCAGCTCGAGCTTCGACACGCCGAACCCGACCGCCGCGACGAGCACCGCCGCTGCGACCGTGAAGTGGATCCAGAGGTTGCGCTGCGTCCGCAACGCGTGGATCACGCCCTCGGCCGCGTGGTTGAAGCTGTGGAACAGCGACTGGCTCTGCTGCGGGCTCATGATCGAGTGCGCCCGCTCCCGGGCTCCATCTCCTCGCCGTGCTCGTACCCGAGCAGGTGGAGCAGCCCGTGCACGAGCGGGCCACGCCAGCCGTCGCCGACGACGGCCGGGCAGAGCACGACGTCCCCGAGAGCCCGGGGGACGCCCGCGGGAATCTCCCCGCGCCCGTCGAGCGGGAACGAGAGCACGTCGGTCGGCTCGTCGATCCCGAGATGCTCGCGCTTCAGCGCCCGCATCTCGTCCGGCCCGACGAACGCGATGCCGAGCTCCCCGTCCTCCACGCCCTCGGCGGCGAGGACGCGGCGCGCGAGCACGGCGGCCTCCTCCGCGCCCACCTCCATCCCGCTCCGGTTCTCCGTCTCGACCGTGATCATCCGGCGCCGGTCAGCGGCTGCGCGCCGTCCCGGTCTCCTCGGCATGGCGCTTGTACGCCTCGACGATGCGCTGGACGAGCTTGTGCCGGACGACGTCCTCGTGCCCGAACTCGATGAACCCGATGCCCTCGATGCCGGCGAGGATCTCCCGCACCTGGATGAGGCCCGGAGGCTTGCTCGCGCGGCAGGTCGACCTGCGTGATGTCGCCGGTCACGACCATCTTCGACCCGAACCCGAGCCTCGTCAGGAACATCTGCATCTGCTCCGGCGACGTGTTCTGCGCCTCGTCGAGGACGATGAACGAGTCGTTCAGCGTGCGGCCGCGCATGAAGGCGAGCGGCGCGACCTCGATCGTCCCGCGCTCCATGTATCCCGCCAGCCGCTCCGCGTCGATCATGTCGTAGAGCGCGTCGTAGAGCGGCCGTAGGTACGGGTCGACCTTCGCGAGCATGTCGCCCGGGAGGAAGCCGAGGCGCTCCCCGGCCTCCACGGCCGGCCGCGTGAGGATGATCCGCCCGACCGCGCCCTCCGAGAGCGCGGAGACGGCGAGCGCCATCGCGAGATAGGTCTTGCCCGTTCCCGCAGGGCCGACCGCGAAGGTCACCGTGCGCCCGCGGATGGCGTCCACGTAGCGCTTCTGGTTCACGGTCTTGGGAGCGATCTTCTTGCCGCGATGGCGCCAGACGACGTCCTCGAAGACGTCGCGCACGTCCTCGGCCTGGTCGATCGCCGCGACGACGGCACCCACGGTGTCGGGGCCGATCTGGTGCCCGCCCTCGACGAGCTCGACGAGCTCGTCGACGACGGCGCGCGCCGCGAGGACGTGCTCGTCGTCCCCGTCGAGCGTCAGGCGGTTGCCGCGGAGCGCGATCGTGCAGCCCAGTCGCTCGCGTAGCGCGTCGAGGACGCCGTCCTCGACCCCGGCGAGCTCGGCCGCGACCTCGTTCGAGACGTCCAGCACCTGCTGGCTCATGTCGCTCAGTGTAGGCGGGGTGCCAGGCTGCGAGCCCCGCGGCCGGCCTGTCAGGCGAGCTTCTCCTTGACGAGCTGCGAGACGGTGGAGCCGTCCGCGCGGCCCGACACCTGGTGCATCACGCCCGCCATCACGCGGCCGAGGTCGCGGATGCTCGTCGCGCCGACCTCGGAGATGACGTCGTCGATGATCTCCTCGATCTCCTCCTCGGAGAGCGGCTCGGGCATGAACTCCTCGAGCACCTCGAGCTCGAACTCCTCGTCCTCGGCCTGCTCCTCGCGGCCGCCCGCGCGGAACGCCTCCGCCGCCTCGAGCCGCCGCTTGCGCTCGCGCTGGAGGACCTGCAGCTCCTCGTCGTCGGAGAGCGCGCGCGCGAGCTCCTTCTCGGCCGAGCGCAGCGCGTTCAGGACGAGGCTGAGCGCGTCGCGGCGATCGCCGTCCCGCGCGAGGCGCGCGTCCTTCAGCTCTTCCTCGATTCGCGCGATGAGGCTCACGCACTCTCCTCCGCCAGCGCGCTCGCGATCCGGGCTGCGTCGGGCCGGCCGCCGAGCACGTGCCAGTGCAGATGGAAGATCGTCTGTCCCGCACCTGCTCCGACGTTCACGAGCACCCGATAGTTGTCGAGCCCGGCAGCCTCGGCGGTCTCGGCGACGAAGCGGAGCATCCGCCCGGCCTCGTCGTCCGGGAACTCGGAGACGTCCTTGAACGTGTCGATGTGCCGCTCGGGCAGGACGAGAAGGTGGGTCTCGGCGAGCGGGTTGATGTCGCGGATCGCGACGAACCCGTCTCCTCTCCGAACGTGGTCTCCTTCGGCCACGAGCCGGCAGAAGAGGCAGTCCTCAGGCGGCAACGGCGAGGATCCCTTCCTCCGAGAGGCCGACCGCGCGGGCACGGACGAACGCGCCGACCTCGGCGTCGAGAAGCCACGGCGTGTAGTCGTCTCCGTAGCCGCGGCCGGGACGGTCGACGAGCACGCGGTCGGTCGTCCCGAGCTTCGCCTCCCAGCGCCGCCGGCAGAGCTCCTCCGAGCGTGCGCGCAGCCGTGCGCTCCGCTCCTTCTTCACCGCCGGCGGGACCGTGTCGGCGGCCGCGGTCTCGGTGCCGGGGCGCGGTGAGTACGGGAAGACGTGCACCTTCGTGATGCCCGCCTCCTCGACCAGCGAGAGCGTGCGCTCGAACGCGGCCTCGTCCTCGGTCGGGAAGCCGACGATGACGTCGCTCGTGAGGTTGAAGTCGTCGAGCCCGGCCACCTTCGTCGAGGAACTGCGACGCCGAGTAGCGGCGGTGCATCGCGCGCAGGACGTCGTCGTCCCCCGACTGGAGCGGGACGTGCAGGTGGGCCGAGACCGTCGGCGTCTCGCGGAGCGCCGCGACGAGGTCGTCGCTCAGGTGGTTCACCTCGATCGACGAGAGCCGGAGCCGCTCGACCCCCGGAACCGCGCCTGCCTCGCGCACGAGCCGCGCGAGCGTGTACCCCGCCTCGCGGTCGCGGAAGCAGCCGAGGTTGACTCCCGTGAGCACGATCTCGGGGTGGCCCTGGGCCACGCGGCGCCGGATCTCGGCCAGCACGGCGGACGCGCGGCGGCTCCGCGTCCCGCCGCGCACGAGCGGGATGACGCAGAACGCGCACGAGAACGAGCACCCGTCCTGGATCTTCACGAACGCACGCAGGCGCTCGAGGCGCGCGGAGGCGTCGACGCACGCGATCGCGCCGACGTCGCCGGCGACGGCGGCCGGTGTCTCCTCGCTCGGGCGGGCGACAACCGTCACGTTTGGAGCGACGCGGGCGAAGGCGCCCTCGAGGTTCGCGCCACAGCCGGTGACGAAGACCCTGTCGTGCGTGCGCGCGGCGCGCGAGACCGCCTGGCGCGACTTCGAGACCGCCTCGTTCGTCACGCAGCAGGTGTTCACGACTGCGATGTCGGCGACGCCGTCGGCCTCGACGTGGCCGTCGGCGAGCAGCCGCTCGCGGACGGCCTGTGCGTCCGCGAACGAGACCTTGCAGCCGAGAAACCGCGTCTGGAACGAGGCCATCGGGGGATCAGCTTAGTGCCGTTCCGACCGCGCCAGCGATCTTGCCGGCGGCTCGCCCTCCAACCGCCCCCAGGGGCACTCCCGTGTCCCTACACGAACGCTAGCGAGGAAGTCGCCACGCGTGGTTGTCGGATCCGTGCCGATTCTGCGACGGCTGCGACCGGACCGAGTCGAACTCCGCATCGACGACTGTCCGGCCTGCACCAGCTCGAGCGCACGCCACGACTCGTCCGCCTGACACGAACTCGAGCGCGCCGACCCCACGACCTGTGCGTCTGCACCAGCTCGAGCGCCCACGCCACGACCCGTCCGCCTGCAACCGGGGTCGAAGCCGGCGCCGACGACCGTCTGCCTACATCGGGACGAAGCCGGCATCGACGACCTTCCGGCTGCGCCGGGTCGAGCCGGCACCTTGGTCAGCTCTCGACGTACAGGTCCGCTGCCCAGCCGTCGAGCGTCAACCGCTCGACGTGCTCCCAGCCCGCCGCCGCCGGCCTGTCGCCGGCGAAGTAGCCGGAGACGATCGCGGAGGCAGCGGGGCGACGCGCGAGCAGCTGCTCGACCGCACGAAGCTCGATGTTGGCGACGACGAGACCGACGTCCGGGAGCTCGTCGGCGAGAACGTCGGCGACGCCCGCCTGGACCGAGACCCCGTTGGCCGCCGCCGTCCGCACCGTCGTCTCGACCGCGATCGGATCGGCGTCGAGCGCGAAGACCGGCGTGAAGCCGAGCCGCGCCGCGGCGACCGCGAGCACGCCCGATCCGCAGCCTGCGTCGAGCACGCTGCACGGTGCGAGCCGCGCGAGCAGCTCGACGCACGCGCGCGTGGTCGGATGCGCCCCGGTCCCGAAGGCGCGTCCGGGATCGACGACGACGGCCGGCTCGCCCTCCGGCGGTGTCTCCCAGGGCGGGCCGATCCACAGCCCGCCCGCGCGGACGGGCCGGTGAAACTCACGCCAGCGATCCTCCCAACCGGGCTCGACCTCGGCCGCAGACACGGGCCCGAAGGCGGCGCCGACGCGAGCCGCGCCCTCGGCATCCGTGTAGAGCGCGAGCTCGAGCACGCCGTCGAGCTCGATCTCCTCGAAGCCGGCCGGCGCGAGCTCGAGCATCCGCGCGCGGGCGATCTCCGCCTCGGCTGCGGGGACGCGCACGGCCACGCGGCGCAGCGTCAGCGAAGCGCGTTCTTCAGACGCTGGAGGAACCCCTCGTCCTCGTTCTCGTCCGCACGCGCGTACGTCTCCGGCCCGCTTCGACGCCCGAAGTCCTCGAGGAGCGCGCGCTGCTCCTCGTTCATGCGCGTCGGCAGGGCGACGTCGAGGCGCACGTAGAGATCTCCGTTGCGGTCGCCGTGAAGCGTCGGCATGCCACGTCCGTAGAGCACGCGGAGCTCACCGGGCTGTAACCCCGGGTCCACCTCGAGCTCGGCCTCGCCTACCAGCGTCGGTATGCGCGCGGTCGTGCCGAGCGCCGCCTCCGTCATCGTCAGCCGGTGCGTCGTGTGCAGGTCGTCCCCGTCCCGCACGAAGAGCGGATCGGGCCTCACGCGCACCACGACGAAGACGTTGCCGCGCTCGCCGTGCGCACCCACGTGCCCCTCGCCTCGGATGCGGATCCGCTGGCCGTCGTGGATGCCTGCGGGCACGTCGACGTCGAGCTGCCGTCGCGCGATGACGATTCCCTGGCCGCGGCAGTCCTGACACGGCGTCTCGACGACACGGCCCGCTCCGCCACACTCCGGGCACGGCCGCTGGTGGACGAACTGGCCGAACACGTTCTGCGAGACGCGGCGGACCATGCCGCCGCCTCCGCACGTCGAGCACTCGCGGGCCGACGTGCCCGGCTCCGACCCGGAGGCGCCGCAGCGCTCGCAGGACGTCGCGACCTCGACCGGCACGGCGACCGTGGTGCCGGTGAACGCCTCCTCCAGGTCGATCTCGACGAGCGCCTGGAGATCTCCCCCGCGCGCGGCCCGCCGCTGCGCCGCGACGCCGCCGAACAGCTCCTCGCCGAAGAAGGCGGCGAACACGTCGGACAGATCGCCGAAGTGCGCGAAGGTCGGCTCGAAGCCGCCCCGACGCAACCCCGCATGCCCGAGCCGGTCGTACGTTGCCCGGAGCTCGGGGTCGGACAGAATCTCGTACGCCTCCGCGACCTCGCGGAAGCGCGCCTCGGTCTCCGGTTCGCTCGAGACGTCGGGGTGGAGCTCTCGCGCGAGCGCGCGGAACGCCCGCTTGATCTGGGCGCCGGACGCCCCGCGCTGGACGCCGAGCACCTCGTAGTAGTCGCGTTCGGTCGTGGCCATGGGCCGCTTCAGACCTCCTCGTACACGTCCTCGACGAAGCGGGAGAGCTCGAACGCCGCCGCTCGCACCGTGCGGATCGCCTTCTCGTAGTCCATGCGCAGCGGGCCGATCAGCCCGACCGCCCCGAGCGGGGTCGCGCGGATCCCGTAGGTCGCGCCGACGAGGGAGACGTCGCGCAGCTGCCCGCCCTCGACCGCCGGGCCGACGTGGACGACCGGGCGCCGCGGCTCGAGCGCCTCACTCACGAGCTCGAGGACCGCGGCCCGCCGCTCGAGGAGCTCGAGCAGTCGCGTCATCGCCTCGAGCTCCTCCGCGCGCGCCTCCTCGAGCAGGCCTGCGGCGCCGCCGACGAACACCTGCGGACCCTCCTCGGCGCGGACGTCGAGGAGCGCGTGGCCGACGATCCCGAGGAACGCCCGCTCGCGCGCGCCGAGCTCTGGCGCCTCGAGCCGCCGCCGGATCGAGCTCGTCCCGAGACGCTGGCCCACGAGCCGGTCGTTCAGGTACTCGACCGCCCACTGCAGAAGCCCGCGGTCGACCGGGCTCTCGAGGCGGAACACGCGCTTCGTCACGCCGCCGGTCGAGGTGATCACCACGACCATCACGCTCGTCGGCTGGAGCGCAAGGACCTCGACGTGGCGGATGGTGGCGGTCTCCAGCGAGGGCGCCGAGACGAGGGCGAGCAGGCGGGTCGCGCGCGAGAGCGACTCCGTCGTGGTCCGCAGCGCGTCCTCGACCTCGTCCCGCATCGAGCGCAGGTCGACGCCGAGGTCGCCCGGGCGCCCCTCCATCGTCTCGACGAGCTCCTCGGCGTAGAGCCGGTAGCCGGTCTCGGTCGGCATGCGCCCGGCGGACGTGTGCGGGTGCGTGAGCAGTCCGAGCGACTCGAGCTCCGCGAGCTCGCTGCGCACGGTCGACGGCGAGACCTGCATCCCGGAGCGCTCGACGAGCGCGCGCGACCCGACGGGCTGGCCGGTCGCGACGTACTCCTCGACGACGCGCCTCAGAATCTCTCGTTTACGGGAGGAAAGCTGCATCGGCACACGATGGTACCCGCGCGCCCAGCGGTCTCCTGTCGCGCGCGCCGCGCGGCTCAGGAGAGCAGCTCGGCGGTCACGCCGCCGCCCAGGAACCGGCCGCGGCGCGTGAGCGTCAGCGTGCCCGTTCCGCTGCCGTTCGAGCCGATCTCGACCAGGCCCAGGGCCGCCAGCCGCTCCGCCGCGTCGCGATCGAGCGCGCCGTTCACCTGGTCGAGCTCGACGGGCTGGTCGAGGCGGAGCCCGAGCAGCAGCCGCTCGCGCTCCTGCGTCTCCGCGTCGAGCGGCTCGAGCTCGCGCGGCGGCGACTCGCCCGCGGCCAGCGCGCCGACGTAGCGGCCGAGCGACGCGAGGTTGCGCGTGCGCAGGCCCGCGACCGTCGACACCGCGCCGATCCCGACTCCGAGGTAGTCGCGCCCGAGCCAGTACGCGAGGTTGTGGCGTGCGCGGAGGTCCCGGCCGCGCGCCCGCTCTCCCGTCAGGCAGAAGCTCGACGTCTCGTACCACCGGTACCCGGCGCCGGTGAGCGTGTCGACCACCTGCTCGAAGTAGCCCTCCATCGCGTCCGCCTGCCGCTGGAGCTCCTCCCCGTGCGCGTGGGTGAAGCGCGTCCCCGGCTTCGCCTCGAGCTCGTAGCAGGAGAGGTGCTCGGGCTCGAACGACAGAGCGTCGGCGAGGTCGGCGTCGAGATCGGAGGCGCTCTGGCCGGGGATCCCGTACAGGAGATCGAGCGAGATGTTGTCGCATCCGGCATCGCGAAGAGTGTGCACGGCCCGTCGGACGTCGTCCGGCGAGGCACGGCGCTCGAGCACGGAGAGGAGGTGCGAGCGGAAGCTCTGCGCCCCGAGCGAGACCCGGTTCACGCCGCCCGCGAGCAGCAGCTCGGCAAGCGCCGGCGTCACCGTCTCGGGGTTCGCCTCGACCGTCAGCTCCTCCGCCGCCGGCAGCGCGGCGAGCAGCCGCGCCAGCTCCGATCGCTCGGTGAAAGAAGGAGTGCCGCCGCCGAGGAACACGGTCTCGACCCGCTCCGCGAGCACGTGCCCCTCGAGCTCGAGCTCCGCGAGCAGCGCGTCGACGTACCCCGCGTGCTGTCCACGCCGTCCGACCACCGTCACGAAGTCGCAATAGCCGCAGCGGTGCGCGCAGAACGGCAGGTGCACGTAGAGGTGCTTGACCCCGCTCACTTCTTCCGCTCCTGGTCGAGGTTGAGCACGGCGAGGAAGGCCTCCTGCGGGACCTCCACCCCGCCGACCTGCTTCATGCGCTTCTTGCCCTTCTTCTGCTTCTCGAGCAGCTTCCGCTTGCGCGTGATGTCGCCGCCGTAGCACTTCGCGAGCACGTCCTTCCGCCGCGCCTTGATCGTCTCGCGGGCGATCACGCGCGACCCGATCGCGGCCTGCACGGGCACGTCGAACATCTGTCGCGGGATCTCCTGTCGCAGCCGCTCCACGAGCTGCTTGCCGCGGTCGTACGCGTTCGAGCGGTGGACGATGAGCGAGAGCGCGTCCACCTGTTCGCCACCGACGAGGATGTCCACGCGCGAGAGCTCTCCGGGGCGGAAGCCGGCGAGCTCGTAGTCGAAGCTCGCGTAGCCGCGGGTCCGCGACTTCAGCTGGTCGTAGAAGTCGAAGACGATCTCGCCGAGCGGCAGCTCGTAGATGAGGTGGACGCGGTCCTCGCTCAGGTACTCGAGGTGGTCGAAGCCGCCGCGCCGCTCGTTCGCGAGCTCCATGACGGCGCCGACGTAGTCCTTGGGGACGATGACCGACGCCTTCACGTACGGCTCCTCGACGAGCTCGACCTCGGCGGGCATGTCCGCGGGGTTGTGCACCTCGACCTCGCCCCCGTCTCGCTTCGTCGCGCGGTACGCGACGGTCGGCGCGGTGATCAGGAGGTCGAGGTCGAACTCGCGCTCGAGACGCTCGCGGACGATCTCCATGTGCAACAGGCCCAGGAACCCGCAGCGAAAGCCGAACCCCAGCGCCTGCGACGTCTCGGGCTCGTACGAGAGCGACGCGTCGTTCAGGCGCAGCCGCTCGAGCGCGTCCCGGAGCTCCGGGTAGTCGTCGGAGTCGGTCGGGAAGATCCCGGCGAAGACCATCGGCTTGACGTCCTGGTAGCCGGGAAGGGGCTCGTCGGCGGAGCGGCGTCGCGATGTGAGCGTGTCCCCGACCCGTAGCCGCGACACGTCCTTCAAGCCCGTGATCACGTAGCCCACCTCGCCGGCGACGAGCGCGGGCACGGGTGTTCGTGCGGGAGAGAGCACGCCCAGCTCCTCGGCCTCGAACGTCGTGCCCTGCGCCATCGCGCGCAGCGGCTCCCGCGTCTCGAAGCGGCCGTCGACGACGCGGACGAACGCGACGACCCCGCGGTACTGGTCGTAGGAGGAGTCGAAGACGAGCGCCCGTGCGGGGGCGTCCGGGTCGCCGGCCGGCGGGTGGATCCGCTCGACGATCGCGTCCAGCACCTCCGCAACGCCGTCGCCCGTCTTCGCGGAGATTCGCAGCACGCGCTCGGGCGTCTCCCCGACCAATTGAGACAGCTCCTTCGCAGCGGCATCCGGATCCGACTGCGCGAGATCGATCTTGTTCGCGACCGGCACGATCTCGAGCTCGTTCTCGAGCGCGAGGTAGGCGTTCGCGAGCGTCTGCGCCTCGATCCCCTGCGACGCGTCGACGAGCAGCAGCGCGCCCTCGCACGCCTGGAGGGAGCGCGACACTTCGTACGAGAAGTCGACGTGGCCGGGGGTGTCGATGAGGTTGAGCTGGTGCCCGTTCCAGTTGACGCGCACGGCCTGCGCCTTGATCGTGATCCCGCGCTCGCGCTCGAGCTCCATCGTGTCGAGCACCTGTTCGCGCATCTCGCGCTCGGTGAGGGCGCCGGTCAGCTCGAGGATGCGATCGGCGAGCGTCGACTTCCCGTGGTCGATGTGCGCGATGATCGCGAAGTTGCGGATGCGTTCTTGCTGCACGAGGTCAGAGGCTAGACGTCACAGCCACCGAAACAGCGGCCGCGAAGCGGACGCCTTCAGGGATTTTCGCGCGACCGGAATCTGCGCTAGCGGATTCCGGTCTTGCGCACTAGCGGGCCCGCAACAGTAGCAGCGCCTCGAGCTCGCGAACTCCCGAGCAGCCGGGCTGCTCCGGCGTACGCGAGACCCGCCGTCGACGAGCGCTGATCCGACGGAGACGAGCTGTGCTCCGGCCGAGCGTCCGAGCCACTCGTCGAGGCCGTACCAGACTCCGAAGGCGACTCCGGCCGCGATGGCGCCCGCGAGCGCGATCCGCACGACGACGCCCGTCGTCCGCGCGACGGACTCGACCCCGACGCGTCGCCGCATCATCACCAGCAGGGTCGCCGCGCCCGCGATGTTCACGACGGCGGTCGCGAGCGGGATGCCCCAGATCCCGAAGCGATAGAAGACCGCGTTGAGGCCGGCGTTCAGCGCGACGGCGCCGAGCGCGACGGCGGTCGGGACCCAGTTCGTCTGCACCGCGTAGAAGCTCCGGTTGAGGATCAGCATCCAGCCGTTGAAGACGAGGCCGATCGAGAACGCCTGCAGGCACTGAGCGACGATCGTCGTGTCGCTCGCCGTGAACTCCCCGCGCTCGTAGACCAGGCGCACGATCGGATCGGCGAGCACGATCGAGACGAGGGCCGCCGGCACGAGGAGGAACGCGATCTGCCGGATTCCGTTGTCGAGCGCGCGGCGGAGGCCCGACAGGTCGGCCCTCGCGGCGAAGCGGGCGAGCGTCGGGAAGAGGACGGTCGTGACCGCGACCGCGAAGATCCCCTGCGGGAGCATGTACAGCCGGAAGGCCTTGTCGATCGCGGTCGGCGCGAGCTCCGGGTCGAGCAGGCGCGACGCGAAGATCGTCCCGACGAGGAAGTTCACGTTGATGAGCCCGATCGTCAGCGTCACCGGGAGCATCAGCGCGAGCACGCGGCGCACGGCCGGGTCGCGCCAGTCGATCACCATCGTCAGCCGGCCGTCGAGCCTGCGCAGCCACGGCACCGGGAGCAGGAGCTGGACGAGCGTCCCGAGAACGACGACCCCGGCATAGAGGTAGAGCTCGGCGTCCTCGCCGTCGACGCGCGGCACGCCGAGCACGAGCCCGAGGATGATCACGAGGTTCCACGCCACCGGTGCGAGCGCGGGAAGCGCGAAGTGGTGGTACGTGTTGAGGATCCCGACGATGATTCCCGAGACCCCGAGCAGGACGACGATCGGGAAGAGCACCCGGGAGAGGGTGACGGCGAGGTCGAAGTCGCCGCCGGGGTCGCCGAACGGGCGCATGAGGAGCGGCGCCGCGAGGATGAACACCGCGGTCAGCCCACCGAGCCCGAGGAGCATCAGCCAGAAGAGCGTCGAGGCGACGCGCCACGCGCGCGCCTTCTCCCCGCGCTCGAGGAGCTCGCTGAAGACCGGGACGAACGCGCCCGACAGCGCGGCGTCCCCGAGCAGCGCGCGGACGAGGTTCGGGATCTGGATCGCGACCGTGAAGGCGTTGATCTTCCCGGCGACGCCGAAGTAGTACGCGCTGACCATCTCGCGGACGAGGCCGAGCGCCCGCGAGATCGCGGTCGCGAGCGAGAAGACCGCGGTCGAGCGGGCGAGCCGGCGGCCTTGTCCGGCGTCGTCCAGCCTCGTCGTCGAGGTCGTTTCGGAAAGGCGGGGATCCATCTGTGCTCGGGCGATTCTCCCAGTAGGTCCTGCTACCATCGCGCGGCCCGCGAGCCGCGGGCGTTTTATCGTCATGGCGAACATCAAGCAGCAGAAGAAGCGGGTTCGGACCCAGGCGCGGGAGCGCCTCGAGAACCTCCGCTACCGGTCGACGATCAAGACGCTGACGAAGCGCCTCGAGGCCGCGGTGGCCGCCGGGGATGCCGAGCGGGCCGCCTCCGAGCAGCAGGAGCTCATCCGCACGATCGACCGCGCGACCTCCCGCGGCGCGCTCCATCGCAACACCGCGGCGCGCAAGAAGTCGCAGGCGGCACGGCTCACCGCCGGCTCCGCCTCCTAGCCGATCTCGAGCTCTACTGCGCGCGCGAGCCCGGCCGGCGGGTGAGGTCGACGAGCGCGCGCTGTACTTCGAGGTCGGGCGCGAGCTTGCTCTGACCTTTGAGCGCGCCGTCGAGCTCGGCGAGGCGCGCGGTCGCGTCGCGGAGCTGCTCGCGCGAGAACCCTTCCGCCTGACGCGAGACCTTCTCGGCGTAGAACGGGTGCATCCGCAGCTTGCCCGCGGCCTCCCGCGGACGGACTCCCTCGGCGGTGAGCTGCTTCAACGAACGGAGCCGGCCGAGGTGCCCCACGAGGGCTCCCGTGAGGCGGGCGGCCGTGTCGCGGCGCGTCTTCGCGTCGCGCTCGAAGATCGTCTCGCTCGCGGTGAGTGCGCGTGCGGTCTCGCCTGCGGCCCAGGCGTCGGTGAGGTTGAAGATCGGCTCCTCGGCATTCGGAGCGGCGAGCAGCTCGACCTCGCGCTCCCCGATCGGCTCACCGGCTGCCCAGGTGACGAGCTTGTCCACCTCCTGTGCGAGCGCGTGGGGATCGTCGCCCACGATCTGGACGAGTGCCACGCACGCGTCCGGGTCCGCTCGGACGCCCTGCCGGGCGAAACGCTCGGCCACCCAGGCGTGCAGCTTCTTCTTCTCGACTGCGAACGCGAGCACGTCGCCCGCTTTCGCGCACGCCTTCCAGAGCGCCGTGGTCTTCTTGACGTCCGCGCCGACGAGCGCGAGCACCGCTCCCGGCGCGGGGCTGCCGAGATAGGCGGCCAGGGCTTCGACGTCGGCCGCCTTCCAGCCGCCCTTGAGCCGGTTGTCCGAGTCCCGGCGGCCGTCCACGTCCTCGACGACGACCAGCCGCGCGTCGTCGAACAGGCTCCCCGCGTTGCAGAGGGCGATCGCCGACTCAGCGGGCGTGTCGAGCGCGCTTCGGAGCTCGGTCGCGTTGGGCGCGAAGTGCCCGCGGAGGCGCTCGAGCGCATGCTCGATCTTGGGACGGTCGCTCCCCGTGAGCAGGTAGACGGGCTTCGTCGGCGCGTCTCTCGCAGGGGTCTCGGCCACGGCGCAAGGTTATCCCTCCGTGCGAACTCTCAGTCCGCGTCCGTCGGCCTCGACGACGACCCGGCCGTGCTGGTCGGTGCGGTACAGCGCGAGCCCGGAGACGGTCGCGAGCGCCGCGAGCGTCTCCGGCCGCGGGTGGCCGTAGTCGTTGCCTCGGCCGGCCGAGATGACGGCGACGCGGGGTCGGAGCGCCCGGAGCTGGCTCTCGAGGCCCGGATCCTCGGAGCCGTGATGGGCGACCTTGAGAACCTCGAAGTGGCCGAGAGGGAGCCGCCCGGTGACGTCGGACTCCGCGTCAGCCGGAAGGAGCACGTCAGTCTCTCCATACGACGCCGCGAGCACCGTCGCGTTGAGGTTCGGATCCTCGGACTCGCGACCCGGGTCCGGCGGCCAGAGCACGCGTAGCCGCAGGCCTCCGACCTTGAACTCGGATCCCGTGCGCACCGTGCGGACGGTGACGCCTCGCTGAGTCGCCGCCGCGAGCGCCTCGTCGTGCTCGGGCCCGGTCGCAGCGAGCTCCGGATCGAGCACGACCCCGACACCGAGCTGACGGATCACGTCGGCAGCGCCTCCGACGTGATCGCGCTGGGGATGCGTGAGGACGACGGCCGAGAGCGTGCGGATCCCGAGGCCGGCAAGCTGCCCGGCGACGTTCGCCTCGGGCGGGCCCTGGTCGACGAGGACGCGCGCGCTCGGCGTCTCGACCAGGACGGAGTCCCCCTGGCCGACGTCGAGGAACGTCACCCTGAGCCCGCCCGGCTCGTGCCAGGCGGGAGCCGGGCGCACCCAGAGCCAGCCGGCCGCGAGGGCGAGCACGGCCGCACCGGCGAGGGCGAGCGCTGCCGGTGGAACGCGGGCTCGGACGCGAGGCCCTGCGGCGCGGAGCGCGCACCAGGCGCCTGCGGCGACGAGCGCGACAGCGAGCGCCGTGCGGGCGTCGACCTCGGCACCGGGCAGCGAGGCGACGAGCCGAGCGACGAGCTCGAGCCACGCCGCAGCCCATCCCGCGAGCCACGCGAGCGCAGTCGCGGCACCGGGCGACACCGGGTCGACGACCCCCGCGAGCAGTCCGAGGCCGAGGACCGCCGGGACCGCGGGAAACGCAAGTGTGTTCGCGAGCACGGTGTAGGCCGGCGCCTGTCCGAAGTGGACGAGCACCACCGGAGCCGTGACGAGCCCGCAGACGACGGCGATCGCGACGGCGTCCGCCGCAGCGGGTGGCACCGGATAGCCGTCCAGCACGCGCCTTGCCCGCGGCAGGCCGACGAAGATGCCGGCGACCGCGGCGAACGAGAGCTGGAATCCCGGCTCGAGGAGCGACGTCGGCGTCCACACGAGGAGAACGAGCGCTCCCAGCGCGAGGAAGTGCCACCGATCTCGCGGCCTCGCCACGAGCCAGGCTGCGGAAGCGAGCACACCGGCGACGCCGGCCCGCACGACGGACGGCTGCCAACCGACCGCGAGCACGTACGCGGCGATCGCGGCGATCGCCAGGAGCTCGCGAGCAGCTCTCGGCACGCGGAGCAGCCAGCCCGCGCCGAACACACCCACGGCGATGAAGGCGATGTTCTGTCCCGAGACGGCGAGCAGGTGCGCGAGCCCGGACGCCCGGAAGTCCGCGCGTACGCGCTCGGACAGCCCCTCGTCCTCGCCGAGGACCACCCCGAGGACGAGCGCGCGCTTGACGCCGGTCCGTCCCGCGGCTCACGGCACGCTCCACGCGATCGCGCACGGCGTCCCCGAGCCCCGCGACACCGCCACGACGACCGACCTCGCGCCAGGCAGCTCCGCGGAGCACGACGTGGATCCCCTGACGGGCGAGCCACGCGCGCTCGTCGAAGCCGCCGTCGCGAGCCTCGCGCGGCTCCGCGACCCGGACGACCGTCTCGAGGATGGCTCCTCTCGGCGGCGACCGCCCGACGGGAAGCACGAGGAGCACGCGCTCGCGGACAGGGCGCCCGCGAAAGAGCCGAACCTCCGAGGGAACACGCACCGCCCACGACGTGACTCGCGCGGGACCGGTGACGACGACCTGCGCGGGCCCGGACTCGCCGATCTCGGCCGCAAGCGTGCTCCGGGACAGCGCTTCGAGGCGAACCGCGCCCCACCAGAGCCCCGCCACGGCGAGCGCGACGCCGAGCGCCGCCACGCGCGCGCCTCCGTCGAGGACCGCGATCCCGACGACCGCAGTGATACCGACCGCTCCGAGCGCGACGACTCCCGGCGCGATCCAGTTCGATGCGCCGAGCCCCGCGCATGCCGCACCTACGAGCAGCGTCGGCCAGTGGAGCTCGACGGCTCGCCTCACGGGGTCACCAGCTCGCGCAGTTGCTCGACCCGCGTGGGCCCGATTCCGGGAACCGCGTCGAGGTCGTCGACCGACCGGAACGGGCCGTGCTCGGTGCGGTAGTCGATGATCTGCTGCGCGGTGACAGGCCCCACCCCGGGCAGCTCGTCGAGCTCCTCGGCCGTCGCGCTCGCGAGGCTCAGCTTGCCGGCGACCGCGCCCGCGCCGGTCGCGGACGAACTCCCCGCGCCCGGTGCCGCCCCGCCGGCAAGAACGCGAGACGGAACGAGCACCTGAACGCCGTCGACGAGCGGCGCCGCGAGATTGAGGCCGCTGAGATCCGCCTTCCGGGTCGCGCCGCCGGCTCTCGAGACGGCGTCCGCGACCCTCGCGCCGTCACGAAGCCGGTACAGCCCCGGCCGCCGGACCGCCCCGACGACGTGGACGACGAGCGCGGCCCTCGAGGTCTGCGCCGCGGGCTCGGACACGGCCTCGAGCGGCGCGACGACCTCCGGAGCGCTCGCCGTGCCGGACTGAGCGAGCCGCTGGCCGGCGACGACGAGCAGCAAGAGCAGGCCGCTCGCGAGTGCGAGCGCGACGGGTCGCGAGACCGGTATCGAGGGCACGTGGCCAGCGTGGCGGCAATCCGTTCACGCGTGGGACACGGCTCTGTCACAACTTCGTGCCAACCGCGTGCTCCCAGCCCAAAGTCCCCCGCGCAAGAGCAACCCAACACCGAGGTCTGACTGAAGTCAGACCCCAGCGCGTGTCAGCCGAAACAGACGCGACGACCGAGCCGGAGGCCGGCTTCGCCGGCCGGGAGGCGTGACGCCGCATGCTCCCAGCCCGAGACCGAAGGAGGGGGCACGCGGGGGAACCATGGGTTCCCCCGCGCAAGCGCTACGTCACGAAGTTGACGAGCTTGCCCGGGACGACGACGGTCCGGGCCGCCTCGCCACCGTCGAGATACGCCTGCACCCGCTCCGACGCGCGCGCCAGCGCCACCAGCTCCTCCTCCGGCACGTCCGGCGCGACCGACAGCCGGTCGCGGATTCGCCCGTTCACCTGGACGACGACCTCGACCGTGTCCACCTCGAGCAGTGCGGGATCCGCCTCGGGCCACGTGTGCTCCCACAGCCTCTCGTGCCCGAGGCGGTCCCACAGCTCCTCGGCGACGTGCGGCGCGTACGGCTGGATCAGCGAGACCGCGGTCTCGGCCGCGAAGCGCGCGTCGCGGCCGCCCGTGTCGCGCGACAGCTCGTTGACCAGCTCCATCACCGCCGCGATCGCCGTGTTGAAGGCATACCGCCGCCCGATGTCGTCCGTGACCTTGGCGATCGTCCGGTGCGCCTTGCGCGCGAGCTCGCCGCCCTCCGGGGGACCCACGGGAGCTACCTCGACGACCTCGGTCACGACCCGCCACAACCGCCGCACGAACCGGGCCATCGCCTCGACGCTCGGCTCGGTCCACTCCATGTCCTCGTTCGCCGGGCCGAGGAACAGGATGGTCAGCCGGCACGCGTCGGCGCCGTAGCGCTCGACGAAGTCGTCGGGCCCGACGACGTTCCCGGCTCGCTTCGACATCTTCGTCTTCCCGAGCGTCACCCAGCCGTTCGAGAAGAAGCGCGCGAACGGCTCGCGGAAACCGACGAGACCCATGTCGTTCAAGACCTTGACCCAGAACCGCGCGTAGATCATGTGCACCGTCGCGTGGTCGACGCCGCCGATGTAGAGGTCGATCGGGTTCCAGTAGTCGACCGCTTCCCGCTCGAACGGCGCCGCGTCGTTGTGCGGGTCGCAGTAGCGCAGGAAGTACCAGGACGAGTCGACGAACGTGTCCATGGTCTCCGTCTCGCGCTTCGCCGGCCCCCCGCAGCGCGGGCAGGGCACGTTCACCCACTCCTCGGCCTGCGCGAGCGGCGGTTGGCCCTTCGGCTTGTAGTCCTCGATGTCGGGGAGGATCACCGGCAGCTCCTCCTTCGGCACAGTCACGATCCCGCACTCGTCGCAGTACACGACGGGGATCGGGCACCCCCAGTACCGCTGCCTCGAGAACCCCCAGTCGCGCAGGCGGTAGTTGATCGCGAACCGGCCACGACCGTCGGCGGCGAGCTTCTCGACGATCTGACGCCCTCCTTCGGGCGCGGGCAGCCCGTCGAACGCTCCGGAGTTGACCAGGACCTCCCCCTCCGTGTGCTCGACGTACGCGGTGCCCTCGCCGGCGTCGCCGTCCGCCGGCCGCACGACGTGGCGAATCGGCAGGTCGAACGCCTGCGCGAAGTCGAAGTCGCGCTGGTCGTGCGCGGGGACGGCCATGATCGCGCCGCCGCCGTAGTCGGGGAGCACGTACTCCGCCACGTACAGCGGCAGGCGCTCGTCGTTCACCGGGTTGACCGCGTGCAGCCCCGTGAAGACACCCGTCTTCTCGGCGGCGGCGGCGCGCTCCACGGTCTTCTTCGCCGAGGCACGGCGCACGTACTCGGCCACCTCCGGGGACTCGATGCGCGGGACCAGCTCGTGCTCAGGCGCGAGCACGGCGAACGTTGCTCCGAACAGCGTGTCCGGACGCGTGGTGAACACCGGCACGTCCTCGCCGAGCTCCTCGATCCGGAACAGGATCTCCGCGCCCTCGGAGCGGCCGATCCAGTTCCGCTGGCGCGCCTTGATCGAGTCCGGCCAGTCCACCGTGTCGAGGTCGTCCAGCAGCGCCTGCGCGTAGTCGGTGATCCGGAAGAACCACTGCGTCCATCAGGCGGGACTCGACCTCGGCGCCGCAGCGCTCGCAGCGCCCGTCGCGCACCTGCTCGTTGGCCAGCACCGTCTGGTCGTTGGGACACCACTTGACCGGCGCTTCCTTCCTGTACGCGAGCCCGCGCTCGTAGAACTCGAGGAACTGCCACTGCTGCCAGCGGTAGTACTCGGGCTGGTGTGTCGAGAGCAGTCGCGTCCAGTCGTACGCCCAGCCGATGCGGCGATACGACTGCGTGATGGAAACGATGTTGCGCTCGGTGCTCACGCGCGGGTGCACGCCTTCGCGGATGGCCGCGTTCTCGGCCGGCAGGCCGAACGAGTCGAAACCTTGGGGATGGAGGACGCGCATGCCGTTCCGCGACCGGAAGCGCGTGACGACGTCCCCGATCGAGTACACGAGCATGTGCCCCATGTGCAGCGTCCCCGAGGGGTACGGCAGCATCTCGAGCACGTAGCTCTTCGGCTGGTCGGACGACTCCCCGGGCCCCGGGTTCTCGACCTCGGAGGCGCGCGCGTCGGCCCAGACCTTCTGCCACTTGGTCTCGATCGCCTGCGAGTCGTACGCCTCCATGCTCTCTCTCGATTCGATTCGGGGAACAAAAAAGCCTCTCGGGCGAGAGGCTTCGTGGAAACGTCCGCGGCTCTCGCCGCGTTCGCTTCCTTCGCTACGGAAGAAGCTGCTTCATAGGCCTCTCAGGGTAACAGGCAGAATCGCCGCATGCTCGACCTGTTCCCGGATTCCGCCCGCATCGAGCGAGGCGAGCTCGTCGTCGGAGACATCCGCGCGGGCGAGCTCGCGGAGCGCTTCGGAACCCCGCTCGTCGTCTACTGCGAGGACACGATCCGCGGCCGCGCTCGCGAGGTCCGCGCCGCGGTGCCGGAGGCCTCCGTGTTCTACGGGTCGAAGGCGTTCCCGAACGTCGCGATCATGCGCGTGCTCGCCGAGGAGGGAATCGGGGCCGACGTCGCGTCGTTCGGGGAGCTCGCGTTCGCACGTGCGGCAGGGATCGACGGCGAGCGGCTGATCGTGCACGGGAACGCGAAGTCGGACGACGAGCTGCGCGCGGCGGCCGAGGCAGGCGCTCTCGTCGCGCTCGACACGGAGGGCGAGGCCGCGCGCGCGGCGGCGGCGGGCGTCGGGCGCCTGCTCGTCCGCGCGACGCTCGGCGTCGAGGCGGACACGCACGACGCGATCCGGACCGGGCATCACGGCTCGAAGTTCGGACTTCCTCCCGACGCCGTCGTGCGTACCGTCGAAGAGGCTCGCTCGCTCGGGCTCGAGGTCGCGGGACTGCACGTGCACGTCGGCTCGCAGCTTCCGGACACGATCGTCGCACGAGGAGACGATCGAGCTGCTCGCCGGGCTCGCCGCCCGCTGCCGCGACGAGCTCGGCTGGGAGCCCGAGCTGGTCGACGTCGGAGGCGGGTTCGGAGTCCGCCACGTGCTCGAGGAGCCGGCCGTCTCCCTCCGCGAGGTTGCCGCGAAGGTCGCGGACGCCGTGTCCCGCGCCTGGGACGCCCACGGGCTCCGCGCGCCGCGACTCCTGCTCGAGCCCGGTCGCGCGCTCGTCGGGACGGCCGGCCTGACGCTGTACCGCGTCCGCTCCGTGAAGCGGCTCGACGGCGTGACGTGGGCGGCCGTCGACGGGGGGATGTCGGACAACCCGCGCCCGGCGCTCTACGGCGCGCGCTACACGGCGCTCTCCGCGAGGCGGGCCGACGAGCCGAAGACCGAGAACGTGAGCGTCGCCGGCCTCCACTGCGAGTCGGGCGACGTGCTGATCGACGACGTCACGCTGCCGCCTCCGCGCACCGGCGACCTGCTCGCGGTGCCGGCCACCGGCGGCTACACGCTCGCGATGAGCTCGAACTACAACGCGACGCCCCGTCCCGCCGCGGTGCTCGTGCGCGGCGGCGAGGCGCGGGTCATCCGCCGACGCGAAACCGTGGACGACCTGCTCGCGCTCGAGGACGTGTGAGCGAACACGGCTGGCGCTCGGCTCAATTTGCCTCCGTTCTACGGCGTGGCGTCCTGAACGTTGAAGTTGCCCGACGTGATCGGCACGAAAGAGGCGTATAGAGCCTGTCCGACGGTGCAGTCATCAGGATCGAGGAGGTCGGGCGGCCCGCCGAAGCTGAGGCTCAGGCGGTCAGGCGTCGCGTCGGAAGGATTGCCGTTGTCCTCGACCGCAAACATGAACGTCCATCCCTCTCGCTCCTCGAGTCCGACCTGCTCGGCCTCGAACCCGATGACCGCACGATTGCCGTCAACGAGCAAGCATGTTACGTGCCCTGACGCATCGTTGAACTCTCCGAACGCGCCGATCCCCTGGGAATGAGCGTGGCCGCTGGGGCCGTGGGGACCGTTGTGGGCGCCGAACGAAACTTTGCGAGCACCAAAGCCTGCTACGGCAGGGCGCTCGCCGCTGCCCGTCGCGCGGTCGTACGGGCTCGACGCGCCGGCGTTTATGGGCATGAGTGCAAGCAAACCGACGCATGCCAGGAAACCGGCAAGCTTGATCACTTGGCCTCCCTTCCTCGCCTTCGTGCCACCAGCAACGATATTGGGCTCCGCGTCCCTGGTCAACGGGCTGGGCCGCGGCTAGGTGCGAACGTGAAGCCGGCGCGGCGCGAGGGATTCGATGCCCGGGTAATTCATGCGCCGACGACTGAAGCCTCGGGATGGTACGCACGCGCTGAGGTGGCGCCGCGGAAGAGGTCGAGCGACTGACCAGGCTTCGCGACACGACCGCAAGGGGAGTGCGGAGGCTCCGGGAACCAACACCTGATCAAGGCGCGCCGGCGGCTCTACGAGATCGGGTGGAGCAAGCGAGATAGGCGCAACTCGCTGTGAATCTCCCGCACGCTGCGTCCCGAATTCGTGTCCGATGTACTGATTCTGTTCTTCACAATCGTCGCGGGCGTTGCGGCAGCACTCTCCTAGCGAGGCATACAGGGTCGCGCGCTGGACAGTGGGGAGAAAGTGGAGTCAATACGCCCAACTGAGACGTCTGGGCCCGTTACGGACTTCGGCTCGCTGCGCTAGCGGAGGATCTCGACGACGTCGCCGTCGAGCACCGCGTGAGCGCGGCCGACGCGCTGTCCGTCGAAACGCGCCGACGGCCCCCAGACGCGGGCCGCGCTGAAGGTCTCCGCGAGCTCGTGGTGGATCGAGTCCGCGACGTCCTCGACCGTGGCGCCCGGATGGAGCGCGACCGGGTCGTCGTCGACCTCGCCAGCGTGCCGGAGATAGATGCGCACGAGGCCCGTCAGCCACCAGATCTCCTCGCGCAAGCGGTCGACGCTCTCGTCGTCGAGAACCGAGACCGGGATCGCGTCGGCGTCGAGACAGCTGGCCGCGCTTTCGTCCTCGTCGATCTTGGTGGCCACGAGGAGGAAGGGCAGGTCGATGCCCGCGGCCTCGACCTCCGCCCGCACGACTGCGAGCTCTTCCGGCGGAGCGCTCGCCGCGTGACAGAACACGATCGCGTCCGCGTTCCGCAGCACGCCGAGCAGCGCGCGTCCTCCTCCCCGGTCCTCGTTCGCGCCCTCGATCAGACCGGGGATCTCGACGAGCTGCACGAGGACGCCGCCGATGCGGGTCAGCGCGGCGACGGGCCGCGTCGTCGTGAACGCGTAGTCGCCGGTCTTGATCTGGATCGACGACAGCGCCTGCAAGCAGCGACGACTTCCCGGCGTTCGGCGGGCCGACGAACGCGATCTGGGCCGCGCCCTCGCGCCGGATCGCGATCGAGTCGCGATGGACCACCTTCGAGCGCGTCCGGGTCTCCACGAGCTCCGAGTTGAGCCACTTGCGGAGGTCCGCGTACGGGCCGCTGCGGTAGTCCGGCAGCTCGTCGAGCAGCCCGTGGATGACACGGGTGCGCTCGCGTCCTTCCTTCCCGACCAGCCGCCGCTTGGCGACCTGGGCGAACGTTCGATGCGGCATCGGCATCGATCCATCTCCTTCCCGTCATGCAGGCGGCGCCGCGGCCCACACGGGGCCTGCGTCTCGCGCCTGTCCTGCCGCTTCCTCGGCGCTGGAACTGGAAGCGGCGGACTAGCCGGTCTTGTCGGTGATGGTCGCGTGCCAGGCGCGCTCCGGCGCCCGGCAGATGCCGTTGTTCATGACGCTCGGAGCCTAGCGTTCAGCGCGGCTCCCAGCCAACCTCGATGACGTAGCCGTCGGGGTCGCGGAACTTCACGCTCACGTAGTCGGGCTCGTCCCACCAGTCCACGATTTCCAGCCCGTCGGCGGCGACCCGGTCGCGGAACGCGCGGACGTCGTCCGGGCTGTCGGCGCCGCGGCCGAAGTGGAAGAACGGCGGCAGCACGACCGGCTCGTCGATCTCTCCGATCGCGAGCGAGAAGCCGGCGGCGTCGTGGAGGATGCGGACGCCGTCCTCGCGCGGCTCGGGCTCGGCCTCGAAGCCGAAGTACGTCTCGTAGAAGCGGATCGACCGCGCTTGGTCGGAGACCGCGAGCGCGAGGTGGTCCATCTAGCGCGCCCGCGCGCCGACGAGACCCGGCCGGACGAGACGGGGCGGCGCGACGAGGCCCGCCTCCTTCACCGGCGGGTTCAGCGGCTCCGCCAACGGGGCCGCGCCGAAGGACGTGCGCACGCGCTCCTCCGGCGGCTCCCCGTACGTCGTCGTGCGCTGGCGCGGGACTCGACCCGCGGACCGGATCAGGGCCTCCATCCGCTCGGGCGGCATCTCCTGACCGTAGGCGGCGCCGGCCGAGCGCGAGATCGACTCGTTCATGAGCGTCCCCCCGAGATCGTTCACGCCGGCGCGGAGCGCCTCCCTGGTCCCATCCGGCCCGAGCTTCACCCACGACGCCTGCACGTTCGTGATCCACGGATGCAGCGCCAGCCGCGCGACCGCGTGCACGAGCAGGACTTCGCGGAAGGTCGGCCCGCGCCGCGCGCGCCCCTGCACGTACATCGGCGCCTCCATCGGCACGAACGGCAGCGGGACGAACTCGGTGAACCCTCCCGACCGCTGCTGCTGCTCGCGGGTGCGGAGGAGATGCCGCGCCCAGCTGCGCGGCGTGTCCGCGTGCCCGAACATGAGCGTCACGTTCGAGCGCAGGCCGACCCGGTGCGCCGCGTCGTGCACGTTGAGCCACTGCGCGGTCGTGACCTTGTCCGGGCAGATCACGCGCCGGACCTCGTCGTCGAGCACCTCTGCCGCGGTGCCCGGGAGCGAGCCGAGCCCGAGCTCGCGCAGCCGCGCGAGGTACTCGTCGAGCGAGAGCCCGAGCGTCGCCGCGCCCTGCCAGATCTCGAGCGCCGAGAACGCATGCACGTGGATTCCCGGCACCGCGTCCTTGATCGCGCGGACGACCTCGGCGTAGTAGTCGCCCGTGAACGCGGGATGGATGCCGCCCTGGAGGCAGACCTCGGTCGCGCCCCGCTCCCACGCCTCCTCGCTGCGGCGCACGATCTCGTCGAGCGGGACGAGGTACGGCGCGCCGCGCAGGTTCCGCGCGAGCTTCCCCTTCGAGAACGCGCAGAAGCCGCAGCGGAAGTAGCAGACGTTCGTGTACTGGATGTTCCGGGTGACGACGTAGGTCACCTCGTCGCCGCACGTCTCGCGGCGGAGCCGGTCGGCGGACGCGAGCACGCGCTGCAGCTCGTCGCCGCGTGTCGAGAGCAGCCGCGTGAGCTCGTCCTCGCCGAGGTCGTCGCTCGTGAGCCCGAGCGGAAGCGCGTCGCGGCGCACGAACGGGATGCGTCCCGGCTCGCCGGGCGCCCACGAGTCGTCGCGCGCGAGCCCCGCGGCATCGGAGGCGCGGCGCACCGCCGGCGCCAGCGCGGGATCGACCCAGCGCTCGAGGTCGTCGACGTACTCGGGGTAGACGGCGAGGCGCGGCGCGAGCTCGAGCCCGCGGCTCCGGGTCGCTTCCTCGAGCCGCTCGATCTCGGGCCACGGCGCCTCGGGATTCACGTGGTCGATCGTCACGGGAGAGACGCCGCCCCAGTCGTCGATGCCCGCATCGAGCAGCCGGGGAAAGCTGTCGTAGGAGAGGTTCGGCGGCGCCTGCACGTGCCAGCGCGGGCCGAGGAGGATGCGCGCGACCGCGATCGTCCACAGGTGGTCGTCGAGCGACGGCTCGGGGTGCGACGCCATCCGCGTCCCCGGCTTCGCCCGGAAGTTCTGGACGATGACCTCCTGGACGTGTCCGTGCTCCTCGCCGAGCGCTTTCAAGGCGAGCAGCGCGTCGATCCGCTCCTCGCGCGTCTCTCCGATCCCGATGAGGATCCCGCTCGTGAACGGGATCGCGAGCTCGCCCGCGAGCCGGATCGTCTCGAGGCGGCGGGCCGGGATCTTGTCCGGCGAGGCCCAGTGCGGGCCGCCCTTCTGGCCGAGCCGGTCCGCGGTCGTCTCGAGCATGATCCCCATCGACGCGCTCACCGGCCGGAGTGCCGCGAGCTCCTCGCGCGTCATCACGCCCGGGTTCAGGTGCGGCAGGAGGCCGGTCTCGTCGAGGACGAGGCGGGCGCAGCGCGCGAGGTACTCGAGCGTCGTCTCGCAGCCGAGCGCGCGGAGCTCGTCGCGGGCGACCTGGTAGCGGAGCTCCGGCTTGTCGCCGAGCGTGAAGAGCGCCTCGCGGCAGCCCGCCGCAGCGCCCGCCCGCGCGATGTCGAGCACCTCCTCTTCCGTCATGAACGCGCGCTCCCCGCGCCGCGGCGGCCGCGCGAAAGTGCAGTAGCCGCAGACGTCGCGGCAGAGCGTCGTCAGCGGAATGAACACCTTCGGCGAGTACGTGACGAGCGGCCCCGGCCGCAGGCGGCGCGCTTCCGCGAGAAGGTCATCAAGCGGGAGAGCGATCAGCTCGTGCACGGGGCCATCGTCTCATGCGCCTGGCGGGCAGCGTCGGAACCTCGCGGAGTCGACAGACGTAACATCGTCGGCCCTTCACGCCATCTCCTGAGAAACCGACGCGGGAGGTGGCGATGACGACGGATCCCAGAGACTCATGACGACCGACGCAGAGCTCATCCGAGCAGCCCGCTCGGACGCGGGAGCGTTCCGGGAGCTGTACGACCGCTACTCCGATCGGATCTACCGCTTCCACGTCGGCCGCAGCCGGAGCGCCGACGCCGCGCACGACCTGACGGCGGAGACGTTCGCCCAGGCGTGGCTCGGGCGGCTTCGCTTCGAGGACCAGGCGAACGGATCGGCGGGACCGTGGCTGTTCGCGATCGCCCGCCACGTCCTCTCCGCTTCCGTGCGGCGCGGCCGCCTCGAGCGGGCGGCCTGCACGCGACTCGGCATCCTCGAACGGCTCGATCGCGAGCCGTCCGCGGCCGAACCGGACGAGACGTGGGTCGACGGGCTCGACGAGGCTCTCGCGCAGCTGCCCGAGGGCCAACTCGATGCGATTCGCCTCCGTTTCGTTGAGGACCTCCCGTACGACGAGCTCGCGAACGTGCTCGGCACGACCCCGCGGGCGGCCCGGGTACGCGTGCACCGTGGCCTGTCGGCGCTCCGACTCCGTCTCGACCCATCGAAGGAGAACACGCCATGACCGACCCATCGTCCGACCTCCGCCGTCTCGGCGACGCCCTCGAGGACGCAGCGGATGCCGACCTTCGCTCCCAGCCGGCGGCTCCTCGCCGGCGGCGCATCTCCACGCGGGTCGCGGCAGTCGCCGCGGTCCTCGCAGTCGTAATTCCGGGCGTGGCGATCGCCGCCTCGCAGCTGATCGGGACCGAGGAGGTCGCGGAGAGCCTCCCGGCCGGCACCTTGGCGCTCGCAGGCACGAACCCGACCTGCACGGTCGTCGTGCAGGACGTCGAGTACCTCTGCACGCTCGAGCGTGCTCCGGCGCCCGAGGTGTCCGACTGGAAGGGCACCGTCGAGCCGACCGTCGACGCGACGAAGCACGTCAACGGCGGCTGCCGGGCACTCACCTCCGACGGCCGCGAATGGCGCTGCTACATCGGCCAGGCCGCGGTCGAGCAGCAGATCATCGGCCCGGACTTCCTCGGCGAGTACGCACCTTCGCCCGGAGTCGGTTAGAGGACGCCTTTCCGAGAGCCGCGGGTCGATGTGCCGCATGTCGACCCGCGGCTCGGGTATTCGTCGTCTGGACGACCACATTGGCAAGCGAAGGAGACGCGATGAAGTTCCTGCTTCTGCTCCACGGCGACCTCGACGCTGAGGCGGCGCTCTCGGGCGAGGAGCGCATGGGCATCGTCGAGGAGCACATGGTCTACGCGGCCATGCTCCGCGAGCGCGGCGCGTACGTGTCCGGCGAGGCGCTCGCGGGCACCGGCACCGTCGTCGTCCGGCCGGGCGAGAAGCCACTCGTAACCGACGGCCCGTTCGCGGAGACGAAGGAGGCGGTCGGAGGCTTCTACGTCGTGGACGTGCCCGATCGGGACGAGGCGATCCGGCTCGCGGGCCAGGTCCCGCAGAGCCCCGGCCTCGCGGTCGAGGTGCTCGAGGTCGCGGACGTCTAGCCCGAGGCCGACCAGAGACCGCCGAACGGTCGCCAGCGGCCGTTCTGCCAGCGGACGAGCCGGCCCTGCTGGACCGGGAACGCGTCCGCGCGCGACGTGCGCACCGCGACGCCGGGGAGCAGGAACGGGTTGCCGGCGCTCGTGATCGAGCGCGCCCGCGCCAGGAGCCCGGCACGGGTCGGGCTCGCGCCGAGCCGCCGCAGGAGCGAGACGGCCTCGAACGCCACCGCCATCCCGTGGACGTGCAGCGGGTCTCGGACGTTCGCGCCCGCGGCGTACCTCGCCAGCGCCGTGCGGTAGAGCTTCATCCCCGGGTCGTTCCTCCAGCGCGGGTCGGCGGGGCTCTTGAGGAACGCGAACGCGATCGAGCCCGCCGGCGCGCCCTTCCCGGCGGCCGCCGAGGCGCTCACGAGCACGCGCGGCTTCCAGCGCAGCCGGCGCAGGTCGGCGTACGCCTTCGTCGCGACCGCCGGCGAAGCGACGACCGCGAGCACGGTCGCGCCGGACGCCTGCAGCCTCGCGAGGCGCGGCTGGACGCTCGTCTCCGTGTCCGCATACGACTCCACCGCAACGATGGAACCCGCGCCGCCGAGGCCGCGTCGCAAGCCGGCGAGCTCCTCCACTCCGTCGACGTCTCCACGACGGAGGAGCACCGCGACCTTCGCGCGCGGGAGCGTGGCCGCGACGAAGCGTCCGAAGATCAGGCCCTCCGCCCGCGAGCTCGGCTGAAAGCCGATCGACCACGGGAACCGGGACCGATCCGCCGCCCAGGCCGCCGCGCCGGACGCGACGAAGAGCTGCGGCACCCTCGCCTCGTTCAGATAGGCGCGCGCCGCGAGGCTCTGCTCGGTTCCGATCGGAGAGACGATCGCGAACACGCCGTCCTGGACGAGCTCGCGCGTCGCGTCGCGCGTCTGCTCGAGGTCGCCCGCGTCGTCGGCGATCGAGAGCTCGATCCTCCTGCCCGCGACGCCGCCGCGCGCGTTCACGTGGTCGAAGTACGCCTTCGCGCCGCGCGCGACGGCCGCCTGCGCCGAGGACGCCCCGGTGAGCGGCGCGGTCGTTCCGAGCCTGATCGAGGTCGCGGTGACGCCCGGCTCCGCGGACGAGCCCGCGAGCGCGACCGGGACGATCGCGAAGGCGCAGGCCCAGACGAGCACGAGCGCCGAACGTCGTCCCAGCGCCGCAGTCACCCTGCGCGAGAGGACATGCGGCGCATGATCGCGTAGCCCGCGCGCCGGAAGAGTCCGCCCACGCCGTTCGGCAGGACGAACATGAGCAGGATGAGCACGACGCCGAACACGATCGCGGAGCCGCCCGGCTGCTGCGTCTCCTCGACGATCCGGTTCGGGAGCAGCGAGCCCACGTCCTGTCCCTGCGCCCAGAGCGGCAGGAACGCGACGAGTATCGCCCCGAACACGAGCCCGGAGAGCCCGCCGAGGCCGCCGACGACGATGCCGACGAGGAGGTAGATCGAGAGCGCGATGGGGAAGCCGTCCGGGGTCACGGCCGCGCTGGCCAGGGTGAGCAGCGACCCGGCGACGCCCGCGTAGGCGGCGCTGATCCCGAACGCGAGCGTCTTGTAGCGGGCGAGGCTCACGCCGGACGACACCGCCGCCGTCTCGCTGTCCCGGACCGCGCGGAAGGCGCGACCCGTCCGGTCTCGGAGGATGAACCAGGCGACCGCGAACAGGACGAGCGCGAGCGACCAGCAGAGGTAGTACAGCCAGCCGTTCGAGCGTCAGCGAAACGCCGAGGATCTCGACGGTCTCCTCCGATCCGGTCAGCTCGGGCAGCCCCGAGAGCTGAATCCCCTGCCCTCCGCCCGTCCACTCCTCGAAGCGCCTGGCGGTCGACGGCATCGCGACGGCGATGAGCGAACGTCGCGAGCGCGAGGTAGAGGCCGGACAGCCGCAGAGCGGGCAGCCCGAACGCGAGCCCGAAGATGCCGGCGACGAGCCCGGCGAGCGGCAACGTCCAGATGTCCTTCATGCCGCCCCCGATCGGCCCTCCGTACTGCTCGTTGCCCGCCATCAGGATCGCCGTCGTGTAGGCGCCGATGGCCATGAACGCCCCGTGCCCGAGCGAGATCTGGCCGGTGTAGCCGGTGAGGATGTTGAGGCCGAGGAGCGCGATGAGGTAGATCGCGACGAACGCCCACTCGCGAGCCCTGAAGTCGCTGACGAACGCCGGGAAGATCGCGACGAGCGGCCACGAACCCCGCGAAGGAGGCGAACCCGACGATGCGCATCGTGCGCGGCGTCATACGCGCTTCACCTCCGGCTTCCCGAAGATGCCCGCTGGCCGCACGAGGAGGACGACGAGGATGATCAGGAGCGCCGCCGGCAGCGTCAGCTCCGAGGTGAACCACTCGAACGCGCTGTACTGGCTCAAGTAGCTGAGCACATTGAGGATCACCCCGATCAGAAGGCCGCCGACCACTGCGCCGAACGGGGAGTCGATCCCGCCCAGCACGGCGCCGGCGAACGCGAAGAGCAGTATCGGCGTCATCATGTTCGGGTCGAGCAGGACGGTCGGTGCGGCGAGCAGCCCCGCGATCGCGCCGAACGTCGCCGCGAGCCCCCAGCCGAGCGACAGCATCCACGTGACGCGCACGCCCACGAGGCGAGCCTCGTCGGGATTCACGGCGGACGCGCGCATCGCGAGGCCGAGCTTCGTGAACCGGAAGAGCGCCCAGAGCAGGGCCACGCTGCCGAGGACGACGCAGATCGTCGCCGAGCTCGTGCCTCGTGATGACCACGCCGCCGATCTCGACCGTGCCCGTGCCGAACGGGCTCTCGAGGAACTTCGGATCGCCGCCCCAGCGCCAGAGGACGAAGCCGTTGATCGCGACCAGCAGGCCGATCGTCACGACGACGATCCGCAGCACACTTCCCCGCTCGACGGGCCGGATGATCACGCGGTGCGTCGCGACGCCTCCTGCGAACGAGAGCCGCGAGGGTCGCCGCGTACGCCCGCCCATAGCTCCAGCCGTGGTTGAACGACAGCGTCCAGGCGAGGTACGTGCTGAGCAGCGCCATCTCGCCCTGCGCGAAGTTGATGACCCCGGTCGAGCGGTGGATGATCACGAGGGCCAGCGCGAGGGACGCGTAGACGGCGCCCTGGGCGAGGCCCGAGACGAACGTCTGCACGAAGTCGGAGAAGGCTGCGAGCGACCATCGTCAGTACCCGAGGTACGAGCGGCGCACCGACTCGTCCCCCTCGAGCTCCGCGCTCGTCCCCGAGAGCGCGACGCGGCCGACCTCGAGCACGTAGGCGCGCGACGAGCTGCGCAGCGCGATGCGCGCATCCTGCTCCACCACGAGGACCGTGAGACCCTCCTCCTCGTTCAGCCGGCGCACCGTCTGGAAGAAGTCGCGCACGATCATCGGCGCGAGGCCGAGCGACGGCTCGTCGAGGAGGAGCAGCCGCGGCCGGCTCATGAGCGCTCTCGCGAGCGCGAGCATCTGCTGCTCGCCGCCCGAGAGCGTCCCCGCGCGCTGCCCGCCGCGGTCCGCCATCCACGGGAAGAGGTCCGTGACGCGGGCGAGGTCGTCCTTGGCGTTCCGGCCGCGACGCGTGTACGCGCCGAGGCGCAGGTTCTCGGTCACCGTCAGCTCGACGAACGTGCCGCGCCCCTCGGGCACGTGGGCGATTCCGGTCTTGGCCGCGGCCTCGGGGCCGCCGCGGAGCGCCTTTCCGTCCAGCTCGATCGTCCCGCTCTTCGCGACCGTCCCCGAGATCGCGCGCAGCGTCGTCGTCTTCCCCGCGCCGTTCGCGCCGAGCACGGCGACGATCTCGCCCTCTCCCACCGTGAGCGACACGTCGTACAGCGCCTGCACCGCGCCGTAGCGCGCCTGCACCGAATCGAGCTCGAGCAGCGTCGTCATGCGGGCTCTTCCCCTTCGGGCGGCTGCGGCGGCTTCGGGTCGTCCTCGTCGTCGGCGCCGAGGTAGGCCTCGATCACGGCGGGGTCGGCCTGCACCTGCGCGGGCTCGCCGTCGGCGATGTTCCGGCCGAAGCTGAGCACGTTGACGTGGTCGGAGATGCCCATGACGAGGTTCATGTGGTGCTCCACGAGGAGCACGGTGAGCGAGAAGTCGTCGCGGATCTTCTTGATGAACGTCCCGAGCTCGGCGACCTCCTCGTGGTTCAGGCCGCCGGCCGGCTCGTCGAGCAGGAGGAGCCGCGGCGACGCCGCGAGCGCCCGCGCGAGCTCGACGCGCTTCTGGATCCCGTACGGCAGCGCGGCCGCCGGAGCGTACGCACGGTCTCGGAGCCCGACGACCTCGAGCACCTCGAGCGCCTGCTGCTCGCTCGCCTTCCGCCCGCGCGAGTGCGCGCCGATGCGCACGTTCTCGAGCACGGACATCGTCCGGAAGAGCTGGATGTTCTGGAACGTCCGCGCGATGCCCTTGCGCACGATCGCGTGCGGCGAGGAGCGGAGGATCGACGAGCCGTCGAAGTCGACCTTCCCCGAGTCCGGCTTGTAGAGCCGCGTGATGACGTTGAACGCGGTCGTCTTCCCCGCGCCGTTCGGCCCGATCAGCCCGGAGATGTGCCCTTCCTCGACGTCGAAGGACACACCGTCGAGGGCGACGATGCCCCCGAAGCGGAGTGAGACCTCCCGGACGGAGAGGAGCGCCATCGGCGTCCTACCCTAAACGGGCCTCGCGCACAATCGCAACGGAGCGTGCGCCCTGCTCGGGGACGCGAGCTGCGAGAACGCATTACGATCGGAGGCGATGGACCTGCGGGACACTCCGGACGAGGCCGCGTTCCGAGCCGAGCTTCGCTCCTGGCTCGAGGAGAACCTCCCCGAGGAGCTCATGGGGCATCGCGGCGGCGGCGCCCGCTTCGAGGGCGAGGCGATGCGCGCGTGGAGCCGGGCGCTCTACGACGCGGGCTACGCCGGGCTCGACGTGGCCGAAGGAGTACGGCGGCGGCGGCGCGCCGTACACGCACCAGGCGATCTTCCTCGAGGAGATGGCTCGCGCGGAGGCGCCGCCGCACGTCGGCGTGATCGGCCTCGGGATGGCCGGGCCGACGATCATGGCGCACGGGACCGAGGAGCAGAAGTCGCGCTACCTCGCGCCGATCCTGTCCGCGGAGGAGATCTGGTGCCAGGGCTTCTCGGAGCCGGGAGCGGGCTCGGACCTCGCCGGCGTCCGCACGAGCGCCCGCCAGGAGGACGGCCACTTCGTCGTCGACGGCCAGAAGGTGTGGTCCTCGTTCGCGCACCTCGCGAGCTTCTGCATCCTCCTCACCCGCAGCGACCCCGAGTCGACGCGCCACGCCGGGCTCACGTACCTGATCGTGGACATGAAGGCGCCCGGCGTCGAGGTTCGTCCTCTCACGCAGATCACCGGGGAAGCAGAGTTCAACGAGATCTTCTTCTCCGGCGTCGAGGTGCCGGCCGAGAATCTCCTGGGCGAGGTCGGCGGCGGCTGGCAGGTCGCGATGACGACGCTCCTCCACGAGCGCGGGACGCTCGGCTTCGCGCTCCAGGCCGCGCTCGAGGTGCAGATCCGCAAGCTCGCCGCGCTCGCCCGCGACCGCGGCGCGGACCCGATCCAGCGCGACCGGATCGCGCGCGAGTGGATCGAGATGCAGGCGGTCCGCTTCACGAACTACCGCTCCCTCTCGCAGCTCGTGAAGACGGGGATGCCCGGGCCCGAGGGGTCGATCTCGAAGCTCGTGTGGTCGGAGGCGAACCAGCGCGTGACGAAGCTCGCGCTCGAGCTCCTCGGCCCGGACGCGGCGCTCTGGGACGGCAATGCGCCCTACGGCGGCTACTGGCAGTACCAGCAGCTCCGGAGCCGCGGGAACACGATCGAGGCCGGGACCTCGGAGGTGCTCCGCAACATCGTCGCCGAGCGCGTGCTCGGCCTCCCGAAATCGCGCTGATGGACTTCACCTTCACACCCGAGCAGGAGGCGCTTCGCGAGCAGGCCCGCGCGTATCTCGCGGAGCACCCTGAGCCGTCGTGGAAGGACTTGGCCGAGCTCGGCTGGACGGGCGTCTCGGTCGCGGAGGAGGACGGCGGCGTCGGGCTCGGCTTCGTCGAGGAGGCGGTGCTGCTCGAGGAGCTCGGCCGCGCGCTGTACAAGGGGCCGTACCTCTCGACGATCGGCATCGTCCTCCCCGCCCTCCCGGCCGAGCTGCAGGCGGAGGTCGCCGCCGGCGAGACGAGCTGGACGCTCGCGTTCGGGCCGCTCGTCCCCGATCTCGACACCGCCGACCGCATCGCGATCGTCGGCGGCGACGGGATCTACGAGCTCGAAGGCGCCGAGCGCGAGGTCCTCGAGACGACCGACGAGACCAGGCCGCTGGGAGTCGTCCGCGGCGGCGAGCCCGGGCGCAGGCTCGCGGACACCGACGTCCTCGAGGAGATCCGGCACCGGTCGCTCGCGGCGCTCGCGATCGAGGCCTGCGGCGTCGCGCGGCGCGCGCTCGAGTACGCGATCGAGCACGCCGCCAGCCGCGAGCAGTTCGGGAAGCGGATCGGCGTCTACCAGGCGGTGTCCCATCCGCTCGCGGACGCCTACACGCGCCTCGAGCTCGCGCGCTCGCTCGCGCTCTGGGCGGCGTGGTGCGTCGCCGAGCAGGACGAGCAGGCGCCGGTCGCAGCTGCGGCGGCGAAGTCGTTCGCCGGCGAGGCGGCCGTCCAGATCTGCGAGACCGCGATCCAGGTGCACGGCGGCATCGGCTTCACCTGGGAGCACGTTCTCCACCGGCTGTACAAGCGCGCGCTCTGGATCGAGAGCTTCGCGGCGTCGGGCTCGAGCCTGCGGGCCGAGGTCGCGGCGTCGCTCCTGGAAAGCCACCGCGTAGTCACCGCTCACCGCAAGGAGGCTGACGTGGAAGGCCTGATCATGGACTACCAGCTCAACGTGCCGGCGATCCTGCGGCGCGGCGAGCAGCTCTTCGGCGACCGGGAGATCGTCACGCGCCTCCCCGACCGGAGCTGGCACCGGTACACGTACGCCGACTTCGCGCCCCGCGCGCGACAACTGGCTGCGGCGCTCCGGAACGAGCTCGGGCTCGGCGACGGCGACCGCGTGGCGACCTTCGGCTGGAACCACTACCAGCACCTCGAGACCTACATCGGCGTCCCGGTCGGCGGCATGGTCACGCACACGCTGAACCTCCGCCTGCACCCGGACGACATCACGTACATCGCCACGCACGCAGGCGACAAGGTGCTGATCGCGGACAAGGTCCTCTGGCCGCTCGTCGAGAACTTCCGCGAGCGCGTGGGCTTCCAGCACGTCGTGGCGGTCGGCGACGGACCGACGCCCGGACGGCGCGATCGAGTACGAGGACCTGCTCGCGAGTGCCGAGCCGGGCGACCTTCCCGACCGGGACATCGACGAGAGAGCCGCGGCGGCCATGTGCTACACGAGCGGCACCACCGGCCAGCCCAAGGGCGCCGTCTACTCGCACCGGGCGATCGCCCTTCACTCGCTCGCCTCCACGATGTCGGGAACGCTCTCGGTGAGCGAGGCGGACACCGTCCTCCCCGTCGTGCCGATGTTCCACGCGAACGCGTGGGGCTTCCCGTTCACCTGCACGATGGTCGGCGCGAAGCAGGTCTTCCCCGGCCCGTTCCTCGACGGCCCGAGCCTGCTCGAGGCGTTCCAGCAGGAGAAGGTGACCATCACCGCGGGCGTGCCGACGATCTGGATGGGGATCCTCCAGGAGCTCGATGCGAGCCCCGGCAAGTACGACACCTCGACCGTGCGCTGCATGATCGTCGGCGGCTCGGCGGCGCCGCAGTCGATGATCGAGGCGTTCGAGAAGCGGCACGGCCTGCAGATCCTGCACGCCTGGGGCATGACCGAGATGGCGCCGATGGGGACGGTCTCGGCGCTGACCGAGCGCGAGCGCGCGCTCTCCGAGGAGGAGCAGTTCGGCTACCGCGCCAAGCAGGGGATTCCCGCGCCGTTCGTCGAGATGCGCGCGCGAGGGCCGGAGGGCATCGTCCCGTGGGACGGCCAGTCGATGGGCGAGCTCGAGGTTCGCGGCGTCTGGATCTCCAGTGCCTATTACGACAGTCCTGAGGGTGCAGATCGCTGGACGGACGACGGCTGGTTCAAGACCGGCGACATCGTCACCATCGAGCCGCACGGCTACATCGAGATCCAGGACCGCTCGAAGGACCTCGTGAAGTCGGGCGGCGAGTGGATCTCCACGGTCGCGCTCGAGAACGCGCTCATGGGGCATCCCGCCGTGGCGGAGGCCGCGGTGATCGCGGTGCCGGACGAGAAGTGGGCGGAGCGGCCGCTCGCGGTCGTCGTGCTGCGCGAAGGCCAGTCGGCGACCGACGACGAGCTGCGCGACTTCCTCGCGCCCAACTTCGCGAAGTGGTGGCTGCCCGACCGGTTCGAGCTCGTCGAGGAGATCCCGAAGACGGCCGTCGGCAAGTTCCGCAAGACCGCGCTCCGGGAGCAGTTCGCGAAGCAGCCCGCGGACGACATGACGTACAAGGACACCACCGACCGCGGCCGCGAAGCGGACGCCTTAGGGATTGGCGCGAAGGAATTCGCTGCGAATCCTGTCTTGCGCATGGCTGAGTTCGTCGACGGAGCTGACGGCGCCGTCGCGATCGTCACGATCGACCACCCGCCCGTGAACGCGCTCTCGGCGCCGCTGCTCGAGGAGCTCGAGGCGGAGATCGACCGGCTCGACGCGGACGCCGAGGTGCGCGCCATCGTGCTGCGAGGCGCGGGCGACCGGGCGTTCGTCGCGGGCGCGGACATCTCCGAGTTCCCGGCGCTACGCGAAGCGACGGCGGAGGCCCACGAAAGCGGCTCTGCCCGCGGGATCCAGAAGCTCGGCGGGCGGATGGACAAGGCGAACACGCCCTTCGTCGCCGAGATCCACGGCTTCTGCCTCGGCGGCGGCCTCGAGCTCGCGATGTGCTGCGACATCCGCGTGGTCTCCGAGGACGCCCAGCTCGGCCAGCCCGAGATCAAGCTCGGCCTCATCCCCGGCGGCGGCGGCACGCAAAGGCTCCCGCGCCTCGTCGGGCTCGGGCGGGCGCTGCTCATGAACATGACCGGCGACTTCGTCGACGCGCAGACGGCGTACGGCTGGGGGCTCGTCGAGAAGGTCGTGCCGCGCGAGGAGCTGCACGAGGCGGCGCTCGGGATCGCGCGGACGATCGCGGCGCGCTCGCCGGTCTCGATCGGGATCCTGCGCGAGCTCGCGCGGACGACGCGCGACCTGCCGCTCGAGGAGGGGCTCCGGCGCGAGGCGGACGGCTTCCGCCGCTGCCTGGAGTCGGAGGACGGCGCCGAGGGCGTGGCGGCCTTCCTCGAGAAGCGCGAGCCGCAGTTCACGGGCGCTAGGGTCCGTCGCGCCGTCGTAGACCAGGTTCTCTCGCGTGCGCCATCAGACACCGACCCGCGCGCCTTCGGCCCAAGTTACAAGTTGTAACTTGGGCGCTCTTCTCGGCTCTACTGAGCGGACGTCGGTCGCCAACCGCCAAGTTACAAGTTGTAACTTGGCCGTCCTTTCGGCCATGGCCCGGAGAGGCGCGTCGCGTGAGGGCGGTCGTCCTCACCGGAACCGGCGGGCCGGAGCAGCTCGTCGTCCAGGACGTGCCGGAGCCCGACGCCGGCGACGGCGCGGTCGTCGACGTCCGCGCCTGCGGGATCAACTTCGCCGACGTCCTCGTGCGGCTCGGGCAGTACCCGCAGATGCCCGAGCTGCCGGCGATCCTCGGCTCCGAGATCGCGGGCGAGCTCGACGGGAACCGCGTCATGGGCATCGTGCGCAGCCAGGGCGGCGGATACGCGGAACGCGTTGCGGTCGACCGGCGCTGGCTGCTGCCGCTGCCGGCGAGCGCGACCTTCGCGGAGGGCGCCGCGTTCCCGATGGCGTTCCTCACCGCGTGGATCCCGCTCACGGAGCTCGTCCGGATCGCGTTCGGCTCGCGCGTGCTCGTCACCGCCGCGGCCGGGGCGGTCGGGACGGCGGCGGTTCAGCTCGTTCGCACGCTCAACGGCGTCGCGGTGGCCGCGGTCGGGAGCGAGGAGAAGAAGGAGCTCCCGCTCTCGCTCGGCGCGGCCGAGGCGGTGACGTACGCGGAGCTCGGCGAGCTCGAGCCGGTGGAGGTCGTCTTCGACCTCGTCGGCGGCGACGTGTTCGCGTCCTCGCTCTCGCTCGTGAAGCCGATGGGAACCGCGATCGCGGCCGGGTACGCGGGCGGGCTCTGGCAGGACGTGAGCCCGACCTGGCTCGTGGGCCGGAACATCGGCGTGCACGGCTTCTACCTCGGGCGCCTCCTCGGCCGGAATCCCGAGCTCGTCGAGCGCGCGGCGCAGGACGTCCTCCGGCTCTGGGACGGCGGCGTGGTGCGCCCGATCGTCGGGCGCTGAGCTTCCCCTCGAGGAAGCGGGCGAGGCGCACCGGCTGATCGAGGAGCGAAAGACGACCGGCAAGGTCGTTCTCGTCCCGTAGCGCGATGGAACGGCCGACCGCGCCGCCCGACCCGCCTCTCTCGGACGGCGTCGTGACGCTTCGCCTCTGGTCCCTCGACGACGTGCCGGCGCTCGTGGCGGCCTGCGACGGCGACGACGAGCTCGCGTACTGGCTCGACGAATTGCCGCAGCCGTACACGGAGGACGACGCTCGCGACTACATCGCTAAGGCGGAGGCAGGCTGGCAGGGCGAACTGGCTCGAGACGCCGTTTGCGGTCGTGGCCGCGGGAACCGGGGATGTACTCGGCTCGTGCGGCGTCATCTGGCGCAACCCCGACCAGGGCGTGACGGAGGTCGGGTACTGGACGCGCCGGGAGGCGCGAGGGAGTGGCGTCGCGGCGCGCGCCGTCCGCCTCGTCGCCGGATGGGTCCTCGGCGAGCTCGGGGCCGCCCGGTTGGAGCTCCGGGCGGACACGCGGAACGTGGCCTCGATCCGCGTCGCGGAGAAGGCGGGCTTCACGAAGGAGGGCGTGATCCGGTCGGCCCGGACGAACGCCCGCGACGGAACGCGCGTCGACCACGCCCTGTACTCGCTGCTCCGGTCGGAGCTGGAGCGATAGCGTCCGGGAGCCAGCGACAGGGAAAGGTGGTGCTCGTGCCGTGACAGCGCTCGTGACCGGATCCGCAGGCGGGATCGGAAGCGCGATCGTGAGGAAGCTGACCGCCGAGGGCTTCGAGGTGAAGGGGCTCGACCTCGTCGACGGGTTCGACGTCACCGATCCGGACGCGTGGGAGCACGTGGGCTCGGTCGACCTCGCCTGCCTGAACGCGGGCGTCCTCACCGGCTCCGGCGACATCGCGCACCTCACGGACGAGGAGTACCGGCGCGCGGTCGGCGTCAACGTGGACGGCGTCGTGTACGGCGTCCGCCGGCTCGACCGCGTGATGCCGCCGGGCTCGACGATCGTCGTCACGGCGTCGCTCGCGGGGCTCGTCGGGATCCCCGACGACCCCATCTACGGCCTCACGAAGCACGCCGTCGTCGGCTTCGTGCGCTCGGTCGCGGATCAGCTCGCGGCGCGCGGGATCCGGATCCAGGCGGTCTGCCCCGGCTGGGCCGACACCGGCCTCATGCCGATCGAGTTCAAGCAGGAGCTCACCGAGCGCGGCTTCCGGCTGCTCCGGCCCGAGGACGTGGCCGACGGCGTCTGGGCCGCGTACAAGAGCGAGGGCACGGGCGAGGCGTGGATCGTGCAGCCAGGGCGCGAGCCGCTGCTGTACGAGTTCAAGGGCGTCCCCGGACCGCGTTGACGTGCTCGGGTCACGTCTGGCCTGACCTCGTCGGGGCTACGACGTCGCACCGTCGGCTGCCTGGAGCTGCGACGGCGTGCGCTGGTCGCCTCAGCGCGTGCTCGTCCGTCGTCCTTCCGGGTCACGGGCGGCCCGACGACGGAGACGTGCGCTCTCCTCATCCCGCGCAGGCTCTGCTGCGTGCCGCGGACGAACGAGCGCCATCGCGTCTCCGGCCACGCTCGCGTGCTGGGTCGTCCGACTCGGGCTGAGCTCCTCTTGACCGGGTCGAGAAGATGTACGCCGCTATCCGTCTGCGGGAGCGGTGGGGCGAGCGCGCAGCCGGAGCTCTCGTCTTCCACTGCAGGCGCTGGCGTCGTGCTCGCTCGCTCCGCTCGCTGCGCTCGATCCGCGAGGTCGGCGTGCACGAGTGGACGGGCGTCCTCGTCTGGCTGCTCGGAAACGCGGGCGTCATCGCGCGGACGTGCAGCTCGCGCGCTGGCGCCGCGACCCCGCGACCCGCGGACGACGATGCGCTCGGGCCTCTGGGCCTGGTCACGCCACCCGAACTACTTCTTCGAGCTCGTGACGTGGTGCGGCGTCGCGCTCGTCGCGACCGCGCGCCGCGGGGCTGGACGGCGTGGATCGTCCCGGCCGCGCTCTGTTCCTCCTCTTCCGCGTCACCGGCATCCCCGCGACGGAGGCGCAGGCGCTCCGGAGCCGCGAGGACTACGCCGAGTACCAGCGGACGACGAGCGTCTTCGTACCGCTGCCGCCGAAGCCAGGGGTCAGGCTTCAGCCTGACCTCGCGTGGGTTCGATCTACACCGGGTCAGGCTGAAGCCTGACCCCGCCTACGAGAACCGCCAGCCGTCGCCTTCGGCGAACGACTTCAGGATCCGCCGCGCGACGACCATGCGGTGCACCTCGTCCGGGCCGTCGTAGATCCGCGCGCCGCGCGCCTGGCGGAGCATCCCCGCGAGCGGCGTCTCGTCCGTCAGCCCGCGCGCTCCGTGCGTCTGCACCGCGCGGTCGACGACGTCGTGCAGCACGCGAGCCGCGAAGAACTTGATCAGCGAGACCTCGACCCGCGCCTCGTCGCCCTGGTCGATCTTGTGCGCGGCGTCGAGCGTCATCAGCCGGCACGCCTGGATCTCGGCCGCGGAGTCCGCGATCCAGTTCTGGATCGTCTGCTTCTCCGCCAGCTTCTCGCCGAACGTCTCGCGCTCGAGCGAATAGCGGCACATGAGCTCGAACGCACGCTGCATCTGCCCGAGCCAGCGCATGACGTGGTGGATCCGGCCCGGCCCGAGGCGCTTCTGCGCGATCCGGAACCCGTCGCCCGCCTCGCCGAGCGTGTTCTCGACGGGCACGCGGACGCCCGAGTAGCGCACCTCGCAGTGCGTCGTCCAGCCGCGGCCGCGGTGGCCCATGGTCGGGATCGCGCGGACGACCTCGACTCCCGGCGTGTCGGCGGGAACGATGATCTGGCTCGCGCGCCGGTGCGGATCCGCGTCGGGGTCGGTGACCGCCATGACGATCCCGAAGGCCGCGCCCTCCGCGCCCGACGAGAACCACTTGTGCCCGTCGATCACCCACTCGTCGCCGTCGCGAACGGCGCGCGTCTTGAGCCCCGTCGGGTCCGACCCGGACACGTCCGGCTCGGTCATCGAGAAGAACGAGCGCACCTCGCCCGCGACGAGCGGCTTCAGGAAGCGCTCCTTCTGCTCGTCGGTCCCGAAGTGCCAGAGGATCTCGCCGTTCCCCGCGTCAGGCGCCTGGCAGCCGAACACGAGCTGGCCCCAGAGCGAGCGCCCGATCTCCTCGTTCAGGTGCGCGTAGACGAGGAAGCTGCCGTTCGAGCCGCCGGCCTCCGGCGGGAGGTGCGGCGCCCACAGGGCTCGGCTTCTTTCGCGAGCTCCCGCAACCGCGCGACGAGCGCCTCCGCCTCGTCGTCCTCGCGGTCGAGCGCCGCCTCGTTCGGATAGACGTGCTCCTCCATGAACGCGCGAACGCGCGCGCGCAGCTCGAGCGCTTCCTCGGTCGGGCGGAGATCGGCGATCGTCATGGCGTTAGCATCGCACGGCATGAAGCTCGGCTTCTACATGGGCTATGCGCCGCCGGGCACGAGCCCGCTCGAGCCGATCGCGCTCGCGCAGGAGGCCGAGCGCCTCGGCTACGACTCGGCGTGGGCGGCGGAGGCCTGGGGCACGGACTGCGTCACCGTCCTCTCCTGGCTCGGCGCGACGACCGACAAGATCAAGCTCGGCTCGGCGATCATGCAGATCCCCGGCCGCTCGCCGGCGAACACGGCGATGACCGCGGCGACGCTCGACCTGCTCTCCGGCGGGCGCTTCCTCCTCGGACTCGGCACGAGCGGGCCGCAGGTCGTCGAGGGCTGGCACGGCGAGGCCTGGGGCAAGCCGTTGCTGAAGACGCGCGAGTACGTCGAGATCGTGCGCACCGCGCTCCGGCGCGAGGCGGTCGAGCACCACGGCGAGCACTACGACATCCCGCTCACGAACGGCACCGGGCTCGGGAAGCCGCTGAAGCTGATGGCGCGCCCGCTGCGCGCGGACATCCCGATCTACCTCGCCGCGATGGGGCCGAAGGCGGTCGCGCAGGCGTTCGAGATCGCGGACGGGTGGCTTCCGATCTTCTGGTCGCCCGAGAAGGCGCGCGGGGTCTGGGGCGACGCGATGGCCGGCGCGCGCGAGGGCTTCGACATCGCCGCGACCGCGCCCGCGATCCTCATCGACGACGTCGAGGCCGGCCGCGAGTTCCTCAAGCCGTACTACGCGCTCTACATCGGCGGCATGGGCGCGCGCGGGAAGAACTTCTACAACGACCTCTTCGCGCGCTACGGCTACGAGGCCGAGGCGAAGGAGATCCAGGACCTCTACCTCGGCGGGAACAAGCGCGACGCGACGGCTGCGGTGCCCGACGCGTTCGTCGACGAAGTCGCGCTCGTCGGGCCGAAGGAGCGCCTCGCGGAGCGGGTCGAGGCGTGGCGCGAGTCGGGCGCGACGTCGCTCCTCGTCTCGACGCAGCAGCCCGAGGCGCTGCGGGCGCTCGCCGAGATCGCGCTCTAGAGCGAGACGGCGTCGGCCGCGGCCTCCGCGAGGTACGGGACGCCCTGCTCGAAGCGCGCGGCGCGCTCGTCCTCGGCGCCGAGCTCACCGCGCAGGTAGCGGCCGTAGATCGCCTCGCAGAAGACGGCCGCCTTCCAGAGCGCCAGGCCCTCGAACCACGCGAGCGACTCGACGTCGCGGCCGCTCCGCGCGACGTAGCGCTCCGCCAGCTCGGCCTTCGACGGGAAGCCGGGAAGGGCCGTCACCGGCGACGTGCCGAGCGGGTTCGGAGCGCCGCCGGGCTCGCTGTAGGTCGCAAGCAGGTAGCCGAGGTCGGCGCGCGGGTCTCCGATCGCGCCCATCTCCCAGTCCAGCACGGCGACGATCCGGGAGGACTCGTCCGGCGCGACCATCGTGTTGCCGAGGCGAAAGTCGCCGTGCACGGCCGTCTCGGGCAACGGCGAGGGCAGGTTGTCCGCGAGCCACTCCCCCACCTGCTCGACCCGCGGGAGCTCGCGCGTCTTGTTGATGCCCCAGAGCTGGGTGAAGCGCCGGACCTGACGCTCGTTGTAGCTCCCCGGTCGGGCGAAGGCCGCGAGAGCCGGGGCCGCGACGTCCGCTGCGTGAATCTCGGCGAGCGCGTCCACGAGATCCCCGGCGAGGCGCCCGCGCGCGGACTCGTCCTCGAGCCCGGGCGGAAGCTCGTCGGTCACGACCTGGCCCTCGAGGTAGCTCATGACGTAGAAGGGGACGCCGAGGATGCTCTCGTCCTCGGCGACCGCGACGATCTCCGGCAGGCGCGCGAACCCCGCCTCGCGCAGCGCCAGCTGGAGCCGCGCCTCCCGCACCATGTCGTGCGCCGTCGGCGGAAGCGGCGGACGCGGAGGGCGCCGCAGGACGAACCGGCCCTCGTCGCGCTCGAGCAGGAAGGTGAAGTTCGAGCCGCCGCCTTCCCCGATGCGCTTCGCGCGCACGTCCCCGGAGCCGAGCCCGTGCTCGTCGAGGAACGCGCGCACCCGGTCGAGCACGAGCAGCGGCGGCTTCGCCAGACCCTGGGCGGCGGTTGCGGTCACGACGATGTCGCCCGACGACCCAGGATCAAGAGGCATGGTACGATCCTATGGCCGGATGCGCCGTCGCCTGTACCTCATGCGCCACGGAGCCGTCTCGTACTTCGACCCGGACGGCCGCCCGGTCCACGAGGACGGCGTCGGCCTGAACGAGGAGGGCCGCAAGCAGGCCGTGGCGGCACGTGCGCTGCTCGAGCCGGTCAGCTTCGATCGCGTCCTCGCGAGCGGGCTCCGGCGGACCGTCGAGACCGCGCGCATCGTCGCCCCACAGGCCGAGCTCGAGGAGTGGCCCGAGCTTCGCGAGCTACGGGGAGACAAGCTCGCGAGCATCCCGCCCGAGCAGCTCGAGGCGGAGTTCGTGCACGCGTTCCGGGGCGTCGTCCCGAACGAGAAGCGCTTCCTCGGCGGCGAGACGATCGGGGAGCTCTTCGACCGCGTCCTCCCCGCCCTCGACCGGTTGCTCGCGGACGGCGGCTGGGACACCGTCCTCGCGGTGCTCCACGGCGCCGTCAACCGCGCGATCCTCTCCTACGCGCTGACCGGCGAGCGCATGTTCCTCGGCCACTTCGAGCAGGCGCCCGGGTGCGTCAACGTGCTCGACATCGGAGACGAGTGGATCGTGCGGGCGGTCAACGTCGCCCCGCTCGACCTCCTCCACGCCTCGACGAGGCTGACGACGATGGAGGGGTACTGGGCGGAGTTTCGCTCCGGAATGCAGTAGGGGCCGGACGAGCCGGCCCCTACGCGAACTCCAAGAGTGACTCCGCCTAGCGCGGGCGTCCCTCGGTCAGACCGCCGACGCGAATGAAGAGGCCGTTCTTCAAGCGCTGGAGCTGCATCTGGCTGATGATGAAGCGGTCCTTCTTGCCGGTCTTCTGCTTGATGCCCGGAAGCAGGAACTTGTTCGTCGAGTTCATGTTCAGAAGCGCGTTCATGAGCTTCTGGCGGGTCAGACGCTTCCCGGCCTTGTACAGCGCCTGGACGAACGTCTCGGCCTTCGCCACGCCGTACATGACCTGCGGATCGTCCGCGTTCGACTGCCGCCGTACCTGGCGATGATCTGCCGGTACTGCTTCATCGCCGCGTCGTTCGTCCATCTCGGGCTCTGCGGGTCCTTGAAGTAGCCGACCGTGAGGATGCCGTTGACGAAGGACGGCCCGGGGCTCTGTGTTGATCGCGTCGATGATCGGCTTGATCGCCGAGACCGAGTTCATGTAGATCTGGGCCGGCTTAGTCCGATCGCGGCCATCGTCCGAATCGCGACCACGGTCGGCGTCGTCAGGCTCAGGAGCACGACGATCTCGGCACCCCGCGCCCTCATCCGCGTCATCTGCGGGCCCAGGCTCGTCGCCCGGCAGTGAGTAGCCCTCGGTCGCGACGACGTTCGTGGTCGACGTACGCCTTGCCGAGCGCGTACCGGACGCCGTACAGGTAGTCCTTGCCGTAGTCGTCCTGCTGGTACAGGATCCCGATCTTCTTGCCGGGGAAGTTCCGCTTCATGTGGAGCCCGTACAGCCGGCCCTCGGCGACGTAGTCGGGCTGCCAGCCGATCGTCCACGGGTACTCCGCACCCTGCTTGCCCCAGTACGAGGCGCCGGTCGAGACGAGCGTCTGGGGCACCTTCCGCTGGTTCAGGTACGGCCGAACCTGGAGGTTCATGCTCCGTCCCGAGCTGACCGACCGTCGCGAAGACCTTGTCCTGCTCGACGAGCCTGTGCGTGAACTCGTCGGTCTTGAGCGGGATTGAACTCGTCGTTGTAGTAGATCCACTTGATCTGGCGGCCGAAGACGCCACGCTTCCCGTCAGGCCCGCGACGGGCGTTGATGTAGGCTGAAGTACGCCTTCATGCCGAGCGGGATCGGCGCGTACGCCGCCGCCGCTGCCGGTGAGCGGGAACGTCCCGCCGATCGTCGAGGGTCTTGGCGGTCACTCCCGGCTACCGCTTCGGCCCCACCGAGCGCGCCCGGAACCGTGAGCGCGAGCGCCGCTACGAGAACGACCCCACACGCAATGAGCTTTCGCACCGACCTCCTCCTTCTCTCCACTTCGATACCTGCCTATCAGGCGCGAGCGTACCGCCGAGCGGCGCGCTCCGCCAGGGTAATTGGACGGGCCGTGCGCTCGTTTGTTGGGCCGTCAGCCGAGCCCGATCTCCGTCGCGAGCGCCTCCGCCTCGTCGAGCTCGCGCGCGAAGGCGTCGATTCCGCTCGCCCAGATCCCGGGGTCGGTCAGGTCGAGGCCGACCATGGTCGCGAGCTCCTCGGGCGGCTTCGAGCCACCGGCCCGCAGGAGATCGAAGTACGGCTCGACGAGCGAGTCGCCCTCGATCTCGTACTTCCGGAAGACGGAGAGCGCGAACAGGAACCCGTAGGCGTACGCGTAGACGTAGCCGGGGGCGCCCATGAAGTGCGGGATGTAGCTCCACCACGTCGAGTAGCCCTCGGTGTCGACCGAGTCCCCGAAGAGCTGCAGCTGCGTCTCGAGCCAGAGCTCGCCGAGCCGCTCCGGGGCAAGCTCACCCTGGTCGCGCCGCTGGTTGTGGACGACGTCCTCGAAGCGGTTCATCGCGATCTGGCGGAAGACGGTCGCGATCGAGTCCTCGATCCGCCCGGCCAGGAGGTCGAGCCGGCGCCGCGGGTCGTCCTCGAGCGCGAGGAGCCGCTTGAACGTCAGGGCCTCGCCGAAGACGGACGCCGTCTCCGCGGTCGTCAGCGGCGTCGACGCGTTGAAGAGGCCGAGCGGCTGCGCGAGGTAGCCGTGGAGGCCGTGCCCGAGCTCGTGCGCGAGCGTGAGGATCGAGCGCCGCTCCCCGGTGAAGTTCATGAGGATGTAGGGATGGACGCCCGGCACCGTCGTCGCGCAGAAGGCGCCCGTGCGCTTGTTCTCGCGCACCGGGGCGTCGATCCAGTTCTCGGCGAAGAAGCGCTCCGCGACGTCGCCCGCCTCCTGGGCGAAGTCGGCGTAGGCGTTGACGACGATGTCGCGCGCCTCGGCCCACGAGAACGTGTCCGGGTCGTCGCCGAGCGGGGCGTAGCGGTCGTAGAACGTGAGCCGGTCGAGCCCGATCAGCTTCGCCTTCAGCGTGTAGTAGCGCTGGACGACGTCGTAGCGTGAGACGGCGGCGTCGATGAGCGCCTGCACGGCCTCGTCCGTCGTGTCGTTCCGGAGGTTCCGGGACGAGATCCAGGTCGGGTAGCCGCGCAGCCGGTCGTCGATCGACTTGTCGACGACGATCGTGTTGAAGATGTACGCGCGCGTCCGGAGGCCCGGAGCCAGCGACTCGGTGACCGCCTCTGCGGCAGTCCGCCTGACGTCGCGGTCGCCGGAGTGGAGCCGCGACATCGCCTCCTCGAACGAGATCTCGGTCCCGTCGAGCTGCACGCGGAGCGCGCCCAGGAGCTCCTCGAAGAGCCGGTCCCAGGCGCTCACGCCGGAGACCGACTTCTCGGTCATGATCTTCTCCTCCGGCTCGGAGAGGAGGTGCGGCCGGAACTTCCGGAGCGAGCGGAACCAGTGGTCCCAGGGCTCGAGCTCGGGGCTCGCGAGCAGCGCGTCGGCCGCGGCGTCGTCCAGCGCGGCGATCTCGAGCCCGAAGAAGAGGAGCTGCGTGTCGAGCTGCGCGCCCTTCTCCGTGATGCGCGCGACGAGCGCCCCGCGAGGCGAGTCGGCCATGTCGGTCGCGAAGTTCAGGTGGGCGTAGTAGCCGACCCGCGTCAGGGCCTCCTCGAGTTGCTGGCGCTCCTCGATCGCCGCGACGAGCTCCGCGGCTCCGAGCTCCGCGACCTTGCCGTAGTACTGCTCGCGAAACGCCGCGGCGGCGGTCTCGGCCTCCGCGATGTCGGCGTCGATGCGTGGATCGTCCGTGCCCTCGTAGAGGTCGGAGAGGTCCCACGCGACCTCTTCCGCCCCTGTCAGCTCTGTAGTCGCCATGGTCGGCACTCTAGATGCCGGTCGCCCGTACGGGCGAGGTGTATCTCGCCCTACGCCACGGCGGGCAGCAGCCGCTCGCCGACGAGCGCGACCATCTCGTCGTCCCCGTGGTTCAGGTGCTGGAGGAAGACGCGCGAGACCCCGATCGCGCGCAGCTCCTCGATGCGGGCCGCGACCTCCTCGACGCTGCCGGCGAGCCAGCGGTCGGCGCGCTCTTCGAGCAGCGCCGCCGGGTCGGCGCCGTCGCCCCGGACCGCGAGGAACATGCGGACGCGCTCCACCGCCTCCGCACGGTCGGCGCCGACGAAACAGGCGGTCATCACCGAGAAGGCGAGCGTCTCCGGGTCGCGGCCGGCGTCGGCGCACGCGCGGTCGAGTCGCTCCTTCCGCTCGCGCAGCTCGTCGAGCGGGGCACCGAGCGTGTTCACCTCGGTCGCGTAGCGGGCGGCGAGGGCCGCGAAGCGCGGCTTGCAAGTGCCGCCGAAGACGAGCGGCGGGTGTGGCTGCTGGAACGGCTTCGGGAGCGCCGTCTGCCCGTTGAGCTCGTACGCCGGGCCGGCGTGGTCGAAGCCATCCTCGGTCCAGGACTTGACGACGATCTCGACCTGCTCGGCGAAGAGCTCGAAGCGCGCCTTCGTGTCGAGGAACGGGTACCCGTGCTCGAGGTGCTCGCGCTCGTACCAGCCGGAGCCCATCCCGACGTCGACCCGGCCGCCCGAGATGTGATCCACGGTCACGGCCATGCGGGCGAGGAGGCTCGGATGGCGGAAGGTCGCCGGGGAGACCAGCGTGCCGAGCCGGATCCGCTCCGTGACCGCCGCAAGCCCCGCGAGCGTCGCCCAGGCGTCGAGGGCGTCGGCCTGCGGTCGGATGATCGCGGTCTGGTGGTCCGAGCGGAAGAGCCCTTCGAGCCCGTGCCGCTCGACGAGCCCGGCGAGCCGCACCCAGTCGTCCCAGGTGACGCCCTCCTGCCCCTCGATCATCAGGCAGACGCGCACGGGCGCATCCTCGCAGCGCTTCCTCCGCGCCGCCGTCCGAACCGACGGGCTCAGTCCAGCCGGTGTCGCGAGGTCACGAGGCCGAGCGCGGATGCGATCCGTCACGGGAGCCTGGCAGACGAAGCGCTCGCAGACGTAGACGGCGGGCTTGCCGTCGACGAGGTCCTTGCCCGCGAGCAGCGGCACCTCCTCCGAGGGGCCGACCGCGACGACCGTGCGCGGCTGGAAGGGCGCCAGCGCCGCCCGCGCGACCGGCGACTCGACCGGCCCCACGACCGCGAGCTCCCGCGGCGGGCTGAACCAGAGGTCGAGCGCGCACAGCGCCCACGCGAACGCGCCCGGCGCCCGGCCCAGGGCCGGCTCGACGAGCCGGAAGACCGAGACCGCGCGGCGCTCGAGCTCGTCGTCGCCCCAGATCCGCGCGAGCCTCAGCAGCACCCACGCGAGCATCGCGTTCCCCGACGGGATCGGCGTGTCCTGGAGATCCTTCGTACGCGGGACGCGCGCGTCCCCGTCCGGAGGCGCGAGGAAGAAGCCGCCGCGCGCGTCGTCCCCGAAGAGCTCGACCGCGAGCAGCGCCAGCCGCCGCGCCTCGAGCAGCCAGCGGAGCTCGCCGGTCGCGACGTGCAGCTCGAGCAGCCCGTACGCGACGTTCGCGTAGTCGTCGAGGAACCCGGGGCCGCTCGTGCGGCCGTCGCGGAGCGACCGGTGCAGCCGCCCGTCGGCGTCCGAGAGCGGCCCGAGCAGGAAGTCGCCCAGCCGGCGCGCGGCTGCGAGCCAGTCGTCGCGCTCGAGCCGGTAGCCGGCCTCGGCGAGCGCAGCGAGCATGAGCCCGTTCCACGACGCGAGCGCCTTGTCGTCGCGGAACGGCTGCGGCCTCGCCGCGCGCACGGCCAGCACGCGCGCCTGGAGCTCCGGATCGAGCTCGCCGCGGACGATGAGGCGTCCGTGCTCGAACGGCTCGAGCAGCGCGTCGGGGATGCCCACCTCCGCCGCCTCCTCCCGCGTCCACGTGTACGTGAGCCCCTCGACGCCGTCGGTGTCCGCGTCCTGCGCCGACGCCAGCCCCCCGCCCGGGACGGCCAGCTCGCGGAGGACGTACTCGACCGTCTCCTCGACGACCCGGCGGTAGCGCGGCGCGCCCGTGACCACCCAGGCGTGGAGGTACGCCGAGACGAGGACGGCGTTGTCGTACAGCATCTTCTCGAAGTGCGGGACGAGCCAGCGGTCGTCGACCGAGTAGCGGTGGAAGCCGCCGCCGACGACGTCGTACATGCCGCCCATGGCCATGCCGTCGAGCGTCGCGCCCGCCATCGCGAGCGACTCGTCGCCGCCGTGCCGCAGCAGGAGCTCGATCGTCGACGCCGCCGGGAACTTCGGCGCGTGCCCGAAGCCGCCGAAGGCGGGCTCGAACGTGCGGGCGATCCCGCGCACGGCCTCCGAGAGCAACCCGTCGGTCAGCGGCTCGCTCGAGGCCGGGGCCTCGGCGACGCTCCGCAGCGCGCCGTCGATCCGCTCGGCCTGCCGCTCGACGTCGCCGCGCCGCTCGCGCCACGTGGTCGCCACGGCCTCGAGCACGTCCCGGAAGCTCGGGATGCCGTGCCGGGGCTCCGGCGGGTAGTACGTCCCCGCGTAGAACGGCCTGCCCTCCGGGGTCATGAAGACCGTCGTCGGCCAGCCCCCGGAGCCCGTCATCCCGACGGTCGCCTCCATCGTCACCGCGTCGACGTCGGGGCGCTCCTCGCGGTCGACCTTCACGTTCACGAACAGGTCGTTCATGACGGCCGCGGTCGCCGGATCCTCGAACGACTCGTGCGCCATCACGTGGCACCAGTGGCACGAGCTGTAGCCGACGGAGACGAGCAGCGGCTTGTCCTCGGCCTGCGCCCGCGCGAACGCCTCGTCGCCCCACTCGTGCCACTCGACGGGGTTGTCCGCGTGCTGGAGGAGGTACGGGCTCGTCGCCTCGGCGAGGCGGTTCATCGCCCCACCGTACGCAGTTGACTCCATCCGCCGCGGGTCATAGGGTCCCGCGCCATGGACAGACAACGTCTCGGACTGTGGGGCACCGTGATCTTCGCTGCGCTCACGCGCCATCGGAATGGCCGTCCAGGTCTACCTCATCGCCGGGTTCGCGTTCGGCGAGACGAGCTGGATCGACACCCACAAGGACCTCGGCATGGCGGTGCACCTCTGCTACATCCTCACCTTCCTCTCCGCGCTCGTCGCCGCGTGGCCGAACTGGCGCGCGACTCTCTGGCCGTTCGTGCTCGCCGCGCTCGGATCGGTTCAGGCGTTCCTCGCGGCGGGAGGAGACGTCGGCGGCGACAACGGAGCCGTGCACGCGTTCCACGGAATGCTCGCGCCGGTCGTGTTCGTGGTCGCGCTCTACGTCGGCTGGCAGGCGTGGCTCGCGCTCAAGACGACGACGCCGCAGCAGCCGGCTCCGACGGCCCAGCCATAGAACGGAAACGAGTCAGGCGGGCTTCCGGCGCTGCCGGAGGTGCCTGACTGCCTCGACGACGAACCCGAGGGTCAACGCGATCACGAGCGCGAGCGCGACCCCCCAGAGCGGGTGGTCCTCGAAGGTCTTGCCTCCGAAGTACCCGAGTGACGCGGCGTAGGTCGCCCACAGGACGCCGGCGACGACGTCGTAGACGATGAAGCGCCGCCAGGGGAACGTCTGCACGTACCCGGCCGAGAAGGTCACGGCCGTGCGGCCGCCGGGGATGAACCGCGCGATGAGGATGATGTACGCGCCGCGCTCGTCGAGGGTGCGCTCGGCCCAGTCCAGGCGCTTGTGCCACTTCTCGCTCCGGAAGACGCGCTTGACCGTCCTCTCCCCCACGAAGTGGCCGATCCAGTACGAGATGTTGTCGCCGAGAACAGCGCCCGCCGCGCCGGCGAGGACGACGAGGAAGAAGTGCAGATCGCCCGAGGACGCGAGGTTCCCGCCGATGACGACGAGGGTCTCGCTGGGGACGAGCGGGAAGAACGCGTCGATCACCGCGATCGCGAAGATGACGAGGTAGCTCCACCACTGCCCGGAGACCGCGTCGGTCAGGCGGTCGAAGTCGAGCCAGTCCGGCATCCGCGCATCTTCTCAGCCAGGTTCCACGATGATTCGCCGATGCCGTTCCTCCCGCTCGCGGGAACGCGGGTCGTCGACGTCACGACGTCGATCGCCGGGCCGTTCTGCGCCGAGATCCTCGCCGCGCTCGGCGCGGACGTGGTCAAGGTCGAGCGGCCGGACACCGGCGACGACGGCCGCGCCTGGGGACCGCCGTTCTGGAACGGCGAGAGCGCGATGTTCCTCTCCGTGAACGCGGGGAAGCGGTCGCTGGCGGTCTCGCTCCGGGACGAACGAGGACGCGAGGCGGTGCTGAGGCTCGCCGACGGCGCGGACGTCTTCCTCCAGAGCCTGCGGCCCGGCCTCGCGGAGCGGCTCGGGCTCGGGCCGGAAGCCGTGCTCGAACGGAACGCGCAGATCGTCTACTGCTCCATCGGCGCCTACGGACGGGTCGGGCCGCTCGCCGGCGAGCCGGGGTACGACGCGCTCATGCAGGCCGCGGGCGGCCTCGTCAGCATGACCGGCGAGGCGGGACGGCCGGGCGTCCGCGTGGGGTCGTCGCTGATCGACATGGGGACCGGGATGTGGTCGGCGCTCGGCGTCGTGGCCGCGCTCCTCGAGCGCGAGCGCACCGGCGAGGGCTCGGTCGTCGACACGTCGCTGTACGAGACCGCGCTCTCGTACATCGGCTACCACCTCGTCGGGTACCTCGCGGACGGGACGGTGCCGACGCGAGAGGGCACGGTCTTCCCGATGGTCGCGCCGTACCAGGTCTTCGGAACGCGCGACGGCGAGCTGATGGTCGCCGGCGGGAACGACCGGATCTTCGCGCAGCTCTGCGGCGCGCTCGACCTGCCCGAGCTCGTGGACGACCCGCGCTTCCGGACGAACCCGGACCGCGTGCGAAACCGCGAGGAGCTCGTCGCGCTGCTCTCGGCGCGGCTCGGGGAGCGGGACACCGCCGACTGGAACGCGCGGCTGACCGCGGCGGGCGTGCCGGCGGCGCCGGTCGCGGACGTCGCGGACGTGGTCGGCGCCGAGCAGACGGAGGCACTCGGGATGCTCCAGCCGCTGTCGCATCCCGCGATCCCGGACCTCCGCCTCGCCGCGCTTCCCCTGTCCGTCGACGACGAGCGCGCGGAGCACCGGCGCCCGCCGCCGCTCCTCGGCGAGCACTCGGCGGAGGTGCTGCGCGAGGTCGGGTACGAGGACGACGAGATCGCGGCCCTCGCCGCGGACGGCGTCGTGCGCCTCGCGGAGCCGTCCGCTTAGGATGGCGTCGTGACGGATCGACCGCTCGAGCCGGACGAGCCGGAGGAACCAACCGAGGTCAGCGAGCCCACCGAGGTCGTCGAGCCCGGCGAGCCAGAAGAGCCCGAGGAGCCGACCGAGGTCGTCGAGCCCGGCGAGCCGGAAGAGTCCGAGGAGCCCGAGGAGCCGACCGAGGTCGTCGAGCAGGAGGAGCCCGCGACCGAAGAGGAGCCGGCTCCGGACGAGGCTACGAAGGAAGAGAGGGCGCCCGAGAACACGACCGAGGTCGTGCCGCCCCACGTGCGCGAGGAGCCGCTGCTCCGGCGAAGCAGCGACGACCGCGTCATCGCCGGCGTCTGCAGCGGGCTCGGCCGGTACTTCGGCATCGACCCGGTGCTCGTCCGCATCGCAGCGCTACTGCTGATCTTCGCCGGCGGGCCTCGGGATCGTGCTGTACGTCATCGGCTGGCTGGCGATCCCGGAGGAGTCCGACGGCACGGAGCGCACGCCCGGCCGAGGGCGAGCTCGAGCGCCGCCGCGGAGCAGCCCTCCTCGGGCTCGTGTTCGTCGCGCTCGGCATCTTCTTCCTGCTCGACGAGGTCTGGCCCGATCTCTCCTGGCAGTACATCTGGCCGGTCGCGCTGATCGCAGTCGGGCTCGCAATCGTCCTCGCGGCACGCGATGAGAAGCCGAAGCGCCCTCGGCCTGCTGCTCGTCGGCGCCGGCATCCTCTGGATCCTCCAAGTCGCCGACGTCGTCGATCTCGCCTACGCGACCTGGATCGGCATCATCTTGATCGCGATCGGCTTCGCCCTCGCTCTCGTCCGCGGGCGCTACGGCCTACTCGTGCTCGTGGGCGTCCTCGTCGTGCTCGCCGGGCTTCCCGCGCTCGTCGTGGACGGGGACGTGCTCGAAGGCGGGATCGGCGACGCCGAGGAATCGCCCCAGTCCTCGCTCGAGCTCGGCCCCTTCCGGCAGGGCATCGGGAAGCTCACGGTCGACCTCACGGATCCGGGGCTCGACCTCGACGGCCGCACGGTCGAGGCGAGCATCGGCATCGGCGACCTCCTCGTGCTCGTCCCGCGTCGACACGGATGCCTCCGTCGACGCAAAGGTCGGCGCCGGGAACGTAGACGCGTTCGGAGAGAACGAGAACGGCGTCGATGTCCAGCTCGAGACCATCTCGGGAACCTCCGGGACGCAGGAGGTCGAGCTCGTGCTCGAGGTCGGCATCGGAAACATCCGCGTCGAACGAGGCTAAGCCTGGAGCAGCCCCTACTCGTATGAAATCGCCTGCGAGCGGGTCGAGCTTCGCCGCGCGGCGCGCGGGGAACGAGCGCTGCGAGGATGCCGACGAGGATCGCGGCGAGCACGAAGATCACGATCTGCGACGTCGGGAACGAGAAGATCGAGTGAAGTCCGCGAGCGCGCGCGATCAGGAGCGTGGCGAGGACGATTCCGAGCACGATCCCGATCGCCGCCCCGATCAGCGCGGTGATGATGCTTTCGAAGAGGATCATCCGCCGGATCTGCCACCTCGTCATGCCGATGGCGCGGAGCATCCCGATCTCACGCGTGCGCTCGAAGATGGTGAGGACGAGCGTGTTGATCGATGCCGACGAGGCTGATGATCACGGACGAGCGCAAGCAGGACGTAGAGGACGAGGAGGATGCGGTTGAGCGGCGGCGATCTGGTTGTCGATGAACTGCCTCGCGCGTCTGTGCCTTCGCGTTCGGGAAGTCCTCGAGCGCCGCGTCGAGCGCGGCTTGATTCGCGTCGGTCGCGCCGCCCTCCATCTTCAGGAACGAGAAGAGGTTCTTCGGCTGCGGGCACCTCCGCGTCCCAGGCCGAGATTCGAGATCGTGACCGACCCGAACGGTGAGCCGCCGGCTCGGAGGATCGAACACGCCCTCGATCCGGAACTCCCGCTGCTGCCCGCTGGGGAACGTGATCTCGATCGGGCGAGCCGAGCTTAAGCGCGTTGTCCTCCGCGTAGCTGTCGTCGACGAACGCGCCGTCCTCGCCGAGCTCGCGCGAACACGTCCTGCGAGCCTTCCGTCCAGTCCATCTCGATGACGTCGGCCACGCCCGGATCGACGGCTGTCGCAAAGCGAACCTCGTCCGGAGACCAGCGCCTCGGCCCGTCCGCACGTTCCCGATCGCGATCACGCCCGGCGCTTTCGCGGCGGCATCGGCGGCGTCCGGTCGGGATCGGTGAGAAGTTGTTCTGCGCGGTGATGGCGTAGTCGCCGACGAAGAGGTCGTTCACGGCGCCCCGGAAGGACGCGATGATGCCGGCGGCGAGAGTGGCGACGAGCGTCACGAGCGTGAGACCGATCATCAGCGCCGCCGCCGTCGAGGCGGTGCGCTGCGGGTTGCGGTAGGCATTGTCCCGCGCGAGCAGCCCCGCAGCGCCTCGCGAAGCGGGCTGACGGGGAAGCCGAGCAGATGTGAGCAAGCGGCCGCACGAACCGGGACGCGAAGAGCGAGACGCCGAAGAAGACGAGGAGCGTCCCCGACCCCATCGCAGAGCAAGATCGACTCGGTGCTGAGGCCGCTGCCGCGAAGAGGCCGTACGCCAGCGCCGCGAAGCCGAGCGCCGCAATCAGCGCTGCGCCGACTCCGCGGAGACGCGCAAAGCGAGTCGCGCGGCAGCGACCGCTCCCTCGCGTACTGCGGCCACGGGAGGCACTCGCGTCGCCCGGATCGCCGGCCGGAGGCTGGCGAGCGAGCGTGACGAGGATTCCCGCCGCGAGGCGCGAAGATCGACGACGGTGCGCGTGAGGAAGGTGAGCCCGGTGTTCGGTAGCTCGAAGCCGACCAGCACCGAAGACGCGAGAAGAGCCCCTTCGCGAGCGAGCAGCCCGAGGAAGAGCCCGATGATCGACGCGAGGACGCCGACGACGAGCGCCTCGACGATGATCGACCGAGAACCTGGAGCCGCGACGCTCCGAGCATGCGCAGCGGTGGCGAGCTCGCGCGTCCGCTGCGCGATCGTGATCGAGAGCGAGTTCGCGATGACGAACGACCCGACGAAGAGCGCCACGAAGCCGAACACGAGCAGGAAGATGCGCAGGAAGTCGATGAACTCGTTCGTCTCGGCCGCGTCGGACTGGATCTGCTCGGCACGCCGACACGACCTGAACGCCGGCGGGCAGGATCTCCTCGATCTCCCGGACGAGCTCCGAGTCCTCGACACCGGGCTTCGCCGCGACGGCGATCTCGTCGAGCTGCCCCTCCTTCTCGAACACGCGCTGCGCCGTGGGCAGGTCGAAGCCGGCCAGGGTCGCGCCGCCGATCGTCAGGCCCGAGCTGAACTGCATGACTCCGGAGATCACGAACTGCTGCACCGGCCCCTCGACCTGGACGCCGATGCGATCGCCCGGGCTCGAGGTCCCTTCCTGCGACGCGGTCTCCTGGTCGATAGATCGACCTGGTTGGGCGGCGGCCACGATCCTTCTACGAGGCTCAACGGGTTGAACCTCGGACTCGGGGTTCGCGATCGAGAACCCGAGGTTCGGCGCGCCTCCGAGCCCGAACTGGATCACCTTTCCGTCCTCGTCGATGAGCTGGGTCGTCTCGCTGTCGACGCTGCCCTCGGCTTCGGCGACGCTGGGGTAGCGCGCGCACCTCGGGGAGCAGGGACTCGTCGAAGGTCGGCTCGTCACACCCGTCTGGTCGCCGAGATCGAAGGCTGACTTGCCGCTGATGACCGCGTTCGACCCCTGGCGGATGTCCGTGAAGATCTGGTCGAACGCCCGGTCGATCGAGTCCGTGAGGACGAACGTGCCGCTGATCATCGCGACCCCGAGCACGATCGCGAGCGCGGTCAGCCCCGTCCTGAGCTTTCTGCTCAGGAGGCCGCGGAGCGCGAACCGCGTCATTCGTAGGCGATGGCTTCCAGCGGGTTCGAGCCGGGCCGCGCGCCGCGCCGGCGTGATCGCGGCCACGATGCCGACGACGATCGCGACCACCGTGAGGATGGCCAGCTGCAGCCACGGGATCGAGAAGGTCAGGTTGAACTCCGCGAGCGCGAGCGTCACCAGCCGGCCAGGAAGATCCCGAGCGGGAGCCCGATCGCCGCGCCGATGAGCGCGGTGATGATGCTCTCCTGGCGGATCATGCGGCGCGTCTGCCGGCGTGTCATCCCGATCGCGCGCAGCATCCCGATCTCCCGCGTCCGCTCGTAGACCGAGAGCACGAGCGTGTTGATCATCCCGAAGATGCTGATCAGCACGGCGAGCGCGAGCAGCACGTAGAGGAAGGTGAGGAACGAGCTGATGTCGTCGTCCTCGCGCTGGATCCACTCCTCGCGAGTCTCGACCTGCGCGTCCGGGTAGCCGGCGATCGCCTCCTCTAGCTGCGCCTGGCTCTCGTCGGACGGGTCACCGGCGACGTTCGCCCACGTCCACTGGTTCTCCGGGCGGTCGAACAGCGAGTCGAAGAGCTCGGTCGAGACGGTCACGTTGTTGAGCAGCGGATAGAACGGGTGCGGGTCGTAGACACCGACGACTCTCACGTCGGCGGTCCGGTTGTCGGCCGAGAGGAGCCGCAGCCTCGTGCCGATCTCCAGTGGCGTGGTCGTCGGCGTAGTCCTCGCTCACGATCGCGCCCGTCGTACCGAGATCCGCCAGCACGCCGTCGTCGCCCTCGGTCCAGTCGAACCGGTACGCCTCCGTGATCGTGTCGGGCTCGATGCCGCCGACCTCCGCGCCGTCGCCGCTCACCTCCATCAGACCGGTGCGCGCGCTCGTCACGACCTCCGGCACCTGCGAGGCCGCCAGCGCGTCCCCGATCCCGGCGACGAACGGCGTGTAGCCGTCCCCGGCAGTGACGACGTAGTCCGCGATCACCTGCTCCTCGATCGCCTCGCGGTTGGAGACCTTGAGACCCTCGGCGAGCACGGAGATGAAGGAGACGAGCGCGATCCCGATCATGAGCGCGGCCGCGGTCGACGCGGTGCGGCCCGGGTTGCGGACCGTGTTCTGGCCGCCGGTCCGCGTCGCCACGCGATCCGGGATCACGGTCGGGAGATCCTGCGGCCACTCGGGGCGCCAGGAGCTCGCCTGCGACCGGAGCCACATCACGAGCACGACGAGCGGGACGGCGAGATTCGCGACGCCGAGCGGGAGAAGCAGCGCCGCGACGAACGCTGGAACGACTCCCGGTGCTGAGCACGATGGCCACGACGGCGCCGACCACCGGGAGGAGCACCCCGCCGACCCCCGCGAGCACACGCCTCAGGGTGGTGCCGGGGCCCCACACCAGGGTATTGAGCAGCCACATCGGCAGCAGCCAGGTGGGCCACGCGAGCGCAGTCAGGACGAACGCCGCCCAGCGGCCGATCGGGCTCGTGACGGCCGCGACCGGGCGGACGACGTGCGACGAGACGAGCGCGATGCCGACGAAGAGCAGCAGCACGCCGACGGCGAGCGAGATCAGGCGGTCGGCGGTCCCCAGGTCGTCGGTGAACATCCCGCGACCGAGCAGGTACAGCGCGCCGAGCACGACCAGCCCCGCGATCCAGGGCAGGAACCGCGCGATCCGCGAGCGCGGGAGCGTCGCTCCCTCCCGCACGGCTGCGATCGGCGGCACGCGCGTCGCCCGGATCGCCGGGAAGAGGCCCGCGGCGAGCGTCACCAGCACGCCGACGGCCAACGACACGATGACCGTGCGCAGCGCGAAGACGCGGTCGGCCGACGGCAGCTCGAAGTCGAAGAGCCGGAACATCGCCTGGATCCCCTCGGCGAGGAGCAGCCCGAGAGCGAGGCCGATGAGCGAGGCGACGATGCCGATCGCGAGCGACTCGAGGATCACCGCCGTCAGCACCTGCCGGCGCGAGGCGCCGATCGTGCGCAGCGTCGCGAACTCGCGCGTCCGCTGCGCGACCGTGATCGAGAAGGTGTTGAAGATGACGAACGCGCCGACGAAGAGCGAGATGCCCGCGAACGTCAGCAGGAAGTAGCGGATGATCGAGGTGAACTCGCCGATCTCGTCCTGGGCCTCGTCGGCCTCCGCCGTCGCGGACTGGACGGTCGCGCCCTGCCGGGAGCACGCCCTCGATCGCAGCGACGAGCGCCTCTTCCTCGACGCCCTCCTTCGCCGCGACGGAGATCGAGTCGAACTGCCCTTCGCGGTCGAGCAGCTCCTGCGCCTGGGGAATCGTGAACACCGCGAACGTCGCCGTCCCGATGCTGTCGACGCCGCCGTACTGGGCCACGCCGACGAGCTCGAAGGGGCGCTTCGGCACGAGCGTCGCGATCTCCACCATGTCGCCGAGCGCGAAGTCCTGCCCGTCGACGGTACCGGCGTCGATGACGACCTCGCCGGGCTCCGACGGCCAGCGGCCTTCCTGGAGGTTCAGCGGGTTGAACCGTTCGTACTCGTCACTCGTGTCGATCCCGAACCCGAAGCTCGGCGCGCCGCCCGTGCTGACGGCGTCGCCGTCGGGCTGGAGGATCTTCGTGCTCGTCTCGTCGTAGACGGCGCCGGTCGCGAGCTCGACCTCCGGGACGGCTCGGACCGTCTCGAGCAGCGACTCCTCGACCGGAGGAGCGGGCGCCGACTCGCCTTCGAAGCTGATGTCCGGGCCCTTCGCCCTGGACGACGGCGTCCGTTCCCGCGTACGACTCCGTGAAGAGGTTCGAGAACGCCCGGTCGATCGTGTCGGTGAGGACGTAGGTGCCGCTGATCATCGCGACGCCGAGCACGATCGCGACGCCCGTGAGCGACCGCGCGGACCTTGCGGCCGAGCAGGCCGCGGATGCGCGAAGCGGATCACTCGCCGAGCTGCTCCATCGCCTCGATGACGTCGTGCGAGGTCGCATCGCGCATCTCCCGCACGATGAGACCGTCTGCGAGGAAGAGGATGCGGTCGGCGATCGCGGCCGCGCGCGCATCGTGCGTGACCATGACCGTCGTCTGCTCGCGCGTGTCGACCGAGCTGCGGAGGAGGTCGAGGATCTCCTGGCCGGTCTTCGAGTCGAGGTTGCCGGTCGGCTCGTCCGCGAAGAGCACCGTCGGCCGGGAGACGAGCGCGCGTGCGATCGCGACGCGCTGCTGCTGGCCGCCGGAGAGCTCCGCGGGCCTGTGACTGAGCCGGTCGCGAGAGCCCGACGTCGGCGACGACCTTGTCCACCCACCCGTCGTCCGGCTTCTCGCCCGAGATCGTCAGCGGAAGCGTGATGTTCTCGCGCGCGTTCAGCATCGGGAGCAGGTTGAAGAACTGGAAGACGAAGCCGATGTGCTGCCGCCGCAGCTTCGTCAGCTCGTTGTCGCCGAGGGTCGTGATCTCGGTTCCTGCGACCTGCACCGTTCCCGCCGTCGGCTTGTCGAGGCCGGCGAGGATGTGCATCAGGGTCGACTTCCCGGAGCCGGACGGGCCCATGACCGCGGTGAGGCGTCCCGACTCGATGTCGACCGACACGCCGCGCAGCGCGTCGACGGCCGTCTCACCTTCTCCGTAGCGGCGCGCGACGTCCGCCGCGACGACGACCGCCCCATTAGTGCTCACAACGCTCCTCCCGATCGCATTTCTCCGGGCGCGAAGGCTACACGCTACCCCGATTGGCGTTAGCGAAATGCACGGCCGCGGCGCCGACAGTTACCACATGGACTCGCGGGTCGAGATCCGCTCCGCCCTCGAGCGCGCCCGCTCGGCCACGGAGGCGCTGCTCGAGCCGGTCTCCGACGCGGAGCTCACCGCCCAGGTCTCCCCGCTCCACTCGCCGCTCGTGTGGGACTTCGCCCATGTCGCGCACTTCGAGGAGCTCTGGCTCCTGCGGAACCTCCACGGCAAGCCACCGCTCGCGGAGGCCCACCACGACGTCTACGACGCGTTCCGGCACGAGCGGGCCGAGCGGGCGGAGCTTCCCGCCCTGAGCCCGGCCGCAGCCCGCGCCTACGCCGCGAATGTGCGCGAGCGTGTGTTCGCCGCGCTCGACCACGTCGACTTCGACGTCCCGGACCCGCTCCTCCGCAAGGGCTTCGTCTTCGGGCTCGTGCTCCAGAACGAGCTGCAGCACCAGGAGACGATGCTCCAGACGCTCGAGCTCAGGGCGGAGACCGGGTATCCCGTGCGGGACGCGCGGCCCCCGGATCGCGCGCCGGCCGGGCCCGACGAGATCAAGATCGACGGCGGCTCGTTCATCCTCGGCGCGACGGACGAGCCGTGGGCGTACGACAACGAGCTCGTCCCGCACGAGGTCGAGGTGCGGCCGTTCGTCATCGACCGCGTCGCCGGTGTCGAACGGGGACTTCACGCAGTTCATCGACGACGGCGGCTACTCGACGCCGAGGTACTGGAGCGCGGCGGGCTGGGAGTGGCGGACGGATCAGGAAGTGACGGCGCCGCTGAACTGGAGGCTCGGGGACGGCGGCTGGGAGCGCATCCGCTTCGGCCGACGCGAGCCGGTGCCGGCGGACGAGCCCGTCCAGCACGTGTCCTACTTCGAGGCCGAGGCGTTCGCGCACTGGGCCGGCAAGCGCCTTCCGACCGAGCTCGAGTGGGAGCGCGCGGCGACCTGGGACGAGCGGCGGGGGAAGAGCCGGTACCCGTGGGGCCGCGAGTTCATGGGCTACGAGGCGAACCTCGGCCACACGCGCTTCTCCCCCGCTCCCGCCGGCTCGTACGCGGGCGGCGAGAGCCCCACCGGGTGCCTCCAGCTGACCGGCGACGTGTGGGAGTGGACCTCGTCGCACTTCCAGCCCTATCCCGGGTTCCTGTCGTACCCGTACCCGGAGTACTCGGAGGTCTACTTCGGCGAGCGAGTACCGCGTCCTCCGTGGCGGCTCGTGGGCGACCGACCCGCTCGTCGCCCGCGGGAGCTTCCGGAACTGGGACTACCCGAAGCGCCGCCAGATCTTCTCCGGCTTTCGCTGCGCGCGGGACGCCTGAGGGCTCAGGCGCGCAGCAGCCGCGTGGCCTCGGTGAGCACCTCGCCGAGGATGCGGACGATCTCGTCGAACTCGGCCTGGCCCGCGACGAGCGGCGGCGAGATCTGGATCACGGGGTCGCCGCGATCGTCGGCGCGGCAGATCATCCCCGCCTCGAAGAGCGCGTTCGAGAGGTACTCGCGCAGCAGCCACTCGCACTCGGCGTCAGTGAACGTCTCGCGCGAGTCCTTGTCCTTCACGAGCTCGAGCGCCCAGAAGTAGCCCGTCCCGCGGAGGTCGCCGACGATCGGGAGCTCGAGGAGCTGCGCCAAGGTTGCCCGGAACGCGTCCTCGTTCTCACGGACGCCCTCGACGATCCGCTCGCGCTTCATGATCTCGATGTTCTTGAGCGCGATCGCGCACTGCACCGGGTGGCCGCCGAACGTGATCCCGTGCGAGAACATCGAGGTCGACTCGAGGAAGGGCTCGACGACGCCGTTCGTCGCGATCACGGCCCCGATCGCGGCGTACGACGAGGAGAGCCCCTTCGCCGACGTGACGATGTCCGGCTGGATGTCGTAGCGCTCGATGCCGAACCAGTACCCGACCCGCCCGAAGGCGGTGATGACCTCGTCGGCCGAGAGCAGGATGTCGTAGCGCGTGCAGATCTCGCGCACGCCCTGCCAGTAGCCGGCCGGCGGCGTGAAGCAGCCGCCCGCGTTCTGCACCGGCTCCATGTGCACGAGGCAGACGGTCTCGGGGCCCATGGACAGGATCGCCTGCTCGAGCTCGTCGAGCAGGAAGCGCGTGAACTCCTCCTCGGTCTCCTCCGGCGGGCGGTGGTAGCGGTTCGTGTTCGACACGTGCCGCACCTCGGGCACGAGCGGCTCGAACGGCTCGCGGAGCGCGGGGATGCCGTTGATCGCGAGCGCGCCGAAGGTCGTCCCGTGGTAGGCGATGTGGCGCGCGATCGCCTTGTACCGGCGCGGCGTCCGGCGTGCCGACGAGCTCGTCGTGGCGCGTCGCGGGCTCGGCGAGCGCCGCCGCCTGGCGGCTCGACTCGCCGCGCGCCTGGTAGTACTGGCGCGCGAGCTTCCACGCGGAGTCGACGGCCTCGGAGCCGCCGTTGCAGAAGAACACGCGGGAGAGGTCGCCGGGCGCGAGCGACGCGACCTCGGCGGCGAGCTCCACGGCGCGCGGATGCGCGTACGACCAGTTCGTGTAGAAGGGCAGCTCGCGCATCTGCTCGTGCGCGGCCTGCCCGATCTCGTCGCCGAACGAGTAGCCGATGTTGACCGAGAAGAGGCCGGCGAGCGCGTCCAGGTACCGCTTCCCGTTCGCGTCCTCGAGGTAGCAGCCGTCGCCGCGGACGATCATCGGGACGTCGTGCGTCGCGTACTCGCCCATGCGGGTGAAGTGCATCCAGAGGTGCTCCTTCGCCGCCTTCTGGAGATCGATCGGGGACGTGACGCTCATGTGGCTCCTCGCTGACGTTTCGCGGCTCGATACTCCCAGAGGACGTTACCGAGCGCGATGGCGATCGCTATCAGGAAGATCCCGCTCGCGACGACGTTCACCTGCGGCGGCACCGCGACGCGCGCGATCCCCCAGACGAAGACCGGGAACGTCTGCTCGCCGCCGGCGACGAAGTACGTGATCACGAAGTCGTCGATCGAGAGCGCGAACCCGAGCAGCGCCGCCGCGAGCATCGCGGGCGCGAGCAGCGGCAGCGTGATCTTCCGGAACGTCGTCCACTCGTTCGCGCCGAGGTCCATCGCGGCCTCCTCGAGGTGCCGGTCGAAGCCGATCAGCCGCGCTTTCACCGTGACGACGATGAAGCTGACGATGAACATCACGTGGGCGATGAAGATGGTCACGAAGCCGAGCGTGAAGCTCGTGAAGTTCAGGAACAGCGTCAGCAGCGAGGCGCCGAGGACGATCTCCGGCGTCGACATCGGCAGGAAGACGAGGACGTTCGCCGAGCCGCGCCCGCGGAAGTCGTGCCGGACGATCGCGAGGGCCATCAGCGTCCCCAGCACCGTCGCGACGAGGGTCGCGAGGAGCCCGACCTCGAGCGACGTCGACGAGCGCGTCCCGCAGGCCGAGCACGGCGTCCCAGTTCGACCCAGTTGTCGAGCGTGAACTCCTCCCAGACGTAGTTGAAGCGTCCGTCGGGCTTGTTGAACGAGAAGAGGATGACGACCGCGATCGGCAGCATCAGGTAGCCGACCACGAGCAGCGCGTAGGCGGTGAGCGCATGACGCTTGACGAAGCGCCAGTCATCCGGTCAGCTTCTCCGAGCCGACGATCTTCGCGTAGACGAGCAGCGCGACGAGGATCAGCGGCCATGAGGATGAACGAGAGCGACGCCGCCGTCGGGTAGTCGAGCGACTCGAGGAACTTCGCCTGGATGACGTTCCCGATCATCTGCTGGTTCGGCGTGCCGAGGAGCTCGGCGTTGATGAAGTCGCCCGCCGCGGGGATGAAGGTGAGCAGCGTCCCCGCGACGATCCCGGGCGCCGAGAGCGGAAGCGTCACGCGCAGGAACGCCTGCGTCGGGCTCGCGTAGAGATCCTTCGCGGCCTCGAGCAGCCGCGCGTCGATCTGCTCCAGCGAGACGTACAGCGGGAGCGCCATGAACGGGAAGAAGTTGTAGGTGATGCCCGCGACGACGGCGAAGGTCGTCGCGAGCAGGCGGCCGTCCTCGTCGAGGACGTGGAGGCTGCGGAGGCAGCCCGACGACCGGCCCCTCGTCCGCGAGGATGTTCAGCCACGCGAGCGTCCGGATCAGGTAGGTGACGAAGAACGGCGCGATGATGAAGAGCAGGAAGAGATTGCGCCACGGCCCGGCCCGGAACGCGATCCAGTAGACGAGCGGGTACGCGAGGACGAGGCAGGCGACCGTCGCGATCCCCGCGTAGACGAACGAGCGGACGAGCTGCTCGCGGTAGTCGCGAGATCGCCTCCGTGAAGTTCGAGAACTCCCAGGTGAACTCGAAGGTCGGGAACGTCCCCGACTGCAGCGACTGGTAGCCGAGGTACGCGAGCGGGACGAGGAAGAAGACCGCGAGCCAGACGATCCCGGGCGCGAGCAGGAAGTAGGGCGCGAGGCCCGGATGCCGGTGGAAGAAGGAGCCCATCCACGTCCTACTGTGCCCTGGACCTCCTGCCACCGCTTGATGTAGTCCTCGTTGTTGATCATCTCCGGGTCGTTGAAGCTGGACCTGCGAGAGCGTCTCGTCGTCCGGGAAGATGAGCGGGTTGTTCGCCGAGGCGGGGTCGAGCTTGACCGCCTCCTCCTTGACACCCTTGACGGACGGGATGTAGCTCGTCCCGACCGCGATCTGGGCAGCGATCTTCGGGTCGTACACGAAGTTCATGTACGTCAGGCCGTTGGCACGCTGCCGCCGGTCGGGATGAGCATGTTGTCGGTCCAGATGATCCCGCCCTTCTCCGGAAGCGCCCACTTGAGCTTGGGGTTGTCGGCCACGACGGACGCGATGTCGCCGGACCACGCGATGCAGGCCGCGAGGTCGCCGTTGACCAGCGGCTGGACGTAGTCGTTGCCGGTGAACCTCCTGATCTGACCGGAGTCGACCGCCGCCTGGACTCGCTCGAGCGCCCGGTCGAACGCCTCGTCCGTCACCGCTGCCGGGTCGTCGTCGTTGTCGAGCAGCACGAGGCCGAGCGTGTCCGACATCTCGCTGAGGGCCGTGACCTTCCCCTTCAGGCTCGAGTCCTCGAACAGCTGCGTGATGCTCGTGACGGGACCGGTGACGTCCTCGTTCCACGCGATCCCGTCCATGCCGGAGAGCCACGGGAGCGAGTACGTGCGGTCGGGGTCGAACGGCAGGCGACGCCTGCGCGTCGATGAGGTTCGAGATGTTCGGGATGAGGTCCTTGTCGAGCTCCTGCACCCAGCCTTGGTCGACGTAGAGCGCGGGAAAGCGGGAGTTGTCGGTCGCGACGATGAGGTCGCGGTCGATCCCCTGGCCCTGCGCGAGCCGGCCCTGGATCTTCGCGAAGTACTCGTCGTTCGAGTTGATGTCCTCGTAGTAGTTGACGTCGATGCCCTTCTCCTGCGTGAACTGGTCGAGCGTCGGGTGCCGCTTGCCCTGCACGTCCATGTAGAACGGCCAGTTCGAGAAGTTGAGGACGTCCAGCACCTCGCCCCCGCCGTCCGCAGCGCCGTTGCCGCCGCCGCCGCAGGCCGCGAGGAGCGAGGGGAACGAGAGCAGCACGCCTGCGGCGGCGCCGCGGCGCAGAAGCTCGTCCCTCGTGATCCTCCCGTTCATGTCGCCTCCTCTTCGGGTTGCGCCTCTCGGGCGACGACGAACGTCGCCTCCGGGCTCCAGCTGAGCGTCACCGGCAGGCCGCGGCCCGGGATCCGCGCGCCGGTGTCGATGTTCTGCGCGAAGACCTGCACGGTCCCCGCGTTCGTCTGCACGACGACCTGCGTCGCGACGCCCAGGTACGCGGTCTCGACGACCGTCCCGTGCAGCACGTTCTCGCCGCCGCGCGGGCCGATCGCGATCTTCTCCGGCCGCACCCCGGCGGCGACCTGCCCCGTGCGCCCGTCCACGCGCGCGCGGACGACCTCGCCGCTCTCGAGCCGGACCGCGTCCGGGCCCTCGACGGTGCCCGCGAGCAGGTTCGAGATCCCGAGGAAGCCCGCGACGAACGCGGTCGCGGGACGCTCGTACAGCTCCTGCGGCGGGCCCAGCTGCTCGATGCGGCCGCGGTTCATGACCGCGATCGCATCCGCCATCGTCATCGCCTCCTCCTGGTCGTGCGTGACGTGCACGAACGTGATGCCGACCTCGGCCTGGATGCGCTTCAGCTCGAGCTGCAGCTGCTTGCGGAGCTTGAGGTCGAGCGCGCCGAGCGGCTCGTCGAGGAGCAGGACGCGCGGCTGGTTGACGAGCGCGCGGGCGAGCGCCACGCGCTGCTGCTGCCCGCCCGAGAGCTGCTTCGGCTTGCGCTTCGCGAAGCCGGTCGAGGCCGACGAGCTCGAGGATCTCGTTCACGCGGCCGCTGCGCTCCTCCTTCGCGACGCCTCTCCGCTCGAGCCCGAACGCGACGTTGTCCTCGATCGACATGTGCGGAAAGAGCGCGTAGCTCTGGAACACGGTGTTGACGTCGCGCTTGTACGGGGGCACGCCGACGACGTCCTGGTCGCCGAGGAGGATCCGGCCGGCGGTCGGCTCCTCGAAGCCGCCGATCAGGCGCAGCGTCGTCGTCTTGCCGCAGCCCGAGGGCCCGAGGAAGGCGAAGAACTCCCCCCGCGGCACGTCGACCGTGATCCCGTCCACAGCGACCGCGCCGTCGAACTCCTTGACGACGTTCTCGAGCCGCACGTCTGCGGCCACGACCCCCTCGGCCGTGTCCATCGCGCGAGCCTAAGCGGTAACCGACCGCGCTGCAATGGACGAAGCGGATGCTCAGTCGTCGTCGGGCATGGGCACTACGAGCACCGGGACCCGCGAGCGGTGCACGAGCTTGTGCGGCACCGAGCCGAGGATCACGCCCGTGAGCGGACGCTCGCTCGCCGACCCGACGACGATCATCCGCGCGTCGCGCTCCTCGGCGAGGGCCAGCAGCGCCTCGGCCGGACGCTTCGGGACGAGCACGGCCTCCGCCTCGACCCCCGCCTCGACCGCCTTCTCGACCGCCGCGTCCACCACCGGCCGCCCCAGCTCCTCGAGCGCGCGTTGCGCCTCGCCTCGCTCCTCGCCGGCGCTCCGGAACGGAGGCTCGACCGCGTACGCGACGACGAGCGAGTCGCCGAGCCCCTGCGCGAGCTCGATGGCGCGCGCGACGGCGCAGTCCGCGCAGCCGGACCCGTCGACGCCGACGACGATCGTGCGGCTCACGATTCGCCTCGCGCGACGGCGGGGTCGACGGCCTCGAACGGCTTGCGGCCGAAGAAGCGCTCGTTCCCGGCGAGCCGCCAGACACGAGCAGCACGAAGCCGAGCAGGAGGAAGCCCATTCCGATCACGAACGGTACGCCCATGCCGAGGATCGCCTGCCCCGAGTACGAGTTCTCCGCGTCCGAGAAGATCGATCGCCGACTTCACGAACAGGAAGCCGAGGATCGCCGCGCCCACGAGCGGGCCGACGCCGATGAAGAGGAAGCTCTTGACGGACTTCAGCAGCTCGCGCCGGTAGTAGACGGCGCACGCGACGCCCGTGAGCGCGTAGTAGAAGGCGATCATCAGCGAGAGCGCGGAGAGCGTGTCGTACAGCGCGTTCTCGGACAGGATGTTGAGCGGCACGTACCAGGCGATCGCGAGCCCAGCGATCACCGCAGTCGAGAACCAGGGCGTGTGGAAGCGCGGGTGGACTGCGGCAAAGATCCGCGGCAGCGCGCTCTGGCGTCCCATGGAAAACGACGTCCGAGAGGACGGGATGATCGTCGTCTGCGTCGACGCGATCGCGGAGGTCACGATCGCGAGGATCACGATCTTGTCCCACGGCGACCCCAGCACGTCGGCGCCGAGCACCGCGAAGATCGCGTCGTCGTCGTCGTACTCCGCGAGCGTCTCGAGCCCGGCGTACGCGACGACGGCAGTGGTCACGCCGACGTAGGTCACGAGCAGGATCACCGTCGAGACGACCGCCGCGAGCCCGGGCGCCCGCGCCGAGTCGCGCGTCTCCTCGGTCAGGTTGACGGCGCTCTCCCAGCCCCAGTAGATGAAGACGCCGATGAGGAGCGCCGACACGAGCGTCGAGAAGTCGGAGATCGCGAACGGCGAGAGCCACTCGGCGTCGGGCCGCGTCGAGCCCTCCGGCGCGCTGCCGTCGTAGACCTTGTACAGCGCGACGCCCGCGAAGAGCAAGAGCGCGCCGACCTGGATCACGATCAGCACGTCCTGCACCTCCGCCGCGAGCTCGGTGCCGATGATGCAGATCGCGGTCATGACGACGATGTACGCGACCGCGAGGGCCATGACCGCGGTCTTCGAGCCGGCCGCGTCGTCCCAGCCGAAGAGCTCGTACGTGTAGCGGGCACCCACGTCGGCGAGCGAGCCGACGACGAGGATCCCGGTCGTGATCACCGCCCAGCCACCGATCCAGCCGAGCCACGGGCCCATTGCACGGGTGACCCAGGAGAACGTCGTGCCCGCGTCCTGGTCGGCCCGGTTGAGATAGAAGAACGCGGCCGCGATCAGGAACATCGGGACGAACGACGCGAGCAGCGCCCCCGGCGCCTGCACGCCGACGACGATCGTCACCGTCCCGATCACCGCCGCGAGCGAGTACGCCGGCGCCGTCGACGCGAGCCCGATGACGAGCGCCTCGCGAAAGCCGATCGCGTCCTGCTCGAGCTGCGCCGTGTGGTCGGGCGGAGCCGCGGAGGAACTCACCTGCAGCCCACCCTGTGGACAGATCGGCACGCTCTCGGCACACGTCCAGGGTCAGACCCTTTGTGCGCCGACAAGCCACCGAAGCGGCATCGCTGAGCGATTCGACGGAGTCACAAGGCAACCCCGCGCACCCGGAAGCCAGCGCACAATCGGCACACGTCCGGGGTCAGACCCCGCTTGTTCGCCCCCGCCCTCTGGACGTTCTGTCACTCGCGCCCCCTCCGGGCGATTGGGTTACTCGGCGAGCTTCACGACGACGTGCTTGACGCGGGTGTACTCCTCCATCGAGTAGATCGACATGTCCTTGCCGTAGCCGGACTCCTTGAAGCCGCCGTGCGGCATCTCGGGCGTGAGCGGGAACAGGTGCTCGTTGACCCAGACCGTCCCGAAGTCGAGCTTCGCCGCGACCTTCAGCGCGCGGCCGACGTTCTCCGAGAAGACGGATGCCGCGAGGCCGTAGCGGACGCCGTTCGCCATCTCGATCGCCTCGTCGTCCGAGGAGAACGGCTGGACGGTGACGACCGGGCCGAAGACCTCGTTCTGGACGATCTCGGCATCCTGGCCGACGTCCGCGACGATCGTCGGCTTCACGAAGAAGCCGCGGTCGCCGAGCGCGCCGCCGCCGGTGACGATCGTCGCCTTGGCGTCGGTCGCGCGGTCGAGGAAGCCGAGGACGCGCTCCTGCTGCTCCTGCGAGATGACCGGGCCCATCTCGACCTCGTCGTCGGTCGACGGGTCCCCGACCGACATGCCTTCCACTGCCTTGACCGACTGGGCGAGGACGTCGTCGTAGATCCCGCCCGCGACGAGGATGCGCGACGACGCGGTGCAATCCTGGCCGGAGTTGAAGTAGCCGCCGATCTTGATCGCCTCGGCGACCGTGGCCGGGTCGGCGTCGTCGAGCACGACCATCGGCGCCTTCCCGCCGAGCTCGAGGTGCAGCCGCTTGACCGTGTCCGCGGCGTTCTTCGCGATGATCTTCCCGGTCGCCGTATCGCCGGTGAGCGAGACGAGGCGGATGTCCGGGTGCTTCACGAGCGCGTCGCCTGCGGGTATCCCGTCCCCGGTCACGACCTGGAGCACCCCGGCCGGGATGACCTCCTGCGCGAGCTCCATGAACCGCAACAGCGTGAGCGGCGTCTGCTCCGCCGGCTTGACGATCTGGACGTTGCCCGCGGCGAGCGCGGGGCCGATCTTCCAGATCGCCATGTACAGCGGGTAGTTCCAGGGGCAGATTCCCGCGACGATCCCGAGCGGCTCGCGCCGGATCATCGACGTGTAGCCCTCGACGTACTCGCCGGCCGACTTGCCCTCGAGGTTCCGGGCCGCGCCGGCGAAGAAGCGCAGGCAGTCCGACATCGCGGGCGGCTCGTCCTTCGCGACCCACCACGGCTTGCCGACGTTCACGGACTCGAGCCGCGCGAGCTCCTCGGCGTTCTCGTCGATGACGTCCGCGAGCGCGAGCAGGAGCTCCATCCGGTCTTTCGGGGTCTTCCCCTGCCACTCGGCCCACGCCTTGTTGGCGGCCGCGACCGCGCTCTCGACGTCTTCCGCGGTGCCGCGGGGAACCTCCGCGATCGCCTCGCCGGTCGACGGGTTCAAGACCTCCATCGTCTCGCCGCCGGCCGACTCGACCCACTCGCCTCCGATGAACTGCTTGTGCTGGGTAACCGACACGCTCACCGTGGACGACCTCCGTTCCTGAGCTATCTCGGGTGAGCGTACAACCTGGCTTGCGTTCAGGTAGAACCCGTCGCGCCGTGAGGATCCTCGTCGTCGGAACCGGCGGCGTCGGGTCGGCGTTCGCGTCGATCGCACGCCGGCGCTCGTTCTTCGAGCACTGCGCGCTCGCGGACTACGACCCGTCGCGGCCCGAGTCGGTCGTCGCGAGCCTCGACGACGGGCGTTTCAGCGCGCACCGCATCGACGCGTCGAGCAAGGACGACATCGTGCGGCTCATTCGCGAGACCGGCGCCGACGCGGTCCTGAACGCGGTCGACCCGCTCTTCAACGTGCCGATCTTCGACGCGTGCTTCGACGCGGGGGTCACGTACCTCGACATGGCGATGACGCTCTCCGAGCCGCACCCCGAGCGGCCGTTCGAGGAGGTCGGGGTGAAGCTCGGCGACTACCAGTTCGAGCGCGCGGCCGACTGGGAAGCCAAGAGCCTCCTCGCGCTCGTCGGCATCGGCATCGAGCCGGGCGCGGCGGACGTCTTCGCGCGGCATGCCGCGGACGAGCTCTTCTCCGAGATCGAGGAGGTCGGCATCCGCGACGGCGCCAACCTCGTCGTCGAGGGCTATGAATTCGCCCCCACCTTCTCGATCTGGACGACGATCGAGGAGTGCCTGAACCCGCCCGTGATCTGGGAGCGCGAGCGCGGCTGGTACACGACCGCGCCGTTCTCGGAGCCGGAGACGTTCGACTTCCCCGAGGGCATCGGCCCCGTCGAGTGCGTGAACGTCGAGCACGAGGAGGTCCTGCTCGTGCCCCGCTGGATCGAGTGCAAGCGGGTCACCTTCAAGTACGGGCTCGGCGACGAGTTCATCGAGGTGCTGAAGACGCTGCACAAGCTCGGGCTCGACTCGAAGGAGAAGATCCCCGTGAAGGGCGTCGAGGTCGCCCCGCGCGACGTCGTCGCGGCGGCGCTCCCCGACCCCGCGACCCTCGGCGAGCGGATGACCGGGAAGACCTGCGCGGGGACGCTCGTGACCGGGCTCGGGAAGGACGGCGCACCGCGGAAGACCTACCTCTACCACGTCGTCGACAACGAGGAGACCATGCGCGAGTACGGCTCGCAGGCGGTCGTCTGGCAGACGGCGATCAACCCCGTGATCGCGCTCGAGCTCGCTCGCCTCGGGAGACTGGAAGGGCGCCGGCGTCCTCGGCCCGGAGGCGTTCCCGCCCGCGCCCTTCCTCGCGAAGCTCGAGGAGTACGGCGCCCCACACGGCGTCCTCGAGCTGAAGCCTGTCGATGAGTCTGCCTCCGGTTCGTCGTCTAACCAGTGATGCGATCTAGGATCGAGCTATGGCCGTCGTGAGGCTGCGCGCCCCGCTCTCCGAGCTGGCGGGCGGCAGGAGGGAGCTCCAGCGTGGAGGGCGCGACCGTCCGGGACGTGCTCTGCGCGCTCGAGCGCGAGCACCCCGCGATCGCCGGCTGGATCCTCGACGAGCAGACGACGATCCGCGAGCACGTCAACGTCTTCGTCAACGGCGAGAAGAGCCGCGAGGAGACGGCGCTCTCCGCCGACGATCGCATCCACGTGATCCCATCGATCAGCGGAGGTTGAGGCAGATGACCGAGCTTCTCGTCGGAACGAAGAAGGGCCTGTTCTCGCTCGAGGGCGACGGCGGCGCGTTCGAGATCACCTCGCGCGCGTTCGCCGGCGAGCCGGTCGAGTTCGCGATGCGCGACCCGCGGAGCGGCCGCTACCTCGCGTGCGTGACGTCGGCGTTCTACGGGCCGAAGGTCTTCTACACCGACGATCTCGCGGAGGAGTGGCAGCAGGCCGAGGGCCTCGCGCTGCCCGAGGACCAGGAGAAGCCGCTCGAACGTCTCTGGCTGGTCGCTGTCGGGGAGGAAGACGGGCTCCTGTACGCCGGCGGCGCGCCGGGCGTCCTCTTCGAGAGCCGCGACGGCGGGCTCACCTGGCAGCTGAACCAGCCCTTCTGGGAGCAGCCCACGCGACCCGACTGGAGCCCCGGCGCGGGCGGGATGTGCCTGCACTCGATCGCGACCTGGCCGGGCGACCCGCAGCGGATCGCGATGGCGATCTCCGCGGTCGGGGTCTGGCTCTCCGACGACGGCGGGCAGACCTGGCGGCACGGCAACAAGGGCCTCTACCCGCGGTACATGCCGGAGGAGAAGCGCGAGGACACGATCGACCTCTGCGTCCACAACATGCACCGGTCGCCCGACGCGCCCGAGCGGCTGTTCATGCAGTTCCACGGGGGCGTGTACCGCTCCGACGACGCGGGCGAGGCGTGGGTCAGCATCGCGGAGGGACTGCCGTCCGACTTCGGCTTCCCGATGGTCATCGACCCGGACGATCCGGACAGCGCGTTCGTCATCCCGCTCGTCGCCGACCTGGACCGCGTGACTCCGGACGGACGCGTGCGCGTGTACGAGACGCGGGATGCGGGTGCGTCGTGGACCGCGCGCGGCGACGGCTTCCCGCAGGAGGACGCGTACCTCACGATCCTGCGCCAGGCGTTCGCGCGCGAGGGCTCCGGCGAGTCGATGAGCCTCTTCTTCGGGGCGACCTCGGGCGACGTCTTCGGCTCGTCGGATGCAGGCGCGTCGTGGTTCAGCGCGGCGACGAACCTGCCGCCCGTGCACTCGGTCAGGGTCGCGTAGGACGTGTAGCCTCGGAGTGCCCCCGACTCGAGCGCGATCGGTCCCGGGAAGGCATTCGTGAATAGCCGCCGCCGTCGCGCACGGGGAACACGACCTCGAGCCCCTCGCGGGCGCCGTGCTGGCGCCACGCGGCGGTCCCCGCAGCTCGCTCACTGTCCGAGGCCGCGGCTCTCGATCCGCGCCGGCGTGATCCGGACGGTCACGCGCTGCTCGCCCGGCGCGCGGAACGGGTACGAGTCCCGGTCGATGTACTTCTTCGCCAGGCGGTCGATCTGGTCGTCGGCGCCCTCGTCGACGAGCTCGGCCGTGCCGTCGACCACGATCCAGCGGTACGGGTCGCCCGGGTCGACCACCGAGAGCGAGACGCGCCCGTCGTCGGCGATGTAGCGCGGCTTCGCCCTGCCGTAGGCGGTGTTGAACGAGACGCCGTCGTCGTCGACGTCGACCCAGACGACCGTCGTGTGCGGCGAGCCGTCGGGCCGCAGGTCCGTGATCGTCCCGACGAACGGGTTCTCGAGGAACGCGCGCTCCGCGGCGCTGAGAGGGCGAGGCAAGCCTCGCCCTACACGATCGCGACCATGCGGTCGATCGCGCCGCGGGCGCGGGCCGCGATCTCCGGCTCGACCGTCACGACGTGCTTCCAGTCGCGCAGCGAGTCGCGGAGCTTCTCGAGCGTGATCATCTTCATGTACCGGCAGATCGCCTTCTCGGACACGGCCTCGAAGCGCTTCTCCGGCGCTTCCTTGTTCAGGCGATGGATGATCCCGGTCTCGGTCGCGACGAGGAACCGCTCCTTCGGCGACTGCCGCGCGAAGCGGATCATCCCCTCGGTCGAGAGGATGTGCGTGCGGCCGTTCCCGAACGCCATGCACTGGCTCGCGCACCCGCACTCGGGGTGGACGAGCAGCTCGGCGTCCGGCGCGTCGTCCTGCCACTTCTGGATGTCCTGCGGCCGGATGCCCGCATGCACGTGGCACTCGCCCATCCAGATCCGGAGCGTGCGCCCGGTCACCTTCTCGAGCCAGAGCCCGAGGTACATGTCCGGCAGGAACAGGATCTCGGTGTCCTCGGGGATCGAGTCGATGATCGCCTTCGCGTTCCCGGACGTGCAGCAGTAGTCGCTCTCGGCCTTGACCTCGGCGGTCGTGTTCACGTACGACACGACGACCGCCCCCGGGTTCTCGGCCTTCCACGTGCGCAGCTGGTCGGCGCTGATCGACGCGGCGAGCGAGCAGCCGGCGTCGAGGTCGGGGATGAGCACCGTCTTCTCGGGGCAGAGGATCGCGGCCGTCTCGGCCATGAAGTGGACGCCGCAGAACGCGATCGCCTCCGCGTCGGTGCGAGCCGCCTCGTGCGAGAGCCCGAGCGAGTCGCCGACGAAGTCCGCCACGTCCTGGACTTCCGGCACCTGGTAGTTGTGGGCGAGGATCACCGTGTCGCGCTCGGCGGCGAGCGCGCGGATCTCCTCCTGCATGGTTGTGATCTCCAACGTGGTCATGTGAGCTCCAGTGAGACGTCGAGTGAGCGAGCGGAGTGCGTGAGGGCGCCGATCGAGATCTCGTCCACCCCGGTCTCCGCGACCGCGCGGACGTTCTCGAGCGTGATGCCGCCGGAGGCTTCGAGCCGCGCACGGCCGCTCGTGAGGGCGACCGCCGCGAGCAGGCCGTCCGGAGTCATGTTGTCGAGGAGGATCGCGTCGACGCCCGCGTCGAGGGCTTCGGCGACCTCGTCGAGCGTGTCGCACTCGACCTCGATCGGCAGGTCGGTGGCCGCACGTGCGCGCTCGACGGCGGAGCCGACCGAGCCGGCCGCGCGCAGGTGGTTGTCCTTGATCAGCACGCCGTCGTAAAGGCCGAAGCGATGGTTGCGGCCTCCGCCGGCGGCGACGGCCTGCTTCTCGAACGCGCGCAGGCCGGGAGTGGTCTTGCGCGTGTCGAGGATCGCGGCTCCCGTACCGGCGACCGCGTCGACGTAGCGGCGGGTCAGCGTCGCGATCCCGGAGAGCCGGCCGAGGAAGTTGAGCGCCGTGCGCTCGCCCGTCAGGATCGCGCGCAGCGGGCCCGCGACGGTCGCGACCTCGGTCGGGCCGTCGACCCATGAGCCGTCATCGACGAGCGGCTCGAAGTGGACGTCGCGATCGAGCGTGCGGAACACCTCCGCAGCGACCTCGAGCCCGCACACGACGCCCGGCTCCTTCACGAGGAGCTGAGCGGTGCCGCGCGCGCTCGCGTCCACGGTCGCATCGGTCGTGACGTCCCCGGTGCCGACGTCCTCGGCGAGCGCGGCGGCGACGATGCGCTCGAGGGTGTCGACCGCTACAGCCATGTCTCCAGGGCGGGGTCGGATCCGCGGCGAAGGACGACGTGCCGCTCGAAGGCGTCTTCCTCGGAGGGGAAGTCGACGCGGAAGTGGGCACCGCGGCTCTCCTCCCGGACGAGCGCGGTCTCGACGATGAGACGCGTGAGCAGGTGGGGAGCCGAGCGAAGCCGCTCGAGACCGGCGGCATCGCGCACGAGGCCGCCGTCGCGCCAGAGCGCGCGCCGAAGCCAGTCGGTCACGAGCTCGGGAGCCGGTGCGTCCTGCGGGAGATCACGAGGGAGCGGGCCTGGCTCGGCCAGCGCTGCGAGCGCTGCGCGCCGGCCGAAGACGAGACACTCGAGCAGCGAGTTCGATGCGAGCCGGTTAGCCCCGTGCACGCCGGTCGCGGCACACTCACCCGCCACGTACAGGCCCGGGAGCTCGCTCCGGCCATCGAGATCGGTGACGATCCCGCCGATCGTGTAATGCGCAGCCGGCGCGACCGGGATGGGCGTCTCGGCGGGGTCGTAGCCCTGCTCGACGAGCCGGCCCATGAGCCCGGGGAAGCGCTCGCGGTCGATCTCCCGCAGGTCGAGGAGCGCGGTGCCGCGCGCGGCGATCTCGCGGGCAACGACGTCCCGCGGGGCGAGCTCGTCCGTGAAGCGCTCGCCGCGCTCGTCGAGGAGCAGCGCGCCCTCGCCACGAAGCGCCTCCGAGAGCAGGAGCGACGAGTCCACGAGCGTCGTCGGATGGAACTGCGTGAACTCGAGGTCCGCAACGGCCGCGCCCGCGCGGTACGCGGCGGCGATCCCGTCGCCCACGGCGCCCGGAGGGTTCGTCGTCCGCTGCCAAAGCGCCGCCGCACCGCCTGTCGCGAGAAGGGTCGCGCGCGCGGGCACCGCCCGCCGGTCGGTGACGACGCCTGCGCAGCGGTCGCCGTCGCGCCAGACCGCCTGCATGCGCTCGCCCTCGGCGACCTCGATCGCCGGATGCGCCAGCACGCGCTCGGCGAGCCGCCGCGCGACGCGGTCTCCGGTCGCCGCGCCGCCCGCGTGCACGACGCGACGGCGGCTGTGCCCGCCCTCGAGCCCGAGGTCGTCGTCGAACTCGACCCCGAGCTCGACGAGATCGCGAATCCGCGCGGCGGCCTCGCCGGTGAGCGCCGCGACCGCGGTCGGCCGCGAGAGCCCCCGCCCGGTCCGCAGCGTGTCCTCGGCGTGGAGGTCCGGCGAGTCGTCGACGCCGACGGCGGCTGCGATGCCGCCCTGCGCCAGCGAGCTGGTCGACGCGAGGAGCGGGCCTTTCGCGAGGACGAGCACGCGCCCCTCGGAGGCGGCGCAGAGAGCGGCGAAGAGCCCGGCGACACCGCCGCCGACGACGAGGAGGTCGACCGGGTGGTTTCGAAGGCTCTCGGGTTGCCGGTTCATGGTAGTTTTCGCCTCTGAGGCAATAACCTCGTGCCCGAGTCTACCACCTCGACATCACTCCCCGCGCATGCCGCACTCGCGGTCGTCTTCCAGGTTCGCGACGACGTGCTCCAGGTGCTCCTCTGGGAGCGCGCGCGTGAGCCGTTTCGCGGCGCCTGGTCGCTTCCCGGCGGCGTACTCGGCGAGGGCGAGACGCTCGAGGAGTCCATCCTTCGCCACCTCGAGACGAAGGTCGACGTGAGCGAGGTCGCGCACCTCGAGCAGCTCGGCACGTGGAGCGATCCGGATCGGCATCCCGGCCGGTGGGAGCTGGCGACCGCGTATCTCGGCCTCGTGCCGCTCGGGATCGACCCGCGCGTCCCGGCGGACACACGCTGGCATCCCGTGGACGCGCTGCCGGAGACGGCGTTCGACCACGGTGCGATCGTGCTCGCGGGCAGGGAACGCCTGCGCGGGAAGCTCTCGTACTCGAACGTGGGCTTCGCCCTGGCGCCACCGACCTTCACGCTCGCCGAGCTGCGCGACATCTACGCGGCCGCGCTCGGTTACGACGTCTCCGCGACGAACCTCAAGCGCGTTCTCCTCCGGCGGGGCGTGCTCGTGCCGACCGGCGAGCGGCGCGCCCACGGCCCCGCGGGCGGGCGGCCGGCGGAGGTCTTCCGCTTCCGGACGAGCCGGCTCGAGGTCACCGACCCGTTCGCGGTCTTCCGGCCGCCAAGCTGAGCAACGGTTGGCCAAGCGGAAAATGGGGAACAGTCGGAATCGTGAAAACGCTGCGTCGAAGCCGGCCCTCAAGCCCGAGTCTGCTGCATCCGATCACCGCTCGTATGCGGCACTTTCGACTGTGGCTCCTCCTGATCGGCCTGCTCAGCCTCGTCGCCGAGGCAATCGGCGGTATCGCGGTGTTCTGGCGCGCGCGCGTGCCTCGACGCGAGGCCTAGCTCGCCCCCGGCCGCACGCAGTAGCGCGGTCACGAGACCGGCGATCACCATCGCCACGATCAGCGGCACGCCGCGCCAGATCGCAACGGCTGCCGCAGCGACACCGGGCACGCGGGCGTCGATGACGATCTCCTCGTCGCCGCCGAGCATCTGTGTCACGACGAGCGCGGCGAGCATCACCGGCGCCAGGAGATCGACGACCGACTGCACGCGCGGGCCGAGCGGCTTGCGCCCGAGGAGCACCGGCCCCGAGGCTTTGAACGCGATCGTGGCTGCGCCGACGACGAGGACGACGATCCAGAAGGTCATCGCCGCAACCCCAGCAAGCAAGCCGCTGCCGCCGCGACGATCGGGACACCCGCCGGCGCGACAGGCGTGAACACGAGCGTGATCGCCGCCGCGAGTGCGGCCGCCTGAATCGATCTCCGCTCCTTCAGGTACGGGACGAGAATCGCGAGGAAGAGCGCCGCGAACGCCGCATCGAGGCCGAGCGCGTCCGGATTGTCGAGGAGGTCGCCGACGAACGTCCCCGCGGCCGTGCTCGTGACCCACAGGACGTAGAAGACGATCCCGGACCCGACGAGGATCGACCGCTCGAACCGTCCGCCGCCCCGACCCGCCAGCGCCCACGACTCGTCGACGATGGACTGCGACTCGAGGGTCCGACGGAGCTTCCCGCCGGGGAAGATCGACGCCACCGTGATGCTGATCGCCATGTAGCGCGCGTTGAGGAACACGGCAGCGGCGATCGCGGCGAGGACGGTCCCGCCCGCGTCGAGAACCGACACCGCGGCGAACTGGGAGGCGCCGGCGAACGTCGTCGCGGACATGACGACCGCGGCACCGAAGCCCATCCCGGCCGTCTTCGCGAGGACGCCGAAAGAGAGGCCGAAGAGGATCGGGCTCGGCGCGAGCGGGAGCGCGGCGCGCACGCCGTCGCGGATGCGCGGTGCGGGGCGTCCGCGTCGCCGACGGCTGCGGCTCGGAGGCTGACACAATCCGGGAGCATGAAGGTTGTCGTCTCCGGCGCGTCGGGGCTCATCGGATCCGCTCTCGTCCCGGCGCTCGCGTCAGCAGGGCACGACGTCCTCCGGCTCGTGCGGCGCGAGCCGGCCGGCCCCGACGAGATCTTCTGGAACCCGACCGACGGGGCCCTCGACCCGGCGCTGCTGACCGGCGTCGACGCGATCGTGAACCTCACCGGCGCGAACATCGGCCGCCGCTGGAACGAAAAGCGCAGAGCCGAGATCCTCGAGTCGCGGGTAGCCGCGACGAGCCTCCTCGCCCGGGTGGCGGCCGAGCTCGACCCCCATCCGGCGCTCGTGTGCGCGGGCGGCGTCGGGATCTACGGCGATCGCGGCGACGAGATCCTCACCGAGGAGTCGGCGCTCGGCTCCGGCTTCCTCGCCGACGTCGGCCGGGCGTGGGAGAACGCTGCCGAGCCGGCGCGCGAGGCGGGCGTCCGCGTCGTGGGCTTCCGGCAGGGCATCGTCCTCTCGAGTGCCGGCGGCGCGCTCGAGCGCCTGCTCCTCCCGTTCAGGCTGGGGCTCGGCGGACGCGTCGGAAGCGGGAAGCAGTGGTGGAGCTGGGTCGCGCTCGACGACGTCGTCGAGACGTATCGGTTCGCCCTCGAGCACGACCTTCGAGGGATCGTCAATCTCTGCTCCCCGAACCCGGCGACGAACGCCCGGTTCGTGAAGGCACTCGGCACCGCGCTTCACCGCCCGACGGTCTTCCCGCTGCCCGCGTTCGCGGTCAGGACGGCGTTCGGCGAGATGGGACAGGAGGCGCTGCTCGACGGCCAGCGCGCCCTCCCCGCCCGCCTGCTCGACGCGGGCTTCACGTTCCGGTATCCCGACCTCGACGCGGCGCTCGCGCGCGCCCTCGAGAGGTAACGGGCGAGCGTGCCGGAGCTCGCGACGCTCGGCTGGGACGACGGTTGGAGCGCCGCGTTCGAGGAGCATCGCGCCGAAGGCCTGATCCCGGGCCGGGTAGCGGTCCCGCACCGCGGCGCGTACGACGTGCTCACGGAGGACGGCGAGACCCGCGCCCGCCTCCCGGGCAGGGCGCGCCGCGACCAGGACACCGCAGAGCTGCCGGCGGTCGGAGACTGGGTCGCGCTCGAGCCGAGCGCGCGTGACGCCCCCGTGATCAGAGCCGTGCTCCCGCGGCGCACGAAATTCTCGCGCCGCGCGGCTCACGACCCCGGCGCAGACATCGCGCGGGAGCAGGTCGTGGCCGCCAACGTCGACGTCGTCTTCCTCGTCGTCCCGCTCACCGGGGATCCGAGCACCCGACTGCTGGAGCGCTACCTCACGCTCGTCTGGGAGAGCGGCGCGCGACCGGTGATCCTCTTCACGAAAGCCGACCTCGAGCCGGATCCCGAGCGTGTCATCGGCGAACTCGGCGATCTCGGCGAGGTCGCGGTGCATGCGATCTCCTCCCGCACTGAAGCCGGGCTCGACACGGTTCGCGGATATCTCGGGCCCGGCGTGACGGGAGCGCTCCTCGGCCCGTCGGGCGCAGGGAAGTCGACGCTCGTGAACGCGCTCGCGGGCGACGAGCGGCTGGAGACGGGCGACGTCGCGCGTGACGGCTCGGGCCGCCACACGACCACGCGCCGCGAGCTGATCGTGCTCCCCGGGGGCGGGCTGGTCGTCGACAACCCGGGCATGCGCGAGCTCCACCTCTGGCTCGCGGACGAGGGCCTCGAGGACGCGTTCGAGGACGTCGTGGAGCTCGCGGCGCAGTGCAAGTTTTCCGACTGCCGGCACGAGGGCGAGCCCGGTTGCGCCGTCGCGGCGGCGATCGAGGCGGGCACGCTCGACCCTGAGCGCCTGCGGAGCTACCGCGAGCTTCAGCGGGAGCTCGCCGAGCTCGAGGAGCGGCTCGCGCGCCGCGAGCGCTCCCGCGCCCGGCGCCGGCGGCCGGACGCGGGAGGCTCGTGAGCGCTACGGCGACGCGACGTTCGCGGCGCCCGGCGTCTTGGTCTGCGTGAACGCCCAGTCGGATGCGGCGTCGTTCGTGTCCCGACCGTCCGGGATGCGCGACAGCGACCCGTCGATCGTGTTCGAGTCCGCCCCGGCGAACGCGGTGCCTTCGACGAGGTCGTACGTCTGGCCGTCGATCGTGGCCGCCGTGATCTCGCCTTCGTACGAGAGCGCGTCGAGCAGCGCGGTGGACGCCGTGTCGACCAGCGCGACGCCGTCGGGGGCGCCGTTCTGGGCCTCGATCGCGACGGTCAGGTAAGCGCCAGCCGCGAGCGACCCGGTCAGCACCTCGCGGTCGTACTCCGTCCCGTCGCCGCCGTTCACGAGCACGAGCGCGATCCCGTCCAGCGCGATCGCGCCGGAAGACGTGTTCGCGATCTCGACGTAGCCGTCGACGTCCGCCCCGACCTGGTCGTAGTCGAGCTCGTTGATCACGAGCCCGGTCGTCGGAGGCGGTGGCGGTGGCGGCGCGGCGCCCTCACACGTGAAGACGATGACGTCGCCCGCGCCGGTCGAGACGTCGACCGTGCCCGCCGAGCCGTCCTGCCGCACGCAGGCCGAGCCTTGGAGTGCGCCGAGCGTCTCGAGCGACTCGCCGGCCGGGCCCCTCGGCCTGCGGGGCCCGCGGGACCTGCCGGCCCTGCGCGCCGTCGGCGCCTGCCGGCCCCTGCGCGCCGTCAGCTCCGGCTGGGCCCTGCGGCCCTTGCGGTCCCTGTGGGCCCGGCGCCCCTTGGGCACCCTGCTCGCCCGCGGGCCCGGCTGGTCCGGCCGGCCCAGCCGGGCCTTGCACGTTCCATGTCAACGCGCGCTCCTTCCGCTTGCACTTCGAAGCGTCGCTGACGACGCGCAGGTCGTCCCCATCCCGCTCGTGGCAGACGGTGATCGTTCCCGTGACCGACGGGATCGGCACCCGTGCGTCGCGAATGCCGCGGCCCCTCCGGCGAGTACGAATGCGGCCATCCCGACCGCGATCAAGCGTGCATGCACGCATCCTCCCTTCGTTCGGTGTCGCGACGGTGGTAGTCGCGACGGGCCGCGACGACCAGCCGTCCCAGAGGGACAGGTGGGCGCAAACCCGCACCGCTCGGCGCAGCTG